>JBDIVN010000002.1:0-330546 GCA_039794365.1 Candidatus Neutrinobacter sp. | reverse complement strand
ATGAGCTTGGCCGTGGCCAGGCCGAAGCCGATGAGAATCCCGGTCAGCAGGTCGGTCACCACGATGGCCAGCACCGTGGCGCCGTAGATGGCCACCTCGCTCATGCCGAACTGGGCCAGATCCCGCACCGCCCTGGGATTGACCAGCTTGCAGCCGGTGTAGACCAGGACCGCCGCCAGGCTGGCGATGGGAATCATCCGGAGGAAGGCGGCGAAAAACAGGATGAAGAGCAAAATCCAGCCGCCATGCATCACCGCGGACCACCGGGTCTGGGCGCCAACCTGAACATTGGCGGCGCTGCGCACGATAACCCCCGACATGGGCAAAACTCCCAGCAGGCCGGCCACGGCGTTGCCCGTGCCCTGGGCCATCACCTCGCGGTTATAGTCGGTGGGCGAATGAGGCGCCAGCTTGCTGACCGCCGTCGAGGTCAGCAGGGTCTGGGCGCTGGCAATAAAGGTCAGGGCAAAGACGGAAAGCCAGATCGACGGCTCCATCAACAGTGAAGCCTGCGTGGGAGACAGAAACGAAATATCGTCAAAAAGGCTGTCCGGGACAATGACGAAGGTGATGGGCAGATTCAGAACCTGGGTGACCAGCGTCGCCACGGCCACGCCGATGAGGGCGCCGGGAATCACCTTCATCCTGCCAACGGCAAACCGGTTCCAGACCACGACCAGCACAATAGTCATCAGGCCAATGAAAGCGGCGATATGCTGTACCGAATCCCGGCCCGGAAAAAGGCTTTCGTAAATCGTGCCGGGAATTGCCAGCAGGTTCGCGATCCCGGCGGTTTCAGGAACGGCGTCCATCATCACATGAAACTGGCTGGCGAAAATCAGGACGCCGATCCCGGCGAGCATGCCCTGGATGACGGCGGGGGAAACCGCCCGAAACCAGGGACCAATACGAAAGTAGCCGATAAGGATCTGGATGACTCCGGCCAGAAAGACCACCAGACCCAGGTTTTCCAGCCCATGGCGCTCGATGATCTGCCAGACCATCGCAATCAGACCGGTGGCCGGTCCGGTCACCTGCAGAGGGCAGCCCGCCATGATCCCCACCACGATGCCGCCAATCACGCCGCTGATCAGCCCTGCCGTGGCAGATACGCCGGAGGCCAGGGCAATCCCCAGGTTCAGGGGGATGCCGATCAGGAACAGCACCAGCGAGGACATCAAGTCCGCCGTCCGGCGCGGGGTTTTCACCTCGGTTTCGTCAGTCATGGGACGGATCGCCTGCTTTCTCTCAAGGGGACAACCGGGTGGCCCCATTATATCCGAACCGGAAAAGACCCTTAAGGAGTGTTCTCAGTCTGACCCGCCACGGAGAGGGAATCCAGGTTGATCAGGTTGATCTCGTTGATTTTGAACCCCCGCACCCAGGGTTTGAGGAGGTAGGTTTTTTCGGCGACGTAGAGGGGAATGAGAACGGCTTCTTCTTCGAGCAAAATGCGCTGGGCGGCATCATACAAGGCCTGGCGTTTTTCGGGGTCGAGGGTCACGGCGGCGGTTTTGACGAGGCGGTCGTATTCGGGGTTGTGCCAGCGGGTGTAGTTGTTGCCGCTCTCTGCAATCCACAGGGCCATGAAGCTGTCGGCGTCGGGGTAATCCACGAACCAGCCGAGTTTATACAGATGGGGCGGGTCCTGCTTCAGGCGGCTCAGGTAGACCTTCCACTCCATGTTGTCGAGCTTCACGTCCACGCCCAGATCTTTTTTCCATTGGAACTGGGCGATCTCCGCCTCCTTCTGGATGTCGTACATGGTCCGGTAGCCCAGCGTTATCCTGGGAAAATTCTCAGCAGGTAAATTCCCGGCAAATCCCGCCTCGGCTAGCAGTTGTTTGGCCTTCGCCGGGTCGTATTTCAGCCCGATGTCCGGGTTATACCCCTCCAGCCCCGGCGTGATGAACGAGGCAATGGGTTGCTCGCCCGCCTGCATCAGGCGGGGGTAATAGCTGCGATCCAGCGCATGGGCGAAGGCCCGGCGAACGCGCGGATCGTCGAACGGCGGCTTGTTCGTGTTGAAGGCAATGTAGTTGATGCGGTGCAGCGAGGTGACTTTCGCCTCCGGGAATTTCCGCAGGCGGCGCACATCGAAAGACGGAATGCTGGTGGTGGTTTCGATGTAGTCCAGCTCGTTGTTCTCGTACATCACCACGCTGGTGTTGGCGTCGTTGATCATGTACATCACCACGGCGCCCACCTTCGGTTTGTTGCCGTAGAAACGGGAGTCCGGCCTGAGGACGATTCGCTCCTCGTGAACCCAGGTATCGAGGGTGTAAGGGCCGTTGGTCACGTAATGGCCCGCCTCAACAAACTGGTCGCCGTATTTTTCGATGACGTCCTCGCGCATGGGCATGGAAACGGGCGCCGCCATCAGACCCAAAAAGAAGGCGACAGGGCGTTCGAGCTTCACCTGAAGCGTCTTGTCGTCCAGGGCTTTGGCGCCGACCTGGGAGAAATCGGTGATTTTGCCCTCGTAGAAGCTACGGGCATTCTCGATCTCAAAGAGAAAAAAGGCATACTCCGCCCCGTTTTCGGACGTCAGCGCCCGCCGCCAGCCGTAGAGGAAATCATGGGCCGTCACCGGCTTCCCGTCGCTCCATTGGGCGTTCTCGCGCAAATAAAACGTATACGTCAGCCCGTCCGCGCTCACGTCCCAGCGTTCGGCCACGGCGGGGACAACCTCCTGACCCTCGCCGATGAGGGTCAGCCCGCGCATGATGTTCTGCACCACCGTGAACGAGGTGAGATCCGTCATCCTGATGGGGTCGAGATCCGGCGGTTCCGTCCCCAGGTTCATGCGGAATACGTTCCCCGCCGGTCCGCCGGCAATGTCGCCGGGACTGCCGCAGCCCGCCATCAGCAGAACGGCGAACACGAGCGCCAGGCCCACGACGACACGCAGGCCCGAAAGCTTGGTCCGGTTGTCACAACTGCTCACAGCACTGTTATATCACAGCCCGCGGACACCCATGGGGCAGGGGCAATGTTTAAGATATGGAACGCCAGGCGACCTCGTGATAGCCCCGGTCCTGGAACGGGAACAGCATATCCAGAATGGTGCCGTCGTCCAGCTCGTCGGCTTCGAGATCCCACGAAAACAGGGGATCGGGCCGGGATTCACTCTTGCTCTCGAAACGTGCCTTCATGACTGGTCTCCGTTTTGTCGGACGGTGGAAGGTCCTTTTCGGCTGTCTTTGCCTTGCCACAGTGCTTACTGTTGAGTTTCTGCCGCCTTTCGGCCAGCAATTTGGACAGTTCGGGGATGCGCACTTCGATTTTTTCGTTATACCAGGAAATTCGGAACGAATACATCAGCTATACTCCCGTATTGATAGGAATGGGGGCCAATTGCCTGCTGATGCATTGTAGTCTCTCTATCCATAGAAAATCAAAAGTTCAAGGATAATAGGTATTGTAACCCATATTACACCCATAAATCAAGTCTTGAAAGGCTTTTTGGGCATATTTTCCGCCAGGAAAGCCGATGCTTCCTGCTCGAATCACCCACGTAAAGGCTAGGGAATCGTATAAATCGGATTAGGCAGCTTGAAACCTTCGCCGTAACCGCCACGCAGATCCGACTCCTGGTCGCCCAGGATCAGCACAACCGGTTGTCCCTTTGCCTCGATGTCCCGACGGGCCTCGATCTTGAAATTCGCTGCCGACGCGTGATCGTAATCGTCCGGCTTCATGTACAGGCCGTCATATTCACTTATACCCATGTCCGCCAGATTTTTAACCGTCACGTCCCGAAGTTTCTCCGTGCGCCCCGTCACGAAGTAAACATGGACCTTCTGTTCGTTGAGCCAGCGGAGAAATTCCAGGGCTTCGGGAATGGCCGGGGCCTCGCCGCGCAACACCCACCGATCCCAGAGATCCGGGATGTAACGCTTGTGGATGATGAAATACGCCCGGTTGTCCATCACCGTCTCGTCAAGATCCAGCACCACCGCGGCATCGGGTTGCCTGTTCGCCTCCAGGTAGTTGCGGGCATCCTCCAGCACCGCCTTGAAGCGGTTGCGGAAAGAGAGGGTCAGGGTCTCCTCCAGCCTGAAATCTGTGGGATCAAGAATGGAGAGAGCCGCATGCGAAGCCTGGGACTGTCCGGAATCCGCCGGTTGAACCGGAACGGCCCCGTGACAATCCGCCGCCGAGGGCGTGAAAACAGAACCTGTCAAAGCAACCACGAGCGCCAGCGTCATGGTCCAGCGATTTACAAGGCGCATCACTTGCGAATTCCTCCCTGACATGATTTTTCGAAGCTTTTTTCAGGGCCGGGGATACCCGTTCGGCCCTTTAGCCCTTATGATAAGAGAAGCCGTCTCCCAAAGAAAGTCTTTGAAGATCGTCTTTTCGAAAGAACGCGCACGCATGGACATCGCCTACGATCGTTATTCGCTCATCATCAATGGCCGCCGGGTCTTTGTTCGCAGCGGCGCCATGCACTATTTCCGCCTGCCCTCGGAAAAACTCTGGCGCGATCGGCTCTTCAAGCTGAAAGCCGCCGGGTACAACACGGTGGATCTATACTTCTGCTGGGCCTATCACAGCCCCGAACCCGGCGTCTATGATTTCACCGGGGTTCGCGATATTCGCAGGCTGCTGAAGATTGTAGAAGAGATGGGCCTCTACCTCATCGCCCGCCCCGGCCCCTACATCAACGCCGAGTATACCGCCGGAGGCCTGCCGGGCTGGCTGCTGGCCAAGGACGATGTCCGGCTGAGAAACCGCCGGGAAGACGGCTCTTACGAACGCTGTGAACTCTACATGGCCTACGTGCGGGAGTGGTGGGAGCAGATTCTGCCCATTATCCTGGAATGCCCCAGCCTGATCCTGATGCAGATTGAGAACGAGTATGCCACGTCTGAAGTGGAGCCGGATTACATTCAGGAACTCTACGACATGACCCGCGAACTGGGCGTCACCGTTCCCCTGTTCCACAATGACCTTTACGCCGCCGGGCTTTACGAGGACGTGGTAGATATCTACGCCTTTGACAACTACTCGGTCACCTCGTTCGAAACTAACTGGCGCGAACTCAACGGCGTCTTTTCCATTCTGGACAACGTGGAGACCAACTTCCGGCCCTTCTGCGAAAACCGTCCCCTGTTCGTGGCGGAGCTTCAGGCCGGCTGGTTCGGCACCTGGCTGGGCTATGGCTACGATCTCATCGTCGAACACCTGGGGCGAGAGCATATCGGCCTGACCACCAAGACCCTGGTCGGCCAGGGACTGACCCTCTTCAACCACTACAAGGCCATCGGCGGCACCAACTGGGACTATACCGGCAGCACGGATACCTACACCTCCTACGACTTCGGCGCTCCCATCAACGAGGCGGGCGTCAACACCGAGCGGCTTTACGAGGCCAAGGCCATTAACCTGTTCCTGGAAAGCTTTGGCCTGGAAGCCACAGACCGGGTCGAGTCCCCGAAAATCATAGCCGAGCCGGCGGAATACCTCTACATGGTGCGCCAAAATGCCAACCGACCGGAGGAACAGTGGATCTTCCTGCGCAATCTCACCGGCAACCCGGCCCAGGTCATGCTGGATACGGATCTTGTCGTCTCGCTGCATCCGCATGAGTGCCTGATCCTGCCCCGCAATGTCGATCTCAAGAGCGGCGACCGGCTGCTTCTGGCCTCGGCAGAGCCGATCTACCAGAATGAGAATATCCTTGTCTTCCGGGGCAACCGCCCGGCCCGCATCGAAATCGAAACCAGTCGGCAGGACGTGAAGTTTCTCAGACATGATGTGCCCTATGACCTGCAGATGGAAGGACACAGGGTTATCCTTACCGTAGACGCCCACGATGCCCACGAGGAGACCATCGTTCATCTTGGCGAACAGACCGTTTTCATCCTGGGCACTGAGCGGATTGACCATCTGTGGGTGGAAGAGGACGATACCCTGTTCGTCGGCGCTGACGTACGGCTGTCGGACGGCCATTACGGACTGAGAAACCCGTTGAATCCCCTGCTCATTATCCGCCCGGACGGCACGCTTGAACCCGGAAAGAACCCCAAAGCCTATTCGGAGCCGGAGATTCCCCGGCTGACCCGCTGGAAGGCGGAGAATCTGGCCCCGGCCCTCACTCATAACCATGAATTCTTCAAGGTATCAGACCGGGGCGCCGACTTTGACACCAACGGTTTCTACGAGGGCAGCGCGTGGTACCGGTATCATATTCATGGAAAACCGGAAACCATCACCATTGACGCCCGCCACATCTGGGGGGCGTTCCTCAACGGAAAGCTCCTGGCCGAGGGGCACCACCTGACCCTGATCCACGGCGACCCGCCGTCAATCCCGGTGACAGTGAAGGTTCCCGCGGAACTGCTGGTTCGGGACGCACCGGATGAACCCGCAGAGCTGGTCATCTTCGTGGACGGCCTGGGACACCCCAAGGGTTTTCACGATGACGCCCGCACGCCTCAGGGCCTGCTGAAGCTGGCCATCGACGATCAGGACGTCACCACGGATGTCTATTACTCCGTCGGCTTCTCCAGTTACGCCCTGACGGAACATGGCCCCAAGCAGTCACCGGTGGTGCGGCTCAGCACAGATTTTCTGCTGGATCTGCCGGAAAATCTCCACTGCCCCCTGGGTGTTCAGCTTGCCAGCCTGGACTACGAACGGATCAACCTCTACCTCAACGGCATCCTCATCGGGCGTTACTGGCGAAAATGCCAGGCCCAGTCACTGTATTACCTGCCGGAGGGCATTCTTCAGACAACCGGCGAGAAAAAAAACTGTCTGGAACTGATCCTGATGAACTTCAGCCCGATGATCAACCTGAAGGCCTGCATACCGGAAGACGATCAGGTCGTCCTCAAACCCTACGGCGTGTTTACCAAAACCCGTAGGTAAGCTACACTGGACGTATGACGGTTATCCCCAATTTTCTGCTCAAGCGCATCTACGTCAGCGGCAGCCTTCGCCGCGAGGATGGGGGCATTGCCTTCGACCTGAAAAATATTGTCGGCCCCGGACTGATCACACGGGTTAACGCCATCGCTCTGGACGACACGGAGTTTTTGGCGGAACAAATTTGCCTGCGCAAGGGTGACCTGGCCATGCCAGCCTCCGAACTGTCAGACACCAATCCCCTTAACATCCAACTGAACGAGAAATTGCAGCTTTTGGTAAGGGATACCGAGCTTCCGGAGGGTAAACACCGTATTACCATTGATGTGACCATCCGTGAGGCCGGAAAAGTAGCGGTAACCGTGGAAGATACGCTGCCCGCCTGAGGTTACCCGGTAAACACTTCGGTTTTTTGTGAAAAACTCCCCAAAAGGCTTGACCCGCGCCCCGGATTCAAGTAATTTCAAGAGGTCTCAAGTCACATGCCCCGTTCGTCTAGTGGCCTAGGACACCTCCCTTTCACGGAGGCGGCAGGGGTTCGACTCCCCTACGGGGTACCAACTCTTTTAAACCCTTCACCATTCAGGGCGAAGGGTTTAGTTTTGTTTGAGGGGCTGATATGACTATCTGGGCAGAGAAACAAGAAATGTTTCTACACTTTTCCATCCAAACCCTTCCGGCTCACATACAATTACTATAAAAGTACTTGGGTTCCGCTTCTTTTAATATGGTGGATATTAATGGTCCAAACAAAATTATTCTCAGAGAAGGATCTTCCCTCCCAAATCATCAATGTTGCTTCCGTACCACAGCTTAGTCCTTTTCGGTATCCTGGCGGAAAAACCTGGTTTGTTCCCCAGTTTAGGAACTGGATCTTCAGTCATGAATACCAGCCGGATATTCTCCTGGAACCTTTTGCTGGCGGGGGAATTATTAGTCTGACGGCCATTCATGAGAATCTTGCCGGCAAAGCCGTAATGGTTGAAAAAGATCCGGACGTGGCTGCCGTATGGCATACAATTTTGAGTGATGACGCCACGTGGCTTACTCAAAAAATACTGAATTTTGATCTTACACTTGAAAACGTCCGAAAAGTTATCGAAAAAAAGTCTTCTACCACAAAAGAAAAAGCCTTCCAGACCATTTTAAAAAACAGAACTTTTCATGGCGGAATATTAGCCCATGGAAGCGGCCTCTTAAAAAACGGAGAGAAGGGGAAAGGGGTAAAATCCAGGTGGTACCCGGAAACGCTGGCTAAAAGGATTTCCACGATTCAAAAATTTCGTGAAAGAATTTCATTTATTGAGGGTGATGCCTTTGATGAAATTCCAAAGTACCTGCATGATCCCCGATGCTCAATATTCATCGATCCACCTTACACAGCCGGAGGCAAAAGGGCGGGAAAAAGGCTGTACAATTACCATAAACTGGATCATACCCGGCTTTTTGAACTTTGCACATCAGCAACAGGCTTATTCCTGATGACTTATGACAATACTCAGGAGATAAAGGAAATGGCCTCAAAGAAGGATTTTCTGTACAAGGAAATCCCAATGAAAAATACCCATCATGCCAAGATGACCGAATTGATTGTCGGCAAAAAGACCGATCCTCTATTCCTGGTTAATCAGGATATCCTGTAAGCTGGGCGCTATCGGCTCAGAACGTGATTCAGCTTTCCCTGAATATTCCTGACAAAGCCTTCCAACTCACCGGGATTGGCGGCTGTTATTTTTTCAAGCGCCGGTTCGAACTTTGTATAAACCGTTTTTGTATGGGTCAATCGATATATCTGATGGACTTGATCCATTTTCAAATCATACAGAAACCAGGCCACTTCCGCATCCTGCAAGGCTACCTGTGGCAGCTCAGGCAAGGTGTTGAAAAAGGATGTATGGAGCGCCACCGCCTGTTTCTTGCCCCAGCTTTTGAAAATGCTCCCTTTAGAGAGCATCTGAGGGACCAGCCTTTTTCTTGAGGAAGACAAATAATCCGCCCGTGGGTAACCTTTTTGTCCCGACCAGTCCATCGTCCTGTGCCCTGACGGATTCTCCATAAAAAATTCAAACGGCTTCCGGACATTGCCCGAAATATAGACGGCCTGAACTTCGAGTGAGCCGAAATCCATAATCCGGCCCTGTGTATCATATGAAACAAGCACAACGTCAACGTTTCCGGCAGATTTGCCATCCGCATCATTCAGCCGAACTTCCGTCAATGAGGCCCACTTGGCCCCTTCAGAGAAGAAAAACCCAGCCGCCTGCTCGGCAATGATCCAGTCCTGCCTGAATCTGACCGGACAGGTGATCACAAGTTCCCCGTTTTTGTCCAACACGCTGCACACTCCCAGCGGATTGTCCTTTTTATCTTTGGTGCAGTTGGGAACTTTGTTGTTGTAGGGACACAGGCGCCCCTTGCGATAACGCTGTGCCTCATCGCTCTGGTTGGAGATTGGAAAACCGAAAACTTCCCCTAACGGGTGTTTTGACATGAAGAGAACCTTCTTTACTCAATAACAGGCACACTACCCGAAATCAGGATTCGAAACGATTGACCCATGGGGTGGCCTGCCGGACAGGAAACCTCCCAAATCCTATCATAAGACAAACGCGACCATACAAAGTCACTTTCTGATCATCCCGGACACAAACGTCAAAAGTGAATGACAGGATCGCTCTCAAGTTTGCGGGGAGACGAGCCGATAATAGAGAGGCAGGAGAGCAGAAGGGAAAGCCCGTGATCTGAGCCCAGAAACGGGGACCGTTTAAAGGTTGAGGTTTTCGTTTATTTTTAATGCTTCTTTTATTTCGAATATTGCGATTATTTCGAATATGTGGTAATCTTATACTGTACACTCATATTTTCATACTGAGATATGCCGATAAAGCATACAAGTTGGAGCTTTAAACGATGGCCGCTTTGTCTACACTGTATAGCCCTATTAAGCCGACCCCCGAAGAAACGGACATTGCGAAAGAATCAAGCCGTGCCCTAGCCCCCCATTTAAGAGGGCAGGAAGCTTTATTTATTGAGATAGATACAGATGGGCAAAAGCAAAAAATTAGAATTCCTGCTCCGGCTTTCCGGGCATTAATTGACATCCTGGTCCAAATGGCCGAGGGCAACGCCATTACACTGATCCCCATCCATGCCGAGCTAACCACCCAGGAAGCTGCTGACATTCTTAATGTCTCAAGACCTTTTTTGATAAAGCTTTTAGAAAATAAGGAAATCCCTTATCGCACTGTGGGTAAGCATAGGCGGATTCTGTTTAGTGATCTGATGAACTATAAAGAGTCAACCGATTCTCAGCGCCGTAAAGCCCTGGATGAGTTGTCAGAACAAGCGCAAGAGTTAGACATGGGCTACTGAAAGCGTGACAAAATATACCGTCATCTATGATTCTTGTGTGCTTTACTCTGCCCCTCTACGGGACTTCCTGATGAGACTGGCACTAACAGACCTTTTCCGGGCAAAGTGGACAAACGAGATACATGAAGAGTGGTTTTCCAACCTACTTGAAAAGCGTCCTGATCTTGACAGGGGAGCGTTAGAAAGAACCAAAAACCTTATGGACTCACATGTCCGGGACTGTTTGGTTGAAGGGTATGAGTATTTGATTGATACCTTAACGCTTCCAGACCCTGGTGATAGGCATGTCGTTGCTGCCGCAATACACTCGCAGTGTAATGCGATTGTAACCTTCAATTTAAGGGACTTCCCGCCGGAGTCACTTACCCCTTATAACCTGGAGGCCCTACATCCGGACGATTTTATTACTTCACAAATCGAACTTTCTCATCAAAGAGAGGTTTCAGCCGCCAAAGAGCACCGTGAAAGCCTGAAAAATCCTGTAAAATCCCCTGAAGAATACTTGGACACCCTGCTCAGGCAAGAGCTACCGGAAACCGTAGCCTATCTGCGCCAATACCTATCGCTGATCTAGGCCCGGCAAACTCGGATAATATCCAACATGATATAATACTGGTAATAATACCCGCCACGCTTCCCGAAGATCAGCGCACCAGGGCGGGTTTTTGGTATTCTGGGGGTGTAAGTGACTTCGGAGGTCGGCTAATGGCGTTTAGTGTGGCTGTGTATGGTATCCCTCGTGATCATGGAACTCCCGTTTGGAAGGCAGAGGCCGCCTGGTGGAATGCTCAGGAGTTACGGGAAGATCCCCGCTTTCGGGAAACCGAATGCCCTGAGAGCCGTTACCTGGATTATGTGGCAGTCCTTCGGCCTGACGAGGCCTCTGAGCTACACAAAACATATAAACCTTCATACAAAAGCGCTGAAGAATGGCCAGGTCATTGGTGGCAACCTCATTATGAGATCCTTGAAAGAGGCCTTTCATCAGCCCCTAAAGAAATAGGGTGGGTCATGGTTGTTGTATTTGAATGGGAAAGCGGGATGAACTAGTCCCGACCCTCCCTTTAGCCTACGATTCTGGCCAGGATAGCCGGATCAGCTTTCAATAATGAAATTCTAAACTGGTCTATAATGGGGTACCAACTCTTTTATAGCCTCTGACACGGAACCAGCGATGTCAGGGGTTAGTTCCTTTAGAAATAAGAAACCAGATAGCCCCCCCCTTTACTAGAAGAATGACCGAGACCCTCATACCCTACAGACTGTCGCGCGTTGGCGACTCGAAGCCCAGGGGAAACAACCATCCTGGAAACCGGAACAGGTAGCCTGCCTTTAGATAAAAGTGGCCGGAGGGCTTCAAGAAAGAACCGCGGGGCAGGCATTGCCATTCAGCCGTTTACAGAAATGGGTGACTAGACGGATGGGTAGTCCCAGGTCTAGCCCTTTGGGTTATTTTCAAGGGGCCTGTCCGGAGCATAATAGGCACGATCCCTTAAACATTTGAACCCAAACATTCCCCCCTCACTCCCAACCTGAAAGTTGGACAATGCCTCTTCTATGGAAGGGGCTTTTTCTTTTCCGGTGTTTTTTGGGGGATTTCAAGCTCTCCGGGGGGTATGCCGACGGGCCTGGAAACCTCGAAAACCGCCTCTTTCCACCGGTTTCTTAAGTATTTTTGCGTGAAGCCGATAAATATCATGAGAGAGTCCGCGAAAAACCCAGGGAGATACGACAAAACCATGAAGAGCGGCCATGAACAACGCTTTGCCAAGGGCGAGGTTATCATCCGGCAGGGGTCCCGCGGGGACAGGGCCTATCTGATCAAAGCCGGTCAGGTCATCATCTGCAAGAAAGGGGAGCCGGGCGAAATGGTTCCCATCATGAAGCTGGGACCCGGCGAAATGTTCGGGGAGATGTATCTCCTGAGCAACAACCACATGCGCAATGCCACCGTCATCGCCGCCTCGGAAGTCATTGTGAACGTCTTCTTCGAGGACGTGATCCTGCCGGACTTCGAACGGATGACGCCGTTCCAGAAAATCATGATCAACGGACTCCACTCCAGGCTGAACGAGATGAACGACAACTACGTCAAGCTGGCCGTAGCCGCGAACGGCACCCATAATGCCGCCCCTGCCCGCCAGTTCGAACCGATTCCGGACCCTGATTCCGGCCAGAAGCTGGCAGCACCACCGGATAACCATCTGTAAACAGACGCTTCCTCCTTCCCGATTCCTTATCCGGCCATGCAGGCCGTACAATCAGACAGGCGAGCAGTTTTTCCTGTTAAAATCAAGTTGCGTTGGAGTACACATTAGAGGACTGTGAAATGGCTGCAAGCGGAAACCGCTATACCCAAAGGCGCTGGTTTGACCAGTACGAGAGCATTAACACGGCGCTGACGAAGATCCAGACACTGCCGTCGGACTTCCAGACCATCGTTTCCTCCGGGGTCAACGTGCTTGCGGAGCGCAATCTCGAAGCGGACGAGAAGCTCAAGTCGATGGGAACGCAGAAGGTCCTGGCACTGCACAAGTCCAAGAACCGTCACCGCGAGTACGACCAGAATCCTGAACTGCACCGGACGATGAACTACCTGCTGATCCTGCCGGACGAAAGCCGGGAACACCTGGGCAACCAGTTCCGCGACATTACCACCACGGTGGTGGAATACGTGGAGGACTGCAATGCCACCAACCAGGACCCGAAAAAAACAGAGGTGGAAGGCATGACGCAGACCTTTGTCGATACGGACGGTTCGCTGGAGGCTACCCGGACCTATATCATCGAGCTTCATCCGGAATTTGTCCGGCTTCGCAAGTGGCCAAAACCAAAAGAGGAGGTCTTCGAGGACGATGGCGGCATGAAAATCCGCCATGCTACCTGATTCCAGCCGGGAACGGACTCTCTCAACGCCCCGGCAAAGCATCCGCCGGAACTATTCCTGCTTTTATCGTCATACCCCGGTTTCTCTTCCCCTTTGTATTCAGGCAATCTTTATGATACTCTGGAAGCCTTGAATTGGGGGAAAGCAGAAGGGGAACCACCGGATGATCCATCTGGTGTCATGGTCAGGATTGACGGTGCCGGCGACCCAAAACCAGAAGTCGGCTGCAACGGCTGTGTCCGGGCCGATCGCTTCATCGGTCGGGCGACTTGGCCGCCCGGCATATCCGCTGCCAATGCTTCGCTTTAGCGGGATTCACAATGATTTCGGGGTGGATCTGCGCCAGCGTTCGCTGATTAACGGCCCCACCGTGGCCCAGGTGCTACGTGCCCTGGCCCTCCGCGATATCGTCAAGGGTAAGGAGGAAGGCACCCTGAAGCTGACACTGGGACAAACCAGCCTCGACGATTTCGGCGGCTTTGCCCTGTCCGACCCTTCGGCGCTGGCGGACGTAATGACGCTGATCCGGCGCCCGGTGGATGTCATCATCAAGTCCATCTGCTACCCGGACGGGTTCCGGGCCGTGATGAACGCCACCGGCAAGCGGTTCATGTACCCGGACGCCAAGCTGCAGACAGGCCCCATTGAGTACGGCATCCCCGACAGCAAGAACCGGGAATTCCAGGTCAACCGTCGGCTTTACAACAACTACATCCGGGATCTGGAGACGCTGGTGCTGGAGAAAACCGGCCTGCCCGAAAAGGACCGCCCCAAGGTCTTCCAGGATCTGGACGGCACAAAGGATTTCAGCTCGCTGAAGGCGCTTTACTACGGGAAAAAAGGGTTGATTGATGCCGTTATCGTGGGGCCGGAAACGGTCATTACCCGCACCGACCTGCAAAAATACCTCAAGGCCCATATGAAGCCGGATGAGCCGGATAAAATAGACGAGTTCCTGCGCTACGGCGGCAACGCCCGGAAGGTCGCCCAAGCGTTCTCCACCCCGCTACAGAAGTTTTCTCCAGAAACCCTGGCCAGCGCCGACTATTCCCATTACCAGTCCCTGAAAAGCTATGACCGTCGTCAACGGCTCGAATCCCATCCGGACAGCAAGGGCCGAAAACCGCTGTTCCACTTCTTTGACCGCAACGCCCTCGACAGCAGCCAGGGCAACATCAAGCAGGTGGATGGCATCACGAAGATCACCAATCTCCCCCTGCAGGCCATCATCAACGATCTGCCCGCTTTCTCCCGCATCATGGTGGAGAACGTGTCTGCCAACGCCAACGGCATTCTTGATGACGATGTGATCTTTTACAATGATCCGTTCATGGACTCGGCGGCGGAACAGATCTCCCGCGCCCTGCTGGAACTGCACGACAAGAAAACGGCGCAGGAGAAACGCAAGCCGGGACGGGCCAGCCACATCAAGCTGGTGGTCAACAGCCCTGGTGGAGAGACACCTTCGGGACGGGAGATCCGCAATACCCTGAAGGAAGACCTCAAAGACACGCCGGTGGACGTCATCGTCACCGGCATGGCCGCCAGTTGCGGTGCCCAGTTGCTCAGCAGCGCCACGGGTTACCGCTTTGCCACCCCCCTGTCCCGGATGATGATTCACGACGCCGCCTGGTCCGCCCGCAGCCATGGCCGACTGCTGAACCAGATGGGAGACAGCCTGCAGCAGGACACCCTGGACTACTTCGACCTCATTGCCGAAGCCACCGGACGCCCGCTAGACGACATTGCCCAGGACGCCCTGAACGACTTGTGGCTGAACCCGCTGGAGGCCTTGTTCTACGGGCCAAAGGGACTCATTGACGCCATTCTCGTTTCCCCCACCGAGGTTCTCACCCGAAGGGACATCGAGAAATATTTGGCCAAACGCCATCCAAAACAGTTCAAAACCTGCGCCGCCATCGCCGGATACGCCGATCGTCATTTTCTTGAGCGTCGCAGCCTGCAGTACCGGATGAAAATGAAACCGGAAGACCTGGGCGCCCCGCAGACAGACGACCCGTTCAGCAATCCGGCGGCGGTCATCCGTGATGCGGCCCGCCAACTGAGGGAAGAGGGGCAGACCCTGCAGATTTCCAGACGCTTCAAGGGGACCATGCCCCCGAAGGTTTCGCGCACCATCGACTACTACAACATTCTGTGCAAGGATCTGGAAGGTTATTATTCGGAAGGGAAGAAGAAATCATGACGTTTGCTGTTCTTGGTTCCGGCATGCAGGGCACTGCCTGCGCCTACGATCTGGCCATGTTTGCCCAAGAGGCCGAGGTGATTCTCACAGATGCGGACCTGGCACTGGCTGAGGCCGCCGCCAAACGTCTAAACCTTTCCAATGTCAAGCCTGAACGCGTGGATGTGACCAACCATACCCAACTGGTAGACTTCCTCAAGGAAGTAGACGTGGTGGTGAGCGCCGTGCCCTATTTTCTGAATCTGGAAGTCACCCGCGCCGCCATCGAGGCGAAGACCCACATGATCGACATGGGCGGCAACACGGATCTCGTCTGGGAACAGCGCAAACTCAGCGACCTGGCGAAAACCGCCGGCGTCACCATCCTGCCCGACGGCGGACTCGCCCCCGGCATGGCCAACCTGCTGGCGGTTCACGGCATGCAGCAGCTCGACGAGACGGATACCGTAAAGATCCGCGTGGGCGGCCTGCCACAGAACCCGCAGCCGCCGCTGAACTACCAGCTCTTCTTCTCCATCCACGGGCTGATCAACGAATACATCGGCAAGGCGGTGGTCCTCAGAGACGGCAGGCGGGTGGAGATTGAGACTCTCACCGAACTGGAAACCCTGGAGTTCCCCCAGCCCGTCGGCGCCTGCGAGGCGTTTCTCACCCTGGGCGGTCTCTCCACCCTGCCGTGGACCTTCGAGGGAAAGGTCCGGGAGATGGACTACAAGACCATTCGCTACCCCGGCCACTGCCACCAGATCAAAACCATGGCCGATCTGGGCCTGTTGGATGAGGAGCCGGTGCAGGTCAGCGGCCAGAGCGTGGTTCCCCGCGATGTGTTTGCCGCCTGCGTGGTGCCCAGGCTCACCGCCTTCGAGGACAAGCGCGACATCGTGCTGGTTCGCGCCGTTGTCACCGGCAGGCGCGGGGGCCAGCCCGCTGAAGAGGTCTATGAGATCGTGGACCGCTACGATTCCGAAACCGGCTTTACGGCCATGATGCGCACCACCGCCTTCCCGGTAGCCATCATCGCCCACATGATGGCGGACGGGCGCATAACAGAACGCGGTGTCCTGCCGCTGGAAACCACCGTGCCCACGGACGATTTCCTGACGGAAATGGCCAAACGCAACATCCGGGTGGAGCGCAAAAGCCGGACTCCCGAAACGGCAAACTGCTAACCCCTCCGAGACTTCCCCTCCCTCAGGGAGGGGGAATGTTTTTGCAGCTTGGCCTACTTCACCCGTACCAGTGTGGTGTTGCGCCGGGTTTTGGCGCGGCCCAAAGCTTTGTTCAGGGCGATGATGCGGCGCTTGACGTAATCCACGTTGCGGGTGGAGGTCTTGATTTCAAGCACCTTGTTGTAGGCGTCCAGCGCCCCGGCCATGTTGTTGGACTTGTCCAGGGTCAGGGCCAAGCCGAGATAGCCGCGGCCAAAATCCGGCGCCCGGCGCACCAGGGAACGGAAGACCTGCTCCGCCTGGGTAAAGACCCCCTGGCGCAGGTAGATGCTGCCCAGGTTGTTGTAGGCGGGTAAAAATTCGGGGTCCTGCTCGATGATGTCGTGGTACAGGGTGGTGGCGTAGGTCAGATCCCCGCCGAGCTCCACGATGAGGGCGAGGCCGAACTTGGCTTCCAGGTAGTCCGGGGCCAGCTTGATGGCCCGCTCGTAGTGCTGGATGGCCTTGTCGATGTAGCCGCATTCGTTGTAGCACTTACCCAGGTCGAGATGGACCTCCTTGTTGAAGGGGTTGCCCTTGAGGGCCAGCTTGAAGTAGCGGATGGCGCCCATGCTGTCGCCCTTGCGGCGCAGGCATTTTCCGACGCCGATATGGGCTTCCGTAAAGTCCTCATGCAGGGCCAGGGCATGGCGGTACTGGTCCAGGGCGGCGTCAATGTCTTCCTTGTAGCGGAAGGCATCCGCCGAAATCAGGTAGTCGTATGCCCGCCCGTATTTTCTCAGCAGCGGATTATGCACGTCCGTGGACAGTCCGCCGGCAAATTTGTTGAGGGCGGACATCAGTTTGGACGAATAGCGAACACCGCCCTCGTTTTGCTGTTCATGCGATTTCATGAACAAAGAACCTCCACGCGACAATTCCCACGAAATTCCATCATCAATCGACTGTTTTCATTGTAGGAGAGGGGGCCGGATTGTGAATCGACCAAAGGGTGTAGGCGGTTGCTGACCATCGGATTAGTTTTCCCGTTACCGTTGAATCAATACCCCCTTAACGGCCCTCAATGCCCGGAATTTCCCTGTTTTCCCAAAATCGGGACGTTTTGTTACAAATGTCGTTATTATGGGCCGAATGGTGGAAAAGCCGGACCGGCAGGTCCTTTTAAAGGTGGTTCCCTTTAGGGCATAATGGAAGGGCCATGAGCAAGTCCAGGAAACCCCGCGAGATCCGCATTTCCGGTGCGCGGACCAACAACCTGAAAAACGTCGGCTGCGCCATCCCCCACGAGGCGCTGACCGTCGTGACGGGGCTGTCCGGCTCCGGCAAGTCGTCGCTGGCCTTCGACACCCTCTACGCCGAGGGGCAGCGCCGCTACGTCGAATCCATGTCCGCCTACGCCCGGCAATTTCTGGAGCGTATCGAGAAGCCGGACGTGGATAACATTCAGAACATCCTGCCCGCCATCGCCCTGGAACAGAAAAACCGGGTGAAAAACGCCCGCTCCACTGTGGGCACGGCGACGGAAATCTACGATTACCTGCGGGTCCTCTTCGCCACCATCGGCCAGCGAGCGAGTTCCGGAGATGATGCGGTGTTTACCGGGGAAGTCCCGGACATCGAGGCCCAGCTTGCCGGCCTGGCCGAAGGCACGAGGCTTATCGTTCTGGCTCCCCTGCCCCATACCGCCCGCTCCGGCAAAAAATGGGCTGCTGACTTGCAGGAAAAAGGCTGGTTCCGGGTCTGGCTCGATGATGAAATCCGGGAAATCGCAGATGTCCAGAAGGATCTGAACAAGGCCGAAACGGTCCTCGTGGTTGTCGACCGGCTCATCGTCAGAAAGAAAGACGACTACCGGCTGCGTGAGGCCGTCAGAAACGCTCTGGATCTGGGCGAGGGTCTGATGGCGGCGATGAATCTCTCCGAGAACGAAACCCGCTATTTCCGCGAGGCCCAGCGGGAAACCTTCAGTCCCAACCTGTTCTCCTTCAATCACCCGCTGGGGGCCTGCCCCACCTGCGAGGGCTTTGGCCGCATCATCGGTCTGGATATGGACAAGGTGATTCCCAACAAGAAGAAAACCCTGAAAGAGGGGGCGGTGCATCCGTTTACCACCCCCTCCAACGCCGAGATCCAGGACCTGTTGTTCGGGGCGGCGAAGCGGCACAAGGTTCCGCTGGATGTCCCCTATGAAGACCTGACCGACGACCAGAAAGCCTTTGTGATGAACGGCAAGGGCGGCTATCCCGGCATCCGAAAGTTTTTCGAGTGGCTGGAAGGCAAGCGCTACAAGGTCCATGTGCGGGTTCTACTGGCGAAATACCGGGGTTATTACACCTGCCCGGACTGCCTGGGTTCGCGTCTGCGCGCCGACGCCCTGAACATCCGCATTGGCCAGAGTAACGGGGGCAAAAACATCAAGGATCTCTGCGAGGTCCCCATCCCCGATGTCCTGCAATTCTTCGACGAACTGGAACCCCAACTCTCCGGCTACGAGCGCCAGGCTTCGGAGCGTCTGATTCGCGATATCCGCACCCGGCTGAAGTATCTCGTGGACGTGGGCCTGCATTACCTGACTCTTGGCAGGCAATCACGCACCCTCTCCGGGGGCGAGGCCCAGCGGATCAATCTTTCGGCGGCGCTGGGGCTGTCCCTCACCGATACCCTCTACGTCCTCGATGAACCCACCGTGGGGCTTCACGCCCGCGATACGAACCGGCTCCTTTCCGTGCTAAAAGCTCTGCGGGACAATGGCAACACCCTGGTGGTGGTTGAACACGACCCGGAGATTATCATGGGGGCCGATCACATCATCGACATGGGGCCTGCCGGAGGTGAGGAAGGCGGTCGCATCGTCTTCGAGGGTTCTTTAAATGAGCTGATGGAGACGAAATACTCCGTCACCGCCCAGTACCTGCGCAACCCGCCCAAGCCCTCCAAACGCCAGTCCCAACGCCTGAAGCTCAGCGCGGCCAACAGTATCGAGATCGCGGGCGCCTGCGGCAACAACCTGAAGGACGTCACCGTCCGCCTGCCCAGGAACCAGCTGGTCTGCGTTACCGGCGTGTCCGGCTCCGGCAAGTCCACCCTCATCAAACAAACCCTCTTTGCCGGGTACGAGCACGATCATGGCCGCTCCCTGGAGCTGGACGCCCTGCCCTACAGTGAACTCAACGGCCTCGACGAGTTCAAGGACGTCATCATGGTGGACCAGTCGCCGCCGGGGCGCTCCCAGCGCTCCAACCCGGTGACATACATGAAGGCCTACGACGAGATTCGCAAACTCTTTGCCGATTCGCGCAAGGCGATGGTCATGGGTCTCAAGCCCGGCGATTTCTCCTTCAACACGCCGGGCGGACGCTGCGAGAAGTGCGAGGGGCTGGGCGTCATCACCATCGACATGCAGTTTATGGCCGATGTCACCGTGGTCTGCCCGGACTGCAAGGGCCGCCGGTTCAAACACCGGATTCTCACCGTGGATCTCTTTGGTCGCAACATTAACGACGTGCTGAACATGACCGTGGACGAGGCCATGGCCTTCTTCAAGACCGTCCCGGCCATTCGCAGCCGCCTGAAACCGCTGCAGGACATTGGCCTTGCCTACCTGCGCCTGGGCCAGTCCACCACGACCCTTTCGGGGGGTGAGGCCCAACGGCTGAAGCTGGCGAGCTACCTCAAGTCCGAGGGAAAAAAAGATGGCCCGTACCTTTTCCTGTTCGACGAGCCTACCACCGGCCTGCACATGAGCGACATCGACACCCTGGTGGAGGTTTTCCGCCGTCTGGTGGACGACGGGCACTCCCTGATTGTCATTGAACACAACATTGATTTTATCGCCCAGGCCGACCACATCGTCGATCTTGGCCCCGACGGCGGCGACGGCGGCGGCCGGGTGATCTTCCAGGGCACTGTCGAGGAGCTGGTGAAAGAGGAAGACAACTGGACCGCCCAATACCTGCGCAAAAAGCTGGAAGGCGAGAAGGCGGTTAAACCTGCCAAGGTCTCCAAGCCCCGCAAAAAAACCGCCAGCAAGGTTTAAGAATTCAAAACGCCCGAGCGAACGACCGCAGGCCATGAGCGAGGGCAAAAGAAATTCCGGGGAGGGGTCCAGGGGAGGGAACGTCCCCTGGGCAGGCCACTAGCCTGTAGCGCCGAAACCAAAATCCTGCTTACTGCCCACTGCCCATGCTGGACTCGTGGGATTCTTCCACCACGAACCGGGTGAAGAGATCGGACTCGGCGATTTCCGTATCCTCGCGCTGCTTGCGTTCCTCTACCTTGTCGTTGTCCTTTTTGTTGCCGAAGAAAAAGCTTAACAGGTTGGCAACGGCCTGGTTCAGCTGGGTTCCGGCGTTCTGGAAGGCATTCTGGACCAAGCCGGGCAAGGGCAGCGGCAGGCGCGGGATGTTCTGGAAGAAGTTGGCCAGGGCCAGCAGGGGCTGGGCCAGAACCAGGACGGCCCGTTGCATGAGATTCTGGGGCTGGGGCAGCTGCCGGGCGGTAAAGGATTCACGGGCGCCCGTCGTCTGGGCGTCGCGGGCTGCCGCCATCATGTTCTCCACCAGATCCCGCTGGACCCGGTTGTTGGAACGATCCTGGGCCACGGCCTCGTTGAACGTGTCCTTGTTGAGGTAGCCACGTCCCATGCAGTATTGGGTATGCTTGAGGACATCAACCATTTGCGACCTACGACCGGCTTCTGACTCTAACCTGCGGAAATCTGTGGAAAGGAGAGCGGCAAAAAATATCTCATCTCTTCTGGGATAATGATAAATCAGGTCGCCGGTTCTGTAAAACGGGAATTTAAAGCCATTTAACGTTAATATAAAAGAGAGATGGCCTACCTCATGCGTATAGCAAACCGGCGCTGAATTATACCGGACGGGAGACTGGGCGATGGCGGACCCCCGCAAAAAACTGGCGGACAACGTAACCGGCGATTTTTTCGTCGACAGCACCTGCATTGACTGCGACACCTGTCGCCAGCTGGCCCCGTCAGTTTTTCGGGAGACCGGCGACTATTCCGTGGTGGGCCACCAGCCGACGGATGACGTTGAAGCCCGCCAGGCCATGCGGGCGCTGCTATCGTGTCCCACGGGCTCCATCGGCACGGCTGAAAAGCATGACGTGCAGGCCGTGATGGCGGACTTCCCGCTACTCATCAACGATGACGTCTATTACTGCGGGTTTAACTCGCCAAAATCCTACGGCGGCAACAGCTATTTCATCCGGCATCCGGACGGCAACTGGCTCGTCGATTCCCCCAAATTCCTGCCCCATCTGGTTCGGCGTTTCGAAGAAATGGGCGGCATCCGGTATATTTTTCTGACTCACAGCGACGACGTGGCGGAAGCCCATCAATTCGCCGAAGTTTTTAATGGCGAGCGGATCATCCACGAGCGGGAAAAGTCCGCCCAGCCCGCTGCCGAACGGCTGATCGAGGGCTTTGACGATGTGGTGATTCACCCGGATTTCCGCATCATTCCCACCCCCGGCCACACGGCGGGGCATTGTGTGCTGCTCTACAAAAACCGCTATCTCTTTACCGGCGATCACATGCGCTGGGACCGTCACAACCACCGCCTCCACGCCTCCAGCGCCTACTGCTGGCACTCCTGGGACGAGCAGAAACGCTCCATTGCCAGGCTTGGGAATTACGACTTTGAGTGGGTGCTGCCCGGCCACGGTCAGCGCGTGAATCTGCCGGTTTCTGATATGAAGGCGGCCCTGTTGGAACTGGTTCGGCGCATAGGCGCCTGATTCCCCCAAAATCCGAAAATAGCGCTAAAATAAGGGCCATAAACAGGTATGGGTTCAAGCTTAAGGATGGAGGGTATCCCAAGAATGGAAAATGTCTCACTGGGCGGACTTTTCGAGATCAACTACATTACCGGTTTTCTGGTGATGGTGATCATGGTGCTGATGTTCCGGATCAGCAGCCAGCTGGCCAGTATCAATACCGCCCTGAACGGCGGAGGTAAACAGGAATCCGCCTGATTATTCCCCCAAAAGATATGTCAATTTTTCCAGCGATGTTTTTCCCTTGGGCGGGTGGTTCTGGGCGTAGTGCAACGCCAGGCCGAACCACAGCCAGTTCTGGGCGTAGTAGTCCGTGGTGTCCGATTGTAGGCCGGGGCGGACATAGCGGTTGAGAATATCTTCGGCCATTTCAGGATTTTTCTTGAAAATACCCGGCAGTAAAGTGCCGTAAACCGCCAGAGACGGGAATGCTCCCGGAGTGCGCTCGATGCCGTCCAGGGTGATTGGACCGGGCAGGCGCTGGTGAATGGCGTAATAGCGCTGGAGGAAATCGGTTGCGCCAAGTAGTGGCGTTGCGGGTTTCCGGCTTCGTGTGCCGGTGCCGAGCGTTACCCCCAGGCCCAGGCGCCAGAAGACCCGAATGGCGTTGTAGGCGTAGTCACTGTCGGAATGAAGCGGCTCCGTGTAGAGAAACACTCGTGAGTAGCGGGCCATATTCTCACCGGTATATAGACTTATCCAGTCTGCGGGGAGCTGGGTCCGCGTTTGCATGAGGCTTTCCAGCAGGATGCGGTATGCGCTGTCACTGAGGTTTTCCCAATCATGCTCTCGATCGGCTTTGGCAAAAATGCGGTAGGCATAAGGCGCAAAATAGCTGGGGTTGAGTCTAAGCTGATCCGGGATTTCCTGATGCCAGTCGCCCGGTAAAAGCACCCGACCATAGGGGGTGTCTGTCGTTTCCTTCTCCCAGATATCGTCCAGGATCGCCAGGGCGTCCTGGCGGTAGGGGGCGTGATCCCAGCGTTCGTCGGCCATCAGTAAAGCCAGGGCGATGTCCTGGTCGGCGTCGGAGGCGGTGTGGCTGTCGAGAACGGTCCAGGCGCCGCCGTCCTGCTGGCCCCACTTCCAGGCGAACAGGCTGTCGCCGCGCACCTGGAGATTATCCCGTGTCCACTGGTAAACCCGGTCAAACGTCTGCCGGTCGTCGATCCACACGGCACGCAGCAGGGCGTAGCTCTGACCTTCGCTGGTGGAGATGGCCCTGGCGTTCGGGTCGATGACCCGGCCATCGTCCTGGATGAAGCGGGTTTTATAGCGCTCCCAGGAGGATTTCAGCAGGGCCAGGTCGTCGGTTGCCGGTGCGGTTTCAGTCTCCTGGGCATTCACGGGCAGCGCCATTGTTGCCAGGAGGAGAAGGAGCAGGCAGGAAATGAGGGCAAGCCGGGGCGTATCCCGCAGGATGGATTCCCGCCTTCGCGGGAATGACAGGGGGAGGCTTGGGGATATTATTGGGGCAAGCATTATTTCGCGACGGCTTCGGGGGTGGCTTCGACGAGGGTTTTGCCGTGGGAGCGGATCTCCCGGTGGAGCTGCTCCAGGAACCGCTCGGTGCCCATGGCGCCGAGGTTTGCGCGGGATTTCGCCCGCACGGCCACCTGGTCCGCTTCCACCTCTTTATCGCCGACCACCAGCATGTAGGGGATCTTGTCCAGTTCCGCCTTGCGGATCTTGTTGTTGATGGTCTCGCTGCTGTCGTCGAGCTGCACCCGGACGTCCTCGTTTTTCAGCGTCTCGGTGACCTTCTGGGCGTAATCCACGTGCCTGTCCGAGATGGGGAGCACAATGGCCTGCACCGGGGCGAGCCACGTGGGGAAGGCGCCGGCGAAGTGCTCGATGAGGATGCCGACAAAGCGTTCCATGCTGCCGAAGATGGCCCGGTGGATCATGATGGGCTGCTTCTCCACACCGTCCTTGTCCTTGTAGCGCAGGCCGAAGCGCTCAGGCAGGTTGAAGTCGAGCTGCACGGTGGAGAGCTGCCAGACCCGGCCAATGGCGTCCCTGATTTTAAAATCGATCTTCGGCCCGTAGAAGGCCCCGTCGCCCTCGTTGATGACGTATTCCAGCCCGTACTGTTCCAGGGCGGATTTCAGGGCGGCCTCGGCGGTGTCCCAGTTCTCCGGGGCGCCGACGTATTTTTCGGGCCGGGTGGACAGCTCCACCTGGGCGAATTCCATGCCGAAGACCTTGAAGGTCTCGTCAATGAACTTGATGAGGTCCAGGATTTCCGCCGTAATCTGGTCCTCACGGCAGAAGATATGGGCGTCATCCTGGGTAAACCCCCGTGCCCGGAACATTCCCTGTACCACACCGGACTTTTCGTAGCGGTAGACTGTGCCGAACTCGGCGATTCGAACGGGGAGATCCCGGTAGCTGTGGAGTTTCGACTTGAAGATCATCGTGTGCATGGGGCAGTTCATGGGCTTGAGCAGGTATTCCTGCCCCTCGATGTCCATGGTGAACATGTTTTCCAGGTAATGGCTGGTGTGGCCGGAGATGTCCCAGAGATCCCGCTTGGCGAGATGCGGCGTGTTCACCGACACGTAATTATGGCGGCGCAGGGCTTTGCGCAGGTAGTTTTCCAGCTCTTCGCGCACGGTGCTGAGGTTGGGATGCCAGAGAATCAGCCCCGGGCCGATTTCTTCCTTGATGCTGAAGAGGTCCAGCTCCTTCGAGAGCTTGCGGTGGTCGCGGCGCTCAGCCTCCTCGCGCATCTTCAGGAATTCCTCCAGGTCCTTTTTGTTCCAGAACGCTGTGGCGTAGACCCGCTGAAGCTGCTCGTTCTTCTCATCGCCGCGCCAGTATGCACCGGAAACGTTCAGCAGCTTGAACGCCTTGATCCATGAGGTGTCTGGGACGTGGGGGCCTTCGCAGACGTCGTACCACAATTCCTGTCCCGTCTTGGGATCGACGCAGAAATAGAGAGTGGGGGCTTCCCGGTACTTGTCCAGAATCTCCGCCTTGAACTTTTCGCCCTGGGCCTGAATCTCCTTCAGCCGGGCGTCCACGTTCTCCTCGTAGCGCATCTCCAGGCGCTGGGCCTGTTTGGCGATGCGCTCCATCTCGGCCTCGATTTTGGGGAAGTCCTCCGGGGTCAGCTTGTGGTCCGGCAGGTAGAAGTCGTAGTAGAAGCCGTTCTCGATGGCGGGACCGATGGCGATTTTCGCGCCGGGAAAGAGATTTTGCACCGCCTGGGCCAGCACGTGGGCGGCGCTGTGACGCAGCACCTCCAGGGATTCGGGGTCTTTGACGGTCAGCAGGCGGATCTCATCGCCGTTTTTCAGGCGGTAGTTGAAATCTTTAATCTCGTGATCGAGCCGGTCATTGGTTATCACCGCCGCCAGCGCCGCCTTCGCCAGCCCCGGCCCGATGGCTGCCGCCAGATCGTATGCCGTGGCCCCTTCGGGAAGCTCTCTCGCGGACCCGTCCGGAAGTTTGACCGTAATGTTGTTGCCCATCGTGCTTTGCCTTTTTGCCTTGTACTAACTGAATGGAATCACCAGGATTAAGATTTTCCGGCGTCGGTATTGCCGGGAAGATGCCTGGGGAGCGGATACCTCCCAATAAACCGTCCCAGCGAGCGGCCGCAGGCCGTGAGCGAGGACAAAAAAGAATCCGGGGAAGGGTCCGGGGAGGGAACGTCCTCTGGGCAGGCCGCTTGCCTTCAGGCGGCAATGTTCCCATAGTAACCCCCTATTATTCAATAATTTCCCCGTTTTTTCCACGATATCATTTTGCGCCCGGTGTTTTTTCCGTAAGATGACTCCGTAACCGGATGGTTTCCCAAAGAAGGAGGCGTAACAATGATGGATACGATGACCGCACCCAAGGTGGCGACCCAGGACTTCCTGACGGTGGCCGATCTCTCGGCGGAGGAACTGGTGCGGGTCCTGGATTTTGCGGACCATCTCAAGGGGCTTCGCAAGGACGGGCGGGAACACCACCTCCTCAAGGGCAAGTCCATCGCGATGTACTTTGAAAAACCCAGCAACCGGACCCGCGTCAGTTTCGAGGTGGGCATCTTCGATCTGGGCGCCCACCCCGTGATGCTGCGCAAGGACGAGGTGAATCTGGGTGTGCGCGAGACCATCTCCGACACCGCCCGGACGCTGAGCCGCTACGTGGACGCCATCATGATCCGCACCTTCGCCCAACGCGACGTGAACGAGCTGGCCCACCACGCCTCCGTGCCGGTCATTAACGGCCTGACGGACGAGCATCATCCCTGCCAGATTCTGGCCGACCTGCAAACCGCCCGTGAGCGGTTCGGGGATCTCAAGGGCCGCAAGCTCTGCTTCATCGGCGACGGCAACAACATCGCCCACAGCTTGATGGAAGGCTGCGCCCTGATGGGCATGCACTTCAGCATCGCCTGTCCCCAAAGCCACAACCCGCTGCCCGATATCGTGGAGAACGCCCGAAAGATCGGCGAGCGGACCGGCGCCGAGATCCAGGTGACCGACGACATCATCACCGGCGTCAAGGGCGCAGCGGTGGTCTACACCGACGTCTGGACCAGCATGGGCCAGGAGCAGGAGTCCATCGAGCGCCAGCGGGTCTTCGAGGGCTTCCAGGTGAACGCCGACGTGATGCAGGCCGCCGCCGATGCCATCGTGCTGCACTGCCTGCCCGCCCACCGGGGCGAGGAAATCACGGCGGACGTGTTCGAGGCCCACGCCCAGAGCATCTTCGATCAGGCCGAAAACCGCATGCATGCCCAGAAAGCCATCATGGCCGCCCTGCTGGTTCGCTGAACCCACTCGCTGATGTATGGCCTTTCCTTGACGAAAGCCTTACAATAGGGCTTTGCGAGAGAGGTTTGCCTAGAAAGACGGTTTGATCCAATGACTGAGCGGATGAAAGTGCTGGTTTCCAACGACGACGGGATTCATGCCGTCGGCCTGCGTACGCTGGTGGAGTGGCTGGCAAAAAAATACGAGGTCTACGTCTCCGCGCCTGACCGGGAACGCAGCGCCATGGGCCATGCCCTGACCCTTCACAAGCCGCTCCGGGTGGATGAGATCGAATTCGATTCTCCGGTGGCCAAGGCCTATTCCGTTACCGGCACCCCCAGCGACTGCGTGAAGATCGCCCTCAACGCCATCCTTGATTTCCGCCCGGATATCGTCGTTTCCGGCATCAACCACGGGCCGAACCTGGGCATTGACGTGCTGTATTCCGGCACGGTGAGCGCGGCGCTGGAGGGGGCCATCAACGGTCTGCCCAGCGTGGCGGTGTCGCTGACCAACGGCTATGAAAAGCATGCCGACTTCAACGCGGCGGGCGAGTTCATCTGCAGCTACCTGCCCAAGTTTCTCGAAGCCCAGTTGCCCCCCAAGACCATTCTCAACGTCAATGTTCCGGCGGTGGGGCTTTCGGAAATGAGCGGGGTGAAGGTGACCCAGCTGGGCACGCGCATGTACACGGACACCTACGAACGCCGCGTTGATCCGCGCAAGCAGGTCTATTACTGGCTGGCGGGCGAAATCGCCGAGGCCGGGGATGACGAGAACTCCGACGTGGAGACCATTCGAAACAACATGATCTCCGTTACCCCCGTCCAGTTCGATCTCACCAACTACAAGGTGCTGGGCGATGACGACTGCCGCGGGCGTCTCGAATATACCGGCGCCATCCGCGACATCCTCGAAGCCTGAAAAATTCTGAAGTTTTTTCAAAGTTTTCCGGATGAAGTGCCGATAGCATCCATAAGAGGCGTTCGCGCATAATCCGAGGGACACGGAGTTGGTTAAAAAACGCTGGTACGACAGTGATCCGACCATTTCCATGGCGGTGAGCCTGCTGCATAATGCCGCTCAGACGGATCAGATCAAGACGACGGACTATATCTTCAAGCTGCTGGAGGAACAGGGTGCCGTTGAAGCCTATAATCTGGCGAAACCCCTGACGGTGACGTATATTTTTCCCTTTGCCCGGCGGGAGAAGCTGGAGCAATCGACCTGGCGTCTGCTGGAGATCCTGAAAAACCTGCCCAAGGACCTGCAGGTGGAGATGGCTCTTGCCATGATCCAGTTCATCTACCGGCTGGAATCCGGGGGAGACATTCCGGCGATGGAGGCGGCAGCCCATTTTAGGGATCAGATGCAGACGGGACAGGGTGCCTGAGGGCTTTTTCGCTTCAGGGGATATATTCTTGAAACAATGTAACGGTTTTGCCTCGTCCGGGCAATTCCGACTTTAAAAATGTTTTTTAAAAAATATAGGGCAATGATGCCCTTGAGGATGTATCCCCTGGAAAGCACACGAGATAGAGAGAAGAGAGTAAGGGAGCCAAGGCACAGCATGAATGAGTTGGAAATGGCAATGACGTTGGGCATTCTACCTGAACCGGTCAAGAACCGCGTTCCCGTTGACGAGTTTTTAAAGGCTGAGATTTCCTACCTGTCCCACGTTTTTGCCGTGGCCCAGGGTCAGAAACAGACCATCGGGTCCGTTAACCCGGATATCTGGTGCGAACTGCTCCCCTGGCACAGCATGAACTAAAGGCTGTCAGCCCCTTTCGCCAGGGGCTTGAGGCGTTCTGCCGACGGGCCTTTCACGAGCGTGTCCATGGAAATCAGGCCGGTCTCATAGAGCAGCTGTACCTGACTCAGGTTGAAGTCAATGAGCGCATTGGCCTGCTTGACCTGGGCCTGTGCAAAGGCGACCTGCGTGTCCAGGACGTCCTTCTCGCTGCTGAGGCCGGCCTTGTGGCTGATTTTGACCTGACGTAGGGCGGTTGAGGCCAGATCCAGCTGTTCATGGGCCAAATCCGCCTTTTGCAGGGCAAGCTGATAGTCATAGAACGCCTTGGCCGCGGTGGCCTGGATGACCTGGCGTGCCTTGTCGTATTTCAACTCCACCTGCTTCAGGGTGGACTTCATGATCTTGACCTGGGAACGGTCGAAGTTCGCCTCGTTGGCCTTGATGAGGTTACGGACGGAATCCTTCTTGTACTCCAGTTCTTTCAGGTCCGGGCGGTTTTGCATGGCCAGTTCCACGACCCGCTCCAGGGTCAGGTCCGTCTGCCGAAGCATTTCCGGGGTGATGAGGGACAGGACGGGGACTTCCAGGGTATTGTCCCGGTAAACCAGCTCGTCGGGGTGGACGATCTGGGCGACGTTCAATCCCAGAAACTCGGCCAGCTTGAGAGAGGCGCTGCTCCGGGCGCTGGCGGCCTTTATATAATCCTCGTACTGGTGAATCAGCCGGGTGCGGGTCTGCATGAGCATGAAGCTGGTTGCGTTGCCGGCCTCGAATTCCCGCTGGTCCATTCGAAGCTGTTTCAGGCCCTGCTGGATGTCCTGGAATGCCAGGTAACAGGCCATCTCAGCCCGGATGAGGTCATAATAATGGCGTGACGCATTCATCAGCGCCTCGTTGATCTCCACCTCGACGTGTTTGGCGGCGGCATGCACGTCGCTTTCCGCGGCGCCCTCGATATAGTCCGAATTGAAATACTTGAAAAAGAACAGGACCCGCTTGCTCTCCACGCTGTTCTGCTTGGCCTCGGTCTCATGGATTTTCTCGCGGGCCAGCTCGATGTCCCGGTTGTCTTTCACGGTGCGCTTGAGCACTTCCTTGAAATCCAGGCTCTTCGCATTGTCCGGCACCGGTTTCCAGCGGAGGTTTCCCAGCTTTTGTACAAAGGCATCCTCCTCTTCCTTCAGGACCTTTGCTTCCAGGGAACTCTCCGGGGCGTTTTCCAGCTGTTGCAGTTCCTGGGCCGCGGCGGGGAATGACAGCAGCAGGCTGAAGGACAGGGCTAGTGTGAATGCAAGGTAAGGAACAGGAATGTTTCGCATGATAAAAGGGTCCTAGGCGATTTGTTTCTTGAACCGGAAGATGCTGCCGGCCAGCAGCAGGGCGGAGATGCCGGTGAGAATCAGCATATGCAGCCACAGTTCGGGCACGCCGATGCCCTTGATGACCACGCCCCGGATGATGTCCAGGTAGTAGGTCAGAGGCAGGGAGTAGCTGAAGATCTTGATGAACCAGGGCATCGGTTCCAGCGGAAAGACGAAACCGCTGATGAGCAGGCTGGGCAGCAGCAGGCCGAGGGTCAGCTGAACCGCCTGCACCTGTGACCGGCACGTGGTGGAGATGAGCAGCCCGATGGCAAGCGATGTGACGATGAACACGATGGAGGCCACCAGCAGGAACCAGAAGCTGCCCGAAATGCTGATGTTGAAGAACCAGACCATGACGGCCAGGGTCAGCACCATATCCAGAAAACCGATGACGGCGTAGGGGATCACCTTGCCGATCATCAGGTCGCTGACCTTGATAGGGGTGACCATCAACTGCTCCAGCGTTCCCGCCTCCCGCTCGCGTACTATGGCGAAGCTGGTGAATAGGATAGTCATCATGTGCATGATGATGGCGAGAATCCCCGGAATCAGAAAGTAGGACGACTTGAGTTCCGGGTTGTAGAGAATCTTGGTGGTGGGCTGCACGATGCCCGTGGCCGCCGCGGCCAGGCTGGTGATTTCCGCCCGGATGGCGTTCTGGTTGCGGATCTGCATGCCGTAGTTTTCCACGATGGCGGCGGACATGCCCTGGATGGACTTGGCGATGTTGGCGTGGGTGCCGTCGATGGTGATATTCACCTGGGCACGCTCCACGCCGGAGAGGAGCTTCTCGGAAAAGTCCGGCGGGATGGTGATGCCCACCCGCGCCTTGCCCTGGCGGATCATTTTATAGAGCTTTTCTTCCGAATCCACGTAGTACTTGTCGCTGATATCAAAGTAGCCGCTGTTGTCGAAGGCTTTCAGCAGTTCGATGGAGGCGTTGCGGTTGTCGTAGTTGCAGACGACGGTGGTGATGTCCTTGAGATCCTTGGAGATGGCCAGCCCCGTCACCAGCAACTGAATGATGGGCAGGGCGATGATGAAGGTGACGAGATACGGATCACGCAGCAGTTGGATGATCTCCTTGCGGAAGATGGAGCGGATGCCCGACAGGGTGATTCCCTTGAGAAAGCCGAAAACGTTACGCGCCATAGGCCAGCCCCTCCCGGTTGCAGCTGAGATCCCGGTTCTTCAGCATCTTTTCGTCGTGGGCGATGTTGGCCTTGGTCAGGGTCACGAACACGTCTTCGAGGGACGGCTCGATGGGCCGGATGCCTCTCACGTCCACCCCGGCGCTGTGCAGATCCGCCAGCAGACGCTCTTCCCTGAGCTTTGCCTCGGTTACGATGTGGAGGGCCTGGCCGAAGATGGTGACGTCCTGCACGTAGTCAAAGGCCTTGATGATATTGAAAGAGCCTACCAGCGGGCGGCAGATGATTTCGTACCGGCAGTTCCCCTGGCCAACCACTTCACGCACCTGCTTCAGCTCGTCGGGGCCGCCGCTGACGATGAGGCGCGAGTTATAGATGTAGCCCACGCTGCTGCAACGCTCGGCTTCGTCCATGTAATGGGTGGTGACGAAGAGGGTCACCCCGGAACTGGCCAGTGAAAACAGCAGATCCCAGAGTTCGCGGCGGGCCACCGGGTCCATTGAGGCCGTTGGCTCGTCAAGGAAAATAATCTCCGGCTCATGCACCAGGGCGCAGCATAGGGCCAGTCGCTGTTTCCAGCCGCCGGAAAGATGCCTGCCCAGGTATTTCCGGTAGGGGCCGATGCCCACCAGGTCAATGACTTCCCGCTTGCGGGCCTCGCCCATCCGGCCCACCACGCCGTAGAGGCGGGAATAGAAGTCGAGGTTTTCCACGACGGTCAGGTCTTCGTAAAGGCTGAATTTTTGGGGCATGTAGCCGATGCGTGAGCGGACCCGCTCCGGGTCTTTTTCCACGTTGATGCCCGCCACCGTGGCATGGCCGGAGGTAGGAGAAAGCAGGCCGCAGAGCATCTTGATGGTGGTGGATTTTCCTGAGCCGTTGGGGCCGAGGAATCCGAAAATCTCACCTTTCTCGATGTTCAGGCTCAGGTTGTTGACCGCCACTTTTTCGCCGAAGCGCCGGACCAGGTTCTCGGTCTCAATGGCAATGGGCATAAACGTTACCTGTTCCTGGAAAAGCGGACGTTCACCTTCATGCCGGGATACAGGCTGATGTCCCGGTTGCGGGCCTTGGGGCCGATCCGGACCTTGACCCGGAAGGCCGAATCCTCGGAGGACATGCTGGTCTGGCTGCTGGGAACGAACTCGCTTTTCGGGTTAATCGTCGAGATTTCACCGGGGAAGTGGACCTTGTTGTTGAAGGCGATGGCCGTCACGTCAACGGGTTGGTCGATTTCGACCATGTAGAGCTTGTCTTCGGGCACGTAGACATCCGCCCAGAGGTTGTTGTAGTCAATGATGGAGACCACGGGCTGTCCGGGCAGGACAAACCCGCCGGGCAAGACGTTCAGGACGGAAACCACACCCGGAATGCGTGCCCGGACTTCCATTTCCTTCAACTGGGCCTGCAGGGCCTCCAGCTCGCTTTCGGCCTGGCTGATGCTGGCCATGGCAATTTCCAGCTCCTCCTTGCGGGCGCCTTTGAGCACCTTCTCATAGCTGGCCCTGGCCGATTCCAGGCGGGAGCGGGCGATGTTCACCTGTTCCCGCCGGGTGCCCTGTTTTGCCTGCTTCAGCGCTTCTTCCGCGGCGCGGTAGGCACTTTTGGCGGACTCGTAATCCGCCATGATATCGTTGTACTTCTGCTGGGAGATGATGCCTTCCTCCAGCAACTGGGGCGCGGTTTCCTGGACGGTCTTTGCCTTGTTCAGGACGCTCTCCGCGTTCTGAAGCTTGGCTTCCAGCTGGGAGACCTCGACGCTGCCGCTGCCGATGGTCATGCGAAGATTCTGCTCGGCCTGCTGGACGCCGGCAAAGGCCTGACGAATATCCGACGCATCGGCCCCCTGGTTCAGCAGTTTTTCCTGGGCCTTGGCCTGGGTCAGGGTCGCCTGGGCCTGGGCAATCCTGGCCCGCAGTTCCGTGTCGTCAAAGCGAATCAGGACCTGGCCGGTTTCGACCATATCGCCTTCCTTCACCAGCACTTCTTTCACCCGGCCCCCGAAGCGTGAGGTGTCTTTCATTTCGTGGGACTGCACCAGCCCGGCCAGCGTCAGGGTCTCTTTCTCCGGGATGACCAGCAGGGCGCCCGTCAGGAACAGGCAAGCGACAATTACGAGGGCAAGGGAGTAAATCAGTTTCATGGGTGTTTGAAGACCTGCATTGCGAACAATCTATCTTACCAGAAAAGCGCCGCGATAACTTCTCAGGAAGCGCCTGAAACGACTTTGTTCCATCCGCGGATGGATTTGTCCGCGGATTGTGACACTTTTCAGCAGCTGCACAGGCAAGCCCAACACCCTAATCGATGTGATCGTTTTCTTTCAGGTATTCGCGGACCTGGCCCAGGGAGGCCTGGACGATGCGGGTGATGCGCGAACTCGACAGGCCCACCATGGCGGCGATGTCCTTTACCTGCATATTGCGGTAAAAGCGGTATTCCATAATCGTGCGCTCTTTGGCGGGCAGGTTCTCAATGGCTTTCTTGATGGCGCGGCCCAGTTCCGTGATCTCCAGCCGTTCGTCGGGGGTGGCGGAGTCGTCGCGGATGAATTCGTAGGGAGAATCTCCCTCGCCGCCTTCGGAGATCCCTTCGATGGAGAGAATGGTCTCGTAGATGGCTTCGCGCACCTGCTCCGGTGCCGAGGAGCCTTCCGAGGGGGAGGCGGAATCCGACGGTGAGGACGACGTTTCCGAGTCGTCGCTGCTTTCGCTCTCATCCTCGGCTTCGGTGGTGCGGGTGTGTTTGAGGGTGTACCACTTGTAGCGGGTGCGCAGCTCGTTTCGGATGGCCCAGCGGATGGCGGTGGCCACGTAGGAGGTGTTCAGCTTTTCGGCGTCCTCGGCGCTCTTGCCCTTCATCAGCGCCTGGATGGCGATGGCCCCGATATTGACCAGTTCCTCATAGTCCACCATGTGGGAGGGAATACGGCGGTACTCCACCTTGGCGACGCGTTCCACCAAGGGGATGTACTGGGTGATGTTGACTCTCGAAGCGCTTTTCCGTTTCTGACTCACGAATGAATTCCCTTATGGGCCCTCTGTATCTTCCCACGGATTCACCGGTATTTCCAGAGTATCACGCTTGCGGGGAACGGGAACCTCTTTTCCGCTGATTTTCCAGGCAAACAGCAGAATCTCCGCAACGGCCTGATAAATGTCCGCGGGCACCTCCTGGTCGATATCCACCAATCGGTACAGGGTTCTTGCGACGGTCACATTCTCCACGACCGGGACGGAATGGGCCTGCGCGATGTCCTTGATCCGTTCCGCAAAGAGTTCCGCGCCCTTGGCCACGACCTGCGGAGCGTCCATATCCTCAGCATTATACTTGATCGCCACGGCGATGTGTATGGGGTTGGTGACCACGACGTCCGACGTGGGGACCGCTTCGAGCATGCTCTGCTGCAGCATCTGCATGCGGCGCTGGCGCAGCGCCTGCTTGATCATGGGGTCGCCTTCCGTGTTCTTGAACTCGTCCTTGAGTTCCTTGAAGGACATTTTCTGGTCCTTGAGGAACTTCCAGCGCTGGAAGAGCCAGTCCGCCCCGCCGATGACGAAGAAGGCGATTCCCGCCACGAGAACGAACTTCATGATGAGGTCGCCGAAAACCCCGATGACGGTGAAGATGTTCTCCGAGGCGCCGACCAGCAGCAGCCGGTCCATGTATTCCATGAAGACGAGATAGCCCACCACGCCCAGAACAACCATCTTGATGATGTTCTTGACCAGTTCCACCACGGTTTTCATCGAGAAGATGTTCTTGAAGCCCTTGACCGGGTTGAGCTTTTCTACTTTGGGCAGGATGGCTTTGGTGGCAAACAGCGGCCCCACCTGCACGAAATCCATAAAGACGGCCACGGCCACGCCGATGACGAGAAACGGGGCCACCAGAACCAGCAGCGCCTTGAGGGAGATGATGGCAATATACTGCCAGCCGATCGCCTCAATGGAGGCGTTGGGAATCTGGTCGAACAGCAGGATGAACATGGCGGCAATCTCATGCCAGATGAGGGGCGACATGATAATGAGCAGGGTGAACATGGCGATGAGAAAGATGGCCGTGGACAGGTCCTTGCTCTTGTAGACCTGCCCTTCCTCGCGGGCCTTCTTCAGCTTGTGAGGGGTTGCCTCAAACTGCTTGTCCTCATCGGCCAAAAGTCAAAACGTCTCCCGTTGTCCGCATGTTCCCTGTTGATATTATACGCAGCCAAGCCTCCGATCAAAGTCCCGGCCTTCTGTTACGGCGTGTTAAGGCGGGCCGGATTGCCTCAAGTTTCGATGGTCTCTGCCGAAACTGCCTACAGGCAGTCATTTGCTGGGAACGGAAGGCAAGACGGTGTGCTTATGAAATGGACATTCTGTGCTGACGGGAAGACCATCGCGGAGTACGCGTTGATTTTCGCACTGGTGGCCATTGCCCTGATCCCGGCCCTGCAGTTTCTGGGTTCCGCCATTGAACGCCTTTATGTCGAGAACGAACCCACATCACAGGCCCAGGAATTGTTTGCTCTGCTTAGTCCCGGTGCTGGCGGAGGAGAAGGCAAGGCATCACCAGCCGGTGGTCCGGCGGCGGTGTCCTTCCCCGAAGAGTCGGCGGCCTCGTCTTCCGATACGCCGGATTCTCTCCGAATGTCCGGGTTGCTTCAGCCATCTGTAAATACCGATGGCACGGCAATCACGTCAACCAGTGTGCCGGGCAAGACCTTGACCGCCGCCCGGCAGTTGGAACAGATTGCGGAACAAGGCAGACTGCCCGACGGAACGCCCGTTTCCGATGAAATGGCGGATGTCATTGAGGATATGGCCGCTATTGCGAAAACCCTGGCCGATGATGAACGGCATTATCTTGACGGTAGCGACGAGGCCGACGTTATTACCGGGGGGTCTCTGAAAAACTTTTCAATCAAGTACAGCGACATGCTGGGCAAGGCAAACGGAAGCGCCAACAACAAGGCTGTATTGCAGGTTGTTGATTATTATTCCGGGATTATTACCTATGGCGCGACTGGGTTGGTGGGTGAAGGCACCCAGTACCACCGGGGTACGGACCCTGGGCAGACGTTTGCTGCTGAAGTGACCCCGGTTGTCACAGATCAGTCTGCCGAGGGTCTTAGCAATACTGCCCAATCCCATTAAACTTATTCCACTGACTTACGGGTGACACTGTATTCGCCGGCCTTGTCGATGCGGATGACCACCGAGTCCAGGTTGTCCGACGTGAACTCGTGGACGAAGATCAGGTTGTCGTCCCCGCCCTCTACGCTGAACTTTGGCTCCGGGTGGAACTGGTAGGGGTTGAGGCGGTTGTTGCCGCAATATTCGAGAAACGTCGCATGCGCAAAGGCGATGGCGTCCTTCTCCGTCACCTTGGGCATCTGGTACCACATAATGCACAGGGCCAGCAAAATTCCGAGCATGAGATAACGTTGCATCATGCGGGTATTATAGCCGGGGCAAGAGCGGGTTTAAAGCGCCGTTGAAGCAGGATTAAACCTTGCACTTGTCCTTCAGCCAGGCTACCTCGTCCGGTTGGAGCAGCGGGGTGAGTTTCTGCAGAACCTCGTCATGGTAATTCTTCAGCCAGTCCCGCTGTTCGCCACTCAGGGCATGGGTGTTGATCAGGGCCTTGTCCATGGGCACGAAGATAAGCGGCGCGAAGCCCAGCATTTTCTCGCCGCTTGTCGCCAGTGTCTGGTCCTGTTCTTTCACATAATACAGGTTTTCGATGCGGATACCGCCCCAATTCGGCTCGTAATAGCCCGGCTCGATGCTGGTCACCATACCCGGCTCAAAGGCGGTATTCACTCTGGAACTAATGCCGATGGGGCCTTCATGAACATTGCGATAGGCGCCAACCCCGTGGCCGGTGCCGTGGAGGAAATCCAGCCCCTCGTTCCACAGGTTGGCGCGGGTGATGCCATCCATTTGTGCGCCGGTTGCGCCTTTGGGCAAGAGTTGCCGGGCACAGTTGATGTGGGCCTTGAGCACGTCCGTGTAGCGGTCGATCTGTTTTTGGGTTGGCTGCCCCACGCCGATGGTGCGGGTGGTGTCCGTGGTACCGCCCCATTCATCGGTCAGGTACTGGGCGCCGGAATCGAACAGGAACAGTTCGCCGTCTTCGAGTTTCTTTTTCGGGTCCGGGGTGCCGTAGTGAACGATGGAACTGTTGGCCCCCGCGCCGGGGATGGTGTTGAAGCTCAGGCCTCTATAAGCCGGATCGGCGGCGTAAAATTCCTCCAGCTTGTCCGCAAAGGTCTTTTCGGTGACGGTATTCCCGGCGGCCCGTTGGTCCTCGGTCCACTTCCAGGCTTTGACCAGGGCCACGCTGGCGCGCAGATGGGCCTGTTTCATGCCCTCGATTTCCCGGTCGTTCTTTACCGCCTTCATCAGTTCGATGGGGGTCTTGCCGGAAACCACCTTGCCCCGACCGCTCTTCACCAGCCGGACGGTGCCCTGTGTGGTGTGTCCCGGATCAATCAGCACGTTCTTGCCCGTGGCCAGTGACTTGAGGGTTGCGGCGTATTCGCCGTAGGGTTTGATCTCCACCCGCCCCTTCAGGGCCTTCTGGACGTGGGCGTCCATCCGGCCCGTTTCGGTGAAGAGATAGGCCTCTTTCGGCGTGACGATGGCGTAGGAGAGAAACAGGGGGTTGTAGGGGATATCCTGGCCGTGCAGGTTGTAGAGCCAGCCAACCTGATCCAGTTTGGTGACCGGCAGGACCTCGATATTCTGATCCTTCATGGCCTCGCGGACGTCCGCCAGCTTGTCCGCTACGGACTTGCCGGCGGCCCTGTCGGAAATGACGCCGACGGGGGCGTTCAATGGCAGGGGGCGTCCCTGCGTCCAAATGCGATCCACCAGGTTCTTTCTCACGGGGACAAGCACCGCACCCCAGGGCTTGAGTTGGGACTCATACTGGCTGTACTGGGCAGCGGTGACGGTGAACGGATCGTAACCGACCCGCAGGCCCGGCTGCTTTTGGGCCAGTTCCTTCAGTTTTTCGGTCAGGGTCGGGTGGTCTTTTTGGCCGACCTTGCTGACCTGGACGGACTTGAGATCCACTTCTTTATCCGCCTGCTCGTGGTAGCGGCCATCGGCAAACAGCCAGGAGGTGTTCGTGGTCACGAGGAAATCCCCCGCCGAGCCGGTGAACCCGCTGGCCCACTCGCGCCGGTTCAGGTGATCCGGCAAATATTCGTTGATATGCTCGTCCGCCGAGGGAATCAGATACGCATCCAACTTCTGCCCGGCCATCAGGCCCCGAAGCTGCTGGAGTTTCTGTGCGGTGTCGGTGGTTGCGGGGGCGGGGGCGGCGTTCACTTTCTTGGCTCCAAAGGATAACGGCAGATAGTACGGCGGATTGTAGCCGGTGTCATCACGCCCGGTCGATTGAATTTCCGGTGGCCGGACAGGTTCCTGCGCCCCGAACCGGACAATACCGGGCTGGTTTCCGAATGACATTGTAACCCGCATCAGGATTTTCCCCCTTGATTCCCCACACTTCCCGATAAAAACAGGAGTATTTTAAGCAAAAAACGGATTTCTGTCATTTATTTAAATTGACAGGTGAACTTGAATGAAAATTAGAATTCAAGGGCGGCGAGGAGGGCGTCGCGGTTGTCGGCCCAGACCTGATCGAAGGGTTCGGCGATGTCGTCGCCGGGCAGTTCCAAGGTGACGACGGGAATGTTGCGCTCGATCCCGGCGTAGGTGCCGAAGGAGCCGGGGGTGGGGTAGCCGATGCTGGCCACCACCTCATACCCGTTATGGCGGGCCATGGCGCGGGCCAGATTTTCCGCTGGGCCATCGAAATTCAGGACTTTATAGGGCTGGTGGACGGTAATGACGCTTTGAGGACGGTATTCTTCCAGCAAATCCACGATGATTTTCGTCTCCGGCTCGCTCGCCGGGGCCTGGCCGGGATGATAGTCCGGGTTTCGGTTGCTGCTCTCCTCGTCGGTGAGTTTCTCCCAGGGTTTCCAGTTTTTCGTGGGGTAATTGCGGTTGAGATCGGTGCCGTTGGCGTTGACCCGCGTGTTAGCGGCCAGGCCGTCCGGGTTGAGGACCGGCAGGATGCCGAAGGGCATCGTCCAGTTCTGATGCTGGCAGTCCTGGATGAATTTCTCCATTAACTGGCCGCTCATCGGCTCATCGCCGTGAAAAACGCCGATGTAAAGCGTTTTCAGGGGGGTAGCTTCCGGACCGAAAAGGTACAGGGAAATGTTTCGGCCCTGGACGGATTTTCCGGAGATCAGGCGGCGCATGAACGACCTCTCTCAGTTGATTGATCCCCTTTATGATATGATCGGGGCTATGGTTGAGTATACGGCAAACCGGGTCCTGATTGCGCCCTCCATTCTGTCGGCGGATTTCTCCGCGCTGGGGGCGGCGCTCAAGACCATCGAGGAGGCGGGGGCCGACTGGGTCCACGTGGACGTGATGGACGGCATGTTCGTCCCGAACCTGACCATCGGCCCGCCGGTGATCCAATCCCTGCGTAAGTGTACGCCGCTGCCCTTCGACGTCCACCTGATGATCGAGCAGCCGGACCGCTACCTGGAAGATTTCCGCAACGCCGGGGCGGACATTATCACCGTCCATGCCGAGGCCTGTACCCACCTGCACCGGACGCTGAGCCACATTCGCAGCCTGGGGGCGAAGGCGGGGGTGTCTCTCAACCCGGCCACGCCGGTTTCGGCCATTGAAGAAGTCCTCGACGAGCTGGATCTGATTCTCATCATGTCCGTGAACCCCGGCTTTGGCGGCCAGTCATTTATTCCCGGTGCGCTGGCGAAAATTGAAAAAGTTCGAAAACTGGTCGGGGATCGGCCCGTTTTCATCGAAGTGGATGGTGGCATTTCACCCAAAAACGCCCATAATGTAAAACAGGCAGGCGCCAACGTGCTGGTGGCCGGGTCCGCTGTCTTCGGCAGTCCGGATATTCCCGGCACCATTGCGGCCCTTCGGGGCGAAAAATCCCCCTCGGCGGCGTCCGCCTGAAGCTGAGTCCGAAACTTCGGGTGTTTGGAATGAAACGCATTCTGGCCTTGATATTCCTCTGGGCAGTCCTGCTGACCGCCATGACTGCCGGTCCCTCTGCCTATGGCGACAAGCCGCGCAACGAACTGGAGCAGTACAATCATCGCGGGATCTGGGACGGTCGTTGGACCAACGCCAAGTCCGGCCTGGGGGTGGAGATCCCCGATCAGGGATCGTCCGAAGGCAAGTCCGGCACGGACAGTGATCCGCGCAGCTATTTTATTCCGACCCACCAGCAGCTGAATCTCATGTATGATACGGTCGAGCGGGACGATATTGCCAACGTCGGTAAGGTGAGCGATTACGCCAGCGAGGCTCTGGTCCAGTTCAAGCACCGGATGAGCTTTGGCCCCTATCAGGTGGAGAAGGGTTACTACCAGATTTATCTTGGAGACGGCTATTCCGGCTCCCGGCAGGTTAACATGGGCGCCTACAACCAGCCCCTGCCCCCGGATGTGGCGAAAAAGCGCAATAAGGGCAAGATCGAGAGCTATTCGGCGGTGATCCTGAAAAAGCAGGGCCGGGTGGTGGCGGCACTGCCCATCAACCGCCGGGAGCGCTACGACCGCGAGAAGGACGAGCCGAAAGCCAAACGGGCTTTTGCCACGGTGGCTTACGAGCCGGGCGGACCGGTATTGAAGGTCTATTACAAGAAGTGGGTTTACATCACGGATATCAGCCACAGCCAGTTGCCGGTGGCTTATCCGCCGGTCACCAACGACATGGGCATGCCCGCCGCCATGCAGCAGGCTCGCCCCGGCGGATCGGGCGATTTGCCGCCTCTTCGGCCCTGAGCAGGGACATGCGGCCTTGAGCCGGGATATTTGATACAATAGAACCAGCGAGAAGAGAAAGGGGCCGTGTGAGCGGGCTGTTCCGATGATTCTTGAAGCCTTCAGCGAAATCCTGCGCGAGCAATACCACCTGGGCCGCCCTGCCGAGGAGATTCTGCATGTCTGGCTTTCCTCCCACCTGGACGAGGAGCCGCAGACGGGCAATTCCGTGGGCCGGGTGCTGCATACGGAGGTGACCCGGCTCAACATCAACGGCGAAACCTGGTTTGCGGGCCGGTCCGCCTCTGGAAACCGCTTGCTCGACTCTCTCTACGGTTACTGCAAAAGCTATGAAAGCTGGCAATTCTCCCGCTGGCTCCACCACCTCCGCGCTTCCGACTTCATTCCCCGGTGAAAAACGGTCTTGCCGGTCAGGGTGCCCCGGTTCATAGCAAACCGGGCGAATGCCTTCAAAATAAAAAGCACAACTTTGAATCAAAGTTGTGCGCGCTATGAGGAGTTAACTGTTGTTGAAGTCGATAAGTCGGTAAGTCGGAGGAGAAATCTTTCGGTTGGAGGAGAAAATTGCAATATTCTCTGTATATAAATTATCGATAAATGATAGATATCCTTTATTTTTGGCCTGAAATCCTCTTGCCAAGAGGGTTTCAGCCAACAAAAAACCCCCGGATTCCGGAGGTTTTTTCTTAATTTATGTAACAAAATCAATATTTTTTATATCAAATCCGATCCAATTCCCAGGGTTCACCCGGTCGCGGCCACGTCATGAACGGGTGGGCGGGCTTGGGTTCCGCATCTCCCTGCCGAGTGGCATGCCCCTTCACCGGTCGGTTTTTTTCCTTGGGCTGGCGGGCTTTTTGAAGGAACTGGAGCAGACATTCTTCATTCAGGTTGGTCACGGGCAGATCCTTCCAACTTCCGCATATGTGCGAATTCCATGCTGATGCCAGTATCGCATTGCATACCTGCCCCTTTCATCCATCATTGGATTTAATCCGTCTGAATGACTTCGGCGACGGGGATGTTTAGATGCTTTTATCGAGCTGGTAGCCGATGATTCCGCCGAGAAGGGCGGTTACCGGTGCCCCCAGGAAAGGGAAGTATCCCCCATAGCTGTATCCGATTCCGGCTCCTGCCAGTGCGCCGTCCCAGTTCGGGTCCTGGCCCGGCTCTACGGCGGCTTCCGTGGCTGAGGCAGGGGGGGCGGAAACCTGAATATAGCGTTCGGGATGCATGACGAGGCTGATGGTGAAAAGGGCCACCGCCAGAAACATCAGGCATGACGCAAAGGCGATCGCCACACAGCGGCAGACCGTCACGATGGACAGCTTTCCTGAATGCTTGCCTTTGGATGATTTTCGGGTCATTGTGCCGACACTCCCTGCAAGAAACCGGGTGTATATACTATCTATATAAATAAAAACAGATAATCATGAAGAATTGCCTGAAATTGCCTTTTGGCGGGATTCCCGCTAGGATAACAGGGCGCCGGGGTACCCGGCATCCGGTGTCGCGGCCTGCCGGGGGTGGGCGCAATTTCAGCCGCCGATCCGCGTTTCTCGATTCAGGAGTTTACCCATGCAGGACATCCTGAAAGTCGTAAAAGTTGCAAACCTGGACCGGACGCCTGCCGTTTCGGAGATCGAGCTGGCGTTTATCCGCCTTGGCGCCTCTGTCCTGGCATGTGATCTGGACGAAAACCGTCGGATTCGCAACCTTTCCACCCTGGGAAGCCGACGTCTTCTGGTGATGACCTCCGATCGCCGGGGGGAGGATGTCAAGACCGTTTTTCTGTCTGTTGTCCAGCGAGTTTTTGAGAAAAACAACCCCATCATGCGCCTGGAGGCCTTTTCCTTAAGAGGCGTCTTCCAGGACTGCCTGGACGAGCTGCGCCGGGACGATCCGGCGCTGGTGGGCGCGGTGTCCTCCTGCCGGGGTTTTTTCCTGAACAACCGCCGGCTTTACAGCCTGAACGAAACCGAGGCCGAGATCGTCTACATCTACCGCCGCGGCTCCCTGCTGGAGTTTAAAATCGGTCCGCAGCACTTTATCCCGCTTCAGGCCCAGGATGTGCTGCTGCTTTCGAAGGGAGACATGGTGTCGTTGCTCAAGACCACCGGGCAGCTTAAGCGTTTCGGCTCACCGGGGCCCATCGGGTTCGCCATGCGGACGATCCGCGAGGAGCTGGAGCCGCGGCTTCTTGCCTGTAAGGAGCCGTCGTCGCTGGTGGCCATCCGGGTGGACGCCAGCCTGCCCGTGCCTGCCGAGAATACCCGCGATCAGCGTGTCCGCGTCCTCGGCCAGGTGTCCCTGTTCCTGCTTTACGCCGCACTGACCAGCGTATCCCTGCTGGTGATCTTCTGGTTGATTTGATACCGCCCACCCGCCCTCACGAGGGGGCGACTTTCGGATCTACTTGCCCGGCGTGTACTTGTAGGCGTTGGCGAAGTCGTTGAGGCGGGCCTGATCGACGACGGTTTCGCCGAGGATGCGGCCATTGGGCTGCTTGTGGTGTCTGAACTCCACGATCCCAGCATCTCTTGCCTGCTGGAGGAAGTCCCGGCCTACTTTGTAGAGTCGCTTGAAGCCGTCGAATCCTTCCGGCAGGGAATCCCGGTGCAGCACCAGGACGTGATCCGGGATGCGCCAAGTGTTCAGTTTTCCTTCGTCCTTCAGTGCCCGCATTGCTTCCAGAATCCGGCCCTCGTTGACACTGGGATCGGTGGTGACGGCAATGGGGGCGAGAAAAGGCTCATGCTCGCGGTCCAGACGGTAGGTGACGTTCATCACGTCGTCCACCAGGCCGGTCATCTTGATGGCCTCCTCGATATCCGAATGGGAGCGCAGTTCGCCGAAGCGCTTGAAGGTTTCCTTGAGCCGGTCCACGATCTGGAACTCGCCGCTGTCTGAAACCTTCACCACATCGCCGGTATGATACCAGCCCTCCTTGTCAAACACCTCGTTGTCCTCCGCCGGGGCGGTTCCGGGGATGTATCCGGCGGCCACGCCGGGTGAACGGACCAGCAGCTCATCGTCTTCGCCGATCCGGGTTTCGATGCCGGGCAGCGGTTCGCCGATGTAGCCGGGGGTGCCTTTCATGTTGAGCATGTTGATGCCCCCTTCCGAGGAGCCGTAGCCTTCCATGATGGTCAGTCCCGGAATCAGCTCGCGCAGCTTGTCGTAGGTTTCCCGTTTGAGGGGTGCCCCGCCGCTGATGACGTAGCGAAGCGACTGGACCCGCGGAATGTCTTCGGGATGCTTTTCCAGGTGCTGGGCCAGCTTTACCATAAACAGGGGCACCGTCGGCAGGATGGTGATCCTGTAGTCTTCAATGGTATCAATCACCTTGTCCAGGTTCTCGATGGCGTTTTTCAGCGACGGCAGGAACACCAGCGGGCTGGGACGGTACAGCATGCTGCTCAGCACCGCCTTGCCGAAGATATGGAACAGGGGCAGGGCCATCAGGGTCACGTCATCCTCTTTCACGATACTGTTGGTGCCCTTGATGAGGGATTCCGTGGTGAAGACCATGTTGCGGTGCGTCAGGTTCACCCCCTTGGGATCGCCGGATGTGCCGGAGGTGTATAGAATATCCGCCGTGCTGTCCGGATTGGGATGCTGGACGAGGTGCTTGGCTTCCGTAGGTTTTGTCTGCATCAGCCGGACCTGTTCCGCCGGGGTGACCAGTTTGATCCCTTTGGGCAGCCGGTCAAAGATGGTTTTAAGATCCCGGCGCTTCTGGGCGAGAAACTCGGCTTCCTGTTTCGGGCCGAACTCCCGGCCCGCCTTGCGCTCGGCCTCAGCCTTCTTTTCCAGCGCATGGCGCAACTTTGCGTCAATCACCTTGCGAAACAGCCGTTCAGCCCCTGGTATTTTCACCGGGTCCTGTTTCACGTAGCGCTCCATCATGGGACCCAGCAGGCAGCGCAGCTTCTGCATTTTCTGAAGGTTCCCCATATCCTGCATGTCTTTGAACAGCGGGTCCTTGCCGATAAACAGGGCGTTGGCCCGTGGTTTTTCCAGCATGTACATCAGCTTGTTCACCTTGTCAGACTCATCCTGCATCGCCAGCAGGTTAAGCGGTACCATGGTGGCGCCCAGCGAGAGGCCGCCAATGTAGTTGGTCAGGAATTCAGGCGTGTTGGTTTCCGCCAGGGCGATACGGGCGCCGGCACGCAGTCCCAGCTTTTTCATGGCGGCGTTGGCTTTTTTCACGTTCTCAAGCAGGTCCTGATAGGTGAACATCAGCGGTTCGCCATCCTGGGCAAAGTGCTTGCTGACAAAAACGGCGGGCAGGCCTTTCGTCTGCGGGTCCGTCCCCAGCTTGCCGATACGGTGAACCAGATCCATTGAGGGCGGATGGACGTAAGACGGTCGTCCGAAGCGAACCGGAACCGATGCGGGTAGCTTTGGTGTTGCAGCTGCCCGGCGGACAAATTGATCACCCCCGTGATCCGGTTCGACATGCTGCCCAAACCGTGGAACAAACCTTCCGGCAAAATCCGGTTTCTGCGGTGAAACGGAATTGACCGGCCCATGCGGCGCCACTCTCATTCTGGGGTCCCCCTTCTCATCCAAACTCACAGTGATGCAAGCAATCGTTTCCAAAAATGATTTGAATATTTAAACAGAATGCCGATTCTGATAAAAGTCTAAGATTATAAAAAATATTTGAAAAACAGGTTAGGAATGGCAGTTGTTCTATGTATCAGTTTAAAAACATGCAAATAATTCATGTTAAATCCGGGTTTTGGGGGATATGGATTGGGCCGTGACGGGAGCCATACCGTCAGAAGCAGGGACCGGGGCTGCGAAAGCCTTGTGCAGAGGCAGCGTCATGAGGGAATGAGGTGGGGAATGGGACACGGAGGTCGGTAAACCCGGTGTTTACAGGAGACGGTTTTCGTGATTTTTTAATGTTAACTCAGGAAGATTTTTAGCAAGTTGGGAAGGTGATGTTATGCAGATTTCCGCTCCAAGATTCCAGGGACGAGTCCTCGTCAGATGCGACGATCTGCCGAAAGAGGATGGCAATGACGCCGTTGATGTCGTTGCTGAAAACCAGGGTGCCCTCCCCGGTATTGAGACCGGCGGTGTGAAACCCGGCTCCGGCCAGCAGAGCCTTGAAAGCATTCTGGGTTCGAAATGGCAGCCGGGTCCGTTGTATCGCAACGCCACAACACGCTCCGGAGATCCCAGGTTCGCCCAGGTGGATACCGAGCCGGGGCTGGGGATTGCCGAGGAAATCAAGGCGGATATCGAGGCGGCGCATGAGCTGAGCAAGCGGGGCATCCCGTTTGCCATTATTCCGAGTCAGATGGATGATTTCGGCCCGGCCAACGATTCCACCCTCAGGGATAAGGATCTGTTGGAAAAAGCGATTGCGCAACGCAAGCCGGTGGCCTGGAACCCCAATGCCACGACGGATCAGAATGTGGTGCGCGGACGGCTGAATATCACCGGTTAGGCTGCTACGTATTTTGAAAAATCCCCCGGAATGTCCATTCCGGGGGATTTTTTTTGAGCCGGAGCCGTGAAACCCTGACCGTGCTTTTGTAAACAAATATTTTCATATTTATTTTTTAATGGATATAAGTTATTGTCGGATTTGGCGTTCTTTTTCCCTGTTTTTTAAAAATCAATGCATGCCAGGATGGGGGATTCAACTGTTTTTTAAAAAAACTGAATGTCTGAAGTCCTTTCTATGGTGGATTTGTCAGGGATTTTAAAAATGGAATTTCTTCTGATAGCTGGGTGAAAGGCCTGTTTTTTAAATCTATATTATGATTTGAATTTATATTTTAATTAATAAAAAAACACTTGCGTGAGTCCATTTTTTTATGTAACTTCGACACGATCCAAAAATTTGGGGATCAGGTTTTTACCCTTCTCAGTGGGGTTGGGAGCTTTCAACATAGTGTTGAGGTTGATTTAGGTATTAATTGGGGAGTTGACTGCAGTGCAAACTGTCAATTTGTTTACGGGAAAGCGTCATGACAACGTGAAGTTCGGGCAGCAGGCCGAACAGAGGGTTGGTCAATCGCAAAGAGAAGTTGCCGGCAATGTATCCGCCGAACCCGGGGCGAAAGTTCCTGCCGGCCTCGCCCAGGTTTATTTCGGAGCGGGCAAGCCTCAGGCCAGCGCTGCGGGCTTTGATGCCATCCGCGATTTGGTGGTGGGTTCCGTCGATAAGGCGAAATACACCCAGGCTACCGAAGTCATCTCCTTTGATGAATACCTGCAGCAGGTTTACGAAGATCCCAAGCTGATCCGGACCTCCGCCCAGCGAATATACGACATGATTATCGACGGGGGCCGCAAGCGGGTTCAGGTGGACGGTGACAGCATCTATACCTACGACTTCTTCAAGAACCCGCTGGTGAAGGCGGATGCCCTCTCCGGGATGGAAAAGCCCATTCACCAGTTGGTGGAATCCGTTCGCGGCGCCGCCGCCCACAGTGGCCCCGAAAAGCGGATTATCCTGATGGTGGGTCCGGTCGGTACCGCCAAAACGACCTTGGTCGATATCATGAAGCGGGGCCTGGAATCCTATACCCGCACCGACGAAGGCAAGCTCTACTCGCTGCAGTGGGATCTGCGCGGTGAAGACGGCAAGAAACTGTTTGACGATCTGCCGGATGTGGTGGATTCGCCGATGAACGAGGACCCGTTCCTGGTCATCCCCAACGAGCGCGATCCCAAGGCGCCGAATGAGCCGTCACCGCGTCAGAAAATTCTCAAGCAGTTGAACGAAAACGTCTTCCTGCCGAAATTCCGCCAGGAGCATGGCGATGAGATTCCGCCCTATACCCTGCAGTCCAAGGGTGATCTCAGCCCGACGTCCAAAGACATATACAACCGTCTGATGAAGCACTATGGTGGCGACTTCAGCCAGGTGCTCAAGCATGTGAAGGCCAAGAAGATTGCCCTGAGCGAAACCGACCGCGTGGGTCTGACGACCTTCGAACCGGCGGACGAAAAGAGCCTGCGTCGAGGCCACCTGACCGGCGAGGTCAACCTGCGCGAGCTGATGCGTCGCGGTACGGACAGCGATCCGCACGCCTTCGGCTACGATGGCGAACTGCCGCAGGGTAACCGCGGTATCGGCCACTTCGACGAGTTGCTGAAGATTCCCAAGCCGCTCTTGTACCCGCTGCTGACGGCGTCCGAGAAGAAGAAGTTCAAGCCGGACAAGTTCCCGCTCATCAGCTATGACGGTCTGCTCATCGGTACCACCAACATTCCGGATTGGAACAAGGTGAAGAACGACAAGCACCTGGAAGCCATCCGCAGCCGGATTATCGAGATCGAAGTGCCCTACAACGAGAAAGTTGATGACGAAATGGGCATCTACAACAAGGATTTCGGCAAGGATGCCAAGGAGCTTGGCATTCACGTCGGTCCCCACGCCGTCTGGGCCGCCTCTCTGTGGGCCGTGATGTCTCGCCTGGCGCCGCCGCCGAATGGCATTACGCTGCTCCAGAAGGCGTTGCTCTACAACGGCGAGGAAATCAAGAACTATACGCCGCAGAAAGTGGCGCAGATGAAAAAGGACGTGCCCGAGGAGTCTCTGGAACTGCTGCGCGGGGTCTCGCCGCGTGATGTTCAGGACGCCCTCTCCATGGCCCTGAATCATCCCGACGTCATTGATCCGGAGGAAGGGTACCGCAGCATCGATCCGTTCCTGGTTATCGACTGTCTCAAGGCCCAGCTCGGCTCCGGCGGTGTTTCCAACCTCACGAAAGAAGAGCGCAAGGAATACAGCCAGATGCTTGCGGACGTGGAAACCGAAGTGAAGCGCCGGATCAAGAAGGACGTTCACCGCGCACTCGCCGGGGATGAGTCCGATCTGCAACATCTCTTCGAGAAGTACACCACCGAGGTGAACGCCTGGCTGACCAGCGAGAAGGTCAAGGACGAAGTCAATGGCCGGATGCGCGAACCCGATGAGGCTTACATGCAGGCCATCGAGTCCAAACTCGGTGTGACTGACGCCAACCGGGCCGAACACCGCAAGACGCTGATGCAGCAGATCGGTGTGAAGACCTTCAGCAAGCAGGAGTTTACTTACAAGACCGACCAGAACCTGCGTCGCGCCCTTGAGGAATACATGATCGACTCGTTCGGCGACCTCAAGCTTCCGGTACTTGCGCAGCGTGGTACGGCGAAGAAGGAAGATCAGGAAAAGATCGAAGTCATCAAGGCCCGCCTGATTAAAGACTTCGGCTACGACGATCATACCGCCGAAATCGCCCTGACCATCGCCAGTGATCCGTCTAACCGCGGCACGTCGCGCGACTAATCAAACGTTTGGAGGCTTCGCGTGGTCAGTAAGGTGAAACAACCGCTGATAAACTTCGGTACTGGAAATCTCCAGGCCGCGGGTGTCCGTCTCGCCCAGAAGGCGGAGACAGCCCCCGGTGCGGGAGATCTGCTGCCGACCCCTGGAAACGGCTTGGAACGGGTGCCGCTCAACAGCCATGCCGATGTGCTGTTTGGCAGCAGCGCCCTGCTCAAGAGCCGGGGACGGACCTACGAGGTGACCGACAAGACCGATCCCGTCCTGCGCCACTGGCAGGAGGAGATTGAGAAGGTTGCCCGGCGCGAGGGCCTGGACCCGTTTCCGACCCGCTATTACGTGATGGACCGCGACACCCTGATTTCCACCACGGCAAGGACGGGCTTCCCGGTGCGCTATAACCACTGGTCCTTCGGCCAGGCCTACCAGGACATGCTGCTGCCCCAGAAGCACGGCCACAGCAACCTCTATGAGCTGGTCATCAATACGGACCCGACGTATGCCTACCTGCTCAACGAGAATCCGCTGTACGCCCAAAAGCTGGTGATGGCGCACGTGGCCGGTCACAGTGACTTTTTCCGCCATAACATGACCTTCCGCGAAACCAACCGGGGCATGCTCAACCGCGTCGGCGACAACGCCATGAACATCCGTCACATCCTCGATCACAACGAGAATGTCACATTCGAGGAAATGGAAAAGTTCATCGACCGTGTGCTGTCCGTTCAATGGCTCATCGATCTCAGCGAACCCAAGCCGCGGCCCATCAAGTATGAACCTCACCACCTGAGAAAATCGGTGGAAGTGGCTTCCGACTACGGCAAAATCGATGACGAGGGCTACCCGGCCCACATTCGTGAGCGGCTCAACAGTTCCGAGCGCCTGACGAAAGAGCGCCAGGAAGAGCTTGAGCGTATGGAAACCAAGGCGAATAAGATCCCCCATGAGCCGGAGCCGGATGTGCTGGCCTTCCTGATTGAGAATTCACCGGCCCTCAAGCCCTGGCAGCGGGATGTGCTGGCCATGCTCCGCGACGAAAGCTATTACTTTGCCCCGCAAATCAAGACCAAGATCATGAATGAGGGCTGGGCCACCTTCTGGCATCACAAGCTGATGACGGAAATGCCCGAACTGGTGGATCACGAGCATGCCACGGATGTGGCCGCCATGCACAGCCGGGTCATTGCCGGCCAGAAGTTTAACCTGAACCCCTACCAGCTCGGCTTTTACATGTTCAAGAACCTCAAGGAGGCCTGGGACAAGGGCCGTCACGGTGACGAGTACGAAAAAATCACCGATTACGAAACCCGCAAGAACTGGGATACCAAGGAAAACAAGGGTCTGGAGAAGATTTTCGAGGTTCGCACCCTGGAGAATGATTACTCCTTCCTCAACAAGTACTTCACCAAGGATGTGGCCGAAGAGATGGCCATGTATACCTGGGACCCGTCGGTGCCCGACTACTGGAACAAGCGCCAGCAGGTGAAACTGACCAGCCGCGACTACAAAGAGATCAAGCAGCGGATGCTCAACATGCTGGAGAACGGTGGCCAGCCGCTGATTCGGGTGGTGGATGGAAACTTCGAGAACCGGGGCGAACTGCGGCTTGAGCATGTTCACTCCTACGATCTCGAATGGGGTGAAGCCGAGGATACGGTGACCAACCTGCGCGATCTCTGGGGCCGTCCGGTTCACCTGGATACCTACCAGGAGATCGATTTCCTCAAGGAAGTTCCGCCGTACTTCGTTCAGATCATGAATGATCCGAACTGGCAGGCTTCCTTGCCTCCCGAAAGTATTGAGAAACTGGAAAAAATTCTCAAGCAGCGCCTGCGCATCAAGATCCGCCTGACCGGCGACAAGGACGGAGGCAGTGGCCCGTCCAAACCGACCTATCACGCGCTGGACGAAAACGGTAAGGTTATCGGCGATCGCGCCAGGATCGAGCGGATGCGCAAGGAAAAGCTCGCGGAGATTAACCGGGAACTGGAAAAATGGCAGAGGGAATACCTGTGGAAGTAAATCGTTTCAACTCGACATACCCGCCTTCCCGGCTGGCCTTCGCCAGCACTGCTTCCCGCGCCTCCGGTGCCGAATCCGTTCCGGCGGAAAAAAGCGAAGTCCGGCCAGGTCATGTGAGCCTGTACGACAAGGGTGGCTACAAGCTGTCGGCCAGCCTGCGTTTCGGGATGGACCCGGATCTCAAGCGGTTTGAGGACATCGTGAAAAAGAAGGTCCGCGAGGATCTGAAGAAATTCATCAGCCCGGACAACTTTGAAACCGTCAGCGGCGGCAAGAAGATTCGCATTCCCAAGCCGAACATCAAGATTCCCACGTTCCGTCGCGGGGGCGCTCCCCAGGGCGGCGTCGGCTCCGGTCAGGGCAACCCCGGCGATACCATCGGCCAGGTGGGCAAGGATGGCCAGCCTCAGCCCGGCAAGCCCGGCGAGCCAGGGGACGAACCCGGGGAGGCCGGCGAGGAGACCGGGGATCACGATCGGGAAAATTCGGGAATCACCATTTCCCGAAGCGAGATTGCCCAGATGATCATGGAAGATCTCCGCCTGCCGAACCTGCAGCCCAAGGGGTCGGCCAACATCATCGAGGAATCCATCAAGTTTACGGACATCAGCCAGGTGGGCGCCATGGTGGACAAGCGGGCCACCCTGCTTGAAGCTATTCGCCGCACCACCTCCGAGGTCGTTGACGCCACGGCGGACGACGTGGTGATCCAGCCGGAGGACATCCGTTACATCACCTGGGAAACCGATCAGCTGCCCCAGCACAACGCCGTCATTATCTACATGATGGACGTCTCCGGCTCGATGGGAGAAGAGCAGAAGAAGATGGCCCGCACGGCCAGCTGGTATCTCTCCACCATCATCGGTCAGCAGTTTGGCGAGATGAACGCCGAGCTGAAAGGCCAGGTGGCCGGCGAGGACAGCTTTGGCGACGGTGTGGAAGAGGTCTTCATCACCCACGATACCGAGGCCAACGAGGTCAGCGAAGAGGAATTCTACAGCACCACCGCCGGCGGCGGCACCAAGATTTCCTCCGCATGGGCCAAGGCCGAGGAGATTATCAAGCAGCGCTACAACCCGGATGAGTGGAACATCTACATCTACCACTACAGTGATGGGGATAACTGGGGTAACGACAACCAGGACTCCAAGGAAATCATCGACCGCCTGCTGCCCGTGGTGAACTCCATTGGCTATATCCAGACCACCTCGGCCTTTGGCAGCGGCGAGTTCCAGAACTTCCTGGCCGAGACATACGGCCGCAACGACAGGAAACTGCGCATCGCCCACATCGAAAACGACGATGCCGATGATTATAAGGATGCCGTCTACGAAATGCTGAGCGAACGGGAGGATAGCAACTGATGCGTGATGTTGGCAACCAGCCGAGATTGGTTCTCCCTGCCGGCATCCGCTTTTCGGCGGAACCCCGGAAAGACGGCGGGCACCAGATTCTCGAATCGGCTTTGGGACAGTCTCCGTCCTTCGGCTCCCGCAAGGTTGCGCCGGATCTGCTTGCCACCTACCAGGGGGTGAAGTTTGCCGGTGCCGCCGATCTGCTCAAACGGTTGCAGAATACGGAAAAATCCCGCTTCTCCAATGCCCGCGAGGTGATCAGCTTCTCCGAATACCTGGATGAGGTCTACGGCGAACCGACCAAGTACCTGCGCAATTCCAGCCAGTACACGGTGGATGCCATTGATTACTTCAACCTGCGTGCCGGTTACCAGCCGGATGTGGATTGCGAGGAGCAGGGCGCCTGTCAATCCGAGAGCAGGACGGAAGGTGATGAGCTGCTGGACAGGAAAGGCCGCCCGAAGAAGGAAACCGCCGACGGCTGCCAGAATATTCTGGGTCGCAAGATCATTCCGTTCGTTTTTGCCAAAAAACCATGGCTGTCGCGGGATCTCAGTGACCGCACCGGTATCGAGGGACAGGAACTGGCCCTGAACGAAATCTACCAGTCCCTGAAAAAATCCGCCCAGCAGGCGCATTCCACCCGGATGCTCGTATTGCATGGTCCCAACGCCACCGGTAAAACCCAGCTTATCGAAACCCTTTACGAGGCGATGGAACAATATTCTCGCCAGGAGGAAGGTGCGCTGTACCGCTTTAACTGGGTTTTCAAGGACGATATTCTCGATGATCTCGACAGCGTAGGTATTGAGCTGCCGGTGCCGGGCTGGATGCCGGACAAAGACGACAGCTATGACAGCCTGTACAAGTCCAAGGACATTTCGGTCATCATTCCAGCGAACCTGAACACGAACCCGGTCTTCCTGCTACCCCCGGATCAGCGGGTTGAGCTGTTGCGCGAACTCGAATCGGAAGGCAAGCTGCCCACCGGGTTCAACAAGGATTTTGTCATCCAGGGCAATCTGGACAGCTCTTCCAAGAAGATCTACAATGCCCTGCTGCGTTATTATGACGGTGATGCCAGCAAGGTGCTGAGCCATATCCAGGTGGAGCGTTTCGCCCTTTCCAAGCAGAGCCGGGAAGGTCTGGCCATCATTCCGGCCCAGGAAACCAGGGACGCCCGTCTGCAGGCGCTGACCGCGGACATCGACTGGAGCAAGCTGCCCGAAGGGATTCAGGAAACCTTCCGGACGGCGGGTCTGGTGCGTCTGCAGGGACCGCTGGCCGATGCCAACCGGGGCCACCTGATGTACGACGACATGTGGAAGACCGGCGTGGATCTCTCCATGCTGCGGCTTGTTGAAAAGGGCAAGATGACCCTGGGCAATGTTGAGGAATACCTCGACTCCATCATCTGGGCCACCACCAACGACAAGAACATCAGCAATCTGGACAAGAACTTCGATGACTGGGAGTCGCTCAAGGAGCGTATCAGCTTCATCCCTGTCGGGTATGTCCGCCGCTACAAGTCGGCGGCCAACATCTACAAGGATCGCCTGCAGGCCCTCTTCCCCGAAGACGGCAACCGCATCATCGGTCCGCATGTGCTGGACACCTTCGGTCTCTGGACGTCGCTGACCTATCTGCTGCCGCCCAAGAAGTGGGATTTCGAGGAGGTCAATGAGAAGGACAAGGAAATCCTCAAGAAGGCGATCACAAAGCTGAAGGACAACATGCTGGCCAAGGCGCTGCTGTACCAGGGCGAAGATCTCAATGCCTACGCCATGCGGCCTGAGGAGGCCAAGTTTACCCGCGAGGAGCAGATTGTTCTTAACCGCTACCTGCGCCAGATTGCCGATGAGTACAACCTGGGCGTCGGCAAGCACAAGTTCCTCTTCTACGAGGGCGGCAGCGGATTCTCGCCGCGGGATGCCTGGGAGTTGCTGCAGAACGCGGCGCTTTCCAACAAGAAAGAGGACTTCACCGTTCTGGAACTCTTCGATGAGCTGGACGAGCGCATCAAGCATGGTCTGGCCTACGAGGAGGAGATGAAACGCTATGCCGACGCCGCCAAGAAGGCGATGGAGCAGGCCGCGGCCCAGAACATGAAAATCGATCTGGACATCCCGACCCACTTCCAGTCGGCGGAATCATCATTGGAGCAGGTGAAGGACTTTACCCGGCAGCGGATTCGCTATGATGTGCAGCAGGCGCTGGGTCTGCTCAAGGCGCCCGAAGATCACCTGGGCAACCTGCGCAAGTACATGGAGCATGTCCGTGCCAAGCTCACGAAGGAAGATGTGGCTCGCGCCTACCGCGATCCCAGCATCTCCGGCGAACCGAACGAAGAGTTCATGAGCAACATGGAAAAGGTCATCAACCCCGCCGGAAAAACCGACGATTTCCGCAAGGAGCTGGTCCAGCGGATGGGGTCCTGGAGCCGGTCCAATCCGGGCGAGGATTCGATGACCGACAAGAACCTCGAAGCCATTTACGGCGACCTCTTGCGCCGGATGGTTGAAAAGGACGTCAACGACACCAAGCAGAAGCTCAAGGAGTTTCTGGACGACGTGGATGTTTACTACGAAAGCCAGAAGTCCAAGCGCACCATGCAGGTGAATGCCATCAACCACAAGCGGATGCAGCGACTGGAACGGGCATTGGAGGCGCTGAAGGCAAGCGGTGTCGGTTACACCGACAAAACCCTGCCCAAGATGATCGACTTCGCCTTTGACGAGAAATTCCGCAAATGGCTTGCGCCGGATGGCTCCGCCAGCAAGGGGGCCAGTACGGCCAGTAACACCGGACGTAGATTTTAGGGACTAAACGAAAGGACAGGTGGGTGTTCCAATGAACGTTGTACAGCTCAACCAGTTTTTACCGAAAAAGGTCGGTTTTGCCGGCGGCCCTTCCGCCCAGGCTGTTCCTGCTCACGGCACGATGGAAGTGGCACCGGACGTCAAGCCCATGCCGCAGCTCAACGGTGCCTACTTCGGAGTCAAGACCGCGCCGATCAAACAGGTCACCTTCGGGGGTTACAACAATCTTCGTTACATCGGCACACCGCTGCTCATCGATCCTGAAGCGGTGGCGGAATACGAACGCAGCACCCAGGATGGCTTCCGTGTCGAGCCGACGATGTATGAACGCAAGTTCGACCAGGCTTACACCCAGTACCGGCAGGCTATGAGCGGCCCCGACAATGCCAAGCCCTCCCAGGGCAAGGTCAACCAACTGGAAAAGATCCTGCTGCGTAATGGTATTGTGCGTATCTCCGGCCCGGTCAATGACGCCATGGCGGAGATGGTGCAGGAGAAGGTCAACATCCTGGTGGCCATCATGCGCCGCACCGGAGAAGTGAAACCGATCCGCTTCCTGGTCAACAGTCCCGGCGGTTCGATCCTCTCTATGAACAGTATCCGGGATTCCATGGACTATGCCAAGTCCACGGAGATCAACGGTAAGAAGATCCCGGTGGCCACTTACTGCCAAGGCTATGCTGCCAGCGCCGCCTCGGTCATTATGGCCAGCGGCACCCCCGGCTACCGCAGCATGTCGCCGCGTGCCGAGATCATGATTCACCAGCCGCTCGGCGGCGCATCGGGTCAGGAAACTGACATTGCCATCGCCGCCAAGCGAATCCGCCAGATGAAGATCGAGATTAACGAGTTCTTCGCCAAGACCACCAAGATGCCCAAGGAAATGCTGGATCAGGTGATGGAACGCGACTTCTGGATGAGTTCCGCCGAATCGAAGGAGTATGGGTTTGTAGACCAGGTGGCGCCGTTTGACGAACTCGACCTCTCCGAAGGGGAATGCGAAAACATGACCTGCACCCCGGAAGAGGAGGCCGCCAAGCAAAAGAAGACCGGCAAGGACGAGCCGCCCGGCGACGAGTAAAAATTTTCAGACTTCTCTTGCGAGAAGAACCCAAGGTCTCTTGACCCTCCCTGCGAGGTGAGAGGGATTGTAAACACCCAAAACTTGAACACTCATCAGGCCGATTACCGCAAGGTACCGGCCTTTTCTTTCTTTTCTTTGCCTACGGGCGCGAAGTGCTGCCGATGTAGGTGCCCAGAGGCTCGCCCTCAAGGATCTGGCGGATGGCCTGAGGAGCGTTGAAGTCAAAAACCACGATGGGCAGTTTCGTGTCTTTGCACAGTGAAACCGCCGTCTGGTCCATCACCCGCAGGTTCTTGATCAGCACATCGTCGTAGGTCAGTTCGTCAAACTTCAGCGCGTTGGGAAATTCACGCGGGTCCTTGTCATAAACGCCGTCTACCCCGTTCTTGGCCATTAAAATGGCGTCGGCGTTGATTTCGGCGGCCCGCAGCGCGGCGGTGGTGTCGGTGGAAAAGAAGGGGTTGCCCGTTCCGCCGCCAAAGATGACCACGCGGCCCTTCTCAAGATGCCGCACCGCCCGCAGCCGGATGTAGGGTTCTGCCACGCGGTTGATGTCGATGGCGCTGAGCATGCGGGTTTCCACGCCCTTTTTCTTCAGCATGCCTTGCAGGACCAGGGCGTTCATCACCGTGGCGAGCATCCCGACGTAGTCCGCCGCGGCCCGGTCCATCCCCAGTTTCGAACTGGCCTGCAGCCCCCGGAAGATGTTGCCGCCGCCGACCACGATGGATATCTGGACGCCCATCGCATGGGTTTCACGAATTTCTTCCGCGACTTTATCGATGACGTCGGGGTTGATCCCGAAGCCCTGGCTCCCCATCAGGGCTTCGCCGCTGATCTTGAGGAGGATGCGCTTGTATTTCAGATTGCCGGGTTCGGTCACTTCGGTCTGCACCTGGGTCATCACGTCGGGGGACGTGCTCATTGATTATACTCCTTTTGATGGTCTGAGGGGGGCCGGATAAAAAAGAACCTCCCGAAATCGGAAGGTTCTCTGGGAGCTTATTTCAACTGCGCCATCACTTCTTCGGCGAAGTTTTTCTCTTCTTTTTCGATGCCTTCGCCCAGCACGTAGCGGGTGAAGCGGACAACGCCGATGTCATCGCCGAGGCTGCCGGAGATCTCCTTCAGCAACTCGCCGACGGTTTTGCCGGGGTCCTTGATGAAGGGCTGCTCCACCAGCACTCGCTGGCTCAGCAGCTTCTGCACGCGGCCTTCGACGATCTTGGCGCGGATATCCTCAGGCTTGTTCTGAAGATCCTCCTTGCCCATTTCCACCCGTTTTTCCTCTTCCACGACGGACTGGGGAATGTCATCGGTGGTTACGAATTCGGCGGCGGCGCTGGCCACCTGCATGCAGACGTCCTTGGCCAGTTGCTGGAAATCGGGCTTGCCTGCCGTCTCGTCCTTCTGGCAGGCCAGTTCGGCCAGAACGCCGATCTTGCCGCCGGTGTGGATGTAGGCGTGGATGAGGCCCGGCTCGATACGCTCGTAGAGCGCAAAGCGGCGAACCTGCAGGTTCTCCTTGATCTGGCCGATCTTCTCGGTAACGTAGTCATGGATGGTGTCGCCGGCCAGTTCTCCCGACGGTTTTTTCAGGAAGGCGTCCACGTCCTGGGCCTTGGTTTCCACAAGCTTGGCGGCCAGGTTCCGGACCATATCTGTAAAAGCGTCGCCACGGGCTACGAAGTCGGTTTCGCAGTTAACCTCGACCAGGGCGCCGATTTTGCCGTTGTTTTGAATCTCGGCGTGGACCAGCCCTTCGGCGGCCTGGCGCCCGCTTTTCTTGGCCGCCGTGGCCAGACCCTTCTGGCGCAGAAGCTCGACGGCCTTGTCCATATCGCCACCGGCTTCCACCAGGGCGTTCTTGGCGTCCATCATGCCGGCGCCGGTCTGTTCGCGGAGTTCCTTGACTTGTGCGGCGGTAATGCTCATGGTGCTAGTTTTCCTCCTCGCCGCCCTGCTCGTCGCTGCTGTCTTCGGAGGACGTTGCGACGCCGACGGCGGCAGTTTCACGTTCTTTTTCCGCTTCGGCGGCGGGCTGGGGCTTGTCTGTGTCCTGCTCTTCGGATTCGGAGGGCTTGCCCGTCTTGGCCAGGTAGTTTTCCCGTTCCTGCCGCCCTTCGATGATGGCCTCGGACACCTTGCCGGTGATCAGGCGGATGGCGCGGATGGCGTCATCGTTGCCCGGAATGGCGTAGGTGGCCAGGTTGGGATCGCAGTTGGTATCCACGATGCAGACGATGGGGATGCCGGTTTTCTGGGCTTCCTGCACGGCAATGGACTCGCGGCGCTGGTCCACGATGAACAGCACGTCGGGCATGCCGCGCATTTCCTTGATCCCGCCCAGGCTGCGCTCCAGTTTGGTCAGTTGGCGGGTCAGAACAGCCACTTCCTTCTTGGGAAGCCGTTTGAAGTGGCCGTTGTCGCGCATCTCTTCCAGTTCGCGCAGCTTGTTGATGCGGGTGCGGATGATTTCAAAGTTGGTGAGGGTCCCGCCCAGCCAGCGGCGGTTGATGTAGAAGGCGCCGCAGCGTTTGGCCTCTTCGGCCACGATTTCGGCGGCCTGTTTCTTGGTGCCGACGAAGACAATCTTTTTTCCGCGGGAGGCGGCGTGCTTGATGAACTCGCAGGCCTCTTCCAGCATCTGGGTGGTCTGGGTGAGATCGATAATGTAGATCCCGTTGCGCTCACCCCAGATGTAGGGCTTCATCTTGGGATTCCACCGGTTGGTCTGGTGTCCGAAGTGGACGCCGGCTTCCATTAATTCTTCCAACGAGGCAACTGGCATAGATGGTTCCTTCTATTCTCCTGATTAACTGACAACCAGCCAAAAAACGTCAAACAATCTTACACGCTGAGAAATAATACACAAGAGTCAGGGCGATTTCAATCAAGCCGGGTCCTGTGCCGGACAGTCACCGCGCCGCCGTGCCGGACGTTTCGTGCTGCAATTCAACATCATATTGTGGGGTGGGTTCGGGTTCGAACGCTTCGTGCCGGCTTCTGAACCGGGCGGCAAACAGGACAAGCCGAAGTACCGCCTTGCTGAGATCTTCGCTCCAGTTGAACGCAAGGTATTTTACCGCATCCTGCGCCGGAATATTATATCCTTTACGAATCATGCGGTGCTGGATGTAGGCAAGCCGCGAGGCGTCGTATACGATGTTCAGCAGGATAAAGGCGGGAAAAGCCCGCGTCATGGTCACAAAAAACAGGGGCACCAGCAGGAACAGCAGCCGGAACACCACATGCCAGATGGCGCCGTGATAGAGGGCGGTCAGATGATCCTGAACGGCCAGTGTATCCCGGTGCTGGCGCATCAGGTACAGCATTCTCTCCAGGGTCTGCCGGGTTTCCCCGATCCGGAAATACCGGGGGGCAACGTATTCCGGCTTGTGGGCGCAGGCCCACGACGGCAGGTATTTCATCTGGGCGCCGTGGCGGCGGGCGCGGCTGACGAGATCCCAGCCCTCGGACCAGCGCGAGAGCCTTGGGTCGAAGCCGCCGAGCTGGTGAAAAAGCTGGCGTTCGAAGGCAATGTTGGTGCTTCGGTAGGGGCTGTCCTCGATTTCCACCGTGTGGAGAAAGGGCAGATAGCTGGGGCAGCGCGAGGTCACCGGGCCGTAGTAAATTTCCGCCGAGGAGTGGGTAATCTCGTTGTTCAGCAGGGCCAGCCAGTCTGGAGCCACTTCGCAGTCGTCGTCCAGAAAGATCAGAAACCTTCCCCGACCTTCGGCGGCGCCAAAATTCCGCGCTTGTCCGGGGCCTTCATGGGCGGTGGCCAGGTAGGCGACCGGTGTGGCGACCGTAGAGAGGGCTTCCACCTTCTCCTGCAGGCCGGGAAGGGCGCTGTCGTCCACCACGATGATCTCGAAGGTTGGCGCATTGCGTTGCGCCAGCAGTTGCTCCAGCAGGCCAAGGACAACGCCGGGGCGCTCAAACGTGGGAATGATGACTGAAAATACCGTGGACATCCTTGAATCCCGTTGCGGGGCCTTATCGGTTATTCTACCCGAAATATGAAATCCACCAAACCGAAGCGCTTCCGGTAGAAACCGGCATAGCCAATCGGATTATTGATTTGTAGTTGATTTTAACGACGGATGTGATACTAAAAGAGGCCCGGAAGAGGCGGGTAAGGGAAAAGGAGATTCGACCGATGAATCCTGTACGTTTTAACGGAGTGTACCAACTGCCCTCAGGATTAAGCCAGGATGGCGTCGAAAGGTTCAAGGAGCGATTTCAGGATAGGAATCCCTATTTTTACCTGAAAACAGGCGGTGTTCCTCTGCTTCTGCTGGATGATTCATGGGGGAACCACACCCGCGAATTCAAGCCAAGGCTGGAGAAGGCCCGGTCCCGGCTGAGGCTCCATTTTGAGCCTAACGGCATTCTCGGCTTCCTGTACAACGCGGCCCTTGACAAGCTGTTGAACCCGATCGGACGTCTTGTGAAGATTGAGGACGAACTGACACCGCACATCCTGCCGATCGGGCAGGCGCAGGAAAAGGCTGGCGACTAAGCGTGCCTATATCCCGGATTCGGACGTTTTGGCGCGGTAGGTGGCGGACTCCTGCAGGGCCTGTTTCATCCGGGTCTTGGCGGTCTTGGCGTCCACCATCATGTTGTCCACCAGCGCAAACTTGGCAATAGGCTCGCGGGTGTAGCGCTTGAAGAAGACGAGATGGTGCTGCAGGCGCGGGTTGTCCACGCTGAAGCTGACGTTGCCGACCATCCGGCTGTTGGGGTGGAACTTCTGGAACCACAGGGACGTGTCGCCGAAGGCGGAGGGGTAGAAGACGGTCCCGTTCTCGTCCTGCAGACCGATATCAAAAAAGGTGAACGTCTCCTGGGTCTCGTTGATCATATCGAGGGTCAACTGCAACTCGGTCATTTCACCGAAGGGGTCTTTTCCGGCCCGCATGCCCAGCACCTTCACCGCCAGCCCTTCCGGGGCGAAGTTGCTGTCCTCGATGTCGGGAATGTTCATCGACGGCAGAACGATGGGTTCTTCCAGCTTGAAGCTCAGCTCCATGCCGGGTTGAATCATCTTGTGCCTGCCCTTGGTGACCAGGGAGGTGATCAGCCCCGCCGTGCCGCCGACAGCGGCGCCACCGGCCAGGGCGTAGCCTTCCGAGGCGACCACGGCGGCAATGCCACCGTACTTGATGACCATCAGGGCGCCGACAACCCCGCCGGCCATGGTATAGCCGGTGCTGCGGCCCACCACCTTGGCGGCGGCCTTCAGCTTGCCGTCATGGCTGGAGAAGTCGCCTTCGATAGGAATTTCCCGGCCATCCGGGGTGATCATGTAGTCAAAGCGTGTGCTGATCCAGGCATTGCGACCCGCCCGCTTGGGACCTGCCGCATCTTCCACGATGCCGTGAACCAGGGTGCCCTTGGGAATCACCACCTTGCCGTCCACGGCGTAGTCTTTCGTAATCTTGGCGAAGAATTCGTCGCCGGAGACGGAGCCGCTGGTGGTCAGGGTGGTGGCGACGGTCATCTGCAGGTCCGTGCCGGCCTCGATCTCCTTGAGGTCGTTCTCGTTGACCGAGGGATGGTTGATTTCATCGGTGCGGGTGACCGACCCCTCCAGGGTGGTTTCACCCCAGGACGGCGCCAGCAGTGCTGGCTGGGAGAGGATCAGCATAGTGCCCAGGCCAAGGGCCGCCACCACTCTGCAATGCGGTTTCAGGTTGTTCAAGAGGCTTTTCATGTTCAAGAGATTTTCCTCATTAGGCGCTTGAGTGACCGGACGTTCCCGTTGTTCTAAGGGTAGCTTCTAAAGACGGGATTGTCACGACGACGGGTGTCTAATGTCGCAAGCCTGTGTATATAGAAACGGGAAGCCAAACAATGTTGCGTGTTCCCCGATAAGCCCCGATCAGTTTTTATGTACCCGCACTATCTCCATTGTAAACGCTGGCCGGAATTTTGAATCGTCCGCCCGGTCGAGAAAATGACGGCGGCCATTTTGACGCCCGCCGGCCTTTTCCGTACAATAGGCGTGTCCCGCAGATAGGGCAGGCGTAGCAGGAAATACAAGGACCGACCGCACCATGCAGCTTTTTGTCGATACCGCCAACCTGGATGAAATCCGTGAAGCCGCCACGATGGGCGTGGTTTCCGGTGTCACCACCAACCCCACCCTACTCGCCAAGAACGGTTCCGGCGACGTGGAGAGCGTCATCAAGGAAATTTGCCAGTTAATTCCTGGCCCGGTGAGCATGGAATGCGTCAGTGACGACGCCCCCGGCATGCTGGAAGAGGGCCGCAAGTTTGCCAAGTGGGCGGAGAACGTCTACGTCAAGGTCCCTTTCACCATTGAGGGTGTCAAGGCGGTCCGGCAGTTCACCAACGAGGGTATCCACACCAACGTGACCCTGGTGTTCTCCGCCAACCAGGCTCTGCTTGCGGCCAGCGCGGGCGCCACGTTCATCAGCTCCTTCGTGGGCCGCCTGGATGATATTGGCTACGATGGCATCCAGGTGATCAGCCAGGTTGTGGACCTGATGAACATCCATGATTTTGACAGCCAGGTGCTGGCCGCCAGCATCCGGCACCCCCTGCACGTGACCCAGGCGGCGGAAGCCTGTGCCCATATCTCCACGATCCCCTTCAAGGTGCTCAAGCAGATGTATCAGCATCCGTTGACCGAGAAGGGCGTGGCGGCCTTCAAGTCGGACTGGGAAAAGCTCCAGGGTTCGATGGTGCCGGCTTAAGTAAGCCGGCAGGCTGTTTGCCTGCTTTCGAACTTAATGAACGCTTGTTTATTCCATGTTTCCGTTCCCGGTACATGGTGGGGTGAAAGCTTGCCGCCGGTCGGCAAAAAACCGGTCATGCCGACCCTCATGGAGACAGAATCCGGGCGATTGTAAAGAAGACTGCCCTGTCTATTTCTGGAATTATGAGGGGATGTAACAAGTGCGTTTCGGAATGTAAAAAAAACGATCCCCGAATATCGTCTATCTGTATAATTGGTAATTGGTTAGACATGGTTTAGACTTTTACATAGATAGTATTTTGCCTGTTTTTCTCTTTGTGTTTTGCGTTGTTTAGTTACCTTAGTCGTTGCTTCCTTTTTACGGGTAGTAGTAGAAATACGGAAATTAGGTGTGTTCGTATGGAAATCCGTGTTAGAGAGGATGAGAGCACTGAAAACTTCCGGGTGATCCCGCAGATTCGCCTGCTGAACAAGTACGTCCAGCGTGCGAAGAAGATCGCCATCAGTTCCATCAATCCGGTGACGTTGCATAATGCGCAAGGCTCCACGGTCAATGCGCTCAACATCCGGGTAGAGGGACCGCCGAAGCATATCAGTTACTTTCACCGGCTGATTTCGGAAGCCAATCTGAAGATCAGCTGATTGTTCCTGAGTCGTTTGTCCGGGCAACTGGCCTGGAGAGCAGCACTTTTACTTTTTTGATCATCCAATTTTAAGCTTGGGATTTACATGGCCTGGACCCGTGCGCGGATTTCATCCGCCTGCGGGCCTTTGGGAATGACGTTCAGGTACTTGAGATAGGCCGTGCGGGCGGCGTTTCGATTCTGCATGGCCTGGTAGGTCTGGCCCATGGCCAGGTAGACCTGGGCTTCGGCCAGACGATCCTTTTTCTCGTACAGCTTGAGGGCGCGTTCAAAGCTGCTGAGGGCGTTGTCGTAGAGTCCCAGCTTGAGAAAGACCTGTCCCTTGTTGAAGTGCTCGTCCGCCGTGCGGGCGGTGCCGGCCATGGCCTGATCAAACTCGCCCATCGCCTTGTTGCGTTCCCGGTTTCTCAGGTAGGCTTCGCCCAGGTTGTAGCGGAAAACCACCTTGTCCGGCGCAATGGCCACGGCCTTCTTGAAAGCTTCGATGGCGTCCGGCGGCATGCCGGCATGGAGATAGGCCAGTCCCAGCGCATTATGCCGTTGCGGGTTGAGGTGATCCATCCGGGCTGCCTTGTAGAGCAGCACGATGGCCCGCTTTGCCTGGTTGTTCCGGATGTAGGCGTCGCCCAGGTTGGTCAGGACGTCGATATCGTCCGGGTCTTTCCGCAGCGCCCGCCGGTAGTAGTCGATGGCCTGCTCGAAGCTGTCCATGCGGGTGTAGACCAGTCCGTTCTGGTAGAGGATGTTCTTGTCGTCAGGCTTGAGTTTCAGGGCGTTCAGGTAGTACTTTTCCGCCATCGGCAGGTTGTCCTCGTCCAGATACACCCGGCCCAGTACGAGGTTAGGGGTCAGCAGGGTCGCATCCTGGGCGATGGCCGTACCCAGATGCTTCTTGGCTTGAATGAGATCGCCTTTGCGGTAATAGATATCCCCGGCGCGGGTGTGGGCATCCGTGTAGCCGCTGTTGACGGAGATGGTCTTCAGATAGTCCGCCAGGGCCGGGTTCCATTGGCCGCCCGCCTCGTAGGCCCGGCCCCGGTAGTAGATGTAGTTGGCGTTGTTCGGCTCCAGCTTGACGGCCCGGTCCAGCAGGCTGAGGGCATGGCGGTGCTGGCCCTTTTCCAGTTCGATGACCCCGTATGTATAGAGGGCTTCGCGGTTGTTAGGGTCAACCTTCAAGACGTGATCCAGCACGCGGGCCAGGCCCGATTTGTCGTCCCGGTTCTTGTAGAGTTCCCACAGGGCCTTGAGATATTCCATCCGTTCCGGGTCCAGGGCAACGATGCGCTCCAGTTCCTCGCGGTAGGAGTCTTCGCTCCAGCCTTGCCGGTGCTTCATCCGGGCGACGTAATACCGGGCTTCGGCATTGTTTGGGACCTTTTCGAGAAAACTCTCCAGGTGCTTCAATGCCTGATCCGTCTCGCCTTCCCGGTACTCCCGGTAGCCGGTTTCGAAAAGCGCTTCCACGTTGCCGGGTTCGTGCGTCAGTAGTTCCGAATAGTACCGATAGGCCTCGTCTTTCCGGTCCAGGGTCTTGGATATTCTTGCAATGCGAAGCAGCAGGTCGGTATCCTTCGGATCGAACGCCAGGTAACGCTGGTATAACACCAACGCTTTCTGGGTCTGCCCGGTTTTCAGGTAAAGATCCGCCAGGCGGATCAGGCTTTCCTTGTGAACCGGGTTGTGCTGCAGGGCTTTTTCATAGGCAACCTTCGCCTTGCGCTGGTTTTTTCGAGAGGCGTGGTAGTTGCCGGTGACGTGGTGGGCGGCGGCGTCCCTGGCATCCTGCTTGAGAACCCGTCGGGCGGCGGCATAGGCGTCCTTGTGACGCCCTAATTTGTCGTAGGCTTCGGCTTTCAGCCGGTCGATATCCGAGGCATAAGCTTTGCGGGATGTCTGGCGGGCGCCAGCCTTTTCGGCAGTGGCCAGTGCGCCCTGACTGTCTCCAGCCTCCAGTTGCAGCCTGGCCAGGTGCAACAGCACTTCGGGGGCGGTGTCGCCGGCAGCTTGCTTTGCCAGAATCGCTTTCAGGTAGTTTCGCAGCCGCATGCCATCCCCGGTGGTTTTCAGGATTTCCAGGTATTCGCGCTGGTAGGTGGTGTTGTCCGGAGCCAGTTCCAGGGCCTGTTCGTAGAGTTTCAGGGCTTCCGGGGTGTTGCCCTTGAGGTAATGGCCATATCCCAGGGCGGCGAGATTGGCGGCATGCTCCTCGCTGGTCAGGGACGCCTTGCCTCGAAGCGCGATGTCTTCCTGGATGTCCGCCTGGGCAAGGGTCTTGTGGGCAAAGCCCGTTCCGCCCAACAGCAGAATGGCTGACAGGGTGCCTGCCAGTATGCGTCCCGATTGTCCTTGGCGGAAGAGGGTTTTTCCCATCACCGTGCTCTGACCCTATCCTCTGCTAATCTTGGCTGGTGACTACTACCATTTTATACCCATTCGCCTGAAAAAGCCGGGGCCATCCGGCCCATTATTTATCGGGTCGGGCGGCCAATCCCTTCGGAGGATGGAGAAATGGCGGGGATCGGCTATAATCTGGCATGGGATGACGCCCGGAGAGTTTTCATCATAAAGGGGCTGCTTGTGGTCGATTTTTCCCGCTTCGACAACCTGGGTGTTTCCGTTATCGCCATACCCGTCAGGGCGATTTCGGCGGATGCCGGTTTTCACGAAATAGCGGAAAACTTCACGACCCACCATCTGATTCCGGTGGTGGGACCGGATCGTCGCCTGGTTGGGGTGATGCGCGATATCGACGTGCTTCGGACCGGTTCCGACCGGTTCGTATACACATCCGAAAACGGCAATGGCAGCAAGGCGCCAAGAACACTGTCCCGTGACGCCACCGTGGGCGAGGTTCGCGAACTGCTGAAACAGGGCAACCTGCCTGAGGATACGACGATTATCCCCATTGTGGACGGGGACGGGCGATACAGCGGCTACTGCGCCAGCCGGCTGGAACTTCTTCGTCTGCTGAGTGCGGCTGCCGTTGCGCCGCCCAAAATGGGCGGGCTGGCCACACCCCTGGGGGTCTACATGACCTCCGGTTATTACACCGGCGGCGTGGGTTGGCCGGGACTGGTTGCTACCGGCGCGGTGTTTGCCCTTGCCATTTTTGTCATTCAGTGGTTTTACATGGGCCTTTTTAGTGCGATGGCCGCTTTGTGGCCCCCTCTTTGGAGCCTGAACGAATTCGGCTTTATCGGGCTGGAACTGGCCGTGACGCTCATCGCCATTTTGGGCCTGCTGCGCCTGACTCCCCTGGCGGGGTATCATGCGGCGGAGCACATGACCATCAACGCGGTGGAGAAGGGGCTGCCCATTACCGAGGAAAACGTCCGCATCCAGCTCAGGGAGCATATGCGCTGCGGGACCAACATCATGGTGCTGCTGGCGGGAATCCAGCTGGCCTGGATTTCGCTGGAGACGATTCGCCCGATCGTCAATATTTACGGCGAAATTTTCTATATTTTGTTCTGGGTCTGGCTGGTTGTGACGTACTGGCGCCGGGTTGGCTTCTGGATACAGAGCCACTTCACCACCCGGACGCCGACCCGTAAGCAACTGCTCAGCGGGATGAAGGCGGGGCAGGACATCCTGGACCAGTACCGTGAGCAACCCCACCCGGAACCGGGCATCCTGCGGCGCATCTGGGGCAGCGGACTGCTACAGATCGTCGCCAGTTTCCTCCTGGTCCATCAGGGGCTGATATTTGTTGTAAACGAAGCCCTGAAGTTACTCTGAGCGCTGCCGAAAATATAATAGGTGAAAAGGCCGGGCGTATTCGGTACAATCACTGAGAGAATACAGAGGCAACTATAGAGAGCTTTCTGGTATGGAAATCGCATTCGAACAAGTGTTTTCGGTCCTCATCATGCTGGCGCTGATCAGCATCCTGATTATCGCCCATGAACTTGGCCACTTCTGGGTTGCCAAGAAGTGCGGCATCCGGGTGGAGCGGTTCGGCTTCGGCCTGCCCTTCGGCCCGACCCTCTGGTCAAAGAAAGTTGGCGACACCGAATATTGCATTCATGCCGCCCTGTTTGGCGGCTACGTGGCCTTTCCGGACGACAACCCGGACAGCGAGGTGCCCCCCGACTCGCCGGAACGTTTTGAGAACAAGACTGTGATGCAACGTTTTGCCGTGGCCATTGCCGGGGTCACCGTCAACGCCATTCTGGGCTGGCTCATCATGGTGATGGTGGTGATGGCCTGGGGGCTGCCGGAAATCCAGGGCAACGACGTCACCATCGGCCAGGTGCTTTCGGATCGCTCTCCCGCCGCGGTGGCCGGGCTGAAGCAGGGCGACCGGATCGTCTCCATCGAAGGCGAGACCGTCAGCACCGAGGCGCGGGATATTGCCCAGCGGGTAACCTTCGTCAAGGACCAGATCGGCGCCCACAAGGGCGAACCCTTCCAGATGACCGTCGCCCATGGTGACGAAATGCGGGAGATTACCCTGACCCCCAACGGCGAGGGCCTGATTGGCGTTTCGTTGCTGCCCGGCGAAAAGGTTTACGTCCGGGAGACCAACCCGGTCAAGGCCGGCCTGATTTCCGCCGAGTTCCTTTCCACGTTTATCGTGCGCAACTTCCAGGCCATCGGGCAGATGATTACCGGCCAGGTGGACGCCAGCCAGTTGTCGGGGCCGATCCGTATCGTGGACGAAGGCCGCAAGATGATTGACGCCAACGGCATTCAGGACGGCCTGATTCTTACCGCCGTTATCAGCGTTATCCTGGCGGTGATGAACCTGCTGCCGATTCCGGCCCTGGACGGCGGGCACATCCTGTTCCTGATCATCGAGGCCCTCAAAGGCTCGCCGGTCAAGAAGGAAATCCAGGAGCGGGCCATCCAGTTCGGCTTCCTGACCCTGCTGGCCCTGATGGCCTTCGTGCTGCTCAACGACATCAACAACGTCTGGCTCAACCCGTTTGACGCCAAGTTTGCGGCACCAAAATAACCGGAACAAGTCCATGTTCTCCTGGTCCGTCTTAATCCGGTTTGATCGGGGGAGATGGTCATGCTACAGTGGTCGAACCTGCCGTTTGTTCAAAGGGGAAGAACATGACGCTGATTCAACATGGCTCGCTTCGGTTTTCGGGAAGGGATAGACCGACCAATCCGAATTTCCGGACAGGGGACAAAGCGGTTTATATCAGCCAGGGAATGGGGCAGTATGAGCCGGACTGGGTGACGATCACGGATCGGCAGGGCCATGACGGCCAGATTCGGGAGAGCCGGTTCAAAACGATTCACCGGGATGAGGTGGACCGGATTACCTTTGTCCGGGAAAACGGCCAGGAACAAACCGTTCTGGCGGGCGAAATCGAATACCAGCAGGGTCCCCGCAGGGTAACCATGCGCTACCCGGCAGGAACGGATTATAGCGCAGGCCTATTTTCCCTTCAGGAGTTCTTGGCCCAGCGTTATGAGCTGATGAAGCGTCGTGCTGAAACTGAAAAGCACCGTCTTCAGAAGGAATTCGATACGAAAATGACAGGATTGGACCGCCTGGTTGCCCGTCTGGATGCCATTGCAAAGTCGGCGGGAGACGCCCAAGAGCAGTCATCCTGACTCCTGGCCCGGTTGTCTGGCCCGGCTAGAGGAATTCCAGCGCCATCCGCGCGAATGAGGCGATCATCAGGGCGATGAAGAGCATCCGCAGGATGTTGCCGGGGATATGGCTGCTGAGGCGGGCGCCGAGAACGCCGCCGATGACGGCGCCCACGGTCAGCACCAGGGCTTCGGTCAGCGGAATGATGCCGCCCTGGAGCTTGCCGATGAATGTCGAGATGCCGATCAGGGCCACGACCCCGGCGCTGCTGCCGATCATGTTCAGGGTCGGCAGGCGCAGCAGGGAATACATGATAGGAACCAGGAAGATGGCCCCGCCAATGCCTAGCAGGCCTGCCATGTAGCCCACCAGCAGGCATAGGCCCACGGCAATCCAGATATGGCGGATTTGCAGCACCTCGGCGAAGGTTTTCTGGATGGGCGCCTCCTCAGCCCGCTGTCCGCCCGGCGGCCAGACCAGCAGCACGATGACGAAGGCCAGAGCGATCAGATACGCCAGTTTCAGCCAGAGGTCGGGATACAAGCCGGAGGTCAGCCCGCCGAGATACCCGCCGATCACGGCGGTAATCGCCAGCAGCAGAACCAGTCCGAGGAGCAGGTTGCCTTTTCGGTAGTGAACCCAGGACGAGGAAAACCCGCTGGCCAGGGCCTGGGTGGCGGCCATCCCGGTGGCTTCCTTGATGGGCAGGGCGACGACGTTGAACAGGGGCGGCAGGTACATCAGCGCCGGGATGATGAGAATCCCCCCGCCAATGCCCAGCAGTCCCGAAAAAATCCCGACGACGAAGCCGATAATGAAAATCAGAACAAGGCCGGTATCCATCAGGAATGAACCCTCATGGAAGTACGCAGGCGACGCGATTGAGGGCGGAAAAACTTACAGGGAGGGGGCCAGGGGCGGGAGCGTCCCCTGGGCATGATTTTTCGGAGTTGGCGACAATCTGCCATTCAAAAGAGACTCTGTTAAGAATTCATGCAAACCCTGTTATATTCGGAAAAATCCGGCCTTGCCCGCCCTGTGCCGTATAATGTGCTATTATCGTAATTTGACGCATGTAATATTTACATTCAGCGGCGCGAACTTATAATATCATCATAGGGTCAGTGCCATTAAATAAGGGGAGCACGAGGTTGTTTACGGTAGACACAGTTCTCGACAGCTTGAAAAAGTTTGATATCGATGAAAAAACCCTTCAGGAGTGGGAGAAAGAACTGGGCCTGGAGATTCCGGTGGACGAATACGGTCGCCGGCAATACAGCCCGCACCATATCAACCTCTTCAAGAACATCAAGAAGCACCTGGCGCTGGGGCGCACGATGGACGAGATCAAGAAGATCATCTCCCTGCCGCCGGTCAGCGAATCACGGCCCAAGGCGATCACGCGCCTCCAATCCCCTGGCGTGTCCAAGCCCTATGCCTCCGTTCCCCGCCGTCCTCTTGCCGCCGTCTCTCCCGAACGTTCCGCCCAGGTTCTCCAGGTCATCGAAAAGCTGGTGGGCGAGAAGGACAACTTGCACCGCAAGCTGATCGAGACGGAGAAGCTCAACTCCCACCTTTACAACGCCAACAACATGTTCCACCGCAAGGTGAAGGAACTCAGCGGCGTGGTGACCAGCCTGAAGGATCAGATCAACGAGAACCGCAACTTCAAGCTCCTCGACGAAAAATCCCGGCTTCACGCCCAGCTCATCGAGTCCGAGAAGAACCTCTCCCTCAAGCAGAAAGAGGTGGAGTCCGTCCAGAAGGAACTGGACCAGTTGCGCGAGCAGTACCGTGAACTGGAACTCGTTTTGCAGAGCCGGATCACCGATCTCGAAGGACAGCTTGACCGGGCAACCCGTAACTTTGATCCGGATCGTTTCCGCGGCGACTGGGAAGAGCAGGCCGACCTGCTGGAAATCGAGTACGACAACTTCGGCATCAATATTGAAACCGCCCGCAGCCGGGTGTTCCGCATCTCCGAGGTTCCTGAGCGGACCTTTGGCAACACGGCGGTGATCACCACCCAGTACGAGTACGAGAACAACAAGCTCTGGAAGCGGATGGAAACCCTCATTGCCACCCACGTGGCCGACAATCGCCTGGAGGGCGAACTGCTGGTGGAATACGTCATCGACGGCGTGCCGGTGGCCAAGGGGGCCTACCGCGTCACCTGCAAGCGAATCCACTAGGACAGCCCCGACCGTTTTCGGCTTGTATACAGTTTTAAAAATTGTAAACACCCTGGATTAACCCAGGCTGGCATAGGGAATATATACTCCGAAGCATTTGTTGTGCCTTTGCGTGTGTTTGTCATAGGCTTCAGCGCTGTCAGGATTCTGAGCGTCGACCTTTTCGGCGGCAGCTTTGCTGTGAGGGTTTGTTGATGAGCTTTGTTCAAAAACTGTCCCGTGCTGCGGCACGGGGGATCGGCGGGAACCATGTGCTGATGACGGGTGTTACCCTGACCGGCTTTCTGGCAGCTTCCTCTGCCGTGGATCTCCCTTTGTATGGATGGATTCGGGCGCCCATGCCGTTTCGGATTCGTCGAAAAATCTGACGCAGGCGGCCTGTGGAGACGAGCCATGCGCTCCGCCCCCGGATAGCGGGATTCTACCAGGAGCTGCCGGACGAGTGACGGGTTTTGCACACAACGTCAATGCGGGTACAAGAGGAAAGGGATTTGAGGAGTGAATCACACCCGCTTTCCTATGTGATGACAGGATGGCCGCCCCGGAGCCGACGCCGGGGCGGTCCGTTTTTTGCCGGGCTTATCTCCCGCGAAGCCTGTCCCCGTGGAGACGGGGAGCAGGAATCCATCTGTCTCTCTGGTGTCTTTCTGATTTTATTTTGCATTTGAATAGAACGTTTATTCTTGTTTAAAAAGTATGTTTTATTTATAATGCCGCGATGAATCGGGTTCCCAGGGGGAGCCTGTATGTGGGGGATAAATCCCGTTTTTGGATTTATGAAGGGAGAATACGGTCCATGAGAATTCAATCGAGGGGAGTCGATCCGGCTTACAAACCCTATCCGCCGGTGCAGTTTGCCGCCGCGCCGCAGCGCCAGCGGGCCGAGGGCCAATATCAGTTACGCTTTGCGGGAGCGGACGAGGATGCCAAACGGGCGGCCCGCCGGGCGCAGAAGCAGGAAATGGAAGCGATGCTTGGGGGCAACCTCAAAGAGGGCATCATGCAGCGCATCTTCCGGGGCTTCGTTCCGCTGGACTTTATGGCCGGGATTGACGTCGGCCTGAGCGGGGACCGCAAAAAGAAGTACGAGGCCTACGGTCAGCTGATTGAACTCGCCCTGCGCGACACGCGGACCGCCACGCCGGAGTCCGAGGCCAAGGTCCGCGAGACCCTGGCCAACCCCACGCCGGAACTCAAGGCCTGGCTGGACAAGTACAACCTGACTGCCGACGATCTCGCCGAGCCGGTGGCGGATTACGTCAAGATGGACGCTGATGCCTACATCCCGCCGGAAGTCTGGGGCCGGATGGCGAAAATTGGAGCCTTTGGCCTGAAAGTGCCGACAGAATACGGCGGCCACGGCCTGACCCAGAAGGAATACGATCTTGTTGACCGGGCGCTGGCCCGTACCACCGGTGCCATTGCCGGGGCCATCAGTGCCCACAGCACCATCGGTGGTGCCCTGAAGCTGGGCACCGACGAGCAGAAAGCCAAATATTATCCCCAACTGGCGGCGGGCGAGTACATGGCCGCCTTCGGCCTGACCGAGCCGGGCGCCGGAACCGACGTGGGCCGGATGAAAACCACCGCCCGCCTGGATGACGACGGCAAGAACTGGGTGCTCAACGGAGAGAAGATCTTCATCACCAACACCCACCGATCGGGTGTGATGTACGTCTTTGCCCGCACGGACATGGGTATTCACAGCAACGATCCGAAAAAGCACACCGCTTTCATCGTGGAATTGCCCTTCCGCACCTCCGATACCAAGGAAGAGCTGGACCGCAAGCGGGCGGCGCTGGCCGCCAAGGGCATGATCATCTCCGATCCGCTGAACCTGATGATGATCCGCGGGACCAACCAGGCCCACATCCAGTTCAAGGACTTTAAAGTCCCGTACGAGAGCGTGCTGGGCGGCGTGGAGAAAATCGGCGCCGGTCTCAGCGAGCCGTTCAACGCCCTGAACGCCGGTCGGGCCGGGTTCGGCCCCGCTTACTCGGAATCCGCCAACCTCCTCACCCAGCGTTCGGTGGAACACGCCCGCAAGCGGGAGATGTTCAAGCAGTACGGCGGAAAAGAAAAGGACATGCCCGCCATCCGCGACAAGATCGCCGACATGGCGATGAAGCGGGCGGCCCTGGATGCCCTGTCCGATATGGTTTCCGCCTACATCGAGCAGTACGAGGACGAAGGCTACAACATCATCGCCGAAGCGGCGGCCATCAAGGTGAAATCCACCGAGGACAACTGGGATGTCGCCCAGGCGGCCATGCACGTCTTCGGCGGCGCCGGAACGATGAAGGAACATCCCAGCGGTGTGGAGCGTGCGTTCCGTGACGCCTGGATTGGCATCATCGTGGAAGGCGTCAACGACGCCATGAAACAGCTTGCCGTCGGCACCAGCCTGAACCGCATGGCCCAGGAGGAACTCATGAAGGGCCGCCTGGACAAGTGGCTGAAAAACCGGATCATGGGCCGCTTCCAGAAGGGTGGCCTGGCCGGGTCCGATGCCCGCTGGCTCCATAGCCGCGCCCGCGCCCTGAACACCAAGGTGATGACCGTGGGCGCCGGCAAGGCGTTCGATTCGGTCCAAGATGCCCTGGGCGCTCACGAATATAGCGTAAAGGGCGTCTTCAAGCGGCTGAACCACAAGATGGAAACCAACCAGCGGGATCTCCTGCGGATGTTCGACGTGTCCATCGACATCTTCACGATGGCCGCGGTGATGCTGAAGCTCAAGAACAACCCGGACCTGCCTGCCGAGGAAAAAGCCGCCCTCGAAGGCTACATCGCCCGGACCAAGAAGGAGGTTGACCGGAACCTGTCCGAGATCCAGCCCTGGAACTCGACGGACAAGCTCAACGAGAAGGTCGCCACCGCCTGGCTCGAAGGCGGTTCCGGCAAGTAGCTCATCCCATTTTTCCGAGAAACACCCCGCGATGGTTCTGTTGCGGGGTGTTTTCCTTGAAAATTCCGGCATACGGGGGATCGGTATCCGGCGCAAATGCGCCATAATCCTGAAAGACGCCGGGGTTTAAATATTGTCCGGATGAGGCATTAGATCCTTGGCGAGCGAACGGGAAGCCGCGTCTTCCGCATGGCGCATCTTCCACCAATCATCAGGAGCAGGTATTTTTCCATGGAGCAGGCATCCCCCATGAGTACACTACCCCATTCGTCCGGTGAGATTCCGATGACCGGCGCAGGAACCATGGCCTTCAAGCCCCCCGTTCCCAAAAAGCTGGAAGACACCGGCCTCAACGAGGTGCTGGTGGAAGACCTCATTTTCAAGGTGCTCCTCAGCAAGGGGGTGATGTCCGGTCGGGAGATTGCCGTCGATCTGGCCCTGCCCTTTGCTCTTCTCGATCCCATGCTGGCGGATCTCAAGAACCGGCTGTTTCTAAGCCACAAGTCCACCACCGGCATGGGGGATTTCCTCTACGCCCTGACGGATCATGGCCGCGAAAAAGCCCTGATGGCCATGGAATTCTCCGCCTATGTCGGTGCGGCGCCGGTGCGTTTCGAGGATTATCTCAAAAGCGTCGCGGCCCAGTCCATTCGCCGGGAGCATCCGGGCGAGGAGGAACTGCTCGAAGCCTTCTCCGATCTGCTGCTGAGTCCCGAACTGTTCAAGACCATCGGCCCCGCCGTCAATTCCGGGCGGGGGCTGTTTCTCTACGGGGCGCCGGGCAACGGAAAGACCTCCATCGCCGAGCGCATCTGCAAGTGCTTCCGCGATGACATCTACATTCCCCGAACGCTGCTTATCGACGGCCAACTGGTGAAACTCTACGATCCCCAGTGCCACGAGGAGATGAAGCCGGATCTCGAAAGCCTGATCCCCCAGTTCGACCAGCGCTGGGTCTACATCAAACGCCCGGTCGTGGTGGTGGGGGGTGAACTGACCATGGACGCCCTGGAGATCAAGTACAACGAGCTAATCAAGGTCTCCGAGGCCCCGCTTCAGCTCAAGGCCAACTGCGGCGTCTTTCTCATCGACGACTTCGGTCGCCAGCGGGTCCATCATACGGAGTTGCTCAACCGGTGGATCGTCCCTCTGGAGAAGCGCATCGACTACCTCACCCTGCCCAACGGCAAGAAGATCGAAGTTCCCTTCGACGAGCTGATCCTGTTCTCCACCAACCTGGACCCCAAGGATCTCGTGGATGACGCCTTCTTGCGCCGGATTCCGTACAAGATCCATGTGGCCGACCCCGTCGAGGAGGACTTCAAGGCGCTGATGAAGTTCATGGCGCCGCGCTACGGCATCGAGTTCGACGAGACCATGTTTGAATACCTGATGAGCACCCATTATCGGGGCAGGAGGCCCTTCCGTGCCTGCCAGGCCCGCGATATTCTGGAGCAGATCGTCAACGCCTGCACCTACCACCGCACCGAGCCTAAAATGACGAAAGAGTACCTCGACCACGCCTGTCACAACTACTTCGCCGCCATGGGCAATGAGCCGGACACCGGTGAGGAAATTTAAACCAGGGGACCTTGGGATCTTCCTGTCATTCCCGCGTAGGCGGGAATCCATCCAGGGATTTGCCTTGAGAACGGGGCCAGCAGAAAAAGACATGTTTGCCGAATGGATTCCCGCCTGCGCGGGAATGACAATTAAGGGCCGGAATGGCGGGTGAGGGCGTAATAGCTGTCTAGGCGTCCTTCAGGATGCCGAGGCGGGTCTGCATTTCTTTCAGGGGCATCAGATCGCGGCGCTGGGAGGCGACTTCGATGCCTTCCTCGTAGGTGGCGATGGCTTTGTCGCGGCGGCCCGCGCCTTCGTAGGCCTTGGCCAGGGCCAGCCAGCCGGCGGAGTGGGTTCGCTGCGCCGTGACGGTCTTCAGCAGGGCGGCGATGGCTTCGTCGTACTGGCCGAGTTCCAGGCAGGCGCTGCCCAGGCCGAAGTTGCCCAGGGGATCGTCCGGGTTGTACTTCAGGGCGTCCTGAAACATCTGGATGCGCTGGCGGGTGGCCTCCTCTTTTTTCTTCCGCTCGCCCTCGGCGTCAAAGGACAACCCCTTCTCCGCCGCCGCCTTTTTCATGCCCAGCACCGTGGCTTTGGCCTTCTCTTCCTCGGCCCGCTCCTTGTCGCCCATCTTCATGTAGAACACGGAGAGATTGGTGTGGGCCATGATCCGGTCCGGGTCCATCTCCACCAGCTTGTGCATCAGGCCGATGGCTTCCTCGTACTCGTCGCGGCGGGAGAGGATGACACCCAGCGCCTCGTAGGCGTCGGCGAAGCTTTGATCCAGGGCCAGCGCCCGGCGCAGGTTAATAATGGCCTCGTCGTCGCGGCCTTCGGCGAAGGCCCGCAGACCGGTGTCGAGAAGTTTCCGGGCCTTTTCCTGCTGGCGGTGGGAGGTGTAAAACGGCAGCAAAGTGACCGTCACGTCATACACGGGCATCTGGCCGGTTTCCGGGTTCTGGATGTGGACGGTCAGCAGCCTGCCGGGCGTCCGGTGTTCCCGTCCCAGGTATGCCAATGCGATGGGGCGCATGAGGGTGGGGGATTCCACCCCGCTTTTCACCGTGCCGATGGGTTTACCGTTAAGCAGGATGGAACTGTCCGCGGACGGCAGACTAACCCCCGGCTGAAACATCAGGCCGACAAGGGCCTTTTGCACGCTGCCGTAGGTCTTAACCCTGGCAACCGTTTCCTGGCCGAGGTAGCAGCCCTTGGTGTAGCTGACGGAGACCTGCTCCAGCCCGGTTTCGGGCAGCAGGGTCTCTGTGTCGTAATCATTCCCGAAACGGGGAATCCCCGCCTCCACCCGGAGGGCTTCCAGCGCGTTCGGGGTCATGTCAACCAGGGAAATACCCTGCCTGATAGCGGCTTCCCGGAGGCTTTCAGAGATGTCCTTCGTGTCGCCGGGGGCGGCCAGGATCAGAAATCCGGTTTCACCTGTCAGGGTCTTTCGGATCAGGATCACGTCCTGGTCGAACAACTGTAATGGGCGGATGTCATGTTCCGTCATTTCCATGATCAACTTGCCGTCAGGGGTCCCGGCGGCCAGCAACTCGTCGGCGGCTATACCCTGGCAGGTGAGAATGGTCCGGGTATCCGTCAATTCTTCGAAATTCACCTGTTCGAGAATATGGTACTTCTTCATCTGGGCCAGCGCGGGCGGAACCTGCGCCTTTTCCGTGACCAGCCAGAGGGTGTCGCCCAGGCGGTGCAAGGTAAAGTGGCCCTGGATGTGGGCGCCCCGGTCCAGCACGTTGCTGGCCTGCCCCTGGCCATCGGCGAGCTTCATCACGTCGTTGCTGGTTCGGGCCTGCATGAATGTAAAGGCATCCGGGCCGGTAATGGTTACCAGCCCGGTGTCGTGAAGCGTGGCCAGACCCACACCGCCTTCTCTTATTCTCAGGACGGCTTCCCGGTATGCGGTGGTGGTTGCCATGGCTTCCCGCCTTATTTTCCGAATGCTTCCTTCAGAATAGTCTGTAGCTCGCCGTTTTCGGCCATGGGGCCGAGCACGTCCGTGTCGCCGTAGAATTTGCCGTCGATGAAGACCTTGGGCAGGGTGGGCCAGTCGGTCATCTCGGCCAGCGCCTGGCGTTTGGGCATGTTCTCCAGCACGTCCACAAACTTGTACGGATAGCCGAACTGGTCGAAGAATTCCTTGGTTTCGATGGTGAAGCCGCAGCGCGGAATCATGTCCGTGCCCTTGCTGTACACCAGGATCTTGTTTTCGCTCAGCTCCTGCTCGATTTCAGCCTTGAGATCGGGGGTAACCGCTGTCATACGCGTCTGCTCCTTGTCCCTTGTCCTTGATGAAACTCACCCAGAGTGTACCGTGAATGCCGGGCGAGATCAACAACACTGACGTTAGGGTGAGTCTTTGGAAAACCCTCGGTTCGCGCTAGAATGGGGCCTGTTGGAGAGAGATGATTGAGAGAGGTAAATGCCGATGACCCGCCATGAGACGACGACCTGCGAACTGCTGCGCAAACCCGCCGATAGTCAGTACGACCTGCACGAACTGATTCAGAACCGTTGGAGTCCCCGCGCGTTCCAGACGTGGCCCGTAGAGAGTCGGAAGATCTGCGCCCTGCTGGAAGCCGCCCGCTGGGCGCCGTCCTCCTACAACGAGCAGCCCTGGCGCTTTTTCATCGGCAACCGGGACCTGGACCCCGGCGCCTGGCAGGCTCTCTACGAACTGATGGTTCCCCAAAACCAGGTTTGGGCGGAAAAAGCTCCGCTGCTGCTGTTGTCTGTCGCCAAAATGAACTTCACCCACCACGGCAAGTCCAACCGCCACGCCTTCCACGACGTGGGCCTGGCCACCGAGAACCTGGTGCTCCAGGCGGAAGCCCTGGGGCTGGTGGTCCACATGATGGCCGGGTTCCACGTGGACAAGGCCGTGGAAACCCTGGGCATCCCGCCGGAATATGAACCCGTGGCCATGGCGGCCATCGGCTACCAGGCCGACATTGGCGATCTCCCCAATGAAGACCTGAAAAAACGCGAGCAATCCGAACGCGAACGCAAGCCCCTACAGGATCTTTGCTTCGCCGGCCACTGGGACCGCGCCTACGCCGCCTGTTTTACTTAATAATCAGCCAGGAACCGCTGTCTTGATCTCAATGGCGTGGAGCCGTCCGTCCACGATGGCGGGGCTGACGGCGTAGTAAACCCGGCGGTTTCGGTCCAGGGGGCCGAGTTCCCGAAATTCACTGGAGATGACCTTGACCATGTAGTGGTTGCGTTCCCCGGTGCGATCGAGAATCTCCACATCCGCGTCGGGGATGCCGTTTTGAATCATTTCCACCACTTCATCCGGTGAGATCATCAGCGTTGGGATTCCTGTTTTCCGTGTCTCCCATCTTCTCATTAATGCGCGGTGAGTTCAACAGGGCTGCGGGATTCGGTCTGTTGAGACCGCTGGGAGCAATTTTCTCAGGGCCGCTGTTTTTCCATACCCGGAGACACTGTTGGATGATTTCAGGATTTTGTGTGGAAGGAGTTGTACTGTGGACCCAATTTCCCCTTCAACCCTGCATTTTGCTTCAGGGCAGCCGGCCAGAAGGATGCCAGGCCATATCCCCGTCAAGTCCCTGCCGTCCGATAGCGTTCGTTTCGGGGTCAGGCTGGACAGGGCGTCCCTGGCCCTGAACAAGCTGCTGGATGTCCTGGAGCAGGCCTCGATCACCGATATCGAGCTTCGGGATCAGGCCCACGCGACCCTTAAAATTAATGGAAAACCCTACCGGTTTACCGTAAATTCCGGGATGGAAGAGGGGTACGATCCCTATCTGGGCAGGTTTGGTGTATCCAAAGACCAATGGATGCTGGAGTCCCTGGAGACGGTGAGGGTCACTGAACCGGCAATGCCGGCAACCCGTCGCCTTGTTCAACAAAGCCGCCTTTGGGGGCTGATTCCCGCAAAGTGGGAGGATGTGCCGGCAACACCGGCACAAGAAAAAACCGTGCCGAGAATCGTTATCAGCTTGACCAAAGGTGAAGCAATTGATAAACCGGCCCAGACGTTACCCCATGATCTCGATTACAACTACGTACGGGTGGAATATAAAATCTGTGACGAGAACGGGACGGTTCTGCCGGATTCGGCGTATTCCGCCAATGAGGATATCAGCGACAGGGCGCGTCAATGGTTCCAGAACCTGCAGAATAGACAGGTGTTTTCCAGCGGGAACCTGAAGACCCTGGAAGAAAGAAGAAAATCGGAGCTTGCCGAGATCATGCTTTAAAAAAACAGTATCTCTCAGACCAGGCGGGTTTCATAGGTTTCAATGTCCGCCTGGTGCTTTAGGGTGTAGCCGATGTCGTCGAGGCCCCTGAGCAGGCATTCTTTTCTGAAGGGATCGATGTCGAAGCCGTGGGGCGGCTCGCCGGGGATAACCACCTGCTGGTTTTCCAGAGCCACGGTGACCTCCGGGGACGGGTCGGCCTCGATTTGGTCGAACAGGCGCTGGATCACGTCTTCGGGCAGGGGGACGGTCAGCAGGTTGTTTTTCAGGGAGTTGTTGCGGAAGATATCGGCGAAGGATACGGCGAGGATGGCCCGGAAGCCGAAGTCGGTCAGCGCCCAGGGGGCGTGTTCGCGGGAACTGCCGCAGCCGAAGTTGTGTCCCGCAACCAGAATCTTCGCCGTCTTTCCTGCGTCGTATTTCGGCTGGTTCAGGGGAAAGTCCGGGTTCGGCGAACCGTCGGGCAGATAGCGCAGGTCGTTGAAGAGGTTTGCCCCCAGTCCCGTCTTGACGGTGCCTTTGAGGAACCGGGCGGGAATCACCTGGTCCGTGTCGATGTTGTCCATTGGCAGAGGCACGCAGCGGGACGTCAGTTTCTGGAACGGCTCGGCCCCAAATGCAGTCATGATCAGTTGCCCTCCCACTTGCGAATATCCACCAGTTTGCCCTCGATGGCGGCGGCGGCGGCCATGGGCGGACTGACGAGAAACGTCCTGCCGCCGGGACCCTGCCGACCCTTGAAGTTGCGGTTGCTGGTGCTGGCGCAGGCCTGCCCCGGCTCCAGCTTGTCCGGGTTCATGGCGATGCACATGCTGCACCCCGGCTCCCGCCACTCGAACCCGGCGTCCGTAAAGATGCGGTCCAGCCCCTCGGACTCGGCCAGCTTTTTCACCTGTTGCGATCCCGGCACCACCAACGCCCGCATGTGGGGGGCAACCTTTCGGCCCTTGGCCAATTCGGCGGCGGCGCGGAGATCTTCCATCCGCGAATTGGTGCAACTGCCGATGAACACCACGTCAATGGGGGTGCCCTCCAGCGGCTGGTTCGGGTTGAGCTTCATGTAGGAAAGGGCTTCCTCTATCTCCCGGCGTTGCTCGGCGGAGCCGAAGTTCTCCGGCGCGGGAACCCGCTGGCTGATGCCCGCCGCCATGCCGGGGTTGGTGCCGTAGGTGACCATGGGCTCGATTTCTTCCGCCTTCAGGATGATGGTCTGGTCGTATTGGGCGCCTTCATCCGTCTTCAGTTCTTTCCAGCGGGCTACCGCCTGGTCCCATTCGGCCCCTTGGGGGCTATAGGGCTTGCCCTTCAGGTATTCGAAGGTCACGTCGTCCGGGGCAATGAGTCCGGCCCGTGCGCCGCCCTCGATGGACATGTTGCAGACCGTCATCCGCCCTTCCATCGACAGGTTGCGGATGGCGCTGCCGGTGTATTCGAATACGTAGCCGGTGCCGCCGCCCACGCCGATTTTAGCGATGATGGCGAGAATGATGTCTTTTGCCGTCACGAAGGGCGAGAGCGTTCCGTCAATGCGGATTTCCATGGTTTTGGAGGGATGCTGCAGCAGGCACTGGGTGGCGAAGACATGTTCGACTTCACTCGTCCCGATGCCGTGGGCCAGCGCGCCGAAGGCCCCGTGGGTGGAGGTGTGGCTGTCGCCGCAGACGATGGTCATCCCCGGCTGGGTCAGCCCCAGTTCCGGCCCGATGACGTGGACGATGCCCTGGTGGGGGCTGGTGGTGTCGTAGAGTTCCACGCCGAATTCGCGGCAGTTCTTGACGAGCGTATTCACCTGGGCTTCCGCCTGGGGGTCGGTGTAGGTCAGGGTGCCGTCCGGCTGCTTGCCGATGGTGGGGATGCTGTGGTCCATGGTGGCAAAGGTCCGGTCCGGGCGCCGCAGCTTCAGCCCCCGGTCCCGAAGCCCCTGAAAGGCCTGGGGCGAGGTCACCTCGTGGATGAGGTGCAGGTCGATGTAGAGAATGGTGGGCAGGCCGGGTCCCGCGTGGACCACGTGGCTGTCCCATATCTTCCGGTAGAGGGTTTTGGGTGTTGCGTTCATGGTTGCATTCATGGGGGAATCCTGGCCTTCTGCAATGGCCCTGCCGGTGAGGGCGCCTGGCTATGATTGTACGGGTTCAAGAAACGGGAGCAATGTATTATAGCCCCGCCGGGCCGAGGTTGATTCCGCAATCTTTTTGCTTGAGGATCGTTATTGAGTGAAGGAAGACCCGGTTTCTCTGACAGGAGGTTTCGTCGTGTCCGTCCGGTTTTCATCCAGCATCCCCCTGACGCCCCCGCGCTTTGGCCAGTGTGCGGCGGCCCGGTTCGGCGCGGAATCCTCGGCTGAAGGAAGCAAGGACGAGGCGAACGTCTCGAAGCCGGTGAGGATTCTCGTGAAAAAGCCCGGCCTCTGGACCAGGACCCTGGCCTTTTTCAAGCTGCTGTTCACCTTCCGGATATTCGGTGACAAGCAGAAGCTGATGATCCGGGCCGTGGAGGACAACAACCTCAGGCTCCTGAAGACCCTGCTGGATTATGGCGTCAGTCCGGATTTCGAGTACAACGGCAAGGTACCCCTGGTATCCTGCGCGGAAAAAGAGCCGAAGGAGGCCATTGCAGGCATGCTCCTGCTGCTGGTGGCAGGGGCCGATGTGAATATGCGCAACCTGCGCCGGGTGAATGCCCTGGTACGCACGATCCTCGATGACCGCTATGAAACATTCAAATTCCTGCTGCAAAACAACGCCAGCCCTGATGGTATTACCGTGCGGGATCTCACCCCGGCCCGCCTGGCCTTCAGCCTGGGTCGCAAACAGATGCTCGAAGATCTCATTGTGAAGAATGCGGATCTGGCCCGCAAAGACAGTTTCGGCCAGACGATTCTTGATGACGTGGCCAACTTCGAGGCGATCCAAAAACAGGACCTCGAGGCCATGGCCCAACACATCCGTAAAAGTTTCGAGAAACAGCAGGCGGCGCAGACAGAGAACAAGGAACCCAAGCCGTCTTGAAACTTCCCCCGTTTTAAGGTTTGATACCCCTACGCAGATCGCCCGTAAGGAACGCCCATGTCCTCTCTGGAAACCGAAATCCCGCAGACCGAGAAGACGACGCCTCGAAAAGTGGGCTTCGTGCATCTCGGCTGTCCCAAGAACCTGGTGGATACCGAGAACATGCTGGGCCTGCTGGAAAAGGACGGCCACCAGATCGTCGCCTCCGAAGACGAGGCGGATATCGTGCTGGTGAACACCTGCTCCTTCATTGAGAAGGCCCAGGAGGAGTCCGTCCGGGTTCTGGCCGAACTGGCCGAACAGGGCAAGAAGCTGATGATCACCGGCTGCCTGGCCCAAAAATTCCAAGGCGAGCTGCTGGATCTCTTCCCGGAAGCCGAAGCCGTGGTGGGCATCAACAACGTGCCGGACGTGGCGGACATCATGCGCCGGACCAGCCGGGGGGAACGGGTGCTGGCCATGCAGCAGGACCCGACCTACATCCTGGAAGAGGACAGTGTGCGCCGCCACGTGACCCTGGGTGCCTGGACCTATGTGAAAATCGCCGAGGGTTGCGACTACAAGTGCTCCTTCTGCATCATCCCCTCCATGCGCGGCAAGTTCCGCAGCCGCACACCGGAGAATATCATCCAGAATGCCCGCGAACTGGTGGAAAAGGGCGTGTCCGAAATCATTCTCGTGGGCCAGGACACCACCAGCTACGGCAAGGACCTCGGCTCCAGCCTGCCCGCCCTGCTGCGCGGACTCAACGAGATTGAGGGCCTGCGGTGGATTCGCTTCATGTACGCCTACCCGAATCTTGTCAGCGACGAGTTGCTCGATGCCATCAACGACTGTGACAAGGTCGTCAAATATCTGGATTGCCCGTTGCAGCACACCCACCCGGACATTCTCAAACGCATGCGCCGTCCGGTAATGGATCATGCCGTCTTCGCCGAGCGTATTCGCAGCCGGGTGAAAAACGTCAAGCTTCGCACGGCTTTCATTGTGGGCTTCCCCGGCGAGACCGAGGCGCATTACGAACACCTGAAGCGGACGATTCAGGAGGTGGGCTGGGACCGCCTGGGCGTATTTGAATACTCCGACGTGGACACCGCCCACAGCAAGACGCTGGACGGCAAGGTTCCCAAATCCGTCATCAAGCAGCGCCGCAACGAACTGATGGCCCTGCAACAGCAGATCGCTTACAAAAACAACCTGGCTCTCGTTGGGCAGACCCTGCCGGTACTCATCGACGAGATCAATGCCTTCGGCCAGATGACCGGCCGCACCCAGTGGGACGCCCCCGAAGTGGACAACACCGTCCTGGTGAAAGGCGAGGCCCTCCCCGGCGAGCTGGTCAACGTGCAAATCACCGCCGCCGGCCCCTACGATCTCAAGGGCACAGTCTGCTGATTGTTGGCTCATAAACAGGGAGAAGGATGTTCCCAAAAAGAAAAGGTAGCACCGTTAAGCGCTACCCTGTTGAGTTTAATGAGCAAACAATAAGTGAGCAAACAATGAGCTATCGTAAAAGCGGTGATATATATCACCAATATTAATAAAAACAATCTATAGGATAAAATTGCCCCTTCGTAAACAAATGTAAGAGTGGGTGGAAAGTACTATCCTATGCGGGTTTGTGATATACGGGCGGCCTCAGGAATCGGGGTGTCTGTGTGTAGATGTATATCTTATTTATTTAATTCCCCCGTCTTTTGGGTCGGTTCTTTCGGGGCTTAATAATTCCTCATCAAGCCATCCAGGGGCCTATGTCCTCGCTATAATAGGGGTATGGATAGAGAGCGCGAACGCGACAGGCATTTGCTCATCAAAGGCAATTTCCGGCCCAACCGGGGGTTGCGGATTTTCCGTGTGCTGATGCTGTTTTTCGGCGCCATCCTGGGGACCGGCTTCGTGACCGCCCTGCTGCTTTACGGTTTCGTGGTGCACACGGAGTCCGAAATGAATGCGGTGGGCCGGCAGACCCGGCAGCTCCATGAGGAGAACAAGACCCTGCAGGTCAGCCTCCAGCGCCTGCAATCCTACCAGAACGTGGAGGCTGCCGCCGAAAAGGTGCCCCAGCTCAAAAGCGCTGAGGAGATCATCGAGGTGGACGTGCGCTACAACCTGAAGCCGTTGCCTCTGCCCCCCGAACGCCACGTCCGCCTGCCCCGCGTCTATGGCTACTAGCAAATCCCTGTTTGAGATACGAAGATGCATCGCCCGTCACGGAAGAAGAAGCGCCATCATCCCCGCCCCAGGAAGCCAGCCCCTGAACGCCGGAGGCTCTGGCGCTTCTATTTCGTCTTTGCCCTGTTTGCCGCCATCGGCCTGGCGGTTGCCTTCCGGCTGGTGTTTGTCCAGGTGGTCGAGTCCGCCGAACTGACGACGAAGGCCCGGCAATCCCGGAATCAGGCCAGTGTGCTTTACAATCGGGGGCGCATCCTCGACCGCAACGGGGTGATTCTTGCCCAGGACTCCATCCTCTACGATCTATACGCCCATCCGGGCTATTATCACAAGGCGACCCCGCAGCAGATCGCCTCGGCGATCGCTCCGGTGCTGTCCATGTCGGAAACCACCCTGACCCGGATGCTGGATCACACCAGGGAATCCATGCCGACCATCCGGGTAGCCCGTAATATTCCAAAGTCTATCGTGGATCAGATTCTGGATACCCGGATCACCATTGCCCTTCAGGACAGCAAAACCAACAAGCCCCTGATAGGTGATGATGGCCAGCCGATGACCCGGCATATCCCGGTGCCGGGCATGGATTTTTCCAAGAAGACCGTTCGCAATTACCCCCAGGGTTCCCTGGCGGCCCATATTTTGGGCTATGTTAACGACGAGGCGGACATCAGTGCCGGTGTCGAGCGGACCGCCGCCCACATCCTGAAGAAAAGGCCCGATGCCTTGGTTTCCGCCGAGCTTGACGGCCGGGGCGGGGTGATCCAGATGGAACGGCTGAACCCGGAAGCCCTGGTGACGGTGCCCAAGGCGGAGGATGTGACCCTGACCATCGATTCCCGGCTGCAATACATCTCCGAGCGTGAACTGGAGGCCGGGATCGAACGGAGCAAGGCCAAGCGCGGGGCGGTCATCATGATGGACCCGCGCACCGGCGAAATCCTTTCTTTTGCGGTCTGGCCCCGGTACGCGCCGGACCAGTTTCACCAGGCGCCCTCCGAACACCTGAAAAACTGGGCGATTACCGACGTCTACCCGCCCGGTTCCACCATGAAGATCCTGACCGTGGCCTGTGGCCTGGAAACCGGGGTGATCAATCGCAATACCCGTATCCTGGATACGGGCCGGATGCGGATTGGTGGCTGGAACATCGAGAACTACGACTATTACAAGCGCCCCCACCCCGGCATGATCGATCTGGTCTACCTGCTGCAGCATTCGAGCAACATTGGCAGCGCCAAGATTGCCATGCAGATTCCACGCCAGAAGTACCATGAACTGCTTCGCCTGTTGGGGATTGGTTCCAAGACCGGCATTGATCTGCCCGGCGAGTCCAGTGGGATTTTGATCCCCGCTGCTGATTGGGACGAATCCACCCATGCGAGCATCGGTTACGGCTACGGCATTGCCTCCACGCCGCTTCAGATGGCGGCGGCTTTTGCTACCGTGGCCAACGGCGGCATCTGGAACAAACCCTACATCGTCCAGAACGATTACCAGAAGGTCAGCCGCCGGGTGCTATCCAAGGAAACCGCGGCCACGGTGACGGATCTGCTGATCGAGAGCATCGAAACCGCTTCCACCTCAACGGTACGGCTTCGGGAGGAAACCGGCATCCGCATCGCGGGCAAGACCGGGACCTCGCGCAAACCCAGAGAGAATGGCCGGGGATACGAGGACAGCCGGTTTACGTCGTTCATCGGCTACTTTCCGGCGGAAGATCCCCAGGTGCTGATCATGGTGGTGGTGGACTCGCCGGGGATTGGCGAGGCGTGGGGCAGCACCGTGGCCGGTCCCATCTTCAGGGCGGTTGCCAGAGAAACCGTTAGCTATTTGGGCATCACTCCTGCTAAAATATCAGCACAACCCGGCCAGAAGCCTGATTCGACCCCGCTTCGGGCCGCATCGTCAACCCGGTAACCCGGAGGATTCCATGAAATTTCAGGACCTGTTCAACCTTGATCTGCTGACCCCGGCCAATCCCGATGTGGCCCGGCAGTTTGCCGACCGCGACGTGGCCTCGGTCACCAGCGACTCCCGAAAGGCGGGGGGTGGGGTGGTCTTCGTGGCCCTCGTCGGCACCCAGACCGACGGCCACCAGTACATCCGAAAAGCCGTTGAGGCTGGCGCCGTGGCCGTGGTTGCTGAAAAAACCCGTCGGGGCCAGTACGACATGCCTGAAAATGTGCCGGTGTTCGAGGCGAACAATACCTACGAGGCCCTGGGCGCCCTCAGCAGCCGGATGCATGGTGATCCGGGCCGCAGGCTGAAGCTGGTGGGCGTGACCGGCACCAACGGCAAGACCACCGTCACCCACCTCATCGAGAAGATGATCGCCGACTGGGGCAAGTCCGTGGGCCTGGTGGGCACCCTGGGCCAGCGTAGCGCCAAGGCCAGCGCTGCCGGGTACACGACCACCGGGCTGACCACCCCGCTGGCCATTGAGCTTCACGGGATTCTGGCCGGCATGGTCAGCGACGGGATGGAGTACGTGGTGATGGAGGTCAGCTCCCATGCCCTGGAGCAGTACCGGGTCTACGGGTGCGACTTTCTCCTGGCCGTCCACACCAACCTCACCCAGGATCACCTGGACTACCACATGACCATGGAGAAGTACTGCGACGCCAAATGCCTGCTCTTCAGCCGTCTCGATCCCGCCAAAAACCCGTCGGCGGTCATCAACCGCGATGACCCGTGGTCTGATCGTTTTCTGGCGGCCTGCCCGGAGGGTATCAGGATTTACACCTACGGCATCAAATCGCCGGAGGCGGATGTGCGGCCCGAAAGCATGGTCTACAGCATCGAAGGGGCAACCTTCAAGGTGGTGACGCCCCAGGGTTCGGCGGATGTCAAACTGCGTATCGCAGGCGAATTCAGCGTCTATAATGCGTTGGCCGCCATTGCGGGCGGGCTGGCGCTGGGAATCCCCCTGAAACAGTGTGTCCGTTCCCTGGAGGAGGTGCGCGGCGTCCGGGGACGCTTCGAGGTGGTTGCCACGGAACCCTTTGTCATCGTCGATTATGCCCACACGCCGGACGGTCTGGAGAACATCCTCTCCGCCGCCCGCCAGGTGACGCCCGAAGGCGGACGCCTGGTTGCCGTTTTCGGTTGCGGCGGCGACCGCGACGCCACCAAGCGGCCCAAGATGGGGGCCATCGCCGAAAGGCTGGCCGACGTGCTGGTGGTCACCTCCGACAATCCACGCACGGAAGATCCCCAGCAGATCATCACCGATATCCTCAACGGCATTCGCAAGTTCGATCCGCAGCGCATGGTGGTTGATCCGGATCGACGAAAAGCTATCCATCAGGCCATCGATCTGGCCAACCCCAACGATATCATCGTCGTTGCGGGCAAGGGCCACGAGGACTACCAGATCCTGGCCGACCGCACCATCCACTTTGACGACCGCGAGGTGGTGCAGGACTATGTTCGCGAACGCGGTAAGGGCCAGCCGGTGCCTTCCGCATAACAGAGAGAAATCCGTATGACCCTTTCCACCGATTCCCGAAGCACCCTGAAACTCGATAAAAACCGTCCCATTCACTTTGTGGGCGTCGGGGGCATCGGCATGAGCGGGCTGGCCCGGCTGCTGGTCGATTCCGGTTTTACGGTCAGCGGATCGGATCTGGGTGAGAACCCCAACACCTTCTATCTGGCCTCAAAAGGGGCACGGATTTTTCGGGGCCACGATGCCGCCAATGTGCCGGAGGATGCCATCGTCGTGGCCACCACGGCAGTGAGCGAGGAGAACCCGGAGATCCGCCGGGCGCGTGAGTGTAATATGCCCGTGTTTCACCGCTCCGACCTGCTGTGCGAAATTCTGCACGGCGAGGCGATGGGGCATGAAACGACCATCGGGGTGTCCGGCTCCCACGGCAAAACCAGCGTCACCGGCATGGCGGGGGTGGTCCTGACTGCGGGCGGTGTGGCGCCCACCATTATCGCCGGTGGCAGGATTCCCGAATTCGAGAGCAATGCCGTGCTGGGCAAGGATCGCAAGGTGGCGGTGGCGGAACTCGACGAGAGTGACGGTACCCTGTTGCGCTATACCCCCACCCATTCGGTGATTCTTAATCTGGAACTGGATCACCCGGACCACTACGGGGGCGGCATGGCCCAGCTGGAGGACACCTTCCGCCAGTATCTGCGCCAGTTGCCCGCGGGTAGCAAGGTGCTCTTCAACGTGTCCTGCCCAAACACGAAGGCGATTCTGGACGAGTTCCTGGGTGAGGGCGGCCATCCTGGGTTTGAGCCGGTCCTGTTGGCCCCCGGCGATATTTTCAGCGGGCATGAGCCTTATCTGACCTATAACCTGAAGAACGCCCGCGACTATGATCGGGGCTGCTACCTTGGCTACGTCTACCGGAAGGACCGGATGCTCGGTGAGCTGATTATGGCGGTTCCGGGACGGCACCAGCTCTTTAACGGCCTGGTGGCCATTGCCTTCGGTGATATGCTGGATCTGCCCTTCGAGCCGATGGCCGAAGCGCTGCAGAATTTTCAGGGAATGGGCCGCCGTTTCGAGATTGTGGGCACCTGCCAGGGGGCAACCCTTGTCGATGACTATGCCCACCATCCCACGGAGGTCCAGGCGACGGTGAAAGCCGCCGTCGAGTATCAGGAAGGGATGGGACACCTCACCGCCATCTTCCAGCCTCACCGCTACACACGGCTTAAAGCCCTCTGGAACGAATTCGTCAACGCCTTCGAGGGGACGGATGTCCTGTATTTGACCGACGTGTACGCTGCCGGCGAGCAACCTATCGAAGGTGTGGACGGCAGGGCGTTCTACGAGGCCGTTGTCGCTTCGGGCAAGTACCCGGAGGTTCGCTACTTCCCCGATACCGACTGGGGGAAGCTGCGTGACAAGCTACGTTCCGGCCTGTCCCCCGGTGACGTGGTGCTTTCCATGGGGGCGGGCAACATTACCCAGCTTCTGCGGGGGTGGCCCGCATGACCGCCTGCGCCCTTGAATCCACAGGAGCCTATACGGGCGCCCAGTTTTCCACGTACCGTATCGGCGGACCCATCGATGAGGCTTACCAGCCCGCCTCGTTCGATGAAGCCGTGTCCGTACTGGACAGGGTCAAGGCTTCGGGCGGGCCGTTCACCGTCATCGGCTGGGGCAGCAACCTGATCATTGCCTCGGCGGGTATCCGGGGCATCACGCTGATCACCCGCAAGATGAACTGGGTTCGCGAGGCGGACGGGCAGACCGGCGTGTTCGGCGCCGGGGTCCATCTGGCCAAGGCCGCCAAGTGGGCGGAGGAACGCTCCCTGAGCGGCGGGGAGTTCATGATCGGCATCCCCGGTACGGTGGGCGGCGCTGTACGGATGAATGCGGGCGCCCTCGGCCAGGAAACCTCGGAAGTGGTGAAATCCGTCACCCTCTATAATCTCGAAACCGGTGCCCTGAAAAGTTCTTCCATAGAAACCTGGGGACCGGACCGGCTTCACTACAGCTACCGCCACAGCGCCATCGATCCGAGGAAACATGCGGTGCTGGAGGCCGAACTGACGTTCCGGCCCGGCAATCATGACGACATTGTCCGGCTCATGGAGGGCAGCGTCAGCTTTCGGAAAAAGCATCATCCCACGGAACCCAATGGCGGGAGCGTGTTCAAGAACCCGTATCCGAAAGCCTCGGACAAAGGCAAAATGACGGCGGGCTGGATGCTGGACCAGCTGGGCGCCAAAGCCTGGGCCGAGGGCGGTGTCCGGGTCAGCCCGCTGCACGCCAATTTTATTGTCAATACGGGTCACGGCACCTCCACCGACCTGTTGCGCCTGATGCTTCGCATGAAACGGGCAATCCGGGCGGAGTACGGGGTGGACGTAACGCCGGAAAACCTGCTTATCGGGGACGCAACCCCGGAGGAGCTTGAACTGTGGCATGAACTGACCGGAGGAGCAGGCATTGGGGCACACTAAAGCAACCATCGGCAAGAGCGCCCGCATCGGCGTCCTGTGTGGCGGCATGTCCTCGGAGCGCGAGGTCTCCCTGCGATCGGGGAAAAACTGTCATGAGGCCCTGCTGCGCCTGGGCTACGAGAACGCCGTCAAAATCGATGTGGGGCGTGACATTGCCGAACGGCTCAGGGAAGACGGCATCGAGGTGGCCTTTCTGGCCCTTCACGGAAAATATGGCGAAGACGGGGCCATCCAGGGGTTGCTGGAGATCATGGGGATTCCCTATACGGGCAATCGCCTGGCCGCCAGCGCCATCACCATGGACAAGGACGTGACCAAGCGGCTGCTGGCTTCCGCCGGGCTGCCTGTCGCCCCCTCGGCCACACTCCACCTGGGCAACGGCTACCAGCGGGAACTGGCGGGCGTCAGCTATAACAGCACGTTTCCGGTGATGGTCAAGCCGGTGAGCGAGGGGTCCAGCGTCGGTATGTCCAAGGTCAACACACCGGAGGAACTCGAAGCCGCCGTACAGGAGGCCGGAAAGTATGCCTCCGTTGTCATGGTTGAGCAGTATATCCCTGGAAAATCCCTGACGGTGGGAGTTGTCGATATTGACGGCGTTCCCACGGTCACGCCGATTCTGGAACTGCGGACCCAGACCGAGTGGTACGACCAGGAGGCCAAGTACACTGACGGCCTCACCGAGTTCGTCCTGCCCGCAGAACTCCCCGATGACGTTACGAAAGCCATCCAGGAAGCCACCCTGAAGGCCCACCGGGCGGTGGGCTGCCACGGCGTCTCGCGTATCGACTTTGTGGCGGACGCGGAAGGGCGGTTCTACATCCTGGAGGTCAACACGATTCCAGGCATGACGGACCTGAGCGACCTGCCCGCCCAGTGCAAGGCGATGGGCATCTCCTACGATCAGCTCGTGGAAAACATCCTGAAGACGGCAGCCGTTTAGAGAGCCAGAGGCACACACCGGAGAGATTGATGGATTCCGAGGAAAACAAACCGGCAGAGCAAAGCCCGCAGGAGCCTGCCTCCGATTCTTCCGAAGCGCCGGTTGGAGCGGCGGTTGACGCCGCAAGCCCGGCGCAAGCCGGGGTGGAAGATGCCGGTACTGGCGATACGCCCCAGGAGTCCGTCCCGGAACCGGAGGAAAAGGCGTCCGCGCCGAAAAACGTCCTGCTGATGGAGCGGATGCCCGCCAAGCCCCCCGAAGAGGGTGATGAGAAAGACGGGGATGTGGAGCCTGGCAGGGAGGATGGCGAGGAAACCGGCGACGGTTTGCAGGGACGCTCGACAGAGGATATCGACCGCGCCCGCAATCGGCAGAAAGCCTTCCTCCAGAAGCGGCGACGGCAGAAGAAGCTGCGGGTGCTTTACGGTCGCCTTCGCATCCTGATCAAACTCTGCTTTGCCGCCGTGCTGGCCTTTGCTATCTGGGAATTCGCCACCGCCGATCTCTGGGTGTTTGACGGCAGGCGCGTCAGCCTGTCCGCCCTTGAACTGCTGGAACCGGAAGAGATCATGCCGGTGATTGAGGCCTACACCGGTGAACCCGTCTATAGCATCGATCCCCAGCAGATTGAAACTATCCTGAAGGGAAAATATCCCGTTATCAGTGAGCTTTACGTGAGGCGTCGGCTTTTTCCCGCCCGGCTGGAGTTGACGCTCCTGGAAAAGAAGCCCTGGGGCGAACTGTACCGCAAATTCGGAGACGAGCGTCCCTACGCCATCGTAGGGGCCGATTACCGCCCGGTTCTGCTGAAGCCTTACGCCAGGGCGAAGAGCGCTTTTCCGGATGACCGGCTGGCCCGGTTGATGCTGCCCCCCGCAAGCATCCTCACGCCGGAATACCTGGAAGAGCTGGATGTGCTGACCTATCAGCTTGGCAGCATCCGGGGGCTTTCTCTGGGGTTTGTGGATGCCCGCAATCCCCACAATATCGACGCCTACTTTGAGCATGTGCGGGTGCGGATCGGTCGGCTCGACGCCACGACCCCCGAACGTCTCGCCCGGCTGGGGCCTCTGGTGCCGGAGATCAATCGGTTGCGCGGTGAAATTGACCAGGTGGATCTAAGATGGTTGAATCAGGTAGCCTTCCACAAAGGCAAGACGCCGATGCCGGTTTTGGGGTTGCAGCCCGAACCGCCACCGAAGGCGGAGGACCCGGAGAATCCGGATAGCGCCCCTGAGGCCGCTCCCTCCACACCCGTTTCATCCGTTCAGGGAGAATAAACCCATGAGTTCTGCATCCGCTGTCACCGTCCTGGTTTCCGGGGCCGGAGGGAAAATGGGGCGTGAGGTGGTCAAGACGGTGCTGAATGACCCGGACCTCACCCTGGTGGCCGCCGTGGACAAGCTGAACACGGGGCAGGATGCGGCGACTGTTGCCGGAATGTCCGAACCCTGCGGCATCGCCATTACCGGTGACCTGAAGGAGTCACTGGCCAACAGCGGCGCGCAGGTCTGCGTGGACTTCACCCATCCCGAGGCCGTGCTGCCCAACGCTCTGGCCATCATCGAGGCCGGTTGCCGCCCGGTCATCGGGACCACCGGCCTGTCTCCGGAAGATTTGGGCAAAATCCGCCAGGCGCTGGAAACGCGCGGCATCGGCGGCATGGTCGTTCCCAACTTTGCCATCGGCGCCGTGCTGCTGATGAAGTTCGCCGAAGAAGCGTCGAAATACTTGGACCATGCCGAGATCATCGAGCTGCACCATAACCAGAAAGCCGACGCCCCCAGCGGGACGGCCATCAAGACGGCGGAAAAAATGCTCGACGGCCTGAAGGCATCGGGCCGGGAAGCCTTCGGCCCCACCAATGCGCCGGAGAAGGAGACTTATCCCGGGGCCAGGGGCGGCAAAGGCCCCGGCAATATCCAGATTCACAGCGTCCGCCTGCCGGGTCTCGTCGCCCATCAGGAGGTTTTATTCGGTGGCCCTGGCCAGATCCTGACCATCCGCCACGACAGCATCGACCGCACCTCCTTCATGCCCGGTGTCGCCCTGGCCTGCAAGAAAGTCCTCGGCCTCAGCGGGTTGGTTTATGGATTGGAACATATTTTATAGGCGTGTATCCGGCTTGCAGTCAGTGAAGTACCAGCCCAACTCTCTAGCAGATTTCACTATACGGCTTTTCTTTTTCGTTGCCATCCGACGAATAAGCAATTCTTCCAAATCTGATTGGTAAGGAAGCGGATCAGCCCACTGTAGTTTTTCATAATCAACAGGTTTCTCAGGTGGGAGATGGCCTTCAGGAACAAATCCATAAAGTTCAAAAGAACGGAACTTCAATAGTTTTGAGACAGTGGAGTCGGTCAGTTTTGCTAAAAATGCGGGGGTGACGACAAGGTTACATAAATTGGTATAAAGCAAAGGGTTTTTAGGGTCGGAATATACATGATTGAACTGTAAGTGCTCGTAGTTTCTTTTCAAGTTATTTGCCCAAAGAAAGGCTTCAGTAGGCCCCAAGTTATCATCAAGCATCAGGATTTGGCCATTTAGGCTGGTATATTGCCCTCGATCTCTGGAACTGCTTGCTCTAATAATCTGAAAAATATTTCGGTTTTCAACTTGTTTGCAGGTATCAGGATGGGTAAAAAGGCTAAGTGAGGCCACTGCCTGATGAATCGTCCGAAATTCAGACCTGGAAATAAGATTTTCTAATACGCGAAGCCCATTTAGCTTATATTCTGTAAAAAGCATAATGAGTATTCTATAATACACAAGGAAAGAGTCGGACGGACGGTCGCGGGTATGGGAAACCGTATCTGAGGAAAGTCCGGGCTCCCCAGGGCAGGTCGCCGGGTAACGCCCGGTGCGGGTGACCGCGAGGACAGTGCCACAGAAATGCAGACCGCCGATGGCCGAAAGGCACAGGCAAGGGTGCAACGGTGAGGTAAGAGCTCACCGGCAGGGTCGAGAGGCCCTGGCCAGGTAAACCCCGACCGGAGCAAGGTCATGGAAGCACATGGGCGGCCCGTCCGCTTCCAGAACAAACCGCTTGAGGGATTCGGAGACGAATCTCCCAGACAGATGACCGTCAAGACAGAACCCGGCTTATGGCCGACTCTTTCCACCTTTTCCCCTACCGGCTTTGAGCCATCTCCAGTAACCGGTTGATAATGGTCACCGGCTCGCTGTTTGAGGGGTAGTGTTGTTGGGCCAGGGTTTTTGCTCGGGACAGGGAGGTCTTGGCTTGAACGAACTGTTGCTGGGCAAGTTGACTGCTTCCCAGCACGGTCAGGGTGGCACTTTCCTCGGCGGAGTCCGGCTTGAGCTTTCGAATCAGGCTCAGGGCTTCCTGGGCATGTTTCTCGGCCTGATCCGGGGCCTGTTTTTGCAGATGAACCTGGGCATTTCTCATATGCCAGTTCCACTTTTTCAGGGAAACGGCCTCTTTGAGCCTGCCTTCCAAGTTTCGCATGTCACGGAGTTCTGTAGATCCGCTTGCTTCTGCCAGGGCGATGGATTTCTCCAGCAGGGGCAAAGCATCCTCAAACCGGCCTTGGTCCAGGTAGATGGAAAACAGGCCTCTCAGGACCCCAGGCCGATGTTGCCGGGTCTGTTCCGCAGGTCTGTCCTTGCTGAGTTCCAGTGCCTTGGCCAACATTGTTTCTGCCTTGTCCGGCTTGCCCCAGTTCTTGTAGACAAAGCCCAGCGTTGCGTAGGGAATATCGGCCATTGGCATGCTGGTATCGGTCAAGGAGATGGCTTCAAGAAGGTATTTTTCCGCTTCGGGATAGTTCTTTTGCGCCTGGTAAACCTCGCCGATGTTTGCCAGGGTGATCACCAGGGAAAATGCATCACGATCTGGTCGATTGCGTTGGTAATCCAGACTGTACTGGTACTCGGTAAGGGCTTCCTCATATTTTTTCTGTGCGCGGTAAATCGAGCCCAGATTGTCTCTCAGACTGACCAAAACGGACTCTTTTTCACCGGAATCACGGGCGGTCTCCAGGGCCCGTTTGATTTCGGCCTCGCTTTGCGTGAACCGCCCCTGATACATGTAGCGCAGGCTCAGATCCCGGTGCTTTTCCCAATTGGTTTCCCGAGGCGTCCCCACCATCTCGCTTGCACCTTCTGGGGTAACCTGTTCCCAGTTGCTATAGTCTTTTTCGGCTGACGTGCCGGTGTTTGAATCCAGCTTGTTCCTGAACGCTTCTGCCTTTCCGGGCTGACCATTCAATATGTACATGTCAAGGATATTTTGGGCAGCTTGTCGTGTCTTGGCATGGTCAGGGCCAAGCTTTTGCTCATATATCTCCAGAGATTTCAGGCAGTGAACTTCGGCATTGGCAATTTTTTGCTGAGCTGACAAGGCTATGCACAGGTTGTTTTCATGAAGAGCAATATAAGGATGATCGCTAGGTAAACCATTACGCAGCGTTTTGAGAGCTTTTTCCAAAATAGCCTGTGCTTCTGAAAACTGCTTGAGAGAAATCAGGGCAGTACCGATATTCCCCTGAGTCATCCCAATATGGGGATGCTCAGCGGGTAAATCCTTTTGCTGAAGCTCTAAGGATTTTTTATATAGTTCGAGGGCTTCCTGAAACTGATCCGTTTCTAACTTAAGTGTTGCCAAGTTAGCCATTGCTTTGGCAGTGGCACTTGGTTTGCTGTTTTTCTGGTTTTTATAAAGGGCAATAGCTCTTTTATATAAGGGTTCCGCCTCTGCATACGCTCCCTGGAGCCGGTAGTTTTCGCCCAGGTTGTCCAGCACTGCCGCAAGTTCTGGGTCGCCGGTTTTTTCCATGCCTTCGATTGCTCTGCGGTAAAGAGGTTCCGCTGCCCCATAACGTCCGGTGTCCTTGTAGATATTTGCCAGATTGTTATAACTCATCAGGAGGGAAGAATGGTTAGTCGGCAAATAGCTTTCCTGAACCTGGATAGCTTTCTTGAGGGTTGTTTCTGCGTCCCCGTACTTGCCCTGTATCCAGTAAATCGTGCCCAGATTCGCATAAGCTTGGGAGGTCACGAATTGCCGATGATCCAGCGAAGCGTTCTTGACGGCTTCTATGGCTTGGTAGTTCAGGCGAATGGCCTCATCATAACTCCCCATATTTGTAGCAGTGACGCTTTGCGCGAGTTGCTGCAATCCGGCAGACTCTTTGGCCAAAGCCGATGTAGCTAATAGTGACAGCCAAAGTATGGCCATCAGGAGGAGGGTGATCGGTTTTTTGAACATCGGTTCCCTGCTTGTGTGTTAGTTGACTTTACGGACCTTGGCGCCGTTTTGGGAGGCGACGGCGTCGGCGCTTTCGCGGCTGGAGAAGGTGCCCAGCTTGACCACGGGCCGCCCGCCGGCGGTGCTGACGAAGCTCTCCACGCCGCCCGCCTTCAGGGCGTCCACCTTGGCGCGGGCGGCCTCTTCGCTGGCAAAGCCGTCAATATAAACCTGGTACAGGGTGTTGGCCGGTTCCGGCTCAATATGCGCCGTGGGAATGGCCGGACGATGAGGTTCGCTGTCCGGGGTTCCGGGGCGGATGCCAGGAGGCGGGGTGGGTGGTACGGCCTGGCCCGGTTCCGGCGGGTTGATAATTTCGGCGACCGGCGTGTCGGCGTCGTTATGGCTGCCTTGGCGCTGCGAGTCCGTTTCTCCGGCCCCCTCCGCGGTAGACGTTTTGGTGACCGGGGCGCCGCTGTACCCGTCGGGTACCCGCACGCTGGAATTCAGTACGTTCTCCGCCTTGAAGCCGTCGGCTCCCTCCCGGTCGCCCAGCGACTCCAGCGTCGGTGCCGACTCCGGAATCCGGGTGTCGAATTCCATCTCGAAGTTCTTGAACACCAGGTTGAACAGGACGATGAGAATCACCAGGGACACGGCCATGGTGGAAAAGAACAGGATTAGTATGTTTCTGACGCCCATCTAGACAACGGCCCTCACCTTGCACGTGGAACGCTTGATGTCTTCCCACTCCTCGGCCAGCATCCGCATGCACGAGACGGCCAGCGACTGCACGTCGTCAATGCCGAGATCCGCGTGCAGGCCCGCGGCCTCCACCGGCGCCCCGGACGCATCGATGTTGAGGCCGCAGTGGATGAGAATGGACGTGGGACTGATGGTGCAGATGGAGACGGAGAGCTTCTTGGTGTCCCTGAAGAAGAGGTCGTCGCCCCGGCGTTTGACGATCAGCTCGCCCCGTTCGGTGTTGATCCGGTCCTGGATGATAGAGGAAAAGAGCCGCTGGATAAGCACCCCCTCCTCCAGGTCGATGCCGAACACCTCGATGATGAAGTGGAGCATGTTCTCGGAGTAGATGTAATCCTCGTTGAGGACATCCTCAAGATCCACCATCCGGGAGACGTCCACGTTGCACGAGCCGGTAAAGGCCACCACAGCATCGCCCAAAATCCCCACGTTCCGGTAGATCCAGTGGTTGGACAGTGCGTCGCCCTTGTAGGGCAGTTCTTCATCGATAAAATGGTATTTCATGCCGCGGGTCCCTGCTCCGACTGATCTTTAGTGTACAACAATCCGGGCGTCCATTTCGACGATCATCCGTTTCTGCCGCCGGGACTTTCCGTCGCCGGGCCGATGGTCGGAGCGGGGCCTCCGGGAGGCACAGGGACGGGGCCGGGCACCGGCGGCCCGATACTGCCGGGTGGCTGCGGGGTGGAATTGACGGGCTGATCCCCCGAAAAGATCGGCTCGTACGTGTTCTCAAAGGTACTGTACATTTGCTCCGAAGCCGACGGGCCAATGGTTCCCGGCTCAATGGACGGCAACGGCGGGCGGTGACGGGGGACACCGCCCTCAAAGTCCGGTGAAGAAGTTGCCTTGGGGGCGACGTTCAGAACCATCATACCCTGCTTCATGACCTTGCCTTCTTCGGGGGTGGGGAATTCGGTGGGCGGGATCTCCCGGATCTCGTAGTACCGCTTGGCAAAGTCATGCCAGACCTCCGCCGAGTTGAAGCTGAAGACCCCATTGAGGGGAACGTACTTCTCGTTGCCCATCCAGACGGTGCAAACCATATCCGGCGTGTAGCCCGTAAACCAGATGTCGCGTACCTTGTCGGTGGTCCCCGTCTTTCCGGCAACGGTGCGGCCCGGCAACCGGGCGCTTCTGCCGGTCCCCTTCTCCACAACGTCAACCAGAATGGAGTTGAGGTGCGCCACGGATTCCGGGTCCAGCGTCTGGACGGGCCGGTCCTTTTCAATGGGCAGCGGTTTGCCTTCCACGTTTTCCACCCGCCGGATGGCGCTGGGCTTTTGGCGGACCCCGCCGCGGGCAAAGGTGGAAAAGGCGGTGGTCATCTCCAGCGGAGAAATGCCTGAGGACCCCAACACGCTGGAAAAATTCGGATCGATATGGGCTTCCACACCGGTCAGACGGGCGGTCTTGATGATTTCCTCCATGCCGACCTTCATGCCGATCTGCACCGTGGGGGTATTGCGGGAGAGGAAGAGGGCCTTGCGGACGTCCATGGCGCCCATGTACTTGCCGTCCCAGTTTTTCGGACTCCAGACGCTGTAACCCGTGTTGAAGGAGACGGGCCGGTCGGAAATGGGGGATTCCGGCGTAATCACGCCCAGGCGGAAACCGGTGAGATAGACGAACGGCTTGAACTGGGACCCTGCGGCCCGCTTGGCCTGGGTGGCGTTGTTGAACTGGCTCTTTTCGAAATCCACGCCGCCGACCAGGGCGATAATCTCGGCGGTGGGAACATCCACGGCCACCAAGGCCCCGTTGGTGACATGGGTATAGGGCGAAAAGCCCTTGACCTTGCCGATCAGCGCTTTTTCGGCGGCTTCCTGTATTTCCGGATCAATGGCGGTGAAGACCTTCAGGCCGCCGCGGCGCACCACGTCCTCTCCGTAGGTTTCAACCAGTTCCTGGATGACGTAGGTAACGTAATAGGGGTATTTGGAGGGCTTGGGCTGCCGGTTGTTCAGGACGATGGTTTCATTGGCCGCCTCCTTGCGCTGTTCCTCGCTGATGTAGCCGTATTCGACCATTTTGGCCAGTACTTCCAGCTGTCGGCGGCGGGCGGCCTGGGGATAGTTAAAGGGGGAAATCCCTTCGGGGGCTTTCAACAGCCCGGCCAGCAGGGCGGATTCGGCAATGCTCAGGTCACTGGCGGGCTTTCGGAAGTAGCGGCGGGCGGCCTTCTCGATGCCGTAGGCCTGGTTGCCCCAGTAAACCTGGTTCATGTACATTTCCAGGATCTTGTTCTTGGGGTAATGCTTTTCCACCCGCATGGCCAGCAGGGCTTCGGCAAGCTTGCGGGTATAGGAGCGTTCGGGGGAGAGAAAAAGGTTCTTGACCAACTGCTGGGTCAGGGTGCTGCCTCCCTGCACGTCGCCCCCGCGCACGTTGGTCAGCAGCGCCCGGAAGGTGCCGCGGACGTCCACCCCGTTGTGCTGGTAGAAGCGGTTGTCCTCGATGGCCATGACAGCCCGCTGGATGTTGGGACTGATCTGGGACAGGGGAACCACGACCCGGTCCTCGTCACCATGGATATTGGCGATGAGGTTGTTATAGCGGTCGAAGATCCGGGTGCTCTGGTTGGGATGGTAGGTTTCCAGGATCTTGATATCCGGCAGCGAGGACGCCCCCTTGGCCAGCACCAGCCCCAGGTTGATGGACAGCAGGAACAACAGGAAGACGATGACCCCGATGATCGACACGGTGATGATCAACCCGATGCGTTGCTGAACGATCTCGGATTTCTTGGGTACGTCGACCGGAAGCTCGAAATCTCTGCTCATACCTGACTCTCTGTTAGTCCCCTTTCCCGCCCGAAACCACCAGGCGTGAAAAATTCGCCAGCCTCATGTAGAACCGGTTCAGCAGGCTTAATAGATTATAGCGATTTTGACGCACGTTTTCATCCGGATCGTTGACGAGGACGTTATCAAAGAAACGGGTCACGGCCACGAAAAGCGTGCCCAGGGAAGCCGTAAAGCTTTCGTAGTCGGCGGTCTCATCCACTTTTCCTATGGCCTCGAACAGGGCTTTCTCGTTGTCATCGCTGAAATACTTCGGATTCACGTCCGAAAGCTGCGCGTCGGGATTGTAGTTGTCTCCCAGAATCCGGCAGATGCGGTTGGCCGGTTCGTAGATTTCCAGGAACCCGGCCTCGTTGCCGGTCAGCACCTTGAGGATCTGCAGGCGGCGGATGGTGTCGGTGAGATCCGTAAAGGGATCGCGGGCATCCACCACGGCGTCGATGATATCGTAGCGGTAGTCCTGATCCAGCAGGATGCCCTTGAGGCGCTGGAGCATGAAGGCTTCGATGCGCTCGCGGGTTTCGTCCGGCCCGGCCAGGGCGGTCTTGCTGCCGGTGGCCACCAGCTGGTAGGCTTCCGCCAGGAGTTCGGGGAGGTTGACGTTGAGGCGGTTGAGGATGATGGTCAGGATGATGCCGTTGGCCATCCGGCGCAGGCCCAGGGGGTCCTTGGAGCCGGTGGGCATCTTGGCCTTTTCCTGGCTGAAGACGGCGACCATGGTATCCAGCTTGTCCGCCAGACTGACGGCGATGCCCACCGGCTGTGTGGCGACGGCGTCTCCCATGAATCGGGGCAGATACTGCTCAAACAGGGCCTCGGAGACCTCCGGCGGTTCGCCTTCGAGTTCGGCGTACTTGCGGCCCATGACCCCCTGCAGTTCGGTCAGTTCGAACACCATGCCGGTGACGAGATCCGTCTTGGCCAGGGTCGCGGCCCGCCGGGTCTTTTCATGCAGGGCCTGGTCGTACTTCAGCATCCGGGCGATATGCTCCGCCAGGGCGATGAGGCGCCGGGTCTTGTCGTACATGCTTCCCAGCCCCTTCTGGAAGGTGATGCCCTTGAGGTCTTCCAGGCGGGACTCCAGCTTTTTTCCCCGGTCGTCGTCAAAAAAGAACCGGGCGTCTTCCAGCCGGGCCTTCAGCACCCGCTCGTTTCCCTGGCGGATGGTATCTTCGGCTTCGGGCCGGGCGTTGGAGACGGCCAGGAAGTAGGGCATCAGTTCGCCGTTCTCCTGCTCCACCGGGAAGTACTTCTGGTGGGCCGCCATCACCGTCGTAATGACCTCCTTGGGAATGTCGAGAAACCGCTTGTCAATGTTGCCGGTGAGTACCCAGGGGTATTCCACCAGGCGGTTGACCGTATCCAGCAGGTCCTCGTTGGGGGGCAGCTTGCCCCCCAGCCTGGTGGCCGTCTGCTGGAGGGCGTCGCGAATCATCTGACGGCGGCGCTGATGATCCACGATGACCCGGCCTTCGGACTCCATGACCCCGGCGTAGGCTTCCGCCTTGCCGACGGTGACCGGACCTTCGCTGAGGAACCGGTGTCCGCGCGACGTATCCGAAGAGGTCAGCGGGTCCAGTTCAAAGGGCATGTGCCGGTCGTTCCACACGGAAACCAGCCAGCGGATGGGCCGGGCGAAACGGATGTCGTAATCGCCCCAGCGCTGGAACCGGGGGCCGCTGAGGTTGAGGATGATCTCCGGCAGGATGTCGCGCAGCAGATCCTGGGTGGAGCGGCCCTGGACGTGGGCGCGGTGGATCAGGTACTCTTCCCCGCCAATGGTTTCCTTCTTTGCCTGGCTGACCTCGATGCCCAGCTTGCGGCAGAAGGCTTCCGCCGCTTTGGTGGGCTGGCCCTTGCCGTCGAAGGCGATGCGCACCGGGGGGCCTTTGTGCAGTTCTTCCGTGGCTTCCTGCTTTTCGGGCAGCCCGTCGATGTACAGGGCAATGCGGCGCGGGGTGATGTAGACGGTGACGTCCCCGTAAGAAAGGCGCTGCTCGTCCAGCGCGGCCCGAACCTTGTCGGCCAGCTCCGCCGGGACCGATTCCATAAAGGCGGGGGGCAGCTCTTCCGTTCCGATTTCCAGTAGATAGCGATTGACCACGAACCAATCCTCAAGCAACAAACGTGAATGCTCTCCAAGCGTTTACCATTTTCCTACACCCGCAGGCGTTCATCAAGGAAAGCCCTCCGAAAGGCGATCCGCCAATTCTTAAACCATTCTTAAATCCGCTCCCAGCCGGTTCCAGAAGAGAACGTTCCGGTTTTTATCCATGCAGATGAGAGTGCAGGGGTCGTTCCGTATCGCACACCGGGGAAATTGGCGCGAATACGGAGAAGTACGAAGAAGACAGCAGCAATTGAGCGAATAGCCGCATTGTGATGTGCCGTTTCGGCGCATGGTTTTTTTCGAGAGAACCGAAGAGAGGGGGAGTACCATGACGACAGGGGTTTTTGGGTGGTTTCACCAGGACAGGCGTGTGCAGGGCAGCGACTGTTCGGACCGGATCTCCGTCCGGGGCTTTAAAAGCAATATTAGCGTATTTGGCCGGGGGGGCAACGACTTCATCACGGCCAACACCGCGTTTGGAACCAACCGCCTGTTTGGCGGCGGCGGCAACGACTCCATCAAGGCGGGGGGGCATCATAACAATAATTTTCTGTTTGGCGGCCATGGCGACGATTACCTCGAAGCCGGCGGCAAACGCAATCTCAATGCTCTCTTCGGCGGTTGCGGCGATGATTACCTGAAGCTGGGCGGCAAGAAGAACCTTGGCTTTGCCTTTGGCGGTCACGGAGACGATCGCTTCGACCTCGGCGGCAAGAAAAACCGTCATTTTGCCTTTGGCGGTGAGGGGGATGATCGCTTCAACGTCCACGGCAAGAAAAACCAGGTGGGCATCTGGGGTGGCGAGGGCGATGACCGGGTCAACGTCAAGGGCAAGAAGAACAAGGTCACCGTCAATGGCGGTGAAGGCGACGACACCGTTAACGTCCATGGCAAGAAGAACAAGGTGGACGTGGACGGCGGTTGTGGCGATGACACGGTGCGCGTCGGCGGCAAGAAGAATAAGGTCTCGGTTGACGGCGGCTGCGGTGATGACACCGTGACCGTGAACGGCAAGAAAAACAAGGTGGACGTGGACGGCGGCTGCGGCGACGACACGGTGCGCGTCGGCGGCAAGAAGAATTTCGTCAGGGTGGACGGTGGTTCGGGCCATGACACCCTGGAACTGGAAGGCCGCCGGTGCGACTGGAAGCGGGAGTGCAAGGACGGCAAGACGTATTACACCAACTCGAAAACCGGCACCCGCGTGGAAGCCGTCAACATCGAGGAAGTCCGGTATACGGAACAGTAACAGGCTGCCTTGGGAACGGTTTCCCTGTTGAAACCGAAAGGACGGTCCGTTTGTGGAGAGCGGGCCGTCTGTCCTGTTGTGAGCCAATCTGGCAAAAATAAAGCCTTTCTTAACACTGTTCCGAAACCCGCTTTTGCCGTTTTGATATAAACAGGAGAGGTTCAGGTATCAACATCAGGGTAACAAGGTGAGGTTCCGGCTGCTGAGAGCCGGGGGCCGGAGGGAGTGTCCAGGTCGTGAGTTATGTGCTGGATTTTCGCATGTTTCACATGCCCCGATATGGTGGTCATTGCCATCATCATCACCATCATCATTATTATGGCACCTTTTCGAACAACACCTTCAACCAGGGCGGAAAAAACAACATCAACATGGCCGTCGGGGGCGATTTTTCAAGAAACGTTTTCAACCAGAACGGCAGGCATAATCGTAATTTGGCAATTGGAGGAGATTTTTCGCGGAATGAATTCAACCTCGGAGGAAAACACAATCGCAACACTGCTGTTGGCGGTGATCGTCATGATGACTTCCGTATTGGCGGCAAGCATAATGAGGTTCGGGCGTCGGGCGGCGGCGGCAACGATACCTTCAAGGTAGGCGGCAAGGATAACCGGGTTCGCCTCAGTGGCGGCGAAGGCTATGACGTGGCCAAACTGGAAGGGGACAGAAAGGACTGGTCCATGATGTCCCACAACGGCAATACCTTCCTCTATAACCGAAAGAGCAGAAACATGGTCATGGCGGACGGTATCGAGGAGTTCCGGTTTGGCGACGGGAGCCGTATAAGGCAGGGACAGCGCGAGCAGCGTCATCATCATTATCTGTTGGCGCTGAGCATACAGGCATAAGGAGAGAGAATGCCGGGGACCGGGAAAAGGCCGCGATTGAAAAGACGCTGATTCCCACAGTATCCCCAATTTACTTCTTCGCTATTCCTATGTATAGCCAGGAGCCGGATGCAAATCCGGCTTTTTCTTTTGCTGTAACAAACCGTTACAAACCGTTCCGGCCTTAAATAAAATTGTTTTTATATAAATACAAATAATTAGGGTGTGGAAATTCAATCAGGGGTGTGTGCCATGACGTACGGTTATTCGTATTCGGGGAATCCTTCGTATTCGTCTTATCAGCAGACGCTGATTATCCTGCAACAGTTTTATGATCAGTATCACCGGCATTTTTACGGCAATGGCCGCAACAATCGCATCAGCGCCGGGGGCCGCGGATGGCAGAACATCGTCGAGGGTTTCGGCGGGAATGATCGCCTCACCGGCAAGGGCAAGCGCAACCATAACATTCTTGATGGCGGCCAGGGCAACGACCGGCTGACGGGCAAGGGCCGCTACAACCACAATGATCTCTACGGCGGCCCCGGCAATGACCGGCTGACCGGCACGGGCAAGGACAACCGCAACCATCTCTTCGGCGGTCCCGGTAACGACCGGCTGGTCCTGAAGGGCAAGCGCAACCAGAACACGGCCCAGGACTTTTACGGCCACAACGAGTTCGTGCTGAAGGGCAAGAAGAACAGCAACAACGCCTTCGGCGGCAACGGCAACGACCGTTTTACCGTCAATGGCAAGAAGAACTCCGGCAGCATCTTTGCCGGTGGCGGTGACGACCTGATTGAAATCAAGGGCAAGAAGAACAACTTCTTTGTTGACGGTGGCGCCGGTTACGACGTGCTCAAGCTGAACGGCAAGGCAAAGCACTGGGAGTCCCGCTTTGAAGGCGACCAGCAGTACTACTACAACCGCAAGAACAAGAACCAGGTCACCGTGACCAACGTCGAAGAGGTTCGTTTTGGTGACGGCACCCGCCAGTACATCAATACGGGCCGCCCGAACAGTGGCTATGCCGGAACGGCATTCAACGGTGGCGGTTCCTACTAGACGATCTCGAAAAAATTCTGTAAACGCGCACACTCCGGGGCATTGACCCGGAGTGTGCGTATTTTTCCTGATCAATTCCCGATAACCTCATGTTTTTATTTCTGTACATCACTCACATCCGAATTCAATGGAGAGAGCGGTCGAGCGTATGCAGAATCCTCAATATGGATTGTATGATTTGATCTGGAAATCGACGGAGCGGTTGATCATTCACCCATGGGAACGGGTGAAGGGCGAGCGGGCCACGCAGCTCATCAGACCTGTGACCTTTGGCGACGAGGCGAAACTGATTCGTCCCGCCCGGCTGATTCGCCGAAAAAAGGTTCGCTGGCCCGACGGCATTGTCGTCAGCAAACGGAAGCCCGGCCAGATTATCCAACTGGCGGCTTTTGATCCCCGCCGTTAATTCTTAAAACATCCTTAAGGCCGTTCCAAAAGGGGGTGCTCCCTGTTTTTATGCTAAAGGAGGGGGTTAAGGCGTTTCTGCGCCGCGATCACTCAGGTGTTTAATGGGAGAGAGAGCAACAAACGGGTAAGTTCCAGTCTTGACGGGGTTGTCTTGGCGGGGACCGTCCGGGTGTTTGAAAGAGGGGGTTGTGATATGACGACGATTCATTGTGGCCGGTTTGCCCAGGTGCGTTGCAATGAAGGCCGCAACAGTAACAGGAGCCACTGTTCGCCATGCAGGCCGGACAAGCCGCAGCAGCAGGACGGCGGGGATGAAATCATCCAGGCGCTACTTAAAGCCCTGATGGCGGCCTTACAGGGCAAGGAGGACGGCGAGGACGGCAGGGGCTGCAAAAAGTGCGATAAACAGGATCAGGATGACGGCAAGAACGACATCATCCGCATGCTGCTTCAAATCATCATGAAGCTGCTGGGCAAGGATGACAAGGGCTGCGGCAACCGGCAACAGGGTTTTGGTACCCATTTTGCCGGCAACAACGGCGGTGGGCAGACGGGCTTTATGGTCGCAAGCCTGCGTATCAGCGCATAACCCAAAGCATAACGATATCGCTTCTATCTTCCGAGTATCTTCCAAGTTTCCCTACATGCCATCGGATGTTATACTCCCGCCCGGTTCACACCGGGCGTTTTCATAGAGCCGTTCGGCTCCTTCGATATGGGATTGGGCGTAAAGCCTTCAGGACAGAACGCCAATACTGTCATTCCCAATCCTGTCATTCCTGCGAAGGCAGGAATCTATTCCCGAAGGCCTCACCATGATGGATTCCTGCCTTCGCAGGAATGACAATTAGGCTACCGTCACCGGCTTTTCGATTTCCTCGATCTCGTCGGCGGTCACGGCGTTTTCCAGGCTGGCGTCGCCCTGGTAGCTTTTGATCAGCTCTTTCTCGAAGAAGTTCAGGGCCTCGTCCTCGGTCTGGAGGCGGGCGATTTTTTCTTCGCCCTTGAAGACGTAGAAATTCCCCGCGCCGCCCGCGATGCCGATATCCGCCCGTTCGCACTCTCCGGGGCCGTTGACGAAGCAGCCCATCACGGCTACATGGAGCGGGTTCTCCCCGTAAATCCGGTCGTATTTCGCCACCATGGCCTCCACCTTGTTGGTCAGCCCGTGCAGATCGATCTCGCAGCGTCCGCAGGCGGGGCAGCTCACCAGGTTGGAGCCTGCCTGCCGCAGCCCCAGGCTGCGCAGGATCTCGTGCCCGGCGGTCACTTCCTCAATGGAATCCGCCGTCAGCGAAATACGGATCGTATCGCCGATGCCCTCAGAAAGCAGGATGCCGAGAGCCACAGAGCTTTTCACCACGCCCCGCTTGAGGGTCCCCGCCTCGGTGACGCCCAGGTGCAGGGGATAGTCGATTTCTTTGGACAGGCGGCGGTAGGCTTCCACCGCGTCCATGGGGTCGCTGGCCTTCACGGACACTTTAATCTGGTCGAAATCTTCCTCTTCTAATAAGCGCACATTCAGTTTGGCGCTTTCCACCAGTTGGGTCACCAGATCGTCCGGGTACAGGGCCTTGATGGGTTTTTCCACCGAGCCGCTGTTGACGCCGATACGAATCGGCAGTTCCCGCTCTTTCGCCTTGGCGACGACCTGCCGCAGAAAATCCTTGCTGCCGATGTTGCCGGGATTCACCCGCAGGCCGTGGACGCCGTTGTCCGCCGCCTGCAGGGCCAGGCGGAAGTTGAAGTGGATATCCGCAATCACCGGAATCGGCGAGGCCGGGACGATGCGCTTGAGGGCTTCCGCCGCCTCCTTATCCGGCACGGCCACCCGGATGATCTCGCAGCCCGCGTCCGCCAGGCGCTTGATCTGGTCAATGCTCTGGGTTATATCGCGCGTGTCATTCACCAGCATCGACTGGACGGAAATGGGCGCATCCCCGCCGATTTCGACGGTGCCGACGCGGATTTTTTTCGTGGGGCGGCGTTTGATCTGCATGGTAAGGAATTCCCTGATTCTGGCCGCTGCTATTTTATCAGAAACCCGTTCGGTGAATATGATCCGGCTACTTGGTCACCAGTTCGGAACGACCGTATTTTTCAAGAAATCCCGGAGGCGGCTGGCCTTCCTTGTAGAGGATCTCTTTGGGAACACCCAGGTTGATGGTGTCCCAGGGGAGGATCTCGCTTTCCGGGCGCTCGCGCAGGGCGTACCAGTCCAGATCCGGGAAGTCCACGGCGCCTTCTTCGCGCAATTCCTTCATGGAGCGGTTGATGTGGCCCAAGGAGCCGCCGTGCTCGTAGAAGCGCACCAGCAGCTTGGAGAGCCGCCGGTCACCACGTGAGAGAAAGGCCTGAAAATAGTCCCACTTGGGGCTGCTGGCGCGGACGTCACAGGTCTTGGCCAGGCCTTTTTTCAGAATCTTGAAGCGGTCCTCGATGGCCTTGTTGTCCAGCTTGGGCATCCACTGGAAGGGGGTGCCGCCCTTGGGCACGAAGCTGGAGCAGCCCAGCACGATCTCCATGCCGGGGTTGGCTTTTTTCACTTCCTTCATCAGGGCCACGGTTTCTTCCACGTTGCTCTCGTCCTCGTCGGGCAGGGCGACCATGCCGTAGAACTTCAGCGATTTCAGTCCGCCCTTGCGCGAGGTTTCGGCGCACTGGAGGATCTGGGCGTGGTTCAGGTTCTTGTTGATGCGGCGGCGCAATTTCTCCGAGCCGGTCTCGATGGCCACGGTCAGTTGCCGCTGCTGGCCTTTGACGAAGGTTGCCACGATCTGCTCGGTGATGGTGTCCACCCGCAGCGACGACGCGGACAACGTGAGGTCCGGGTTCCTGTCCATTTCGGCGGAGAGGAAATCGCAGAGTTCGGGGAATTCCGGATGGTTGGAAATGAGGGCGCCCAGCAGGCCGATCTTGTTGGTGTGCTGAAGCCCCTGCTGGATGGCGTCCATCAGCGGACCCTTGGACGGGCCGCGGGCGGGCAGCATCGAATAGCTGGCCAGGCAGAACCGGCAGCGGTGGGCGCAGCCGCGCATGACTTCCACCAGAAACGTGCTGGAGAAGATGGCCTTGTCCGAAATGATGGGGGTGGCGGCCACGAAGTCGTCCATGTTCTCGATAAAGCGTTTCTGGACCACGGGCGGAATGTCATCGTACTTCGGGGTGATGCTCGTGATGGGGCCGTCCGGGCCTTCGTACTGCACATCGTACATGGCCGGGGCGTACAGGCCGGGCACTTCGGCGGCCAGGCGGTGGATGAGTTCCTCCCGATCCGCGATGTCGCGGTACTTTCGGTAGGCGCGGGTGAGATCCGCAAAGACCTCCTCGCCCTCGCCGATGAGGAAAAAGTCGAAAAAGTCCGCAAACGGCTCCGGGTTGCTCATGGGCACCGGTCCGCCGGAGAAGGTCAGCGGATGGCTGCGATCCCGGTCCTTCGTATAAAACGGGATCTTGTAAGTCTCGTAGGTCCGCAGGATGTTCACCACATCCAGCTCAAACGAGAACGAGAAGCCGAGCATCTCGAACCGGCGCGGGTCATGGTCCTCCAGGGTTTCCATGTAGATCCGGCTGATGTCCACGTCCGGGTTGACGTCCATCTGCTTGAAGAGGATCAGGTATCCCAGGCTGGACATGGCGATCTGGTAGCTGGCCGGGTAGACCATGGCCAGCCGGACCGCGTCCTCGCGGGGCGGAACGGGATCGTAAAGATAAATTTCCTGGGCGTCGTCCTTGCGGGTATAGACGGCGTCTTTGCGAGAGGTTTTTGCCATCGTTTATTCCATTGTGTTGAGGCCGGGAATCTGCTACGTTGTCGGCAGTCAATTCAGTGAAACTATAGCATAAACCGTCTACGAAAGCCGAAACAATGACCACGCTTGCGCCCGAACTGAAAGACGTTGTCCCGAACCAGCGCCTGGATCGCGATGAGGCCCTGCGCCTGTTCCGCGAAGCCGACCTGTTTACCCTGGGAATCATGGCCGAGGAGGTCAAGCGTCGCTTTCATCCCGAAGGGACGCCCTACACGTTCGTCATCGATCGCAACGTGAACTACACCAACGTCTGCAACGTGGACTGCATGTTCTGCGCCTTTTACCGTCACGCCGACGCCCCGGACGCCTATGTTCTTTCCTACGAGCAGATCAAGGAGAAAGCCCAGGAGCTGGTGGCCGTGGGCGGCACCCAGCTGCTTTTGCAGGGCGGCGTCAACCCGGATCTGCCTTTTGAGTATTACACCGAGATTGTCAGCAAGCTGCGCAAGGATTTCCCCGATCTCACCATCCACGCCTTCTCGCCTACGGAGATTTCGTTCATGGCCGAACAGACCGGGCGCAGCGTGAAGTGGGTGCTGGAACGCCTGATGGAGGCGGGCATGTCGTCTCTCCCCGGCGCCGGGGGCGAGATTCTCCACGACGACATCCGCCGCCGGGTCAGTTATAAAAAAGTGAAGACCGAGGACTGGATGGGCGTGATGGACACGGCCCACAAACTGGGGCTGAAAACGTCCTCCACCATGATGTTCGGCATGATGGAGGAAGACTGGCACATCATCGACCACCTGTTCAGAATCCGGGAACAGCAGGACAAGACCGGCGGTTTCCTGTCCTTCATTCCCTGGAGTTTCCAGAAAGCGAACACGAAGCTGGAGCGGCTGCCCCAACCGGCGGCGACGGGGCTGGAGTATTTGCGTGTGAGCGCCATTGCCCGAATCGTGCTGGATAACGTCCCCCACATCGGCTCTTCGTGGATTACCCAGGGGCTGAAGCTGGGACAAACGGCCCTGACGATGGGCGCCAACGACATGGGCGGTCTGCTGCTGGAGGAGAACGTCGTTACCCAGGCGGGCATCAATCCCACCACCAAGAGTGTGGAGGAGATGGTGAAGGTGATTCACGCCACCGGCCATGACGCCGCTCAGCGTGATACCAGCTATAACATCCTCCGAACATTCCCCCGACAGCAGGCATGTTGAGGCATTCCTGCGTTTTTGCAGCCGCATCAGGCAAGAGATTCAACTTTTTCTCGGTTTGAAAGGGGAATTGGCAAGATTATACCGGGGTGTTCAGTGGTATAAATTTATGGGTTCAAAGCGTCATCCGATTGCCCGCCCAATGGTAAAATGAAGATCGTACCTGTTTGTACCTGTCAATCGTGGATTCAGGCGTGCTGTTTTAGATGCTGCGACTAATATCCATTCTGCTGGATATCCTGAGTGGCCTTTTTGCCATTCTGGCGCCGATTGCGGTTATTCACTGGATTGCCGGGGCCTTTGAGCTTCAGGCGATAGCGGGGGTAGCCGAGTTTTTCAGCGCGATTTTCTGGCCGTTCAACACCCTGGTCAACACGGTGGCCCCCAACCTGCCCATGATTGACTACCAGGGCCGACAGATTCCCATTTCCCAGGGGATTGTGGCGTTTCTCCTCACCATCTGCTTTTTCAGTTGCGCCATCGCCGCCAACCTGCTGCGTGCCCTGGACAAGAAAATGACCGTCACCACGGACATCATCCGCAGTCAGCATCGCATGCAGCAGCTCGAATCCGTCCGCCGTGAACAGGCCCGCCAGACGATTGCCACCAACCGGATTCTCATCTACCTGATTTTCCCGTTTGACAGCCAGAAAAATGCCTCCACCTTCTTCTTGGGGTTCAAGAAATATGGCGGTCGCCAGCTTCCCACCCGGACTGAGGGGATGCTCATCGAATTCGGCGACGTGCAGTCGGCCATGGGGTATGCCCGCGATACCGCCGAAAAGCTGCTGGCGTTTTACGGCACCTTGCGTCCGATGGACCCCCAGCCACCCTTTCATATGTCCATCCACGCCGTCCGCCCCGATCCGGAGGATACCTTTCCCGGCCTGGAGCGTTGTCAGCTGCTGATCCGCTATGCCGGCGAAAACCAGATTATCTTCTCCCAGCAGGTCCTTGAGCTGCTGCAGGTCCACTCCCTCACCGCCAACTACCGTTACCAGACCATGGGGTACTACGATTTTCCCTCTGTTCCGAACCAGGAAGTGTTCATGCTCTTCTACAAAAAACCCGAACAGCGCGTGTATTACTAGTCGGTACGGGCCGGATGAAAGGGGTGTGGGGGCGAAGCCCCCGCAATAGCCTTTCAATAAATTTACCGATCTTAAGCAATTTTTAATATTTGATTGTTTTTATTTATTTAAGAGAGCATACCTTTGACTTGGTATTTGAGTTTTCAGTGAGACAAAGAGGAGAGTTCCAAGATGTCAATTTCACCGTTTGCGCAGGGAGGCGGCTTCCCGTTTGTAACCGGGTTCGGTCCTTCCAGTACACCGGGCGGTTTTTCCCAATCGTCTTTCGGATTTCCGGGCATCACCGGCTTCGGCTTCCCGCCGCCGTTTGTTGACCCGTTCTTCTTCTTTACGCCGGCGGCGAGTTCATTTAACATCAACCGTCTGCTGGGTGCGGCGGCTGGTCTGTCCGTGCCGATTAACATCGGTCCGACCCCGTCCACGTTAGGCATACCCCCGTTCCTGCTCGGCTTCCCGTTCTTTGGCGGTGGCGCCGGCGGTGCCGGAGGCTTCGGTGGCGGATTTGGCGGCGGCGGATTTGGCGGCTTCGGCGGATTCAACGGATTCGGTTAGATCGCAGCCCTTTTAAAAAACCGCTAAACAATATCCCATCCTTGGAACAAGCTTTGTCTTGAAAAGCAGCGCGTGCTCTTTGCGCTGCTTTTCCATTTCTTCTTTCAGGCTTCCTTATCAGGTGGCCAGGCTGTGGGCGGAGTAACCCAGTTTCATCACCCGCCGGACTTTGGTCAGGGTGTCGGCGCAGGTGGCGCGGGCTTTCTCGTGGCCTTCGCGCAGGATCTTCTCCACCTGGGCCGGGTCGTTCTCGTAAGCCTGGCGGCGTTCGCGGATGGGTTTGAGGGCCGCGTTCATGATTTCGGCGAGGCGCTTCTTGCAGTCCATGCAGCCGCGGGCGGCGGTGCGGCATTCCTCGGCGGCCTGCATAATGTCTTCCCGTCCGGCGAAAAACTCGTAGTACTTGTAAATGACGGCGCAGTTTTCGGGATCACCGGGGTCGTCGCGCCTGACGCGGGCGGGATCGGTGATGGCGGTGCGGATCTTCTGCCAGGTTTCCTCCTCCGTGTCGGAAAGAAAGATGGCGTTGCCCGCGCTCTTGCCCATCTTGTTGCCGTCGAGGCCGATGAGCATGGGCATCTCCGTCAGCAGGGGCCGGGGTTCGGGGAACAGGTCCGTGCCGTACATATGGTTGAACCGGCGGGCGATGTCGCGGGAAATCTCCAAATGGGCGAGTTGATCCTTGCCGACGGGTACGAACTGCCCCAGCGGGGCGAGAATGTCGGCGGTCTGCAGGACCGGGTAGCCCAGCAGGCCATAGTTCAACTCTTCGCTGAGCATCTTCACCATGTCCTTGAGGGTGGGATCGCCCTGGACCCAGGGAACCGGGGTGAGCATGCTCAGCAGCAGGTGCAGTTCGGCAATCTCCGGGATGGACGACTGCACGTACATGGTGGCTTTTGCCGGGTCCACCCCGGCGGCCAGCCAGTCAAGAACCATTTCGTGGATGTTCCGGCCAAAATTGCCGGTGGCGTTGTACTGGGTGGTCAGGGCATGCCAGTCGGCAATCATGAAGAAGCAGCCGTATTGATCCTGCAGCTTCACCCAGTTTTCCAGGACGCCGTAATAATGGCCCAGATGCAGCTTGCCCGTTGGCCGCATGCCGGACATCACCGTGTTGTATTTGGGGGCCTTGTCGTTCATACGCTTCCGATTCTACCCGAATCTCCCGTGCGAATCACCCGCATGCTTTTATTTTGCCGTGGGCTTTCTGAAGAAGATCAGGCGGATAATGGTCAGGGTACCGATAAAGGCGAGAAAGCCGAAAATGATCCAGGCCCAGTCAGGAATCCGGGGGCCGGGGGCGTAGTCCGACGGGTAGACGAACCGGGCCTCGCCCCGCTGGAGAAAGGTTAGGCTCCGAGGTCCGTCCTCGTTGACGACGAGCAGGTTGCCCGGCTCGATGGCCGAGTACCACTTGTCGTCGTCAAAGAGCCGCGCCGCGCGTTTCATGGCCTCCGGCGTCTCGCCGCTGACGATCAGGCCCACGCGGGTGTCGTTCCACGGAGACAGGGTTTCCTCCACAATGCCCTGCTGCGGGTCATAGGCCAGCCTGGACAGCGGTTCCCGCAGGGCCGCGCTGCCGCCTTCCACCAACAGTTTCATCTTGGCGTTGAAATCTTTCAGGATGGGGTTGCGTTTGGGTGGCCCGATGACCACCAGGTGGTGGTCGTTTCGGATGGCGTCCGTCAGGGTCTGGGGGCGGACGGCGGAAAGGTTGATGCCCGTCCGGCTTTTTGACAGGCGGCCAAAGCGGGTGGCCACGCTTAACATGGCCTTGATATCGGCGGTTTCCGGTTCGGGCGGCATGATGAAGGCCAGGTTGGAGAAATCCTGGAACAGGGCGAAGGGGAAGGCGCCGTCGTTAAGCAGTCCCACGTCCGGCAGGGGTGCCGTGATCTTGCCCGGCACGCTGACCGACGAGCTGTTATGCACCGTGCCCCAGATGTGGACGTCGGTCACGAAATTGCAGAGGTCGTACTTCTCCGGGAAGAGGTGAAACTTGTACTGCAGGTCGTTGTAGGTGTAGAAGTCTTCGGCGGGCACCTCGAACTTCAGTACCGCCTGGGTTTCGCCGGGGCGCTTGTCCAACGGGACGGAGGCCATGGCCTTGTCGTTGAGCAGCACCTCCAGCTTGGACTGGGTGGGATCGAGCTGGGAGCTGTAACTGTAAACCGTCCGAACGGTGACCTTCTCCTCGGCAGGGGTGGAGAGATCCGGCATCTTTCGCACGTTGTAATAGATGGGGAGCGCGGTGATGCCGCGTGCTGTCAGGGTTTCCAGGCTCATATTTGCAAAGCTTGTCTCGCCGGCGTGGCGGATAAACCCGTCCCATAGCCGGAAGGGATGCTGCGGCCCCGGCTCCTGTTCTTCGATGATGGCGTATTGACCAACCATCAGCTTGTTTGCGGGATTCTGGGCGAGAAAATGGGCGGCCCGCCTGACCCCGACCGGGCTGTTTCCGCTGATGACCAGGATGGCCCGTTCCGGGTGGCCGGGGTTGGCCAGCACCTCGATGATGCCGTAGTCTGCGGGCAGTTCTTTCCGGCTGTTCGGATCGAGGAAGTTTCCGGCGGTATCCAGGGACAGTGGCTGTTTGTCTTTCAGGTTGCGGATATGGACGTTCTCCTTCGGCGTGCCGATCAGTACGAGATTCCGGTCGGCATGCGGGCTGTCCGCCACGTCCGTATCCACATCCCGCCAGCCCGCATGCTGGCCCATAAGCGTGGCGACAACGCCGGCGGCCTCCAGGGTTTCGTCGGCGATGTTCTTCTGGGACAGCAGGAAACCCACGCGGGTGGGGCCGTAGCCCAGATCGTCAAAGAAGGGGTAGGGAAAGTGGGCGAGGTTGGGGCGCAGGGGCTGGGGTTCGTAAACGAGGTTCAGCCGGGTTTCGGGGAGCAGCGTGGTCCACAGTTCGCTGCTGAAGGGATCTTCGCACTGGTAGGTGTAGTGCTGGTCTACCTGGAAGGCCAAAGTGTTGTGGTCCTTGAGGATATCCGGCGGCACGGGGATGCTGATCGTGGTGGGCGTGGCGTTGTTGTCGTTCAGTTCGATGGTGCGCAGAATCCGGTTGTTGACCAGCACGTTGAGGCTGGAGCGCTCCGGCAGCAGGGCCGGGGAGTGCTGAAAGGTCACGGCGACGGATGAGGCGGGCAGGATCTCCCAGTTTCGGGGCTTTGTAAAGGCGAATTGCCGCTCGGTTTTCACGGTCTTCAGCGTGTAGCCATCCTTCTCGCCGAAATCGGCCAGGGTCAGGGGCAGCGTGTTGCCCGGTTTGGGGGCGTCCTGCGTCTGGCTCAGGGAGATTGCCGGAACCAGGGGCAGCAGCAGGGCGGCCACCAGCCACAGTGCCAGGATCAATCGGTAACGCCGAAGTCGTGTCATTTCTTACCTCGTCTCAATATCAGGGGAATAATGAAAAAGAAGAGCAGCAGGCCGACGCTGCCCAGGATGCCCACCAGCGGGTTGGCTTTGAGGAAGTCCATGAACTGCCGGATGAGGGAGCCTTTTTTCTCCGGTTCGGGGGCGGGGGGCGGAACGGGTTCGTTTACGGTATTGACGCTCATCTGCCACGGTTCAACCTGCTTGATCAGCCCCAGGGTCATTGCCTCAAAGCGGGTATCGTCCTCGAAAAGCTGCCGGACGGCATTGAACGCCTGCGGCGAGCGTCCGGTGATCACCGTGACCACCCGGCGGCTGTTGCCGGGGATAAACTGCTGTTCGAGATAGGCGCCCAGGTTGTCGTCGGAAAAGCGGACGGCCTGGGTGTTGTCCAGGTGAAACAGCTTGGCGTGTGGGGCGGGCCAGTTCAGCAGGAAGGGCCGCCGGGCCGATTCCGGGATGTCACCGGTCCCGAAAATCAGGATGTCACGCCCCAACGGGACGCCCAACTTGTGATCCAGGCTCAGGCGCAGGTCCGTGTCCGCCAGCGTCACCCGCCCCAGCCGGCCCGTAACGGCCAGGACGGTTTCCAGCAGGTTTCGGGTGGCCTTTTCCGGGATGACGACATGCAGCCCTTCGAAGTTGTCGGTTCGGGTGTAGGGGTAGCCCGTGCTGTTGACCAGCCCCACGTCCGGCAGGCGGCTGGCCACGTTGCCGCCGATGCTGAAACGGGAGTCGTTGTGGATGATCCCCCAGCTCCGGTCCTCGTAGTTGTCCACGCAGAAACCATACTTGTCCGGCAACAGGTGAAACTGGGCCACCAGTTCGTTATGCGTTCCGATCAGCTCGTTGGGAACAACTACCGACGTGCGCACCTGATCCTGGCCGTTTTCATTCTCCAGCGGGATGTTGGCTATGGCCCGGTCGTTGAAGCGCAGCTCCAGCGACGAGAACTCCGGGTTGAGGCCGGGGCTGTAGCTGTAGGTGAGATCCAGCGTCATCCGGGGCGGATCGATTTCATTGGACGCAATGCTGAAATCGCTCACCACCGGGATGGCGTAGGTCAGGGGCGGGGCGTTGATCTTCTCCACCTGCCGGGTTTCAAAGCCCAGTTCAATGAAGGAGCGGTTTTCCTGTTCGATGTAGCGGCTAACGGCGCGGCTGGCGTTGCCGGACGGTTTCCAGTTCTCGGAAACGGCGTATTCCGTTCCCTTGAGTTCGGCGAGCCGGGGCCGGGTGGTGAGGAAACGCGCAGCCTGCAGCACCCCTTCCGGCGTGTTTCCGGTCACCAGCGTCACCGTCCGGCTGGGTTTGTCCGGGTGGCGGAAGAATAAGACCAGCCCGGCCCGCTCCGGCATGGCCTTCGAGGTATCGCGCTCCGCCCAGCGGTTTTCAATGAGCCGGTAGTTCAGCACGCTGCCTGCAAAATGCTTGATCTCCGGGTTGTCCGTCGGGGTGCCCACCAGGATCAGGTGGTTGTCCGAGTCCTCGATGCCTTTCCCGGAAAACCGCAGCGACGGGTGGATTTCCCGTTTGCGCGAGGACTGGCCCAGGTGAACGTTCAGCAGGGTCATGGCCTGCAGGTCGCTCAGGGTGTATTTTTCCGGGAGGATAAACCGGACCTTCGCCGGATCGTAGGCCAGCGAATCGATCATCGGGTAGGGATAGGCCGAGAGGTCCACCGGCGGCAGAACGGGGGTGTAGGCAATCACCAGGTGGGAGGAGGGCAGCACCTGGGTCCAGAGGGACGGATCGAGCGGGTCCTCGCACTTGTCTGTGTAATGCTGCTCCACACGGTATTTCAGGATGTTGGTTTCTCGCAGCGGCACGCCGGAAAACGGTACCCGCACCCGTGTCGATTTGCTGTTGTCGCGGGTCAGGGGGATTTTTCGCACGGACTGCTCGTTGATGATGATCTCCAGCCAGGAGCGATCCGGCAGCAGCTCGGTGGAGTGCTGGAATTCGGTTTCCAGATAACTGTCCCCCGGCGAGATGCGCCAGGTGGGGGGCAGGGTGAATTCCACCCGTTGCTGGGAGGAAACGGTGGGCAGGTAGAGGGTTTCCTTCACCCCCAGTTGCCGCAGGGGAATATTGCGGGTCAGCGCATCGGCGTCGGGCGTCACTCCCAGCAGCGGCAGCAGCACCACGAGGCAGGCCAGCCCCCAAAGGCTGCGCCGGTCAAATGGGATATTGCAAATCGGAATGTTCAAGCCAGACCCCGCTGAGAACGTGAAAACGGCTGTAAAAACGGGAACATGCCGGAGAATTTCCCGGATCGGGAATTGCCCGCCAGACTCTCTGCTTACCATTATAAGGAAAATCGGGGGGTGAAATAGATGGGAAAGTTGATTCGTTTGTACCAGGCCGATGGACACCGGGTTTGCCGATAATTCATGTATGAAACACAGGAGGCACGGATTGATGAGCAGCAACGTCAGAATGCGGCGGGTGGTTACCCGGCAACAGATTGCGGAGTACTACCGGCAAGCCGGCCCCCTGATCCTATCGGCCCTCCGGGAGCGTCCGTTGCACGTCAAACGGTTTCCCCACGGACCGCGGGCCGATTATTTTTTCCACTGCCACCACCACGATTTGCCTGAAATTGCTCGGAACGCCATCAACGACGTTTCCGGCGACATGATCTTCTGTCCGGATCAGGCGGCGCTGGACGCCCTGATCGAGGCGGGCTGCTATTCCATGCTGATGGAACCGTCCTGCCGCCTGCAGCGGGAAACCCCCGACTGGATCTGCTGGCAGATGGTGGGAACACGGCGCACCCCCTTCCGGATGGTCCGGGAGATGGCCTTGAAGTTCGTCCAAACCTTGCAGCAAGAATATGGTGAGCCGGTCCTCGTCAAGACGTCCGATTTTTACGGCCTCGATGTGATTATGAAAAACACGGACGGGCGCACCTTTTTCGAGATCCGCGGCCTGGCCGACGCGGTGGCCGAAAGCACCGGCATCCGGGAGCCGATGCTCAGCCCGCAGGAGATCCTCAGCCAGGAACAGGGGGATGGCCGGGTATTTGTCTATACGGATACCAACCGTCTCAAGCGTGGGATTCTGCCTCCATATACTGTTTCGATGCCGGAATATGGACTGATTTCAACGCCTGTTACCCTGGGAGAGCTTTCCAGCGGCTTTATTCCAGAGAATTTCAACCTCTTTACCCTGGCTTCCCGACTGGAAAAACACGGGGATTTATGGAAAAATCTCTTCCAATGATGTGATGGTCCAGATTAGCAGATTGTCATCGTGATGGAGGGAGCCGCCCATGAGCAAACGTGTTTTGATGGTGATTGCACCGCAGGATTACCGGGACGAAGAGCTGAACGAACCCCGCGAGGTTTTTCGCAAGGAAGGTTGGGATGTTGACGTGGTCAGCACCAAGGTCTGCAAGGCCACCGGCATGCTGGGCGCCACGGAGCCGGTGACCAAGACCCTCGCCGATATCACCCCGGCCAGCTATGACGCCGTTGTCGTGGTGGGAGGCATGGGATCTCCGGCCCATCTGTGGAGCAATACCGAGCTTTACGACATCCTCAAAACCCTGGACGGCCAGGGCAAGGTGGTGTCTGCCATCTGCCTCTCAGGGGCCGTCCTGGCGAAGGCGGGCCTGTTGAAAGACAAAAAGGCCACCGTCTGGGAAATGCCCGAATCGCTGGAAGCCCTGAAGCAGGGCGGCGCCGTGTACACCGGCGAACCGGTGACCGTGGACGGCCATATTGTTACCGCCAACGGCCCCGAAGCCGCCACCGACTTCGGCAAGGCCGTCGTCGCCCAGGTGAAATCCGTCGTTCCGGCGTAAACTCAAAAACTGTCATTCCTGTGAAAGCGGCAATCCATTTCCTGGTTTTGCCATGCAGGACCGGGATCTGTTTTGAGCGTCCGCAAGTAGATTCCCGCCTGCGCGGGAATGACAATGAAGACGCGGGAATGACAATGAAGACGCGGGAATGACAATGAAGACGAAGGTGAGGCCGGATTGGCCTACCGGAACAGCACCCGCAGGAAGCGGCGCTTGCCGACCTGGATGACAGCTTCAGAGTTGGGGGTGCCGAAGATGACCAGGCTTTCGTCGGCGACCTTTGTGTTGTTGAAGCGGACGCCGCCCCCCTGGATGAGCCGCCGGGCCTCGCTCTTGCTGGGGGCCAGATCGTGTTCGGCCAGGAAGTCCACGATGGGGTATTCCCGGTTGGCGCCGACGGTAACTTCGGGGATGTCGTCGGGAATCTCTTTGTTGCGGAACTGTTTGATGAACGCCTGCTCCGCCTGTTCGGATTCTTCGATGGAGTAGAACTGGCTGACGAGCCACTTGGCCAGCGTCGCCTTCACGTCACGCGGATGGATGCCGCCCTGCTCCTGGGGGGCGCCGATCAGACGCATCTGTTCCTTGATCTGGTCCTCGGTCATGGGGGTCAGCAGCAGTTCGTAGCGGGGGATCAGCTCGTCCGGGATGGACATGAGCTTTCCGTAGAACTCCTCCGGCGGGTCGGTCAGGTTGACGCAATGATCGGGGTAGGTCTTGGACATCTTGATTTTGCCGTCGGTGCCTTCGAGGAGCGGCGCCAGCAGCACCAGTTGCGGCTCGGTCCGCCCTTCGGCGGACTGAAGTTCGCGTCCCATCAGGTTGTTGAACCGCTGATCCGTTCCGCCCAGCTCGATGTCCGAATCGATCATCACCGAGTCGTAGCCCTGCATCAGCGGGTAGAACAGCTCATGAAGATAAATCGGCTTGCCTGAGGCGTAGCGCTGGGAAAAATCGTCCCGCTCAAGAATCTGGGCCACGGTAGCCTTGGCCGCCAGTTTCAGGAAGTCGCCGAGGACCATCGTGCTGAACCATTCGCTGTTGCGCACGATCTTCGCCTTGCGGGTGTCGAGTACCTTGCCCGCCTGCTCAAGATACGTCTGGGCGTTGGCCTCCACCTCCTCCACGGTCAGGGCCGGGCGGGTCTCCTTTTTGCCCGATGGGTCGCCGATCATGGCCGTGGCGTCACCAATGATGAGAATCGCCTCATGGCCCAGGTCCTGAAAGGCCCGCAGTTTTTTCAAAACCACCGTATGCCCCAGGTGCAGGTCGGGGCGGGTGGGGTCAAGGCCCAGTTTCACTTTCATCGGCTGACGGGTTTGCGCCGCCTTTTGCAGCCGCTTGGCCAGATCTTCCAGCGAGGGAAGCACTTCGCCGCCCTTGGCCAGGGACTGGGCCTGCTCCATAAAGATCTTGTCCACGCCGAGGGTTTCTGTTTGCTGTGCCATGAATGGGTTGCCGCCTTTTATCAGAATGTGAGGTACGCGCCTTCGCAGCGCAGGGTCTTTTCATTGTCGCCGGAGCGATCGATTCGGACAATGGCCCACCGGAGAATTTTACGACAAGATGCGCCGAGTTTCTCCCGGAGGGTTGATTCAATGGCTTCGGCGGACGGCATGCCGTCCCAGGGAAGCGCGATGGCAAAGGTCTTGACCGCCGCCGTCACGTTATTCGACCGTAACGCTTTTGGCCAGGTTACGGGGCTGATCCACGTCCTTGCCAAGAAATTCCGCCATATAATAGGCCAGCAGTTGCAGCGGAATGGTGGTGATAAGCGGCGAAAGCAGCTCGTCGCATTCGGGCACGCTCAACACCGCCTCGAAGGTATCCGAGGTTTCCGGGTTGATGTCGGCGCTGGTGACGCCGATGACGTGGGCATCGCGGGCCTTGGCCTCCTGGCAGTTGGAGATCATCTTCTCGTAGACGATGCCCGGCACCAGGACGGAGATGACCGGAATGGCGGCGTCCAGCATGGCGATGGGGCCATGCTTCAGTTCGCTGCCGGAATAGCCCTCGGCGTGGATGTAGCTGATCTCCTTGAGCTTGAGCGCCCCTTCCATGGCCACCGGGAAGTTGATGCCCCGTGCGATGAACAGTACGTTGGCGGCGGAGCCGTAGTTCTTGGCCATCACCTGTACCGGGTCCTGATCGCTCAAAACCGCCTCGATCTGGGTTGGGATGCGCAGCAGGCCCTCTTTCAGGGCCTTGATCCGTTCTGGCGGCACCGTCTGCCGTTCCTCGGCCATGGCAATGCCCAGCAGGTAGAAGACCACGATCTGGGCGATAAAGCTCTTGGTGGCGCAGACGCTGACCTCCACCCCGGCACGGACCGGCAGGACGATATCCGCCTCGCGGGCCAGCGTGGAGTCCTCGCGGTTGGTGACGGCCACCACCTTGGCGCCGAACTGTGCGGCCTGGCGGACGGCTTCCAGGGTGTCCGCCGTTTCACCGGACTGGGAGATGGCTACCAGCAGGGTGTTCTCGTCGATGACGGGGCTTCGGTAGCGGTATTCACCCGCCGCCTCGACCTCCACCGGGACGCGTACCAGCTCTTCGATGAAATATTTTCCGACCAATCCGGCATTGTAGGACGATCCACAGCCGACGATGACCAGCCGGCGGGTTTTTGCCAGAATCTCTTCCATGGCATGCGCCTTGGCGGTTTCCTCTTCAGAGGGCAACAGGCGAATGGGCCGATCCGTGCTGACCATGCGTCCGCTCAGCGAGTTGCGCACCACGTCGGGCTGTTCGTGGATTTCCTTGAGCATGAAGTGCTTGAAACCCATCTTGTCAATTTGCAGCGGCCCCATGTTCACTTCCTCGGCCCTGGCTTCAAGGGGATTGCCGTCCATGTCCGTCAAAGTCACGCCGCTGGGGCTGATCTCCACGATTTCACGGTCTTTCAGGAAGATGATGCGGTTGGTGTGGGGAATGATGGCCACGGCGTCACTGGCAACCAGGTATTCGCTATCCCCTTCGCCCACCACCAGCGGCGCATGGTTGCGAACGGCAAACAGGTGATCCGGGAACCGGCGGTTGATGATGGAGAGGGCGTAGGCGCCGCGCAGTTTCTTCAGCGCCGTTCGGACGACCTGGCGAAAATCGTCCGGCGTGCTGACCGCCATTTCGGTGGAAAGATGCTCCAGCAACTGGGCGACGCATTCGGTGTCGGTGTCGGAGACGAAGACGCGTCCCTTGGCCTGCAGTTCCTGCTTGATTTCGAAATAGTTCTCGATGATGCCATTATGGACGAGGGCGATCTCGCTTTTGTCGCCCACGTGCGGGTGGGCGTTGACGTGGTTGGCGGCGCCGTGGGTGGCCCAGCGAATGTGGCCGATGCCGATATGCAGTCCGGTACCATTCTGGGAGAAAAGTTCCTGGGGCAGGGCGCTTTCCAGGTTTACCAGTTTGCCGGCAGCCTTGTAGATGTGGAACACTTCGTCGCCATTGAGAAAGGCGATCCCGGCAGAGTCATATCCCCGGTATTCCAGGGTTCTGAGGCTTTCGATGATGAGAGGTACGACAGGTTTGCGTCCAAGGTATCCGACAATTCCGCACACGGTCAGGGGCCCTTCTGGTTGTATGCTTCCTTCACGGTTAGAAGTGTACCCTATCTTCGCGGAAAAACCCCGGCTTTGCAAGGGAATTCCGCCCCAAAGGCCCGTGCCTTCGGGGGATTCCCAAAAAATGCCAGCCCGGTTGATACCGGGCTGCTGCTGAAAAATCTGAATTTTCGGATTACGCCGTCAGCCGGAACGGGGAGAATCCGCCGCCGCCAGCATTCCCGCCACCGGCAAGACCGGTGCTTACCGGCGAGATACCGGGGATGTTGAAGGCGCCGACCGCCGGGCCGCCGATGATCTGACCACCCAGGCCGATACCCGTGTTGGGGGCCAGGATGTTCGGGGCGAAGGGCGAACTGAACAGGTTCAGGCTGTTGTTCAGGGCCTGGGCGTTCAGCGGGCTGAAAGGGGTGGGAATCTGACCGTTGAAACCGCCGAAGGCATTCAGGTTTGAAGTGTCCAGCGGCTGGCCCAGGGCATTGAGGTTATTGCCGCCGCCGAAGATTCCGCCAAACAGGTTGTTCAGATAACCGAAAATACCGCTGCTGTTGACGGTCTGCTGGAAGTTGAGGAAACCGCCACCGGCCACGGGGGCCTGACCAAAGCCGCCTGCAGCGGGTGCCTGGCCCAAACCACCGGCTGCGGGGGCGCCGCCACCGTTTCCGGCACCCTGGGACTGGCCGCCGCCCTGCGCAACTTCAGGCTGGCCGCCGCCGACGCCGGAGTTGGACTGCTTGTTCTGCTGGGCGTCTCTCTGGGTTTCTTCGGTTCTGCGAACGTTTTCCGCGGCCTGATCCGCCACGCTGCGAACCTGCGCCTCGGACTGCCGGGCCACTTCGCGTCCGGCCTCGGCGGCGCCATCGGCAAGCTGCTTGGCTTCCTCGCCGGCCATCTCGGCCACGTAGGTGAAGTTTTCCACATCACGCGACGTGTCCGCATTGGTGGCGCGAATCACCGCGCTTTCGGCGTTACGAACAGCATCCTCCACAGCCGACTGCTGGGATGTAATGGCGGCCTGCACGCCTTGCGCCGCCATGTCCATGGCGAGTTCAATCGAACCGTCGCCATTGGCAATGGCTGTTTGGGTGTTGACATTGGATTGGTCGCTGGCGGCGCTGCGAATCGTCTCGCGGGCTTCCTGGCGGGTATTGGAGACCACCTGGCTGCTTTCCGAGCGGGCGACGCTCGCCACCTCACTGGTTTCCTGGCGAACCTCAAAAGTTTGCTGGCGGGCTTCCAGGCGGGTTTCGCTGGCCTGTGCCCGGCTCCCGCGGGTTTCACTCCGTCCGCTCCCGCTGGAACCGTTATTGGAACGAACCTGGGTTCCTTCGGAATAAACCCGCTCCACGGTGACGTCCGACGTGGAGACCGGCCTGCGGTCGCCGCTGCCGCCCTCTTTGCTGCCGCCTTCGGACTTGGGCCGCGACGGGAAGGCTTTCTTGATGTCGGCCAGGTTCTCAAGGGTCAGTTTGCCCTTGTCGTTACCCTCACCGGTGCCCATGATTTTTTCGACCACGGCGGGATCGTATTCCACGCCCTGTTCTTTCAGCTTTTTCCTGACTTCATCAGCTGAAAGCGGTTTGCCGTTGCTGTCCTTGGCGATTTGCTCCAGGGCCTTGAGGGTGTCTTGGGTTTTCCGGCCTTCGCTGGCCGCTTTGGCCGCTTCCTCGGTTTCAGCTCTGGACTCCCTGGAAGACTCCCTGGCGGTCTGGGCTTCGTCACGGGCCGACTCTCTGGCAGTCTGGGCTTCGTTACGGGCCGACTCTCTGGCAGTCTGGGCTTCGTTACGGGCCGACTCTCTTGCGGTCTGCGCTTCGTTACGGGCCGACTCTCTTGCGGCCTGGGCTTCGTCACGGGCCGTTGAGCCATTGCGGGAAGCTTTTTCCTGCTGCATCTTCATGGTGGCTTCGGTTTCGGCCTTTGCCGCCGCCCCTTGCGTGCGCATGGCCTGATCAGCCCTCTTGCCAGCATTTTGATCCTGCTGGGAAGAAGCCTGTTGCTGTTGTTGCTGGGCTTGTTTTTCCTCTTCGGCTGCCTGCTTTTTCTTGTCTTCGGACTTTTTGGCAGCGTCAGACTGCTGGGCCTGTTGGGCCTGCTGCAAGCCAACAAGTTTTGGTGCTACAGCATCTGCCATTCTAAACTACTCCGAACTCTCTACTGGTTTCTCTCTGACAAAGTCCGCCGGTTCTCCAAGAGGAGTTTGACCGTGAACTCTCTGGCTACTCTCTGACTATTCTCTCTAGTGACTATCTTCCTCTCAGACTACCTCCGGCACGTCACATAGCTGTACATCCTGCACACACCTAACACACCTCATTTAAATAAAAACAATCAATAAAACGGAATTGCCCTTCGGCCCCTTTTTATTAAGAAATCTTCATAAAGTTTTTGATCCGGTGGAATCTACGGGCGATATAACCGGTAAATAAAAAAAATGGCTGCCCCCTCAGGTCAGCCATCAAACGAAAGTGTGAAAAGAAATCAGATAATAACGGTAAATAGATTGCGGACCGTTTCCTCATCATCACTCAGAAGATAAACGATGTCGCCTTCCTCCAGAAACAGGGATTCAAGACGGGTGACGCCCCGTCCGTTTCGGATGACGCAGACCGGTCGGGTGCTTTCCGGCAGCACAATGCTTGGCAGGAGTTTGCCCAACGCCGGAGAGTACTCGGTGATCTTGACCTCGACCAGGAACAGGCCCCGCTCCTTGAGATTGCTCAGGGCGGCCATGTCTCTGGGTGACAATACCGGTGTATTGGCTACGGCCACGGTTAACCCTCCCGACTCACCAACCTGAAAACTGGTGTGTATACCCTTTTTAGGCTTGGCTTCCTTACGAGACTCAATCTATCAGAAGGGAACCCGGAAATCAAACCCCTGTCATTGATACACTAAGTTCGAACCTCCGGTTCCGTCTGCAAAAAATTTTTTAAATTGAATGAAAGCCAGTCAGATTAAGAAGTTGTAAAAATCCTTGACCTTCAAGGCGGGATACGATCGTGGTTGGTGCCAGGCATCCGGAGTGCCGGCGTCACTTAAATCCCTTTCGAATATTTTGACGTTTATGTAAGATGAATTGAAATCGGGAAGGAAAGATGAACAAGCCGTATACCCCCTACAGCCAATACCTGAAAGACCGGTTCGGGTTCAAAATATACAAGGTGACCCTGGACGGGGGGTTCACCTGTCCGAATCTCGACGGTGCCAAGGGCCGCGGCGGCTGCACCTTCTGTGATGAAACCGGCTCCTCCTCGCGGGCGCAGGAGAAAGGGGACGGCATCACCGAACAGATCCTCAAGAACATCGAGCGCCAGCGCAAGCGCTTCAAGGCGGAAAAATTCGTCGCCTATTTTCAGTCCCGCACCAACACCTATGCCCCGGCGGATCAGCTGAAGGCTCTTTACGATGAGGCGATGGCCGCCCATGAGGACATCATCGGCCTGGCCATTTCCACCCGGCCGGACTGCGTGGACGAGGAAAAGCTGGCCCTCATTGCGAGCTATCAGGGGCCGGGCCGTTACATCAGTGTGGAGTACGGCATGCAGACCATCCATGATCGCAGCCTGGCACGGGTCAACCGCTGTGAAACCCACGAGGACTTCACCCGGGCCTATGCGCTGACCCGGCAGTTCGGGCTGGATCACTGCATCCATATCATCCTGGGCATGCAGGGGGAAACCCATGAGGACATGATGGCCACGGCGGATCGCATGGCCGAGCTTCGGGTCCATGGCGTGAAGATCCACATGCTGGTGGCCATGGAAAAGACCATGCTGGCGAAGGTTTATAAGGCCGGACTCTGGCAGCCCATGGAGAAAGATGAGTATATCGCCACGGTGTGCGATTTTATCGAGCGGTTGCATCCGGAATGCGTCATTCACCGGGTGGCGGGCAACGGCCACCATCAGCACGTGGCGGCGCCCCTCTGGATGCAGCGCAAGCTGGAAATCATGACGGAGATCGAGCAGGAATTTGCCCGCCGGGGCACCCGCCAGGGGGTCAAATGCCGGTATCTCCACATGCCGGTCTGAGCCAGGTTGAAAAGGGGCGATTCGGGAATCCGCTCAGGGCGCAGGTATTCATTGTTTATATAAATAAATGTAACAAAGAGGACGGAAAGCGATTGAAAATTATATCTTTTGTCTATATAGTGTAACTATACACAACAGCCAACTCTCACAGACCAAAGGAAGGATGGAAGGAAAGGAAGAGAAGAGAGGACATCAACCTACACGCTCGCCATTTACTTGCAACGGCAGTTTCCGGGTTTACGCGCCCGGTAAACAATTGAATTCACAGTCTTCTTTTTGAAGAAAACCTTGAAAAAGGTTTTTTTCTTTTTCTAACAGTCTGAGAAACACACGAGTCTGGGAAAGAAACAGGAGACATCGCAACAATCCACGTCACACCCTGCTTTTTGCTTGCTCGAATCCGCTTACCGCATGCATGAGAAGAGAAAAAAGGGATCGTCGCATCCGCCTGCCCCGGCAATGCGCGGCCATGTTCACATTCAAGCTCTGCCACACATGCTCTCTATCATTTCATACCGGCAAAGACAGGGTGAAGAACCATCGAAGTCATGAGTTGAATGAGTTAGGAGGAAATGGAAGATGGCTATAGCACCCGCCACTGCCCTGACGAAGTCCGTTACCGGGGAGGACGTTGAAACTTCCGTACCCGAAGCCCGCACCATCGAGGATGCCGCCGTCAAATACCTGAAGTTTATCGGTGCCAAGGCGGATCTCATTTCCGGCAGCGAGGAAATCGAACTGGCCAAGCGCATCGAACAGGGTGATATGGTCGCCAGGCGCAAGCTGGTTCAAGCCAACCTCCGTCTGGTGGTCAGCATCGCCAAGAAGTACACGGGCCGTAACGCGGACTTCCTGGATCTCATCCAGGAAGGCAACGTCGGCCTGCTCAAGGCGGTGGAGAAATTCGACTACCGGCGCGGCTTCAAGTTCTCAACCTACGCCACCTGGTGGATCAGGCAAGCGGTTTTGCAGGCCTTTGCCGAGCATGACCGTCCCATCCGTCTGCCTGGCCATGTGATCGACGGGATTTCCAAGCTAAGACGTGCTTTTGATGACATGCAGAACGAGCTGGACCGGCAGCCGACGGAGGAAGAGCTGGCAAAGCGGTTGGATCTTTCAGTCAAGAAAGTACGCCAGCTGATCCGGGTCTCCCAGAAAACCTTGAGCCTTGAGGCGGAAACTGTTTTGAAGGACGGCAACACCCAGACCCTGGGAGAAACTATCGAGGATGACAGCTATAACCCGGAGCGTGATCTGCAGCGTGAGCGGACAATGCAGATGCTGGCCCTGGCCGTATCGGATGCCCTCAAGCCCCGCGAACGAGAGGTCCTGAAGCTGCGATATTGCCTGGATCATAAGCGGGACAAGAAGATGACCCTGGAGGAAATCGGGGACCTTTTCGGTGTAACCCGTGAATGCATCCGCCAGACGGAGATTCGCGCCCTGGAGAAATTGCGGAACTCCGTTTATCTAAAACATTTAATGGATTAGGAAAGCGATCCTATTGATATAATTTTAATAGTGGACTATGCTATGGCGTAGTCCCCTATTCTTTTTATGTGTTTACTGGAGGTAATCAACCGACATGTCCCATGGAGGGAAAGATGATCAGCTGAGGGAAAAGGAGGAAAACCAAACAGCTGAACAAAAACGGTTTGCCGAGCTCCTTGATAAATTCGATTACGCTTTTAACCGGGGCGATATCATCAAAGGGCGGGTCGTCCGCTATGAATCGAACGGAGCCATGGTGGATATTGGCGCGAAATGTCTGGCCTATCTACCCGGCAAGGAAGTCGGAGCCTCCTATCAGACGCCTATTGAAGAGGCGCTGCCGCTCAATGAAGAGACGGAGTTCTTCATCCTGCGTGAAGACGAGTCCGAGGAGCGGTTTATCCTGTCGCGCAAGCGCGTTTACCAGGCTCAGACCTGGAAGAAGCTCCAGGATGCCCTGGAAAAGGACGAGGTTGTCGACTGCACGGTCAGCAACGTCGTCAAGGGCGGTCTGTTGGTCGATGTTCAGGGGTTGCGCGGCTTTGTGCCGTCCAGCCATCTGCGGGTCCGCGAGTCCTTCGAGAGCCTGGTCGGCAAGCAGTTGCCGCTGAAGATCCTCAGCCTGGATCAGCAAAACAACAATATTATTCTTTCCCACCGCAAAGTGGTCGCCGAACAGCTGGCCGAGCAACGCAAGGAGCTGTTCAGCAACCTGGAGGAAGGTGCCCTGGTGGAAGGCGAAGTGGTTCGCCTTACCGATTTTGGTGCCTTTATCGACCTGGGCGGCGTTGACGGTCTGCTGCCCCTCTCCCAGATGTCCTGGCGCTGGGTGGAACACCCGTCGGACATCCTCAGCGTGGGCGAAAAGGTCAAGGTGGAGGTCATCGGCATCGACTACGACAAGCAGCGGGTCAGCCTGTCCATCAAGAGCCAGTACGAGGACCCGTGGAATACGGTAACCAAGGAACTGGGCTACGGCGACAAGGTGGAAGGCACCATCACCCGGCTCAAGCACTTTGGTGCGTTCGTGGAAGTCTATCCGGGTGTTGAGGCCCTGCTGCCAAGCCGCGACCTGACGGATCAGGAAGCCGAGATTGGCCGCAAGCTGGATTCCGGCGAGAAGATCGTGGTCTTCATCACGAAATTCAACCCGGAAGAGCGCCGGATCTCCCTCAGTTTCAAGCCTCCGCATGGCGGTGGCGGCGAACTGGAGCCTCAGGAGCACATCAGCAGCAGCGCTGAATAAAAGCCGGCTGCCCACAACCTGCAGACGATCCGTAGCAACGGGTTTCGTTTTGTAAAAATGCGGACTTTTTCTTTCAGAAAGACCGCCGTATACCGATAGTGATCCTGTCAGTCATATTGCTTCTGGACATGGGAACGGGAGTCGATGGAACGGAGTGACAGGATGCGGTTATTTTTTTCAGGGCGTACGGTGGGTCAATCCCTGGCAGAATATGTTTTGCTGGCGGCTTTAGTGGGCCTGGCCACGGTAGGAGCCGTCTGGTTTCTTGCCCTGGAGATGGAAAAGACCGTTGCCTGGGCGATGGCAACCATTTTTGGCGATGATGTTCCCTCGACGGCTGCCGGGGCAGGTGCCCCAGGCGCGGGCAACGGTTTGAACGCCGGGACGGTTGCGGCGGGCATTTCGGAAAACGGCGGCACATTGGCCGCCGGGGCTTCCGGATTGGGTGTGTCGGCAGGCGGTGGTTTTACCAGTGTCGGGAATGCGGGGACAGCCGCTTCCAGTGGATATGGCAAGGTCATGGTCCAGCAAGTCTGCTATGGGAGCGGAACCTGCGTGAATATGCCGATCATATCGGATAACTGGAGCGAAACCAGCGGCGCAATGGGTTCGGACCTGACCCATGCCCTGGCCGATGTCTTCACCCAGGTTGCCAATACCATGGAGGCATCGGGGGCGGCGGACTCGGCGGTTCTGAATCTCCTTCACAGGCTGGCCAATACGGGCCATGAAATCGGCTTTGAGCAGAAGGGCCTGTCCGATGCCATGGCAACCCATTGCCCGACCGGGAACTGCAAGTACGATATGATAGCCGGAACGGGGAGTTCTGCCCACATGAACGAAATCATGCCGGATCAGCATGATGCCAGCGGCAAGCCGGCGGCCATTATGAAGTTCGAGCAAGAGTTCAGTGCTCTGAAAAGTCTTATGGGCAACAATTTCGTGAATATGCCGCCGGAGTTGAAAAACCTGGTGATCCAGCAGGCCAACCAGATCCTGACCCTGGCCGGCAGCACGCCCTGGGTGGCGTATAACGGCACAAGCTACGAGTTTACCGGGCGGACAACAACCATGCGCCGCTGACCCATCAGAGCGCCAACGAAATCTGCGATGCCGGTAATGGCGGGCAGTCCTGCACGGTTAAATAGACGTCAGGCGGATGCCAGGCGCTTGTTGATGACGTAACGGGCGGCGAGCTGGCCGATCTTGTTGCAGATGAAGATAAAGGTCAGGCTGATGGCCAGGCAGAGAAACAGCTTGGGCATCAGGGACGAAATGAGCAGTTCGCGGTCCAGCTGGAGCCGGTGGTAGAATTGCAGGATTTCCAGGACGGGGTTGTCCGACCGGGCAAGCATTTGCACGTCGATCCACGGCCTGACGGCTTCACGGAAGAGATGCCAGCCTGGAGAAATACTGGAACCGGCCATCATGGCCAGGGCGCGAAAGAGGAATTCCAGTTGTCCCGGAGACAGTGATGAAAAAATGAAACGAAAACCCATTGGAGCCAGTCAACCTGCATTTGCTGATGTTCTACCCTTTGGTCCCTCTAAGGGGCCTCAAAGGATAAATTTGCGCATGGCGGCTGTCTTTGTAACATTCATTTATGAAGGGCTTTTGCCAAACCGGGACACGGAAATGAGAGAAAGGCCCGCCGGGAGGGGAACCAGGCTCTCGACTGACCGAAAGGCCGGGGATATTTTGTCGAACAGCCGGACGGACCCGGCATGCATTTCGGTCTGTCCCATCAGGCAGAACTTCATCCACCAGCCGAACATGCCCACGAAGTTGAAGTAGCGCAGGTATTCTGTTTCAAAGCCCTGTTCGCTCAGGACCGTTTCCAGGCGGCGTTTCTCGTAGCGGCGGAAATGCCGGATGGACCGGTCGTATTTGCTGTAGAGAAACCGCATTGCGGGAACCAGGACAATCAGCCGTCCTCCCGGCTTGAGCAGGCTCCCCAGCGTGGCGACGGCCTCGCGGTCATTGCGGATATGCTCCAGCACGTTGATCATGACGATAGCGTCGTACGGGCCGAGATTTGAGGTATCCCGGAAGATATTCCGGCAGTATGCCTCCAGCGTTTTACCTTCCGGCACTTCGAGCCGGTTTCGGACCGTTTCGACGTAGGCGGGAACGATGTCTACGGCGGTAAGATGCCGTACATTCGGGAGATCCAGCAGCAGGCGAGAGAAGTTACCGGTGCCACAGCCTACTTCCAGGACCCGTTCGCCCAGGTAGGGGCGGAAGGTCTCCAGAATCCAGCGGTTGTAGTTATCCGCATGGGCCAGGACATCCAGTGTTTCCGTCTGGATTCGGTTCTCGGCCACTTCATGCAGGGGCGCCGCCGGGGATTTCTCCGGAGCTTGCTCTTGGGGGGTGTTCATAGGGTCATCATACACAAGACGGGCGCAAGTTTCGAACCCGGCCCCGGCCACGGTTGCTTTATTGCGTTAACAAAACTTAAAAAGAGCCAGGCCGGGGTCAATTTGATGGCTTCATCCGTCTTTTCAGGGTAGGGTCTCTCTAAAAAAAGATGGAGGGGTATTGCCCCCAGATGACATTGCCACCCAGCATTCAGCCCCGGCGGGATGGGCCTGTGTCCAGTCATGCGACGGGTATTCCCGGCGGATTCTCCCCGGACGGGAACCGTAAATACCTGCTGGACCCCATCACCGCCTACGAGCGGAACATTAACCATGTTCCGGTCGATCGGCTGCTGGACTTCAACCGGGCGGACAAGGCGCTTTACGGGTTCCGGACGGCGTTTATGACGCTGCCTGCCACAATTGTCAAGGGATTGCGCGGAGACGAGGATATTACCACAGCCGACTACGGCCTGATGACCAAGGTACCCTACTATCTGACCGGCCTGGTCCTGATGAGCAGCTTTCTGGCGGCGGGGCGCAAGAAGATTTCCGCCACCCGCATGGGGGCGGGAATTCTCCTGTATTACGTCGGCGTGGGCCTGGCCAATGCCATGGTCAACGGGTTCTACAAGCTTCGTTATGGCATCGACCTGACCCAGAAATATCAGCGGGCGGACGGCAGGATTGAAAACGTTTATAACAGTGTGGATGCGCCCCGGTTCGACCTGCTGTCGCCGGAGCAGTACCGCCAGATCCAGCGGAAGATGGGGATTCCACCGAATCTGGCCGACCGGGAGCAGGCGTGCCGGGAGCAGATCCTGCGGGCCGTCAGTTGTGCCGAGGCATTGAAAATCGTTCTGGGGGTGCTGTTTGCAGGCGTGGGGGCCGGGCACCTGGCCCGTTCCGACTCCTGGGCCGTTCTGCTCAACGGAACAGGGGCGATGGAGAAGATCTGGAAGGATGCGAAGATTCCCGGCGTGTTGCAACGGATCAGGCATTCCTTCAATCATATTGGCTCCCTGGGAAGCCAGATTCTTCGGGAACGTTTGGTGCTGGGCAAGGAGGCCCACTGGTTTCAGAAGTTCGCCCTGTGGCTGACGGTGGGCATGGTGGGCTACGGGTTGTACCAGAGCTTGCGGGTGGTCAAGCCGAAACAGTACCAGTCCTCGCCCATTCTGCCCAACCGCTGGGGGAACAACAGTGCGGGCAATACGACGCTTGAAACCGGCAGCGCCTTCCAACAGTTCGTCCGTCATCGCAACCTGGAAGGGGGAACGTTCTGATGCCGGGCGATTATACCATCAGCACGCCCCAGTACCATTATGCCCGGCTGGTCCCTTCGCGCAGCCTGTCCCAGTACGGCATTGTTCCGGTGAGGACTACCAATGCGCTGGCGCGGGGCCTTTCGGAAAAATCCATGACGGATTACGACCTTAAGCCCGTCAAGGACCCGCTGGCCATCGGTGGCGGCGTGATCCTGGCGAGCCTGGCCACCCTGGGAGCCGTGGGCAAAACGCTGGGTGTCGGGCATATGGTCGGTTTCGCGGCCTGGCTGGGGTCGCTGGTACTGGGGCCGAGATTCGTCAACTGGATGGTGAAGCTGAAAACCGGGGTCAACCTGAACCAGGACTACGTCAACACTTACGATGAACGCTACAAGCTTTACCGTGATCCTCAGTACCTGCCGCTTCATCTGTTGCCGGACGAGGAGATCAACCGCATTGGGGATCGGCTGGGCCTGCCCTATACCGTGGATCGCCGCCGCCAGGTGGAAGAGAAAATCAAGCAGATCTCCATCCAGACCCGGACGTGGTGGCTGCTGACGGCGGGCATTGTTGTGCCGGTGGCGGCTTCGGGGATGAATGATGTCACCCGCGACTTTTTCTACGGGCTGATCAGTAAGCTCAAGTCCACGTATCATACCCAGTTCGGCCTCAATCGCACGGAATCCGCCCCGGCCATGATGCGTCATCTGGAGGCCTATATTGATGAATGTATCGGGAAGGACAACCATTCCCGCCTGACCCGCTGGTGGGACAAATTCGATCACCAGGTGGTGCGGCAGCTGGGGCTGGAAAAAGTCTTCAAGCCCCATGACGTGGTGAAAATGCCCGATGACAAGCTGGCGGCGGAACTGATCCGGCATTTCAGCGAACTGAGCCAGGTGCCTGAAAAACGGCAGGCGATGGACGAGGTGTTGCAATTCCTGGTCAAGCAGCGCCGCGCCCTTGACAGTATGGAACACGAGGTGCTCAATACCATTGGCCAGCATCAGGGCGCACTGGAGGCTGTGGACAAACGCCGGGTGGAGAAGCTTATCGGCGGGTTGAGCCGCCGGAAGAACAACGCCGTTTCCACCGTCATGCACTACGAGGTTCTGCTCAAGGGGATCAAGCGCGGGGAAATCTCGAAAAAGGAAATCCGCTGGCTGATGGAAAAGCCGGTGGTGGGCGAAGTCCAGCGCCTGATTGAGCAGGGGATGATGGAGGAGGCGAAGACCCTCGCCGGCAACCCCAACCTGTTCAATGAGATTCGCCGGCTGCTTTACGACAAGAGCCATGATCGCGCGGCGGAACTGATGGGCGAGTCGCCGCGCAAGCATCTGCTGCACGCGATGAAGAGCTACTTCAACAAGCGCCTGTGGCGTACCCGCATCCTGGGCATGTTGGGCGGCGGTGTCGCTATCGCCACCCTGCTCTTCACCGCCCTCATCGTGGGCCGAACCTTTGAAACCCGCCGGGGGTACGAGCCATGATGGGAATGACGGGTTTCTATTCAGGCTATCCGGGTTATGCGGTCTCCCCGGCCGCATCGCCCTGGGATCTGCGAAACGCCACCCGCTATCCGGCTTCGCGTCCAGCGGCTTATCCCGAATATCCGGCCTATTACCGGCCCTATTTTCCGTCACCGGAACTGCCCCGCCTGGTGCCGACGGCCCCTGCGAGACCAACCCAACGCTGGGTCAGCGATCTCAAGGACATGTTCCAGAAAAACGAGGCGGTGATCTACGCCCTGCACCTGCGTACCTTCGGGGCCGAGGACCGGAACGGGGATGGCCGCATCTCGCCGGAACTGGGCGAAAGCGGCACGTTTCTCTCCGCCATTTCCCGGCTGGATGAACTCAAGGGCCTGGGGGTCAACACCATCCACGTGCTGCCCATCCAGCCCATCAGCCGGTCCATGCGTCTGGGTGAGGCGGGCAGTCCTTATGCGCCATCGGATCTCCACGAGTTGAACCCCGAATACGACACGCCGGGCAACGGCATGACCGTCCTGGAGGAAGCCCGCCAGTTTGTCCGCGAGGCGCACAAGCGGGGCATCCACGTGATGATCGACGTGCCCACCTTCCCCTCCTACGACATGGCGACGAAATACCCCGAACTCATCGCCCGCAACGTCCACGGTGAACCCCTGAAGCCCAACAACTGGCTGGACGTGCTGATGTTCGAGAACAACGGGGCATTGGTTGATTATTACGAAGGCTTCTTCGATCTCATGGTCCACGAACTGGGTGTGGACGGCTTCCGGGTGGATGTGGCGCGGGTGCGTCCGGCCTGGTTCTGGGAGTATTTCATCAACAAGTACTCGAAGAAAGCCTGGCTGGCGGAAAGCTACAGCCACCAGGACGCCTCGCCGATGCGCAACATTCCGCGCGACGTGCCGGAGCATCTGCTGAAGATCGGCTTTGACGCGGTGTATGGCCAGTTCCACCGGTTCCCGGAAATGCGCAATGCCGACGAGTACATGAACTATCTCATCGAGCGCCACGGCATGCTGCGCCGCGCCGGGTTGGGCAAGTCCTTTATCGGTTCGTTCCTGACCCCCTACGACTACAGCCTGATGGAGCGCGGCGGGGTGACCATGAACTTCCTCGTGGCGGGTTTGATGGCGGTTCAGCCCTGGACGAATCCCTATATCCTCGACGGTTTCACCACCGGTTACGAGAAGCCCTTCGACATGTTCAACTACCGGCCCCGTCCGCAGGGAACCCACCCGGAGATTGGCCGGTTCCTGCAAAAAATGCTGAATCTGCGTCGCGACTATCACGATGTGATCACCCAGGGCCTGTTTATCCCGGTGCCGGTGACGAATGCCGACGATCGGCAGATCATCGCCTTTGCCCGCCATCACCAAGGTAAGACGCTGCTGGTGGTAGCCAACAAGGACGTCAATGCCCGCCATAACGCGGTGCTGAATATTCCGGGCATTCGGGCGGATCAGCGGCTTCAGGACAAGGTTCCCGGCTACGGACGCCAGAGCCTCTTCGTCGTTGACAACAACCAGATGCGGGTGGACCTTGGCCCCGGGCGCATTCACATTTTTGAGATCGACACCCCCGCCCTGCCCCTGAACCTCAACTCGTATCGCTAGGGACTTGAACCGCACCCGTGTAATGGATTCCTGCCTTCGCAGGAATGACAGAGTATGCTTCCCCAATAGTTGTGCGGTTGTCATTCCTGCGAAGGCAGGAATCCATTCGCCGGAGCCAGCGTTAATCCACCGAATTGCTGGTCTTCGCCAGTTTGCTGTGGTGGAAGCCGTAGAAGAAGTAGATAGCCAGCCCCAGGGCGAGCCAGATCCACAGGCGGGTCCAGGTCTCGCCGGGCAGGCCCAGCATCATGAACAGGCAGCCGGTGATGCCCAGAATCGGCACCAGTGGCACCCACGGACACTTGAAGGTCTTAGGCACGTTGGCGGCGGGCTGCCGGGCCAACCAGACGCTGACGCCCATAACCGGAAACAGCAGCAGCAGAATTTGTACGGTGGGCAGGCCGTTTTCGCTCAGCACCGGAACCCAGCCGTTGACGGCGGGAATGGCCACCAGGAAGATGGCGAGGACCAGGGCGATGACGGCCCCGGCAATCTTGTACGGTTCGCCTTCCTTGCGGTAGCGCAGCACCAGGGTGCTGCAGCACACGATGACGAAGGCGAACAGGGTGCCGATGTTCACCATCTCCGCCAGCGATTCGAGATCGAAAAACGTGGCCAGCACCAGCGCGATGAGACCCGTGGTGACGGTGGCGTTGAACGGGGTGCCGAACTTCTCGTGGATTTTGGAGAACCACGGGAAGAACAGGCCATCGCGGCTCATGGAGAAATAAATCCGGGGCTGGGACAGCAGCAGCACCATCACTACCGTGGTCAGCCCGGCCAGGGCGCCTACGGAAATGAGGGTCTGTGCCCAGACCAGGTTGTGCTGCTCGAACGCGGTGGCCAGCGGTGCGGTTTCGTCGATGTTCTGAAAGGGGATCATCCCGGTAATGACGGCGGAAACGGCAATATAAAGGATCATGCAGATGGCCAGCGATCCGATGATGCCGATGGGCAGGTCCCGCTGCGGGTTCTTCACCTCCTCCGCCGCGGTGGAAACGGCGTCAAAGCCGATGTAGGCGAAGAAGATCATCCCCGCGCCGGTGAGGACGCCGTTGAACCCGTAGGGCATAAAGGGGGTCCAGTTGCCGGGGTTGATGAAGCTGGCCCCGGCCAGGATCACGAACAGGACGACGAAGACCTTCATGGCCACCACCACCATGTTGAACTGGGAGGACTCCTTGATGCCGATGGTCAGCAGCGCCGTCATAGCGACGATGACCACCCCCGCCAGCAGGTTGAGTTCGAGGGGGCCGAATTGTGCGGCCATCAGCCAGCCGGGCAGATCGATGTTGAAGGCGCCGAACACTTTCCCCACGTAGCCGCTCCACCCCCGCGCCACGGCGGCGGCGCCGATGGTGTACTCCAGGATGAGATCCCAGCCGATGATCCAGGCGACGATCTCCCCCATAGAGGCATAGGCGTATGTATAGGCCGATCCGGCGATGGGAATGCGGGCGGCAAACTCGCTGTAGCAGAGGGCGGCGAAGATGCAGGTGAGTCCGGCGAAGACGAAGGAGAGCATCACGGCAGGTCCGGCGGCCAGGGCGGCCACCCCGGTGAGGACGAAAATCCCCGTGCCGATGATGGCCCCGACACCAAGGGCCATGAGATCGAAGCCGTTGAGTACGCGCTTGAACCCCTTGTGGCCTTCGGACTCCCTAATGAACCGGCCCAGCGGCTTGGTGCGAAAAATCGGTAACGGCGCCTGTCCCATCGTCTCTAACCCTCTTTTACTCTTGTTCTATGTTTTAATATCAACATTATCTCATTATTTTTAGGAGTTTGCCCGGTGGTACTGGAAAAAATCGGCTATCGCAGACTGTATGATGCTTTTTGCTGTGAGCTAGAGGGGAAGGAAGAATATGAAAGTACCTTTAAAATAAATGGGTTCAACATTTCTCTATACATAGGGCCTCACCCTAGAGGGGGAACCTACTTCATTGTTAGAGAAAATGATCACTTATGCATTAAACCCAATGAGCAAGTAGCTTGGCATTTCAAGTGTGGAAAAAGTCCAAAAGAAGTGGGCTATTCTAGAAGCTTTTTTACAGAAATTGTCTGTTGGAAGGAGTTTCCTGTAGATGATGAGCTTTCATATTTTTTCCATATTGGAGATGATGTGGATGCGGCCTTGGGTTCGAAAAGAGATGCTGCCAAATTTAAATTGTTAGATATAGTTCATGAACAAGAAAAAGAATTCATAGACTGTCTAGAAATAGTTTCTGGACTTCTCGCTCTACGTGTACACCCTCAACTAATCCAAAAAAAAATTAATGAAAATTCCTGCATCAACCATGAAGGTCATTGGTCTTTAGGCAGCTTTAGTTCTGAAGCAATAGAAACCTTTTACGAATTTCATATCCAACAGCAAGCTGTAGATGGATTCAAGGATTATTTTTCTGATGAGATAAAGGACTATAAGTTTAAAATGCTGGTTTTGAGTTGGCTAATTAGAGCTTGGCAGCTAAACGACAATGTATCTCGGTTTTTTGCATTCTTTACTGTTCTTGAGTTAATTGTAAAAAAATGTGGAAATCCTAGAACAAACCAGGAACAAAATGGCCATTTAGAAAAAATTGAGGAATTAATTCAAACGCATTGCGATGGTGCAGAGTGCAAACAATTATTCCCTACTTTAAAAAAATGTAAAGAAAAATTGTCTCCCAGTCTTGTAGATTACTTTATTTCACTTGCCGAGGAGTACAGATTAAGGGATTGGGAGTCAGATATTATCGTCTTTAAGAAATTTTACAGACACAGAAATGACCTTATACATAGAGGGAAGCAGGACATATCTACGCATATACGCATTTCTAAAGAAGAAGTCCATTCCTTGAAGGATCTTGTAGAGAAGTACTGTACATACTATCTCTTTGTCTCAAAAGACCTGTATCCAGATCCTGGAAGGCGAAACTATAGTCAATGAAGATATATTTGTCATAGGCGTTTGTTTTTGTTTAAATGAGAATAATTCTCATTTAAACAGAAGGAACCCGATGATGGTCCCCCAAACGATCTTTCCAATTGCATTTGCGGGCAAGGTTCAGCTGGTTGGCGGCAACGAGGCGCTGGGCCAGGAACTGGTGGCACGCCTGAAGCGCGACGGGATTGTGGCGAAAGACGCCGGTTCGTCCGATGCGGGCGACGTGTTTGTCAGCAACCGCCTGGTGTCCAACCGGGATCTCGACGCCCATGAACGCCTGGAAGCCTCGCGGGAGAAGAAAGCCGGCTGCACGAAGTGCGAGAAGAATTGCGCCGCCAAAATCGGCGACTTTCTGGCCCAGGGCTTCTGGGCCGAGGCGCCGGTGGTGAATCTCCCCGAAGGGTTGAAGCAACTGACGGACGCCGTCTACCAGCCCGTCAAGGCCCTGTTGCAGGAATAAATATCGTCCCCCACAAACGAAACCCGCCCGAAAAACTTTCCGGGCGGGTTTTCGTTGATGTGATCCCAAAATTCTGAAGGCTTTACGCCCAAGGCCCTATCTAAGGGGCCGGATGGTCCTTCGGCGGTTCGGTCATGGCTTCCACGGACAGGATCTGGTCGAGGCGCTCTTTGGTCAGCGGCTCGCCGTTCTTGTCCTTGATGCCCAGTTCCAGCACCACCTGTTGCACGGACTTGCCTTCGGACAGCACCTTCTTGGCGATGTCCGACGCGGCGGCGTAGCCAATGTGGGGGTTCAGGGCGGTCAGCAGCACACAGCTGTTGTCGATGCGCTCCTGGGCAATCTCCCGGTTCGCCTCGACGCCGTCAACGCATTCCGTGGCGAACACCCGGAAGGCGTTGGCCATCACCCGCTGGGACTCGCTCATCTTCAGCAGGATGGCGGGCATCATGACGTTGAGCTGCAACTGGCCGTTCTGACATGCCAGCGCGATGGTGGCGTCGTTGCCCTGCACGATGTAGGAGAGCTGGCTCATGAACTCCGGGTAGATGGGGTTGATCTTGCCCGGCATGATGGACGATCCCGGCTGCTTGGAGGGCAGGGAGATTTCCGCGATGCCCGTTTTCGGCCCCATGGAATACAGCCGGATGTCATGGGCGATTTTTTCCAGCTCGATGGCCGCGCTGCGAAGCGCCGCCGAGTAATCGGCAAAATGCCCGAAGGAACTGGTGGCCTGGAAGTAGTTGGTGTGCTTCTTCAGGTCGAAGCCGGAGTATTCGGCCAGGTATTTCGTGACCAGATCCCGGTACTTTGCATGGGTGTTGAGTCCGGTGCCCAGGGCCGAGGCGCCCAGGCCGATCTTCTTCAGGCGCTGGCTGGCATGCTCGATGTTCTCGATGGTGTCCGCGATGGCGTCGGCATAGGCGCCGAACTGCTGGCCCAAAGTCATGGGCACGGCGTCCTGCATGTGGGTTCGCCCGGCAATCAGCACGTCCTTGAACTGGTCCGCCTTGTTGCGCAGGGATTTCTCGAACACCCGCAGGCTCTCCACCAGCGGCCCGTGCAGGCTGAGGAAGGTCAGGCGCATCACCGTCGGCGTCACGTCGTTGGTGGACTGGCCGTAGTTCACGTGGTCGTTGGGGTTGACCTTGTATTCGCCCTTCTTGCCGCCCAGCAGTTCCGTGGCGCGGTTGGCGAGGATTTCGTTGGCGTTCATGTGGTTGGAGGTGCCGGTACCGCCCTGGTACACGTCCACGATGAACTGGTCGTCGTACTGGCCCGCGATCATCTCATCGGCGGCCTGCATGATGGCGTCGGCGAAATCCTGGGGAATCAGGCCCAGCTCGCCGTTGGTGCGGGCGGCGGCTTTTTTAATCCATCCGAAGGCCCGGATGGCTTCCGGATAGGCCTGGCCCGGTTTGACGCCGGAGAAGGGGAAGTTTTCGCTGCCGCGCAGGGCCTGTACGCCGTAATAAGCGTCGGCGGGGACGTCCTTGATGCCGATGGAATCCTTTTCCTGGCGGAACTGCTGGTTTTTGTCGGTCTGGCTCATCGTCGTAACCACGGGTCCTCTCCTTACCGTTGATGACTGTTGTGTCTGATGTTTTCCCGCGCTCAGGATACTCCAAACACGCCGGGTTTTTAAACGCAATCCCTCAAAGAGGGATTCCAGAAAAGCCGGGGTTCGTTCCGGCGGCGGGGTGGAACTGCCAAAGCCCGGCAACCGGCGCTGATAGCCGGTCCTGGGATGAGCCGGCCTGTAAGCCGGACGCATGGGTAACGCTGACAGGCTCACCCTCTGCATGACATTCCCTCGTAACCTGCTGAAAACAGTCATTATTTAACCGGAAACACGCCCCCGTTGAAAGGGGGACATTCTGGAAACCCCCGGTTGATCTTTGGTTTCGCTGGTTGAACAATGAAGGAGATAGCGGAAAGGAGAAACCGATGCCACTGCTGATGTGTCCCAATTGCCAGGTGGGGATGAAAGAAGTGACCCGCAACAACGTCCAGATCGATATCTGCCCGGATTGTCGCGGGGTCTGGCTGGATCGCGGCGAGCTGGAAAAGCTGCTGGGTGCCGTCCGGCAGGTGGAAACCGAATGGAGCGACGCTCCTTCTGAATATCCCGTGCCGCCCAATGTGCAACAAGTCGGCAGCCCGCCGCCCCTTCCACAGCACCCGCCGCAGCAAGGCTACTATGACCTGAAATATCGCAACCAACACAAGAGAGCCAATCCGTTTACCGAGATTTTCGATATCTTTGACTAGGTATTTTCCCTCCCCGGAGGCAATTGACAGGCTTCAGGGGTCTTGTTGAACTATCCTGAACGGATTGCCTGCCAACCCCCTGATTTTTTGCGCGGTTTGCAGTATAGTTTTACCAATTTCACACGAGCCAATTCCCCGCAGCAAAGGAGCCACACGCCGATGGACATTCTGGACGGACTCAGCGCAGACAAGCTTTTTGAAAAAGGCACCGGCTACACCTACGACGATTTCATCCTCCTGCCGGGGCATATCGACTTCACCGCTGACGACGTCCAACTCGACACCCAGCTGACCCGCGACATCAAGCTGAAAACGCCGCTGGTCAGCTCGCCGATGGACACGGTGACCGAGTCCCGCATGGCCATCGCCATGGCGTTGCAGGGTGGCATCGGGATCATCCACTACAACAACAGCATCGAGGAGCAGCAGCGCGAGGTCCGCATCGTCAAGCGCTACAAGAACGGCTTCATCACGGACCCGATGACCCTCAGCCCCAGCCACACCATCGCTGATATCGACGAACGCAAGAAAACCGTCGGTTTCTCCGGCTTCCCCATCACCGAGGATGGCCAGATGGGGTCCAAACTGCTGGGCATCGTCACCAGCCGGGACATTGACTTCATCGCCGATCGCTCCACGCGGCTGGCCGACGTGATGACCACGGAACTGGTGGTGGCCGAGGAACCCTGCACCCTGGAAGAGGCCAACCAGATCCTGAAAGAGAGCAAGAAGGGCAAGCTGCCCATCGTCAACAAGAATTTTGAGCTGGTGGCACTGATTTCGCGGACGGACCTCCTGAAAAACCGGGATTTCCCCATGGCTTCAAAGGATGCCAACAAGCAACTGCTGGCCGGGGCCGCCATCGGCACCCGCGAAGAGGACAAGGAACGTCTGGACGCCCTGAACGAGGCGGGCGTTGACGTCATCATCCTGGATTCCTCCCAGGGGGATTCCAAGTTCCAGATCGACATGATCCACTACATCAAGGGCAAGTACGAGAACATTCAGGTGGTCGGCGGCAACATCGTCACCATCTCCCAGGCCCGAAATCTCATCGAGGCCGGGGTGGACGGGCTGCGTATCGGCATGGGCGTCGGTTCCATCTGCACCACCCAGGAGGTGATGGCCGTGGGCCGTCCGCAGGCCACGGCAGTCTACCGTACCGCCCGTTATGCCCGCGAGTACAAGGTCCCCGTCATCGCCGACGGCGGCATCGGCACCATCGGCCACATTATTAAGGGGCTGGCGCTGGGCGCCTCCACCATCATGATGGGTTCCATGCTCGCCGGAACGGAAGAAGCGCCGGGCGAATATTTCTATAAAGATGGCGTGCGCCTGAAGAAATACCGCGGCATGGGTTCCGTTGAGGCCATGTCCCGCGGCAGCGCGGTGCGCTACTTCAGCGAAACGGATCGTATCAAGGTCGCCCAGGGGGTATCCGGTTCCGTGGTGGACAAGGGTTCCATCCAGCGCTACGTACCGTACCTCGTCCAGGGCATCAAGCACGGATTCCAGGATCTCGGCTGCCGCAGCCTGCCGCTGCTTCATGAGTCCCTCTACACGTCCAGGCTGGCGTTCGAGCTGCGTTCGCCCGCCGCCCAGGTTGAGGGCGGCGTCCATCACCTGCACAGCTACGAAAAGAGCATGGTCTGATTCATTAAGTTCTATGGCTCAGGTTGAATTGTGTCCTGCAATTGTCCACAATAACAGTAGCAACTTTTCGGATTCAGTTGCCTTAGTGCATCAGCCATTATTTGTGAGTGAACTGTCATGACCTCTTCCGTGAATTTCCCATCCTTTGGGGCCCGGAAGCTCCAGCCCCCCTACGCGGCATTTAATCCGCAACGGAGGTTTCCGGACAATCCGCCGGTGCTTCAGCAGCCGTTTTTTGGTGGGAAAGATCGCGTTGACAAGTCTTCAGCAGACGAGCCGACCCGGGATCTGCTTTCGGAAGATGCCCGGTACAAACTCTGGCAGATGAAAGTTCGCCTGCGCCGGAAGTATCACCGGATCATGCAGGCTATCAAGGACTTCCTCGATGGCGACGGAGGCGGTTCCGGTGGTGGCGGAGGCGGCGGCGGTCGCTTCTTCGACGAAAACGGGCGGGAACTCATACCCCTTCGAGTCCCGGCAGATCGGGGCCGTCGGAATTACTTCGCCTGATCCGGCTACGGTGAAAAGGGCGTTTTTCGTCTGATGGGTGCTTCGTTGTGGCGCACGAACGTGTCCGTGGCGGGTTGGGCGCCAAAATGGGTGGTGACGTGGTAGCGATCCAGATTAAAACGCTCATCGTTTTTGTAGCGTTCCAGGGGGCTTTTTTCCGGGTAGAACGACCGCCCGAACAGGGGAACAACCAGTCCGTACATGGCGAGGTCCTCCTTTGAGTGAGTTGCACCTAACGATAGAGGGGAGTCTGAGTGAGTTTGAGTGAGTCCCTTCGTGTATGCTTTCATTTAATACTAACCACGGTTAGTAGTAAAGACTTTTCTTCAAGAAACTTAAAAAAAGTTTTGAGAAACCGGCTAACCCATGATGGATTCCCGCTCCCCGTCTTCACGGGGACAAGTTTCGCGGGAATGACGCGGCCTGATGCCCAGGATCAGGCGCAATGCGGGATTAGGCTTGCGGGGCGAAGACTTTTACGGGTTTGAGGCGTTTGTCCACCCAGCGGGCGACGGCCAGCGGCGCGTCGTCGAAGGTCAGCATGCAGAGGTCCTTGTCGCGCAGGTGGCGGGCGGAGTCGGGGAGTTCGAAGGGGATCTTCATGCCGTGGGCGATTTGGGTCCGGATCGGTTCGTCCTCAATAGGGATCAGGGGCAGATCGATGTAGTCCAGCGGCGGAAGCAAAAAGCTTTCGGGCCGGTCGGCGGCCTTCAGATCGTCGAGTGATACGGCGTTTTCCAGCGTGAAGCGGCCATGGCCGGTGCGGGTGAGTTGGGAGAGGTGTGCCCCGCAGCCGAGTGCATGGCCCAGATCCCGTGCCAGCGCCCGGATGAACGTGCCGCTGCTGCAACGGGCGTCCATCACGGCGACGGGATGGATGCCGGGTTGAAATGCCAGCAGATCGATGCCGTAGAACGTCACTGTCTTCGTCGGGGCAGTTTCGACGGCAACCCCCTGGCGGGCCAGTTCGTAGAGTTTCTTGCCGCCGACTTTCTTGGCGGAGTGCATGGGGATTTCCTGCTCAATGGTTCCGACGAAAAGGGCAATGGCCTCACGCAGCCGTTCCTCGGTCAGCTCCGGGCAGGGCCGGGCTTCCAGGATGTCGCCTTCCCGGTCCAGGGTGTCGGTGCTGATGCCGAAGGTAACCTCCAGCCGGTAGCGCTTGTCCGTTGGGAAATATTCAATCAGCCGGGTGGCCTGTCCCAGTGCGAGGGGTAGCACGCCCCCGGCCAGGGGGTCCAGGGTGCCCAGGTGGCCCACTTTTTTCAGGCCATAAATCCGCCGGACCACGTCCACCGCATCGTGGCTGGTAATGCCTTCCGGTTTGTCCAGGTTGAGTACGCCAAACATGATGAGGGCATCATATCACGAGCCGTCCGGCTCTTTAGTTATGGGATTGGGCGTAAAGACTTCAACACATGGGATTGAGATAAGACGCCTGTCATCCCCACCCAGGCAGGAACCCATTTCCGTCTCCTCCAGGCGTTCAGATGTGGATTCCCGCCTTCGGGGGAATGACAAGGGCCGGTTTAGTCAGTTAAAACGGGCCAACGAGGCACGCTATGCGTGCCGAGTGAGCCCAAGAAATAACCAGGGAGGGGGGAATGTCCCCTGGCATGGAGTGAAAGGAGTTACGCCCCAGCCAAAATCAAATCAATGCATCCTCTTCCAGAGATGTATCCTCCTTTCCCCCTCTTCCATCTGCTCGCGGGTCATCTGGTGGATCAGCTTCTCGCGGGAAAAGGGCAGATCCCGCTGGTAGCTGGCCAGTTTGAACCACTTGTACGCCTCCACCAGGTCCCGTTCCACCCCTCGGCCGTTTTCGTAGAGAAAGCCCAGGTTGTACTGGGCGTCCGCATGGCCGCCGTTGGCCGCCGGAATGTACAGCTCCGCGGCTTCCTTCAGGTCTTTGTGAACCCCCAGTCCCTCCTCGTACATGGTTGCCAGCAGGTATTGGGCATCTGAAAAATCCTGATCGGCGGAAATCCTGAGCCAGTGGGCGGCATGGTAGGGGCTTCGCGGTAAAACCAGGCCCTTATAGTATAAAAGCCCGATAAAATAGGCGATCAGTGCAAGGTAAACCGAGAATGAATCGCCATACTCCTGCCACGACAGGCTGGTGCTCATTTCTCTCGTCTTTCCGCAAGCTGCCCTGAAGGAAAATCATATACAGAGTATATCATGGCTGTCATGGGCTTGGAAGCCTTACCGCGCTATGCCTGGGTTTCAGCCGGTCTGACCGTAAGCCGGTTGTTTAAATGCCCTTTTGGTATATATCTGAGTATATGGCTGGTTTACCGGTAAACACATCCTGCATCCGGAGGGGACACTTGTTGCCTATCCCGATTGCGTGACGAAACGGCTGGACTTGGTATAATCGAGGGACAATCCAAAAGTTCTATGCGGGTGTAGCTCAGTTGGTAGAGCATCAGCTTCCCAAGCTGAGGGTCGCGAGTTCGAGCCTCGTCACCCGCTCCATTTTTTGGGTAGGAATGACTCTTATGCACTGGAAATCAGCTTGTGTCGTTCTATGCATATTCCTGACCCTAGGGTTGGATGTCTATGCGAATGAACCAGATACTTCTACCAAACTCCAACTTTATGAATGCGACCCTTATCCAGAGAGTGTTGCAGACAAGTATTACCAATTGGTAAAACCTTGGTCTGAGAAGCATTTATATCATTATGATCCCTTCCGAAAAGCATGCTGGCTAGGCCATGAGAAGTTTCTCTTAATTGCCGAGGTTTATTCTCCGCTCGTTGACGGTCTTTATTTTTTTGATTTTTCAAAGAAACTTCCTGAAGATGAATACAAGATTAATGAGATGCGGCTGGCTGGGACTGTTATCGATGGATTGGAAAATATTCTTATCGATAAAAGCAACACCCCTTGGGCTTTTGTAAGTTCCGGTCTCTATAGACACCAAGAGGGAATGCAAAAAATCTCCTATGTCCTTATTAAACTTGATTTTCCGGAAATACCTGTCAATTTTCAAAGTATAAAAATATATGAGACCCATTATCCAGCGAAAGGTGAGTGGAATGGTTGCTTTGAGGGTGATGATGATCCCAGGCTGACTACTTCTCCTATCACCCAAGACATAAATAACGATGGGTATTTGGATATCGTATTCAATACACAGGTATTTGATTGTAAAACCCAAAAAAGCCGTGCGTTTCGAGATATTTTTCTGGCCACAGAAAATGGTTTTGAAAAAGGAAACTGAGAATTTATGAGGGTCTCCGAACGGAGACCCTCGGTGTGATCAAAGTTTTTGCCTCTTCTAGGCAGCTGTTCTTTCCAGCAGCTTGTTTTCCTTGGAAAGGATGCCAAGCCCCAGGATGGTGGGCGCCCACAATCCAATAAAGCTCGCTAGGGTCATGTTCTTCCGGGCAAACAGCAAGGACAGCACGATGGATACAATGGAGGCCCCGTAGATCAGGCGGGTGTCTATTCCGGCCTCGCCATTGTTTTTTGTTGATTTGCCTTGCATAGCAGTCTCCTTCTCTTGAGGTGGTGTCGGAACAACCATAGCATCCCTTTTTACGGCCCGTTATTGGCCAGTTTTCCGAGGGGTGGCCAGGGGGCAGATGCTTGCCTGAAAAGGGGAGCGGGGATTCCGTTAGGAATCCCCCTGTTTGTGCAACTGCGTTTTGAATCCGTTAAGAAATGGAGTCGATGGCATCACCTCCCTGGCGAACTTGAAAAACGGCCTTTAAAAAACTACCAGCGATCGTCCTCCGTCAGGTGGCGAACGATGAAGTATCCGCCGGTTCCGGCGCCCAGAATTCCGGCGCCGATGGCCATGCCGATGAGCACCTTGCGGGTGGCGGCCTGGTCCTTCATGTGGTTCAGGTAGACCTCCGGCGGGTTGGTGTACAATCGGGCGAAGTCGTTGACGAGATCCGTGGCCACCTGGTTGAAGTCGCCGTCGTAGACGGTGCGGGCCTCGTCGGTCTTGCTGCGCCGGATCTGGGCGTCGAACCACGCCTCGATTTCCTGGCGGACTTTCACCGGGTCCTTTTGCAGATCCTCGCGCAGGATCTCCAGTTGCCCGCGCAGTTCGGCGTTGTCCGACACCTGCGGCTCCACCTTGTCCAGCATGTCGCTGATTCGTTCGAACAGGGCATGTCCGTCCTGCGTGCCCAGCATGGCCGGACCCAGAATATAGTTGATATCCGTGCGCGGGACCATGATGATGGTGGTCGTTTTCCCGTTGGAGATGGGGATGGGCTGCAGGTAGGTTCGCACGTGTTTGACGGACGCATGATCCTTTGCCAGATCACCCGCGTTCATCAGGATGATGGCGCCGTCCCCGTCCGGGTTCAGCTTGTTGAGAATCTCCTGCGACAGCGCGTCTATATTGCGGCTGGTGCCGGGAATCACCACCAGGTACACCTTTCCCGCATAGCCCGCATGCTCGATTTGCCGCAACTGCGACTGGATATAGTCGCGGGTTCGGGCGTCGAGAAACGGGCTTTTGAGATCGATGACCCGCTGGGTGCTGCCTGCGGGCAGGGCGGGAATATCCGCCGCCGATTCGACCTGGGCCGCCTCCACGGCCACCTGTTGTTGCTGAATTTGCTGATGCTGTTCCGTTTGAGCGTTGATGACGTAGGTGATGGCGGACTCGTTGGGCGGCATCGCATAGGCGGGCCGCGCCAGACGAATGCCCGGTGTGATGGCGGTGAGCAGTGCGAACAGCAGCGCCACCGAATTCCGGGCGAACCGGCTGGCCTTTCTTCTCCCAGCCGGTTGTCCGGATTGGGTGAACGTATCTCCGAACAGCAGGGCCGGCTGTGCGGAAACTGTTCCCGAAAAGGCGGGCTTTGCGGCAGAAAAGCGCATTCCCGCCGGGCCTGCGGCATGCGCGGGCCACGTCGTTGAAATCCCTTTCATGAGCGTAACGGGTTCCTCCCCAACAACAATTCCCAATTTTTCAGTGCGTATTTTATATAAGGGTGCGTTCGTGATTAATTCCGTGTTAAGACCACTTTCCCGTGATTGATAACCTCCTCTCATTTTCTCCTCGTTGGCATAAAAACATGTTTCGGGGATGTTGATGCTAGGGAAATGTTCCTGTTTTTTCAGGGCTTCCTGGGAAATTTTTCCTATGGCCCATACTCAAAAACGGTAAAACGGCCTATAATCAGGCTGTTATGATTGACGTCACCGCCTTTATCACCCAGTCCCTCTCGCCGGCCTTCGTGCTCTCCGCCCTGGGCCTGCTCACCATCAGCCTGCACAACCGCATGCTCACCATCAGCAGTCGGATTCGCGGCATCAACGACGAGATTCGAAGAGGTGTCTCTCCGACACGCTTTGAGAACACCCAGCTCCAGATCCGCCTGCTGATGGAGCGGGTGCGCTATATCCGAAACTCCCTGTTCTTGCTTTACGGCGCGATGGGCCTGATGGTGTTTACGGCCATCGCCATTGCCCTGCATGAGCTGGGTATTTTCTTCCCGGAATTTATCGTGCCGGTCTGGGCGTTTCTCGGCGGGCTGGTGCTTATGTTTATCGCCCTGCTGATGGAAGCCTGGGCCGTCATCCTGAACCTGCGCACCCTGGAACTGGACACCGAGTATGCCCTCTCCACCCGGAAATCCGGTGGGGAGACTATGCAGGAATAATGTGTCATTCCCGCGCAGGCGGGAATCCACTTCCAAGAGCCAGCCGTTAATGGATTCCCGCCTGCGCGGGAATGACAGTCAGGCTTAATGATGGTATTGGCGTCCAGGTCCGAGGCTTTTTGCAAATCTCATGGGCCGAACGGCTCAATGCTTTTCGAGACGTTCGATGAGCGGCTGGTTGGCTTTGACAAAAGCGTCGCCCCGCGCACGCATGGCGAGGGCCAGCGCCTGCGGGGTCTTCATGCCGTGGCGCTGCTTCAGCTGGCTCTTAAAAAACGCCTCGAAGTCGTCCGGCATCCGCAGGGACCAGTTGTGATCCCCCTGGGTGCCGGGGATGTTGAAGGTTTCCGTCATGCCCAGCACGTCGGTGAAAAAGAACTGGATCGACTTTGGCGGGCTGGCGAAGAGTTCGGCGAACTTCGCCTGGGCGAAGCCGAACAGCCCCCGCGCCCACGAGCTGGCCTGTTTTTCCCGCTTCCGGGCGGCCCCGGCAGACTTGTCCTGGGCCAGATCATAAGCAAGATAGCGGGCGTGGTTCCAGATGTCCCCGCTCTTTTTCAGCTCCTCCATCCACGGCCACAGGGGCTTGTTGTCGTGGGAGCCGATGTAGGCGGTGTGGTTGGCCGGAATATTTTTGCCCCGGTGCATGTGCGGGTCATTATGCGGCTCGGCGTACTGGGTGACCCGGATGCCGCCGATGCCGAACTTTTTCATCACGGCGAATACCGAGGGGGGGATATTGGAGCCGAGATCCTCGGCAATCAGGTTTTTCACGGGTACGCCCTTGTCCTTTGCGGACTGGACGATGACGCCGAGCATCTCCGCATGGCTCTCCAGCTCGTCGGGGGTCAGCTTGCTCCAGTCCCGGCCCTGGGGAATCTTGGCGTAGTGTTTGCCAATGGCGTGTTCCGGTGAGGACATCAGCCGGAAGCCGTCATCCTTCGGGCTGCCTCCCGGCGGGTACACCCACGGGTCCACCCAGCCGATGATGTGATCCAGCCGGACGCCGCCCTGGTTTTCCTCGAAAATCTTGTCGAACTTGGCCTTGATGAGTTGCCCGGCCACGTCCAGCGAGCCGTCCGAATGATAAATCCTGTTGGGATCAAGCACCGGGAAGCCCCAGCCCTGGCCGTTGGCGTCGAAATAGTCCGGCGGGGCGCCCATCACCAGGTCGTCAATAAAGGCGTCCGGGTAGGCCCACACTTCGCGGGCCGAAAAAGCCACCGGGCTGTCGGCGATGAACCGGATGCCCTCGGCCTGGGCCGCCTTCTGCATGGTCAGCTTCTGGGCTGAGGCAATGTACTGGATGAAGTTGTAGCGCTCGATGGCGTCGCCGTGCTTCTGCTTCAGCTCGCCGATGCGCTGGTCCCGGTCCGGGTTGCCGGGCTTGAAGAGATTGCGGTCCGGCTCCGGCCAGTTGCCGTAGTAGTCGTTACCATGCTCCAGGGTCAGGGCTTCGTACAGGCCTTCTTTCTCCAGCCAGCGGGTGTTTTGAGCCTTGAAGTCCTCGAAACCGTTTTCAATGGCGGTAACAGCGTTTTTAACATCAGGGTCTAGGCTGTCCTTGCTCACCTTCAGGTTGTTGTATTTGCTGAATACCTCGTCGAAGGCCTTCTCGTACTCTTTGAAGGCGTAATCATAAGCCACCCGGTTCTGCCCCTTTTGGGGGTTGTTGTCCACGATGGCCTGGAAAGTGTTTCCGCTCAGCAGGCCCGCCCATTGGGGTTCGCGGGCCAGTTGGGCCAGATCGATGAACAGGGGGTTGGCCGAAAAGCTGCTGGACATGTAGGGCGAGACGTCCGAGGGTTTGACCTTCCCGCCGGGTCCCAGCTGGATGCGGTTGAAGCCGTTTCGGCGCAGGAAGCTGACCAGTTGTTTCGCCCCGTTGGAGAAGGGCGATCCGATGCCGGTGTTCTCGCCGGGGGCCGAGGGAAAGCTGACACCGTGGAGGGTGAAAGTGACCTGCTCCTTGCCCAGCTTGTGAACGGCCTCCAAAATATCCAGCTCAACGGGCATGGCGATATTCCCCTTGCCAAAAGCCGGACGGACCGGCGGGTTTTCGGGCTTCCCGGCTGAAGCGGACCGCAGCCCCGGTGAGGCCGGTGTCGGCGCAAAAAGCATGTTCATCTGTCCCCTATCAGTGCTTATTTCTAAACGTGTATTCGTCCCACTTGCGAGAAAAAAGATGTGCCATCCATGTAAAAACCGGGGATGCGCCGGTATTGATCCGGAATTATCCCGGAAAAACTGTTTTTTTGAAAGTGCCTGTTTTTGTCCTGCGAAATTGATCGAATCGGGAAGGGCTTCCGGGGCCGGGGTTTCTCCTTCTTCGGGTAAATGACGGATGACAGATCGGCGCGTCGGGGGGATAATGGGGGGACGTTCCTCTGTTTTACGGAGTTGGAGTCATTGTCGAACCGGGCACTCAGCAAACGGCGCTGGCATGATCGCGGCGGATACCTGGAACGGGTAATCGCCGTACTGGATGCCATGCCGCCGGAACTGCTGTACTGGGTGGTGGAAGGGATTAATGGCCTGGCCGAGAAGAACTGGAAGGTGGACGATCTGCTCAAGTCCGTGGGAACCGAGAAGATCCTCGCCCTCTACAAATCCCGCAACAAGCGCCGCCATTATGACGGCGACCCCCGGCTCTACAAAACCATCAACTATTTTTTCCTGCTGCCGGACTCCCAGCAGGAGGAACTGGCGCATAAGAGCCTGCAGTTCGTCAAAATCATGGCGGAGTTTCTCGCCAACTGCAATGAGCACATGATGCAACCCAAGCGCGATGAGCTGCAACGCCTCGTGGATCTCTTCATCCTTTCCGGTCCGGAGGAGGTTCAGAACCAGATCCGCCGCAAACATCCCGAATTCAAATTCACCCACGAGGTGGTGCAGGACGCCGAAACCGGCATGCGCATCCAGATCACCGAAAAATCGGAATCTTAGCTTTCGGAAAAACCGGTGGGGCCAAAAAGAAAAACCGCATTGCTGCGGCTTGAAAATTTGATGAAATAGTCTCAGGATTATTTTACCCAGTCATCGCCATTCCGACGGAATGTTTCCCATCTGCTTGATCGTATCCAGAGGCTTGAAGACGGGAGCGATGGCCTTGCCGATGGCTCCGGCGGTGGCGCTGAGTCCCAAGGCTTCGCCGGGGCCGCTGGAGATATTGGCGCCCAGCAGCTTGCTTCTCAAACCGAGAATAAATTCATTTTCTCTACGTGCCAAATCCGCTAAAATATGCAGGTTCTATGTCGATGATGCACGGGAAGACTGCCATGAAAGTACTCTACTTGGGTTTTCTGTCTTTTCTTTTGTTCTTTGCCGGCTGTTCGGCATATATCTATGAAGAAAAGGTGTTTACCGATGAGGATTACCGCCGGTCAATCGAGATGCACAAGCAGGAAGCTTTGGAGGCATTAAAGAAGTACAGCGAAAGTCAGGGGATTTCTGCGGAAGAATTTTCAGGGCCTAAGGTTATTCGAGTGGCACATGATGTCGGTCTTTATTTTCATGTTCGTTATTACCATCCCAACCATTATTTTGCTTATACCGTTGAGCCGGTTGGCAGAGATGCAATTTACCGGCCAGTGGTGAAAGCAGGGCTTAAGTCTTCTTCCCTTCAGGATGCGGATTGCACAAAGGAGGAAAGAGTTAGTTCTCAGCACCTCCCGGACCATTTTTATCATGAGGAGGCGTTTGAGTTGGCTCAGAAAAAATTAATGGAATTTGCTCGGAAAAATGAACTTTTATTTCAGGATTTTGAAGAATTTGGGGAGCCACAAATAACGGAAAGCAATGAACACTGCTATTTTCCAATTTTTATTGTTTCATATAAGCACCCGATATATTATTTTCATTATAGTCCTTATATGGATCGGCTTTGGGCTGGCAAAAAGACAGAGGCGACAATCGATTACAGTGATGTCGCCAATCTGCCTTTTGAGACAGGAACATTAGCGCCTCGTAAGCCTAAGAGCGATAAGGATTGACTACTTTAGGAAATCGAAAATTTCTGGATGCCGTTTTTTAAGCTCATCAAAAGTATAATATTTTTCGTATTTTGATTTTGTTCCGGGTTTTCCATAGATTTTATAACCAGTGGTCCCTGGTGGTGCATGATAATGAAAGCTTCGAGTGATACTTTCGGCTATGGGGTTGCGGGTTGGCCTTCCTCTCTGTTTTTGAAAAACCCGATGTTCGAGATATTCTGGATTAAAATCAAACATATCGAATTCACCATCAGGTTTACTTGGAGAAAGCTGACTTGTAATTTTTACCAAGCGCCTGTTTTTATCTACCGAGATTTGTACATCTTCCATTTTGGCAAATGCTCGGCCAAATGGAAAACCGTTCGGTTTGTAGGATGGAGCATTTATAACTGCCTTGTCAACAAAGCCGATATGCTGAGAAGTTCCTGTAGAAAAACTATTTTTTATCCCTTCTTGAATTTCCTTTCTCTTAATATCCTCGAGATCATCTGAGAAATCTAGCTTGCTCATGTCTACTTCGACTGGACGTCCACCACCAGTCATCCAATGATGCGCAAACTGAGGACCCAAGTTGCTATAGTGCTGAATTTCCTTGCGTTTTTGAGCATTGGTGCGAGGTCCGGTTTCCTGTTCACCTCCGCGTGCGCGTAAAGCACCGCCAGCAATCGTTCCGATGCTCCCCAAAAACTCACCTGGCTTCAAGCCGATAAAACCAGATCCTGCTCCAAAGATACTTGGAGCCGACTTTGCCGCATAATCCAAAGCAAAGTCTGTAAGCTGTTCGGAAAGTGGTGGGCTTTTCTTAATGTATTCGTCATTTTTTTTTCGGGTATCGTACGCTCCAGAGAGAAATGTATATGCGTTATGCCTGTTCGAATCAGCGCTCCCTGAGCTAGAGGCTTTGTTTCCAAAGGTCATACAAAAGTCTCCATTCTTGTGTAATCTCGTGTGATATGGAAACAGCACCTTGAAAGTCTTCAAGACCCGCCGACTGATGGGAAATCACTCATGGGCGGCCAGACTGATCATCCGTTTATCACTTTAGCAGACAGTTCAAAAAACCATAGCGAATAACTTTTACGATTGCATTGTGAGAATCCTGATGTCACTGGGGCTTTGACCTTATCCGTTCATCAAAACAAAGGCGTTCTTGGCGGCGCCGCAGAGGGGGCATTCCCAGTCATCGGGGATGTCCTCGAAGCGCGTTCCCGGCGGCAGCCCGCCGTCCGGATCACCCTCGGCCTCGTCATACACAAAGCCGCAATTCAGGCATTGATACCTGCGGTAGCCGTTGTTTTCCATAAAATGCGGTTCCTCCGCCCGACTGGATTCTTTAACAATTGTATACCCCGAAGGGAACTTTGCTTGTGACATAGGCATGCTTCTGTTACGGTTGTCGTTAAGTTTTGGGTTGTTATTTGAGTGTTGATTTGAAGAAATAGGAGCCAGCCATAAAATGAATGTTCAGAACAGCATGATTGCCTTCGGCAAGAGCCAGGCGCCGGTTCATTTTCAGGGGACGGATGCGGAAGGCCGCTACGTGAAAGAGGTGGTCATTCCATCGCCCATGCCGGGGCTGGTTCCTGATAAGGTAATCGGCGAGGCCCGTCCACCGAAAGCCTGGTGGGCTACCCTGCCCGACGTGGTGGCTGGCTTGAAAGCCGCCATTGAAGATACCGTGGCCGCCACCCGGAAGGCGCCGGACTACTTCAAGCCCGGTGCGGAAAAGATGCTGAAAGCGGCCTCCGAGGTGATTCAGGATCAGATCGATGGGGCGCAGGAACTGTTTGCCAGGCTGCGCGGCAAAGAAGACCTGACCCCGGCTGAAGAACACCAGGCTGTGGGTGTGCTGGAAAACGCTTTCGACCGGGTGTCCGCAATTAACGGCGAGATGCAGCCGCTGCATGTGCTGCATGAGAAAGTCTGCGGCACCGGTGCACCGGAAGACGCACAGGTGCATGCCTTCCTGCGCGAACTGGGCGAGGGTGAAGGCAACCGGAAATTCAGCGATGCCCTGGGCAAGCAAAATGAAGCCTGGGCCCCGATTGCCGAGGGTATTGCCCAGGATTTCATGGAAGCCAGGCGGGCAGAAAAGGCCCAGCAGGCCGAACTCGCCGCCGAGGCGAAGAACCTGCCCCCGGCCTTGCGTGCCCAACTGGGTCTGGATGATGCCGATGAGGGCGGACAGCCCGATCCGGGCGGCAACCCGTTTGGTCCCGGCGTCCGGGTGATTACCCTGGGCGGACCTGGCGGCGCGAATATCGAGGATCTCCTGGCCGGTCTGGCGGGTGGAAAGCTGCCGGAAGGCGAGGAGCCGGAAGACACGAAAGACGAATAGCATTCCCGGCGGGTACTGCCGGATATTTTGGGAAATCCTCCGGAAATAGCGCCGGGGGATTTTCCGTTCGGGGGCTTTTGGCTAGAATGAGACGGATATGAGCCTTTACCGAACCCTGTATACGGATTTGCCCTGCGGCCATTGTGGCCGGCAGCGGCAGGTCGGCGTCCAGTTCCGTACCGGGCGCGACAACCTGGAGGAATACTGGGATGGCGACCGCCTGGAAATCCCTGATAGTGAATGTTCCCCGGTGGATTACTGGCTGGGTGCGGCGGATTTTTATTGCGGCTCCTGCCTGCGCGAGCGCCGGGCCGACGAACTGATGGCCCTCTACGAGGCGCTGGCGGAGTTTGTCCACCAGGGGCGGCTGGAGGTGCGCAAGGGATTCTGGCTTGGGTTTGTTTTTCGCAACGAGCTTCCGCCCAGCCGGCTGCTGGCGATGGGCCGGAAATACTCGGAGCAGGCCCGGAAGATTCCACCGGAAGGGTGGTCCCTGTTTGATGGCCTGGCTGACTGTGTGCTGACCTGGGATCGGCATGCGGCCCGTCAGGGAACGGCGGCATACAGCAATTTTCTGGAAGCGGTCAATGCCTTCATCGCCAAAACGATGGAAAGGCGGGGCTGGCACTGGCGTTCCCTGCTCAGAGAGGATATTATTGTATTCACGGATGATCGGGGGCGTCTGCGGGCGCGAATCCCTGAACCGGTCCCCGCGGGTTAAGGAAGGACAGTCATCAGAGAGAGGAGTCTGGCGTTGGCGGACAAGAAAAAGATCGTAATCGCAGTAGCGATTCTGGCGGTGGCGGGTGCCCTGTTCCTGCCCCTGTCCAACTCGCTGGGCATGAACGGCGAAAAAACTCCCATCGAGGTCAGGACCGATGATGTCAGGTTCCGGCAGGTGTCCCACATCCTCCAGGCCAAGTGCATGGACTGTCACACCCCTTCCATGTCCCGCTTTCCCATTTATACCCAGTTTCCCATTGCCAGGCAGATCATCGATGACGATATTGCCGCCGCCTCGCGCAGTATACTCATTAAGCCGGAGCATTACAGCGGCGAGGAATCCTTTACGCCGGGCATGCTGGCCCAGATTGAATGGGTGGTGGCCAGCCACTCCATGCCGCCTCTTCGTTACAAGCTGATGCACTGGGATGCCGGGCTGACCGACGAGGATGCCGAGGCTGTCCTGTCCTGGATTCGTTCCGAACGGGCGGAAAGCCCCCTGGCCCGGCCAATGGCTGATGATTTGAAAGGCGAACCCGTCCAGCCCCTGCCCCAGACCGTGGATTTGGACAGACGCAAGGTGGCGCTGGGGGGCCGGCTTTTCCATGATAACCGGTTGTCGGGGGATAACACCCTCTCCTGCGCCAGTTGCCATGCTCTCAACAAGGGCGGAACGGATCAATTGCCGGTTTCCGTCGGCATTCGGGGGCAGAAAGGCCCGATCAACGCCCCCACGGTCTTTAACGCCATGTATAATATCGCCCAGTTCTGGGATGGCCGGGCGAAGGATCTGGTGGAACAGGCGGGCGGCCCGGTGACGAACCCCATCGAGATGGGGGCCGAGTGGGACGACGTGATTGCAAAGCTGAAGCAGGACCCCGGCTACGTCAGGGACTTTGGCGCACTGTACCCGAAGCAGGGCATTGTGCCGGCCACGGTGCAGGATGCCATCGCCACCTTCGAGGAATCCCTGGTAACCCCGGACTCCCGGTTTGATCGTTACCTGCGCGGCGAAACCGGCGTTCTGACCGCCAACGAGATCCACGGCTACGAGCTGTTCAAGTCAATGGGGTGTGCCTCCTGTCATTACGGTCCGGCCCTGGGCGGCGGCTCTTTCGAGAAGATGGGGGTTCAGTCGGATTACTTCCGCGATCGCGGCGGCGATCTCCATGAGGTGGATTATGGCCGGTTCAATGTGACCCAGGCGGAGGCGGATCGTCACCACTTCAAGGTTCCCACCCTGCGCAACGCGGCTCTCACCTGGCCCTATTTCCATGACGCCTCAGCCGAAACCCTGGAGGACGCGGTGCGGGTCATGGCAAAATACCAGTTGGGGCGGAACCTGACGGACACTGAGACGGACCACCTGGTGCAGTTCCTGCATACCCTGACGGGAACCTACGAGGGGGTGCCCCTGGCACCGACGGAAACTACCGTGGCCGACGAGCAGTAACAGTTGAGATGATTGCGGTGATTTGATGGACATCAATCCTGAACAGCTGATCCGGGATCTGAACTCCGAAGACGAGTTGGGGCTGCTGCTTCGGGGGCATCTCTACATTGAGAACGAGCTGGTCAAGATCATCGAAGCCCACATGCCCCACCCCGAAAAATTCGACATCGCGGCCATCAACTTTCCCAAGAAAATCTACCTGGCGGCAGCGATGGGCATCCTGTCCGAGGAGGAGGTCGAGCCGTACATCTTCTTCAACAAGCTGCGCAACAAGCTGGCCCACAACCTGGGGCAGGAGGTCACCGAGAACGACATCAAGGGTCTCATCGAATCCCTGACCCACCGGCAGCTCCAGATGCTGCAGTTTGCCATTGAGTCCCGCCCGGATCGCGAACATGGGCTGCAGGACTGCATCCTGATCCTCTTTCTCTACCTGTTCTCCATGCTCAAGCATCTGCAAGGCGTCTCTTTCGACGAACTGAACGAGTGGAAACGGCTGTATCCCGAATCCGAGGCCCGGCAGGGGGGCGCATCATGAGGCGTCTGATGATCGCCGCCCTTCTGGCTGTTTTCTTTACGCCGCCGGCGCTTGCCGACTGCCAGGCCGATTACGAGGCGGCCATGGCGCTGATTCGGGACGCGAAGGCGAAAGCGTTGCGCAAGGAGCCTCAGGACAAGACCTTTGACAGGCAGTTCAGCAAGGCGATGGACCGTCTGGCCCAACAGGGCTGCGCCTTCGAGATCATGGAAATCGTCCGCTACCGGGAAACCGAGCGCAACATGCCCACCAACCCCCTTTCTCCCTAGGCCAATCGGCATTTAAGATAAATCAACCCGTGTCATTCCAAACGCGCCGATAGCCGTAAGCGAGGCTCAAGCCGAGCTGTACGGTCTTCAACGCTTCGCAAGGAACGAGCGTTAGCGATGAGGCTCCTTGAACAAGGGATAGGGGTGGGCCGGAATCCATTGACCGGAAAAAACCGGCTGGATTCCCGTTGGAGTTTATTCCTGCGAAGGCGGGGACGGGAGTGACGGATGGAACTCTCTAATTCCTTTATTTAATGGGCGGATTTTCGCCCGAAGCCGGTTACACTGGAAACAGAAAGACGGCGACAGGGAGTTCAGGTGGCATGACCGTGATTGCGGCGCTGAAAAAAGACGACGAGATCTGGCTGGCGGCGGACCGGCTGACCTCATGGGGCAGCTTTGTCCGTACGGATCTCGCCAACGGAACCAAGCTGGCCCGGTATAAAAACGCCATCATCGGCTCGTCCGGGCGGTCGTTATACGGCAATGCCCTGCGCTATTGCGCCAACGAGTATCCGAAGATGTACAGTTCCCCCTTTGAGAACGAGGATGACGTCTTCAAGTTCTTTTTCCAGTTCTACGATTTCGTCAAGAAGAATTACAACCTGGGCAGCTCTGAAACCAACGATGTTTCCCGCCTGTCCCATTCCCAGTTCATGGTGGTGACTTCTTCCCGTATTTTCCAGATCTCCAGTTGCCGTGACGTGACGGAGTTTGCCAACTTTGACGCCATTGGGAGCGGCCATGAGATTATCATGGGCGCCATTGACGCTCTTAACGGGGTGCTGGACGACCCCCAGGAAATTCTGCGCCGGGCCTTTGCGACCTGCTGCCGGTACATCGACAACTGTGGCGGCGAGATTGAGCTGTTGAACGTGACCCGTGAACTGGCCAGGCCGAAGACGCGAAAATCGCTGAAAAAAGTGGCGGCCAAGGCGACCGGTAACGGCAAGGCCATGGCCAATGGCCGAAAACAGCCTGCCACGCCTAAAAAGCCCTCCCGAAAAAAGGCTGTTTCGAAATAGCTTTTATGAGAGTCGCAACAGGCTTCAGGAGTTCTTGACCCGATCCAGCCGCTGGGTGACGCCCATGCGGTAGTTTTCCGCCTCGCTCTTCTTCTTGGGGTCCTGGAACAGCTTGATGGCCTTGTCCAGGGCCTTGATGGCATCGTGGTAGTTGTCCAGGGTGCCCTGGATAACGCCGATTTCCAGCCAGGCATTGGCCTTGTCCTCGTCGCTGGCGAACAGGGGAATGGCGTCGGTGTAATCTTTCACGGCCTTTTCATAATCCTCCCGCGCGGCATGCACGTCACCCTTCTCGTCGGCCTGCATCGCCTTGTTCTTCAAGGTGTTGGCGATGCTGTAGAGAATGGCCGCCTTGATGTTGTCGTCCGGCTCCATGGCCAGTGCCCGGCAGAAGTCGTCGATGGCGGCGTCGAATTCCGCCAGCTTGGCCCGTGCGCTGCCCCGGCCAAAGTAGGCGGCAATGTTGAAAACCGAATCGCCCGCCAGTTCGAGAAAGCGGTCGTAGTCCGCCACGGCCAGTTCCAGCTTGCCCAACTGGTTATAAAGGGTGCCCCGGCTCATCAGGGCACCAATCAGGCGGGGGTTGAGCTTGAGCGCCTGGTCAAAGTCCGCCAGCGCCCCCACCGGGTCGTTGGAGAACAGGCGCAGCACCCCGCGGTTGTTGTAGGCGTCCACAAAGGTGGGGTCCTGCTCAATGGCCTTGTTGTAGTAGCGCAGGGAGATGGGGGCGTTGTCCAGCGGCACGTGGTAGATCCATCCCAGCCGGTGATAGGTCTGGGCCAGTCCTTCCAGCGGCGGGACCGCCGGATTGATCGAGGCTACAGCCTTGGCAAGAACCTGGATGGCTTCAGGGTAGTGGTTCTCAACATCGTAAATATGCCCAAGTGTCAAATAGGAGATAAACTCAAGGTTTTCCTGAAAGTGCCGGGTGGAAAACCGGTTGTGGCTGGGCGGCACGATGATGAAGGTATTGTCATCCACCCGGTACTTGGCCAGGTTTTTCAGGAGGGGATCATTCTCCTGTTCGTCTGTTGTGGTCAGGGGGTTGAGCATGTTCAGGGTCAGCCGCTCGCCCGTGTCCGTTCCCCAGACGATGACGGTCGCGTTGTACTTGCGTCCGATGCGCCGGGCGTTCTCCACGTCGTCTGACAGCAGACGGGTATGCTCGACCTCCACCCGGACGTTCTTCAGGTCGAGATCCCGGATGGCCTTCTCGAGGCCGTGGCGTAATTCCTGGGCAATGTTGCGGTTGCGCACGTGATCCGAACTGAGGAAGGTGGCGATGACCACCAGCTGTTCGGTGGGTTTGGCGAGACGAATGCCGCCGGGCTTCAGGGAGAGGCTGTGCGGACGCTTCAGCCCCACCCACAGCAGGAGGGCAATCGTTGCCAGCAGGAGAATAATGCCCAGAATTTCCAAAGCGCCAACCCAATTCGTACTGTCTGCGGGAAGACTTTTCAGGACGGCAGGGGTTTCGCCGCATGAAAAAGCCGATCACCCGGTTATTGCAATTGTATCGGCAAAAACGGGCGAACTTTTAAAAATTATAACCCTGATCCGGCCCGACCGGGATGATTCGATCCGCCGATTTGTTGAAAAATGGTCGGGTCTGTCCCATAATACGGTGGATTGCCAACGCGCCGGACTGCTTGGTTTCAGGCATTGACGGGACAGGTTCTACCGGTTTCCTATGGACGAACAGAACAATCAGGACAAGGCGCCTTCCGGGCCGGAAGGCCCCACAAAACTGCCTCCCCTTGAAAAGCCCTTCATCCCTCCAAAAAACAAGGGGCCGGGCTGGTTTACTGTCGTCCTGGCCGCCTTTTTGGCCAGTGTGCTTCTCTTCTTCGGCATCGGCTACGTTTTCAACCCGCCGGATTTGGAGTTCCCCATCGGTTCCGGCGGCCTGATCAGCATCCGGACGCCGAAGTCTCCCGGTCCGCCGGCGGAGAAGATCCTGCTGGTGATGGGGGTGGACTCCAACTACAACGGCGCCGAGGGCGAAGACCGCTTCAAGGGAACCCGGACGGACAGCATGATGCTGGTCCGGGTCAGTCCGTCGAAAAATACGGTTTCCCTCGTGTCCATCCCCCGCGACAGCAAGGTGTTTATCGGCAGGCAGCGCCGCTGGGTGGACAAGATTAACGCCGCCTATGCCTACGGCGGCGGTGAGCTGGCCATGGAAACAGTTGAAAGTTCCTTCGGTGTGCCGGTGGACAATTACGTGGCGGTCGATTCCGAGGGGGTTCGCGAACTGGTGGACGCCATCGGCGGCGTCAGGATCTACGTGGAAAAGCCCATGAAATACCGGGACAACACCGCCAATCTGACCATCAACTTTGAACCCGGCCACCATGTCCTCAACGGCGAGCAGGCCGAGGGCTACCTGAGGTTCCGGTACGATGAGCTGGGGGATATCGGGCGCATCCGGCGTCAGCAGAACTTTGTTTCCGCCGTGGCGGCCAAGTTGCGCAATCCTCTCATCGTCACCAAAATTCCCGGCCTGGTGAACCTGGCCTCGAAGTATGTCGATACGGATCTGCGGGCCGATGAGATGGCCCGGCTGGCATGGTTTGCCAAGGATATGGACATGGACCGGATACGGACCGCCACCATGCCGGGTTATCCCAGCAGTTACGGTATCAGTTACTGGGTCGTTGACGGCAAGGCGGCGGAAAGCGTCCTGGACCGGCTGATTCTGGATAACCCCGGCAGCGCTTCGGAAGTGACGGCAGAGAATCCGATGAAGGTGGGCATTCTTTACAGCCCCCAGGCGGAAGATCGGCTGGAACGGCTGGTGGAGAAACTCGAACGCCGGAAATTCAAGGTTATCTGCAAATCCGGGCAGCAGAACCGCCTGACCCAGGTTGTGGAACATACGCGGCGCGTCAGCGACGTCTGGACGGAACGGCTTCGCAAAGCCGACCCCTCGTTGCGGAACGCACGCTTGATCTTTGCTCCTGTGGGCACTACATTTGAGATGAACGCCTGCAGTTCGGTGGAAGATTACACCATCATTATCGGGGAAGATATCAGGAGTAAAACGTAATGAACCTTCAGAAAACCAGTGTCCTTGCCGTTTCCTTGCTAATGCTCCTGGCGGCCATGCCCTTCGAGGCCCAGGCCCAGATCGGTCCGCCGGCTCCCCAGGAAAAACCGCCCAATCCAACCCTCAACGAAAAGATGGGCGACGTGAAGGAAAAGTTCATCCAACTGTTCAGCCCCCAGCAGGAGGCGGTTGAGGAGGACGAGTACACCGTCGAAGAGGTTCGTAAGGGCGCCGGGATGCCGGGCCAGTTTGACACCGTGAAGCGGCGGGTTCGCAAAACCCCCGCAAATACCCCGGCGGATGAACAGCAGGCCGCACGGACCGCTCCGTCGCGTCCGCCCCTGCTTTCCCAGCCGCCGCTGAGGAACCCCGAAGTGAACCATCCGGAAATCAGCGTGGAGAATCCCCCACAGGAACTGCCCGCCCTCGATAACCCGGAAAACCCCTTTGGCTTCGCGGATGCGCAAAAGAAACTCAATGCCACCGCGGCCCTCATCGAGAAAAAAGACTACGCCATGGCCAAAAGCCTGTTGCTGCCACTGAAGGACTGGCTGGTGGAGTCCACCGAATCCCATATCAGCCTGTACAAGGCCCTGAACAACGTGCCTTCCGCAAAAGTTCAGGCGGAGCTTGAGAAGCAGGTGGCCCTGGAATTCGCCCTGCTTCGGGACAAGGCCTTTTTCCAGCTCGGCAAGATTTACCTTGCCGAAAATGACAGCCGCACGGGCATCAAGATGCTCATTGAGGTGGTCAAGTCCCAGCCCCGAAGCGAAACCGGTCTGAAAGCCTACGAGTTGCTCCAGGAGATTGGCTTTACCCAGAAGCTGCAGCTTGTTGAATGACAGAAACAGACCGGGGAGGCCGGTTGCTTGCTGGAATCCAGAAAACGGATCTTTTACTGCTGCGGGAACATTGAAACCGGCTGGCTGGCCGGGGTTGCGGATCTGTTCAGGGGCGAGGGGCTGAACATTCGGCGGATTGACATGTCATGCCCCCTGAGAGAGGACCTCCAGAGTTGGTTGTTGGTAGAGTACGAGCTTCAGGACGGACAGGAAGCCCTTTCGCCGGAATTTGAAACTGCCCTGAGGCGGATGACCGAGGAAAACAGCCTGAACCTGCTACGCTCCTGAGGCGGTGTTTTCATCACCCGGCTTTTCCGGTGGTGGCATGGGACTGATGTTGTCGGGGTCTTTCAAATATGCCTCGCCCACGATGGTTTCCACCACGTGCAGTTCGATCTGCGAAGGATCGGCGAGATCCCGCAGGCCGTAGACCTCGACCGGTTCGCTGAAACCCTTGACCGAGATGAAGCCCAGTTCCTTGATGATAATCTTCTCTTCCGCCTGTTTGAAGGTATTGTAGCTGATAACCACCTCCATCCCGGCCTGGCGGGTGTAGGCCTCCAGCCGGGCGCCCAGGTTCACCGTGCTGCCCATCACCGTAAAGTTCTTGATGCGTTCGGAGCCGAAGTTCCCCACGAACATCTGGCCCGTGCTCAGACCGATGCCAAGGCCCAGTTCGGACTTGCCCTCCGCCTTCCATTTGCGGTTCAGAATCTTCAGGGCCTCACGCATCTCGATGGCTGTCTTGCAGGCTTTGTAGGCATGATCGTGGAAGTCCGCCGGGGCGCCGAAAAAGGCCATGATGGCGTCGCCCATGTACTTGTCGTAGGTGCCGTTGTTGTTGATGATGATTTCCGTCATGACGTCGAAGTACTCGTTGAGCTGAACCACCATCACTTCGGGATCTTCCTCCTCGAAGGTGCTGGTAAAGTTGCGCAGGTCGGAGAACAGGACGGTCAACTCCTTCTTGCTGCCCTTCAGGTTTTCCATGGCGGTGGCGGGGTTGGCCACAATCTCGTCCATCAGCTGGGGCGACACGTACTTGGAGAAGGCGCTGGTCAGCTGGCGCTTGTCCGCCTCCTGAATGTAATACCGGTAAACCGTGCTGAGAATCAGGCCGATGACCATGATGGCCGATGGCAGGATGAGGGGGGTGACGTAAAGAGACTGGAAGAAGACCAGCACCACCAGCATCCAGTAGGCCATGATGGCGGCCAGGGACAGGCCCACGGCGAGATAGATGCTGCGGATAACCACCATGGCGCCGAAAATCAGTAAAACCCACAGCAGAACGGATGCAATCGTAACAATCTGGGGCGTGAAACGGACGAATTCCCGGTCGTTGAGCATCATGTCAATGGCCGTGGCCACTACTTCGGGGCCGTAGACCACCCCCATCGGGGTCTGGTGAACGTCCTTCACCGCGTCGCCGTAGATGACGATCTTGTCCTTGAAGGAAAATTCGCCGCTGATGGGCTGGTTCCTCAGCCGGTAGATCTTTTCGCCCTCCGCTTTTTCAGCCAGGTTGATCTCTTTCAGCACGTCGATGACGGATACCTTGCGGTACAGGTGTCCGCCCAGCATCTGGATGATGTCCTCCTCGTGGAGGTCGTTCTTGTTTTTCACATTGACGTCCTCGATGGCAATCACGTCCAGATCCTGGTAAGCCTGGCTGAATTTCCGGCTCTGGTCCTCGATTTTGGCCTGCTCGTCCGAGGCGTAATGAAACTGGTTGGCCCGGATGATCGCATCCCACAGGCGCCGCTGGGCCTGAAGGTCTTCAAGGGTCGCGGGCCTGGGGCTGAGGAAAAAGAAGCCGGCTGACGTATGGGGGAAGTATTCGAAACGCGCCGGTTCCCGAAGCCTGCTGTTGATGCCGCCGTAGGCAAAATGCATGATCTGGAGATTCCGGTGCCGGAATTTTTTGCGGACGTTGGCGGTTACGCCGTTGTTGAGGATGTCGATAACCAGGTTCTTGGGATCGCGCCAGTTGATGATGATGTCGCGCTGGTCCACCAGGGGGATTTCCCGGTCGTCAAGGACAAGCAGTTCCGGCGTGTAGGATATGTATTGGGGCTGGAGTATCTCCAGGGCGGGGCGAACCCCGATATAGGTGTGGTAGGTTCCTTGGTAGGAGCGGTACAGGAAGGGAATATCGCGCATGAACGCGTCCTTGTCCTGGATGATGGAACTGATGCCCAGATGCACGTTGTCCGAGGTCAGGAACTGTTCGTGCACCGGGTTGGCGTAACAGTAGGTATAGGTGGATCTGGCCTCTCTGGGGGGCGGTTCGGGGAAGGTGACGGGGATCGCGTCTTCCAGCAGTTGCTGCAGGAAGGGATGGTTTTCGTCCGGGTAGTATTTCATGTAGGTGTTGACGAGGCACCGCTGCTCGTAGAGGTCCTCGTAAATAATGTCTCCGGGAGACTTGTTGCGCAGTTCGGTGAGGCGGTGGAACCGGAAGGCGGGCATGAAGTCCTCCTTCAGCGCGTAGAGGTTGAAAGCATGCTTCCGGCTGTCGATCAGGAATTGGGGCTCAACGACCGGGGGAATCAGCACGTCGAGGGAGGACTCCCTGTTTGCCAGAAAGGCCTTGTAGGTCAGCGGCTCGCCAATAAACTGGAAGGGGTCGCGGGTGTGCGGGTCGGCGTGCAGGAATACATGGTTCAGGCGATACTGCGGCAGCAGCAGCCGAGGGGTGAAAAAGTTGAAAAAGAGAAAACCGTTCTCCCCCAGCCGGGTTTCCTGTATTCTCTTCGTTTCCTGGGCAGGGTCCAGGGTCTCGTCGTTCCGCTTTGCCCACGGATAGGCCAGCGGCCACGGAATATCCGTCCGGATGGCGAGGGTCACGTTGCCGTGATCCGCACTTTCAAAGGCTTCCGCCAGGGGCCGGTCATTTTCCGGCGTGGTGGCGTCGTCAAATTCCACGTCGAACACAATGGCCCGGACCCCCTGCTTGTTCAGGTAATCCGTCACCTTCCCCAGGTAATCCCTCGGCAGGAAGCGGTTTCCAATACCCAGTTCGGGGTGTTCGCGGGCATATTGAATCGTCGCCAGGTCAAAGGCGAGAAAAACCACATCTTCGGAGGGAGGAGCATGCGTACTGGCCCGGAACCGCAGCAGGAGATCGAGAATGTTGTTTTCGGTGTGTTCGAAGGGGTTGTTGACCGAAAAGAAAAAGATCGCCGCCGAAAAGAAGGTGGCCATGACGAGGCCGAGCGCAAAAACAAGCACCCTGCGGATCACAGTGTCCGGCAGCCCCGAAAGCAGGCTGGTCAAATTCTCCGGGCCAGGCAGTCTCATGCCTCTATTTTACCGGAGATTGGGCAAATCTTGCCGTTCGGCGGAAGCCGCGTTGAAAAATTCGGTTATCTGCACGAGATGTTTAAAATTGGGCGGAATGAGGTAAACTTTTCTATAGGGACATGGGTGTCGGGTAACACAACATCGGGTTGAGGAGATTTTATTTTGATATACGGCTTCTGTATATTTTAAAGCTGGCTCCATATAAGGTTTTCAGGTTGTGCATACATTTGAAAAATAAATCCGATGGCCGATTCGGCAATGGCTTGCTTTCTGGTAAGATCGGATTACCATATGTAGGGTAATCAGGCGCACTCGGAATGTCCTTTACGGAACAGGATAAACAGGGAAGAATTTGCTGATGATTAAAGTCTGTATGGTTCGCTTCTTGCTTGTACTGGGGCTTTTGGTTTCTTTTGCGGGGCTTGAGGCTTCTGCCCAGGATTACGTCACCGTGACCAAGGCCTCCGGTGACCTGAAGTCCGTGACGGCCAAGATTACCATCAATGCGCCGCCGGCTTTTGTCTGGCAGACCCTGACCAGCTACAACGAGCTTGACGATTTTATTCCAGGCTACCGGTCCGCCCAACTGGTGGCTTCCAGCGGTGCCACGAAGACCCTTGACATCGACATGATCGTTTCGCGCCTGCTGCCCAGCTACAAATACCGGGTCCGGGTGCAGGAGGATCAGCGCCGCATGATGCTGACCCTGCAACGCATCTCCGGCGACTTCAAGCATTTCAACGGCACGTATCAGCTGGTGCCTTCCAGCAACGGCGCCAGGACTGTTCTGGTTTACAAGCTGGACCTGGACCCCGGCAAGGATGTGCCTGGCAGCGCCCTAATCATCAAGGGCAACGTGGAAAAAACCCTGGCTGCCGTGCGGGAACATGCCGAATCCCAGCACCGCAAGAGCATGATCGGTAAGAATTAGGGTAAGAACCGGCTCCTGATGAAACTGCTGGCGCTCGATATCGGAAATTCCAACATCAAGGTCGGCATTTTCGAAGTGGGACGCCTCATCCGCTTCTGGCGGATTGTGACCGAGCCGGGCAGCCCGGAGAAGGTCAATCACCAGGTTCGTCAATTTCTCAGCAACGAGCTGCCCTCGGATCTCGTCCCTGACTCGCTGGTCTACTGCACGGTGGTTCCGCCATTGGAGGCGGCTATTATCCAGCCCATCGTGGAAACCTATGCCATAAAGCCTGCCAGCATCCTGCCCGTGGTTCCCGGCCAGGTGGACGTACCGGTGGACCTGGGCACCTACCCGGCGGAGCAGCTGGGTCCCGATCGCCTGGTCAATGCCGTGGCCGCCCATGCCATGTTTCGCGAGCAGAACGTGCTGGTGGTGGATTTCGGCACCGCCACCACGTTTGATGTGGTGGATGATCAGGGCGGTTTCCGGGGGGGCGTCATTGTGCCGGGAATGGAAACCTTCTGGCGGATTCTCGTCAACCGTACCGCCCGGCTGCCGGAAGTTCCGCTGAAGCGCCCGCCCTCGATTCTCGGCCAAAATACGGTGGAGTGCCTCCAGGCCGGGTTGAGTGCGGGGTATCTTGGGTTGTATGGCCAGATCATCAAGCAGATCCGGGAGGAGCTGGCCGGGACCGAGCTGATGGTGGTCATGACCGGTGGTCTTGCCGGGGTGTTCCAGGATTTGACCGGCGGCGTCTTCAAGGTGGACCATGTGGACCCCTGGTTGACCATCAAGGGCCTCCACCAGGTCTACAAATATGCCCGACCGGGGATTTAGCCTGCCATTGCTCTTCCTGAGCCTAATCTGTCATTCCCGCGCAGGCGGGAATCCATTGCCCGGTTTCTGCCCGGGCGCTCTGAAAGTGGATTCCCGCCTGCGCGGGAATGACAATAAGGGCTGGATGATATGAGAGGGGGACGGGGGGGCGTAGCCCCCGCATACCGCTAAGAGCGGTGGGGGGATCTCTCAAACTGCCTAGTCCAGCCGGACGTCCGCCATCAGGCTTTTCAGGCGGTTGATGGTGGTGTCAAGGTCCACCAGATCCTCCGTACTCTGCTGCAGGAACCGGTTGATTTCGGGGATCATCTGGATGGCGAGGTCGATCTTCGGGTTGGAGCCATGCTCGTAGGCGCCCACGTCGATGAGATCCTTGGCGTCGGCGTGGATGGCAAGCAGCTCACGCATTTTCTTGGCGGCGGACTTGTGTTCGTTGTCCGAAATCTCGTTTGAGAGACGGCTGACGCTGTTGAGGATGTCGATGGCGGGCCAGTGGTTCAGGGCCGCGATCTTGCGTGAGAGCATGATGTGGCCGTCGATAATCCCGCGGACCGTATCGCAGACCGGGTCGTTGATGTCATCGCCCTCCACCAGGACGGTGTAGAGGGCGGTGATGGACCCGGTGTCCGTAATGCCGGAGCGTTCCAGGACTTTCTGGAGCCATGAGAAGATGGAGGGCGGATAGCCCTTCATCGTGGGCGGCTCGCCGATGGCCAGGCCGACTTCGCGGCCCGACATGGCGGCACGGGTCACGGTGTCCGCCATCATGAAGACCTTTTTGCCCTGGTCCCGGAAGTATTCGGCCACCGCGGTGGCGGTTTGAAGGCACTTCATCCGCATCAGGGGCGGCTGGTCGCCGGTGGCGCACACCAGCACCGAACGCTTGAGACCCTCCTCGCCCAGGCTGTTCTCGATAAACTCCTTGACCTCGCGGCCCCGCTCTCCGACGAGTGCCACCACGTTGACGTCGGCTTCCGAGTTCCGGGCAATCATGCCCATCAGTGTGGATTTGCCCACCCCGGACCCGGCGAAGAGGCCCATGCGCTGCCCGGCGCCCATGGTCAGCAGGGAGTCAATGGCCCGCACCCCGGTTGAAAACTTCTGCTTGATTACGGGACGATCCAGTGGCGGTGGTGGATCGGCGTCCACGGTAATGATTCGGGCCAGCGATGTGTCCATCGGGCGCCCGTCCATGGGTTCGCACAGGGGGGATACCAGGCGCCCCAGCAGGAAGTCGCCCACGGGAATCCGGATGGGGTGGCCGGTGGTGGTGACCCAACTGCCCTGGGAGATGCCGGTGCCGTCGTAGAGCAGCAGCATCTGGGCCACGTCGCCCTTGAAGGCCACAACCTCCGCCGCCTTCGGTTCGCCATCAATGCTCTCGATGAAACACAGGTCGCCGATTTTCAGCTTGGGCAGGCAGGCCTCCACGGTGAGGCCCATCAGCTTGGTGACCCGCCCCTTGTACTTGTAGAGGTCGGCGCCGTAGAGAATCTCCCGGATGCGGCCCTTGGTCTGCTGCAACTTTTCCGGGGGGATGAACGTCGATCTTTCCGAGGCATTCATTGGCTCACTTCCTCTCTTGTCTCCATTGTAGTGGTTTTTCGGAGAATTGCCCGTCCATGACCGAAGAGTTCATCCGAAACGGTGAGTTTCCAGCGAGTGTCAGGCGTTTGCAGCCAGGTGCTTAACAGTTCTTCATATTAGACCTTTGGGGAATTGCGCCCGCACAAGTAAGTGTTAGTATGACACTAAAGATAGTGTTATTAAGACACTAAAAGCTGTCAAAGCCAACCCAGAGAATCGAGGTGACCCGAAATGATGACAGCAACCGATCTCAGACCCGTCCGCTTCGGGACGAACTTCAAACCGGACACCTATTGGGTGGTCACCCATGACCACGCCCCCCGGAAAACGGACGCAGGAACAAGAAAAACCGCCCGGACGGAAATCACCTGGGTCCCCTTTGGTGGATTTCTTGGTACGAATAAGCCGGAGGATAGGCCGAAAGTTTATGCCACGCCGAACGGAGACACCTTCGTGACCTTCCACGATCACAAGGCGCGGGTGAAAGCCGCTGATCCCAACCGGACTCGCAACGGCGACAAGGCCCTGCTGGGTGAAAAAGTCGGCGACGTCGTCGACGCCCTGGTGGATGCCCTCAAGAACTACCCCTATTACGTGCCCCCTTTCTAGACAGATGACCGGGGCACGTTTTCCTGCCGGAAATCCTGGCACGCTACCGCCACAAAACCTGCGGATCTGCTTCCCCGCAGGTTTTTCTTATTCGGGCCTTGCAGTACAATGGGTGTGTCCGGTCATCAAGGAATCGAAATCCATGAGCGAAGCGCTGCAAAACAAGCTGCAACAGGTTCTCAGAGCAGAACACGTTGATATCGTCGATAACAGCTGGATGCATGCCGGTCATGCGAGTAATCCCACCCCCGGTGCCACCGGCACCCACCTGGCCGTCACCGTCGTTTCCCCCGAATTCGAGGGCCTTTCCCTGCTGGATCGCCACCGTCTGGTTCACAAGGCCCTGAAAGAAGAATTTGCCGGCACCCTCCACGCCCTGGAGCTGAAAACCTTCAGTCCTGCCGAATGGGAATCGCGTAATTAGGATTAGTTACCCCTCACCGCATCTATACGGCTCCTTCGCCGCCTACAGCTGCACCTCTCCCTCAAGGGGAGAGGTGAAACTTTTCCCTTGAGGGAGGGGTGGCGGGTGGGGAATCTAAACTTTTGTAACAGAAATCCGTCTCTAAGCAATTTATCCGATGGATATGTTTTTTATATAACATAGACATCTCTCACACGTCTCTGGAGGTCTTCGTCCCATGTCGATCAGCGGAATCAACCCCTGGGCATTAGCGGCGTACAGCGCCTCCCGAAGCGTGCAGCAAGAGCTGAATGCCTATTACCAGCAGCGCCAGCAACAGCAGCAGGCCCAGCATCAGACCCCGGCCACCCAGCCCGGCTACGAGATGCACCCCGGCATGCTGATGCAGATGGTGATGTGGATGCTGCTCCAGATGATGTCCGGTTTTATGAGCCGCCTCGCCCAGCGCTCCGGCGCCAATTCCCAGAACAGCGAACGTTTCGGCCAGCCCTCCGGCGGCCAGGCCGACGAGGAAACCCCCGAAGAGGACGGCCAGCAAATCGACCTCACCGCATAGACAGGTTTTACACTCACTACTCTACACACACTCATCTGACACACACACTACTCTACCTTGGGAATTTCTCGAAATTCCCATTTTTATTTTCTTCTTCTACAGAATCAGCATGCAGTCCCCGTAGCTGAAAAACCGGTAGCGTTCCCGGACCGCCTCGTCATAGGCTTGCAGGATCAGGTCCCGGCTGGCGAAGGCGCTTACCAGCATCAGCAGAGTGGTTTTGGGCAGGTGGAAGTTGGTCAGCAAAACGTCCACGGCCCGGAACGCAAAGCCCGGATAAATGAACAGGCGGCTCCAGTCGTTGTCTTCGCGGAGTTTGCCGTTATATTTTGCCGCCACCGTTTCCAGGGTCTTCGTCACGGTGGTGCCGATGGCCACCACCCGCCCGCCGTTTTGCCGGGTATTCTCGATGGCCCGGACGGTTTCTGCGGGCAGGGTGTAGTGTTCCGGGTCCATCTCGTGGGCGGTGATGTCTTCCGCGTCCACGCTGCGAAACGTCCCGGCGCTCACGGAGAGGGTGACCTCGGCAATGCTTACGCCCCTGGCTTTGAGCCGGTCCAGAACCTCCTGCGTAAAGTGCAGTCCGGCGGTGGGGGCGGCCTGGGCACCGGGGACTTTCGCAAAAACCGTCTGGTAGGCCGTGTTGTCGGATCTTTCCGCTTCCCGGTTCAGGTACGGGGGGATGGGCATGTGGCCGATGGCGTTCATCAGTTCGTCCACGCTGCCGAATTCTTCGAGATGAATCCGCACCTGGCCCCGTCCCCGGTCCTCGCGGCTGAGAATTTCCACGGTGGAAGCCGTTTCGGGAAAAACCACCCGTGTTCCCGGTTTCAGCTTTTTCGCCGGACGCATCATAGCGCTCCAGACCAGCGAGTCGTCGGCAGACGGATACAGCAGCAGGATCTCCACCCTGCCGGTGTGTCCCTCCCGGTGCCCCAGCAGCCGGGCGGGCAGAACGCGGGTGTTGTTGAGCACCACCAGATCCCCCGGCTTGAGAATATCCGGCAGATCGCAGAACTGCCGGTGCGCCAGTTCGCCCGTCTCCCGATTGGCCACCAGCATCCGCGACTGATCCCGCCGCTCCAGAGGATACCGCGCAATCAGATCCTCCGGCAGCGGATAGTCAAAATCGCTGAGTTGTAGCCGGGTTTCGGTTTCAGGCATGGGTATGGTTCCCGGTGTGCTGTGTGAATGGCTTAACGAAGAGGCAAAAGCTCGCGGGATTTAAAAATCGCCCGATCGAACGGCGATAGCCGTGAGCGAGGGCAGAAGAAAAACCGGGGAGGGGTCCAGGGGAGGGAACGTCCCCTGGGCAGGATTGTGCGAATAACGGCAGGGATACCATTAAAACCCTAGATTTTGCCAAACTCAAGGCGGGTCATGGCGGCATCGCCGTTGATTTCCACCATCTTTTTGGAGATGTTCACGTTTCTGGCGTGGATGACGAAGTGGTGTTTGCCCAGTTTCTCCAGATCGATGAGGCTGTTGAGCTGCTTCTCGAAGACGGCGGCGATATCCACCGGCAGGGCGGTCTTGCCGGAAGAGATCTCCAGGTTGTTGAATTCCAGCTTCTGGCGCTTGACGCGCATCTCTCCGGTCATCTCCAGCGGGGCGCCCACGGCGTCTCCGGCAATCATCAGCACGTTGAGCTTCACCCGGTTTTTGCCCATCAGCTCAAGCGACGGGTTGGAGAAGCGCAGCAGCTTCATGCCGCCGGTCTTCTTCTGCAGGGCGTTTTCCAGTTTTTCCACGGTTTTGGGGTGGGCAAAGAAGTTGTTGAGGTTCTTCTCGGAAATCTTCAGGTTCACCGCGGCGGTGATGGGGTTGTCCAGCACGAAGCGCTGGTGGTTCAACAGCTCCATGGTGTCGAAGGAAAACCCGGCGGTGTTGATGTGGAACTCGTCCACCTTGATGTTGTTGTCGAAGTTCCCGTTGGTCATGTGGGCATGAAGTGCCTGCAGGAAACCGTTCCTGAAATCGATGCCGTCCGCCTTGAGGCGCAGGTGGCCCACGGAGCGGGAGGCAAACCGGGCGTCCTCAATGTCCAGGGAAATGGATTTGGCGCTGCTGGCGGGCAGATCCACCACGGCCACGCTGCCAGCGTTGATGGGGACCGCGCTGCTCTGTGCAAAGGAGGCGGATATGCTGCTGAGGGCGAGGGAGAGGGTGAGGGCCGGGACGAGAAGGGTTTTCGGGGTGAGGGAGGCGGCTTTCAACATGGACGGTTCTCCTGATTAGCGCTAAGGCAGTAGTACATTGTAAACCAAACAGCCGGGCGTCAACACGGGCGTTCTATTCGGAAGGCGGCGCCAGACCCAGCGACTTGAGGAAGCGGGGGTCCTTGCGCCAGTTCTCCCGGACCTTGACGTTCAGGTCCAGATAGACGTGCTGACCCAGCAAAGTTTCAATGTCCTTTCGGGCCTCGCTGCCAATCTTCTTGATCATGCCGCCCCCCTTGCCGATGACGATGCCCTTCTGGGATTTCTGGTCCACGAAGAGGGTGCTGTAAATATTCGTCCGATCCGGCGTCTCCTCGAACTTGTCGATGCCCACGGCGACGCTGTGGGGGATCTCCTCCTGGGTGTTGAGCAGCACTTTTTCGCGGATGATTTCCGCCGCGATTTCGCGCACCCGCTGGTCGGTGAGGGCTTCGGAATCGTAATAGGCCGGACCTTCGGGCAGTTTCCGGATCAGCGTATCCGGGATGCGTTCCACGTTCTTGCCGGTCTTGGCGGAGATATTCAGGACGGAGACGTGCCCGTAGCCCTCGAAAAGCTGCCGGTACTCTTCGCGCAGGACCTCGCGTTTCTCGGCCTTGGCGACAAGATCCGACTTGTTGAGGGCCAGCAGGACAAACTTGCCGGTTCCCCTGATTTGCTCCGCAACCCACTGATCGCCCTTGCCCGGTGGGTGGCTCATGTCCACCAGCATCAGGAAGCAGTCGGCTTCCGAAAGCGCCGCCTGGCCTTCCTGGGTCAGGTATTCGCCCAACTGGTCCAGCGGCTTGGAGAACCCCGGCGTATCCAGGAAGATAACCTGCCCCTTCTCCGTGGTGATGACGCCCTTGATCCGGTGGCGGGTCGTCTGGGCCACCGGGCTGGTAATCGCGATCTTCTCGCCCACCATCCGGTTGAGGAGGGTGGACTTGCCCACGTTGGGCCGCCCAAGGATGGCAACGAATCCGGACTTGAACATGATCCGGTTATACTACGCGCATTGCGGCGAAACAACCGGATCAGGGCACCCGTGCCCAGTCCGGCGGCATGTCGGGCCGGATGCCGAAAGCGGGATCGCCGAGGAGGAAGATCATGCCGGTGACGACCCCGACGCCGATGAGGTTAATGATAAAGCCGGTTCGGGCCATCTCGATGACGGGAACCCGCTGGGTGCCGAAAATGATGGCGTTGGGGGGCGTGGCCACGGGAAGCATGAAGGCGAACGAGGCCGAGATGGTCGCCGGGATCATCAGCAATAGCGGATGCAGTCCGGCTACATTGGCCAGGCTGGCCAGCAGCGGCAGCAGCATCTGGGTACTGGGGGTGTTGGAGGTGAACTCGGTAAGAAACGTCATCGTTCCCGCCGTGGCCGAGACGATAAATACCGGGTGAAATTCCCGGACGATAAGCAGTTGCTGCCCCACCCAGCCGGAGAGGCCGCTGCGTTGGAAGCCTTCTGCCAGGGCAAATCCCCCGCCAAAGAGGATGAGGATGCCCCATGGAAACCGTTGAAGGTCATTCCAGTGGAGCAGGCGCCCGGAGTCGCTATTCTTAGTGGGCAGTACGAACAGCAGCAGGGCCATGGCCATGGCGACGGTGCCGTCGTCCACGCCGGGGACAAACTGCCCCCAGCCGGGAATAACGATCTCGCCCAGCACAATGGAAGATCTCGTAATCCAGAGCAAGGCGGTGGTGACGAAGACGGCCAGCACCATTCGCTCCTCCTGCCGAATGGGTCCCAGCGCCCGGTATTGCTCGTTGAAGACGCCGCATTCGACGGCATCCTCGTCTGCTCCCGCAGGATCATGGGCGTAAATCAGTGCCAGCAGAACCCAGACGGCGAGCATCATGACGGCGGCCACCGGCAGGCCAAAGGTCATCCACTGGGCGAAGGTGATGGGCGGTGCGGCGGGGTATTGATCGGCGAAGATGCCGCCGAAGGCCAGGTTGGGCGGCGTGCCGATCAGCGTGCTGATGCCGCCGATGTTGGCGGCGTAGGCGATGGCGAGAAACAGGCCGATGCCGTAGCGGGTGAGGGAACCGGCGGTCTGCTCCTCCAGCTTCGACAGCACGGCCATGGCGATGGGAACCATCATCATGGTGGTAGCCGTGTTGGAAATCCACATGGAGAGGAATCCGGTGGCCAGCATGAAGCCGAACAGCAGCCGGTGCCGCCCAGGCCCGACGGCTCGGATGATGGTGAGCGCGATGCGCCGGTGCAGTTCCCAGCGCTCCATGGCGATGGCAATCATGAAGCCGCCCATAAACAGGAAGATGATGGCATCGAAATACTTGGGGGCCGTTTCCTGACCGGTCATGATGCCCAGCAGCGGAAACATGACGATGGGAACCAGGGCCGTCACCGGCAGCGATACAGCTTCGCTGACCCACCACAGGGCCATCCAGGTGGCCACGGCGGCCATGCGGGTGACCATCGGATTGCCGGGGTCGAGATTCCCGAACAGGATCAGGGCCAGCGCAATGACCGGGCCGCCCCACAGGCAGATGGTTTTAGGCGACAAGCGGATAGCCATGAACTCCCCCGAAAAAAATTTGAAACTTGCAGGCGACCTGCTGCGTACTCAGGATAACGACAGATCAATCGTGGGACAAGTGGAAATTGACCGGTCACTTCAGCGTTTCGACAACCGCTTTGGCAAGCGTATAACGGTAGGTTGGGAATTCACGCACCAATTCACGCACAGACACCGATGCACGATTCAGAAATCATACTGGCCGGGTTTATCCCGGCTTTTTTGTATATGCAAACCGGGGGAAGCGCTAATGACAGGATGTGCCCGTATCGGACCCCTGCCCCACGCCGCAGATTTCGCCGGAGGAGCCGTCGGTGATTTCCGAATAGTTTTGGGCATCCAGGGCAAAAACCGGCGCTTTTTGGGTGAGTTCCCAGATTTGCCACTTCTGCATCTCTTGCGCGTTTTCGAACCGGCTGATGTAGAACGAGCCGGACATGTCCGAGAGATAAGCGATTGTTGCGCTGAGGCTGGTAACGTAGTCTCTGAGTTCCGGGTGATCCTGGTAGGCTGTGAAATTCAGGGTGTCCTGGTACAGGTCGATAAACCGTCCCAGTTCGTTTTTCCCGTTGTCATGCGTTACATTGGCGCCTTCGAAAAACGTGGTGCTGCTTGTGTCAATCTTGCCGCTGGCCAGCTGATTGTACCAGTTGTCCGGCATCTGGTGCATCCAGTCGACCATTGCCGCCAGTTGCTGGACGGTCATTTCCTGTCCCTGGTAGACGACTTTCTGCTGGCGGAATGCTGTGAAGTTGTCATCGTCCGGCGTGCCATGAAACTTCAGGACCGCTTCTTCAATGGTCCGCTGGATATCCGCGATGAGGTGTCCCTGGTTGGAGAGCTTGCGGAAATGAGCCGCTTCTTCCGGAGACATGTCGCCGCTGGCCTCCAGCTGGTTGATCAGTTCATCCAGGTTGCTGGCCAGGCTTGATGTGACGCCGCCCATTCCTCCGTTCTTCAGGTTTTCAATGATTCCCTCAACACTGGAGGACTGGATTGCCTGGGAGAAAGTGTAATCGTAACTGACCATACCGCCCTCGGCATTACCCATTGTGGTATTGGCGCCGCCAGGAGGATTGTTTTCCGCCGTGGCGGCGGATGAGCCGTTCTGAGAACCGCTGCCGTTCAGCAGGGCAAAGAGCGGCTGGGCCTTGTTGATCGGGTCGGACCCGGTGTACATCGCGTCGATCTCTGTGCCGAGGTAGGTGAGCGCGGGGATGGAAACCAGCGCCACCAGAAACGCGATCAGGGCGTATTCTGCAAGGGTCTTGCCGTTTTGACGAAAATGCCGCATCAAAATTTTCTCCTTGTTTTCCTGTTTGCTACTGGCAGCTTGTGCCGCTGTCCGACCCCTGTCCCACGCCGCAGATGTTGCTTGAAGACAGGTGGGCCTTGTCGGACAGGGGCTGGGCCAGGGAATCCCGGACGGTCTGCTCGTTGCCGGTCTGGAATTCCAGGGAACCGACCTGCTCGCTGGTCATGACGATGGTCGAACTCAGGCTGTACACGTAGTCGTACAACTGCCGGTTGTTCTGGAGAACCGAGAGCTTCTGGCTGTCCTGGTACATGTCCACGAATTTGGACAGTTCGTTGTTGTTGTTGTTGTTGTTGTAAAAATCATTCGATGTATTGACGTGGCCGGTATACAAATGGTCGTACCAGTTTGTCGGCATGCCACCGGGGAAGTCAATCAAGGTTGAAAGCTGCCCGACGCTGACGGTCATTCCGTTGTACTCCACCTGCTGGGCCATGAACTGGTTGCTGTTGGCCCAGGGCGTGGTGCCGTCAAACCGTTCCCCGGCCTGCTCGATGATCTGCTCGATTTGGGCAATCTTATGGCCCTGGTTGGCCAGTTGGCGGAAATGGTTCGCCTCTTCCGCCGTCATCTCCCCGGCGGATTCCATCTGTTCGATCAGATCCTCCAGGTTGCTGGCAAGGGCTGCCGCTGTCTTTCCGGCCCCAAGCGAACCAACGGATTGCATGATGCCCTCGGCGCTGGTGGCCTTGAATCCCTGGCTGATCAGCTCATCAAATGTTGTGCCCATTGCCTGGTTGACAGTAATGCTTTGGGAGATGGTGCTGTGGTCTGAAGGTTGGGTCAGTCCGGGAACGGATGTATCTTTGGATGCCAAAGTGTCGGTCAGAACGTCCTGGTCGTCGGCGCTGATGGGGTCCGGGTTCTGGCTATTGCCTCCGGCGCCGCCGCCAAGCAGGGCGAAGAGTTCGGATGCCTTGCCGGTAGGGTTCATGTTGTTGTAGGAACTGCTCAGTTGCTCGCCCATGAACATCAGGGCCGGAACCGAGATCAGCACCAGCAGGGCCAGAATCAGGCCATACTCCGCAATTTCCACGCCACGGCAAGGCTTCATAATCGTGAGACCCCTCGCTTTACTTTCCATCCGGTTGTCTTCACACTGCCCGGTTTATCGGTTTTATCGGTATACCGATCGGGTCTCTTGAATCGAGGACAAAGCTTGTTACATTGTTTCATAATCCGGGGCAAAAAACCCATGAAAAAAGCCCTCGACCGGAAACGGCGAGGGCTTTTGGTGGAGGCGATGGGAGTCGAACCCACGACCTTCGGCGTGCGATACCGACGCTCTACCAACTGAGCTACACCCCCGGATATAGGGATTCCGGTAGGGTACTCCCTATTCTACGCAGTGAACCCCGGAATATCAACGCCGGAATGTCAACTTCAACCGGGAAGATAAAAAAAGTGCCTGACATCCTGGGGATAGGCTCCCATTGGGTGCCGCAAACCTGCACACACATGATTCTCGGCAGATTCGTTTTTGGGGTTTGCGGCTGTCAGGCACGAATGATCACTTGTTGAGTGAGGGGCTGTTCGATGTATTTTTCATCCTGTGGTTCAATCACCGGAAGGAATGTCATCTTCCAGATGTTCCTCCCAGAGGTCCGTCAACCGATCCGGTGGTCCCAGGCCGTCTCCGGGGCAAACCCGGATGTGCCGCCGAAACATCTCCTGGCGAAGCACTTTGTTTATCAACGTGCTGGGGTCCACCTGGTTGAGCTTGTCCAGGAATTGGACTACATCTTCATCCAGGGCTATCAGAATACTTGTTTTTGTCATTACCGGTTTCTCCTGATTACCCACTTTTGATGTTAGCCTGTGACAGACCGGCATTTCATTGGCCGGATGTCTATAAACATTCTAGCCATCCGGATGAGAGAAAATCAGCGGTCTCGAACCCTTTGAAAAAAATGCCTTCGCTGGGCCGTAAGGGGTTCCGGCGGGATACGGTCCGGAACTGGAACCTGAAAAACGGCGGAGGAGAAGAGGGATTTCGGCTATCGGGAGGATACGGGAGAAAGCCGGACGGTTTCATAATAATGGCGGAAACCCCTGTCCTGTCATGAAGCAAAGGAAGATGTGAAGCGATGGTTCGACGGACTGCCGGCTTGATAATGGTGATAACGCTGCTGCTGGGTTGTGCTTTTTACGGCGCCGGATGGGCTGAGGAAGCTCTGCCGCTCGATCCGGTCGCCCAGGAAAACCCGAAGATAGAAACGGATACCGACGAGCCGACCCAGGAAACGCCGGCCCATCTTTCCGCCGAAGACAACGGGGACCTGATTCCGGTCAGCCTGTTGCAGGGACGGGTCAGCAGCCAGTCCGGCAAGTATATCCTGGGGCCGGGCGACACGGTTTCCATCCGGGTTGACCACCTCGACCGCTATAACCAGACCTTTACCATCCGTCCCGACGGCTACGCCTCCATCCATCCTTTTGGCCAGTATTATATGGCGGGGATCGATCCGGCCAGCCTGGAAACCTGGCTGGAGGAGAAATTCCGGTTCTACCTCGTTGATCCCCAGGTGACCCTGGACGTGGAGAAGCTTCGTCCGGCCCTCGTCTACGTCTCCGGCGGTGTCCGGCGTCCCGGTGTTTACGAGTTCGCCCGCAGCGGTGACGGCAAGCGGGAACTGACGTTGAACAGCGTTCTGAAAGAGGCGGGTGGGCTGACCCTGTTTGCCGATGCCCGCCACGTGCGGGTGATGCATGCCGCCAACGAAACCACCGAAACCGTGGACCTGATGGAGGCATTGGCCAGCGGCCAGGATCAGGACATCTGGCTGATGCCGGGGGATTCCGTGGTGGTGCCGGTGGCCGATGCGCCGATGGACCCGGCGACGTTCCGCCTGGTGAGCCACTCCACGTTTTTCGCGGATCGCTTCCCGGTGATTGTCCTGGGTTCGGTGGAGGACCAGGGCGAGGTGCAACTCGATGCGCGGCATAGCACATTGAACGCCGCCATTGCCGCCGCGGGCGGATTCAAGTCCGGCGCCCGCGACCGGATGGTGATTGTACAGCGCCCCACCAACAACGGCAGTTTCACCCGTATCCGGGTGAACCGCAGAATGTCGAATTTCGAGGTGATGCCCGGTGACGTGGTTTACGTCCACAACAGCACCAAAGGCTCATTAAAGGATACCTTCCAGGTGCTGAGCCTGCTGACCCAACCCTTCTTCTTCACCACCGCCGGCCTCAAATCCATCCATGATTTTACAGACTAAGGGAAAGCCGGCCAGGGGATAAATTCTGATAGGAAGCTATTCGGCAGGTCCAGGCGTCTGTTGCTTGAGGGGAAATATTACGAAAATTTTACCCGATGGAACAAACATTCAGCCGTTGATGTCTTAGGGGGTTAAGAACGGCACGCGTGCCCTCTCCCAATTTGGCAGGTATTGAAGAGGGCTTTTGACATGAACCTTGCACAGAATTTTTCCGAAAAACTTCGGAAGCTGGATCGTCGATGGCAGGTGGTCATCCTGATTTTCGCCATCGTCTTCTGTTTGTCCGTTATGTCCCTGATGGCCGGACGGCTGGCGCCGGGCGGAGCGATGGCTGTCCTGGACGATCTCCGGCTGAAGGCGGAGGGTTATGCCGAAGGGCAGGAACTGGTCTACGAGCCTCAACAACTTTACGAAAACGAGCGAAAGCAGAAGGAGATGAGCCTGGCAGCCGGTGCGGCCAAGGATGAATACCGGAGCCGTGCGGCCTCCCCGGCGCCGTTGCACTCCCAGCAGGCGGCGGAATACTTTCAGCCGATGATCATCAAGACGGCCAACGTGTCCCTCACCGTCAAAGACGTGGAAGCCGGAATGCAGAAACTGGAGAACCTGGCCACGTCGAACTTCGGCATCATCACCAGCCAGAACCTGACGGCCATGAGTCAGGGCCAGGGGCCGCGCTACGGCAGTCTCACCGTCCGGGTGCCCTCGGACAAGCTGTCCGGGTTCCTGGAGCAGCTGCGCGAAATCGGCAAGGTGACCAGCCAGTCCCAGAACGGGCAGGACGTGAGTGGCGAGGCGGTGGATCTCGAATCGCGCATCAAGAACCTGAAAGCGGAAGAACAGGCCTTGCAAGGCATCATGACCCGCTCCGGCAAGATTCCCCACGTACTGGAAGTCTCGCGGGAACTGGCGCGGGTGCGCGGCGAGATCGAATCCGCCCAGGGCCGCCTGAACTACCTGAAGCATCAGGTTTCCTATTCGACGATCACCCTGAACATCACCGAGGAATTCATCGCTCCGGCCACCGGCAAGCCGTCGTTCATCACGGTGATGGCCAACACATTCACCCAGGCGCTGGAAGGCCTTTATAACGTGGGTGTGGCGAGCCTTCAGTTCATCATATGGCTTCTGGTGCTGTGGCTTCCCATTTTGGGAGTTCTGGCCCTGCTGACCCGTGTAGCGTGGGAGGTTCTTCGCCGGGCGTGGCATTCGGTGGGGAGCGCGTTCAGCCGCCCTGCCGCCTGAAGAATCCCATTGCAAAACGAACATCCCGGTTGAAGCCAATCGGGATGTTTACGTTGAATACAACTTTTGCATCATGGAATTGGGTCGATGCGTTCATGCTGGGTTTCCGAAAAAAGATCGATAGTAATAGTATACAAACCCAAGCTTTTCCTAAGACAAGCACCATTCCAAAGACTTGAATCGCCTACATCTAGCCTGAGGCGGGTTCTGCGTGAACCCGCCCTTTTCTTTTGGAGGTTTGCCCGGCAACAACCAGAGCGGGAATGACGGCTGCCATGTTGTTTGCGGAAGTTTTACGCCCAATGCCCTGACGAAAGGGCCGAACGGCCCCTAGCCCAGCCGGGAGGCGTAGACGGCGGCGGCGGACTGCAGGCGCTGCTCCACTTCGTCCCAGTCGATGTTACGCCGGAATACCTCCAGGTATTGGCCCCGGTTGGTGCCGAAATCGATCATGTAGGCATGCTCGTACACGTCCATGATGAGCAGCGGGTAGACGCCCATGGGGGTGCCTGCGTCATGGGCGTCCAGGCCGTAGATGTGCATCTTGCCGTCGAGCATGTTCAGCCCGGCCAGCACCCAGCCCCGCATCTTGGCGCCCGCGGCCTCGAACTGGGCGATGAAATTCTGCGTGCCGCCGAAATCCCGGCTCAGGTAGCGGGCGGTCAATTCGCCGGGAGCGTCTGCGCCGCCGCCCATGTTGCTGAAGTACAGATCATGCAGGATGGCTCCGTTGAGGGCGAAGCTCTGGGTCAGCATCAGCTGCCGGATATCCCCGGCGTTTCCGGCGCGGGCGGCCTGGGCCAGTTGATCCTGCACCGTGTTCAAAGTTTTGACGTAGTTGGTGTACAGGCCGATGTGCTGCTCCAACTGGTTCCACGAAAGTCCTTCCACGGTGCCGCGCAGGTAGCCGAAATCCTTGGCCTGAATGACACTGACCGGCGTGGGAAGGGGGGCGGCGGCTGTCGGGGTGGCCTGGGCCAGAAGGGTTTCATCCAGACGCAGATCCGTGCTGCTCCACTGCGCCTTCCGGCAGGCTTCGGCCAGGCCGCCCAGTTGGGTTATGGCCAGAAGGCCGCCGCCCGCCGTTGCGGCCATCCGTAAAAACTCTCTGCGGTTGTAAGTCGTCATCGCTCTTCGTCTCTCCCTCAAAATTAACGCAATACAGACGGGGATAGCCCCTCCCTTAGCAAACCGCAAAAAGATAAGCGATTCAACCTAGCCCTTAACCGATCCGGCCAGCGAGCCGGAGACGAAATACCGCTGGAGCAGTAGGAAGAAGGCGATGATGGGTAGCATGGAGAGCACCGTGCCTGCGGCGATGAGTTTCCAGTTGGCGCTAAAAGCCCCCTGCAGGTAGACCAGCCCCACCGGCAGGGTAAAGTGCTGCTCCTCGGACAGGATGATGCTGGGCCAGAGGAACTCGCCCCAACTGGCCATGAACGTGAAGACCGCCAGCGTCGCCAGCGTGGGATAGATCAGTGGCACGAGAACACGGGTGAGGATCTGGAAGCTGTTGCAGCCGTCGAGTACGGCGGACTCCTCCAGTTCCTTTGGCAGTCCGACGAGGGCCTGACGGACGAAGAAGATTCCGAAGCCGCTGATGGCAAAGGGGATCGCGAGGCCGAACCAGGCGTTGATCGGGGGAAAGTCCGCCAGCGAAGACGCATCGGTCAGGCCGAACTTCAGCATGATGAGGTACAGGGGGATCATGATGACCTGGAACGGAATCATCATGGTGGTGAGAATGGCTACGAAAAAAGCCTGGCGTCCCCGGAACCTCATCCGGGCCAGCGGGTAGGCGGCCAGTACGCTGAAAATCAGGTTGAGAAAGACGGTGATGGCCGCAACCACGATGCTGTTGATCATGTAGCTTCCGATGCTGACCTGGTTCCAGACGGTGGTAAAGTTATCCAGGGTCGGCTTCTGGGGCAGCAGGCTCAGGGTGCCGGTGGCGAAGATGTTCTCCTCCGGCGACTTCAGGGCCGTGGAGAGCAGCCACAGGAACGGTCCCACCGAGATGACCACCAGCAGAATCAGGGCCAGGTAGTGCAGGGCTTTTTTCATCACAGGGCGTTCCCTCCATGTCGCGACGGGAGCGGCTCGTCGTCGAAGCGCTGGAAGTACCGGATCTGGATGAGCGAGAGAACCAGCAGGATGACCATCAGCACCAGCCCGGCAGCGCTGGCAATGCCGAGATCCAGGTTCTCGAAAGCCCGCTCGTAGATGTAGTAGACAAGGGTTCGGGTGGACCCCAGCGGTCCCCCACGGGTCATCACGTAGATTTCCGTGAATACCTTCAGGCTGCCGATGGTGCTGATAACAGCCACCAGCAGCAGGGTGGGCCGCAGGTGGGGCAGGGTGACGTGCCAGTGCTTCTGAAGGGTGCCTGCCCCGTCGATGACGGCGGCGTCGTAGAGTTCATCCGGCACGCTCTGCAGTTGGGCCAGATACATCATCATGTAGTAGGCCAGGCCCTTCCAGACGACCACCACCATGACCGCGTACAGGGCAATGTCCGGGTTCACCAGCCACTCGACGCGGGGCAGGCCGATGCCGTCGAGAAAGTAGTTGATCAGTCCGTCCTTGGCATAGAGCCACTTCCAGGCGATGCCGACAACAACCATCGAGATGACCACGGGCAGGTAGATCAGCACCCGGAAGACCTCGATGCCCTTGAGCCGGGCGTTGAGCAGCACCGCTAGAATGATGGGGAGGGTGACCATGGCCGGGACGACCCCCACGGTGAAAATGGCCGTGTTGGTGAAGGCCTGCCAGAAATGGGGCGAGGTGAACAGCCGCTGGTAGTTCCGCAGGCCGATGAAATCGGGGGTGAAGATATCGCGGCTATAATCCAGCAGGCTGATGTTCAACGCCATCAGAAGCGGGTAAAAGAAGAAGACGCCCATCAACAGGAGGGGGGCGGCCAGATAAAGATAGGGCTTCAGGCACTCTTTCTTCATAACTCCTATTATGCGGAGTTCGGGACGGATTGTGTAGCGCTTACCCTATCCTTTTGGTCTTGATCCCTTGTTTTGAGGGAGTTTTAATGGATTTGAAACTTAAGGAGATCGGGAACAGATGAAGTTGATCAATGCGCCGGCGGGGCAGCCGCCAAACCTGATGTTTGCACGGGGATTCACGCCGGAGAACCGTCCGGAGGATCTGACGCCGTTTCTTGAGAGTGTGGCCCGAAACATCGAACTGGCCCGCGGGGCCGGCGTGCGGGGAGAAGTGGACGGCGGCATCGGCCTGCTGCGCTCGACCCTGCGCCGGGTGGAACAGAAGCTTGGCGGGATGGTCAACCCCGTGTACCACGATACGCTCAAGGAAATGGTCGATCTGCTCCAGATGAAAAGCCATGTTTCCGGCGGCCAGCCGTCGGTGGAACTGGCGACGGAGAAAGCCCGGCTGGAGGAGATTCAGGCCGAGCTCGGCGGGCGCTAGCGATCCGCCGGGTTGCTTGTGCCCAAACCGTTTTCCGCATATAATAACAGCCGTCATAAAACCGACACCGGTTTCCGGTAATCTGGGACAGAAACAGACCAATTCACCAAGCACAGTTATAGGGTGGGAAAACCATGGGGTTGGGACCGGTTAACGGATGGGGACATCCCGTTCAACCACAGCATTACTCACAGGAATCCACGCGGTTTCATGCGAAACCCCGGCTGTCCGTCACGCCGTCTCCCGCCTTTGGCGGAAAGTTCAGAAACGACGAGTTTACCCAGATCGGCGGGACAACGGCGTCCGCGCCAATCTATCCCGTCCCTAAGGGCAACCACAAGAACATCCTGCTGCCCGATGGCGTCCCCGTATTCTACCTGCACGGAACCTGGGCCACCACGGCGGGCCTCAAGCCTATCATCGACTTCATCAGCAACATTGCCACCCGCCATCCCAGCTATATGTCCTTTATTCCGGAGGTCAAAGAAGGCACCGGCATCGAAACCGTGGACGACCCCAAGACCGAAGTGCCCGCCTTCAAGCAGGCGCTTCGGGATATGGGCGACTTCCAGTACCAGTTCATCCACCAGAACCTCAGAAAGCTTTGCGACATTCTGCATAACCCGTCGAAAGCCGCGCGTCGGGAGCAGATCGGCGAATTCTTCCGCGTGCTGCCCGACGAGCGGGACCGGCTGGTGCCGGTGCTGGAGAAATTCCTGGAGGATAAGGTCTTCCAGGTGCCGCCGGGCCTGAACATCAGCGAGTCCCTCTTTGCCATTACCGGCCAGGGGGTGGAACGGGTCCGCAAGGAGTTTGCCAAGCTGCGCATCAATACCCGCGACCGGGAGATTCTGGATACCTACCTGCTTTACACCCGTGCCCTGGTGGAGGGCAAGCGGCTGAACCTTAACATGTACGAGGTTTATCACGATCCGGCCACCATCAACCTGCGTCCCCTGAACCTGAAGGACGTTTCCTTTCTCAACGCCTACATGATGTACCTGGAGAAGGAGCTGGCCACGGACATCCGCAAGGCTTACGGCGTGGCCTGCAACCATGAGGACCCTTCCGCCTGCCAGGTGAAAAACCGGGCGGACAAGATGGCTGCCAAACTGCTGGAGTCCTTTGCGCCGCGCGGCATGGTGTTTGGGCACAGCCAGGGTGGGACGGTCCTGCTGTCGGCGCTGCTCAAGCACCTGGCCATGTCCCCTAAAACCCCGGCGGAGGCCTTCGATCTCAACTCCGAGGACGTGGACCGTCTGGGAGGCCGTTTTATTGGCATCGGCTCCTTTTTTAGCGCCCCGTTGCATGGGATTCCCGAAGAACCCATGTGGGGGCAACCCATTGCCGAGTTCTTCGAGCAGTTCGAGCAGAAGATCCGGGGGCCTGTCCGTTCGGACCGCATGATTTCCCGTTGGCTCGTCAAGCGCATCGGCTGGAGGTATTTTGCCAGCAAGGGACGGGCTGTGCAGGAAATGCGGGCGGGCAGCGAGATGCTTCGGCGTTTCCAGCAGGACATCAACCTGGTTCGCAACCGGGAAGTAACGCTGATGTCCGCCCACGATGAGCATGACACCTTCATCGAACCCGCCGCAACCATTCTCACCAACGAAGAGGGCGAAAAGTTCGCCAACGTCTTTAACATCGCCCTGGAGATGCCCAAGGTCACCGTCCCCTACGAGGACCCTCAGGATATTCTGGAGCAGGAGATCCGGGCCTGGAAGCTGCATCCCGACTCCCCCGTGGCCAAGCTTCTGCGCAAGCTGCCCAAAAAGTTCCACGAGTTTCTGTTCAACCAGTATCAGCAAAGCTTTTCCGGGCTGGTGCAGCACCGGGCGCTGCTGAACTTCCCCACTCACGTTCATCAGGAACTGGGCCGAAAGATGATCAAGGACCCGGAACGCCAGACCCGCCTGCTGGACCCGTCCAACTTCGAGCCGTTTCGTTACCAGTCCCTGATCGCCCGGCGCAAGATCACCCAGAAACAGATTTTAAACCAGCCCCTGCCCACGGCCATGGAGAACCTGCGGCAGTTCTGGACGGAATATCCCAAGTTCCTCTCCGCCCTGGTGGCCAATGCAAAACAGGCCCTGCCGCTGGAGAACTCCGCCTCCTACGAGGCCAACCTGCTGCTGGCCTCCACCCTCGATCTTGTCGCCAGGGCGGCGGACGAGCCGAAATGCCGCGCCGAGTACGGCGAGGATCTGAAAAAATCCCTGCGAGAAATCGCCGACGCCAACATCCCCGCCCTCACCCCCACCCATTCCTCCGTGAGTGTGCGGGCCAAGGAATTGTTGGGTCGCTTCGCGCATTAACCCGCCCGTCATTCCCGCGAAAGCGGGAATTCATACCCCGGAATGACCCGCCATACCTGTCAATGGATTCCTGCCTGCGCAGGAATGACAAAAAGGGTGAAAAAGAGTGAAGAAGAGCACGTGGGGGCGGAGTCTCCGTAGGCTTCTTAAGCGAGGGTGGTGGGTATACCGGGTTGTTTAAGTTTTAACAATATTTCGATACTTTTCTTGACGGCCATGATCGCTGAAACCCAGTGAGCATAGGGATTGTAACGGACGTGCGATCGGCTGGAGCGCTTCTCTCCCAAGGCGATTGTCAGGGAAAAGGCAATTTTCTGTAACAATTTGTTTTTATTTATATATGTTATATATCTACACACATTATTACGAGAATGCACCCCCTGATTCGAGGTAAATGGTCATGAACCAGCCGGGCGTTCAGCCCAGTAAATTCCATATCAACACCCAGCCGCAGCAGCAACAGCAGGCGCAACAGGCGGCCCAGCAGCAGCGTGCGGGATCGAACAGTCCGCTGATGATGTCTCATGGCGGCGGCATCGCCAATGCATCCAACGTCCAGTCTCAGCAGATGGGTCAGGTGGCCTCGTATTTCACCATCAACCCGAACAACGTCCAGATTGGGACGCCCTCGGACCAGGCGAAGGCGGCCATGGCGTATGAGCTTTTCAAAAGAATTTTAAAAGGCGAGGCGACCGCGCCCACGGAGAAACTCCGCGAACTCGGCGCCCTGTACGAGTACCTGAAGAAATACATGGACCAGGACGACGACGAGGATCTCGGCGAGGAGTTCGAGGGCCTGTACGACATCCTCGACTGGTTCCGCCGCAGCCGCGCCTATTACGGTGGGTACTAGCTAGCCGTTCTCAATCACGAACAGGTGCTGGCTACGGTTGAACGCCCGGTTTGGACGCGTGGAGGCGGCCTGGTGCAGTGTGCCCGGCTGGCTGTAAGTTCCCTCCGGCTTGATGGTGGTTTTGGTCTTCTTCAGCCGGCGTGCCTGGGGATCAATGCGGTAGCGGATCTCTTTCTCGACGAGGGTGCCGGCCTTTCGGGCCTCTTCCACAACCTTGCGAAGCGCTGCTCCGAAAGGTCCGGTGGCTTTGTTGAAAGCATCCATTGCCTTTTTATGCGCTTCAATCGTTTGGGCCAGCGGGGTTCCTGCTTCCACCGGCGGCTCATTCGCCAGGACCCAGTCGATATACTCCTGGCTCAAGGCTTTGGATAGGGATCTTTGAGCTTTGCGCACTTCCCTGGGGTTGGCAAGCGGTTTCAAGGCTTCGTAATCCTTGCCGTCGACCACCGTATAGTACATCCGGTCATCGCCGGTGTCCGGCTGGCTTCCCCAAAGATACGTGGAGTCCGGATTTTGCCGTCTGAGCTTGTTCATCAGGATGCTTTCCACCGTGCCCTGGACAACACCCAGTTCTTCCGGGGATGGACCGTCCGTCTGTACAAACCTGTAGCGTGTCACGGCTCCGAACGTCAGCGGTTTCAACATTGGAATATCCCTCCGTCAACCAAAATGACCCCTTCGTTTGATGAGAGGCTAGCAGAAATAAAATACGGGATCTATGGCAGGAGGAAAAACAAAACCATCCCGAACGATCCTCAAGAAGGGCCGTTTCAGGATGGTTTTATGGAAGCTTTGTGGGAGGAACCGCGAAAGCCGTCAGGCCGGGTGCCTAGCGGGCCTGGTTCCAGAAGGCGTCGGTCAGGTTGATGCCCTGCTGGGCGTCTTTCGGCGTTTCCGAAGTGATCACCACGTTGGACGGGGTGAACATGAAAACACCGTCGCCGATGCGTTGCTGGTTGCCGTCGATGGCGTGGGTGGCACCGGATAGGAAGTCCACCACGCGCTGGGACTGGGACGTGTCCAGCAGGTGCAGGTTTAACAGGACCGATTTCTTTGCCCGCAGGTGCTCGATGATTTCCAGCGCCTCTTCAAAGGCACGCGGCTCAATCACCACCACCTGCTGCATGGCGTTGGACGGATGATCCACCACCTTCAGGTTCTTCTTCGGGGCTTTTTCCTGGGGCATGGGTTCGTACTCGCGACGCTCCGGCCTTCTGTAGGACCGCGGCTCATTGTCGAACTCGTCCTCGAAATTGAACACGTCGTCCTCGAAGGGATCGCCGGAAACCCACGTTTTAATCTTATGCATGAATCCGCTCATTCTCTCGCGTCAACCTCCAACTCTATCTATCCTTGCAACTCTATCTGTTCTTGTACGTTTGGAATAACAAGCTTCCGATTCTAATCATTGTAGCACCCAATCCCAAAGCGTGGACAAAATCATGGCTCATTCCCATCGAAAGTTCCGGCAGATCGATCCGGTGCAACGCTGCGAGGTCGTCCCGCAGGTTCGCCAGATCGGCGAATACGCCGCGAACCACCCCCTGATCCGGCGTATGGGGAGCCATGGTCATCAGGCCCCGGATATCGATTCCCTTGAGCTGGACAAGCTCCGGCATTGCCCCGCGTAATTCTTCGGGAAAAAACCCGTGTTTTGCCGCCTCGCCGGAGACGTTGACCTGTAGCAGCACCGGCTGGACCCGTCCCGCCTCCGTGTTGGCGGCGGACAGTTTTTCCGCCAGCCGCCGGGAGTCCACCGAGTGGATCAGGTGAAACCGCCCGATGGTTTTGGGAATCTTGTTGGTCTGAAGGTGGCCGATGAAGTGCCATCGGACGTCCGTATGCCCTTCTTTGGCAAAGACGTCCATTTTTTGGAGGCAGTCCTGGATCTTGTTCTCTCCGAAGTCACGTACGCCTGCCGCGTAGGCTTCTCGCATCTGCTCCGGCAAGGCGTACTTGGTTACGGCAATGATCGTGACGGGCCGATCGCCGGCAAGGCGATGCACCTGGTCGCAGAGTTCTTCATGGCGCTGCCGGATGCTCACGGCGGGATTTTCCGTTGACGGGACAACGCCCATTGTAGCGGAGTCGGGCGGGATTGTCCCTGAGGGGGCTTAGGGGGTCAGCCCCCGTTGCCCATGATGCCTCCAAACCCTGCGGTGCCGTTGGTGGACATGTCCTCGGTGGTTTCCTGGATCTGGGCGCCGAGGATGGTCAGCGCGGCGAGGCAGCCCAGGCCGACCAGCGCTACCAGCAGGGCATATTCCGCCAGGGTCTGGCCGGGTTTGCAGGACATTTTCAATGACTTCATGCGAGAGACACCCCTGTTGACCGATAGGCTCTATGTAGGACATATCGGCGGATTTCCAGAATTCTGAAGATCCTGTAAACCGGTTTTACATCGGTTTCCGGCTAGTGGACGGTTGGCTTGTCGTCCTTTTGGGGGCCGATGCCCGGCAGTTCAGGGATGCCGTTCTCCAGGATGCTGTTGATAATGGCAATTTCATCGGGGGTGGGGCCTTTTTTCTGCGGCGTTTCCGTAACCGGAACAATCTGCAGATCCGGGTGGGGCTGGCGGTAGAAGTCGTCGCCCTCGTGCCTTTCCGATGGGCGCTCGCCCAGTTCCGAATCTCCCGGAGTCCAGCGGTCGCCGGTGTCCCTGGGGCCTTCATCGGTCCACTCCCCGGTATCCGGGTCATAGATGGCCACGCCCCGAAAACTGGGGACAGGGGACTGCATTCCGAATTGAACGGGTTGCATAGACGGTTTCCTCATACTCTGGATACTTGAGTCTGACCGTATAAAACCCGCTGAAGGGAAAAATTGCAAAAAAAAGACCTCTTACGTGAAGAGGCCGATCCAATTTTTAGGTTGGGAGTGAGGGGGAAATTAAGCTTTTGAATGAGGGAAGTTATTACTAACTTCAGGTAGTACTATAGCGTGTCAAAAATATATAACAACCTTTCCACTGGCATGGACGGCTGGATCGTTACTTAACTTTACATCGGACGGATTCAAAAGGCAAATCGGGAGGAACCTCCGTGATAACGGCAAAAAAAAGACCTCTTCGAGAAGAGGTCGATCCAATTTTTAGGTTGGGAGTGAGGGGGAAACTTGAAATCTGGATCTCAAATTGAATTCAACTTGGGGTTCAGAGTTCAAGGGAATGTCGTATTCCTAACTGTTGATAGTAGAGTATACCTTCAACCGGGGTTTGCAAGCCCTGAGATCCATAATCCCTTCGGTTTTGTTACATTTCTCAACATATTATGTACTTTTCACACTAAATTCATTTTGCGTCGATCCGGGAATACCCTCTCCGCCCGATTCCCCATTGTGTCAGCGATGTGAAAGCCCCTGCCTGCCATAGTTCTCTGATAGTCGGCTATCCTGGTTGTTGCAACAGATTTGTAGTAAGGTACTGCTATTGACAAGGTCGGTTGAATCCGTATGGGGTAGACATGAACTTTACCGGCAAAACCATTGCGATTGGAGTGACGGGCGGAATCGCCGCCTACCGGACCGGCGACCTGGTCCGGGAACTCTACCGCCGCGGGGCGGCCAGAGTCGTTGCCCTGATGACCCCCTCGGCCACGGAATTTTTTTCGCCCCTGACCCTGCAGGCCCTGACTCGTGAGGCGGTCCACGTCAGTGAGCTGGCCGTGGATCATGAGGGCGTGCCCTGGCATATCGTGATGGCCCAGCAGGCGGACGCCCTGCTCATTCATCCGGCCACCGTCAACAGCATTGCCAAGCTGGCCCACGGCATGGCGGACGACATCGTCTCCACAACGGCCATCACCTTTACGGACAAGCCCGTGCTGCTGGCCCCGGCCATGAACACCCGCATGTGGGAGAACCCCCTGACCCGGCGCAACATCCGTACCTTGCGGGAACTCCCTAATGTTACGGTCATCGAACCCACGGCGGGCCTGCTGGCTTGCGGTGAAACCGGCGAGGGGCATCTGGCCCATGCGGAAACCGTCCTGCAACATCTTTATAAAGCCGTACACCCGGACGCCGGATTGTTTGCGGGCCGGAAAGTGCTGGTGACGGCGGGCGGCACGGCGGAGGCCATCGATCCGGTGCGCACCCTCACCAACCGCAGTTCCGGCAAGATGGGTGTGGCTCTGGCCGATGAGCTGTTCGCGATGGGTGCCGATGTGACCCTCATTGCCACCACGTCCGTGGAGGTGCCGGATCTCATTGCCCGGCCCTACGGCATCGTGACCGTTGAGCGCTCGGCGGAGATGGCTGAGGCTGTTGAAAGCCGCTTCGTGGGCGCCGACGTTCTCGTGATGGCGGCGGCGGTGTCGGATTTCCGGGTGGCCGAGGAATCCGGCCAGAAGATCAAACGCGGTAAAGACAGCCTGAGCCTGGACTTGGAACCCACGGCGGATATTCTGGCCGGAGTCGCCCAGCGCAAGCGGGCGGGCCAGCGCATCGTGGGCTTCGCGGCGGAATCCCAGGACGTGCTGCTGAATGCCGCGGAGAAGCTTTCGCGCAAAAATCTAGACGCCATCGTGGTCAACGACATCAGCCGCAGCGACATCGGCTTCCAGTCCGACGAGAACGAGGTGACGGTGCTGTTCCCCAGCCGGGAGCAGGTCCTCATCGCCAAGGCCCCCAAAGACCTCGTCGCCCGCCAGATCCTCCAGGCCCTCGCCCGCAATTTCAGCGAAAGCCGCCAAGGGGTCAGCGTCTAGCCCTTTTTACAGACATTTTGTCATTCCTGCGCAGGCAGGAATCCATCCTTCGGAATTATCAGCCAATGCCTATCAATGGATTCCTGCCTGCGCAGGAATGACAAAATGCGCCTTATCAGTGGCAGCAGCCGCTGTCGCCGGCGGCGGCGCCGGCGGGCATCTTGAGGTCGATGAACTCGGGGTCCACCTTTTCGGGAATCACACCGGCGCCGTTGCCCATGTAGAGCAGCAGGCGGACGGCCCGCTTGATGGTGGAACCGGCGTTCAGCGTCATGTCGTTGACGTACATGCCCACGAACTTGTCGGCCTGCTCACGTTTCAGGCCGCGGGAGAACTGCATGGCGTAGTCCAGGGCTTCCTCGCGGTGCGCCAGGCCGTATTCGATGCTGCGGTAGAGGACGCGGGCGACTTTCTGGATGAGTTCCGGCCCCAGATCCCGCCGGATGGCGTTGCCGCCGAGGGGCAGGGGCAGGTTTACCGTGTTGAACCACCACTCGCCGAGATCGACGATCTTCTTGAACCCCTCGTCCTGGAAGGTGAGCTGGCCTTCATGGATGATCAGCCCGGCGGCGTAGGTGCCGTCTTTCACCTTGTCCATGATCTGATCGAAGGGGACCACCTCGGTCTTCAGATCCGGCTCCCAGATTTTCAGGGCCAGATAGGCGCTGGTCATCTCGCCGGGTACGGCAACGACGGTCTGCTTGAGCTGCTCTTTCGTCAGCTTTTCGCGCCCGATCAGCACGGGGCCGTACTTGTCCCCGATGCTCGATCCCACGTTGAGGATGGCGTATTTATCGCGCACGTAGGCGTAGGCGTGGTACGAGATGGCGGTCAGCTCGTAGGTGCCTTTCATGGCCTCGCGGTTGAGGGTTTCGATGTCCGTCAGCTGGTGGGTGAAGGTCAGCCCTTCGGTGTCCACCTTGTCGCTGGCCAGGGCGTAGAACATGAAGGCGTCGTCGGAATCGGGACTGTGCGCAACGCGTATGACCGGGGGTGTGCTCATGAGGGAAACCCTTTCCTCGTTGTAAGACCGCAAAAGACCAATTGTTAGCTAGAATACCCCAAAACAAGCCCGAATGAAACCTTTTGTGCCCGTTCAGGCTTAATAACTCTTGGCTTTTTTCTCCTTCGGGGAGCCGGGCGGGGGAATCCACGGCCAGCCGAATGTTAAGAGTCCCGGCTGGCTCCGGTACTCATGCACCTGCTTGCAGGCGTCGATGCATTCGCCGCAGTTCCAGCAGCCCTCGAAGGCGCCAACCTTCAATTCCTTGCGCGGATCGATATCCACCAGACAGACCTGCTGGCAGGCGGTGCAGGTCTTGCAGTCAGCCTCCATATCCCCTTTGAAATGGATCTCCATGGGCCGCCACTTGCCCGTCTGGTAGGCGGACATGGACTGTGCCAGCCCGTAGGGGCAGGTGGTCTTGCAGAACAGGTGCCCGGAAAACAGGGAAAACAGGCCGATGGCCGTAAAGAGAACCTGCCCCATCACCAGGGTGGGGTGGGGTTGGCCGCTCAGGTAGCTGTCAATCAGCCAGTCCATGGGCATCACGTAGTTGAACAGCAGGAAGGACAGGGCCAGCGGGACGACGAGGGCCAGCACGACGGCCCCCCAGAAGTAGACTTTTTTCAGCCAGGGACGGCGGTTCATGGGCAGTTTCATCCAGCGGGGCATTTTCTCGATGCCCAGCCCAGCCCGGATGGGCGTGGTCCACTCGGTGAGAATATTGTGCGGGCAGGCCCAACCGCAGAAGATCCGCCCCATCAGCGCCGTGGAGATGGCCACTACCAGCACGATGGCGTAGAACCCGATGGGAATCCACATCAGGTAGCGCATTTCAAAGGGATACGCCTGTCCCATGAAGATCATCTGCTGCCGGAGCATATCCACCCGGAACCAGTCCATCACGGGACTGAGAAAGAACAGGGACCACATGATCGGTTGCACCAGCCACGGGCGGAAGACGTGGTAACGGTATTTCAGCGGGTTGAAGGCGATTTTCATGGGGAATGGGTCGTTGTCCGGGGCGTTCTCGTTACCAGTTTAGCGCAATCCGAAGAGAAATCACCCGCCCCGTAGGGCGGGTAAAAACTCCTCCTCCCAAAAATCCTTTGTGCCCTACGGGTTTTTGTTGTGCAGGTTTTTCTGGATGCGCTGGGCCTTGGCGATATCGCCGTCCTTCTCCATCAGGTCGGCCACGTTGCGCAGGAATTCCAGCACCTGCGGGTTGTCGGGGATAGGCTCGTTTTTGCTGCCCTGGGGTGGCAGCGGTTTTTTGGCCAGTTTCTGCCGGGCTTCGGTGCCTGCCGGCCCCTGCAGGCGGCTTTTTACTTCCGCTGAGCGCCGTGCCTCGTTTTTCAGGGTATTCTTCGGCGCGGGGGCTGCGGCTGCCTGTTTCCTGTACTGGTTGAGAACCTGTTTCTGGGCGGTGGGACCCGGCTTGGAAGGCCTGATATCTTGCGGGGGGACGCCCAGACCCATGGTGTTCATCAGCGAGTTCAGCCCGATGGGCGAGCCGCCCGCCTGCTTTTTCACCGGCGGCTGTTTCGGGGGGTTCTGAAGAGCGGGGCGGGTGGCCCATTGGTTGGCTTTTTTCGGGTGCCGGTTGGGCGAGAAGATGCGCTCGCCGCCCTCGGCGCGGGCATCGTTGCGGCGGCTGTTGGCCAGGTCCCGGAAGCTCAGCCGGTTGCCTGCCGGTTGCTGTCCGGCGTTCTCGTCGGTTTTCAGCGCGTTCATCTTGCGTTTCAGGTAAAGGCCCAGGCCGATGAGCAGGAGGCCCAGCAGGCCGGCCTTGCCGGTTTCCCACGGATTCATTTCTTTCAGGAAGGACAGGCCGCCATCCAGTAGATTCTCGTCCGCCACCGGTTCCTCGGCCTGCAAGGCCAGGGGCCGGGTCACGTCTTTCGGGTTTTCGGCCTGGCTGCCGGTCCCAACAGGACGATCCAGAACAGCGGGAGTGATGCTCCCGGTATCCGTCGGCAGGGTGGCGGCGGCGCCGGCTTCGGTGCCGTCGGCCTCGGAGGGGAGATCTTCAATCACCAGGCGACCATCGTCGGACCGAAGGGCTTCCTGAACGGTGAGATCGGGCGGAAGGCTGGCGAGCGGTTCAACGCTCTCGATTTCCTCGATGGCGAGCGCGTCAATGGCCTCCATGTCTCTCACGGCGGTTTCCCGGAAGTTGGTTTCCCTGAAATTGATTTTGGGGCGGCCCAGGCGATCGCCTCGGATGATCATGCGTACGTCATGCTCGTTGAGAGGCTGGAAAATTACGTGGCTGACGTTTTTGGCCCGTGCAAAGCTGGTGCGGACCGAATCCTCCGTCTGAATGCCCCGAAAATCGATGACCATCTTGTTGCCGGAGGTATGAACGGTGCTGTACGGGACGATGCTGCCCGTGTACAGGTTGATCTCCGTTCCTCCGTCCCGCGAGATGAATTCCACCTTTTCCAGATCACCGGCGAAGGCTGTACCCATCGTCAGTGCCAGGCCCAGGGCCATCCCCGTTAAAGCCGTCCAATGTCGATTATCTCTTATAACCACCTGCAAAGAACCTCTCAATATGACTTTCTCTTTATTCACCTGCAATTGGAACCACAAACAGAAACCACGAATCCCAATCATCAGATTAGGATTTTTCGGGACCGCCTTCATCGGTTGTTTAGGGGAGTTTAGCTGGAGAAAATCCATGAAATACAAATATAAAGAGGGTTTCAGGGTTGTTGTCATGGCGGTTCGGCCCTGAAAGTTCATCCGGATAGGGTAAATAATTTGGGGGTATTGTCGAAGAAACAATTAAAGGCCCCTCTATACGGAACGAATTGCCATGAACGAGAAATCTGCGGCCTGGATCGTGATTCGGCGGGTGGGACCCTGTCGGGTCCCGTTTTCTGTTTGTGTGGGCGGCTTCGCCACCACCATCCCTCCTTCGGATGATGATCATTGCGTGCAACTGAAGGTTTTGCCGGGTGCGTGTCAAGTTCGTATCGAGGCGGAAGAGCTTGAGTCGCAATATTTAAATGTGGATCTTCTTCCTGATGAAACCAGGCGGCTTCGTCTTTTACCGGGAAAAAAGCTCCGGGTGGGGCCTTGGGCCGGAAAGCTGCTTTCCGTGGCCTATATGCTACTCATTCCTATTATCATCCTGGGTGCTCTGATAGCAGGCATGGGAATTGGCTTTCTAGGCGAGGTTGTGGGAAGGCACCTTGTGCCGGTAATGCTTTTGGGCGGCCTCTTCATTGCAGGTGCCCTGGGCATGTCGGCTTCTATCCTGTTTTTCAGGGCCTGGCAGCCCTCATTGCGTAATGACGGGCCGCGAGATGGTATTTTGCAGAGGGTAAAGGATTGCCTGGGGTTTGTGTCTCTAGTCGCTTATTCCATACTGATGGTCCTGTTCACGATTGCAGGTTATTTCATCACCCTGCCAATGCAATGGGTGGCAGGCATCCTGAAGCGGGGAGAAGAAACCTCGGTAAAGGTGGAACCCCCTCCTCCCCTGGGAAGGATTGTTTCACAGGGCGCCCTTCTCCGGATCAGGAATAGGGCGGTTCCCTGGCAGTTTCTGGAAATCCTGGTAGATGACCGGAAAATTGATACAACCCCCGCATACGGCCAGGATATGATTGACGTTGAGATTTCATCCGGCGTGCATGACGTTCACATCTCTCCCCGTTGGTGTTCCAAAGTTGTGGGTGTCCGCCGTTTCAGAAATTATTACAGGGAGATGATCACCGTTGAATTTGTGACCCAATGGCATTATGTCACCTGGATTGTCGGAATCTGCCTGGCAGTTGCCTGGGTTTTGTCCGGGAACATGCAGGCGAACCCGCTTTATCCGTGGCTGATCGTGGCGGTACTGGCCTTTCCGGTGGCAATACTCTTCTTTTGTCCGGCACTTTACTTCAATTACAAAAGTTTCCCCAAAAGGGCTTCAAGGGAGGATGATCCGCCTGTGGTTGGAGAAGAATGCAGGATAACGGAGTGGGAATGCGAGGCCGGCTAGTATTCAATCCCCTTGCGGGCCTTTACGCCGATGTCCCAGTAGTGCTTGACGGGCTTCATCTCGCTGACGAGATGGGCCAGTTCGATGATCTCCGGGTGGGCGCGGCGACCGGTGAGGACCAGTTCCAGGCGTTCGGGCTTGGTTTTCAGGGCCTGCTTCATGTCCTCAAGATCGATGAGCTTGAGATCCAGGGCGATGTTGGCTTCGTCCAGCACGATGAGGTCGTACTGGTCCGAGGCAATGGCCTGCCTGGCAATGTTCCAGCCGTGGCCGATCTCCACGGCGTCTTCGGGTTTGAGGTTATGGCTGAAGACGATGCGATCAAGACCCGCCTGCACGACGGTGAGGTTTTTGGCCAGTTCCGGGCCGAACCGGCGCATGGCGAAGAGTTCGCCGTAGTGATGGCCGCCCTTGGTGAACATCACCAGCAGCACCCGCCAGCCCCGCCCCAGGGCGCGGAGGATCAGCCCCAGCGATGCGGTGGTCTTGCCCTTGCCGTCTCCGGTATAAATCTGGATATAGCCCCGGTTCTGGAGTTCCGGGTTGACCGGTTCCTGGCCGACGATGGCGCGGGTTTCGGGAACGTCGCCGCTCACCCCTACAGCACCCTGGATTTCCGCACCAGCAGAACGGCGCCCATGATGCCGATGACCGCCAGCGGCAGCCAGCAGCCGATGAGCAGGGAGTATTCGATGGGAATGGTGCCTCCGAAGGTGAAGATGCCGTTTTCACCGAACTTGGTGAAAATGCCCCGCAGGATGTAGTACAGGAAGAAGATGCCGAGGGAGAAGATAAAACCCCGGTTGCTGCCGCTTCTTGGCGGGGTGATGGCCAGCGGAACGGCGGTCAGGATGATGATCAGGCTGCTCAGGGGCAGCGTGATCTTTTCCCACAGGTTGACGTAGGTTCCCTTGGTCACGTATCGGCCAATCTCTTCGCGTTTCTGGATGCGCTGGAACAGGTTCCAGAAGTTGTGCAGGCTGGAGTCCACGTTCAGTTCGTCGTTGAGTTTTTCCCGTGCGGCATCCTCGCCCCCGCTTTTCATGCTGCTGCGCAGGGGGTTGGCGATGTCAAAATCGCCATGGGAGGCGGCCAGGGTATCCTTCTGTTTCAACAGGGTATAGGTGCTGGCGTTCCGGATTTTCCAGCGTTTCAGGCCGGATTCGCCGGAGCGGGCGAAGATGACCCGGACCGTGTCCGATTCGGACAGATCGATGATAGTGCTGGCGGACAGCTTGCGTTTGTCGTACTCGCTGATGTAAATGAGCTTGTTCAGCTGGCCGTCGTCCTTGCGGTCCGAATACGTGAAGCTGGTCCTGCCGAAGGGGAGCATGCCCCGGCTGAGGATCTCGTTTTTCAGCAGGACGGTCTGCCGGTTGCAGTAGGGCACCACGTAATCGCCCAGAATGTAGGAAAATGCCGAGGCCACCACCCCCAGAACCAGGGCCGGGGCGATCATGCGGTGCAGGCTGATGCCGTTCATCCGCATGGCGATCAGCTCAAACTGGTTGTTGAGCTGGTTGAAGACGATGAGCACCGCGAGAAACGTGCTGGCCGGCAGGATCAGGGCCACCGTCTGGGGAAGCTGGAGTCCGACGAGGATCAGCGAAATATGCAGGGGAATGCCCAGTTTCTGGATGTCGCGGGTGAAGTCGAGAAAGGCGTCGGAGAAGAACAGAACCAGCGTGAAGACCACCATGCCAAGCAGGAAGTAGTCCATCATCTGCCGGAAGATGTAGCGGTCCATGATTGTCGGGGTCATCAGGCGGGGATTCCTTCGGAAGGCTAACCGGTTTATGCACGCAACACCTTTATGATAAAATCAAACCCCCTGAAAAAGAAACAGGGAACGCATAAAGTAACGCCCGATCGGCGTTCGGAAGTTCCATCGATCAAGGAGAGAGCCGATGTCCAATGTCCTCGAAGTAACGGATACCACGTTTGATCAGGAAGTCAAGAATTCCAATATTCCCGTGGTTATTGATTTCTGGGCACCCTGGTGCGGCCCGTGCCGTGCGCTGGCTCCCGTTATTGACGAACTGGCCCAGGAGTACCAGGGCAAGGTGAAGGTTTGCAAGGTGAACACGGACGAGAACATGAAGACCGCCCAGGAATTCCGCATCAGCGGCATTCCCAGCCTGATCTTCTTCCAGAACGGCCAGCCGGTGGAACAACTGGTCGGCGTCCAGAAGAAATCCACCCTCGTGGACAAGATGAAAGAACACTTCGGGGTTTAAATCCCATTCACCCTGTCCACAGGGGTTTGTGGGCTTCCCCATGCATAAACAGCCGGTCTGTATGGCCGGCTGTCTGCGTTGTGATACGGAAGAAAAATAAAAAGGACAGCACCCTATCAGCTGTCCCTACAAGAGTAGAAAGAAAAAGGAGAGAGTAATAATCACACCTATCTATCTATTTCCCACTTTCGTGCCATTTATAACGGGGTATTAATGAATTGTTACAGTTCACTGTTTCTGGGTGCCGCGCTGCATCAGCTGCACGTCCAGCATGGCCTTGTAACCCAGGAATACCAGGGAGCATTTTTCGGGACCCGCCAGCCAGAGGGCGCATTCACTCTCGATGCAGCCAACCCCGTGGGCGCGAATACTCATAATCGGGCAGACCTTGACGTCGGTCATTTCCATAATTGCGAAAGTCCCATGGTTTCTCCCTTTCCGTCCCCATTATGCAGAAATTTCCCGTATCACCGCATCCCTCAGCCGGTCGAGATGCGCCGTGTATTTTTGTTGCCCGATTCTTAAACGATCCTTAAGAAGGAGCGATCCAGGATATATTCATGTTTATATAAATATATAGTTTATTGTGTGCAAGAGAGCGGCAAAAAAGAGAGAGAGGGAGAGCAGGCATGAGCATTGGTGGATTGTCCCCGTTCCAGTTGAATCCGATGCAGCAGGAGGCAGCAGCCCTGTCGCGGCAGATGGCCGGTGGTGGTGGTTCTGAACGGGCGGATCGTTCCCGTGGCGCAGAGAATTCCGGTCAGGCCGGAGGTCCCCAGGGGCGGGAAAGCCATGAAAAGGAAAAGCAGCAGCGTATCCGCCTCATCCAGGCCCAAATCGACATGCTCAGAAAGCAGTTGGAGTCCATCGAAAAGGAATATCTCAAGATGCTCCAGGCCGGGCCAAAGGTCGAAGGCGAACTGCGGGCGAACCGGCTTCGCTTCATGCAGGACGCCATGGAAGGCATCATGAGCCAGATTGCCCAGTTGACCCAGCAGATGGCGATGCTGGCCGCAGGCGGTCAGCAGGGGGCGCAGGGTGTCCAGGTGCCGCAGGGAGTTCGCGGGGGTGAGGCCCTCTTTGGCGCGACGGCCCCGCAGCAGCAGGCGTCCGTCTCCCGCCTGAACGTGATGGGGTAAACATTAAGGAATTCCGAAGAAACCGGCAAAGCCCCCAAATGCATGTTTAAATAATAATATCAAATTATAACTGTCTCTCAAACTTCATTAATCAGCAGTCACAAACAGGGGAAACCAGGGGGAACAGACAAAACAGCCGGGCGCCAGAGGCGTGTCGGTGTGTGGGAAGAACCGGCCAGGGGGGCCGAATCCAACGCTTCAGAAACCATCTCTTAGGGGAAGATAACGTTCCCGTTGGGGAATGTATATGGGGGAAACACCAATGGTTGCTCAGTTCAACCCAGGCATGGCGGCTGCCATGCAACAGCAGCAGCTTCGGGCGATGCAGCAGCAGAACGCCCGGCAGCAGGAAGACAAGAAAGCCGAGAAAAAGGACGACAAGAAAGCGGAAGACAAGAAAGGGGAAAAAAAGGGGAACGGGGAGGAACTCGATCCACAGGAAGCCGCCATCCAGGGTCGCATGAAACAGCTTGAGATCCAGATGAAAATGGTGGAGATGAAGCTCAAGAGCCTGACGACCGAGTACGAAACCCTCGTTCAGAAGCTGACCCAGTCAAAGGCCGAACCGGGCCTGGGCCTCAGCACCCGTCTGGCGTCGCTGCAGTCGGAGATCACCGAGCAGACCAACCAGCTCACCACGTTGCAATCATCCATGCTCGGCCTGATGAAGCAGTCCGCCAACCACCAGATGCAGAAGGCCCAGCAGGCGGGCGGTGGTGGTAACGGACAGGACCCGCTGATGAACCAGATGAACATGATGGCCCTGCAGGCCCTCCAGAACAACCTGGTGCAGCGCGGCGCCGGCCAGCCTCGTCCCGCGGCAGCCTAGTTCTCACGGCTTCATTGCTACAACCCCTTTTCGGATCGCCGGAGAGGGCGCCAGCCGTTGTGAGCCATGGACTCTTGTAATTCCCTCAAGCCTGGATTGTCATTCCCGCGCAGGCGGGAATCTATTCTCCGTTTTAGAAACATTGGTATGCTTCCCGTCCCAAGGAGTGAGGCAATGACTTACGCTGCTGTCCAGACCAATGTAGTGGCATGCCTGCCGCATGATACCTGGAATGGATTCCTGCCTGCGCAGGAATGACAAGGAGGGCCGGAATGACAAGGAGGGCAGGAATGACAAGGAGGGCCGAAATGACACGGAGGGCCGAAATGACAAGGAGGGCCGAAATGACAAGGAGGGCCGAAATGACACGGAGGGCCGAAATGACAAGGAGGGCCGAGTGGCATGGGTGGGGGTCAGTCGCCTTTGAAAATGCGGTCGATGGAGGTGAAGAGGGACACCAGCTCGAAGGGCTTGGGCAGGTACAGGTCGGCCCCGGCGCTCAGCGCCTTTTCGCGGTCGTGGACCGTGGAGATGAAGACCACGGTGGTGTGGGGGTGCTTTTCCTTGATCTCGGCGCAGAGTTCCCAGCCCACCTCCTCGTCGTTGAGCAGGGCGTCCATCAGAACGAGGCGGATGGACTTGCTGGCCATCAGTTCACGGGCTTCCGCCGGGGTCCCCACGGCGTCCACCTCGTATTGCTGCATCTCCAGCGTCGTCTTCAGCAGGTAGGCGAGGGCCGCATCGCTTTCCACCACGAGGAGCGTCTGGGCCTTGGGTTCGTCGGAGGTCTTGGCGCCGGTGAGCTTGAACTTGTCGCTGACCCAGTTGTTGCCCGACGTCAGGCGGGCCAGCGCCTTCATCTCCATCCCGGCGGTGAAGGCGGCCTTGTAGGATTCGTACTGGTGGGTCTCGCTGTTGACGATCCCGATGCTGAGGGTCAAGAGCGAAACCCGGCGGCTGACCCGGTTTTCGTCCACGGCGACCAGATAGCCCCGTTTGCGGTCTTTTTCCGAGTAGAAGTTGGGCGCCACGTCCTCGAACTGTCGGCACAGGAGCCGGGCGATCTTTTCGGCCCGCTCCGGCGTGGTGATGATGATGAACGTGTCCGTCTCCGACGAGTGGCCGATGAGATCCGGCGGGGCGATGAGGTTGCTGAGCATGACGCCGAAGGTCCGCAGGACCTGGTTCCCGGCCAGATAACCGTAGACCTCGTTGTAGACCTCGAAGTGATCCAGTTCGATGAGCAGCATGGCCCAGGAGGTTTCCGGGTACAGCCGCTGCAGGTTGATGCGCCGTTGCAGAACCTTCGAGGCCAGTTCCAGGCCGGGCAGCAGGGTGACGTTGTTGGAGAGGGTGTCGATGTTGCGCCGAAGCTGCACAAGAACGCGGACGCGAAGCTCCTCGGCGCTCAACTGGCTGGACAAGGTGTCGTCCGCCCCGTCGAGCAGGTACTGGATGCGCCGCTCCTCGTCCGTCGTTTCGGTCTGAACGACCACGACGGGCTTGGACTCGCCGTGTTCCGTGAATGTTCGTTCACGCAACTGGCGGCAGAAGTCGTTCACGTTTTCCCCCGCCCCCTCCAGACTGTCCGCGAACAGCAGGATTAGATCGGGCAGGATGGCGTCGATGAGCTTGCGGGCCTCCTCCATCTTCTCCAGGTGCAGGCAGTCCACCAGCGATTCCTCGGCGAGCTTCTCCATCAGGGCGCCTGCCCAGCCGGGATCTTTTCCGATGATAAGGACGACCTGAAGACTCATTGACCCTTAATCCACTCCTTCCGAATATTCGTCCAGGGACTGGCGGAAGGCGGCCTGCCGTTCCGGCGTGGCCACCTGGAAGGTGAGGGTGAACGTGGTCTCCTCGTCCGGAACGCTTTCCACCGCGATGGCTCCGTTCATCGACGTGGCCATGGTCTTGGTGATGTACAGGCCCAGGCCGGTCCCTTCCACCTGGCGGGTCAGGGGGTTGTCGATGCGCGAGAACTTGGTGAAGATCTTGGGCAGGTGCTCCGGGGGGATGCCCACGCCGCTGTTGGTGATCCGGATGACGATGCGGTCCTCGTCCGCCGGGTCGAGATTGCTCTTCACGTAGACGATGCTCTCCGGGAAGGAGTACTTGACGGCGTTGTCGATGAGGTTGGTGAGCACCTGCTCCAGCTTGTCCGTATCCGCCCAGACGTCGGGCAGCTTGGGGGCGATGTCCACCTGGATCTTGCGGTTGGCGTAGGTCTTGTCCTGGTTGCCCTTGGCCAGGATGTTCTGGACGACCTTGTCCACCATCTTCTCCAGGTTGATGGCCCGGAAGGCCATCTCCATCTTGCCCGAACCCAGCTTCGAGGCGGTCAGCAGGTTTTCCACCATGCGGGTCAGGCGGTCGGCCTGGTCCTTGATGATGGTGATGAACCGGGTTTGCTGTTCCGGCGGCAACTGGCCGCCGTAGCGCAGCATCGTATCGGCAAAGCCCTTGATGCTGGTAAGCGGTGTGCGGAACTCGTGGCTCACCACGCTGACAAAATCGCTGTGGGCCTGGCTGATGGCCTGCTCTTCCGAGTAGGGGTCCACGATATAAAGCCGGCTGTCGTCAGGCAGCGTGCTGGGCTTGAGCTTGACCCGCATCTCCTCCTTGTTCGCCGTGTGCAGGAAACCGTCAAGCACCGGGTTGATCAGGGCCACGTCCCCCTTCTCCGAGGACCCCTTGGAGAGGGTGACGATGTCCTTGAATTTCAGCGTTTTGTCACTGCGGGGGATGTCGTCCCCGGACTCGTAACCCAGCAATGAGAGCAGGGTCGAGTTCAGGTAACGGACCTCCCCGGAGTCCGTATCGACAATCAGAGCGCCGGAAGACAAGCAGTCCAGCAGCTCATTCGTGGACAGGGTAGGCTCTTCCATGTGAGGGATATCCGTAAATAATGACCGTCATTATGGTTTCAGGCTATATGGGCCATCATGGCCCGAACAAGCTCTGGGAGCATTATACCGGATGGCCCTTTCAAGAATATATCCACCATCGGGGTGAGAGCGCTTTCTTCAGGGTTCACCTCGATGACGCATGCGCCGTTTCGATGAGCGAGAATGGGGATGCTGGCCGCCGGATGCACGATGCCGGAGGTCCCCACCACCAGCATGACCTCCGTTTCGCCGGCGGCCTCAAAGGCGGCGGTCAGGATGGGTTCGGGCAGCATCTCCCCGAACCAGACCACATCGGGGCGGATGTAGCTGTTGCAGCGTTTGCATCGGGGCGGAACGTCGGTGCTGTCCTTGAAGTCGTCGAATGGGGCGGGGTGGTTCGAATCCAGGCACTTGTACCGGAAGATGTTGCCGTGGAGTTCCAGCACCCGGCTGCTGCCCGCCTCCTGGTGCAGGTTGTCGATGTTCTGGGTGATGAGCGTGAACGGGTACCCGGCGGCGGTCACACGGTCCTCTATGTCCACGATGGCGTAGTGGCCGGGGTTGGGCTTGACGGTCCAGACCTTGTTGCGCCGGAAGTCGTACCACTCCCAGACCGTCCTTGGGTTCTTGCGAAATCCCTGCGGCGTGGCCAGGTCTTCGGGGCTGTAATTCGCCCACAGACCCTCCTGGGCGTCCCGGAAAGTGGGAATCCCGCTTTCCTTTGAAATGCCCGCACCGGTAAAAACGGTCATGGATTTCGACTGCCCCAGCATTTTTGCGGCGCGTTCGATGTCGTTTCCGGTTGCTGTCATGGGCGCGGCTTACCTGTTATCTGCCGTCAAGGGGAGCCAGCGGCGCAATGTCCTGCGGATGGGCCGGAGTGGCCGGTGGGGCGGCGGAAACACCCGCCTGCGTGCGGAAGTCCGCCGCCGTTTTTCTGGCGATTTTCCGGAAGCATGAAGCAGAACACTTCGGCTTTTTGACGAACGAATGCTGCCACAGCAAGCCGCCGTCATCGGGGTTTTTGACGTGAAGGGTCGAGTGGACCCGGTAATCCTTCGATCGCGTGTATTCCCCCTGCGCGTCCTGGAAACCCATTTCGCCCTCGACCCGGAAATCCGCCTCGCCGGGATCTTCCACCACGGCAAAGCCTTCTTCCAGCAGGGCGTTGGTCAGCATGTTGCGCAAGGTGTCCACTTCCTCATCATGACCTCTGAATTGCCCCAGATAAACCCGTTTGACGGCATAGGACGGAACATCCCCATCGGCGTCCTGCGCGTGGCCCACAGGGGGCAATATCACCATTGCGGCGGTTACCAGTACGATACAGTGTTTAATAAGATTCTTCATTGGATAAATACTCGGTTTTTCTCGGATTCTAATCCGGAAAAACCTGTCCTTCCTTCCAGTGCTTCCTGATATTCTGCGCGATGCCGGCGGCAGTTCTGGATTGGCACCGTCCGGAGCAGTCCACTTCGCCAGGAACTTCCATGTGCATGAGTTCCTCGCCATTGGCCCGTTCCAGTTTCAGGATGGGGGCCGGCGTTTCGGCGTCAGTCCCGGTGAGGGTGCCGGTCAGCAGCACATCGGCGTTTTGCCTCAGGCTGACAACGACGAAGCCGTAAGCGCTCAGCGCCTGGTCCAGCTTTTGGACAAAGGCCTGGCTTTTCCTCCCTTCGGCTTCCAGTTCCCCAAGATAAATTTTCTGGACCGCATGACGGCTGATGGAGGGGGTTGAAAATCCGGTGCCGGCAAAGCCGTCCCGGTCGGGGCCGTCCAAAGCCGCTGCCGGTGCCAACAGGCACAGGGCCGTAATTCCTGCTGCCAAGACCGGATGATATGCGTTCCACATGAGAAAAGACCCTTTCTATCGAACCGATAGGTTACGGTGTGCGTTGCAGCTCAGGATTTTTTTTTAGCAGCGGGAACCCAAGATTCTCCCGCTGGGCCACGTAGAGCCGGGCCACCTGTTCCGCCAGGCGCCGGATGCGCAGGATGTAGTTGGTCCGCTCGTCCTTGCTGATGACGCCGCGGGCGTCGAGCAGGTTGAACGAATGGGAGCATTTAAGAACGTAATCATAGGCGGGCAGGACCAGTTCCTTCTCCAGGCAGGCCTCCACCTCCTCGCGGTACAGGTCGAACAGTTTCATCAGCCGTTCGGGGCTGGAGACCTCGAAGTTGTAGGTGGACTGCTCGATCTCGTTTTGCAGGTAGATGTCCCCGTAGGTCAGGGTGTTGTTCCACTGCACGTCGTAGACGCTTTCCACGTTTTGCAGGTACATCGCGATGCGCTCCACACCGTAGGTCAGCTCCACACTCACCGGCTTGAGATCAATCCCGCCCGCCTGCTGGAAGTACGTGAACTGGGTAATCTCCATCCCGTCCAGCCAGACCTCCCAGCCGACACCCCAGGCGCCGAGCGTCGGGGATTCCCAGTTGTCCTCGACGAACCGGATATCGTGATCGTCGGCGTTGATGCCCAACTCCGTCAGGCTGTTGAGGTACAGGTCCTGGATGTTGTCCGGCGAGGGTTTCATGATGACCTGGTACTGGAAGTAATGCTGGAGCCGGTTCGGGTTTTCTCCATAGCGGCCATCCGTCGGACGGCGGCAGGGGTCCGCGTTGGCCACGTTCCAGGGTTCGGGGCCAAGCACCCGCAGGAAGGTGGCCGGGTTCATCGTGCTGGCGCCCTTCTCCAAGTCATAAGGATACTGGACCACGCAACCCTGCCTTGCCCAGTACTGGTTCAGCCGCTCGATCACTTCCTGAAACTTCAGCGCCATGATGGCAACAGTGTACCATAAACACCGGCTCTGAAAGGCAAGGGAAGGTTCAGCTTTCCGGTGTGACGATCCGAAGGATTGTCTTCTCGTCGATACGGCTGGTGCAGACGGTCTTGTCGGGTTCCTGGATGTAGCCTGCCCCGTTGGGAATCACCGCCACATACCAGGCCAGATCGCGTCCTTCGCGCATCGGAGCCACGTGGACCTCCAGGCAGTCTGCGCTGCGGTCAAACACCAGCTTTTCCGGAATCATCTCCCGGCTCTGGCGTCGCCGTTCCCAGAGGGAAACCACCTTGTCCCCCTGTCTTGGCCGGGCCAGGGCCTTGCCGTCGCATTTTTGGGTCACAAACAGCACCCGCTCCTTCGTAAAATCCGGGGCGGGCTTTTCTTTCGGCGGCAGTTTCAGGAACCGCCACAGTTTGTCCAGGGTGTCCGCGTCGCCGATGATTCGCCCGCCCGGCGGGGTGATGCCGGTGAGCTTGCTGATGCCGGTGAGGACACCGCTCCACTGTTTGGGGTGGGTTTCCGGCAGCCGGATTTCCAGTGGTGCGCTCCCCACCGGGTATTTTCCGCCAAACTGAACCGGCAGCCGGATTCCCCCGAATGTGATCTGCATCGTGTGTATTCCCCCGGTTTCCAACTGGCCCCCAGTTTCACTGAAACAGGGCGGCGCGTATAGTGGACCGCTCAAAAAGATGAATTTAATTTAAAACAATTTATCACCAAATCGGCAGAACCGGTTTTCATGCAAGTGAGCGACGTTCGCTTTTGACAGGGGCGTTACGCAACGAGAGAGAGTTCAGAGATATTGAGGGGGCGCACATTATGGTTGATGCCGCAGGCACGGTTGTACCGGCACTGAAACCGATGACCAGCGAGAACGGCGCAGTCCGTTCCATCACGAAGAATGTCATCGATTACGCCACGCCACCGGGATTGTTGATCACGGGGGCCAACAAGGTGGCTGAACTGTTCGGCGGAAAGTCCGGCGGAACCTTGGGCGATGCGGCCCTGTCCGCGGGGGATGCGCTCCGAGGCGCCGGGAGCCGGGTTGCCTCTTTTGCCGTGGATCATACTTTTCCCGGCACGGTGGTGCGGGCATCCAACAAGATTGCCGAACTCACCGGTGGCCAGGGCGGACGTTCCCTGGGTGAATCCATCTTTGGCAGCTAACGGAGTTTTTCCGGGGGAGGATCGGGTCAGCCGATTCTCCCCGTGAAGGATTCAGAAATAAAAGGGCACAAAAACCGGAAAGATCGTTTTCATGCAGACACGGGGTTATTAGCATTTTTTCGTCAGGAAGAGACGAAATACCACACGGTATGCACACAGGGGGGTATCCAGGACATGGGCTTAATCAGCGGAATTAAAGATGTTGCGGGCGGCGTGGCCGATCTGGCCAAAGGCACGTATGAACTTGGCAAATTCGGCGTGGACCACACGATCGGTGCGCCGTTAACGTTTTCGGGTTACATCAGCCAGGCTACCGGCGGTGAACGCGGTGCTCGGCTCAGTGAGCTGGGCGAAAAGGCCGCGAAAGAGACGTTTGAATTCGGCGTGAACACCACGAAAAAAGGGGCCGAGCAGACGGCTGATCTGGCCGGGGCGGCTTTCGATCCGTTCTACCAGGCGGGCAAGGAAATCGGCAACGGCTTTGTCCAGGTCGGCAACGGTATCTATCGGGCCGGTGAGGCCGGTACCCGTGGCGCCATCAACCTGTCGCCGCCGGGCATGATCGTCTGGGGTTCCAACCAGATTGCCGGCGCCACCGGCGGGGAACCGGGCCGAAACCTGGACCAGGTGCTCCTGGGCTAGGGGCCATTCGGCCCGTTCGTTATGGGCTGAGGCGTCCTAACGATCGTCTTTGGATTTTAAATATTCCTGCAGCGCATCGACGGCATTGGTGCAGATGCCATCGACGCCCATTTGGACCAGCTTGGGGAACGCCTGTTTTTCCTCGTCGCGGGTTTCGTGATACACCCAGGGGACGATCTTCATCCCCAGCCGGTGGACGTTTTTCACCAGCGACGGCGTGACGCCGGTGTATTCGGGCAGCACGGCGTCCAGGCCGAAGACCCTGAGGGCGCCGATGGTGGCCATGGCGGCCAGTTTGCTGTTTGCGCCCATCTCGATATCCAGCCCCGTGTCGATTTTCGGGTCAATCAGGTTCACACGGGCCAGGCTCAGGGGATTGAAGCTGATGACCGTCACCCGGTCGTAGAGATTTTTTTCGCGGATGAGTTTTGACACCAGCCGTTCCATGTTGTTGTTGTCCAGGCTGTAGGGCCGGTCTGTCTTGAGTTCTATGTAGAATTTCGTATCCGGGAATTTTTCCAGCACTTCCTCCAGGGCGGGGATGGGGGTGTCGGCAAAGGCCGGGTTCATGGCGTAGCTGCTGCCCGGCCCCAGCATGGTTTTGACGGTTTCCTCATGGCCGCGTACATGCAGCCGGGCCTGCCTCACCTCGTCGAAGTTTGTCCGCTTCACCAGCCTGTCGCCGCTGGGCAGGGTGTACATGCGCCCGCTTTCGTCATCATGATGAACCACCAGCCGCCCGTCCTTCGTGGCGATGACATCCAGTTCGATGGCCGCCCCGCGCTTCGCCGCCTCGGCAAAGGCCGGAATCGTATTCTCCGGCGCAATGGCCGAATGATCCGCCAGCGTCCGGGCGCCCCGATGGGCGACTATCTCAATACCGGATACGTTCCCCGAAAAAGCCGGTACGGCACGAATCATCACTTTCCCCCTTTTCCCCGGAAAAATTCTGTATTCCTTCGAATGAACGTATTATACGCAAAGCAGCCGCACAAGAACACGCCCGAACGGAGACAGCGTCCCAGAGCCTGATTACCAAGACCTTATGTCAGCTTTGGGAGACGGCCTCGGTTTCGACGGTCATGCGGCTTGGGGACTCCTTGCCCGCGGGCAGTTTCTTGCCATTGGGAGGCTCGCCGGTAATGGCTCTCTGGATTTTCCGGAAGCCGAAAAACAGGGCGATGGCGGTGAGCATGCCGGAAACCAGGGTCATGATCATGAAAACGATGCCCGCCAGGCGGACCAGGGAGGCCATCAGTCCGATAAACCCTCCGCGCTCCTGACGGTGGCCGTTGTTACCGGTGAGTTGCTTGTGGCGTGCCATGATGCCTCCTTTCCTCTCTTCTTGCGTTATGAATTGATGGCCGGGACTGATTGTAAGCCAGCCTGCCCATTATTCCCATTCGACAGTTGCGGGAGGCTTGCTGGTGACATCATACATCACCAGATCCACGCCGGGTTTCGAACCCAGTTCCTGTCCCAGTTTTCGGATGAAGGCCAGGGGAATCTCGCTGCCCAGCGCTGCCGGACGGGCGGTCATGTAGTCCGAGGTTACCACGGCCCGGATGGCGATGGAGTGACCGTTGCCACCGGTGGTGTCTACCGGTACCAGGACGGTCAACAGCTGGCTGATGCCCTCGAACAGCCCATCGCGCTTGAAGGCTTCGGTTACGATGTGATCCAGATCCCGCAGTTTTTGGGTGGTTTCCGGCAGCAGGGTTGTCGGGGTGACCCGCTCCCAGCGTTCGGGGAGCTGTTTGCCGTTGACCACCACGGCTACCCGGTTGATGGCGTGGAGTTCGTTGGGGATTTCGCGGGCAAGATCTTTCAATTGCCGCCAGTTGCCGTAGTCCTCGCCGGACAGCACGGCGAGGTAGCTGTAGGATCGGCCATCTCCCTGGACGCCTACGGATTTCACCGGCAACAGCAGGCCGTCAAATCCGTTCTTTTTGGCCTTCTGCCTCAGGGCCTGGTTCGTGGCATCAAAGTTTTCGGTGATGAAGGGCTGGTCGGTGCAGAGGACCCGAATGGCCAGCCCCGGCCCCGGAAACGGCTGGCGGATGACCAGCTCCGTGGGCAGGCCCAGCATCTGGCCGATGCGGCGCACTTCGTCCTTGTGGAGATCCCGGTTGGGTTCGATGATGAGACCCCGGTCGCGGTGCTGCTGAATCACCGGAACGTCGTTGTGGTGGGTCTTGATTTTGTGGGCGGCGGTGCTGATGCCCCGGTTGCCGCTTTCGATGAGGTCCGGGCGCAGGGTGCCCTGGGCGATGAATGCCTCGTCGAGATTAATCTCGGCCTCTTCCATTGCCCGGCTGATGAGCCGGTAGAACACGTCGCCGATGATCCGGCGCTTGGCTTCGGGGTCCGTCTCCGTCTTCAGGGGGCCGACGGTTTTGCCCTCCATCTCGCCTTCCATCTCAGTCACGGCGTTGAGGAAATCCTGCTCGGCGTTGATGCGGCGCAGGTGCTTCAGGCCGATGGCTTTCAGGGCTTCGCAGACGAGATCGCTTTCCTCGTGGCGCATGAAGCCCGAATCGATATGCACGGCGAACACTTTTTCCGGCCCCAGCGCTTTCAGCAGCAGGGCCGCCGTGACGGAGGAATCCACCCCGCCGCTGACCAGGACAAAGACCTCCCGGTCGCCGACAGTCTTTCGGATCTCCTCCACCGTCTGTTCCAGCCGGTCTTCCAGGGTGAACGTGCCGCTGACCTTGCAGGCCTCGTACAGGAAGTTTCTCAGGATGGCGGTGCCATGCTCGGTCAGCTCCACTTCCGGGTGGAACTGGACGCCGTAAACCCGTTTTTCCCGGTTGGCGATGGCGGCGACGATGCCGTGGGATTCACCAATGACCTCAAAACCGGGGGCCAATGTCTCCACCCGGTCGCCGTGGCTCATCAGCACCTGCTGTTTCGGATCAAGATCCTTAAATAGCAGGGTGTCCGGTTTCACGTCGATGACCGTCTCGCCGTATTCTTTCGTCTCGCCGGACTGCACCATGCCGCCGAAGCTCCGGTTAATGAGCTGCATGCCGTAGCAGATGCCGAGTATGGGCATTTGCAGCGAAAACAGGTCCGGGTGGGGTTTGGGGGCGTCGGCTTCGTAGACGCTGCCGGGGCCGCCGGAGATAATGATGCCGGAGAAGTCTTCCAGCCGGGCCGGGTCCACGTCGAGGGGAAAGATCTCCGTTTCCACTTTCAGTTCGCGGACACGGCGGTCGATGACCTTGGTGTACTGGGCGCCGCAGTCGAGAACGGCGATTTTCTCGGTGGCGGTTCTGGCGGCGGCGGGACTTTCGGGAGAGGGGGCGGGGGTGCTCATGGGCGGTGGTTTCCGGCGTTGGGGGCAGGTAACCGGCTTATTATAGCCAAAGCATGGCCAGGATGAAAGGGCTATTGCGCGGGCACTTCCGCCGCCTCTTCATTCGCCTCTTTATTGTCTCCGCCCTTCAGGGTGTCAAGCAGGCCTTCAAAGCGCTGGCGTCCCATCAGGGCGATCAGCGTACCTGCCACGCAGCCGATGGCGGCGAAAAGCACCATGGTTTTCAGATTTCCGCCCGATTGTTCTTCGCCGTTGGTGTCAGTGTATTTCCGGGTCAGCAGCCCGGCCAGGGCGCCACCCATCGTGCCGAGGGCGGCTCCGGCCATCGAGCGGACCAGCCATCCGCCTTTTTTGGGGGTCTCAGCCTCGTTTTTTCCAGCCTCCGCCTTGTCGTTACCGAAATAAGGCATGGGTTTCCGGGGGGCGGACACACCGGAAAGGCTTGGGCCGGAGGGGGTTTTCAGAGACTGGGTTGGGAGGGCGGAGAGGGTGGTCATGGCGGGCATCCTTGATTGATTCATTTGGGGTTCATTTGGGCTAATCGGGGTTGTGCTTTTTGAAATAACGCGGTCAATTTTAAAAATTGCCCGGTTTAATTGGGTCAATGGGTATTCAAGGGAACGGGTTCATGAAAATCGGCTTTGGAAAGACGGACTTTGGGGCGGCTCCCGCCGGTTCGCCTGGGTTGGCGCAGAAAAAGCCCATGTCGCAGGACGGGGAGGATCTCGTCTGGTTCCAGAGCAAGCTGCCGGGGCCGTACCCGGAGGAGAGCTTCCGGTGGATCTTTGTGATGGCCCGGCTGATGGCGTATCTCTCCGTCGGCGGCAAGCTGCTGGATAAGGGCAAGAACACCAACATGGACATCAAGGCCACGTCCATCCTCTTCGAGCAGACCCTGCCCCATCTGCTCGGCGTTCGTCCCGACGAACGGGAGATGTACAGGCGCTTCCTGAAAACCACCCTGAATTACCAGATGTAGGGGTTCCCTCTGGGAGAGGGGGAGAATGCGAATTGCCGATAAAATACCCTCTCCCCGGAGAGGGAGAGGGTTGGGTGAGGGTTGAGTCCCTAGAACTGTTGCAAAATGGCGGGGACGGTGCCGCAATCCAGGCGGGCGCCCAGGATGCCGGTGCGCTGGATGGTGTTGTTGCCGTCCACCCAGAACACACCGTAGCCGTTGGACATCTGCTGCTGTTTCATATCCGGGGTGTGGGCGGACATGATCCCCTCGTCGAACAGATGGCCCAGGGCGGTGCGGCTGCTGTCGGTGCCGGGAGCGTACCAGACGGTTTCCAGCTTGCCGGGGGCGGCGCAGCTGTCCACGGTGACGCCGACCTTGTCCTGCCAGGCGTTGCCGACCTTCACTTTCTCGTGGCTGACGTTGACGATCTTGCCGGCCACGTGCCGGGGCAGTTGCTGCTGCTGGGCGATCGCCACGGAGCCGGCCATGACGGCGCCGGCCAGCGCCAGGATGCCGAGGGATTTCAGTGTGTTCATTTCAAGTTCTCCTGTTTAAGCTTTAACGTGCGGTCTGAGACGATCGACAATCAATCAAGAGAGCGCCTCAGCCCATAACTAAAGGGCCGAACGGCCCCTAGAAGCCGCCGAAACGACCGAATTTTCTCAGCGTGTCCACCGGGTTGCCCGCGGGTTCGGCAGCCTCCGAAGGTGGGGTGGCCTCGGCTGGAATCTGCTGGCCCTGGGGAGTCATCTGGGGGGACTGGGTGATCTGGCGTCCTCCGCCGTCCAGGTTCTGGCCGCAGGCCCAGTTGTAGCCCCAGACGGTGGTTTTCTGGATGGCCTTCGTGTTGTCGTCGAACTTGAGGGTGGCGTGGCCGCTTACCACGTTCATGTACTGGTTGCGCTGCTCCGTGGCGCGTGCGGAATGGCTCAGGTGCCGGAAGTTGGAGGACAGGGAGTTGTCCTCGCTCACCGTGCCCGCCGGGTAGTGAAGGGTGACGAAACGGTTGCCCGCGTTGCAGTCGGCTACGGTGACGGAGACCTTGTCCGCCCACTGGTTGGGTTGGGTCTGGACTTTCTCGTGGAACACGGCCACGACCTTGCCGGTGACTTCGCCGGCCATGGCAACGGCGACCTGTCCGGCCAGGCTCAGGGCAAGCACCCCGGCCAGGAGGGATTTCGTTCTGTTCATGGGTTTTCCTCTCTCTGCTGACAATGTAAGGGTATGGGATTGTTCGTGGCTAATGAGCCGAACGGCTCTCCCAGTTCTGTTTCTGAATCATGATGCAGGCGTTGGAAACCACGGTCATGCCGCCCTGTTCCGCCTTGGCGATGGCCTCGTCCGATTCGGACCCCGGCTGGAACCAGATGTTTTTCACGCCTTTGGCCAGGCAGTCCTCCACGACCTTCTCGGCCACGGCAGGGGGAACCACCACGTCCACCACGTCCGGGGTCACCGGCACGTCGTCAAGGCTGGGGTAGCACCTGTCGCCCTCCACTTCGTCCAGCTTCGGATTGACGGCGTACACCTCGTACCCGGCGTTGCGCAGATCAAGGTAAATCTTGTTGCCGTATTTCTCCCGATCCGTCGAAACGCCGACGACGGCCCAGCGCTTCATTTTGGGAAATTCTTCCAGCGGGTTGCCCATAACGCCTCTCCTTTCACTCAAGCAGGCGCCTATTTTACTACGAACATGCCTGCTATGCTCGTCGCTCCCAATCTCCTCCATTCTCAGGATCTCAGGATTAACAAAAATACATATACTCGTTTTGTGAAATCGCAAGGGGAGATGGAAGGAGCCTTGACGATGTGGAGCCGTACCTGCGATATGCTCATGAAGGAAGGTTGGCTGGGCTTCATCGGTGCCGGACTGCTGGCCTCCCTGCTGATCTACTACGCCCAGCCGGAGGTGGCCCGGATGCTGGTCCCCTCGTGGCCTGTTATTGAACTCATCTCACTCTATTAACCCAGTTTCAACGATTACTCAACGACTATGAACTCACCGGCGAAGGCTTTCCCCTCAGGGATGGCGTGTTGCCTGCCATAACTGGAGAGCCGAATGGCTCCCGGAAGACAGACTGTTTGGAGACAATTCCGAGTTGATGGAAACTCAGCCTTTCCGGCTTGCCGGCGAGGCTTTTTCTTTGGCGGCGGGTGACAGGGCGCAACGCATGAAGCGATGGGGGATGTCTTCTTCCATAAATTCCTCGCCTTCGGCGACAAATCCCGCTTGCTGATAGAAGACGAGGGCATGGGTCTGGGCGTTGCAGACGGCTTCGGTGAATCCCTGTTTTGCGGCATCTTCGAGCATGGCGTCCAGCAGGACTCTTCCCATGCCCTGCCCCCGGTACGGCTTGCGGACCGCCATACGCCCGACTCGAACGGCGCCGGGAATTTCGGGATCGGGGAACATGCGGCCCGTGGCGACGGGCAGCGGATCAATGGCATCCTGCACAATCCAATGGGTGGCCGTCTCGTCCAGGGCATCCAGTTCGTGGTCGGCGGGAACGGCCTGCTCCTCCACAAAAACCGCCTGCCTCAACCGCATGGCTTTCTCGAACAGGTCTGGCGCGTCGGTACGCGTGAATTGCCGGATGATCAGGTTATGAAAGTGCATAGGGTCTCCATTGGCGCCACAAAAAATCGTGATACTCGTCCTTTATGATATCCAATGGAACCGGTTTCAGGCAACGAATGTCCCTTTGCGAAGCAAAACCCGGCCCGGCGATCTACAATAGGGGGTACAGCGTCCATCAAAGCGATTGTCATGCCGATTCCCCTTTATATACTCAAGCGCCTGATCTACGTGATTCCCACCATCCTGATGGTGTCCATCATCGGCTTTTTGCTGATGCGCTGGAACTTCGACTTCGGCACCTACGAGATCCCCACCTTCACCGGCGAGACCATGACCGTCGCGTTGGAGCGTCATATCGACCCGCTGGCGGAATTCAAGCTGAACCCCCAGATTTCCCGCGAGGTCTACGAGGCGGAGCGCGAGCGCCTGGGTCTCGACAAGCCGCTGCACATCCAGTATTGGCTGTGGCTCAAGAACCTCCTGTTCCACTTCAACCTGGGCAAGACCTTCAACGGCGACGACGTGGCGACCCTGCTGATGAAACATGCGGGCAACACCCTGCTGCTCAATGTTTTGGTAATTGGCATCACCTGGATGGTCGCGCTGCCCCTGGGCGTCTATGCGGCCTTGCGATGGCGATCCGTGACGGACCGGATGCTCACCGTCCTGGCCACCGTGGGGATGGCTGCGCCGGGGTTCGTGGTGGCGATCCTGCTGGCCGTGTTTGCCGTGGGCACCGGGATTCTGCCCGTGGGCGGGCTTACCAGCGACAATTTCGCCTCCATGAGTCTGGGGGAAAAGGTGATCGATCTGGCCCAGCATTTGATTTTGCCGGTCATGGTCCTGACCTTCGTGGGCATCGCGGGCATCCAGCGTCAGATGCGCGGCAATCTGCTGGACGTGCTGCAGGCGGAATACGTCCGGGTGGCGCGGGCCAAAGGCTTGCCGGAGAACCAGGTCATTTACAAGCATGCCGTGCGCACCGCCATCAACCCCATCGTCACCATGCTGGGCTACGAGTTTTCCGCCCTGCTCAGCGGGGCCGTCCTGGTGGAGATCGTTCTGGGTTATCCGGGGCTGGGGCACTTTACCTACAAGGCGGTGCTGGATACCGACACCAACGTGGTGATGGCGTCCCTGGTCATGTCGGCGTTCATGCTGATGCTGGGGAACCTGTTCGCCGATATTCTCCTGAAGTTTGTCGATCCGCGAATTGAATTGGCCTAGGCTTATGAAACACTCTCCTGATCTTCTTTATACCTTGTCCAGGGCACCTGGACCCTTCCCCTGTTTCTTTCCTCGCCCTTGCTCGCGGCACACCGTTTGCTTGGCCGTTGGTTGCTTCGTTGCTTCAATGGAAAGCAAGGGGGTAAGTAATGGCTGAAACGAAAGCGAAAGTTGCGGCAGTGGCCGGGGACACCGGAAATGACGCCCTCAGGAAGGCGTTCGCCAAGATCGTCAAAGACCGTATCGCCTTTGCCGCGTTTCTGATCCTGGCTGTTCTTTACGCATTGATTATCTTTGCCGACGTCATCGCTCCCTACAGCGAGCAGTGGAGTGATCGCTCCCTGGCCCATGCGCCGCCGACGCCGGTTTATACCGTGGACGAAAACGGCATCAGCCGGCCCTACATCTTTCGCTACGAACGCGAGTTCGACTCCGGCACCTTCCAGTATGCCTTCGTGCCGGATCGCAGCGAGAAATACTACGTCCGCTTTTTCGTGCCCGGCAGCGAGTACAGGATTCTCGGCATCATTCCGGGGAATATCCACCTCTTCGGGGTGGATGAGCCGGCCCGCATCAACCTGCTGGGCACGGACATGAACGGTCGCGATCTCTTTTCCCGCCTATTCTTCGGTGGGCAGATCTCCCTGACCATCGGCTTTCTCAGCCTGTTTATCGCCTTTCCCGTGGGGATGATCTTCGGCGGGCTGTCCGGCTACTTTGGCGGCTGGCTCGATAACCTCATGATGCGAACGACCGAGGTCATCATGTCCATCCCGTCCCTGTACCTGCTTATCACCCTGGCGGCCATCATTCCCTCCAGCCTGCCCAGCAGCGCCCGGTTCGCCATGGTGGTCATCGCCCTCTCCTTTGTCGGCTGGGCCGGGTTCAGCCGGGTCATCCGGGGGATGGTCCTCGCCATCAAGGAGCAGGAGTTCGTGGAGGCCAGCCGCGCCATCGGGCTGGACAACTTTCGCATCATCGTCCGCCACATCCTGCCCCAGACCGCCAGCTTCGTCATTGTCGCCCTGACCCTGGCGATCCCCAGCTACATCCTGATGGAATCGGGCCTGAGCTTCCTGGGGCTGGGCATCCAGCAGCCGGACGCCAGCTGGGGCAACATGCTGCGCGAAGCCCAGAACATCACCAATGTGATTTACCACCCCTGGATGCTGACCCCCGCCCTGTTCATCTTCCTCGCGGTGCTGTCCTTCAACGTCATCGGCGACGCCATCCGCGACGTGCTCGACCCTAAAAGTTATATTCGCCGTTAAGGATCATCCGGCAATTTCCCTCGCAATCCCGTGTTGGTTTTCCTATGCACCTCATGCTCACCGACAAGAATTCCCGTCCCGGTCCCACGCAGGTCCGGGTGGGGCATGCCCTGTTCGGCGGACCGGACGTGATCGCCGTGGCCGGGCCGTGCTCGGTGGAGTCATTGGAGCAGATGCGAATCGTCGGACAGCGCCTGAAGGATTTGGGCATTCCCTGCATCCGGGGCGGCGCGTTCAAGCCGAGAACCTCTCCCTACGCCTTTCAGGGACTGGGCCTGGAGGGGCTGGAGATCCTGGCCGAAATCCGCCGGGCGTTCGATCTTGCCGTCATCACCGAGATTGTGGGCCTGGAGCAGGTGGAACCGGCGTATGACTATCTCGATTGCTACCAGGTGGGCGCCCGCAATATGCAGAACTTCCCCCTGCTGAAGGCGCTGGGCGGGCAGGACAAGCCGGTGCTGCTCAAGCGCGGGCTGGCCGCCACGCTGGAGGAATTCCTCGGCGCCGCCGAATATCTGCTGGCGGCGGGCAACCCCAACGTGATTCTCTGCGAGCGGGGTATCCGCAGCTTCGATCCCCAGACCCGCAACGTGCTGGATCTCGTTGCCGTGGCCCGCCTGAAGGAACTGACCCATCTGCCGCTCATTGTCGATCCCAGCCATGCTACCGGGCGCCGCAGCCTGGTCCTTCCCTCGGCGGCTGCCGCCGTAGCGATCGGGGCGGACGGCGTGATCGTGGAAGCTCACCCGCAGCCGGAAGCTTCGGTTTCCGATGCGGACCAGGCCATCTCCCTCGACGATCTGACCGCCATGATCCGCCAACTTGACGCCGTGGCCATCGCCACTGGCCGCCGCCTCGCCGCCTTGACGGGCGGTTAGGCACCCGCGTGAAAGGTTGACAAGATCCCCTCCCCTCCTCTGGAGGCAGGGGGACTTCAGACAGGACGCGGTGGGGGGCACGACCCAAAAGGCTCTGTTATGATGGAAGCATCATGCTGGAACAACAGGAAATCGAGGATCTGCTTCGCTGCCGGCTGCCGAGGGACAGGACGGAACGGTTGCTGGCCAGCCTGACGCCGGATCACACCGACGAAAAGACCTTCCTGCAACTGATGGACGCCCTTCAGGAGCGGATGCACTGCCGTATCGAGGTGGAGAACACCTTTGACTGCATCGGCGGCGGGTGGATGAATCCCGCCCACCTGGACGTGGACGTGGCAGTGGCGCTGACCGCGGCGGCAGGCGGGGTCAAGGTGGCCGCCGCCTTCTGGCATGCGGAGCCGGTGGCCTATGCGAACCCGGCGGAGCAGCTCAGGCTGGTTGCGGATGTGCCCATGCATCTGCTGCCTCATCTGCAGGCCGTGGCCGGGGTGGTTTTCTTTCATGCCAGCGACTGCTACCCCGATCTCAAGCCCTTTAACGAAACCTGGCAGCGACTGACCTACGAGACGGGGGTGGATTCCGTATTTCGCTACATGATTCCCCTTTTGAACCCGGCGCAGCCGCGCTACCGTCTGATCGGGGTTTCCCATGCCGAGATTCTGCCCAAGATCGCCACTTATCTGGCGGAGTATACCCGGACCCGGCGGGCCATGATCGTTCGGGGCGAGGAGTCCCAGGGTATTAGCCATGCAGGGAAGACTCATGTCTATGAGATTACCGGGATGAAAATCCACAAGCAGGTTCTGCAAACGACTTTTGGGGATGCTGTGGGCGGATATCCGGAAATGGCCGGTCCGGATGAGGCGGCTGAAGTTCTGGAGCGCCTGATCGGGGGCCGGGATGAACATTCCGTGCATTTCTGGCGGGTGTGCCTGCAGGCCGGGGCCGCGTTTTATCTGACGGAGAAGGTGTCCACCGTTTCCGAGGGAATGGTGCGGGCACGCCAGCTTCTTTTGGACGGGGAGGTTGCCCAAACCGCGGCCCGGTGCCGCAAGGCGCTTTCCAGTGTCCACGCCTGACCCGGTTTTGGTCCTGCCCCCGTTCTTGGTATAGTAGAGAGGTTGTTGATCGACGAGGTGCATGGATTTTGAAAAAGGTCTACATCACCGGTATCGGGCCTGATCGTCCGGGTATCGTGGCCGCCATGACCGAGGTGCTGGCCCATAACCGGGGCAATCTTGAAGATACGACCATGACTATCCTGGGTAGGCAGTTTGCCCTCATCATGATCGGCTCGTTCCCTGCCGATATTCCGCTGGAACGGATCTGCGAGGAGTACGCCACAACGGGGCGCAATCTGGGGCTGACCATCTTCGTGCATGAGTTCGATGAGGAGGGTGAGCATAAGACGCCGGTCAACAAGAATCCCTATATTATTTCCGTGGCCGGCCATGACCGCACCGGCATCACCTTCGAGATCACCCGCATCCTCTCCAAGTTCCGCGTGAATATTACCGACCTCAACGCCCAGATTATCGAAGGCGAGGAAGGGCAGCCGGTCTACATCATGATGATCGAATGCGACATGCCGAAGGATATCGAGAGAGAACTGTTCGAACGGGAGCTGGCCATGATGGGTGAAAGCCTGAACGTGGAGATCACCTATCATCCCGTGGAACACGTTGCCCTCTAGGACAGGATTTATGGCCGTTCTCAAGATTTACAAGTACCCCCACGTTTCCCTGCGCGAACAGTGCAAGGCAGTGGAGGGCGTCAATGACGGCATCCGCAAGGTTGCACGCGACATGGTTGAAACCATGTACGCCTGCCCCGGTGCCGTGGGACTGGCTGCCCCCCAGGTGGGGGTGCCCCTGCGTATCGTCGTCATTGACGTGAGCGCCAAAACCACGAAGGACCGGCTGCGTGTCATGATCAACCCGGAAATTGTCAGCCAGTCCCGAAACAAACTGGTGCGCGAGGGCTGCCTGAGTTTTCCGGATTACCTGGCCAACGTGAAGCGGGCAACGAAAATCACGTTTCGTTATATTGACGAGAACGGCGAGACGGTGGAGGCCGAGGCGCGGGATCTTGAAGCCATCGCCGTGCAGCACGAGATCGATCACCTCGACGGCATTCTGATGATCGATCGGGTCAACTCCCTCAAGACGGATCTGATTCGCCGTTACGCGACCCAGATCCCTGAGGGCAGCGGACCGGGGGAATCCTCTCCGTCTTCGGCCAAATAAAATGAAAAAATCCCGCCGAACGGGTTGAAAACCGATCCGGTTTATTGCATTGTATAGGTCCGATGCATTTCGGCATCAATCCCCCAGAAACAAACAACCTGCCGCGGGGTGGAGCAGTCCGGTAGCTCGTTGGGCTCATAACCCAAAGGTCGCAGGTTCAAATCCTGCCCCCGCAACCAATTAAAAAAACGGGACTCTGAATTCACAGGGTCCCGTTTGCATTTAGGTTCGCATTGAAATATCGGGGAAATTCCTCTACCGGGTTTCGGCGCTGGCGGCCTCCAGGGGACGGTTTACCGTCAGGATCATCTTGTTCTGCTTAAAGGCGATATCCATGTCCTTGAAGAAGTTCATTCCCAGAAGCCCGGCGAGTAGCAGATCGTTGCCCAGGGGTTGGATGATGACCTCCACGTCACGAATTTCCACGCCGCCGATGGTAATGGAAGGCACCGTGACCCGCGGTGCGCTGATATGGCCGTTGGCGGTGACGATCCGAACACGGGGGGTTTTTTCGGTCACCTCGATGCCCAGTTTTTCCGCGATGCGCGGCGTGATGACCGTGTAGCTGGCGCCCGTGTCCACCAGGAACGTGCCCATCACTTTCTGGTTCAGAACCGTGGGAACGGCCAGGCTGCTGTTGTTTCGGCTCATCAGTGGGATCTCCACGCTGATCTTGTCGGAAAAATCCCTATTTCTCAGCTTTTCCAACCCCTCATGGCCCGTGCGGGAGATGTACGGGTTGTCTGAGGCGGCCATCTGGCGGAAGAAGTCCTCCGCCTCGCTCACGTTCCGGTCGGCATGAACGGGGCCTGCGGAAAATGCCAGCACTGCGGCGGCCAAAGCAAACACAACGAGTTGTCTCATAGGATGCGAACCCCTTTGCACTCTCTATCGTTTGTTCCTCTCTGTCAGAAGAATCGGCGCCCGGGGCGGCAAACTTGAGCAAACCGGCGGCAAACGATACATTTGTTCACAAGGACAAGCCCAAGAGCCTGTATTATTGCAATGCAGGCTCTTCGGAGTGGTTCGTTGATTCCGTCGCCGGGTCTAGTCTTCCCATTCGATGGTTTCAGAGGAGGCGTTGCCGGCGGCAGGTTCCACCAGTGAGTCGGCCAGTGGGTCGGCGGTGGGAGTGAAGCCGGTCTCCGGTTCAGGCTCAACGTCCAGCCCGACTGAATCGAGGTTGATGGCGGCGGAATCCGTCATTGTCCCGGTATCGTACAGGCCGGCGCCCTGCGACGCATCGTTTGTATCTTCGACGGCGCTGGCGTTGAACGCCTCGTCATCGGTGATGAGCTTGCTTTCCTTGATCACCTCGGCCTCGCCCGTGTCGCGGCTGACGATCTTGTCCGGCAGCAGCTCGGAGCGGATGCCGAAGTGGACCCGGAAGGTGGGTTGCGCGGTTGGTTCCACAACACTGCGATCCACGAGTCCCCAGCCGAAGTCCACGAAGCCCTGGGCATATCGTGTCAGCCGGGCGCGGACGCCGGTGCCGGCGCTGATGAGCATCGTGCGGCTGGGCTGGTGGGACAGGCCGCCGATATAGGCAGGGTTGCTTTTATCCAGCCAGGCCTGGCCGAAATCAAAGAAGAAGGCGCCCTGAACGCGATCCGCTAAGTAGGGCGAGGTGCTGCGCAGGAACGGAATGGGCCAGCGGTGTTCCACGCCGAAGTTCCAGCCCCGGTCCCCGACGATGACGCCTTCCGTGAACCCGCGAACGCTGAAGGCACCACCAATCTGGAACTGTTCGGCGGGCGGCAGGGCGTCCGGCGTCAGCTGGGTGTTGGCCCGCAGGATCAGCATGTTGCGCCAGGGCAACCGGATCAGACGGGTGAAGAAGACCTCGTACTTGGAGAACTGCTCATTGTGGCTGCCGCCCCAATCCGGCGCGACGGTGAACTGGCCGCGGGCGAACGTCCGGCCCCAGCGGTCCACCTGGTCGAAGTTCAGGCCGAACTGCAGGGAGTAGATGCTGTCGCGGTTCGTGCGGACGTTATCGATATAGGATGAGATATTCCGGGCATTGAAGCCGGCATCCACTACCCAGGTGCGATTCTTGTCCAGGGGCTGGGAGAGCAGGACCTGATGGTTGGCGGCGGAGCCTTCGATTTTCGGCTGGTTCCTGATGTCGAGATCCACGTTAACCCGGCTGTAGCCGAAGTTGTAGGCGGCCTCAGTGCCGAACCGGTTCAACGGCAGGGCGTATCCGGCCAGCGCCACGTTGGTGCCGTCACCCCGTGCGCCGATCCATCGGGCGTAGAGCCGATCGCCCATGCCGGTGAGGTTCTGGTTGGTCAGTTCGACCCCGTAGCGGTACATGCCGATGAACGGGCGGCCCTGGTTGTCGAACGTGCCCGCGATCTGCCAAGGCTGGCGTTCGGCGATTTCCAGGCGGATGTCCGTTTCGCCGGTTTCATCGCCGGGGGAGAGAACGGCCTTCAGCCGGAAGTTCTCGCGCTGGTTGATGCGGTTCAGGGCGTCTTCGAGGTCGCGGATGTTCAGGACCTCGCCCGGCTGCTGCGGAATGTTGCGCTCCAGGACGAAGGTCCGGTAAAACTTGTTGCCGGAAACGGAGATGGTGCCGATGCGCCCTTCCAGCACCTGGATGGCCACCCGGCCCTCCTGAATGTCCTGGGGCGGGATGTAGGCCTGGGTGGTCAGGTAACCGTCACCGCGGTATAGCTTGTTGATTTCGTCCACCAGCTTGCCCAGCTCATCCAGGGTCAGGCTTTGCCCTTCGTACTGGGAAACCATCTCCTCGATTTTTTCGGGCCTGTAGACGGTCACCCCGTTCACGGTGATGTCATTGACCTGGAACCGGGGGCTTTGCAATTGGACCGACGGACCGGGTTCCGGCACGTCAATCTTGACTTCGGGGACGTCTTCCTTCTGCTCAAGCCGCCTCTGCTCCCGGTCCAGATCCTTGGGCTGGGGCTGCAGGCCGGGGCTGACCTGGGTGGGAACGTTCAACCCGGGAAAGGAGGGGTCCGTCTGTGCCGTTGCGATGTCGGCATTCAGCGCGACGAAACATCCGGTCAGCAAAAGGGAAACGGCAAACGGGTTCTTGAAGTGCTGCAACATGATCGGCTTCTTTCTCTCCCTTAGGTTCTGTCTGTCGATTCTGCCTGGAAACCATTCGTTATTTCGGGAAGCGCCCTGTTGGCGGAATGATTGAGATAAGCCACTTGTTTGAAATTTAAATATAAGTGTAAGTTTCAGCCTGGTAACTCTGGTACATCAACTAGGCTACCATAAAATGCCGGACTGAGGGGCACCTCGGCCAAAAAATAACCCACTTGGAGAGGGGGATGAATTCGATCCTCGTATAAAAAGTGTAGTGACCGGGCTTTTAAAACTATTTTTGTAATAAAAGATGGGATTGAAGCAGGCAATATTCGAGCCGGTACAGGCTTCTGTGTATGTAGCAATTCATGACCTGACCGACTGGCTGGTAGCCATGGTTTGTTGAATTATTAACAAAATTTAATCAGGCTACCTCGTCAGGCAATTTCGGCTTCGGTCTGTTTTAGGTAGAAGTAGCGTACGTTTATCAGATTCCTCCCCCTCTCTCTGAATAAGATGCCTTGAAGATACTTGGGGACAAGTTTTGGAGGTTCCGAACCCAATGGCTCATTCGCAACAATCGTTGAGAAGGTTTTTTGTGCCCCTGGCGCTTGCGTTCAGTATTACGGTTTCCGGGACGCAGGCCTATGCAGGCCCCGGCGACGTCAACTCCGTCAACGACGGTCAGGTTGTCCAGGGCGGCACGTATTACAACACCCCCGGCAACAAGACGACGTTCCAGAATTCCGGTGGTTCGGGCCTTTGGGTCAAATCCGGCACGACCGTCCGGGGGCTTGAATCCGACATCGGCGGCACCCCTACCGGCAACGGCGGATGGCTCCACTTCAACGCCCCCGGCCAGGTGGTTCGTATTGACGGCAATGTGAGTGTCAGCGCCCTGATGAAAGGTGGCGCCTATGTGGGTGACGGGGGCCGGGTCACCATCGACTCCGCCTTCCTTTATCAGAACGGCGCCATTTTTGCCAATGGCAGAAATGGCGGCATGGTGCAATTCAACACCGGCTCCGCCATGTTCGGCCCCAACGCCCTGATTGAAGCCAAGGGCTTCGGGGTGACTCACGGCCTGGATGGTAAGGGCGGCGTGGTTTCCGTTAACGCCACCGGCGTGGTGGATGTCCAGCGCGGCGCGGTCATCGATACCAGCGGCCAGGTGGTGGGTACCTATGATCGCAACGTCATTAATATTGAGGGCGGCCTGATCAACATGGAAGGCGTCCTTCGCGCCGATGGGGTCGTTTACAACGAACTGAACGGCGATTACGTCACCGGTTCCCAGGGCGGAACCATCCGCCTGGTGGCCAACGGCAACAGCAACGTGCTCTGTGTTGACTGCCCCGTTTCCAAGTCTACCGACAAGGACATCGATCTCTCGGTCGTTTCGCTGAACCAGACCGGGTCGGCCTACGATGACGCCGTGGCTCAGCTTGAGGCCAGCGGCAACATCTTTACGGCGGGTGATCGCCAGGCAATCCTCAATCGCCAGGAAAACCTCATCGCCAGCTCTGACGGCGATATCGTCATCGGCGACGCGCTGGATGCCAGCGGCGTGATCCCGGCGAATCCGGCCAACGGCCTGATCTCCGCCAACGGCGGTGATGGTGTGGATTACGGCGTACCTGCCTGGGGTTGGAACGGCAGTAATGGCGGCTCCATCATTCTGGCCGCCCGTAATAACGTCGTCAATGGCGGCGTGGTTCGCGCCAACGGCGGTGACGGCGTCTTTGACGATCCGGGCTACGGCGGCCATGGCGGCACCATCGCCATGATCGCCGGAAACGACATCATCAACGACTGCATCATCACCGCCAACGGCGGTAACGGCGCCGATGTTACCGGCCCCAACGGTGTGGTGATCGATAACGGCACCGCCGCCGGTGGCGGCGTGGTCAACGCGTCCGTCAACCTTCACCCCAATTCCCAGTCCTTCTATCATGGGGGTGATGGTGGCAACGGCGGCGTTATTGGATTCAGCTACGCCAATACCATGACCAACAATGGCTTGATTGCCGCCAATGGCGGTAATGGCGGCAAGGGCGGCGATGCCGAAGCCTACGCCACCTCCATCCAGCAGGCGGGTTCCGCAACGGCCAATGCCTTCGCCCGTGGCGGGCGCGGCGGTGACGGCGGCAGCGGCGGGGTCATCGTCTTCAGCGGCGATGACAACCCGACCGGAACCGGCTCGATCAACGCCAACGGCGGCCAGGGTGGTGACGGCGGTTATGCCTGGGCCATCGCCAAGGCGGACAACTCGTCAGCGGGTGCGGCTGGTGGCGCTGTGACGGCCAACGCCGACGCCATCGGCGGACGCCGGGGTACGCGTGGAGAAGCCGGTCTGATCGTAGCGCCGGATACCACCACCATTGAGACGGATCAAAACGTCAGCGCCAAGGCGGGCCAGCATGGCTCGCAGGGTGACGCCATCGCCAAGGCTTACGCCAAGGGCGGCGGTATTGACGGTGTTGACGTGACGGCTAACGCCAACGCAACCACCGGTTTTGCCGGTTTCGCCTTTGCCGAGGCGGATGCCGAAGTCCCCAATAAGGGTGATGCGGTTGCCAATGCGAACGCGACTGCCGGAAATTACGGTAAAGCGGAAGCCATCGCCAACGCCAACGCCTTTGAAGGCCTTGCAGATCAGGCGGCGGCCAACGCCAACGCGACGGCGGGGAACCGGGGCATTGCCCTCTCTGACGCCAACGCCAAGGCCCGCCGGTTTGACGCGGTGGCCAACGCCAACTCGACCACCGGCAACTTTGGGTATTCCCAGGCGCTGGCCGACGCCATCGGCACGGCCTCCAGTTCCGTGGACGCCACGGCAAATACCAACGCCATTACCGGAAATAACGGTGATGCCATCTCTGAAGCGAATGCGGAAACCGGAAATGGTTTTGCCACAGCAAATGCCTTGCTGACCACCGGGAATAACGGCCGGTGGCGCGGGCAGGTGACCATTAACGGCTCTGCCGGTGGCTTTGGTAGCATCGTGCCGACTTCTCCCGTGCCCGGGGGTCCAGTCGCTTTCATTCCCAACGGCATTGTCGTTGAAACGGCGAGCACGCCCAATGCCGCTCCGGTCGGCTACACGCCGCCGACCCTGACGGGCGGCAACCAGCTGGCTACCACCCAGGATAATGAAGTCCTGGTGGGCAATGACGATCCGCGCTACCCCGGCAGTGGCGGCAACAACATCATCCTGCTGTCGCGCGGCAACGCCGGCAGCGTAACCAGCATCATCACCAATGCGGTTGCCAACAACGCCGACCGCTCCGTGGATAACAAGTTCGGTGGCGCGTTGGGTGCGACCCATCCGTCCGAAGCGCGTAACTTCACGGTGGGTGATACCTCCAACGCCGGAACGCTGGTCTTTGATTCCGCCATACCCGCCAGTTACGACAACCTGGTCAATCTCACGGCGGTTCGCAGCGGTGATATCGAGGTGGAGGGCAACTGGGAGACCGGGTCCGTGTCCGGCAGCCCCAACGCCCTCGGAGGCGGGCATATCGCCCTCATCTCCACCTACGGCAACCTGACCAATATGGGCAAGCTGGCCACGGTGGGCAACTGGTCCGGCGGGTCCATCAACCTGTTCGCCGGTCATAGCTTTGCACCGGTATTCGACGGGCTTCACAACAACGGCATCATCGCCACGAATAACGGCCAGTTGGCCGATCATGGCGGGAGCATCATCCTGAAGTCCAACCACAGCATCTTTAACGATTCTGATATTGATGCCAGTGGCGGTATTAACGGTGGTTCCATCCACCTGGCAGCGCCGTATGCCATCCTGAATCTGGGCACCATCAAGGCGCGGGCGCAGGGAGTCATTCCCGCCCTCGGCGGTGTGGGTCTGGCCGGACCGTTTGATGAGGCGTTGACCGCATACAGCGGCAACACCTTCAACGGTCATGGCCACGGGGGCCATATTTATTCCAAGGCCGGGCTAATCAACCTGAACCTGGGTGAATACAATACGGATGCCGATGTTGGTGGTACGGGTTACGGCGGTTTCATCTGGCATCACGCCAACACGATTTCCGCCAACGTGGACCTGAACCAGTTCGGTCTTGGCGGGTTGCCTTTCAACAGTGGTCTTCTCAGCGCCAACGGCGACACCTTCGGCGGCAAGATCCTGCTGACCGGCGGTGATCTCAAGGACGATCACTCCAACGACAGCCTGACGGTGTTTGAGCGTCTGAACGCCGCCTTTGGCCTCAGCATTCCGAATCCGGGCGATCCGGTCCTCATTCCCTACGGTGTCAGTTCCACGGACGGGGTGAACTTCCTGGCCGGGTTCGATCTCAACTTGGCGGAAAGCGCGTACAACCTGGGCAGCATGAGCGCCCTGGGCGCCACGAAGAATGGCTTCCTCGGCATGGCGGGCAACAATCAGCTGGTCATCGGGCCGACGGCCACCTTCAACGGCGTGGCCTACAACGCCGCGCAGCCGAAGGGCGGGCAGTTGCTCCTGCTGGCGGGTCAGAACCTGAACGGCCAGACGGCGGTTTGGGCGCTGGCCTGCGGTGATCCGCCGGAAGACCCGCCGGAAGATCCGCCGGGCGGCAATCCGAACTTCGACAATTTCGGCCTTTTCCAGGAAGATCGCTGGCAGTCGCCGGAGTTCGTGGAGCCGCGCTTCCGCATGCTCCTCGCCCTCAGCGATCCGAACCTCTTCCTCGCTTCGACCTACCTACCGGTGACCGAAGAGATCCTCGCGCTGGCGCTTGAGGAATACCACCGGCAGATCGCCCTCGGCCAGGTGCCGGAAGAAGGCCGCCGTCACGCGGCGCTCTACCTCACCGAAGCCGGTGTGACGCCTGAAGTGGCCGCCGCCATCCTGGAACAGGTCAATCAGGGTGTCCTCAAGGCTTCTGCGCCGGTGGTGACCACCCTTGAAGAGATCATCAGCGGAGAGCCGAACGCCGGTGATAACTTCGACGAACTGATCCAGTAGTTTGAGCCGATTGGCTTTGACGGACTGCGTGATTCAAACCGGGAAGCCCAATGGGCTTCCCGGTTTGCCATTGTATTCCCTCCGGCCCGGCGATCCGCGTCTTTCCTGTTGCCGGAGAGATCCATATGAGCAGGGCTATTGACACCGACGGGGCAAGTAACGGTTAAATAGGGGGTAATGCAGATCAGCGGACAAGGGATTTTACATGCGAGTTTTTCCTGGGCAGCCCTACCCTCTCGGCGCAACCTTTGACGGCATGGGCGTCAACTTTGCCCTTTTTTCTGAAAACGCCACCAAGGTGGAGCTTTGCCTCTTCGATGACGAAACGGTTCCGCGGGAGAGCGCCCGGATCGTTCTGCCGGAGTATACGGATCACGTCTGGCACGGCTACCTGCCCGATGTCCGTCCGGGACAGGTCTATGGCTACCGGGTCTATGGGCCGTACGATCCGGAGCGGGGCATGCGTTTCAATCCCAATAAGCTGTTGGTGGACCCCTACGCCAAGGCGATCGTGAAGCCGATTAAGTGGCATGACGCCCTTTTCGGCTATAAAATCGGCCTGAAGAACGAGGATCTCTCCTACGACAAGCGGGATAGCGCTCCTTATGCCCCGCGTGCGGCGGTCATTGACCCGGCCTTCAGCTGGGGAGACGATCGTCCGCCCCGCACGCCGTGGCACAAGACCATCATCTACGAAGCCCACGTCAAGGGCATGACCATGCTTCACCCGGAAATCCCGGAGGCGCTTCGCGGAACTTATGCGGGCATGGCCTCGGAGCCGATCATCCGGCATCTCAAGGACCTGGGCGTGACCGCCGTGGAGCTGATGCCGGTGCATCACTGGGTGGATGAGCGTTTTCTCCACGACAAGGGCTTGACCAACTATTGGGGGTACAACACCCTCTCGTATTTCGCGCCGGACCCCTGCTATACCTCCTACACCGGCTGGCAGTCCGCCAACCGCGAATTCAAGATGATGGTCCGGGCTTTCCATGCCGAGGGGATCGAGGTGATTCTCGACGTGGTGTACAACCACACGGCGGAAGGCAACCAGCTGGGGCCGACCCTGTCCTTCCGGGGTATCGATAACGCTGCCTATTACCGGCTTTCGGACTTCAGCCGCCGTTATTACATGGACTTCACCGGTTGCGGCAACACCCTGAACATGCTGCATCCCCGCGTGCTGCAACTCATCATGGACAGTCTGCGGTACTGGATTACCGAGATGCACGTGGACGGGTTCCGGTTCGATCTGGCCAGCGCACTGGCCCGCGAACTTTACGAGGTGGACAAACTCGGCTCCTTCTTCGATATCATCCACCAGGACCCGGTGATCTCCCAGGCCAAGCTGATTGCCGAGCCTTGGGATCTGGGTGTCGGCGGCTACCAGGTTGGAAACTTCCCCATCCTCTGGACCGAGTGGAACGGCAAATACCGCGATAACATGCGCCGCTACTGGAAGGGGGATTCGGGGCTGATCAACGAGGTCGCCACCCGGCTTGCGGGCAGCAGCGATCTGTATGAGCATAATGGTCGCGCCCCCCATGCCAGCATCAACTTCATCACCTGCCATGACGGTTTCCCCCTTAACGATCTCGTCATGTACAACCACAAGCACAACGAGGCTAACAAGGAGAACAATCAGGACGGCGAGAGCCATAACAACAGCTGGAACTGTGGGGTGGAAGGCCCCACGGACGACCCGGAGATAAATGAACTGCGGGCGCGGCAGAAACGCAACCTTATGGCGACGCTGCTGCTGTCGCTGGGGGTGCCCATGATCTCCGGCGGGGATGAACTGAGCCGGACCCAGGGTGGCAACAACAACGCCTATTGTCAGGACAACGAGATCAGCTGGTACAACTGGCGGCTGGATTCGGACCAGCAGGCGTTTCTGGATTTTGTCCGGCGCATGGTGGCTTTGCGCAACTCCCAGCCTGTTTTGCAGCGCCGCCGGTTTCTCATCGGCAAAAACCCGAAGAAAAGCGGAATTCGGGATATCTACTGGTACAACGCGGGTGGCAAGCTGATGGCCAACCGGGACTGGCATGCCGCCGACAGCCGGTTTCTTGGCGCTATTCTTGACGGGGAGGCCATCTACGAGACGGACGAGCGGGGCCATGACATTCGCGGCAACACCCTGATGCTCCTGCTAAATTCCGGTCCGAACGAGGTGAAGTTCACCCTGCCCCAGCACCGCGGCGGCACGGAATGGGAGTTGCTGGAGGATACGGCCCAGGCCAACGTCCTGGCTCTCTGGCCCGCTGGCGATAAATACCCCGTTAAATCCCACAGCCTCAGCATCTTCTGTCTCAAACCCATCCTGTAGCCCGGACTAACCGTCCGGACTACAGTCGTGGGGCAATCTATGCAGACTTTTTTACAAATAGCGATAAATTGGATATCATTCGGATAAAATTTGATATATATCAAGCAATTCCGGCCTTTCTATTGTTTTTATTTTTATAGAGCATTCCAATGCAAGAACGGTATCTTCGTGCCTATTTGTGTAACTTGGAGAGAGGAAAGGTCGTATGGTTAACGGGCCAGGAGGAATTAATCCCAATTTCCTGCTGAACTCCATCGGGACGTCCACGTTTTACGGACCGAACCCGAATGGCTTTGGCGGTGTGCCGGGTGGCGGGATTCCCGCATTCAATCCTTTTGGCGTGGATTCCCGGATTTTCAACCAGCCGGCGCAGCCTCAGCAGGCACAGCTTCCCAGCAACGGTTTCATCATGCAGAGCGTGTTTTCGGAGTTCATGAAGGAATCCGTCACCAGCGCCCTGAACCAGGCGGGCAAACCCCGCAAGGGCTTCCTCGGCATCTTCAACAAATCGCCGGAGCAGGCCCAGTTTCGTGATGCCAATGACCTGATGGCCGTCGCCTTCAAGCAGTTTACGGAAGACGTGAACAATGACGGCAAGGTGGATTCCAAGGACCTGGACATCGCCCTGAACCGTGATCCCAAAAAGCCGATGACCATGACCGACAGCATGTCGAAAGAGCAGCGCAAGGCGGGCAGTGCCCAGCAGAACGAGATGATCAACCAGTTCCTCGGCATTGGCCGTCCGGCGGACGCCAACGCCTTCAAGAGCATGTTGCAGGCGCAGGGCTAGCCCAAAAGGAATCAATCGCGAGTTCATCACCCGGTTTCAAACCCGCCCGCCATGGGGTGGGTTTTGTTATGTGGATTAAAGATATTGCGGGCCGAGTCGATTCCGGCGGAGCCTTTGGCCCTGAACCCGGACATTAACGGGGATGGACGCGTCGATGTGCGGGATTTGGATTTGTTGAAAAGTTCTGGCTCTCCCAATCCGTGCTGTTTGCTGCTCTGGCGGATGAGCAGCGGCGCCTGGTGGATGCCGACGGAAATGGGACGATCAACTGCAATGACGTAGCCTGGCGACGGAATACCTGTTACAGGTTCTGGAGACCCAGAAGAGGTGAATTCCGGGCGACCTTTCGCAACAGGGCATGAGTCATTTTACTGTTTTTTTAGTATAATGATTTTTAAAACTGGGGGAAAGTGAGGTTTTGGGATGAGAATCGGGCCCGTTCTGAGGGACAGGTTGCCGGGGCTGACCGGATGGCCCCGTTTTGGGGGCAATACGCCTCCTGCCGTGTCTCTGGAGCAGTTGCCGGACGTCTTTGTGCGGACCGTGCCCCCGGCTTCGCAGGCGGTGCTTTCTGCCAATCGCGAGGCGGCCCGCACGCTTCCGCAGATCCGCTTTGGGCGGAAGGATATCCAGGGCGTCCCCGTCGCCCATGCGGATATCTACCGGCTGAAGAACGGCAACAGGGTCCGGGCGGTGGTAACGATGGATGATTACAACACGGACGACGGTGATGTCGGCTTCAAGCTTTACGTGCGCAACCGGCTGGTAGGCGAGACGGATCTGATGAATGACGACAAGTCCATTTACGTCAGTGGCATGGAGGCGCCCGGCAATACGACGTACAAGGGCATCGGTACGACGCTGCACCAGTTGGCGGTGGAAACGAGTATCCAGCGCGGCTTCAAGGGCCGGGTGAGCCTCTACTCCCTGAGCGATGCCGTGGGCTTTCACTACAAGTCCGGCTTCCGGGCGGATGACCCCCGAACCAACCGGGAGATCCGCCAGGCCATCCGCGACGCCAAACGCACCGGAACACCGAGGGAGGTGGATATTGGCCAGGGCGTCACGATGGCCCTGACCCGTGATACCCTCAAAAAATGGAAAACCCGCATTGCTCAGGACCCCATTCTTCCGGAGGGTGTCGTGGCTTAAGGGGGTGGAAGAAGCCCCACGGAGCAAACGGACGAACGAAGCGCTTTTGTGCCGAGTGAACCCAAGCTATAAAACCCGTTAGTCATCCCCTCTCATCCCCGACATCCGGCGGATTTTATGCGCGGGGCGATGGACATATACTCGCTTCCACAAACGGAAAGTGGAATATCGCGAGGAGATGATTGATGATGGAAAAGAAAATGCTGATTGCCGGTCTGGCCGTGATGGTGGGTATGTCTGCGGCGGTGTCCTTTGCCGAACAGCCGATGGACCCGCAGGGCCGTCCCTTGGAGATTATGGAAAACCCGGTTGAGCGTCCGTTGAAGGCGGAACCGAGGATGACCGACGAAACGAAGGCAGGAAAGGAAAAAAACCGCGATGCGGCGGATGTCCTGACCGAGCATGAGAAAGATCGTATGGAACTGCGCCAGACGAAGGTTCAGCCTAAAACCGAAAACAGGATTGAACCCAAAGACCAACAGTAAACCCAGAGAACATGTTGATTGGTTATTTGTTGTTAATTCGCTTCTTTTCCCAATTAGGCAGTTTTTCTCTACCCGACGGTTCGCCTGTCGGGTAGTTTGCCTTTTTTGGGGGAGGAGTGCTGCTTCGCTCCCAATGCCTACAAGTGTCTAATTGTTCAGGGCAGGCGAATGGTTGACACTTATGGTTCTGAAGCACTTGCGCAGGAGGATGCCATGAAATTCAAATTGCTTTCCATTGTCGTGTTGATGGCCGTGTTACTCGGAATGTCGGTTCAGGGTTTTGCCCAGATGCAGCAGGGGGCGAGTCCGGCCCTGTCCGTTCATGACCAGCAGTTTATGGCCCGTGCAGCCCAGGATAACCGGGCTGAAATCATGTTGGGCCGGCTTGCCCTTGAGAGGAGCAGCGACCCCCAGGTTCGTGCCTTGGCCGAAAGAATGGTTCAGGAGCACACCACTGCCCAGTCGCAGTTGGAACGAATTGCTGCCGATTTGGAGATTGTGTTGCCTATTGAGCCAAGTGCCCAGCAGCAGGCGGATTATACTCAACTTTCGGCTTTGGCGGGTCAAGCCTTCGATCGGGCCTATCTGCAACAGGTGAAACGGTGGCACGAGCAGTCCATCGCCCTCCACCAGGCCGAGCTGACCGAGGGCAGCGATCCGCAGGTGATCAGCTATGCTTCCAGCCAGTTGCCGACCCTGCAAACCCACCTGGCCTCGGTGGAGCAGCAGATCATCGCCATGGAGCGCCAACCCTGGCAGGCCCAGCCCCAGCGCCAGACCATCCGGGGTTTCTGGTAGGTCCGACTGTCAGCAGATTCGCCGGTGAATCTGCAAAACGATGTGCGAACGGCCCGATAAAAATCGTTATCGGGTCGTTTGGCTTGGTGTTTTGAGGGTCTCGACAACCTGGTTGCCATTATCAGCGGGACCTCCTACACGCCACCCGCCGTGTGTGATGAATGATCCGGCAGGCCGGTGAAAACACCCTCTTTTTACGATGCCGATGATTTATTTGACGCCGGGCAATTCCTTTCCTTGAGAGGTGTTTTTGAGAAACCAGTCAGTATAAAAAGGATTTCATGCATGTCGTTTCCCCTTTCGGTGACTTCTTTCCAGGGTGTGCAGAACGGGTCGGTTTTCAGAGTCTCCCCAAAGTTTGGAAGGGATGCGATCTTCGAGCGCAATGATCGTTTTGAAAGCCTGAACGCCGAGGATCAGCGCCAGATTAAGATACTGGAAAAACTTCTGGCCTCCGGCAAGCGGGATGTCGCTGAAATTGCCGAAAAATCGGCTTTTTTCTATGACGCCCACGGGCGCATCCGGGGGAAATCCGCCGTGGCACTGGCTTTACAGGCGGCACAGTCTGAGTATGCGTTTTTCTCGACAGACCCCAAGGCCAATGCCTTCGATCGGGCATTGGCCGGGGTTAAATTGGCCAATGCCATGCTGGCAGCGGACGTGGATTGTGAAAACGCATTCGCGCTTCTGGATGACAGCCTGAAAGCCGTGGAGCAGTCCGGCTGGAATCTGGAGAAAAGTGCGATTTCACCCATTCTGGTGCATGGCTTTTACAATCGGGGCAGTTATTTCATGAATAATGTCCTGTACAAGGAGTCCGTACGCAACGTGGGTCCGCTGGAAGCCAACCTGTCTGACGCAGGCCATGAAGGTCTCCTGCTGGTGTTAGGCAGGAATCTGGACATTGACGGCGTCTCTCTCAAGCTGGAAGAGGGCCTTCCCTACCTGGAAAAAGCGGTTGAACTGGCCCGCCGGATTGGGGCACAGGATAAAATCAGCGTGGCGGAATACCTGGTGGCCCAGGGGGAGGCCTGCCATTTCCTGAGCCATTTGAAGGCCACTCCCTTTGGCACTGATCCGGTCTTTAACCGCCGGTCTCTGGATGCTTTCAAGGAAGCCCTGGAGGAGGTGACCTCGGTGGAGTCCGGCGCGAACGAGCGTCATCTCAAGCTGACGGAAAAACTGGTGGAAGTGAAAATCGACCACCTCTGCTCGGAGCGCCATGTCGACAATGGAACCCCCTTCTGTGCAGCCGGGCCGGTGATGGGGGCCGAGTATATCCTTGGCCGCGAGGCCGAAGGCGTCCGCCGGGCGCCGGATACCCACTATGAGCAAATGGACAGGCGTCTGCAAGATGGCCCTCCGTCCTTGCCCCTGGTGATGGAATTGATGTTAGACAGGCTTCGGGGCGCTTTTGAGCGGAACAAAACCGGAAAAAACCCCTGGAAAAGTTAGAAATCGGGACGACAGGATTCGAACCTGCGACCCTCGGCTCCCAAAGCCGATGCGCTACCAAGCTGCGCTACGTCCCGATACTGGCATTAAAACGTGGATTTCGGCAAAAATCAAGAGAAACGGGGCGCCCGTCCGCCGGGGCGAGGCGATTCCCCCGATTCCCGGCAGCCGCAAAAACAACGGGTGGTTATTCCCCAAATGGCGGGCGGATACTGGAAAGCCGGGGGAGTTAGCGCCGTGGCAATCCGGGCCTGAATCGGCTAAGATGGGATTATGAGAAAAAGTTTTGTTTATTATGTGATAGTGTTGGGATTGGTTCTGGCCTTTGCCGGGCTGGATGTTGCCCGTGCCCAGTCGATTCCGCCGCAGCAGGATGCCGGGGCGGTCCTTCAGCACCATCAGCGGGAGATGTGGTTGCGCCGCAACGCTCCCTGGATGTTCGGTCCCATTACGGAACAGGATGTCAGCCCGCCGGATGAGCCGGTGATCGAGTGGCATGACACGGATATCCAAGCGGAGATCCTGCCCTCCGGCGGCGAGCAGCTTCAGCCCGTCCAGCCGGGCCTGACCACGCCCTGATTCGTCCTTCGTGAGCGCTTGTCATTCCTGCCTGCACAAGGAGTGACAAGGTATGAGGCCCGCAGGGTGGGGCAATGCAATGGTTGGCATGGCTTCTTGGCAATTTTGGAGATCGTTTGCCGTTGATTGGAGACAGACGGCCCCTGTTTGTTGTTCCATGATTTGCAGGACCGTTTGCAAGTAGCACGATTTTCGATGTTCACCGGAAAAACAACTGACGCACGAAAGGTAGGCGGGCTATGCCACAGATGATCTCCCCTGCGGAAAAACAGCTGAACCGGACGCACTTTTCCGGTATAATGACACACCCATCCGCACCATCCTGGGGGCAGGCTGTTCGTTTCGGGAATGACGGTCAGGACGACCGGTTCGTAACGGACGGTGGAGAGACCTCCGGCAGGAAGTCCGGGGAGGATGTGAATGGCAGGAATCTGCTCCTGAAGCTCGTGCTGGCCGGAACCGTTGCCCTGGCCGTTCTCGGAATCTGGAAGGCAGGCAGGAAAATGACTCATACCAAAGAGGAAACCGGATTGAGGGGGGTTATGCTCGACAGTTTCTCCGAACCCTGCGATTTGGCGCTGGAGCCTGCCGGGCGCGATACCGTCAGCATCAGGCGCGTTTCCACCGGCGAGGTGTTGGGCAAGGTAAGCCGGTTGCCGGAGAGCGCTTCAAAAGTTGAACTCTACGATGGCAAGGGCGGATTCCAGGCAATAGTGACGGGTCCGCAGGGAACGGTCTACTTTGGCCTGCCGGGTTCGACAATCGACGTGGATGGCGTGAACGTTGAACTCAGGGGCAAGCCCATTCCCAACAGCGTGGATGCCATTGACCGCCCTGAAAAGGCCCCCATCCAGACCGAAACCCCCCATGCCGTGATTCTGGGAGCGGGCCTGGCCACCCGATTCATGAAAGTCGCCGGCGATGAGACCGGGGTTTCCAAGCCCGGCACCCCGCTGGTGGGTGACCGCTCCGTCATCCGCCTTATCGCCGATCAGCTGGTGAGCCACGGCTTTACGGATATCTTCATCAACACCTATTCCAAGCGTGATGCGCTGAAGGCCAGCCTGGAAGGGCTGGAGGGCGGCACCATCCGCTATCTTGACGAACCGGCCCCTTCGGGTACGGCGGGTGGCTTGCGCCAGGTCTTCAGCAACCCGGAGAAATTCCCTGGCGTGTTCAGCCCGGACAAACCCCTGCTGGTGGTTCAGGGCGACGCCGTCACCGACGCGGACTTCTCTGCCCTGATGCAGGCGCACAAGGCCAACAACGCGGCCATCACCATCGGCTGCATGATCAAGCCCGACGAGGACGTGGACAAGTTCGGCATTGTGGCCACCGATCATTCGGGTGAAGGCCAGTCCGGAAAAGTCGAGATGTTTCTCGAAAAGCCGTCCCTGGAAGAGGCGGGCGATCATCGTCTGGCCAATACGGGTTTTTACATCTTCGCCCCGGAAACCTTCCCGGTGATCAGCGAGGTTTACGGGCGGATGTTGGCCGAGGCCCAGGCCAAAGCCCTGGAGGAAGGCCAGCCGGTACCGGATGAAGTGCTGATTGACTTTGCCAAAGACCTGTTTCCCGTGATTCTGGCCAAGGCGAAAGCCGGTGAATTCCGGGACAAAGGGGGAAATCCGATGCCTTTCTGGGCGCAGGAGATCAGCGGCTACTGGAGCGATATCGGGAATCCCACCCAGTATGTCCAGACGGTCCGCGACATCTACAGCGGCCTGGTGGATGTGGAATTGCCGGAAAACCCGGATGAATTCTACACCGACGGCATCGTTTACTGGCCGGGTGCCCGTGAGCGTGCGGCGCGTGAGGGGGCGACAGTCTCCGGAAACGCTATTGTTGCCGTGCCCCGCGAGGATGCCGGTATGGGAAAATAGCCGTAATCAGGGAGATTACGAAACGTAACGTTCCTCGGAAGTTTGACACAAATCCGGATTGACCGGCCTTTATTGATTGGATTCAGGGTTATTCGGGTCATGATACGCAATGCCTATTGTTGACGGTATTTCCAAAGCCATTGCAGGGCTGCCCAGCAGTCCTGGCTTCGACCGTCTGATGAGCAAGATCAGCAACCCGGCTCCTGGCAATGCGGCCCCTTATCTTGTCCCGGAAGCCGCGGTTATTGGGGGAAGATCCGGCTTTGCATGGGTGCGTAACGGTTTCCTGGAGTTTCAGGAACGGTTCCTGGAGGAAACGGTCGTTGCTGCCTTCTGGTTCTGGGGCGTCAGCTGGATGGAGAAAATCTACGACAAGTTGTGGAAAAAGGCGCCCGGCAACCTGAAACACCTGGATCTGAATGCCGACTGGGGATTTGCCAAGCGGAAAAGCCTGGAACTGAGTCCCGGTGAACGCTATGCCTTCAACAACCACGAATGGAAAAAGATCCTCATGGGCAAGGGCGGCAAGCTCTTCTTCTCCGTGGGGGCGACGCTGGCCATCGTGGCACTGCTCATTCCCTGGCTGAACCAGAAAAAGACCGAATGGATACTGAAAAAGTACTATGGGGCCGAAAGCCACGGGGGCGACCACGGTAAACCGGCTGGAAAGCCCGAAAAATCCGGAAAAACTCCTGAATCCACTCTGGCTGGCTTACCCAGGGCCGTACGACCGGAAATCAACCCCGGCATGCATGGCCTGCTGCCGAACCAGAACCCGGCCTGGACCACGCCTTCCGGGTTGAACGCCCTTCCACCCGATGAAAATCCGGCGTGGACCACGGGCGGCTACCCGTATTATGCACCCTATCCGATGAGGCAACCGTTCGGGAGTCCGTACGCATATCCGCAACAGGGGGAAACCAGTCAAATCCGGTTCGGGTTTGCAGGGGGAAGCGCCCTTCAGTTGATCGGCCACGGTATTCAGAATACCGACGTGGGCCGCATGCTGGTCATTGACACTGGCATCACCGGGGGCCGCGCCGCCGTGGCCGCCCAGAGAAGCGGCTTCGAATCCGCCGAGATCGTCTTCCGCGATGGCGTGTCGCTGTATTTCTACATCCTCGCCGTACCCCACGCGATGAAGCTGCTGAACAAGGTCATTAACCCGCACCTGGCGGCCAGCATCCTGCTTGACCCCGGTGTGGACACCCACCTGAACGCGCAGATCATGGGCAACCCGGCCCTGAAGGAAGCGTTGCTCAAGGGCGAGATCGTGCCGAAGCAGATGGAAGGCATTCTCCGGGAGGCATTCTATGGCTACGAGGACGACGCCATCCGCCGCTTCCCCAAAGGCTGGTTGCAGCAGTCCATGCGCACCGCCCCGGTTCAGGGCGGCAATGGCCTGGCGGAAATCCTGAAGCGCGAATACCGCGTCATGTTCAGCGAGAACGGCGCCAAGTACAGCGACGCGGTGCTCAAGCAACTTGGCTCGCAGGCATCCGTGGATGACGTCAGCAAGGTCATCGAGCATATCTCCAAGGGCCAGGGGCCGTTCGCCGGGGCTTCCAAGGCGACGAGGGCGGATATGATCAGCGGCCTCAAGCACGCCTTCGGCTACACCGTGGGCATCTCCGTGGAAGACCTGCAAAGCAAACCCTTGTTCCGGGAGATGCTGAAAAAGCTGCCGGAGCATCAGCGTAAAGCCCTTGAGGGCCGGATGCGGGAGATGGCGGCGCAGGACGGCCGGGATCTCGCCAACAAGATGTACCGGCGCAGCCTTAACGTGGGTCGCCACCACCTGGGCGCCTCCCACGAGCTGATACGCGAGGCCGAGCTGCTCTCCACCTGGCTGGAAAAATCGGCCAGCTATCATTTCAGCCCGGAAAAGCTGATTTCCAGCGAGGCCATGGAACTCCTGGAGACCCTGAACCAGAAGCATGGCAAGCTGACCCCGCAGCAGCAGTCGGCCTTTAAAAAGCTCATCGAGTTCAAGCCGGTGGCCCAGGGCGATATTACCGCTCTTGACGGTCTGCTGAAGGAAATCGGCGGCACCCGCAAGCTCTCCGGCGCGGCGGAGCAGCTTCAGAAATTGCACTCGGTGCTTGTCGATGGCGTCCCGGCATCGGATCTGCTCAAGAACCGGACCGACGACATTCTGGCGCGGCTGGAAAAAGAACTGGCAGGAAAGTCCGCCGATTCCGCCGGACTGCTCAAGCATTACCGCAAGGCGCTGGGCGATCTCTTCGGCGGCAACCGCCGGATCTTCTCGCTGGCCCTCGATGAGGTGGATAAAGTCTCGCCCGAATTGACCCGGAAGATCCAGGAGCTGATCAAGGGCGGCCTGGTGAACGACAGCAAGTTCATGACCGAGGCCCTGAGGATAACCCACGTCATCGGCGAGGATGCCCGCTCCTTCGCCAGCAGCGCCAAGACCGCCGAAATGCACGAGGCGATGAAAGACTACCTCAACACCATGCTGAAGCACATGGACGAGAAGAAGGCGGGTACCCGCTGGACGCAGGAAGGCTTCGAGACCTTCACGAAGTACTTCCAGAAGCTGGGCAAGAACAGCAGCTACCTGTCGCGGTGGATTGGTCTGGGTGTCGCCATGCTGGGTCTGGGCATCATGGTGCCCAAACTGCAGTACGCCCTGACCCGGCACCTCACCGGCAAGGACGAACACCCCGGCATTGCCGCCGTTGCCAAGAAAGTCGGCATCGATCCCACCCAGTTCGAGGAGGGTGGCCAGGGCAAAACGGCGGGCGCTGCCGCGGATGCCGCCAATCCCCTCTATTCCGGCCCCCCCCTGCGGCGCAACGGCTTCTCCGCCTTCCGCCAGTACACGGCCTGATCTTCCGGCAAACAGAAAGATTGGAGGCTTTCTCGGCAATCCTTCTCCAATTGGACCTGCTCCGGGAACGCCTGAAAAAAGCCTGAATAAGCGCGTAGCCGTGGGCGAGGGCAGATTAAAGCGCGGAATGAGTCATACGGATGTTGATCCAGCCTGGCCGGGTACGTTCCCTGGGAAGGGTTTAAAGGAGTTCCCGATAAGGTTTTCAAAAAACCATTGCCCGGTTGGTGATCTTGCCGTGGGATAAAAAACTCATTAAGATCGAAACACCCGTATGATTGACAAAGGTGGTTCCAGAGAGATGAGAAACAATTCCCCCCGTTTTCTGCCCCGGCGGATGCTGGCGTCTACCGTGGCTGTTCTGATGATTGGCGGCATGATGACCGCCGGAGTTCTCCTCCAGGCCGAGGCGCAGATGCAGCTTCGGGGCTATGTCTCCCAGTCCGTGCGGCAGGCCAACCGGCTCTTCCAGCTGGGCAAGTGGGAGGAGGCCGAACAGGCTTATACCCAGGCGGTCAGGCGGAATCCGCGTGACGCCAAGGCCCGTGCCGGCCTGGCTATTGTCCAGGCCGAACTCTACAAGCTGGGCGCTGCGGAGGAGAACGCCAAAAAGGTCTTGCAGGCCAATCCGAAAGACCCCTATGCCCACATTGCGCTGGGGATCGCCTACCGCAACCGCACGGCGTCGTCCGACATGACCTGGCGCAGCCAGCGGGAGCAGCTGCTGGAGCAGGCGGTGAACGAGTTCCAGACCGCCCTTCGCCATGACCCCGGCAACCCGGACGCCTACAACCAGCTGGGTGAGGTCTACCGGATGCAGGGCAGGCTTCAGGAGGCGGACGAGGCCTTCAGCAAGGCCATCGAACTCGACCCCAAGTTTTCCGAGGCGCTGGCCAACAAGGGCACGGTGTTGCGGGACCAGGGCAAGTTGAACGAGGCCGTTGATCACTACCGGCGGGCCATCAACCTGAACTCCAAGAACTACAAGGCCCATTACTTCCTCGGCGAGGCCCTCATCGACAAGGGGGACTACCACAAGGCCTACAATTCGCTGAACACGGCCCTGTACCAGAACCGAAACAGCGCCATGATCCACACCAAGATGGGTGAGGCGCTGGAGAAGCAGGGCAACGAGAGCGCTGCCATCGCCCAGTACCGCGAGGCAATCCGTATCAAGCCGGAATATACCCCGGCCTACCAAAAGCTGGCGGGGGTCTTCGATAAGCGAGGAGACGGCGAGCTGGCGGTTTCTGAGCTGAGAAGCGCCCTCAACGCCAACCCAAAGCTGGATTCCCTCAAGCTGGATCTGGCGCGGCTGTCCCTGGCCGTGGACAAGCCGGATCAGGCGCTCCGGTACTACAACGAGGTGCTCCAGAAGGACCCGTCCAACCCGGACGCTCTCAAGGGCCTGGCCCAGACCTATCTGGTTACGGCGCAGGATGCCGCCGGACAGGGGATTTTGGGTGGTTCCGACAAGTACGTTGATGCGGAAACCGCGATTCGAGGTGCCTTGCAGGCCAACCCCAACGACATCCAGTTGCATCTGGCCATGTTGCAGGTGAAGCGGCTGGCGGGCGAGCCGGAGGCGGCACGCAGCCACTATGAGTTCATCGCCAGCCAGCCCGCCACCACGGAAACCGAGCGACTGGCCAAAGGCGAGGCCCTGTTTGCGCTGGGCTACTACATGGATTCGGACCAGTACTTCCGCCAGTTGCTCCATCAATACGGCAACGATACGGACAGGAAGCTGCTGTTGGCCGATACGCTCAAGATCAATGGCGATCTGGACATGGCCAACGAGGTCTACAGCCATATTCTTACCGCCGACCCCAATAACCTGAAGGCCCAGCGGGGCATCCAGCGTATTGGCGGCCTGAAGGAGGCGGCATTGAAGCAAACCCGGCTGGCAGACTCGCTGGACAACTGGTACTCCAAAAAACAGCGCAAGAGCGCCAGGGATTTCTACCTGGAGTCCGTCAGCCTCTATCCGCGCCAGCCGGAGGTGCGCCTGGCCCTCGCCAAGATCTACAACCGCGAGGACGAGTACGGCAAGGCGGCCATTGAGTACGAATCCTACCTCCATTTGATGCCGGATCTCGATCCGAAGGAACGGGAAAGCATCCGGCAGAAAATCGCCAGATTGAAGGAAAAAGCCGGCGAGAACGGCCCGACGACCGCGGGAACCCGTGGCCCCGGAGGCATTGTCACTCCGCCTCCGGCTTCCACGTCCCTGCCCTCCTTCTAGATTCGGCAATTCAACCCAAAGCGGACTCCGAATCACGGAGTCCGCTTTAATCTGTTTCGGTCGGGAAGGGCACAATTTCGGAAAATCATGTTTTCATGCAGATGAGAGGGCATCTGGGGCGTTTGCTTTTTGACTGAGGGGACAGGCATAGGCATGGGGCTTTACGTCAACAACGGAATAAATTCTGTTGTGCCGTTCGGGGCGGGCATCGGACCGACTCTGCCGTCGGCGCTGAATTCGTCTCGGTCTATGACGGCGGCGGAGGGCGATCGCTTTTTCCGCCGGCATGAACAGCCCCTCGTCCCGTCGCCCGCGGATTCCACCAAAAAAGGGTTCAGCGTGACGAATGCCCTCAAGAGTCTGGGCAAGGGCTTTCTCCATCCTCTCCATACCCTCGTCAAACACCCTGTCAAGTCCGCTCTGGCCATCGGGGGTATTCTGCTTCTGGCAAGCCAGGCGCCGGTCCTGATTCCCCTGATTGTCATGATTGGCCTGGGTTTGGGTCTGAAGCATATTGCAAGCGGTTCCTACGAAGCCATCCAGGAGTATCGAAACGGGAATTATGAAGCCTCCGAGAAGGCGTTTGAGCATATTGGCGAGGGTGTGTTTGCAATCGGCGCCTCTTTACTGGGCGTACGTCATTCCGGGGCGGTGGTCGCCCAGGGAAAGGCTTCTGCCGGGGCCTTCAAGGCGGGCGCATCGGCTGCTGACAAAGCCAAGGCAATGGAAGCCGGTGTGAAGGCGGCGGACAAGGTTCATCACGGCAGTTGGCTCAACGCTCTGAAGGAAACCTCGTCGGTCCTGTCGCCCAAGGGGCTGCGGGTAGCGGGGAACCAGCTCGGTCCGAAACACCTTTTGACAGGTTTGGGAGATAAATTCCGGTCCCTGCCCCAAGCTTTCAGGAACGGTATCAAGGGTGACTCCGTCATTCATTCCGCCGAATTCAGGGTGGCCCTGGAGCATATCCGCCCCTCGGCAGGTCTCCGCCAGGGCGAAATCCTCGAACTCCTGCCCGGCATCCGGGAAATACACCGGGATTAATCGCATAAATTCGACCATTAATCCCGATTTTCCACTTTGAAATGTTACGCTTTCGGGGGCAAGACCACCAGCAACTAAAGATTTTCATTTTCTGGTGGTGACCGAGACCCAAACGTCAAAATAAACGGCAGAATCACGCTCAAGTTTACGGGGCAGCGGACCGATAAACAGAGGGTAGGAAGCAGAAGGAACAGTCTGTGCGATCCGTTTCCGGGAACAGCCTGATTGAGTATACATTGCCGCTGGCGGTCTTGTTCGTGGCCGGCGCCCTGCTGGCGCTCATCGGCGACGTGCCGGGACGGCTGGCCGAATATTTTGCCGATACCATGAACGGCTCGGCAGAGGGCGGCACCGTCTTCGTCGAACCGCTGGGAAGCGGCGCCTTGCCTAACGCGTCACCGCCACGCAACCCCTATCCCCGGCAAATCACCCTGGCCAACGGCACGGTGATTGATCTGCCGACGTTCCCCGATCTCGCCACATCCATTGAAACGGCGGGGGGTGCCGGGACCACGGACATCCTTGCCCAGAACCTGGAAACCATCGTCAAGAGCCTTCAGGATGCCGGAGAAATCTCTGACGAAGAGGCCAACGAACTCCTGCGCCTGGCCCGGCAGGGACACGAAATCGCCACCGTCCAGCGGCTGATCGAGGAGGCCGCCGCCAACGCCAACGGCGATTACAAGGCATTTCGGCAAGCCAGGGTAATGTATGACGGCCAGGAGCGTAGCGTTAACAAGCTGTTGGATTTCATCGCCGCCAGCATGGACAGCAAACCCAAGTTGGCCCTCAAGGCCCTTAACCGCGATGACAAGGGATACGTCCTTAAGGAATTCAACCAGCGCCTGGCCGCGGCTAAAAAGATGGATATCCTCCAGACCAATCCGGAATTAAAAGAGGTCGTCCAGATTCTTTCACAGGAAATCGCCTTCTCCGGCAGTGTTTACCGGGTATCCGTGGCCAAGGCCCAAAAGCAAAAAGATTCCCTGGCACCTGAAACACTATACGAAAGGTCCGCCAGCGCATTTCGGGATAATGCCGCCAATATCTTCCCGGAATACTATTCTTCGGACGCCAACGATGTCCGATCCGACGGCATCTGCGGCATCGGTGGCGGCTCGAACTGCCAGAACCTCCCCAGAAATAACGGGGACTCCTGACCCAAAATGCTTTCCGGCAATGCTTTCTTGCAAAATGTTCCTGCCGGGATGCAGCAAAAACGCCGGAGTCGGGACAAACCGGTAGGAACTGCGTATGAAACAACCCCGGCCATCTACGGGAATTGCGAGGCATGGTGGAAGCTCTCTATGACCTCACCCGCCGATCCCGCGGGACGGAAAACCGATCCGGGACGCCCTTTTCTTCCAGGAATACAGCTGTGAAACGGGAGAGACGCATTCCCCAGTATTATTCCGTTCACCAGGACGGCGGGGCTTTGTCCGGATCTAATAACAACGGACCGGATGAAAATCAGAACGACCCATGACCAGGAGCTGAAGCGAACATAATTTGTAATATTCCCCAAAGTTCCGGCGGTTCATGGCCGATACAAGCCCTACACGCACAACGGAAGCAATGGAATGGGATATGGCTCAAAGCCTGGGACAAAGCCTGAATGAATACGTTCTGGCCGCTTTGCTGGTGGCCGTGGTGGCCATTAGCGGACTGACCCTGATGGCCGACAACCTAGCCCTTGGCCTGCCGGACTTCATGAACCGGGTTTTTGGCAGCAATAACGGCCCGCAGATCATTGGCGGATTCGTGCCTGCCATCGGCAACGGCAGCGGCCTGGGGAAGGTCATCCCCCCGCCCCCTCAGGGCACGGAACAGGTCTGCTTCCAGAACGGCATGTGCTTCAACGTTACAAAATCCCTGCCACCAACGGAGATCAGTCCGGAAACAACCGGCGGTATGGGAGAAAAACTTATTTACAACCATGCTTCAACCCTGGGTCAACTGGCCAATCAGATTCAGCAGTCGGACAATCCCGATCCCCGGCTGGTGCAGCTGATCACCCGACTGGCCAACCAGGGGCACTACCTGGGAGACAGACAGTCTCAACTGGCACAAACATACAAAGACAGCTGTCCCATCAACCGGTGCCAACTGAACGGTAAGGTTGACGACAACGGCAACATTCAGTATTCCGGTTATGCGCTCAGCGGCAATGTGGATGAAGGGTACAACATTCCGTCGGAATATCGTCACCAGTCCGGTTCACTCAACCACAACAAACGCTATGAAATTTTGAGAGAAACCATCCACAGCCAACTGACGGAATTAAAGCACCATTCCGATGCCGTGGATTCGGCCCGGCAGAATTTCGAGGAAAACCTGGCCCAACTGAAACATTATCTGAACACCAACCCTCATGCCGTCTCGGACACGGTCAGGCTGATTATCGACACCCAAGCCCAGGGCATCATCGAAATGGCCAAAGGGGCGGACACCGCACCGGAAACCGCTAACGGTTCGGTCGATCCCGCCCGCAAGGTGTTTGTTATCGATAATACGGGCAACCAGGTCTACAATACCTCCGTCCTGACCCACATCGGCTCCAACCAGATCTGCAGCCAGAACACCAAAACCGGCGCCTGCATCCGGCAGGTCAATACTACCCAGTTGGATGCTTCTTCATTGTTCAGCTTTTCATCCTCCTCCCAAACCCAGTCCCAGAGGCAGGCCTACGGAGGCTGAGGGGGAACCGCGGATAATTCGCGGCGATTCATTATTGATTGTTATTTGAATTTTTGGACAAATAATGCTAGGATGGTTGAGATCCAATCCTGACGCACCCAGTGGTGGAGGTGAAGCCGTGATGATTTCTTCAGTTGCGTCGAGTACCCCGTACCGGCCTTCGGAAACTGCCGTCCGCATGGGGGGAACGCCCTCCGGCGGCCCGTTGCGCTTCGAGGGCCTGGAAGGGCGGATTCTGCCCCGGACGTTTGAGCGCATGTTCCCGCAGGCCGCCCAATCCGAAAGCCTGATCAAGTTCCTGACGTCCAAGGAGACTTTCTATAACTTCTGGTCCAAGGTCATTGCGGCCATGATCTCCGGAGGGGCCATCCTTGCGGCGGCATTTGTCAGACTGAAGCCCTGACCGCCGCACGCAATATTTATTCAAGAGTCTGGGTCCGGATGCCGATAAGGTAGTCATCCTGCCGGAAATAGAGAATTGATGAAAAGCTCCGGAAACAGCCTGATCGAATACGCATTGCCCCTGGCCATCTTCATGATGACCGGGATACTTATCGCCGTGGTGGGTAACCTCCCTGAGCGACTGGCCAATTACGTTTCGGAAACGCTTAACGGTTCCGTGGAAGGCCAGAACGTCCGAGTGGAAGCGTTGGGAACCATTCCCCAGGCGACAATGTCCCATTACCGGGATTCAATGTCCCAGGGTGGGGGAGCGGGAGCGTCAGGTTTTACCGCTCTGTCTGACGGCGTCAACATCGAGACGGCAGGCTCCAACGGCACCGAGCAGGCCCTGGCCCTGATTGATGAAACCATCAGCAAGCTGCTTCAGGCAGGGGAGCTGACCCCCGAAGAGGAAAACCTGCTGGCCCAACTCTCCAACAAGGGCCATGAAATTGCCGCCCTCCAACGGCTTATTGAGTCGGAGGCCGCCAGCTTCCGTGCCGAAAACGGGGTCGGATTCGGCCAGAACCCGGTGACATTCAATGGCCAGACCCAGGACCTGCAAACCTGGGCCGATGACATGAGCTATGGCAGCACCCATCAGGCGTTTTTGTCACTCTATCAGAAGGTGAGACAAAGCGACGCCATGGCCCGGAATCCGGACGCGCGGGCCGTGGTCGAACAGGCGGCGACGCAGATCGAGACCATCAAACGGGACTTCGAGCACATGGTGGATCAGGCCGCCTTGCATGATGCCGAAGTGATTAAAATTTCAAACCAAGAAGCCAGCCGCCAGACCGATCGGGAGTCTGAAACGGTCTGCAAAACAGGTGGAAGGCAGGATTCCGGAACTCACTGCAACTAGCCGGTAACTGAAATCAACCGGCTTCCACAGGCATCTGCTCGGAACGGGCAGTCACGGTGCGGGTATCGCCGTTTCGAAGAACCTCAAAGCGAAAGGTGCTGTTGATCGGCCTGGAGCGGACCATTTCCTGGATCGTCCGGGCCTCGGTAATGGCTTGGCCGTCAACCTTCCGGATCACGTCCCCTTCGCGGAATCCGGCACGGTCCGCCGGACTGCCCGGCATGACCTGGGCCACCACGACGCCTTCGGTGGTTTCGGACAGACCGATATGACGGGCCAGTTGCGGGGTCAGTTCGATCATGGCAATGCCGATGGACGGGCGCTCCACCCGGCCCTCCTCTATCAGGGCGCGGGCTACTTCTCTCGCCGTATTCACCGGGATGGCAAAGCCGATGTTTTGGGCGCGTCCGGAGATGGCCGTGTTGATGCCCACCACCTCCCCTTTCAGGTTAACCAGCGGGCCGCCGGAGTTGCCCGGATTGATGGCCGCATCGGTCTGAATGAAATCCACGTTGGTATTGATGTCGGGGATGCGCCGGGAGATGGCGCTGACGATGCCCAGGGTCACGGTGTGATCAAAACCCAGGGGGCTGCCAATGGCCAGGACCCATTCCCCCGGACGCAGCCGGGAACTATCCCCCAGCCGGGCCGGGATGAGATCCGGAGTATCCACTTTCAGAACCGCCAGATCGCTGAACTGGTCCCGCCCGACAACACGGGCCGGAATTTGGCGCCCGTCATCCAGGGTGACGGTGATTTTTTCGGCATTCAGAACCACGTGGTTATTGGTCAGGATATGTCCTTCCTCATCGATAACCACACCGGAGCCGTTGCCCGTAATCACCTCCAACTCCCGCGATCCCGGTGCGGGCAGCTCCCAGCCGAAAAACCGGCGCATCAGCTCATCCTCGAATGGTGACAGGGGGCCGCCGGGATAGCGGATAACCCGCGTCTGGGCCACGTCAATGTTCACCACCGAGGGCGCCACCTGTTCGGCCACGTCCGCGACCAGGTCGGTATGCTCGCCAAACATGGCCTGAAACGGCTGACCACCCAGCACCTGATTTCGAAAAGCCAGACCGCTGAGACGGTCCTGGCGGTTTCGGCTTGCTTCATGCCGCCAGTCAACCGAATCCATCGGCTGAAAAAACACCAGAACCAGAGCCGCCAGCGAAATGACAAGCGCCAGCGTCGCTACTATTGCGGAGCCTGAAAATCGACCCACGGCCATTGGGAAAACGGTCCTCCTTCCGGATGGGGACGTGCAATATTTTGCCACATCCCATTTTTCATGGCATCCCCTGCCTGTCTACCCCTGTTCTTGCAGAGGGTTTCGACATATAATCAGGCCATGAGGCACACCGGATCAACCCTTCCAAAGGAGGCTTCCATGCACCGGTTTTCCATGGCCCTGACCCTTTTCGCCCTTTGCCTGATGATTTCGGGAGTCGGTATGCTGTGCGCCAACGCGCAGGAAGCCCTCCCGGAAACGGAGAGGGCTGAACGGCTGAAGTACGCGAAGGCTTACCTTGAAGCCGTTCCCCCCAGCCAGGTGATGAAGCAGATGAGCGCCTCCCTGACCCGGCGCCTGCCGGAGAAAAACCGGGAGGACGTCCAGGACTTCATGGAAAACGAGATGGACCTGGACCAGATCGAGGCCATCAACCTGCAATTGCTGACGGAACGGTTTACCGCCGAGGAACTGAAAGCCATGGCCGATTTCTACAATTCCGAGGTCGGCCAGTCCATCCACCGCAAAACTCCGGAATACAGCATGCAGCTGTTTCACGAAATATTCCCCGTCATGCTGCGCTCCGTCCAGGAGCATCTGCGCAGGAAAAACGGCGGCCCCTCACTGGAGGCGGACACCGCCGACATCTAGTATCCGTTGGAACGATTGTGTTATAACCGACCTGGACAGAACGTTCCTGTCTTTTTTTCATATACCAGGTATCATTCCGGATGTCCGAACACGCTTCCCTCTCCCCTTTTCTCACTATGCTGCCCAACATCGTGCTGGTGCTGGCGTACGTGCTTATCGCCTGGGAGCGGGTACCCAAGGTGGTCATCGCCCTGCTGGGCGCCTCCCTCGTCCTGCTGCCCCAGGTACTGACCCAGGAGGAGGCGCTGGGCCACATTGATTTCAACGTCATCGCCCTGCTGGTGGGGATGATGATCCTGGTCAACATCCTGAAAAAGACCGGCGCCCTGCATGCCTTGGCCCTGCTGGCCGCCAGGCGCTCCAAGGGCAACGGCATGCGGCTGATGCTGACCTTCGCCGTCATCACCGCCGTTCTCTCCGCCTTCCTGGACAACGTGACCTCCGTGCTGCTCATCGGCACCGTCACCATTTCCATCGCCCAGCAGCTGCGAATCAACCCGGTGCCGTACCTGATCGCGGAAACCATCGCCTCCAACGTAGGCGGAACTGCCACCCTCATCGGCGATCCGCCCAACATCATGATCGGCAGCGCGGCCAACCTGAGCTTCAACGACTTTCTCGTCCACCTGGCCCCGGTGATCGTTTTCCTCATCGGGCCGATCTGCCTGGCCACCGTGGCATGGCTGTTCCGCAACGATCTGAAGCTCCCCTTCGGCGCCCGCCGGGCGATGGCGCGGCTCAGCATGGAGGGGGTCATCACGGACCGCCCCCTGATGATCAAGGCCCTCATCGTCATCGGCCTGGTCATCCTCGGCTTCCTGTTCCACCATGCCCTGCACCTGGAGGCGGGCACCATTGCCCTTGCCGGGGCCTCCGTGCTGATGCTGTTCGAGAACTCCAGCGACATCTGGGAGGACGTGGAGTGGACCACCATCTTCTTCTTCATCGGCCTCTTCATCATCGTGGGGGCGGTGGAAAAGGTGGGTACCATCGAGTGGCTGGCCAACCAGTTCTTTGAACTGACGCGCGGCAACTACGGCCTGATGGCCATGCTGCTCCTCTGGGTGTCCGGCATCCTTTCGGCCATCATCGACAATATCCCCTATACGGCCACGATGATTCCGCTGGTAAAAAACCTCCAGACCATCAACCCGGAAACCTTCGCGGACCTGGACCCCCTCTGGTGGTCCCTGGCCCTGGGGGCCTGCCTGGGCGGCAACGGCACGATGATCGGCGCCACCGCCAACGTGCTGGTGGCGGACATGGCCCACCGCCAGGGGCATCCCATCCGGTTTCTCCAGTTCATGAAATACGGCAGCATCATCATGGTCGAGTCGCTGCTGCTTTCAACCGTTTACATCTGGGTGCGCTACCTGATGTAAATGCGCCGGGCGGCTCCTAGGGCCGAATGTCGATTCAACCTAGCCGCCCTGGACCTGGGCGTAGTAGATTTCCTCGTAGGGCTGGACCACAACAAAGCCCTCGCCCTCGAACTTCAGCTGGATGGATTCGCCGCTGCCGCGCCCCAGGAATGTGCCGATGGAAATGTCCGTCTTGATGGAGGGGTTCAGGCTTGCGGACCAGGCCACGGTGGCATTGGGGTCCGTAATTACCGGACTTCCGGGGGCGACCCGAAGGGTCATCGGCTCGTAATGGGTGGTGATCGCCGCCATGCCACTGCCTTCAAGAATCACGTTGGTCAGCCCGCCGGCCAGCATGGCGGAGAGCTTCATCAGCCTGATATCCCAGATGATGCTATCCTCGAAGGCCAGGATGTCGTTGCCGTTGACCACGATGGAGTCGCCCTGGAGGTTGAGGATTGTCACCTTCTTGCCCGTATCGGCCAGGTAAACGCTGCCCTGGCCTTCGGCCTTGGTCAGGCGGGTGCCCTCGCCAGTCAGGGCCTTCTTGAAAATGCGTCCCAGCCCCTGGTCTGCCAGGCTTTCGCGGCTGAACTTGACGCTGCCCCGGTAAGCCACCATCGAACCGGTCTTGGTCCAGACCATCTGGTTGTCGAGGTTCACCTCCAGCATCCGGGGGCTTTCCAATTCAAAAAAGCCCTGTCCCCGGTCCCGCTGGGCCGTATTGTCCAGAAACTCCTGCAGGCTGTAACGATTCGCCGTTGTCTCCATGATTTGATCACTCCCTGTCAACAGAACGGGTTGTCCCTATCGTAACCGACAATCCATGCCGTGTGTTTTTTATACCCGCCTGCGCCTCCACATAAGCAAAGATCCCCAAAGCCCAAGTGTCTCCGGAGAATTCTCCAGAGACACCTTAACTGGGTCCCCCTACAACAAACCCACCAATGCTGTTGTTGCATTGCAAATCTTGTTATCGAACCACGGGAACAGTTCCCGATTCATACCTGAAAATCGTTCAGTGACTTCGTGTCAGCGGTCTGTGGTTTCCCAAACCCAAACGGTGTGCGAAAGAGAATTGCATCACCGGGCATGATATATACCAGAAATACTATGTTGTTTCAAGAACTATTTGAACTTTTGCTCCTCCCTTGAGAGGGGGTCAGCCCTAAAAAGCCCTACAGAAAAGGGTTTTAGCCATTCTGCGATGTAAAGAAAATTTAAAAACCCCCTATGCCGGCTATCCAAAAATCGCCCTTGGTCCGGAATTTTTCTTTGTGTATTCTCAAGCTTATGATAAACTGTATACCCTGTTAAATTTTGTTCCAATTCCAGCAATAATCAGGTGTTTGGTGTTTTTATTCATACATCCAATGCTTTTTGGAGGAGTGTAGTGTAGTGAGTGGAGGATTGAATGACCCAACACGTACTTGAAACCATGGATTACGTTAGCCATAACGAAAAATTCATGAACCTGATTGCATCCAGAGCCAAGACGGATCCGTCTTACAAGGAGCTGCTCGACGAGTTGCTCATTATAGAGCGGATGCATGAATCCTAGGACATAGTCTGAGAGCGGATTCGCAAAAGGAGTCAATCACACGAAACGTCCGGCCCCCAAGCGGCCGGACGTTTTGCGTGAAACAACGCTTGCGCTGGCGCCCCTCTGGTCGTATCATGCCCCGGTACTTAATCGAGTGGGGATTCAACGATGAAAATCATGGGAACCGCGGGGATGCCCGTCCGTTTCGGCAGCAACGCCCCGGCCGACGAGCCGCTGGCGCCGGACGTGGAAGAAAAGGTCAAGGCCCTGGCCACCAAATATCAGGTGCCGGACTTTCGGCTGATTGCCGACTACAAGTCCTTCCAGAAGAAAAATGCGGACAAGAGCGTGGACGACGTGCTGGCCCTGATTGAAACCCGCCTGGCCGAACGCGCCCGCACCCCCTTCAAGCTCTGCTGATTCAAATGAAATCCAGCGCGCAGAGGTGGTCGTAGAAGGCCTGCTGATTGTGCGGGGATTCGCGGGGATAGAGTTGCATCAGGGTGTTGTAGGCCTTGATGAGTTTCTGGTGGGAGCTGCGCACAGCGCCGCTTCTCGGATCAAAACGGCGCTCCATGTCCTGCATCTCATGCCATTTGGCAAAGTAGGCCTTCTGATCCACCACGGCTTCGGCGATCAGATTATGCACACCACGCAGGCGCCGGGGCACGCTGCTTTGGGCCAGAGCCGCCAGGACGCCGTCAACGCGGCGGGTGTAATTTTCGTAACTCTCTCCCCGGCGACCTCCGCTCTGGAACCAGAGCATCGTTTCAACGCGGGCCACCATCGCCTGGTCTGCCAGGTCGAAGAGCCGGGCCAGATAATTCTTTTCGTCTTCGCTCATTTTGGCCTGGCTCTTGCTGAAGGAGGTCTGCCGGTGGGGAATCGCCCGATACGCCTCGGAAACCGTCATACGCTCCGCCCAGCCCGTCATCCCCGCCAGAACCAAAGCCGATAATACAAGACCCATCGCCACTTGCCGGAAATTCATCACCACTCTCCCATTTTTCAATCTTTCGGGCAATTTTATCATGTCGTCTGGGCAGGATACCGGGACTTGAGTCCGGATGTTTTACAGGTATAGTGGAGAATATTGAAGGGGATTTGTGAAGAGGCGGAAGGTATGCATATCACTTCGTCATTTGCACCGGCGGCGACATCCGTACGACAGCCTGGTCCGGCGCCGGTTTTCGGGGCCGGGAAAAGCGCGGAGAAAAAACGGTTTCATCGGCCCACCCCCAACAGGGGACTGATGCACAGCATGGGGCTGCTGAACAACTGGTTTCTCCTCAAGGGACAGCCCATCCTGCGGCATATTCCGCTGGTAAACAACATTCCCCTTATCGGCGGCTATTTCAAGGTGGCCACCGTGGATCTGCCCACCCAGGACGAAGCCATGTTCCGCAACGCGGTGAACCCGGACACTGCCGCGTTTATCGCCCCCAACCACCCGGAATTCATGACCGACTGGCTCATCGACAAATACATCAGCGGAAAATTTGCACCGGAGATGGCCAGCTGGGCCGCAGCCAGCATCGTTAATTCGCCCAACAAGTGGATTCGCAACTTCTGGCTCAGCAACAACATCGTCTCCAACGACGGCGGCGAGGCGGGCAAGCAATATTCCATCGAATCGGCGCTTTCGGGCAGGCATGTTCTGCTGCACCCCGAAGGGACCGTGCGCTGGACCGGCAACAAGGTCAACCAGCTGATGCCTGGCGTGGTGGAGATGGCGGTGGAGGCCGCCGCCCAATCCCTGGACGAAGAACTTTCCCGCCCGGTCTATATTGCGCCCCTCGTTTGGAAACTGCGGTTTAACCAGGACGTTTCCGGCGGCCTGACGGACGAGATCGCCGAACTGGAGGAGAAGCTTCATCTGCCGCCAAACAAGAATGCCTCCCTGGCCACCCGGTTCTATCTGCTGCAGCAGAATATCCTGACGGACCAGATGCGCAGGCTGGGCTTCGACGATCTGGCGAAAGAAAAACCCGGCGCCTACTTCGACCGGGCGGAGGCGTTTCTCAACGCCCTCTATGAGGATGTTCACTCGCGCTACGCCATCAAGCAGGACGGAACAATGGACCAGCGCATCCACCGGCTCTTCAAGGCCGTAAGCGACGAGCGCAAGACCCTGAAAAAGAGCGGGCGGCAGGATGCGGAACTGGCTCAGCGACTGAAGCTGGATACGAAAAAAATTCAGGAAATGAAGCGCCTGCGTTGCTTTACCCGCGACTTATATGGCGGACCCGTGATCTCGCAGGAAGAGATTGCCGAGACCCTGAAGCTGAACCGGCAGATGCTTATAGGCGGCGGATACGAGGAGGTTCGCGCCCTGATGCCCCGGCCCGTCGGCTGGCGCACCGCTCACATCCGGGCCGTCATGCCCATCGATGTTACCGAAAGGCTGAGAGCCGCCCGAAGCAAGGGGATTTCCGAAGAGGTGCTGACCGGGCAGTTGCTCGATGAGGTTCATGCCGCCATGCAGCAGAGGCTGAACAAACTGCTCCGGGAAATCGAGCCGGATCTGAAGGCTCGCCGGCACAACCCCTTCCACAACAAGCAGCCCTTAAAGTAGCGCTTACTTTTTCTTGCCACCGGGCAGCAGGGAAAGGAGTTTTTCCAGGCGCTGCTCCATCAGGAAGATCTGGCGCAACTTGTCCGTAGGAACACTGCGCATCTGGGCAAAAGCCTCGGTGATGGCTTCCATGAATTCCAACAACTGGGAAAGACGTTCACGAGTGTATTTTTCGCTATCGGACCCTTTATCCTCCAACTCAGCAACACATTCACGCAGCACGTTCACCGTCGGATCGATCTCCCGACGACGGCGCTCCTCGGCGACAACGCGAAACATCTCCCAGACATTACTCATGGTCTCGTAATGCTCGCGACGATCGCCCAACACATGGACCGGGCGGACAATGCCCCAGCCGATCAACTCCTTAATACTGGTACTGACGTTGGATCGGGCCACGGAGAGGGTGGTGGCGATTTCCTCGGCATCCAGGGGCCTGGGTGAGATGAAGAGCAGGGCGTGGATCTGGCCAATGGTGCGGTTGACGCCCCAGCGGTTGCCCATTTCGCCCATATGCAGGACAAACTTTTGTTCGACGGGAGAGAGTTCCATGAGCCATCCTTTTTCAGTCTTTTCGGAAAGTTCAGTTATTCTATTCTAGCAGTCACAGTAGATGCCGGACAGGTTCTGCCGGTAGCCGGACAGTTTTTCAAAAAAGCCTCGGACCATCCCCCGAAACCCCGGCAAAGCCAGCTTGTAGGACAGGCTCCGGTAGTTATGCAGGGCAAACAGGCACATAATCATTGCCGCCTCACCGCTGTAGACCAGCCCTCGATCGTCCACCACCGTCAGCGTTTCTGTGGGGGCATGGCGCTCGATGCCGGGAAAGCGATCCGGCACGGCAGCATCATGCGCCGCCACGAATTCCAAGGGGATTTCTTGCGGCTGGGACAGCAGCCAACCCTTACAGTTGTGACAAAACCGGCATTCGTCATCGTAGAGGACGATCAGTTTTTCAGGAATGCGCCGGGGTTGTCTCTGCCGGGTCATAACGTTGTCTCCTTGTCTTTTCGGAACTGATTTTCCGGGAAAGGGCGTTCTGAACGCCCTTTCCCGACAGCATTTACTCAAACAGCTGGCCGCTTGGGCTGATCGGGGTCGGCTCGTTGTTGTGCAGGGCCACCTTGCGCGAGATGGCGAAGACAAAGAGGTTAAAGAAATGCATCAGGCCCAGCACCACCAACACAAAGCCCACTTTGCTGCTGAGCACTTCCAACACCTCCTGCAGACTGCCCACAGGCTGCCCGCTCTTCAGGGCCAGGGTTACGTAGCCGATGTTAATCAGGTAAAATCCCACCACCAACAGGTGGTTGACCGCATCCGCCAGCGACGTATTACCCAGGAATGTATCTACCAGAAAGATCCGGCCATTGTGAAATAGGGTCCGGGCCACCCAGACCGTAAGTACAATGCTGATGACCAGGTAAGCCACGTACATGCCCACCATGTAGTTTTCCGGGTTCGTCGTCAGTAAATCCATCGTCGTGTCTCCTTGTGTTGCCCATCTCTTATTTCTAATTTAGATTATTTTGTAATTTCTGTCAATACTGAAATTTCTAAAATTATTTTTATTCCTGAATCCCGTCCTCTAAACCGCATGCCCAAGTCTCGAAAGCCTGTTTACGATGTGTTACAATACCCCAGGCAGGCAAGTAACCGTCAGGAGGGTTTCCCATGCGCTTTTTGCTTCAGCCCGGCATTTTCCGGTCCGTGTTTGCAATGATGCTGACCACGGTATGCGCCATCGTCCTTATGGCTGGGGCGGCTCAGGCGGGGGGCGGCACAAACGGCCTGTTGGGGCGGATGGAAACTATGATCAACCAGATGCGGGCCACCGGCGAAATGACGACGGAAGAAGCCGAGGAAGCCCTGGAACAGGTGGAGGAATTGCGCACCAAGGTGGACGAGCGCATCCAGAAAAACGGCGGCTGGATTAACCCGGTCCATGACAAGGATCTCTACAACCTGATTGACCGCTACAACAAGCCGATTTTCGATCGCTACCAGAACAGCGCGGCCCGGAAAAACAGCGATCCGCGCCAGCTGGGCACCTACTCCAAGGACAACCAGGTCAATACCAACACCATCAAGGCCCCAACCACGCCCGACAGGCGCTCTTACTAAAGAATCGGGGATTCTGGCCGAAGCTCCTGAATACCTGTTTTATGGAAAGGAGCAGCGGCATGAGCATGCAACCCCAACACCGCCCGACCGGCCCTGAACCTCGCCTGCAGCCTGTTGAAACGGCTGCCGCCGAATCCGGCGTTTCTCCCGATACCCAGGACCACGCCATGTGGTTTTTCTGGCTGATTGGCCTGTCCGTGGTCAATACCGTCCTGGGCTTTCTCCATATGGATATTGCCTTTATCTTCGGCCTGGGCATCACCCAGGTGCTGGAAGGGATGGGAATGGCCGTCTTCGGCGAGAGCGGTCTTCTGATCGCCCTTATCCCCAACGTATTTGTGCTGGCGTATTTCGGCCTGATGGGGTTCTTCGCCCTGCGGGGACACGCCTGGGCTTTTGCCGCGGGCATGCTCGCCTATACCGGCGACGCCTTGCTCCTGCTTCTTTTTGGAGACTGGCTGAGCGTGGCCGTGCATGGCTACGTCCTCTTCCAGCTTGGACAGGGCCTGATGGGCTGTCTTAAGCGCTAGAAAACACTGCTCTGGATGCCGAAGTGCACCCGCGGGCGGGCTGTATCCGGTGGCGCCCGCAGGATGGGCCAGCCGATATCGAAACGTCCGGTCAGGAAACGGGTCAGCTTGGCACGCACGCCGAAGCCGATGCCCATCAGGTATTCGCTCGCCTCCTGGCCGTCGGGCGGATCGTTGGTGTAGGTCGCGCCGAAGTCGAGGAAGCCGATAGCCTGAATGTTGTCGCGCAGAGAGTAGTTGGTCATTGGAATGCGCCAGGAACGGGGGATGAAATAGAGGGGCAGATGGAGTTCCGTACTGGCGACTAGGCCGCTGTCACCGATATAGCGTCCTTCGCGGAAGCCGCGAACCGAGAAGGAGCCGCCCACCTGCATCTGCTCGGCGGAAACCAGGAGATCCGGCGACAGTTGGGTATCCACGCGTAAGATGCTGAAGGCATCCAGAGGCAGCCGCTGCAGACGCACCAGCGTGCCGTGCCAGCGGACGAACCGGCTGCCCGCCCCCAGACGGCTGGTGGGAATAAAACTGGAATTGCGGGTGGAATTCCCCAACTCGCTGCCGGTGGTGCATTCGAAAACGCAGATGCCGATGCCCACCTCGTTCTGGATCATGGTGGAGCCGTACTTGTCGAATTCCTGGATGGTGAGTGTGGGGCGCAGGACACGCAGGCGATCCTCGGAGAACGGAGAGTCAAAAACCCGGTTTTCCAGTTTCTTGAAGTCGAAGAAGAGGCTGCTGCTGATGTTCCAACGGTTGTCCTGGTAGATGGGCTGGACGATGAAGGGACTGAAAACCGTCGCCTTGCCTTCGATCTGGAGTTCCCGGAAGTCGTCGCCCAGCCGCAGGCTGCTGCGGGCATAGTCCATCCCCACCTTGGTGCCGTATTTCCAGACGTCCAGTTCGTAGTGGGAGGCAACGCCCAGTGAGCGGCGCGAACCGCTGACGTTGGTCAGCAACCGGTCACCGTAGCCCAGCAGGTTGTTATTCTCGGCGGTGATGCCGATGCGCTTGTGGCCGATGAATTTCCGGCCCAGGTTGTCGTAGGTGAAGCTGGCATGCAGCGGGAGCTTGTCTTCCACGGTAAAGTTCAGATCGGTATCACCGGGGTTTTCCCCGGCACGCAGGCTGGTCTTGATGTTGAAGTCGGGATGCTCGTTGATACGGCGCAGGGACTTGCCCAGTTTTTTGATGTTGAGGAAGTCACCCTCGCTGATGTTGATTCGCGGGGCGTAGGCCGCGGGCTTGAACCACTGGCCCTCGTTGTAATACATCTCACCCACCCGGCCCTCAAGGACGTCAATCTGGACCAGCCCGCCCTCGACCTTCTGGCCGGGGATATAAGCCCGACTGGTGACGTAGCCTTTTTCCCGGTAGCGCTGGGTAATCTTGTTGGCCAGATCCTCCAGGTCCCCGAACTCAAGGCGTTTCTGCTCATACTGGGCGGTCAGCTCCTCAACCTGCTCCTTCTTCAGCAGGGTCAAGCCGTTCACGCTGATCCGGTCGATATAGACATCGATACGCTTGTGCGGACCGGTCAGCACCTTGTCTTCCAGGGGGGGCAGGGTATAGTCCATCTCCGCCTCCTGGGGAGGCAAGTCCTTCAGCTCAATCTCCTGGGATTGATCCCGCTGCTGCAAGCCCTGAATCACGGCCCCCGGCGACACGTTGGCCGGCACCTGGGAAAGTTCGAACTGCTGCGCATGCACGGCGCCCCCCTGACTCCACAACAGGGCGCACATTACCATCGCCTGTATCGACCATCGTTTCATCAACCGACCGGGACACTCTCTCTATCGCTATAACAATTATAGCGATTTGGTTCCAAGCGGGTAATAGACCAAGTGGTATATCTTCATCCCGATGGAGGAGAAATCACCGGAAGATCCCTTAATCAGGGGACCGGTTCCGAAGCCGGGGCGTCTTTTTTGCGAAACAGCTGCCGGGCCATCAGCACCGGCGGTACCATTAACGCTGCCATGAGCAGCAGGTTCGCGCAGAGGGTGGCGGCGTTCAGGATGCCGGGCAGGCTGCCGACGGCCAAGACCAGGATGACGACGGTCAGCCCCAGGACCCCCAGCAATCCGGGAATCGCCAGGGCACACAGCAGCAGGACACCCACAATTTTCATCGCATTGGACATTCCAGGCACCTCACTTTCGTCTAGGATTCAAGGGCGGCCCTGATTCGGGGCAGCTCACCCTCAGGAACCACCCGAAGCGGATACACCGGCTTGCGGGTATATGCCGAAACCACCGGCAGGGTAATGGTATCGGCGAAGATCAGCTGGCCGTATCGGACCGCCTGGCGGATCTCGTCCTCGCCCTCGGAGGCGAGGACCGTGCGAATCAGCAACTCGTCGCCACGCAGGGCGCTTACCACGGCTTCCGCCTGCTGCAAAATAATCGTGCTGGCCGAAACCACCACCAGCAACTCGCCGTTGGGCAGCTGTTTGATGGCTTCCAGCTCCTGCTGGCCGCTGGCCACGTCGATGACCAGAATGTTCTCCTCGCTGCCCAGCGCGTCGCGCAGGACGTTGATGTGGTAGCGGCTGGTGAGGTACAGGGTGTTCTCCGGAAAGTCGCCGGGCCGGAACGTCTCAAGCAGCACTGTCTGTACCGGGCACCCCAGCGAATCCTCCAGTTCCGCCTTGAAGATCGGAAGAATGTCCGGGTGGACGTCCGCAAAGACAACGGGACGGATCTGGTCCCCGTAGTGGCTCCGGGCCATCTCCAGCGCCTGCTGGACGTCAGGCCAGTGATAACCCTTGCGGCGTACCAACTGGATGAAATACTTGCACATCTGTCCCAGTTCCAGGTGCTGGGCAACTTTCAGGGCGTCGTCCGGGGTGAGGTCCGCCACGGTCACCCCGCTGCCCTGCTTGATGATGATGAAGCCCCGCTTTTCCAGTTCACGGTAGGCCGCCAGGCAGGTGTTATAGTGGATGTCCAACTGGCGGGATAGCTTGCGCACACTGGGCAGCCGGGTGCCGGCGGGCAGGAGTCCTCCGGCAATCTGCATGGAAATCTGGGTCACCAGCTGTTCGTGAATGGACACGCCGGTCCCCTTCTGGACCGCAAGCTTCATGCCTGATCTCCCTTCGAGGACGTATTGGACGTCAGCCTGCCACCAAAACGGTGGTAGACGTAGGACCCCGCCAGCAGGGTCACGCCCAGGCCCATGAACAGGGCGATTTTATAGGGCGTATCCAGGGTGGCGAGATCCACCACCACCAGCCGGAACAGGGCGCAGAGGAACCAGAGCAGCCCCGCCCAGCGATATTTGCGCTCGCGCATGCCAAACCCGCCCAGCAGCATCACCAGACCGGTGAGGACGAAGGAGAGGGTCATCCAGTGCAGCGACTGGGAATAGACCAGCGCCGTGCCAAAGAGGCCGTTGGTGATGGCCAGGATGATGACGGATTGCACCAGCTGATCCGTTTCCCCGGAAAGCATCCTGGAAAACACCCGGTTTTCCAGGATGATGCCGGTGAGGGACACCATGCCGACGGTGAGCAGCAGCGATACCGTAGACAGGCTGCCCCAGGCCATCGTTACCCCGTCAAAGACGGCGACGGCCCAGAAGAAGTAGGCGGCAAAGCGCAGGACCCAGCTTTCGGCAGACGACTCCAACGAGCGGTTGGACATCAGACCGATGCACAGGGCCTGCGCCGCCACCACCGCCACCCGTGTCACGCCGCTGAAGTAGTCGATGGTCGCCAGCCCCAGGAAGCTGAGAAACAGGATGAGATTGCTTGCCGCATAGAACCCATGCCGCTCATCGGGACGCCGCATGACGATAAAGGCATAGGAGAGGCCATGCACCGCCGCAATCATCAGCTCGAACAACCCATCCGGCCATGTCTCGCCCTTGGTTAGCAGGAACAAGACGTAGAAGACAAACGAGTTGAGCACGTTGAGCAGCCCGCTGGAATTGCGCGAGGGAATAAGGTTACCCAGGTGAAACAGCAGGAAATGGTACCCAAGATAAAGCTTCTGGTCCTCATAGACCCCGAAGGCCGGGACGACGGCGAAGGCGTTGGCCTCCGGCGCCGGAGCCATGACGTTCCAGTAGAGAAACGTCAGCAACGTCCCCACCATCCCGGAGATGCCGATCACGCGCCAGCTGTCTTTATAGAGGCTGAGAAACACTGAGGCGGCGGCCAGTACGCCGGTGGAGAGGAATGCCATGCTCTGGGAGCCGGAAAAGCTGGCGGTGTAATAGCCGAAGGCCAGCGACAGCAGGGCCATCGTACGGGATTCCAGCCGCCGGGCCGTGACGATCATCAAGGCGATGTAGGCGCACAACAGCGGCCAGCCGATGGCATACACGTGGTCGTGGACAAGACGGACCTCCGGGATGAAAAACATACCGTACAGGCTGAGATAGCCCAGGGTCATTCCGCCCCCCTGCAACACCCGGCCCAGGACGGCATAGTTTCGGTGCAGTCTCGTACCCAGCCCGAACAGGCCGCCCGCTACCACCCAGCCGGTGATAATCTTGGCCCAGGCAGCCACGGCGGGATCAATCTGGGCGAAGGTGTACTTGAGGGCCAGCACAAAACCGATGAGCAGGGCCACGATGCCCAGGCGGCTGAACCACTTCATCCCCAGGGCCAACTCCCACGGCTGCATCGGGGCGGACTGTTCCGGGTCCCGACTTTCAAGGGATTTCTCATGCATGTCTGAGGTCATGTCGATGCTCCATTGATTCACAGGCAACACATACATGCACTTTCTCCCGAAAGCGACCAACTGAACACAACCATTATGACACTTTTTCAAGTGTCACACCCGTTCGGGTGCTTTATGAAGAGGCTCCGCCCCTTCGGCGAAAAAGGCCTGTCCCCCTCTTCGGAGGTTCTCGCCCATTCTCTTTTTTGCCTGCCCCAGGCCGCCGTCAATGCTTAAAATCAGGCCTGGGAAGAACCCTGCCGGCGCGGAAACCAGCGGCGAAGCCACGATTGCAGCCGGTCGATCCAGTCGGTTTCCATGGCAGCCGTGGGGGGTTCCGCTGTCTTGTCCGGGGGACGGTGTTCACCAGCGCCGGAATCCGCCGGTTGCCCCGGTTTTTTGAGGGCCGGACCATCGTGCAGGGTGAACCGGGCATCCACCGCCACGCCGCCGGGTTCGCCGGAGGCGGTTCTCGGCTGGGCGAAGAAGGGGTTGATGTCGGATTCGGCCAGTTCGGGGAAATCCACCGCCAATTGGGAGTAGCGCAGCAGCGTTTCCTTGAGGGTCTCGAAGTCCACCGACGGCTTGCCCCGGTAGCCGGAGAGAATCTTGTGGCCCTTGATGGTGGTGATCATCTCGTCGGCGTCATGCTCGGTGAGCGGCGCAAGGCGGAATTTCACGTCCTTGAAGATATTGACGTAAATGCCGCCGAGGCCGAAGGCGATCATGTTGCCGAACAGGTCGTCCTCCTTGAAGCCAATCAGCGTCTCGCGCCCGTTGGGAATGGACTGCTGGACCATGATCCCTTCTCCATCGCCGAAAGACTTGACGCCCGCCTTCGCCAGGCTGTCCATCATCTTGTCGAAAGCGGCGGCGAGCGCCTCCGGGGTCTTGAGATCGAAGGCGACCCCGCCGATGTCGGTCTTGTGGGTAATGGTCTTGGAGACAAACTTGATGGCCGCCGGGTAGCCGAATGCCTCCGCCTTTTTCAGGATCTCCCGCTTCATGGCCTCGCGGTCGGGATCGTTGACCAGGGCATGGCTGGCGGTCTTGATGCCGTAAGCTTCCAGGATATGCAGCGATTCGGTGGTGGTAAGCAGCGGACGGCCCTCGGCTCTGGCTTTATCGATGATTTCACGTACTGCCTGGGGTTTCACGTCCGGGAAAGTCCGGAAATCCGTATCCGGCTTCAAAGCCCGGACTCGGTGGGCCTCCAGAGCAGCCAGGCCGGTCATGGCGTTTTCCAGGGTCCGGTACAGGGGGGGTGTTTTAAGCCCTTCCTTTTCAAGACTTTGCTGAACACCCAGCAATTCGGATTCTCCGGTGGAAATCACCCCGATGATGGGCTTGTCGCAAACCTGCTGGGCTTCGGCCAGAATCCGGCCCACGCCGGCAGGCTCGATATTGAGCAGGGGGACGACGGTGACCACCACGGCATCCACGTTGGGATCTTTCGCCATGGCCAGGATGGTCTGGCGGAAGTTTTCCGGATTGTCCGACGGCGTGGTGGCGATGGTGTCCACCGGGTTGCGGGCGCTGGCCGCCGCGGGCAGCAGCCCGGCAATTTGCTTTCGGGTCTCGTCCGAGAGGGTCGCCACTTTCAGACCCCGATCACCGGTTTCAATGATATCCGCCACCATGACCCCGTAACCGCCGGAGTTGGAGACGATGCCCACCCGGTTGCCCTTCAGGGGCGGGGCCTGCTCAAACGCCTTGGCGACGCAGAACAGTTCCTCGATGGAATCCACCCGCTGCACGCCGCTCTGGGTAAACAGGGAATCCACCGCCGTGTCGCTGCCCGCCAGCGAACCGGTATGGGACGACGCCGCCTGCGCCCCGACCGAGCTTTTGCCCGACTTGATCAGCACGATGGGCTTGGTGCGGCTGACCTCTGTCGCGATCTGCCGGAAGGCTTCCGGGTCCTTGACGGACTCAAGATAGCCGAGAATGTACTTGACGGACGGATCATCCTTCCAGTGGGCAATCAGCTTGCTGCTGTCCACGTTGGTCTGGTTGCCGATGCTGGCCATCTGGGAAAAGCCCAGCCCGGCCAGCCGCGCATGCTGGATGAGATCGATGCTCACCGCCCCGGACTGGCTCATGATGGCTCCGTTGCCCGGCGTTACCTCGCCGGAAACGAAGGTGGCGTTCATGTTGCCTGTAGGCGACGTGCTGGCCACGCCCACGCAGTTGGGGCCGATCATGATCATGCCGTACTCGGCGAGGGCTTTTTTGAGATCTTCTTCCAGTTTCTTGCCGTCGTCACCGGCGGATTCGTTAAACCCGGCACTGATGACCACGACAGACCTGACGCCCTTTTCACCCAAGGCCCGGATCACGGCGGGAACAGTCTGCTTGGGAGACATGATCATGGCCATGTCCACGGCACCGTCGGGCAGATCTTTCGCCGAGGCCGAAAAGGGCCGGATGTCACCACCCTGGGCATGGCCTGCCTCGAACGCCTTGCCGCCGTGCTTGGGATTCACCGGATAAACCGTGCCCGTAAAGCCGCTGCCCAGCAGGTTATCCATCACCACCCGGCCAATGGTGCCCTCGTCCGGCGAGGCGCCGATGACGGCAATGGACTTCGGGAAAAAGATGTTGCGAAGGGCTTCGGACTGCTGCGTCCCGAAACGGACAGGGGTCATGGGAAGGGGGGACATAGGCTGGCTCCCGGTTGCTCGCTCTGACACGCTCTGGTTACTGGCACGCTGAAAAACATCGCCGCCGGAAAAGGCGGGTGCCGGTTTCTGATTATAACGCCTCAACGGCGCAATACCGGACAAGGCCCCCGGCAAAACAGGAAAGCGGACTTCGGACATTTCCCCCAGTGTCTCCCCCTTCAATTCATAAATCAATCGAATCATCGCTCATTATAACGCGCTTGAGTTTGTTATCCAAGAATAAAAGAATAAACAGCAAAAACCAGAGGTAAGGAGCCCGAATCCGGCCTGGAATATATCCTCCAGTGGTATCACAATTCCCGGAAAAACCGGTTTACTGCATGCAGGAGCAAGTTGAAGCATATGACAGGGGCATAGGAGCAAACATTATGACGACAGAGCCAGTAGGCAAACATTTTACTGAGGGCCAGAAAACCGATTACAGTAAGATGCGCCTTAACGCGCCACCGAATCGGACAGACCCACCCCCGTATCGGCAAATGGAAGCCGCCATCAATACGCCTATCGAGGACACAGTCGCGCTCTCCAGCAATTCCGGACAGACCGGTCAAACCAACCCGGGCAAACGGATTCACGATTTCATGTACAGCATCACCCCGGCGGGTATATTGGAGAAAGTCAGCGGACGCGAGGCGGGCGTCTTCGTCCGGTACAACCCGCTTGCTAACCCAGCAGCCCCGCTGACCCTGGTCAATGACTTCATGAACGGGACCGTACCTAAACATATCGCCTAGGCTTCCCGTTCAGGTTTCGATGCTGCCCCAACCCGTCAGAGATTCGGCGGTTCGGGTTTGCTCTTGCCGCGTTGGGAAAGCAGGCCGAAGAAGGTGATGGTGGCGAAGGTAATGATGATGACGGCGGGCATCGGGTTGCCGGTTTGAACCATGCGATAGATAAAAAAGCCGCCAAGCAGGGCCGAAAGGATCACCAGGGCGTAATAACCCCAGGCCTTGTTCTTCATGTAGGCGATGGCGCTGGCCAGAATGGCAGCCCCGGAGACGCCGCCGGAGACGAGCGACATGGCGCTTCCCGCCTGCATATAGCCAATCACCCCGCCAATCAGGGTCACGATCCCGAAAATCACTGCAAACCAGCCCATCCGTCTCTCCTCTCGATTATCAATTGCCTGGTGCGATTCTAGCACCCGCATACGGCACACTCAACGCGGGGGATCATCCTTGAAGATGGGAAACTGCCTGCCGGTGGTCACGATGTACATCACCACCACCCCGAAGGCGATGATGGCCGTGGTGGGGCGGGGATGCACCCCGAACAGCAGCACCGCCCCGGCCACAAGCGCCAGAAAGAAAAAGTACCCCAGCCATTCCCGGATTTTGTCCCCCACGGATAAAGCCTTCAACCCGGCATCCGTGATGAGAAACCGGATGGCCGCGCCGTAGATCAACATCGCCAGAAGCAGCAGGGCAAACAGTTCGCGCAACATGCCCCGATTATAACCGGAAAACCCCGTGGCATCAGCCCCCCTACCCCATCCGGAGGAGAACGATTCAAGGTCCATGATTCCGGGTCGAAACCCTGATTGGCATCCATTTTCGGGATTCCGGCTGAGTGTTAGGAGATGAGGCAAAAACGATGGCTATTGGAAGGCTTTGGACCCAGCGACTGGCGGCAACTGCCCTGAGCGCATCTTTCTGTACCGGCATGGCAGCGGCACCGGCCTGGTCCGACGTGCTGGTGACGGATCTCGACGAGCCGGTCTCCGTCATCCTGCAAACCCCCCTGGACGTGACCCGCGATGAGGCCGGAAAAAAATACGAGGCCGTCTTTGATGATGACTACACGTATCTCACTGGCATGATTCCCCAGGGCACCCGCATTTACGGTACCGTGGAAAAGCTGCGCGAATCGAAGCGCTTTGGCCGTCCCGGCTACTTCCGCCTCTCCGTGGACAAAATCACGTTCCCCGACGGCACCCCGTGCCCGCTGTCCAAAGAAGAGCTGGACGAGTTGGACCAGAAAGTCCATCATCCTGACGCCCAGACCAAGAAACGGATTTTCAAGTCCAACATGGCCTCAACCATCGCCGGAAGTACCACCTCCGTCACCCTTCACGCCGTGGGCGTGTTTGCCTTCCCCTACGCCGTGGGGGCCAGGGTCCTGGCCGGAGCCGTTTACGAAGGGGTTGCCGGAGACAAGGAGCAGCCGCTGACAAAGCGCCTGGGCAAGGGCGCCTACAAAGGCACCGGGATTCCAGGGGCCATCCACTTCGTGAAAAAATCCCCCAACCCGGTGTACGAACCGGGCGACGCCATTGCGCTTCGGATGGACCCGGAAGCGCTGGCCGAACTGTTCGCCGCCACACCCAATCCCGACGCGGACTGGTACATGGCCGATTTCAGCCAGTACGACTGGGAAGACCATGACCGCCTGACCTTCTACATGAACATGGCCGAACAGCTGAACCGTGACCCGGACGAAAAGTTTCAGGCCCTTATCCTCGACCTCAGGCAGCAGAAGGGCATCACGTTCTCCGATTTCGTGAAAACCCCGGTTCTCCATTCATCCGACAGTGTACCTCCTGAATCGCAGCAATTCATAGTGCCTGCCGGAGAGCCTGAAGGTTCCAAAGCCCAGCTCCCGGACGCCTCCCTTGATTGATCCCTAGCCTTCGTAGTTGCAGGTGTGGCGCCAGAGCAGCACCCCCTGATCCGCGGGGTGGGCATTGCCCTTTTGATCCGGCGGCGGGGTGATCTCCGTCATGAAAATGATGTCGAAGCTGTCCAACGGCTCCTGGGGCTGCTTTTGGTTCCACCGGCGGCATTGGTGCATGCCGTAATGATGAAACAGCGCGGGCGGCGCATCGGTAAAGTATAAAAAAACCATCAGCTTGGCCCAGCGCTCGGACGGGTAAAGGGCATCCACCTTCTCCGGCTTCGTGTAAGAAGGCATCTCCGTCCTCATATTGAGCACATCAACCCGGCGGTAGTTACGGGTTGTGCCGGGCATCACGTACCAGCCGTCAAGTTTCATGGGGTACGGGGCAAACAGGGACCACTCCTGCGCCAGCCCCATCGAGACACTGATAAAGCGGAACGGCTGGGGCAGGGTCCGCTGCTCGCCCAGGCTCAGCACGTTCCAGATGAGGATATAGCCCAGCAGGGTCAGGGCAATGACCGACACCACCCTGGAGGTACGCCATGAGATATCCCGCCAGGTGATCCAGGCGGTGAGGCGGTAAAGGCCGCTCCGGTGGCGGGCTATCCACTCGTATAGAAGCCTGAGCGCATCCCGCACCCCCGGCAGTTCCAGCACCGGCGCCAGCCAGAAAAGCCAGGGGGATCTCTTGAGGCACTCAATACCCGCCTGGGCCTTGAAATACCGCTGGCCGTCCTCGTCAACCAGAATCCAGGAGTTGTTTTCCTCCATCGCCCGGTTCAGATCGTCATCCTGCTGGGCCTCCACCAGTCTGGCCCGAGGCAGGACAAGAAACATCCTGAAAAGATACACCCCCTTGCGGCAGACCCGGCACTCGCCGTCAAACACCAGGGTCAGATCCTGGCCGAAAGCGGACCGTAGACGCGCCGACAGTCCGTCCCAGAAGCCGCTGGGGAGCAGGGCCAGCATGCCCAGGATGTTGACCCAGGGAAAAATGCCCATATGGAACGACGACGCCAGCCCCAGATGAAATGCGACAAACACCGCAATGGCAAGGCCCCTCACCGTTCCGGTGGCAACAGGAGAAACCAGCAGGAACGGCCCTGCCAGCTCCAGCCAGTAGACGGCACGGGTCATGCCCGCCAGCAGGGCGTCCGGAAGCTGGAGCAGGGAACGGCCAAAGGTGGTGGTGATCTGATCGATGCTGAGGGCGTAATAAATGGCGCTGGCCTCGGCAAGCCACTCCTCGCCGGTTTTGAGCAGGGCCGAAAAGAAATAGACGGAGATAATCTGGGCAATCAGGGCCACGGTGCCACCGCTCGTCACTGAAACCGGTGGATCTTCCGGATTCCGGCTCAGGGCGCGATCCGCAGAAAAGCAGGCCCCCAGAGGCAGAAACAGGGACCAGAAGAGAAAATGCCGCAGCAGTTCGTCGCCACCGGTCAGGATGATGGGCGCCCGGTTCTGCAACGACAGCAGCAGCAACCATGAAAGTAGGGTCGCCCACCATGTGCGGTAGCCAAAGAGCAGGAACAGGGCGGCAACGGCGGCCAGGGCAAAGAGGGCCAGGATGAAGCCCGCCTCGCCGCCCAGTACATGCAGGCTCCAGACCCCTTCACGGAAATACTCGCGCAGCACGAATTCGCGGGGCATAATCCCGGCGTCGGTATAGAAGGCCGTCAGGTTGGGAAGGCGTCCGGCCAGATCAACCAGGATAATCAGGGCCAGCCCGATACGGAACACGGCAAGGGAACGAATATCCAACGCAAAAGCCCTGTTAAAGGCGCCCCTCGCCTTTTCGGCAAAGCCCGCCACTTTTTACAGGCCCGCCGGAGGAACCGTCCGTCCCTTGCGAGACAACCACCACGCCAGGGCATAGGCCATGTCCCCGCGGGTCATGGGGTCCTGCGGACGCAGGTAAAGCTGGCCGTCCCGGCGGGTTGCGTTCACGAACCCTTCTTCCACAACGGTAGCCCAGGCTTTTCGGCCCCAGTCGGGAATCCTGTCATGGTCGGCATAAGGCTCCAGGAGGCGCTCCACATAGGACGGCTCAAAGGAGAAGACCCCGTAGGCCTGGGCGATAATGGCAAAGCCTTCTGCGCGGGTGGCCTTCTGCTCCGGGTAGAACTGGTTGGCCCGGTAACCGGACATAATGCCTTTGGCAAGCACCATCTGGATGGCATCGTGTGCCCAATGCTCCGACGGCACGTCGTCGAGCCTTCGGGCCTCGAAGATCATCGGCTCACGTTCCTTGAGGTTAAACGCCCTGTTGAGGATCACCGCAATCTCCGCGCGGCTGATGGGACGGTCGGCATGAAAGCTGCCATCGGGCAGCCGGGACATCAGCCCGGCGTCAATCACCACCCGGACAGGATCGGAGGGCGCCTTTTTTTCAGCGAAAGCCGCGGCGCCCATTCCTCCCGGTCCTCCCTGGAAAACAGCCAGAATAAAAACAGCGAGAAGGACAATCGCAAACAGAACGGGCCGGGTTTTCATCGAAGCACCTCTTTATCCTGCAATAACCGCTGACACAATGACCGAAGCCAGCATATTGTAACAAATCCGATTCCCAAAGAGAAAAATCCGGCCATCCGGCTTAGACCTCTTGGCCGCTTTCGCCTGTCTGCCAGGTATGGTACATTAGTCTCGGCCACGATCGGGGAGAGAGATATTTAAGTCCTTCCAGACGTGATTTACAAACTGGTTGATAATTGGTCATTGGGCCACAGGAGATGGAATGAACGCCTTGACGAAACGTGCTGCCGTTCTGGCATTGTCGTTGATCCTGGCCGGAAACGGCCTGACTGCGGATGTTTCCGCGAAAACCAAGCTGAAAAGCCTGGACGATCCCCTCACCGTCCAGTTGCAAACCCCCATTGACGGAGAAACCGTGGAATCCGGCACGCCGTTCAAGGCGATTCTAACCGAGGAGTACGAGTACGACGGACGGAACCTGCCCGCCGGAACCCTGTTTGAAGGCGAGGTCCACAAGGCCAAGGAATCCCGCCACGTCATGCGTCCCGGTTACGTGATTCTGGGTGTCACCAAGGTGACCCTGCCCAATGGCAGAACCGTCACCTTCGAACCCACGGACCCCGGCAACCTGAGCGATACGATTTACCACAAGGACTCCAACAACCCGCGCAAGGTGGCTAAAAACAGCTGGCCTTTCGCCGCGGTCAATGCCGCCGTAACGGTTCCCCTGCAGTACGCGGGCAACTGGTCCAACATGCAGGCTTTTCCGGTAGCCATGGCTGCCAAGATGGGGCTTGGCGTGGCCCGTGAATACTACCGCGACGACAAGCCGAAGGACCGGCCCAACGGCCACAAGGTTGGCTACGGCATTCTCGTGGGCACCAGCCTGCCAGGCATTTGTTTCGTTCTGGCGAACCGTCCCGAACCGGATCTGAACCCCGGCGACAACGTGGCGATTTACCTGGATTCCACCGGCCTGGGCGAACTGTTCGCATACAGCGGTGAGGAGAAAAGAGTTTCCGGCAAGCTGATTGAGGAGTAGCCTGCTTACCGGGCAGGGCGGCGTTTGAAGCTGCGGGCCATGGCCCGGAACTTTTCCAGGTAGTCCGGCTTGCCGTCAAGGCCGACGGTACCCACCATCAGGTAATAGCCGTCGTCGCCGTCATAGAGTATCACCTCATAGAGCGCAAGGCGGGCATAGGATTCCCGATCGCGGGCCTGCCCCGTAATTTCGTAGCCCTCCAACCCATCCACGGCAATTTCCTCGGCTTTGTCCACCAGGATCTCCTCCATGTCCGGCAGCCGGTGGACCCGTTCAATGGCAAAATTCAGCCGGTCCCCCACGGGTTCAGCCGCCACCGCCTGACCCACGACAAACGCGGGGTCCGTGGCCAGGGGTTTGGGCAGCCGACCGTCTTTCGTGTAGATCAGGCTGTTGTTCACCCGTCTCGTCAGTACCAGCCCCTCTTCGGCGGCCAGATGAAAAGGCAGGTTCCGGACCAGATCGGGCACACGATCCGGATCATACGTCAACGAGCGCATCATGCTCTCCAGCCGGTTTGTCAGGAAGGTGGTTTCCATGGATTCCGGGTAGACGGCACTGACCAGAACGGTTTTCTGCGGATAGCCCGCAATGAGGATCTGCCGGAACCGAGGTTCCTCACCGGCCTCATCACGGATTTTCACCCGCATGGCCGGGGCGGTGCCAATGACCTCCTTGCGGGCAAATATCACCCGCATGCCGCGCCGTTCCAGCCTGTCCATGGTCATGTCGGCGACAACGTCGCGGTAGGGGCGATCCAGTTCGGAAACGTGGACCTCGGTATGCTGGGTGGGGTTCTCAAACCCGGCAAAGGTGTCCGAAGCCCTGAACCCCGGCGGCAGCTCCATGCAAACCGAGGTGGACGGGGCATACCGGCACTTGGCTTCAGCCACTCCGCCTGAACCGGCAGCCAGAAGAACAGCCAGCATCACGGTTGCAGCCAGGGTTCTGGAGGTTTTTAACAGGGTCATCGGCTGGTTTCTCCAAGAGGTTGGGGCCTCGCCTATTCTGACGAAAACACGGCCCAAAGGCCAGGGTCGCTCAGGGCCAATGGACATTCAGACAATCGAACGGGGTGCCGAGGCGCACGCAGCACGTTTGAGGGCCGAATGCCGATTGGCCCTAGGGTCCTGCCAGAAGGGCACGGGCACGGTCAAACACCGCATCGAACATCGGCTCGGTAAGCTTGCCGGTAAACGTGTTCTGCTGGCTGGGGTGATAGGAGGCCAGCAGAATGACTCCGCCGGGCAGCCGGTATTCGCCGCCGTGGGCAAAGGCGGACCTGGGCACGCGTGCCTCCCTGGAAAGCCGCGTCGACTCGCCATGAAGGGTTTCCAGCTCTTCATAGACCACATGAAGCACCGCCTCAAAGCCCGTCCTGCCCAGCACCAGGATGACCCGAAGATGCTCCAGGGCTTGCAATTCCCGCACCAGAAAAGGGCGGCAGTTGCGAATCTCATCCGGGGCCAGCTTGTTCTGGGGCGGGGCGCAATGGCCGGTCGCCGTAATCAAACAGTCTGTCAGGACAAGACCGTCATTGGCATGAGCCGATGTGGGCTGGCTGGCGAACCCGGCCTTGTGAAGCGCCCGGTAAAGCCAGTCTCCGCTGCGATCGCCGGTAAACATGCGCCCGGTCCGGTTGGCGCCATGGGCCGCCGGGGCAAACCCCACAATGAGAAACCGGGCTTGGCTGTCTCCAAAGCTTGGAACGGCCCGCCCCCAATAGTCTTCGTTCTGGTACTGCCGACGTTTTTCACGAGCCACCTGTTCGCGCCAGGCCACAAGGCGGGGACACCGGCGGCATTCGGCCACCTCGTCCTTCAGTATTTCGATGGGATGGGCTTGGGTCATGACACGCCCAGTATACCGCCAGGGAGGTTCTCCCGGCCAGAGAAGCCAAGTTGACAGGCAGGGCTTTATAGGGTCTAATTCAGGGTATGGTGCGGGCGTAACTCAGCTGGTAGAGTATCTGCCTTCCAAGTATGTTGCCATTAGGCGCAAGCGGACAGGAAAGAAACCTGAAAACCAGGAACAGACAGGAGTTTCAACGAATACGTCATGCTCATTATAGACTCGGTTGAAAATTCGTCAAGAGGTGGACGCCTCAGTTTCTCCTCAGTTATGATGAAAGCCAAACCCGGATGCGGAGGTAGCTCAATTGGTAGAGCTTCTGCCTTCCAAGCAGAAGGTTGCGGGTTCGAGCCCCGTCCTCCGCTCCATTTCTTTAAAAAGTGAAGTGAGTCAAAGACTCCTCACTTCAAAGCAAAAAAACAGATAAAAGCCTCTAACGACGAGGCTTTTATCATTTTCAGACACTCCTCAGTTTGAAAAAACAGATACCCCACCGACCCAACAGAGGCAACGAAGTGCGTTACAAATTTTTACTTGTATTTATACATTAACGAATTTTATAATGATGAGTTAAGTACATTCTGTTGCCGGGGCAACTTCCAGCCTCAGACCCTTGTGAAATGCAGCCACGTCTGCTCCAGGGTAAACACAAAAAAGAGGCGACTCCTCTCACTGGCTCCCAAAAGTAACAGACCATAGATTTATACAGTCACATAGGCTCGGTTTCAGCCATTGAGGATTTTGGCTGGCGAGTTCGCCTGTCGGCTTGTTTCCGGTGATACGCGTTATTTGCGTTCTTATTCACCGGAAATATCCGCCGTTGGTTTGCCGTGCCTGAAGCATAAGGAATTTAAATCATGAGTTACCCACAAGGGCCGTTACAAGGCCATGTCTATTACGAAGAACCGCTCCAAGGCGGTGTTGTCTACAACGAAAACCCGTTCATGCGTATTCTTCGAGGCGTCGGAGGTGTCCTGAAAGACGTTGGTGGTCGTGTTGCTGAGCACGCGCCGGAAATTTTGCGGGGTGTAGCCACCGGTTTGGCGATGAGCCAACTGGGACGCTCTGGGGGCAGTCAGGTTGATTATACGAATAACCTGGACTATGGCACCCGGCAAAGCAGTTATAGCCCTATGACGATGCCGACCGTGCAGCCCATTCCGATGCGGGAAATCCCTCAATACAAACCGTCCACCCTGGGACGGGACGCCCTTCGACAAGTTGAAAGCCGTCGTCAGGCATATGAGCCGCCTCGCTATACGCCACCCGGCAATCCGCTGAGCAGTTTGGTGAATCAATCGAATGTCACGCCCATTCACCAGCCCCGACAACCGATTCAGCAATCTCCCTCGACGGACTGGAGAAGCCAACAGAGTCAATCCAGCGGGATGCTCTCACGGGCGCTGGATCCCAGCTTTGGACAAGGCATTTCCAACCCGGCTCAAGAGAATCCGGCTTGGATTCAAGCCAATTTATCCCATGCTCGCAGGCCGGTAACCCAGGTGGAAATCAACGCCATACGCCAGCAGCAGGCGTTGCAGATGCAGCGACAGCAAGCACTGGATGCCCAAACCCTTACTGCTAACGAACAAGCTCGCTTTTATCAAGAGCAGACAAATGCTATTCGTCGTGCTGAGTGGGAAGATAGGCAACGGCAACAGCAAAATCCGATCCTAGCCCGTGTCAGCCAGACGCATTACCAGGGCATCAAATTGCCCAAGGCGGTTTACCGCGACAAGGTAACCCGGCAGGAAATCGATCTCTGGAAAGAAGTGGCCCAGGGGAACGACCTGAGCGATCCGCAACTGGATCAACTGATCCACTCCATCGATATTATGCAATATTCGGCCCAGACACCTTATGAGCTGATGGATGCCGAAGTCATTGACAATATGGCCCGGGAGCGCGTGATTGAAAACAAGCTCGCGCAACTGGAAGAGGTGGAGCCCGGCTACTGGGAATACAACGGCATGCTGCTGGAAGCAGAAGAAGCGGTATTGGCTGTTGAATTAGACGTAGAACATTACTGGAAGAAAAACACCCATCTGACACCAGAGCAGATCAGCGAAAAGTTGAAAGACATCGCAGTGGGCACATGGAACTTCCTTTATGGGGATGACATCAACACGCTGCTTAATCCAGACGCCCACCCAGTCGCCAAAATATGGGCTGCTTCCCAATTCATCCCCGTTATGAAAGTCACCAAGGCGGGCAAAGCTGTTAAACTGGTCAAATTTAAAACCTCTATCCCTTTGTCCAAAATGTTTCCTTTAAAAGAAACGCGTGCTGGTTTTTGGGCACCGGGAAGAAAAAATGTCAACAACCCGATCCGAAGTGCCCTGAAGCACTATCTAAAACACCAGAAGGATTTTCCAGAAATCCAGAATGCCAAACAATATGTAGAAGCAGCCTGGCGCTTTATGGATAAACCTCCTAAAGGAACCCATGTCAAAATATTGTATAATGGTGAAAGACTTTTCTATCATCCTCCAAGTAATACTCTATTAGTTACAAGAAATAAAGTTCCAGTGTCGTTCTATAAGCCTGAAAATATATCCGAGCTAATGAAAAAGCCTATCAATAAAGGTGTTTATGGAGGGTTTTTCAGATAAAACAGGCTTTGAACTTCTACCAATTGATAAGGACTTGTTAAAATGGTAAGTAGCAAACACCAAAACAGTGATCAGCAGCTCATCTGCTTGATATGCGGATATCAAGATGGCGATGCTTTCCGTATCGGTGATATTTGTCCGAGCTGCGATGCTGAAGTTTGTGTTGATGATCTAGATCTGAGAACAGCCAGAGCCTATCGCAAAGAATGGTTGGATAACGGAGCAACATGGCGGGAAAAATCTTCTGCTCCTCCAAAAGATTGGAACCCCCTAGAGCAAATGAAAAACATCCCGCCAGAGTGGTTGTAGGCTAAGTCCTAATATTTGTAAGGATGTTTGATGGAAACAAATAAACAATCTGCGACATCATTGTCAGGAACACAGAAACAGGATTTCTCCTCGTTGAGTGAAGCTCAAAAGAGTGACAATGGGTATGTTGTTCTGGAGGGGCACAATGGTGGTCTGGTTTACCTCGTAGTCCCTGCAAGTCAAGTGAAGTGCTCCGAGGATATCCTGATCAACTTATTGTTCGACCTGGCTGACATTACATTTACCGGAAATCCAAGTGTTCTCTCCCAAGAGCCAGTCGGGAGAGAGGGGTTTGATGATCCAGGAAACGACTGTGATATTTTATACGTCACAGCATCGCTTGGAGACCATGTTTCCGGTTCTATCGAACATTACGGCATCGCGACAGATGGTTTGCATCTCCATAAATCGCTTCTGAAACATCGCGGATTGGAAGAAAACATTCGGGCGGTTCTGTCTGGTCAGAAAAAACGTATAGACTAACCTGCTGACTCTACTGCCTTTTCAAAAAAACAGGAGGCTGCCGGGGATCCGGCAGCCTCCATCAGGGAGTGAGAGAGTGGGAGCAAATTAAGCGTCGGTGCGCGTGATGCCCATAAAGGCCCCGCTCCCGAAGTGACCGAGACCCTCGGGCGGTGCCATCTACCTCAAGCGCGACGGGCAGCCCTTTCCCATCTGTGATGAGGCTTGTTTTGCTGCCCTTCACTTTTCCGGCCCGCGAAATCCTGTCGCCCCTTTTTTGCCGGTCGTACAGTGGAATCCAGGTAATAGATATTGCCCTCCGGCGGCAATTTCTGTCGCAGTTTCTTGAACAGTTTCTCGAAAAACCCTGCCTTGAGCCAAACAAGGAACCGGTCATGGACCGTGCTTTTCGGTGGAAATCCTGGCGGCATTTCCTCCCAGCGGATGTTGGTGTGAAGCACGTAGAGTATCGCGTCCAGGATTTCACGATTTTTCCCTCTCGGACGACCACGGCGTTGTTTCGGAATGAGCGGTTCCACAATTTCCCATTCTTCATCACTTAACTTCTTCCAAGCCATCTCTAGCCCTCTCTCTACAACAACTCTAACCTCTTCATTTTAACCTGGAATTATCGGATGAGTTCTATCTTATCTCTTTTAATTTAACTTCTATATTTCATACTGTTGGGGTTTCTCCTACACGGGTCTCTATTTCACAAAGTGATATAAGTGCCTGTGTAGGAGGAGAAACGGCAATCTGATCTTTTTAAACCCCTATTCCTGTGGGGTTTATATATGGGAGCATGGATTGACAGTCAGACTGATATCGGCTAATCTAAAGTAGTATTTTAGATTGGACGGGAAAATGAGTCGGTATATACAACGCTCCCTTGCAAAGGTGATTCAAGAAGCCAGCGCTGACTTTAAGGTTTTGCTGCTCACCGGCCCGCGTCAGGTGGGCAAAACGACGCTTTTGCGGGAAGTCCAAAAGGAAAGCCGCACTTACGTTACACTGGATGACCTGAATATGCGTGTGGCTGCCCAGGATGATCCTGCCAGCTTCCTTGAACGACTTCAGTTGCCCGTTCTGATTGATGAAGTCCAATATGCGCCAAACCTGTTTCCCTACATCAAAATGGCAGTGGACAAGGCCAAGCAGCCAGGCTTGTTCTGGCTTACCGGGTCGCAACAGTTTGACATGATGAAAAATGTTACGGAATCACTGGCAGGCCGTGTCGCCATCTTGCAGTTGCAAGGTATCTCACTTGCTGAAGAGCAAGGGCGAGTGGATGCACTACCTTTCCTGCCTGATCTCAAGCGATTAAAATTGCGTCAGGAAAAAGCAAAACCCCTGACACTACCGGAGACTTATCAGAAGATATGGCGTGGATCCTACCCTGACATGGTAACGCAGGACGGTAAAAACTGGGAACGTTTTTACGAGTCCTATGTTTCCACCTATATCCAGCGCGATGTCCGGGAATACTTGAATATCAATGATATCGCCGTGTTTCATAAATTCATGCGGGTAGCCGCCGCACGGACGGGACAACTCATCAATTACGCGGATATGGCACATGATGTGGATGTGAGCCAAGTGACCATCAAATCCTGGTTAAATGTGTTACATGCTTCCGGCATCATTTACCAGCTTCAGCCCTATTTTAATAACCGAACCAAGCGGCTGGTGAAAACACCCAAACTCTACTTTATGGATACGGGCCTGTGCTCCTTCCTGACCGGTTGGCTGACACCGGATGTCCTGGAGCGGGGCGCGATGTCGGGCGCAATTCTGGAAACCTGGGTAATATCCGAAATCATAAAGTCTTACCTCCATCAGGGACGAACCCCGCGTCTCTATTTCTACCGGGATAAAGATAAAAACGAAGTGGGTTTGCTGCTGGAGGAAAATGGCATGCTCTGGCCGATTGAGATTAAGAAAACCGCTTCGATTCAAAATGCGGGATTCAAGGGATTTGATGTTCTGCAAAACCTGGACATGCCCATTGGGCATGGAGGCCTAATATGTTTCGTTAGTTCTCTTCTGCCAATCTCCAAGGATGTTGATGCCATTCCAGTGGGATATTTATAGATTCGGTTTATAAAACCTAGCATTTGCGGCGAAAATCGCCGTAAATTTTGAAATAGATAAACCAACTTAGATTTCATTCCCATAAAGTGTCATTTTTCGACACTTTATACGACTAAAATCGATTATTCGACTAACAATAGTAGTCAATTAGTCCTTCGTCGTTTATATCACTTTATGAAATAGAGGCCCGTGTAGGAGGAAAAGCGATGCAAGAAAATAACTTTCCATTGATTCCCAAGCCCCTCCTGGACGAGCTGAACCACCGTTACCCGGAACGCTATCCGGAGATGGAATGGTCGGATCGGGAGGTTTGGTTGAAAGCGGGGGAACGCCGGGTGGTTCGTTTTCTCAATGAAATGTATAAACGCCAGAATGAGAACATCCTGGAAAGTCCTCTTGGACAGGTCAGCCGGGAGGGTGGGCAATCCATCAACTTGTGAGGTCAATTGAATGTGCACGTCCAAACCCAAGGTTCCAAAAATTGAACCGGTGAAGCCACCGGAATTGCCCCCGCCTCCCCCAGCGCCGGAACCGACTCCCGAAGCACCTGTTCTTAATGACGATAACCGCAAACGCAAGGATCAGAAGAAGGCCAAGCGCTCGGGCACCCGTAGCTTAAGGATTGACCTCTCGATTCCCGGTTCAGCAAGCGGATTGAATATCCCGAACTAGGGTCATCATGAAAACTGAATCTGTTGGCTCCGCTGAAGCCCGTTACCGGGAACTGGAGCCAAAACGGAGCGTGTACCTGGAACGGGCACGGGAAGTCTCCAAGCTGACGATTCCCAGCTTGTTGCCACCGGACGGCCAGACCAGCACAATGCGGCTGGAAACCCCCTTTCAGGGCGTTGGTGCACGAGGCGTCAATAATCTCGCTTCCAAGCTGCTCCTGGCCCTCCTGCCGCCCAACAGTCCATTTTTTCGCCTGAAGATTGACGATTTCACCTTGAGCCAGCTTCAAAATGCCGATCCCGGCATGAAGACGGAAATGGAATCCGGCTTGTCTCGGATTGAGCAGGCCGTGATGACTGAGATTGAAACGTCAGCGGATCGGGTGGCCGTCTTTGAAATCCTCAAGCACCTGCTGGTGGCAGGAAATGTCCTGATGGACATGTCCCGTGAGGACGGGATGCGGGTCTTTCACCTGGATCGCTACGTTATCCAGCGTGATCCGATGGGCAATGTGCTGGAAATGGTGATCCATGAAACCGTGGCCCCGGTAGCTCTGCCGGAAGAGATTCGGGAACTCATCGCTGCCCGGATGGACAGTGTGGAAAAGAACGTCAACCTCTATACCTGGGTGAAACGAACCGATAAGCAATGGACGGTTTCCCAGGAAGTTAAAGGGATTGTGATTCCCGGTTCCAAGGGAACGTATCCATTGGATCGCTGTCCGTTTATTGCCCTGCGGGGGAATCGGATTGACAGTGAAGACTACGGACGCGGGTATGTCGAGGAGTACCTGGGTGACCTGAAGTCCCTGGAAGGGTTATCCCGTGCCATTGTGGAAGGCTCTGCGGCTGCGGCCAAGGTGCTGTTTCTTATTAATCCCAACGGCACGACCCGTGCCAAGACACTGGCGGAATCCCCGAATGGCGCGATTCGGGAAGGCAACGCCGATGATGTCACCATTCTGCAATTGCAAAAGTTCAACGACTTCCGCATTGCCTATGAGCAAATGGGGCGCATTGAAGAGCGACTCAGTTTTGCTTTCCTGCTCAACTCCTCAATACAGCGTAACGCCGAGCGGGTCACCGCCGAAGAAGTCCGCTTTATGGCCCGCGAACTGGAAGATGCTTTGGGTGGGCTTTACTCGATTCTAGCCCAGGAATTCCAACTACCTTACGTGCGCCGGAAGATTCACCAAATGGAAAAGGCCAAAAAGCTCCCGTCTCTGCCCAGGGACTCGGTTAAGCCGATGATTATCACGGGCCTGGAGGCGCTGGGACGGGGGCACGACCTCAACAAGCTGGAGGTCTTTATAAGCGGGCTGGCCAACACGCTGGGGCCGGAAATCCTGGCCCAGTATATGAACCTGGATGACTACATTGCCCGCCGGGCCACCGCCATCGGCATTGATACCAAGGGTCTCATCAAGACCAAGGAAGAAATTGCGGAGGCCCAGCAAGCAGCCCAACAACAAGCCATGCTCAGCCAGTTCGGGCCGGAAGTGCTCCGGCAGGTTGGCGGCGTAATTCAGAAAGGAGTGTCCAATGTCCCTCAACAACCCGGAAATCCCGGCCAATAGCCCGGCGGTCAGCATCACCGAAAGAACCATTACCGAGGAAGATGCCGAGGTGCTGGAACCCGAAAACGTGATGTCGGTTCAAAAGACCGTGGTGGCCGAGGCCAACGCGGTATTGGCTTCCAACCGAAAGCGTGAACCCGTCGTGACCCTAATGCCGGATGGTACGCAACGGATCGACTTTTAGACTCCCTCTAACCAAGGAGACCAAGCAATATGGAACGCATTGAAATCAAAAGTGAACCCACCGGGCCGGATTCGCCGGTCAAGGTGATCCCGGATGTTGAAATGGCAACGGCGGAAAGCACGACGGAAAACAAGACGCCTGAAGCCAAGACCGAAGAGCGTCCGTCCTGGCTGTCGGAAAAATTCGAGACCCCGGAAGACCTGGCCAAAGCCTACGGCGAACTGGAAAAGCAGTTTACCCAGAAGGCGCAAGCGAAAACCAGCGAGGCCAAGGCTCAAGGGACTGAACCCCAGAAGGCCGATACTGATGCCTCGGAAACCGATGATGCGGTCAACGAAATTGTGGAAAGTGCCGGGCTGAACATGACCGATCTGTCGGCAGAATACGAGCAATCCGGCCAGTTGAGTGAGGACAGCTACGAAAAACTAGCCAAGGCCGGGATCAGCCGGGAATATGTCGATGGGTATATCCGGGGGCAAGAAGCTTTGGCAGTCCAGTATCAAAGTGAAGTCTTTGAGGTGGCTGGCGGTCAGCAAGGCTATACCGAGATGATCCAATGGGCAGCCAAGAACCTGACCCTCAATGAAATCAATGCGTTCAACACCAGCGTCAATAGCGGAGACCTGGAACAAGCCAAACTGAGTGTTCAAGGCTTGATGGCCAAATATGTGGCTTCCGAGGGCAACGAACCCAGATTAGTGAAAGGAACTGCCACCGGTGATGCCGCGTCCGTCTTCCGCTCCACGGCGGAATTGACGGCAGCGATGAAAGATCCAAGATACAAGAGCGACCCGGCTTACCGGCAAGATGTGATTGAGAAACTGGGTAGGTCAAGCATTTTTTAAAAGTTTGCGGTGTCATTAATCCTTATTTTGGGATGCCGTTTGTAGCTAACCATTCCTGCTCTATAGCTGATAATTCTTTTTTCGTCTGTTCGATAATCTGCCCAAAGCAGTCCAAGCAGAAAGGACGTTTGCTCACAAAACCGCTTTGTATCGTGGGTATTCTAAAACCTTTAGTATCCTTATAGATAGGTGCTTTACACCTTACACAATTAGATTTCTTTTTACTTACAAAGCTTTCAGGTCTTCCATTAGTCCTAGATAGCAAGGAGGGTGTTTTTCCTTTAGGTTTAGTCATTTAAAAGTCCTTTAAATCGTTTGGTGAGCGTATTGAGAATTTCTTCAACATCTTCATGGGCTTGCTTAAAATCAGAAATAGTCCACTCATCTCTCGGTTTTGAGTGTTTCTTTTTCAGTTCTTGATTTATTAAGGTTATTCCAGCAACAAGATTATTATTCGCAGGCACCCCTTTGTTTACCAGATCGCGGCCATGCTTTTGTATTTCCAGCCGATTTATAAGCAGATTTGCTGCGCGATTTACCTTGTCCCTTAGTCCTTTTTTTAATTGCTCCCATTCTCTTTGCGGTAAAACTTGATAGGGTTCCGCCGCGGCACTAAATTTTTTCTCTTTTTGTTTTCCTAAAACCATTTCCTTGGCTTTGGAAGGGTCAAGACCTAAAGATTCCAATTTGACTTCAAGCTCACGAATGAGATCCTCATCTTCTGGGGTAATAAAATCTTCTTCAATTAAGGAATCTACAATTTCCGACTTGGCGAGAACTGGTTCCGATAAACGCATTCTGGCTTCACCTGAGGTTACCTTACGAGGAAGATCAGGTTCTTCACCACCAATAACACTTTCCCAGAATTTTTGGTCGTCTTTTTCAAAAAGTTTAAACTCTTCAAGCCGTTTATCCAGATTCATCCCTGCATGAGTTACGATGTGTCCATAGTTGTCAGGATGACCTGGGCTATTTTGAACAATAACCCTTAAAATTCTTCCAACGAACTGAATGTAAGGGGCTAATGTTCTGAAGGGCCTGAATATTGCAGCCACACTTAATTTTGGATGATCAAACCCTTCTCCCAGCATTTGTACCTGAACAATACAATCTAATTCTCCGCTGGTTAGTTTTCGTTTAATCTCTCTTTGTTTATTTTCATCAAGTTGACTGTAAATAACCTCTGCATGGAATCCTCTAGCTTCATACATAGCCTTTATTCTTTTGCCATGTTCCACGGAACACGCGACAGCAATCAATTGATGATGGGTTCCTGTTTCTCTCAGTTCTTCAAGTTTCTGAAGGCTATTATCAACAATGCTTTCATTGCAGACATCTGAAAGAGCAATCCCTCTACTAAACCAGTCCTTTTCTTTCATTTTCAGGACTTCATCCAATGTATATGTTTTTGTTTCCCCTTTAGCCTCAAAAACCAGTTCAGATGGGGCTACATAAGACGCCTTTATTCTTTTAATATAGCCTTTAATCGTGGCCTTTTTAAATGGATATCTGTAAACCAGTTCACCATCAATTTGCTGCTTGTCACTCCGAAAGGGTGTGGCTGTCATATTGATGACTTTTGCGTCTTGAAAATATTCCAGGACAGCTTTCCAGCTATCTGCCGGTGAATGATGGGCTTCATCGACTATGATTAAATCAAAAAAGTCTTTAGAAAACTTGTTTAACCATTTTTCTGGATTTGTAGAAAGTTGATGAACATTGGAAATTACAATGTGTGATTTTTCACAAATAGAAATGTTCCCCGTATCTAGGGTACATGCATAAGGCCCAGCAAGCATGTTTTCATCTTTTAATACACCGCGTTTACGCCAAAAGCACTTTTGTCGGTTTGTTATGTCCATTGACTCAAATAAGCCTTCTTTGATGGTTAAATTAGGTGCCACTATTAATACTCGCCCGTGAGCTATTCCAAAAGGCGCAATAGCTGCTATACCAGATTTTCCACAGCCAACAGGGATTTGCAGGATTGCAGTTTTATTTCCATTCCTGAAGTAGTTATAAAGAGCTTGATAAGCCTCTATTTGCGGCTCTCTCAACTGAAAATTTTCTTCGATTTCAGCCGGTGTTTCCATGAAGAAATCTTCTAATGGCTTGTTTGAGCGAAGCCAGGCATCCAGGTCACTTTTGCTGAAGAGCCATTTGTTTCCCACCTTACTGCTTGGGATAGTACCATCCTGAGCCATTCCGTATAGCACGGTTTTTCCCAGCCGTATATATTGAGCTGCTTCTTCTGTTGACATCCAATCTTGTGTATTTGGCATGTGTAATTCCTTTATCATTTATTATCAAATAGTATCATATGGTAGTTTAAAATGCAAGTCTCTTATCTCTTACCCATTTAACCCACCACACCACCCGCCACGAGAAGGCCCCGTGACTAACCTCACGGGGCCTTTGTCTTGCTTGGCTCCCTGCGGGGAACAACCGGCGGAACAGTGTGCAACCGGTGATGTGGCCAATGTTCCCAACCCATAACGGAGAACAACGGCTATGTCCAACGCAACCCCCTCACGGCTTGGTCAAATCAACCAAGCGGGCGATGATAACGCCCTATTTCTCAAGGTCTACGCAGGGGAGGTCCTGACCGCCTTTGAAGAGACCAACGTGATGATGGACAAGCACATCGTGCGGACCATCCCTCACGGTAAATCGGCCCAGTTCCCGGCGACCTGGAAAACCGATGCGGCTTACCACACGCCGGGGAACGAGTTGACCGGCTCCCAGAAGATTGTCCACGCCGAGCGGATCATCAACATCGATGACCTGCTGGTGTCGGACACCTTCATCGCCAACATCGACGAGGCCAAGAACCACTACGATGTCCGGGCCATCTACTCGTCCGAACAGGGCCGGGCGCTGGCCCGCAAGGCCGACAAGCAGTTGCTGCAAATCGGTATCCTGGCGGCCCGTGCTTCCTCAACGGTCACCGGCGGTTTCGGCGGCTCCCGGTTGGTCAACGCCAACTATGACGTGGATGCCGAAACCCTGATCTCCGGGATTTTCGCCGCCGCGCAAGCGATGGATGAAAAGGACATCCCGGAAGAAGACCGGTACTGCTTCCTTAAGCCGAAACATTACTCCCTGCTCGCCCAGAACACCAAGCTCTACAACAAGGACTGGGGCGGCATGGGCGTGTATGCGGAAGGGAAGATCCTGAAGGTCTCCAACGTCACGCTGGTTAAGACCAACAACTTCCCGACCACGAACATTGCCTCGGCGGAAGCGGGAGCCAACAACACCTATCACGGGGACTTCACCAACTCCATTGCTCTTGTCATGCACAAGTCCGCCATCGGGACGGTGAAGCTCCTCGATCTGGCCGTGGAATCGGCGTATGACATCCGCCGTCAGGGAACGCTGATGGTGGCCAAGTATGCCATCGGCCACGGCATCCTGCGGCCTGAGTGTGCCGTCGAGTTAGCCAAAGCTTAAGGAGGACTGACGATGACTGTATCCCTGTTATCCAACCAGACCTCCAACGGCTCTGGCACACCGGTCGTCCTGAGTTCCAAGGTAGACGGCAATTCGTTCAGTATTGCCGTTTTCGGGACGTTCGGTGGCGGCACCGTCACCATCGAGGTGGCGCTCGATGGCACCAACTATGCGCCCTTGGACTCGTTCACAGCGGCAGGATTCGCCAGCTATACCATCCATGTGGACAATGGTTCCAAGATCCGGGCAACCCTGGCCGGTGCCACTAGCCCGGATATCACCGTTCTGATGAGTGGTGCCTTCATGGGCACGACTCGAATTGATGCCTGATGCTCCCTCTCACTCCCTGAAGGAGGCTGCCGGTTTTTCCGGTGGCCTCCTGTTTTTGTATGAAAAAAACATGGAGATTCCTCCTAATAGAGGAGCACAGTATAGGATTTCCTTGATAAATAATATAGTGAGGAGATAGGAGAGAAACCATTAATGGATAAAGAGCAGAAAGATTCAATAGAACTTGCCTTTTTTAAATTTCAGGCTACAGAATACCAATGGTACAGAGAAACTGAATTTAAGTTCTTCACTTATTCCTTATCGGTAAATGCAGCTGTTCTTGCTGCTCTTTCAGCTATAATTATTTCACCAAGAGATCTGCCTCCGAACTACGTTGTTTATTTCTGTGTTTTTGCAATAATATTTCTAATTACTATTGGTTGGTCATTCATTAATAAAATTAAGGCAGAACATATTACTTATAGCAAAATCGGAAGCTGGATCAGTCGAAAATTGCTAAAGTATGAACAATTTGAACATGAAAAAGATGAAGGCTTAAAAAATCTTGGGAGTGGAGATGGGTACAAAAAAACCATTAAGGCTCTAATACCTTGCTATTTGTTTGTAATAGCTATTCTTCTCTTTACTCTAATTTATTACTATCAACAGTTAAGTGGTCCTATTATCTGCATTTGACTTTGGCGACCTTATTTTGAATTATCAGCCTGGAGGTGATGATGGGTATAACGCCCCCATTACTTACAGAGCTGGAAGCGATGAACGTGATGTTGTCGGTGATTGGCGAAGCCCCGGTGAATACCCTGAGCGGGGCGGCCACGGTAGACATGATTCAAGCCAAGGCGATATTGAGCCAGGTGTCACGGGAAGTCCAAAGCGTCGGCTGGCATTTCAATATCGAGAAGGATTATCCCCTCGTGCCGGACGTGAACCAGGAAATCATCCTGGCGGCCAACATGGTGCGGGTGGATGCCGATCAGTTCCCGGAACTCGATGTGGTTCAGCGGGGGTTGAAACTCTACAATCGGAAAGACCATACCTTCAAGTTTGACAAGACCGTCAAGGCGGAAATCATCTTCCTGTTCCCGTTTGAGGAGCTTCCGCAAGTCGCCCGGCAGTTTATTACCATTCGGGCGGCCCGGATTTTTCAGGATCGCATGGTGGGATCAGACACCCTGCATGGCTTTACGGCAGTCGATGAACAGAAAGCCCTGGCCGATCTCAAGGAAGCCGAAGGCGACACCGGCGATTACAGCATCTTTGACCACTACGACGCCTACCGGCCATTGGATAGGAAATAGCCAATGCCGCTGGTCAGTGGATCGATCCCGAACCTGATTAACGGGGTCTCTCAACAGCCTGCCCCGATTCGGCTGGCTTCCCAGTGCGAGGAGCAGATCAACGGGTATTCCTCGGTAGTAGAGGGCTTGAAAAAACGTCCGCCTCTGGAGTTTGTGGCTAAGTTAAACAGCCTACAGGTGGGCAATGCCTTCATCCACACCATTAACCGGGACAGCAATGAGCGCTACGTGGTCATCGTCACCAACGGCGATCTCAAGGTGTATGATCTTTCCGGCGCTCAAAAAACCGTGGCTTTCCCCACCGGCACGACCTACCTGAACGCCGCCACCCCCAATACCAGCTTTCGGGCCGTCACCATTGCTGACTACACGTTTATCGTGAATCTCACCCAAACCGTTGCCTTTACCAGCAACAAGTCTCCCAAGTATGGCAGTGCCGGGCTGGTGTTTGTGAAACAGGCCAACGCCAGCAGCAACTACAAAGTGTTTGTGGATGGCGTGGAGAAGGCCAGCCACACCACGGGCACCAGTAACATCCAGACCGACTACATTGCCACCCAACTGGCCAGCCAACTCTCCACCAACCTGGGGGCCGGATGGACGGTGACACGGGTACAGTCCACCATTGAGGTCAAGAAAGATGACGACAGCGCCTTCACCCTGGATACGGAAGACAGTAACGCTGGGAATTCCCTGAAGTCCGCCAAGGAGAAAATCCAGCGCTTTACCGATCTGCCCACGGTGGCTCCCAGGGATTTTGTGATGGAGATTACCGGGGATCAGAATTCCAGCTTCGATAATTACTATGTGATTTTTGAACCAAGCGACTCCGGCAGCAACTTCGGCACAGGGGTCTGGGTTGAAACGGTGAAACCGGACATTAATTGGGAACTTGATCCCGCTACCATGCCCCATACCTTGATCCGGGAATCAGACGGGACATTTACCTTCAAGCAAGCGACTTGGGGCAAGCGGATTGTGGGGGATGAGGAATCGGCTCCTGATCCGTCCTTTATCGGCAGTGAAATCAATGATATTTTCCTGTTCAAGAACCGGTTGGGCTTCCTGTCCGATGAAAGCGTTATCTTTAGCCGGGCCGGGGAGTTCTTTGAGTTTTTCCCGGAAACAGTGACCACGTTACTGGATAGCGATCCGGTGGATGTGGCGGCCTCCAGCAACAAAGTCTCCATCTTGCGCCATGCCATTCCCTTTGACGAAGACCTGTTGCTGTTCTCGGACCAGACACAATTTATTCTGAAGGGTGGAGACATTCTTTCATCCAAAACGGTTTCCATTACCCAAAAGACCGTCTTTGAAAACTCTCGGATTGCCAAGCCGATGGGTGCTGGAAAGAACGTCTTCTTTGCGGTGAATAACGGGAATTTTACCCAGATTCGAGAATATTATGTCTCGGACCAGAACGAAACCAACGACGCAGCGGATATTACGGCTCACGTCCCGAAATACATTCCCAAGGATGTGAGCAAGCTGGCGGTTACTACCAATGAAGACTTGCTTTGCACCATCAGCCCCAATGCCGCCAATGAAGTCTACGTCTACAAGTATTACTGGCGGGGCAATGAAAAACTGCAATCGGCCTGGAGCCGCTGGAGATTTGAAGATTGCACCATCCTGAACATCGACTTTATTGAGTCCCTGCTCTACATCTTGACCCAGCGGGCTGACGGGGTTTACTTGGAAAAGATGAATGTGGCTCCCAAGCAGGTGGATGTGAATTCCACCTACCTGACCCACCTGGATCGCCGACTTCAGGACGATTCACCTAGCGTGTCCGCATCCTACAATTCAAGCCTGGATGAAACCACCTGGACGCTCCCGTATGACGTGTCCGGCGTGATGCAAGTGGTCACTCGTGATAGCACGGTAGGACTAAAAGAAGGCATGCTGATTCCGGTGATTGAACAGACCGGCAACACCGTCAAGGTTCAGGGCCAGTATGATACCGAGGCCGTATTTATCGGCCAGCAATATGAACTGCGCTACACCTTCAGTCACCAGTTCCTGCGGGAAAGTGGCCAGAATGGCAGCCAGTCCGCCCTCGTTTCTGGACGCCTCCAGATGCGAACTTGGACGCTGGTGTTTGAAGATACCGGCTTCTTTGCAATAGCCGTAACCCCCAAGTTTCGGGAGTCGTTCCTCTACAAGTTCACCGGCACCATTCTAGGGGCTGGGAACAACACTATTGGTTCGGTTCCCTTGGCTGACGGCAAGTTCACATTCCTAGTTCAATCCCGGCATGACCAAGTGACCATTGAAGTGATTAACGATACCTTTCTTCCTTGCAATCTCCTGAGTGCCGAATGGGAAGCTTTTTATACACGCAGAAGCCAGAGAGTGTGAACTTATCTCACTGAAGCTATAACACTTAGCATCCATTTTTTCTCTAGACTTGCATCAAAATCAATTTCCATAATAAAAAGAGGCTTGTTCTCTTCTAAGGCTAAATTCAAAAAAGGTTTTTTTAAAGGCCGCTTATCAACTTTTATAAGTAAGATAAATTCATTTAGATAAAACCGATAATAATTGAACCCATCTTTTCTATCAGCTACAGGGTTTAGCATTGCCTTTATTTGACCGTTTGAATTATACATAAAATTCGGGTCAATTGTACTTGAGAATTTATAAAGAATAACCGAAAAATCATGTATAGAGCCTGGATCTTCTGTCCGTAAGTGATTCAGAGCCTTTTGTTCAAACGGTCCAAGATTGACATATTTATACATTGTATTTTTAGATACAGATGCCTTCCATATCAAGGAAATAAAAAACAGCTTAAGAGCCTTATAATCATAAGCCCAAATTTCGTAATAGGTCTCTCCTTTAGCATCCTTTTTTAACCATTTTGAGGTGTCTGTAAAAAATTGTATTGCTATATTATCCCATTTTCCAATTTTTCCATCGCAGGTAGCACAAAGAATGTTTTTATCATAAACGCCCGTGGGTGATTTTTTATTATGCTCACCTCCTTGAGCAATCAGCAAAGGACCACTATCCTTTTTTATCTCTCGGTAAAAACAGGCAGGGACAATATGGGCCTTTATTAACTTGGCCTTTTGATTGCCACAAAACTTACAGACCATAAGTATTTCTCAAAAGGATACTCAGTTATTATTTTACAAGCTAACATTTCATCGAAAGGACAAAATGCTTGCCCTATCTCAAGCCGCTAAGCTGGACAAGGTGTAGCTTACTCGTCTTTGGTGTGACCGTGGCACATATAAACAGGCCAGCCTTTCTGTTCGGCCATGAATAACAATAATTCCTGCACTGGCTCCCGATTAACACTGCCATGAAGGTGATGGCATAGAGACTCAGTGGGAGCCTCAATGTACAGGTCCTTACCTTTATCCAGCGCCTGGATGGCTTCTTCAAAGGTGAGAGATTGCGTAGTCATCAGAATTAACCAGCCGACTGGTCAAGCTGTTCACAGACCCAGGCATTGAGGCTTTTACCGGCGCGTTTTGCGGCAGCGGCGATTCTTTTATGCTGTTCCGGCGTGGTTCGGACGGGAAAGTTTCCTGAAAAAGGCTTTTCGGGTTCCTCACCCCGTTCGGCACAGAATGCCAGGTAATCATCGACAGATTCCTGGAACGCCCGTTCCAGTTCGTCAACGGATGTACCCTGAAAGGTAATCACGTCACGGGTATTGATGACTTCGCCGTGAAAGAGCTTTGCATCCTCGTCGTATTGGACGGTTGCCAGATAGCCTTTATATTGCATCGGGATTAACCTCCGCTTCGGTTAAAAATCGTTGTAGTGAGCGAACCGCGCCACGATCCGTTTCTTTTTGCGGATGGGGCCGGTGAAAAACGGCCCGAACACCGTTCAAGGCAATCCTGACACGCGAGCCGTTTCCTTCGCTGATTTCCGCTCCTAGGGCCGACAATAAGGATTCAATATCGGTCCAGGGAATGTTCGCCAAAGGCGGATGGTGAAAGACGGCTTGTAAGGTCTTACGGTGTTTGGCGTTCATAACTTATATGATATCAAATACTGATATCAATTACAAGTCCCTATATTCCCCGCAGAGCGAAAAATATTAAGAGGACTGTAATTCATGCCCTATCTCAAGCCCGCCACACTGGGAGAGGCGATTGCCCTCTCCCAGGACTTGAGACCGGAAGACGAAGCGGAAATCCGGGCGATGAGTGGGCATGAACCCGTGGTTTCCTTGAGCCACGGCGTTCAGTTCTCAGACCTCCCCACCACCATCATGGACGAAGATGGCTCCATTCTGGGTATGTTTGGAGCCGTCTCAATGGGAAACCAGCCCCGTGTCGGTGCGGTCTGGATGCTGTGCTCCCCGAAGATATTGAAATATCGGCGACGCTTTGCCAAGGAATCCCGGCAGTGGATTGAGGCCATGCACCAGCGGTATGACCTGCTCTGGAATGTGGTGGACGAGCGGAACACCGTTCATATTCGCTGGCTCCAGTGGTGCGGCTTTACCTTTATCAATCGCCACGAGACTTTAGGCGTTGAAAAAGTCCCATTTCTTGAATTTGTGAGGATTAAAACCGACGATGTGTGAACCAGCAACGATTTCCCTGGCGCTGGGTGGGTTAGCGATTGTCACCAGCGCCGCCACGGGCATCGTCTCCTACATCGGTCAGTCCCAGCAGGCGTCAGCCCAAGCCTCGTACCAAGCCCAACTGGGCCAGGCCCGAAACCAGCAGATTTTGGAAAACGCCCGGCTGGCCCAGGAAAGCTATCTCCAGCAGGCCCAGCAACTAAACCTGCGGCAGCAGCAGGAAGATGAGAAAGCGTCCCAACAGATTCAACAAACCCGCCTGGATGCCGCACAAGCCAGGGCGACAACGCGGGTGGCAACAGGAGAAGCCGGTGTGGCCGGATTGTCGGTGGATAACCTGCTTCGGGATTTCTACCGGCAGGAAGACGTGTTCAATGAAAGTGTCCGGCGCAACCGGGAATTCTCCAGGTTTCAGAGCCAGGAAGATATCAAGGGACTGCGGGCGCAAGCAGAAGGCCGGATCGCTTCAGTCCAGCCCTACATTCCTGAACCGGTGGTGCGTCCGAACCTGTTGGGTACGGCGCTTCAGATTGTCGGTGACGTGGCCGAACGTGGGTCAGGTTTGGCCGACAAGTACAAACGCTACAAGGACGGCTGGTAGCAATGGTCAGACGAGTTCAGGTCACTGGGGAGATTCAGCCCCAGGACTTGCAGCCGCAAGCCCGGCCAGTCGATACCTATTATCGGCCCCAGGAAAAACCGGTAGCTCCACCGCCTAAAACCAACAGCCTGTTGCAGTTGGCGGAATCACTTCAGAAAATTCAACCCGGCCTGGATCGCTTCATTGAGAAGCGGGATAAGCAAACGCTGGAACGTCAGAAACTGGAAGCCGAAGCAATGGCCGGACAACTGGCCGTCCAGAACCAGTCGGACTGGAATGCGTCCATTCAATCTCTGCGGAAAAAACTCAATGATCCTAACTTGCTGCCTCAAGAACGGGAACAACTTTCCAAGCAATTGCAGTTGTTCCAGTCCTCCAACCCGTGGCTTCGGATTTACTTTGACAAGGCCCAACTGAGCCAGAAGGCGTTGGAGTTTGACCAGACCGTTCGTACCGAATGGGCCAATAATCCTGTCAGAGACAGTGACGACCCGGCGGATTTTGACCGGTTCTTTGAAGACCGGCTGACCCAAGCCTTTGAAGGGATTCAAGGCAAGTACCATACACGGGCCTTTGCCGAAGACTTCTTTCCGCAAGCCCAGAAAACCCGGCAGGCCTTACTCAATGAGCATATCAACTACCGTCAGAAACAGGTCATTGAAAATGCCAAGAATGCGTTTAGCAGTCTGGCCACCACCAAGCTCAACGGCTTCCGGGAAGCCTTGCAAACCACGCTGGTGGATCGCGCCTTGGCCATTGGGGAGATGGACATTGACGGCACCCAAAAACTGGAACTGTTCCAGAAAGACCGGGATACCCTGTACCAGCAATGGGCGGATGATTTGTCCAACGAGGCCCGCAAGGCCATCCAGATGACCGGTGGGAACGGCACCGAGATGAACCAGATCCTCGCTGATTCCATCATTGCCGTGGCGTCCGAAACCAAGAACCCGAAAATCCTGGATCTAGCCCGCTATATCACCACACGGGACAAGGCCAAGTTGAGTGATATTGCCGATATCAAAGCAAAACTCAACGATGCCCGGCGGGCGATTAACAGCGAACGCTTTACGGATATCCAGCGGGAAGATGCCTTGGAGGAGCGAGACCGGAAAGAGTTCCTGCGCAAGGCTCAGGTGGAAATCTTTGACACCCTATATGGCGACCCTTGGAGAGATATCTCCAAGTACCGCAAGGATTTCCATGAGCGCCAAATGGCGGATGAGTTCCTGGAAATTCTGCAAGTCCAGCGCAAGCTCCAGGAACAACGAAGAAACCCGGTACCCCAAGGCCGACAAGGCACGGCGGATATTGGCAACTACGTGTATGGCGGCGGGACGGATATGAGCAAGGTCAACAAGGCCCTTCTCAATAATGACATCACCACGGACGAGTATCGCCAGTACGGACAAACGGTCAATATCAACCGGGATCGGGAGTTGCGGGATTCAGGGCTCGCTCAGTTAAAGAAAGAACTCACCAACACCGCCGTCCAGAGTGCCGTGGATCGCTACAAGCTGAACCTCTCAAGTTTTGCCAGCAACCGGGCCGAACGGGTGAGAAGCCGAAATATCCAGGTGGAAACCGAAGTCCGGCGCTCCATCGATGCCTGGATCCGGGAACAGGAAAAGCAGGAGAAATCCCCAACACGGGACGAGCTGAACGATTACATCTGGAACACGCTCTTTCCCCGGCTGGACAAACAGTTTGGGGCAACTCAAGAGAAGAAGCCCCAAAACACGCCAAGCAGCTCCCTCACACCGGAACAAGGCAAGCGAATGATACAGGAAATTAATCAGTCCACCCTGACCCCACAACGTAAACAGCAAGCCATTGAAGCAATCCAAAGGAGGATAAAATCCAGTGGCCGATGAATTCAGTCCCGAACTCCAGTCCATTCTGACGGAGGAAGGGATAACGGATTCACCGGCAAACGAACCAACGGCATTGGAAGGGGAAGCTACCGTTGTTGATGAAACACCGCCAGAGGAAGGGTTTGATTTAGGAAAAGCCGCCCTGGATGTCACCCTGGGCGTTCCCGAAGCCGTTGGCCTGGGGGCCGTCAACTCGGTGGGGGAAACCATCGAGGCCTTGTACGGCGGAGCCGACTGGGTGGCCAACCGGTTTGGCGGTGACCTGCCGGACAAGGAATACGTGCCGTATGAACCCCAGACCACCACGGGAAAGGTGCTGGAGCCCATTGCCCGGTTTGTGGGCGGCTTTATCGGGGCCGGGAAGTTTCTCAAGATGGCGGGCTGGGCGAAGAAGGGCAAGAAAGCCTGGGATATCACACGGGCGGCAGTGCAAGGCGGCCTGGCCGATTACTTTTCCTTCGATGCTCACGAGCAGCGGTTGTCCAACCTGGTGCAGGAAAACCCGGCGCTCAGGAACCCGGTGACGGAGTACCTCCAGGCCAAGCCGGAGGACTCGGAGGCCGAAGGCCGCTTCAAGAACGTAGTAGAAGGGCTGGGCCTTGGGGTGATCACCGATGGGTTGTTTACCGCCTTGAAGCGACTCAAGCACCTGCGGCGGCTCCGGGCGACCCAAGGGGATGCGGAAGCTGCCAAGGTGCTGGCGAAAAACGCCGATTCCGTGGATGCGGAACTGGATGTGCTCTTTCCTAAAAAGATCGAGACCAAGGTGGAAGGGCGAGTTCTTTTACCGGAAGTGCAGCCCAAAATCCCGATTACCGATGCTTTTAGCGGGACCAATGAGATTAGGAACCTCTCGGATTATACGGATACCCTCTACCGGGAATCCAGCGTGGACAACCTGGTCAATCTCGTGGAAGGGCAGCACGGCACGCCTTTTGGCGGGGAGCGGGTGTATTTCTCCAATGCGGAGGAGTTGGCCACAGGACAGGGGAAAAACACCGGTGTCTTCTTTGAAATCGACGCCCAAGGCGTTTCCGGAAAAGTCAATACGGCCAAACCGGGTCTGGAGTTAATCGCCAAGGACGGCAAAGCCGAGTTCTATACCGATTTCCGTCCGGGAGACAAGATCAACCTTCAGGACATCAAGCGGGTGGAATTCGACTTATCGAAGGTTTCCAAGAAGGATCCGATGTTTGTTCGGATGAAGAACAAGCTGACCCAGAATGGGTATGTGCAAACGCTGGAAGACGGCAAGCTGACCTTTACCCGGCCTGAAAATGTGGCACCGGATCTCCCGCCCTTGCTGGATGAGTCCGGCAAGCCGGTAGATATCCCGCCGATTGATGAAGTCAAGGCCGAAGCCTACGGCCAGGAATTCAACCGGATTCTGGAGGAAGGCGGCGATCCCACGAAGATCAACCTGGAGCCTTACATTGATCCGGATGCCTTTCAAAGTGCGGATCGGGTGGAGGAACTGGTGGAGCGGATGGTTCAGGCGGTTCGGGACAATGACCAGGTGATCAGCCACCCGGAAACTATTGAAGAGGCCGAGAAGCAGTTCAGTGAGACGATTGCTAACCTTGCCGATATCACGGATGTCTCCAAGGGAAGCCTGACCCAGACCTTGCTGCGGGATGCGGAAACCATCCGGGAGGCAGGGATTCGGGGCGTGGTGGTCTCCAACGTGTTGGATGCCATTGCCCGAGAGGCGGACCGGTTGGCTCCCCTGGTCAAGAACCTGGATGATGATGCGGCGAGGCAACTGGTCCAGCTCCAGGAAGCGGCCTACCGGATTGTTCCGGCGGATGCTCTGGTGGGTTCCGAACTGGGACGAAGCCTGAATGCCCGGAAGGTCCGAAGCACGTTTGCCAAAGACGCCGCTGAAATCCTCCAACATCCGGGGTTGGATCCGCTGGAACTGGCCGAGGCCATTCAGAACGCCAAAAATGCTTATGCCAAAAGCAAAACACTTCAACTGGCTCTGGATACCATCACGCGGGTGCGTATTAACGCCATGCTCTCCGGCCCGGTGACCCACCTGGTGAACATCACGTCCAACCTGTTCAAGACCGGGCTGGCCCCGTCGGAATACATCCTGGGTGGTCTGGTCCAGTCCGCCAAGGGGCTGGAATCCGGGAAGCAGTCCATTCGGCAGGGGTTGAGCCTGTACCGGGGGATTTGGGCCTCAATGGCGGATAGCTGGCGGATGGCCGGGTCGGCCATTCGGAACCGGCGGGGTGTTTTCCGGGGCGGGGAGTTCTCCCAGTTGGATGTGTTTGCCGAGTTGGACAAGGCGGAGAACGTGGTGACGAATGCCCAGGACGCCTTGCGGTTTGCTAGCATAGAGGATTTGAAGGTCAGCAGTCAGCGGATCCAGCAGGCGATTGATGAAGGCGACTACGGCAAGCTCACGTCCCTGGTGTGGAGTACCGGCATGCGCACGTTGGGGGCAGTGATTGATGTCCCGACCACCCTCCTGAACGGGGCGGATGAATTCTTCCTGAACCTCAACGGGCGGGGGATGCTGTATTCAGAACTGACGGAAAAAGGGTTGGCCCAAGGTCTGGAACCTGGCAGTAAGGAGCTTTCCCAGTTTATCGAGGAAGGCTTTCAGAAGTATTTCAGCCAGAACGGGGCCTTAATCCGGGAAGATGAAATCGGGCGAAGAGTCTTTCAGTATGCCACGGATTCCAACTTCTCCAAGGCGATGACCGGGGATACGATTTTCGGGAAGGTGGGGATGCTACTTAAAAGCGGCGCGGAGGCCGACGGGTTTTTGGGTTTTGCGATGCAGAACATCGCCCCCTTTATCCGAACCCCGGTCAACCTGATCGAGGATGTGATCAACCATGTTCCAGGCGTGAACATGGTTCTGAACCGGGCGGTCCGGGAAGATTTAAGGGCAGGCGGCATCCGGCAAGCCCGGCGGATCGGGGAGATGATCACCGGTTCCATGTTTCTGGCCACGGCGGCGGGTTTGGTCTCCCAGGGGTTTATTACCGGTTCGGGACCGACCAATCCGCAGCTCCGGGATCAGCTTAAGAAAGCGGGCTGGAAGCCGTATTCTCTGCGCATTCCGGATCCCAACTCTCCCGGCGGCTACCGCTATTTTGAATTGGCCCGGTTTGAACCGTATTCGACTTATTTCACCGTTATGGCTGACTTTATGGAAGCCCAGCAGGCAGGTGCCAGGGGCGACACCAAAGAGTTTTACTCCAAGCTGGTGGGCAGTATTACCAGCAACCTGACCAGCCGGAAGTATCTCACCGGTCTGATTGACACGATGGATCTCATCGGCGGTATGGCTTATGGCGACTTGGACTCGGTGGAGAAGTTCACCAACGATCTGGCCGGAAGCTTTGTGCCGTCGATGGCCAAGGCGGTTCGGGAAATGCAGGACCCGCTGTACCGGGATGCCCGGAACTTCGTGGATGCCATGCGCAACCGGACACCGTTCTTGTCCGAGAACGTGCCGGTGCAATACGATTTCCGGGGCAAGCCCTCCCTCACGCCCATCCTGAGTCTCTACACCCGATCCGATATGGACGAAGTGGATGTGGAAGTGCTGAAGCTCTCCCAACTAGGCGGGCAGGTGGATACCGTCTCCAACCGGGACCGGCGCTTCCTCAGCCAGTTCAGGAACAGGGACGGCAAGACGGCGTATGAACGCCTGAACGAACTGATGGGCGAGGTGGGCCTGCTCTACTTCCGGGAGGACATGGAAGGCAAAACCCTGACGGATATGCTGAAAGAGGTTATCAAGTCTGAGGATTACCAAGCTGCTTCTGACCCTTTCACCTCCCATGAATTCCAAGGGCAGGGCGGCAAGGTCATGATGCTTCGCAACGAGGTGGCCCGGTACCGGGATGCGGCGATGGAGCAATTGCTACTCGAAGGCTTCAAGAACGAGAAGGATGAAGGACTGGCCAAAGTCCTGGAAATCAAGAAAACCATTCCCAAGGTACAAACCCAAGAGGATTTGCAAGAGTTTCTGCAAAGCGATACTGGCGCTTCCGGTGAGGAAATCAGCCCGGATACCTACGCGCCTATCTTTGAATTTGGCCAATAACGGAGACAATCTATGCCCCTATCCTTCGTGCAGTACACGGGGGATGGGGTAACGGACACGTTTAACATTCCGTTTGGCTATATCAGTAAAACGGATATCCAGGTGCGGGTAGATGGGGTGCTTGATAACGGCATCACATTCCCCACCAGTGCCACGGTGAAAACCTCAACCATACCGGCCAGCGGGGCGATTGTGGACGTTCGGCGGGTAACGCCCAACACCAGCCGCCTGGTGGATTTTGAAGACGGATCGCTCTTGAGTGAGGAAGACCTGGATCAGTCCGCCCTGCAAACGTTTTATGTGATGCAGGAGGTGTTCGATGACCTGACCAACCGGCTGGCGTTAAACAGCACCAACGTCTGGGACGCTTTGAACAAGCGCATTACCAATGTGGCCGACGGCGTTGATCCAGGCGACGTGGTAAATGTCAACCAGACGGTCAGCATTGTGTCCGATGCTCAGGCTGCCAAGACGGCTGCTGAGGCCGCGCAAGCTGCCGCAGAAACGGCAGAAACCAATGCTGAAACTGCACGGAATGACGCCATCCAGGCTAAGAACGATGCGGAAACCGCAGCCGCGAGTATCAACATGCCTGACCCGGCAGGCAATGGGTTGAGCTTTCCCCGGCAGAAAGTAACCGAAGATGGCTTTGAGTACCGCACACCCATTCAAATACGATCTGATCTGGGTTTGGGTACCTTGGCCACCTTGAACGCTGTCGGGGCCGCCCAGATTGACGACGGTTCCGTGGGAACCGATGAACTGGCCGATGGTTCCGTGACCGCTGCCAAGCTGGCGGGCGGAGGCTTACCCTTTCCCAAGGGCTATATGGCCGGTCCTGCCGTCACCTACACCAATGCCGCGACTGTGACGATTCCCTCCGGCTTCCGCTGCCGGGATGCGGTTGATTCGGTGAATATCGAGTTTGGACTGGAAACGGCGGTTGATATCACGGTCAGCGGTGCGAATGGATTGGATACCGGATCCGAGGCTTCTGCGACCTGGTATCACCTCTATGCTATCTCCAACGATGACGGGTCTCAGGTGGCGGGCCTTCTGTCCGTCACGAATGAGGCGGCCACGGGCAGCATCACATTGCCATCCGGGTATACGAAAAAGCGGCAATTGCCGATAGCCGTCAAAAACGATGGGTCGAGCAACTTCCGCCCCTTCAGGGTGGGGGATGGATGGCCAACGCGCCCCTATATCGCCTATACCGAAACGCAAGCCGGGTCAGTTTATCGGGTTCTCAACGGCGGAACGGCATCGGCTTTTGCTGATGTCGATTTGAGTGGTTTCGTCCCACCGATTTCCAGACAGTGCGGTTTGGATTTTGAGTTCAACGCTTCGGGTGCCGGGGATTCTTGGATTCGAGAGAAGGGGACCAGTTTGACGGTTGGGCGAATCGTGGGATCGTCTTCCACCGGCTACGTCCAGGCGAATTTCGTGGACAAGGTTCTCACCAGCGCCGCGCAGTTCATAGAGTATAAAACCCAAAGCAGCGTAACTATATACGTCAATGGCTTCTACGTGACGGAGGTGAACTAAATGGCAGTCCATCGCTATATCCAAAAAATCGACGATCCCTTGAAGGTACTAACCTCCGGCTACATTGCCGCTGATCATCCCGTCCCTGAAGGTTTCGAGATGGTCGAGGGGGATTTGCCTGAAGGGTGGGAGCAATATCGAGAAAAATCCTTGCAGGACAGGCTGAACGAGCTTTACCTGTCCCTGCCGCTGGAAGCCCAGGCTGATCTCGGTCCTTTGCGGGCAGCGGTCAAGCTGGAACTGGAGGCCGATCCGCCACGGCTGGACGTGGTGAGACTAATCATCGAGCGTGCCCAGATCCCGCCGGAACTGGAGTCTGCACGGACACAGTTCCTGGAAGCATTGTAATAAAGGAGGTCGTATGCCAAACGACAATCTCTTCCTCCACCTGGGACGGCTGGAGGGGAAAGTAGACGCCATCCTGGCCAACCAGACCCTGATGGCCAACCAACTGGAAGACCACGATAAACGCATCGGAAAACTGGAGCAACACCGGGCCTGGTTCTTGGGAGCTTCCGCCGTCATTGCCAGCTTAGTGGCGACTGCCGTTGGCTTTTTTAAAGGGGGTCACTGATTTAGATAGGGTAAAAAAACGGTTCAGCTACCTGGGGAAGCTTCGGCCAATTATAAAAGCCCTGTTCAACATAGCAGGCTTCATTTTGGCGTTTATCTTGTAAAAGGGGAATTTTTTCTAGCTCATCCAAAGTGATGATAAAAAAGCCGTCTGTATAACCATTTTCTGCATTATTAGGCTGTATGTATTGAACGATCAAATCAGAATTAGAAAGTTCCTCTATACCATCTCTCATCAGTTGAAGACGAGTAGATCGCCAACAGGAAATATTTTGATTAATTGCTGGAATAAATTTCACTTTGGGCTGAGTATCAAACATTTCAAGATTGGACTTAAGGTAGTCCAGAAGCTTTTCAATATCAGCATTTTTTAACATAGCTTAGGCCCTTTGAGACGGCTGATTTTTACCATTATTAGGCTTAAAGCTTAACATACAAGGTGGAGAATCATGACTCACAAAGATGAACAAATGAACACACTCTATGACTTGTTTCTGGAAGACTTGCTGGCCCTGGTGAAATCCGGGAAAGTCAAGGCCAGTGACCGGGCGGTCATCCGGCAGTTTCTGCGGGATCACGATATGGCCTCCAAGCGTCCCAAGCCCAGCACGTTAGAAGCTCTGGTGGACAGATTGCCCCACTTTGGCGATGAAGATGCTCCGAGTGACGATTATTAGGGCCAATGCAAAAGCCAGCCAGAGACCCGTTAGCAGACTTCCGGGTCTTTCTCTTTGTCGTCTGGAAGTTCCTGGGACTGCCTGAGCCAACGCCCATCCAGTATGACATCGCCCACTGGTTGCAACGGATTTATCGGAAGAAGGGGCCACGGCGGGCGATTATCGAAGCATTCCGGGGTGTGGGGAAGAGCTGGATTACCGTCGCCTTTGTATGCTGGGCTCTATATCGGAATCCACAACTCAAGATTCTCGTGGTTTCGGCCAGTAAGTTCCACGCCGACAACTTCACCACCTTTGCCATGCGGCTCATCATGGAGATGCCGGAGTTAGAGCATCTCAAGCCACGGGGCGATCAGCGCAACTCCAAGGTGAGCTTTGACGTGGGACCAGCCACGGCGGACTTGGCTCCCTCGGTGAAATCCGTGGGCATTACCGGCCAACTGGCGGGCTCCCGTGCCGATCTCATCGTGGTGGACGATGTGGAGGTGCCCAACAACTCTGCCACCCAGATGATGCGGGAAAAGCTGGCCGAGGCCGTCAAGGAATTTGACGCTATCCTCAAGCCCAACGGCATCGTTATCTACTTGGGAACACCCCAAACCGAGATGAGCCTTTACAATATCCTGCCGGAACGGGGCTATACCTTGCGGATCTGGCCTGCCCGGTATCCAGGTAAAGACCTGGTGAAGTATTACGGGGACAAGCTCACACCGAAGGTCCTAAAAGAACTGGAAGCCGATGAAACCCTGGTGGGGTGCCCCACCGATCCTCAACGGTTCTCGGACTTTGACCTTTTGGAACGGGAAAACTCCTACGGACGTTCCGGGTTTCAATTGCAGTTCATGCTCAACACCCGCCTGTCGGATGCCGAACGGTACCCGCTCAAGCTCAATGACCTCATCGTGATGGACTGCAACCCGGAACTGGCCCCTGAGAAAGTCATCTGGGCCAGCTCGCCGGAACTCATTATCAACGAACTGCCCAACGTGGGGCTGGGTGGGGACAAGTACCACCGGCCTATGGCCATACAGGGTCAGTGGATTCCCTATACCGGCAGTATCATGGCCATTGACCCGTCTGGCCGGGGAAGTTCCGAAACCGCCTATGCTGTGGTAAAAATCCTCAACGGCCAGTTGTTCCTGCTGGAATCCGGCGGCTTTCTAGGCGGTTATACCGATGAAACCCTGGGCAAGCTAGCAGAAATCGCCAAACGGCAACAGGTCAACCGGGTATTGGTCGAGTCCAACTTTGGCGATGGGATGTTCATGCAACTCCTTAAACCCGTGATGGCCAAGGTGTATCCGGTAACGATGGAAGAGGTCAAGCACAGTGTCCAGAAGGAAAAGCGGATCATCGATACCCTGGAACCCGTCCTGAACCAGCATCGGCTCATTGTAGACCGGCGGTTGATCGAACAGGACTACCAGTCCACCCAACACATGCCGTCGGAACAGTCTCTTAGATACCAGTTGTTCTACCAGATGACACGAATCACCAAGGAACGCGGGGCTTTGGCAGAGTATGACCGCTTGGATGTCCTGGCAATGGCAGTCGCTTACTGGGTCGAGCAGATGGCCCGTGACGTGGATCAGGCCATCGCCGATGAAAAGGAACGCCGCCTGACGAAGGCTTTGAACGATTTCGCCAGCCACGTCCTCGGCCACAAACCCAAAAGCGATACTTGGATGTAGGGTTAGTTCAGCAACTGGGTTTCGATCATCCGGGTTAGGAGCGCCAAGGCTTTACCTTGGCTTTGGTATTGGTTCAGCCACTCCTCGTATTGTTTGGTCAACCGTTGGATATGGGACGGTTGCAAGTCCAGCATGGTGGATTGTTCCTGATGACGTAGGAGCAGAGTACCTACTGTCGCTTTGACCACTTGTTCCGAAGTCGTCCCCGGTGAGAAAAGCATACCCGAATGTTTCCACATCATCGTACTTCCCTGGATATGCTACATTAAAAGGTTTAGGTCTGGAACCTAACCATACCCAGGAAACTCAATAAATTGGTTCTACATGTTGAACCAAAATTATCACTTTTAAGGATAAGTGTCAATCCTTTATGTCGCAGCTTGGTAAACATTTGAAAAAATTACGGGGCGAGGCTTCACTATATGAGGTTCACAAGGCTACAGGCATTTCCAAGGGTCTGATCGCCTCGTATGAGCAGGGCGAACATATCCCAAACGAAGATAATCTCATTAAGCTGGCCGAGTTTTACGAAGTTCCCTATGAGGAACTCGCTGTTATCCTCTATAACGAGAAATACACCGACCCGGTAAAGCAGGTGGGGCTTATCAAATGGGTGGAAACGCTGCTTCCCGACCAGGAACAGAAACTGTTACAGGCGTTTCGTGCCTTGCCAGACACCCAGAAGCAAGCACTGCTGGAGAGCTTGGAAGAGTAGTTCAACCAATCCATTCTCTCCTCTATAAGCTGTACAAAAAGTGAGGAATGACCAAAAACGACAAAAGCCTCTTGTAACGAGACTTTTGAGGATTTGTATATTTTAAAGTGAGGAATCTGTTTTTTTGTCATTCACACTATACTTATTGAAGAATTGTGGTGAATGGTGGGCCTGGGGTGACTCGAACACCCGACCTCACCCTTATCAGGGGTGCGCTCTAACCAACTGAGCTACAGGCCCGTAGCGGGTTTCCAGGTTTTTGTTTTTATGTTTTTTCGGGATTACTCACTTTTTACTCAGTTTTAACATAAACTTTTTTCATTGCACAAACTTGGGAAAAAGTGAGGAGTTTTTGGGCTTGCAAAATTTCCAACATCATTTATAGTGATCATGACTTGCCTTGGAAATCGAACTCCTCTGTGGGTTTTCAGGTTTCTTCCTTTCTCTGACAGCCGCTATGGGCTCTAACTTATCAGGGGTGCGCTCTAACCAACTGAGCTAATGGCCCATAGAAGAAATATAAATTGTAACGATAACATAGCAACTGCGCCGGGCGATGTCAATGCTGCGGACGAGGTCCTACAAAGCGTTGGCACGCTCACGGGCGTACTTCACGAAGTCGTCGTCCTGGCCGTTCGACAGTTCCAGGAATTTCTGGAACGCGGACTTGGCGGCGGACTTGTCCTGCTTTTTATCCAGCGCTACGCCAAGGCCGAAATAGGCGTCCTTAAATGATGGGTCGTTCTGGATCACCCGGTTATAACTGTCAATCGACTGCTGCACCTTGTTCTGATCCGTGTAGACCAGGGCCTGGTAATAATAGGCCATCGCATTGCCGGGGTCCAGCTTCAGGGCCTTGTCAACCAGGCTCAGGGCCTGCACATGGTTCTTCGCCTCGTAGGCCGTTACGACCTGGGTCAGAACCTCACTGGCCTGGGCTTCATGGATGCTCTTCACCGCTTCCTCCGACTGTCCGCGGGCCTCGTCGCTAATACTGGCGCTGCGAAGGGCTTTCTGGTAAGCCAGTTCCGCGTCACCCAGCTTGTTCTGCTGATGGTAGGCGGTGGCCAGGTAGTACTGGAAGTCGCCATTGTCCGGCGCGGCGGCGATGGCCTTCTGGTACTGGGCAATGGCCTCCGGAATCCGGTTCAGGCTTTGCAGGGCCACGCCGTAGGAGGCCCGAAGCTCCGGCGAGTCGTTGGCGGCGATTTTCAGGGCTTCCTCGTACTGACGCACGGCGCCTTCGTTGTCACCCTGTTGCTGAAGCTCCACAGCCTTTCGGTAAGCCTCGCCACCCACGGCGAGTTCTGTTTCCTCGGAAAGCTTTTTGACCGTCTCGTTGTTCGGGTCCAGGGCCTGGGCCTTCCTGAAGTGTTCCAGGGCCTGCATCGGGCTGTCCTTGGCAGCGTAAGCCGCGCCCAGGTTGGCATGGGCGGCGGCCATGTCCGGTTTGACGGCCAGCGCCTTAAGGTAATAGCTGATCGCTTCATCGTACATCTTCAGCGCATGGAACTCTTCGCCCACCTTGGACTGCACCAGCGCATTGGACGGGTAGCGGCCCGCATAGTCCTTCAGCCCCGCAATAACCTGCGCCTGCGACGGCTGACGCTGAATCAGCTTCAGCAGATCACCGTGGGCGTCCTCGGAGTCCGGGTCCAGGCTCAGCAGCCGGTTGTACTGGGCGATGGCCTCATTAACACGCCCCGTATCCCGCAAGAGGGTGGCTTTGTAATAGGTTGCCAGCTTGTGGCCCGGATCGATCTGCAAGACCGTGTCGTAAGCCTTGATTGCCATTTCATGGTTGCCCTGCTCCTGGTACAGGGTGCCCATGTTCAGCCGGATGAGCTTCTTGACGTCCAGGGTCACTTTGGGGTCCCGGCTGGCCAGGTGCTCGGCGGCGTTGTATTCGCGCAGAGCCTCCACGTACATCTTCTTCTTCTGGTAGACGCTGGCCAGGTTGGCGTGGCCCAGAACACTGTTCGGGTTGAACCGCAGGTCCCGAACCCAGATGTCTTCCAGCTGCTTAAGGGCGTCATGGTTGTTTGGGTTCAGCTCCAGGGCCTTGTTCAGGCTGGCGACGGCATTGTCCACCTCACCCGCCTTGTTCTGGGAGTTGGCCAGGCGAACCAGCAGCTCGTCATCGGCGCGGGGCCCCAGGTTTTCCGACGCCATGCCATAGTATTTCTTTGACTTCTCCGGGCGGTTCAGCACGTTGAAGAGATCGCCCAGCGCCTTCAGGACGTCCGTGTTGCCGGTGTCCAGCTCGTGTACGCGGGCATACTCCACCACGGCCTCCTGGAACTTGCCCTCGGCACGCAGCCGCCGGGCGGCTTCCAGGTGCCAGTTTTTGTCCTGCGTGTTGATGTTCAGGTTGCTGTAGCCAATCTGCATGTTCTCGCGGGCGATCTTGCGGTTGGCCTCCTGCTGGGTGGAGCGGTCCATGCCTTCCGGCCAGGCGTATTCCAGCAGGTAGTAGGCCCGCCGGTAGTCGCTCAGGGCGTTGCCCGGCTGCTTTTGGTCACTGAGCATATAGTTGCCCCGGCGCATGTAGATGGCGGCCAGGTTGTTCTGGGCTACCGGAAGACTTTCGCCTTCGGCTAGGGGCAGGGCCTTCTCGTACATCTCAATGGCCTTGGTCAGTTCGCCCTTGCCGAAGTAGGCGTTGGCCTGGTGGTAATAATAGGCGTAGTCCGGCATCTGGGCCATTGCCGGCAATGGCGCGGCGCCTACCATCATAGCCAGAACCAGGGCGGCCACACCGCCCTGAAGTTTCCGGTTGAATCCGAATTTTTGCCCAGTCAATGCCTGCAACACTCCATCATGACAATATACCGAACCGAATCTCCGGCACTCCCAATTATAGTACAAAGGGGCCTCTTGCTTCCTTAGACGCCTGGCGAGGAAAAAAGTTCATCCCAGGCGGGAAGGCTACCCGAAGGGAAGGTCATCGGGCCAGTCGTCCGGCAGGTAGTCCCCGGAGGTTGCCCCGCCGTTTCCCGTAGAGCGGGCGACCCGTTCGAAACTGTCGGCCAGCATATACCATTGGGCACCGGCGCCACAGGCCAGTGCTGCCACGAGCAGGACTTTGCCGATGCCCCGGCGGAGTTTGCCCGACTTGCTGAATCGGGGCGGCTGGGCCGGTTGCTGCCCCCCTGTTGCGGTTGTTCTCATCATGACATGAATGAAACTACAAAAAACCGCTGTGCATGGCAAGTATTGGCGATCGGATTCGGAGCCTCCTCCTCCCCTAGAAGGGCAGGCCGGATTCGTAATAGGCGAGTTTCCAGCCGCCGCGCTCGTCCACCAGGGTCAGATCCGTGGCGACGGATCGCCCGTCGGGATACTGGCAGACTACCTGGATGACGGCCTGTTTCCCCACCACCTGTTTGGGGTTGAAGTAACCGTAACGGAAGAAGTCGTTGGCGTTGCTGTTGAAGAAAAACCGTTTCCAGAAGGTTTTCATGAGGCTGGCATCGTTGTTCTCAAATAGCAGGCGGATTTCCGGAATGCCCAGTTTGGCGGTTTCCGCGGCGCTGGAGTGCCGCTGGTAGATGTCCTGCATGGTCCACTTGAGAAACTCGTCCTGAGAGCGTTTGCTGAAGAGTCCCCAGCAAATATGGCACTGGTTGTGCATCAGGGATTGGAAAAAATATTTGGCGATTTGCTCCGGTTGCATTTTCATGGCCGAAGTGGGTATTGCTCCAGGTCAACACGCGTGTAACTGAAAGAGATCATAGCGGATTTTTCGTGTGGCAGGGTTACGGTTCGGTTGTAAACGTGATTCTGTACTCGCTTGGCAACCGGTTGCCCCGCCAGTCGGCCAGCGCGGTATCCATTTCAATCCGGTAGGTATTGCCGCCGCCCAGAACATTTCCGGTTCCCAGCGGGGGAAAGAGCTGAAACTGGGTTTCCGTCGGGAAGGTAGGGAAAATAGTCGAATTGGTGAACAACTGGTTGAAGTCCGGGCCGGGGGTAATGTTACGCACGCGCACGGTGCAGTTTTCCCGGTCGGCGGCTGCGCCCAGGCAGTCGCCCTGAATGGTCTGGCCCAGAGCCGGATTGATATACAGGGTCCGGTAATCCACGCCGCCGTTGAAGTAGATTTTCATGACGGAACTGGGATCGATGGCGGGCGGCGGAACCACCGTGTTGGGTCCGTTAATGTTGACGATCCGGTCCGGCTCGCTGTCGGAGACGTTGTAGAAGGCAATGGCCGTGGGCCGGACCTCCTGACGTACCAGCGGCGTTCCGTTCAGCGCGGTGGCGTTCCAACTGACTTCAAAGTTGATGCTGGTGTTGGCCTGCCCGTTCTGGCCCGGCACAAAGACGGGCTGATCCAGCTGAATGTTCGTGTCGTTCTTGAAGACCCGGTAGAATTCGATAATGTCGTTGGTCGGGTCCACCTGGCGGCTCAGGTCCACCTTGGCCAGAATCGTCAATTCCTCCAGCATGTAGGCGGGGTTGTTGCAAACCGGGCGCGGATTGTTGTTGTCAACCTGGATAATGCCGGGATCGATATTGCCGTTGGGGGTCACGCAGATCGATCCCTTGCTGAGGATGTATACCGGCTGCAGGATGTCGTTCACCACGTAACGGTTGTTGACGTACAGGCCGGTGTTGGGGTTGACTGCCGGGTCGCCGCCCAGCGTAAGGTACCGGTACATTCCTATCAGTTCGGCGTTGTTGGGATTGGCGGGGTCCTGGTAGACATTTCCCGACAGGCCGTAATAAGGCGGGTTGACGTTGACCTGGTTCTGGATGAAGTTGAGATAATTCGTCCGGGGAACGAACCGGGTGGCCAGGGCCTCCTGGATGCCCGCCTGTGCCACGTAGTAAAGCTGCAGGGATTCCCGCGTGGAAACCGTACGCCGTGCGTTGTAGTAGGCGGCCTGGTTCAGGGCCAGCGCCATGGTGACCATGGCAACCAGCGTAATGACCGCTGTGGCGATCAACGCACCTTGTCCCGCAAACGCCCTGCGTCTCGTGATCCCGTTCATGGCTGACCGTCGCCCCTTTCCGGAAATAAGCATGCCTGTACTCTCTGTTTTCGGCCAATGTGCCGAAAGGTTTAACCGCGTTTACAAAAAACTTAATAAATATGGTATATACAGTTCAAGTATTGGTCAATTTTGCCGATTAGATACTTGATGTGTCTTCAATTATAGAATTATAGCAGGCGAAGGAATTTGACGGATGGGTAATCAGACAGGCAGGGCGAAGGGCTTTTCTCTCGTTGAGACCGCCATTATCATACTGTTTATATCACTGGCGATGGTGCCGGTCATTGCGACGATGGGCGGGGTTAACGACCCGAACAGCGGGGCGTCGTCTACCGTCAACGTTTCGGCGGTTTCCGGGTTCCGCTCCAAAACCATGGTGGCGGCCAACAGCATCATGGAACGCGCCCTTGCCGGCGACACGACCGTCAGTTTCGACGCAAGCACTATTTTCACCCAGCCGGGCGATGTTCAGACGACCCCCCGGCGTCTCTTTTATGGCAGTACGCCCCGCGAATACAGCCAGCCTATCGAGTACGACTGGGTGGTCCGGGATCTCGGCTACCGGGTGGATGGTGGCGGCGATCTGATCGATTGGGCCGGCAACAGCGTCAACTGGACCAATGCGGTCGAGCTTCAGCCCGTCGGCAATCAGGTGATCCATGCGGTGCTGCGGGTCTACGAGAATGCCGGCGACGCCAACCCGATGATGTCGCTGCCCACCTACTTCTTCCGCAGCAACTGCGGCCAGGTGGATTGCGCCGGAGTCGACGTCCAGAAAACCGGCGTGATTATCGTCGGTGATATTTCCGGCTCGATGGCTTGGGTAGGACGGACCTACCCCAGTCCTGGTACGGTCAGCAGGGTTTCCAGCCCTTGGCTGAGAAACCGGTATCCCATCTTCGGGAACGCCGTGCCCGCTTCGATCCGTATTGACGATCCGTTTGATGATGAGAAGCTGGATGTGACCTGGGTGCTGCCGTTTGCCAACGAGGACCCGGATACCCCATACTCCGACACCTACATTAGGCCCGGCGGCGACGCGTTCATTACCTTCGCCAACAACTGCGATGACTTGAGCACGCCGGCGAACCGTGCGCTGATTGACCCCTACCTGGTCAACAACACAACCAGCAACGCAGGCCGGCGGACGGCCCTGGAACGTCTCTGCGGCACCGGCGCATGGCGGACACCTGCCATGTACAGTGAGCTGATGGGGCGTTATATGTCCCGTATGGAGGCCTTCCGCAACTCCATGCTCTCCCTGCTGGTGAAGCTGGAAGACAACCAGTTCCTCGTGCAGAACATGAAAATGGGCTTCGTAACCTTCTCCGGTGGCGTGCAAACCCGCGTCAACCTGGAAGATGCGGCCCAGCCCAGCGTTTCTTCGCCGGTGCCCAGTGCCGTGACCGACAACAAGTTCATCAACATGCGGCTCAACATGCTGATGCTCAACCGTCCCGGCGCCGGTCAGATTCTGCAGGGCGGCAGCACCCGCATGCATGACGGTGCCCGCCGGGCCGCTGACATGCTGTATGCGGACAGTGACGTCAAGCGCCGGATGATTATTCTGGTTACCGACGGGGACCCGAATCCCGGCAACCAGGGGAACCCCCTGCTGCTGAACCTGGCATCCAGCATCGGCAACGGGTGTTTCCCGACGATTCCGGCCAATGCCGGTTGCGCGGACCCGGAAAACACCACGACCCTGTTCACCGTGGCCGTGATCGGTGTCAGTGCCGGCGGCCAGACGATGCTGACCGACGCCGCCCAGCGGACGCCCAGCGGCCAGTTCTTCAACGCGGAGAACGTGGAGGATATGGGTCCCATCTTTGACCAGATCACCTGGCAGATTCAGCGCACCGTGCTGACCAACATGGTCAACCGGTACCACCTGGACCCCGTTCCGGGCTAGAGGCGTTCGCCTCTTTGAATGGGGCCGGGGCGATCTAACCCTGGAACCGGGCGTAACAACCTTCATTCAAGTCTCTACGACTTGAGTTTAACGAGCAAACAGTATCACTCCGGCCTTCGGGCCGGAGTGACTGTTTGAAGCGCTCCGGGCGTCGCCGGATCTCTTCCATGTTTCTTGTCATTCCCGCATGGGTGGGGGAATCCGCATCCTTGGCGATTAAAGGCGGCTAAACCGGCGGATTCCTGCCGGAGTTTATCCCTGCGAAGGCAGGGGCAGGAATGACAATGGGGGCGGGAGTGACAATGGGGCGAGAATGGGGATAAAGCGTGGAAATGGGAGGAAAGGGCAGGAACGCATGCCGTCCTGCCTGTCGCAGCACCTGTCTATAAGAGCAACCCGGTGCGTTCGTTCGGAATGTTCTCCGGATGGCGCAGGGCGAGGGTGCCGTTGCTGCGGTGAAGTGGCCAGGCGGCAGCTCCTCTCTTGTCCGGCAGGGGCTTATCTCGATCGGCTTCTGCCGCCCCAGCGGGAGGTTTGGCTGGCGGTTTCGTCAATCTCGCGGGCGTCGGTCAGGGTGATTTTCACCGGTTCCGAGTTGATGGCGCCTTCGTCCAGCAATGTGTTGGCTTTCTGTTTGAACTGCTCATAGCTGCCCTTGTTCGGGTCGGTGATGGAGGATTTCATGTTCAGGTCTTCACGGGTGTAGGAAGTGTCGTACGTCTGCGGCTCCAGTGCCAGCCCGGAGTAACCGCCGCTTGCGCAGGTCCCTGAGGTCTTGCAGGGGGCGTTCCCCCAGTTCTGGGTGACGTTGCCGTTCTCGTCGATAAACTGGGACAGGGCCGTCTTGTACTGCTGGCTGATGTCGTAAACTTCGGTTCCCAGCGTGGTGGCCAGGGCCAGCTCCTGGGGGTCGATGCCGGCAGGCGGATTTGCCAGGGCGGTCTTCAACTGTCCGCTGAGGGAGAGCAGGTCTTCCAGGGCGTGCTTGTTGCTGTAGTCGCTGCCGTCAGCGGTGTTTTTAGGCGTGAGGTCCAGACCGGGAACGTCGTCCAGCTCTCCTTCCGCATTGCCCAGGTAATACGAATAATAGGCCAGTTTCTCCAGCCAGGCTTTGGTGTCGGGGTCTTCAGCCTGTTGGGCCAGTTCCTCCAGGCTGTTGGCCAGCTTGAAGGAGCTGAAAGCCCCGACTTCACCGGTGGAAACGGTTCCGTTCGTGCTGGTGGCAACCAATCCGGTGGCATCCGCCTCCTGCCGATCGATTACAACAATGGGGTTGCCCTGGGCATCCGTGTAAACCGCCGGACTTAGGGCTTCATAGGGGTTGAGGCCGCTGGTGGTGGGGGCTATTCCGTTGCCGCCGCCATTACCGCCCAGCAGGCCAAACAGTTGCCCTGCCTTGGAAGGGGCATTGCCCTCGGCCAGCAGGTCGCTAATGGCGTTGCCCAGAATCTGCAGTGCCGGGATGGAGACCAGCACGACCAGAAACAGGATCAGGGCGTATTCGGCGAGGGTCTTTCCCTGGGCCTGCTTTATTTCTGGCGAATCTTGCATTTCGGCATTTCCTTTCCGGCGGCGGCTCCATCCATGATGCGGGCGTCCGTGAAAGTGACCTTCACCGGCTCGGAACTGATGGTGCCGTTGTCAAGCAGGGCGTTTGCCTTCTTTTTGAACCCCTCGTAGGAGCCGTAATCCAGCAGGCTTGTTCGATCGGTTCTGTTATTGAAGTTCTGCCCGGCCCCGGAGAAACTTGCCCCGGCATAGCCGGCGTTTGTCGGTCCCCAGCTCCGGGTTACCTTGCCGTTTGCGTCAATCACACCGGCTAATGCGGTTGTATATTGCTGGCTGACGTTATAGACCTCGCCCCCCAGGCCTTGGGCCAGGGCGAGGGCTTGGGGGTCCATGCCGGCGGGCGGATTCCGGAGGGCCTGGTTCAGTTGACCACTGTAATCAATAACATCCTGTAGGGCGCTGGCCCGGTTATACCCTGCCAATGCAATGCCTTTCACATCATCAAGTTCCCCCTCGGCGTGACCCAGTATGTAGGAATATCGGGCCAGTTTGTCAAGATAGGCGGCTTCAGCGGGATTATCCGCCTGCTTTGCCAGTTCGTCCAGGGTACTGGCCAGCTTGAAGGAACTGTAAAGGCCGATTTCGTTGGTGGCGACCATGGCGCCGCCGTTGGCGCTGGTGGACATCATACCGGTAGCGTCCGTCGGGGTTTCCACCGTGATGATGGGCTGTCCTTTCCCATTGACGTAAGTGGTCCCGGATAAGGCGGCTCTTTCCATGGCTTCGGCGGGGGTTGTCATGGCCACCGGATCGGGTCCGACCTCAATTTCAGAGGTTTCCGAACCCTCTCCGTTTCCGCCACCGGCGCCGCTGACGGGCGATCCGGCGTCCGTGGCGCCGCCATTGCTGTTGAGCAGGGCAAACAGCTGACCTGCCTTGGAGGGAGCGTTGCCCTCCCGCAGCAATCCGTCAATGGCGTTGCCCAGAATCTGCAACGCCGGAATGGAAACCAGCGCCACCAGAAACAGGATTAACGCATACTCCGCAAGGGTTTTACCCGACTTTCCCATCCACTTCGATCCCGTGCCCTTGGGCGTTACTGATTTCATAATTATATCATTAATATAGGGTTTTGATTGAAAGTTGATTAAAAACAGATAAGAAAGTTTACAGGAATATACAAACGGAAGCTGCCGGCGTCTGGACAAACGCCGGCAACTTCTGGTGGAGGCGATCGGACTCGAACCGACGACCCTCTGCTTGCAAAGCAGATGCTCTACCAACTGAGCCACGCCCCCGGAGGGCTGAGAACTAGTTTAGCCCAGTTTTGGCAATAATGCTATCGGTATGGCCAACGGCAACAAACGGCCAAATGGCTACTATTTGCAGAGGAAACGCCCTTCCTCGGCGTCAAGCAGCTGGAACCAGGTTTCCACGTAGGGATTGCCGGGGCAGTTCTGCATCCGCATCTTCTCGAAGTAGGCCCTGCGCTCCGGGGTGTCCGGGCGGGCGGTGCGGTTCTCGTAGGCCCAGGCGCCAATCTCTTCGTCAGTCTTGTTTTTTGAATTCTGGCGGACCCAGGCGAGCATCTCCTCGTCGGTTTTTCCCTGGGCAACCTCGGCCTTGAAGGCGTCGGCATCGATTTCCGTAAAGTCGAAAAACCGGCGATCCAGCGGGCAGTTGAAGTTGTACTCGCCGTTGGTGCCCGCAAGGCCGGCCCGGCACTTGTCCAGAATCCGGGGAAGAAGGATATAAGGCCCCAGCGTTTCTCCGGGGCTTCTGGGGAATGCCTTGCGCAGATCCGGCGCATTTTGCAGTTGGGCAGCCTGGCTCATGGCGTCTCTCCTTATGGGTAACGCTGACAAGGATTTATTGTAAAACGAAAGGCATTTCTCCACCAGTTTCCGGGCGTTATCTTCAGGAAGAGAATAGGACCTGGGGGTTTTCGGCAGCCGGGCACAAAACCATTATATTTTGTTTTTATATAGACAGTGGGCTTTATAAAGTGGCTTTAAAGGGGCAGGTTTTATGGGGTTACAGGCTTATCCAATGCCGCCAGGTGTTGTTACACCGGTAAAGGACTCTGGAAAGCGGGGAAGGAATCAGCCGGAGCAGTCAACGGAGGCCCCCGCATTTGAGTTTGGCTTCCAGAGCGGGGAAGAACCTACGATGGTCGTTCTGGATCACTTTTTGACTCCGGAGGATCGGGAAAATATTCATCAGAACTATAACGATTTGCTGCGTAAGGGAACTCTCACGATGGACCTGAACAATGACGGTTTGCCGGATATGGTTCCGCATGGCGATATCGTCAGCAGCTTCGGCAAAGCCAGCGGGTACCGGATTATGCCCCTGAATATCAGGGCGGACGAGGATAACAATCCTGCCAACATGCTGAAACAGGTACTGCCCCAGGTGGAAAGCGGGGCGCTAGAAGTCGATGTCGTGAATATTTCAATGGGTCCCCTGGGTTTTCCGATGTCATTTGGCCATTTATCCCGAATGGCGGGGATTGAGAACCTGACAGCTGAAAATATTGGGGAAAAACGGGCGGAGGTCCTGGAGGCGTTTCGGGAAAAGTATAGAGAACTGGGATTGCGGGATATAAGAAACAGCAGGGACCTCTCCCCCGACAAAGTCGCCATCAAGCGGACGGTTGAGCTGGCTGAGGTGGCCGAACAGCTCCAGGCCAAAGGTGTTGAAGTTGTCATTGCCGCCGGGAACGATGGGCCTGGCCATCTGAATCTGTACAATCTGGTTCCCGGCACAACCAACGTCGGCGCACTTGATGAATCAGGAAATCCGTTTGCCTGGTCGGCCAATAACAGTCTGGTCAACCGATGGGCGCCTGGTGGTCCGTTCCAACCCCAGCCGGTTACGGATGAGCAGGGCAACGTTACCGGTTATGACGTGACGAATGACGGCAAGGCCGATCTTTCAACCGACGTCATCTACAAGCCGCCATATGACGGCAAACGTCCGGATGAGGTTCCTGTCCATCCGGCGGAGGCTTTCTCGGCGCCGCCGGAAGACCGGCCGGTTTCGGGGCTGGTCTCCCTTGATACGTTCCTGGCCCTGTCCCAACCGGGTCAATCTGCCGAAGCGTTGGCCCAATCCAGGGAAACCTTCCACAGGGAAAGCGGCATTCCTGAAACGGCGCCGGTTTATGTCAACATCTTCCGCAAATATCCCAGCAACCCGTTGCAGTTTTTTGCCCAGCAGCCCGATGGCAGGCTGGCGTTCATCCCGATGGAAAACCCGGACAGGGATAACGCCTTTACAGGCACATCGTATGCGGCGCCATTTATCAAGGGTCATCAGGCTGGATTGTCCTTCTGAACCCCCAAAGAAAAATCACCCCGAAACACTTGCTGGGGTGAGGGAACAAACGAGGTGGTTGTTGTGGATTAACTTCAGTATGGCAACAAGCCCCCGATGAATCATCGTCCGATTGCACGAATCGCCATGAAGCCCAATCCGCCGTGTGACCGGTGGGTCCATGATTTCGCTTCAAAAATGCTATAATTGTGATCCGGCGGGCGTTCCGGGTTGGGACGCCTTGGCGGGGAGCCTGCCGGGCGTTTTGAGGAGAGACGACTACTACATGGGTAAAATATCCACCCATCGGACGATATGACATTGACCCCAGGGTGAATGAAACCCTCCGGTGAAACCGGCATAATAAATGAGAAGCGTGAGCATCGAGTGCAAGAGAATATGGTGAATAGCGAGGTAAACCCCAATGGTTGAGAGAGTCACAGGGAACGATAACGGCGCCATCCATGACAGTCTCCTGGCCCAGCGTTCCCAGAGCGTTGAGGATGTGAACCGCAAGGCGGCTGATGAAACGACCAAGGTAAAGTCCCTGGGGCTGTTCAACGATACGGCCACCGTTTCCAGCCAGGCCAAAAAGCTTTACGAGGCCGAAAAATACGCCCGTCTGGCCCAGCGCATCGAAGAGCCTTTCGATGCCGGGAAAGTCGCCCGTCTCCAGGAGATGGTCCAGCATGGCCGCATCAGCGAGCTGCTGAACAAGTACGACAACGGCGACCTGGCGGACAGCCTCATCAACAGCCCGGCCCAGGCCTTTCTCCGCTAGTTTTCCGGGGAGATTCCCCCTAGGTAAGAAACCGAAGGAATTTTAGCATCATCAGTCATTAGTTGATATCCGGAACGGATCGGGCCGGAGGCCAGCCTCACGCAAAGACGCCTCGCTATCACAGCCTCCTCCCGATCGCCTCTCCCGGAAGAAGTGATTTCCGACGGGAGGAAGGTTGCAGGAACCTGAAATGCTTGCCAAAGCGGCTCCCCCAAGCCAGAGATGCTTCGGGGAGCTTTTTATTTTCAACTGAAGGTGCCGTACCGGATGCGCAGCAGTTCTTCGCTCATCTGTGGCGCCTTCTGCCGGGCCAGGGCCTGTATGTCGGCGTCTCCTGCCCGGATGTGCCCGCCCAGGCGCAGGGACCTCAACAGCAGTTCGTAGGCTTCGGCACAATCGCTCTCCAGCTTCTGCCCGGTTTCGCCCTTGTCATTGATGAGTCTCATGAGTTCATGATGGGCGTTGAACAGCTCAAATACGCCGGAGTCCGGCTTTGTGACCATCAGGACGGTGGCATCATCCACCTGTTTCTGAAGGTCCCGAAGCGCCTGGTTGGACACCCGGCCTGAAAAAACAGCTCTGCCTGCCGGCGCCGTGTGTAGTGGCAAATATCCGATATGCATTGGGGTATCTCCTGGCAACCCTACAAATTATTGTTTTCCAGAATCGTCTGGATTTTCCGGGCTTCGTCGAAGATAGCCGGATCAATGGAACTGTAGGAAACCGGAGGCTGGAAAAAGCCCTGGTCGTCAGTGCCGCCGGTTTGGGGCGTGTTGGCCCCGGCAATGTCATAGTAGACGTTGAGGGCGTCACCGACGGAGTTTGCCCGGATTGAGGAGGACAGGCGCAGGTTATCCTTGAGTCCGTAAACGGAGAACACCGGTGAGGGTTTTCCTGCGGGGCGAAGGATCAGATACAGGTTATCAGGGTCATTTCCAACCTGGATGATTTCCGAGGCGTCCAGAATCTTGTCCCGGCTGTCGGGAGGCCAGATATTCAGTCCCTTGCTGTTGAGAAACTGGAACTTGTCCGGTACGGAAACCACTTGGACCGCCCCCGCGGTCAGGGCCTGTGCCAGTTGGACGATCAGAAGTTTCAACTGGTTGTTGCTGTCCTGAATCTCGCTGTCCGGAATTGCCATGACGCTGCCGAACCGGAGAGAAGGTTTCTGCTCCTGGAACCTGAATTGGGCGGTGTCTTCAGCGGCGGTCGGGAAGCCCCTCCCCAATCCATTGGCCTGCTGAGGGCCTGAACCTGAAAAATGCGCTGATATTCCCTGAGTGGGACCGGTTACGTTCATGATATCCCCCTTCGACTCATGGTGTGAATTCACCTGTGTACAATAACACAACCCATGAACGGGAAGAAAAAGAAAACCCGGCAGTAGGGCTTTGCCGGGTACTACGATTACTCACTCAGGAACAAAAGGAAGTTTTAACTTTAAGAAATATGATTTGGGGAGCAGGTTCTTGTCAGGCATAAACGGATAGGGTTCGAGGATAGGGATAAATATCGAATCCCGGCGGTTTTTCCTCGGCGGCGGGCTGCTCAGGCTGGCTCTTGATCGGAGTCGGCAGGGGGATAATACCCACGTGTTTACCTGAAGGCAGGTTGAAGAGTCCGGATTCGTCACTGGCTTTTCCCTCCGGGTTTCCCATTATCTCCTCAAGAGAGATGCCGCTGCTCCGACCTCCGCCGCCCCGCTTGATCTTGCTCAGGTCAGACAGCATCGGGTCGAAAGCGTAGGTTCTCAAATCGTCGTAGTTGCCGCTGGTGTCACGTTCGTCGATCTCGGAGTCGCTCAGACCCTCGATGGACTTACGGCTCAGGGCCTTGTTTCCTTCATCACCCACGAGAACCCAGTCGGTCAGGCCGAGTTGCAGGGCCTTCAGCGGGTAAATAATGGTGTTGCGATCGGTCATCTCCTTCACCTGCGTCACGGGAATATTGCTCCGCTGGCTGATGAGGTGGTCGATCCGGTGGCGCATCCGTTCGATCTCGCGGGCGGTGTCGCTGATCTCGTTCTGGGTGCCGCCAATGCCGGAAGCGGATGGACGATGGATCAGCAGGGAAGCGTTTTTGCTCATGAACCGGCGTCCGGGCGTGCCGGAAATAAATATCAGGGCGCCCATGCTGGCGGTCTGCCCGCCCATGATGATGGTATCCACGGGGGTACCCAGGTTGCTCATGGTGTCTACCACGTGGAAGCCGTGGTAAACGCTGCCGCCGGGCGAGTTGCTGATCAGCACCTTCACGCTGCCGCCCACCTGCTTCTTCATGGCGCCCAACTGCACCATGGCCTGGCTGAGCATGGCGGCGGTTTCCGGCGTGACGGGCGCATCAAAACGCACCATCTGATCGGCCAGCAGCTTGGACCCGCCGAACATGACCGGCTTGAAGCTGAAGTCAGCCCGATCCTTCGTTTCGGCGGCCTTGAAACTTACGGTTCCGAGTGGATTCGGCGGTAACACGATCTGAGAGGACGGCTGCGCCGGCTTCTTGAAATCAGGCAATGATAAGGATATCCCCATCAGGAACTCTCCCCCGGTTGGCGAACTAACGATGCTGTTTCGGTTCTCTTTCCCAAACCTATGAAATGGTTAAAATAACAATCCGCTTGCTGAAAAGTTATATTAACAAATTTTTATTGGCTTGGCAAATTGTTTTTTAACTCATACTCTAAATACCGCTGGTTACGCCCTGTTAAGGCCGTACTATCCAACAGGAGTAGGGGCTGTAACCCGCATGGCTAGCGAGAGGCTTTCCGTACGGCTGCTTTCCCTTCTTTTGGCTTTCTGGCCCTGACGTCGATTTTGAGGCAGTATTCGGCCACGGGGCAGATATCGCACCGCGCTCCGATGGGTTTGCAGATTTCCTGGCCGTGGCGCACGAGCACCCGGTTGACGATATCCCAGTATGATACCGGCAGCTTGGCCCGCAGGGCGGCTTCCGTCTCGTCGGGGGTTTTTGTTTCAATGTAGCCCAGCCGGTTGCTGATACGGTGCACGTGGGTGTCCACGCAGATGGCGGGTTTTTTGTGGCCCAGGCCCACCACGAGGTTGGCCGTCTTTCGTCCGACGCCTTTGAGGGTCAGCAGTTCCTCGATGGTGTCGGGGACCTCGCCGCCGTAGCGGTCGATGAGATCCTGGGAAACTTCCCGCAGGGTTTCGGATTTGTTGCGGTAGAATCCCACGGGGTAGATGATGCGCTGGATTTCCTCCGGGGTCAGTCTCAGCATCGCTTCGGGCGTGGCCGCTTTTTTAAATAGGCGCTCGCAGGCCGGGATGGTCACGTCATCCTTCGTTCGAAGGCTTAGCAGGCAGCCAATCAGGACCCGGTAGGGGTCCCGTTCCGTTACGTCGCCCATCGGATGGGTCTGGTAGGTTTCCTCAAGGATTTTCAGAATTTTGCCGATAGGAATAGTGTTCGAAGCCATCAGTTGGGATCACTTGTTTCTGCCCTGCGTACAGGGATATTATGCGGGAACCCGAAGGATTTCTCCAGAAAGCGATTCAGTAGGAAGGACCTGAAGTTGACGGCAACAGCAGCCGAAGATCAGTTCAAATATGCCCTTTCCCTCTATGAAAACGGCCAATACAAGGAAGCACGGGCCGTGTTTCAGGAGTTGGTCGAGGTGTTCCCGCACCGAAGCGAAATCTGGCTTAACCTGGGCAACGTGGACTTTAAGCTGGAGGCGTTTCCTTCGGCGGAGAGCCATTGGAAAAAGGCCATCGACCTCAATCCGATGGAGCAGAATGCCTACCTGAACCTGGGCAACCTGTATTTCAAGCAGGAACGCCACCGAAAGGCCCTGGAATATTGGAAGCAGTACCGCAACATCAATCCGAAGAACGCCACGGTCTGGCTGAATTTGGGCTTGGCTCACGAGCAGTTGGGCGATATTGATCTGGCCCACGACGCGTACAAGCATTTCCTGCGCATGGCGCCTCAGAGTTCGGATACCGCCCGGCTGCGCAAGCGTTTCGGGCTGGCCCAGAAAGTATTCGAGAACAATATCCGGGTAGCGGAGCGTGCCCTGGCCGAGGGCCGCTTGCAGGATGCCCGCGAAGCCTACGAGAAGGCCCTTCCCCATTTCTACGGGACGTTTCGGTCCTACAAAAGTTATGCCGCCCTGCTGTACAGGCTGAACGACTTCAACGAGGCGCTGGAGAACTATCTTCGGGCGCATCGCATGAATCCGGACGACGCCGGGATTCTCATCAACCTGGGGGTGATTTACGAAAAGCGGCGCGAATACGTGGACGCCATCTGGGCCTACGATCGCGCCCGGCTCCTGAATCCGCCGGATATCGAGAAAATTCGCCATCGACTCAACGGCTTGCTGGACAATCATCAGAAGGAGTTTGTTGTCTATCTGGACAAGGCCCGCGGCGAGATTGGGCATGGCAAGTTTTCCGAGGCGGAGATCCGGCTGAGGCGCCTGAGGGATCTGGATGACTACACGCCGGCCCTCCAGCCCCAGGTTCAGGAGGCGCTCATCGAGCTGGAAGAAATTACCCATCCGGCCATTCGCGCCCTGAAGGTTTACCTGGCCCTGGCGGAAAAGGCCCGCGAAGACGGCAAGTTCGATCAGGCCATCGCCTATTACAACCGGTTTCTGGACCTGGTACCGGAGGACGATCCCCGTACCGGGCAGGTTCTCGATCGCAAAAGAACGATCCAGGAGCGCATTGGCGGGGTGATCAGCACCATGATGGCAATGGACAGCGCTGATGAGGCTCCGAAGGACGGCGCGGGGGCGCAGCGGTAAAACGGCTTGCCGGGGCAAAGGACTTTCGGGGAGGACCTGGCAGTGCTATAGTAGAGACTCATGATGGCATCGACACAAGTCAACCTCCCGCTGGTTGTCGGTATTACCGGCGCCTCCGGCAGCATCATCGGGTTTCGTTTCGTCCGCGAGCTGCTGACGATGGGCGTGCCTGTCGAACTGGTGATGACCGAGAAATCCCTCCAGGTGATTTTCGACGAGTTGCAGTTGCGAGTGGCGGGCAGTTCTGAGGAGGACAAGAGCCGGCAGATTGCCGAATACCTTGGCCTCTCCCCCGAAGCGGGCCGGCTGCTGAAGGTCTACGGCAACCATCGCCTGGATGCGCCGCCGTCGAGCGGTACCCACCTGACGCGGGGCATGGTGATCATTCCCTGCTCCATGGGGACCCTGGGGCGGATCGCCGCCGGGATTGGCGACAATCTCGTCGCCCGGTCGGCGGACGTGACGATGAAGGAGTCCCGCAAGCTGGTTATCGTGCCGCGGGAAACCCCCCTAAGCCAGATCCACCTGCGCAACCTGCTGACCCTCTCGCAGGCGGGGGTTACGGTCATTCCGCCAATGCTGACCTTTTACCTGCCGGATTTTCAGTCCATGGATGGCCAGATCAACTACATCATGGGCAAGGTATTGGATCAGTTCGGCCTGAGCCATGACCTGTACACCCGCTGGGGCGATCACAAGGCGTCTCCGGCTTCCGCTGCGCCCCCCGGCGAACCGTCGCCCCGCCCTTCCACCTCGCTGCCGTTTTCATGATTCCTGATGCGCTTCCCCGAATCCTGCTAAGATCGATCGAGGACATATCCCAGCGAATCCTTTGGATAAGATGAGCATCATGGTAACTGATACAAGGGAAATCGACCCGCAGCTTCCGGCCAGGGATGCCCTGGTCGAGATGGGGCAGGTCACCCGCGCCGTCTTCCGTGAGGCGGGGGACATCTACATGGTCCACCGTTCGGATCTCCAGAAGATGATTGCGATGGGGCTTGCGGATCTGCCCGTCGAGTCTATCGCCGTAGTGGAATCCTCCCCCATCCTGCACCTGAAAAACCTTGAACTGCGCCACACGCTCAACATTGCCAACCAGCTCACGGCGTTTTTCCCCGGCCATATGGTGGCGGCCCTCTACGAACTGCAATCCCTGGTGAAGAAGGGCGGCTTCAAGGCCTACGTCATTGGCGGCAACGTGCGGGATGTCCTCCTGTACCGCGAACGGCTGCTGGAGATCGAGGACGTGGATGTCACCATTGAAGGGGACGCCATCTCCTCAAGCCAGTACATCGTTGCCAATTCCAAAAACTTCGTCGTGGAAGAGGTGTTTCCCGAATTCGGCACGGTGAAGATCAGCTACAAGGAGAGCATCAAGTTCGACATCGCCTCCACCCGCCGGGAGGTCTATCACCACGCCAGTGCCCTGCCCGAAGTGACGGAGCGGGGGGTGCCCCTGGCGGAGGACATCATTCGCCGGGATTTCAGCGTCAACGCGCTGGCCATGGCCATCCATGATCTGGGTCTGATTCTCGATCATTCCAACGGCATCGAGGACGTGGAGAGCCGCCTGATCCGGGTGCTGCACCCCCTGTCCTTTTTCGAGGACCCCAGCCGGATTCTGCGGGCGTTCAAGTTCCTGACCCGTCTTGATTTCACCCTGACCAGCGGTACGGAGCGCCTTCTTCGGGAGTTCCTCAAGCATGGCCACCGGGTTTATCATGGCGGCGGCGAGCGGATCAAGCATGAGCTGCGCAAGTTCCTCGGATCGGCGGAGTCCGCAGCCAAGCAGCGCTGGCTCGACTTCTTCCTCGAAACCGGCAGCCTGCGGCTGGCCAACATGACGATTCCCGCCGAACCGCCTTCGCCGGAACTGAAAGCCCGCATCGCGCATCTTCCCCACGTGCTGCCCGCGGTCCAGGAGATTCTGGGGGAATCCGCCCGGACGGAAGAGTTTCTCTGGACGCTTTACCTCTGCCTGCTCTTTGGGGGAATGGACGAGGAGCTGTTTTTGGAAACCTGCCACCGGCTGGGGCTGACCCGTGCCGAGCGCGAGGCGGTGGAGGAGTATGTCCGGCTGCGCACGACGCCGGACGAACTGGAGAAAATCCACGAGTTTTCCCCGGCGGCTGAAATTTATGGGGTTTACCAGGATCTTCCCTCCGTTTCCGTGGTGGCGGCGGCCATTGACAAGTTCAACGACGATCCGGGCCGGTTCCGCATCGTTATCCAGGCCCTGAAAACCTACCGGGACAAGTTTTCAAAGATCAGGCCGGAGTTGAACGGCACGGACCTGATGGACCTGGGCGTTCCCGAAGGCGAAACCATCGGCCATTTGCTCCGGGAGCTGCTCCATGCCAAGCTGTCGGGCCGTCTGCCGGACCGCATGGCCGAGATCCGCTACGTCCAGCAGAAGCTGGAAGCCGCAGACGCCCCTGAGATCGAAGAGGCGATCGATGATGCAGACGAATAGGGAAATTCTGGACGGCGTGCTGCTGACGGACGGTCTGATTGTGGCCTCGACCCATCCCGGTTCCGGTAAAACCGTGATGACGGCGGGGCTGGCCGGGGCCATTGCAGAGGCGGGCCTCCGAGTGCAGGCCATCAAGCCGCTGGAATTCACCCGCGGCACCCGAAAACGCCAGCCGGACCAGGAGTTCATGAACCGTTTGCTCAAGCCCATGCAGCTGACCGAGATTATCACCGCGCCGACGGCCTGCGAGGTGACCCCGGTGGAATGGTCCCGCATTCTGCATATTTGTCGCAGCCTGGCCTATCCGGTGCTCATCGAGATGCCCGGCGCCGTGGCGACGCCCCTCTCCGTTTGCGGCGGCCAGGTGCGTGATGTCACCGATCTGGCCCTGGATCTCAACGTGCCGGTATTGCTGGTGACGCCGAAATCCGGCCATCTCATCGAAAACATCACACCGGTGCTGGCGTACCTCCAGAGCCGCGAGGTGGAGATCACCGGCTGGGTGGCGGTGGAAACCCGTGCGCTGGAGAAATCCCTCTTTCCCCGCTGGGACGAGGAGGTGTTTTACATCACCCACCGTTTCAGCGTGCCGTATCTGGGCGAACTGGCCTACAGCCCCAGCATCAACGTGGAACTGGCCTATCAGGGCAACCTGGTTCACCAGGCGGAGACGGGCATTGACCTGCTGCCCGTCCAGATGGCCCTGCGTCCCGTCCTGCCCTCCGGACACGAGTCCGCATGAGTGAGACGCCCTCCGTAGCCAGTCAAAGCTCCGCCGGTCCCAGTCTGCTGAAAGCCGCCGGACTGATTGCGGCGGTGACGATTCTGGCCAAGCTGCTGGGCTTTGTCCGGGACTGGGTGATCTTCTACGCCTACGGCGCCACCACCCTGTCCGACGCCTATTTTGCCGCCGTGCAGATTCCCTGGTTCGCCATCGTCCTGCTCGGCGGGCTGGGCGGACCCTTTCATACGGCGACTGTCGGTATCTTCGCCAAGATCATCAAGGACACGGAGGCACCCGGCGAGCGGGCACGGCAACTGGCCAGCGCCTTCATCACCCTCACCGGCCTGGTGTTTGCCGCCCTGTCCGTGCTGGTGTATTTTTTCGCCGAGCCGATCATGGGTTTTCTGCTGCCATCGGGCCGCCCGGAACTCATTGCCGCCTCCGCCGAACAGTTGCGGGTCATGTCGCCGGTGGTGCTTTTCGGCGGGCTGATTGGCATTTTCTACGGCCTGCTCAACGTTTACCACGTCTTTTTCTGGCCGTCCCTCTCGCCTGCGGCCATGAGCATCGTCATCATTGTGGCCCTGCTGCTCTTCCCTGACGATCAGAGCGGCATGGTGCTGGCCTGGGCGACCACTGGCGGGGCGCTGGCACAACTGCTCATCCAGTTGCCGGACTATATCCGCCGCAAGTTTTCCCTCAGGCCGGCCCTGAATATTCCCAGGGCACTGAGGCTGCCGGAAATGCGGCAGGTGGGCGAGGTGCTGTTCCCCATCATCATCGGCACCACCATCGGCCAACTGATGGTCTACGTGGACATGTTCTTTGCCTCCAAGCTGGTGGAGGGAGGCTGGGCCGCCGTGGTCCTGAGCAACCGGCTCATCCAGCTGCCCATCGGCGTGTTGCAGACGGCCCTGCTGGTTCCCATCTTTCCCCGCTTCAGTCGCTACGTGGCGGACAATAACAGCGAGGCCCTGCGGACGGATTTCCGCAAGGGGATCGTCTCCCTCTGGATGATCAGCGTCCCCATGGTGGTAATCATTGCCCTGTTTGCCGAGTCCCTGATTAGGGTCATATTCGAGCATGGCTCGTTTACTTCCGGCGCGACGGCCCTGGTAACGGTTGCACTCATCTTCCAGTCCCTGCAAATCCTGCCCTACTTCGTCCGGGATACCATTACCCGTGTCCTTTACGCCCATAACGATTCCATCACGCCGATGATTGTGGGTTTTGTCGCCATCGGCATCAAGTACCTGCTGAACATGCTGCTGGTCGAACGGTTCGGTATCGGTGGGATCACGCTGGCGACGAGCCTCATCACCTTCATCAACATGATGCTCCTCGGCTGGCTTTCGCGGCGGCACGTCGCCGATATGGGCTACCGCCACCTGATTTCCCCTTTCTTCAAGCTGGTGTTCGCCGGGGGGCTGATGGCCGGAGTTATCTGGCTCCTCCGGCCCCTGCTGGCTCCGGCCATTATGGGCTTCTCCGCCGCCATCGGCGAACGCATCGCCGAACTGGCGCTGGTGATGGTCCTCACCGCCATCGGCATGGCCGTCTACGGCATCGTCACTCTCTTCCTGAAAATCCCCGAGGCGGATTACCTCTTTGCGCGGGTGCGCAATATCCTGAAGCGCTAGGGTAGGGTAGGAGCTGATTCAACCTCTCCCCCTGAGGGAGAGGAGCAGCCGTAGGCGACGCCAGGAGCCGTACGGATGCGGTGAGGGGTAGGCAGGCCGAGTCTCTCGTCACACCGGAGGATGGATTCCTGCCTTCGCAGGAATGACAATTGCCATGCGGGTGGTGCGGCGTTCGCGTTTTTTGCCGAAGAGCTGGCCCCAGAAGGCCTGGAAGACGTAGCCTGCGATTTTCGGGTTTTCCTTCAGCCGCCGCATGGAGTAGGCGTACCACTCCTGCCCAAAAGGCACGTAGACCCGCAGCCGGTGGCTACCGGCGAGGATCATGTCGCGCAACTGCTCGTCCACGCCGAGGAGCATCTGGAATTCGTACTGCTCCGGCTTCAGCTTGTACCTGTCGATGAGCCGGTGGGCCTCCCAGACGAGGCGCTCGTCG
>JBDIVN010000001.1:0-803954 GCA_039794365.1 Candidatus Neutrinobacter sp. | reverse complement strand
CAGGGCCAGCAGGGTCAGCAGGAGGTAGGGGATATCCGAAAGAATGTCGCCCATGTAGCGGTGGATCGAGCCGTTGACCGCCAGCAGGAGGGTCAGGATCAGGGCCAGGGAGGCGCCGGTGTGGGGCCGGATGGCCCGGTTGTACAGCAGCAGCGAGGCAATAAAGAGGGTCAGCCCCAGCCACTTGGCGGCGGGTACGATATCGACGGGCTGGGTGGAGCCGAGCATTTTCATCAGCCCGGCCAGCATGGCGGGGTATAGCGGTGGGAAGGTGAAGCTGGGTTCCGGGTCCGGCAGCGACCAGAGGACGTATCCCTTGCCGGTGGCCAGGGCGTAGCCCAGGATGTAAAACGTCGCCCCGTCGGAATTGTGCAGGAACAGCCAGGGATGAAACGTCATGAACCCCAGCGCGATGAGCGACAGCATGGTGACGGCCAAGGCAACGATCTCCATCGGCGAGCGCCTTGGTCCCACCTGGAGATCCGACGGGGAATCTGTCTCTGCCCGCTGGGTCATAACAACTCCGCGTTTGCGGCCTCTTGCGTCTACTGATCCATTATAGAACTATAAAACGCCGCGACGCTCCTGATCCCGCTCGATGGATTTGAACAGGGCGCCAAAGTTGCCCTCGCCGAAGGCATGGTGGTTCTTGCGCTGGATCATCTCGATGAAGATTGGGCCGAACAGGTTTTTCGTGAAGATCTGGAGCAGGTAGCCCTTGTCGTCCCCGTCAATCAGCACCTGGTGGCCCATAATGCGCCGGCGGTCTTCCGTCACATTGGGGACGCGCTGGAAGGCTTCCTCGTAGTAGGCCGCGTCAATGTCAAGCGTCTCGATGCCGCTGCCCTTGAGCCGGTCCAGGGAATCGAGCAGATCGTCGGCGGCCAGGGCGATATGCTGGACCCCGGCGCCCCTGTACTCGCGCAGGTACTCCTCAATCTGGGACTTTTCCTCGTTCCCCTCGTTGATGGGGATGGAGAAGGTCTTGCAGGGCGACTTCAGGGCAAAGGAGGTCAGGCCGGTCTTCTTGCCCTTGATGTCGAAGTACTGGATCTCCGTGAAGCCGAAGATGCCTTTGTAAAAGTCGCTCCAGGTGTCCATCGTGCCTTTGTAGACGTTGTTGGTCAGGTGGTCCACGAATTGGAAGCCCTTGTCAGGAACCACCTCCGGCTCTTCCAGCGGCCTGAAGTCGCGGGTGAAGTAGTTGTCCTCATCCGAACCGGCTTCAACGAAGTAGATCAGGCTGTCGCCCACACCGTAGATGGCGGGGATGTCCTGTTCCTTGTCGCCGTGGGCGCCCTTGGGGTCGAAGGGTTTGGCGCCGCGCCGGACGGCCTCTTCAAAGGCCTTTTGGGCGTCCGTCACCCGGAAGCCCAGGGAGCAGACCGACTGGCCGTGCTTCTGGCCGAAGTCCTCGGCAAAGCCGCCCTTTTCCAGGTTCAGCAAAAAGTTGATGGCGTTCTGGTTGTACTGCCAGATGTCACGGTCCGCGTGCTTTCGGATTTTGGAAAGGCCGAAGCCCTTGAATATCCGGTCGAAGTGCGCCGGGTCCGGGCCGGTGAATTCGAGAAACGCAAGCCCCTGCAATCCGACGGGATTCTGGGTGTCCTGTTGCGTCTGGGCGGTGGTGGATGCCATCGGGAAGACCCTCCTCTTCTCTGGAATATCCTGACAGTATGAACTTAACGAAAACAGGGTGCCAAGGCAATCGGACCCGAAAGCTCAGACGACGCCCGCGTTTTGCAGGCGTTCGACAATGGCGTTGTCCGCTTTCAGCGCCCGGCTTTCCAGAATCCGTTCCTCGTCCCAGACGGGATGGCCCTCGATTTTCAGGGGATGCCCCAGTTCCTTGCGGCTTCTCTCATCCAGAACAGGCCGAACTTTCGCCGCCGGGATCTCGCTAATAGGCTGATTTTCCTTGACTGCGAAGGCGGCGGCGATGCCGACGGCTTCGCCCAGCATGCTGTTGTGCTGGACGATCCGGCAGGCCCCCTGCCCCAGTGGCGAATACCCGGCGCTGCGGCTGACGAAGGCCAGGTTTTTCAGGTCCGGATCTGCCGGTAGCGCCACGTCCAGGCCGACGTTAAATACCGGCTTGGGCAGCGTTTCGCCGGGGAAGTGCCGGGAGAAGACGATGCCGCGCAAGTCCAGCCAGTAGCTGTAGGTGCCGATGGCGTCTTCCGCAAACACTCCGCCGCGAATCGCCTTTTCGGCGGTCATCATGTCGCGGGCCAGCAGGTTCAGGGTCTGGCGCACGTAAAGGGCCTCCGGCGGGTAAAGTCTGGCGTCCGGCATGCCGCCCTCGGTGGCGATGAATTCCCGGAAGGCCTCCAGGGCATCATGCAGCTCCTGGGGCCAGGCTTTTTCCCCGCGGGAATAGGCCAGCAGGGCATCAAAATCGTTCATTCTCATCACCATGCCGTTAAAGCCCAGCAAGCCGTCCGGCAGGCGCGAGATGTTGAAGCCGTCAACCTGGATGGAGGCATCCGGATAGGAGTCCGCCTCGCCGTAACGCCAGTGATGAAAAGCGATGCCGATGACGGGGTTCAGGATGTCGATGTAATCCATATCGTCGGGGGAATAAACGGGCCGGGTGGTCAGTTCCCGGCGGTACGCTTCGGGGTGATACGGCAAGGCCCGATCCAGCAGGCCGGGCATGTCCGGGCGTTCACGCAGGCGCTGCTCGAAGGCGATCAGCTTCTCCCGGTCCACGCCGCCCATCTGGAAGACCGGTGAGATGCCCAGAAAGTTGCGATCCTCCCCGAACAGGCCACCCAGGCCGACGGTGAACCGGATACCCAGGCTGCGGGCGATGTCGGCGTCCGGTGTGGCGTCAATCAATACGGTGGCATCCAGCTTCTGACCGCCTGCAAAACGGACTTCCCAGCAAGAGTCGGATACCCGGTATTCGGCGATGAGGTCCTTGCCGCTGAGGATCTGGATTCCCGTCTCCCGCATCATCTCGGAGAGTTCGGTGTCCGCGCGAAATTCCTCCAGGGCCACCCGTTTGACGCCGGCCCGTCTCAGGAATTCGGCGAACAGCGGGCCGGTGTGTTCCGGGGTGATGTCCATGTAGCTGAGGCCGCCCCGTGTGGAAAGTCCCCCCAGCAGCCCGGTTGCCGAGCGGATCAGCGCCGTCCGGGCACCGCAGCGGGCGGCGGAAACCGCGGTCAGGATACTCTCCACTTCGTCCCCGACAACCAGGACATCGAAGGACAGGACATCGCAGGGCAGGGTCACAGTTTGGTGGTCCGCCCGCAGGCCTGGCATTTGTACAGGGGTTCACCCAACTGGTTGAGTCCCTGGTAGCCCATCGTTTCTCCGCAGGTGCAGCGGATATTCTCGTTTCCCTGCGACTGGCTGGCGCTGTCGCAGGATGGATTCAGGCATTTGGAGCCGGTTTCGGTCTTCAGAACCCGGCCACCGCAGACGGCACATGGCATCGTTCAGGGTCCTTTTTCGTTACTGCTTCTTTCTTTCCTGGAAAAACCGGACCAGCGCGATGCGAAAATCTTTCAAAAGTTCGCTGCCCTTCCCGGCATGCTCGCTGATCAGGTTGTTAATCAGGCCGATGACCGGATCGACGCCGGCCAGTTCGCGGGCGCGGGCAATGTGGGCCTCGCGATCCCGCATGGTGTTGATCTCCTTAAGCCGCGCCAGGGTATCTTCGGGAAGGCGCCTCAGATAATCCTCGAACAGGTCCTGGGTGGCCTGACCCCGGAACGCGGGCACCGGTCTTGCGGTGCTGATTTGAACCGGATTGAAAGACATGGGGGGTGCTCCTGGAAATTCTGCTTCATACAGGCATTATGAAACCGCAAAGAATCGCCGCTTGCAAACGGCCAGCCGGGCGTATCAGGCCCGATGAAACTTGACCTGCGGGCGTCTTCAGCCTATCCTGTGATGTACTGGTGGTGGCATAGCCAAGTGGTAAGGCGGGAGTCTGCAAAACTCCTATTCCCCAGTTCGAATCTGGGTGCCACCTCCATTTTTTTGCAGAGGAAGCCACGCGCAAAAAGAGAGACAGGCGCAGGGAGTTGATTTATGAACAGACATCAGGAAATTTTGGGGTTGCCGGTGGGGGTTTTTGCCGCGCTGGTGATCCTGTTGCTGCTGGTCCTCGTCCAGAGTTTCGAGATTGTCCAGCCGGGATACCGGGGCGTCAGCGTGACGTTGGGGAAGGTGGACCCCAATTTTCGGGGGGAAGGGCTGAATTTCAAGATGCCGTTCGTTGAAACCGTCTACCAGATTCCCGTCAAGCAGATCACCGTTTCCGGGGTCGCCCAGTGTTTCAGCAGCGACCTGCAGACCGTGCATATTGCCTTCAAGGCTCTCTACCGGATTCCAGAATCCAAGGTGGTGGAGCTGTTTCAGGAGTACAAGGGCGATCCGTACGAATCCCTATTGGAACCCCGAATTCAGGACTCCCTGAAGCAGGTGGCGGCGCTTTACCGGGCGGAGGATCTGGTAAAGAACCGGGAGCAGGTGAAAATCCGGGCGACCAAGATCGTCCAGAAAACCCTGCGGCTTAAGGAAGGTTATTCCTTTGCGGATGTCAGCGACGTCAAGGAGCTGATGGAAGCCAAGGAAGAGATTGCCCGCAAGCAGGAGAAGCAGACCCGCGAAAGCAGCGACATCCCCACCCCTGATCTGCCGACCCCGGTTGCCGCCGTGGACAAGGATGAGCTTGATGGCGAGATGTACAACGCGGTGCCGTTGGTTCGGCTGGTGGATCTGCCCATCAACAACATCGACCTGACCGACGACCTGGAGCGGGCCATCGAGCAGAAGCAGATCAAGGAGCAGGAGGCCCTGGCCAAGCGCTACGAGCTGGAGAAAGCCAAACGCGAGGCGGAGATTACCATTGTCAACGCCGAGGCCGAAGCCAAGGCGGTTCGTATCAAGGGAGACGCCCTGCGGTCCGCCCCGGAGGTTATCGAGCTGGAAATCGCCAAGAAATGGGACGGCAAGACGCCCAGCACGGTGGTGGTCGGTAAGGGCGGAGGCAACGTCCTGCTGCCGTTGCGCTAATCCCGCTAAAACTCAGGCCAGGGTTTGCCAGTTCATGGGGCAGTTGCACCAGCCGTTCAGCTGTGTATGGGCCGGGTTAAGCCGCGCCCGGTGAAAGGGCATGGGGCCGTTTGGCGTGTAGGCCCAGCCGGAGACTTCTATCGCCTGAATCACCGCCGGGGTTGCCGGGCGTCCGGGCTGCCGGATTGTCGCCTGAACGGGCTGAAGGGCGGCGTGGGTGACGTTCATTGCAACCAACCCCGCAGCCATTGACCGGCCTGGGTCATCAAAGACGGTTCCATCAGCCGGGAAATCTTTTTATGGACCCAATCCGGCAGGACCTTCGGGTCCACCAGGCCATCCTGGGTCCGGAGCTTTCGGATCAGTGCGATTTTTTCCCAGCTTTCCAGCTTGTTACCGGCCAGGTAGCGTTTCAGGGTCAGTTGGGTTTCACTGTCGTCCAGAGGGGTTAGAATCTGCACGTACCAGTCCAGGTCCGCATCCGTACGTCCGTATGTGCTGGTGTCCTCCACTTCCCGGATTCTGGGGTTGAGTTGTCGGAGTTGATCCAGGGTCAGATGGTGGTTACGGTCCGGCGGAGAGGGGTTGTTGACGGCGACCCGCGCCATTTCAATCAGTTGGTTGCGGGCGTGGAGGGCGGTCAGGTTCTGGCCCAGCGTGCTGAGCAGATGGTTTACCATGGTGCGTGCCCGCACGCCGCAGCCAAAAATGGCGGAATCCGGGGCGGAAATGATATTCATCGTGCCCACGGCGGTGACGGGAGAAGCGGTGCCCACGTTGCGAATCCTGCCGTTCTCCAGTTTCAGCAGGCCTGCATCGGTCAGTTTTCGGATAATGGGGTCCTGCGAGGCGTCAAATTGTTCATAGCCGGTTGCCAGCACGATAGGGCCGTCGTAATCGGCAAAATAATCCCCGCCAGCATCTTTTTTCAGGTCGAATTCGCTGTTTTTCAACCCTTCAGAACGGTATTCGGCCAGCATTTTGCGAATATGCTCCACCTGCGCCGGGTTGATAAAACTGAAGCGGGTGACGGAGCGCTCTTTGCCGCTGGAAAAGTCTTTCGTGGTGTAGTTGCCCAGCCGGACGGCGTTTTTGTCGCAATAGGCACCCAATTCGTAGATTTTCAGCTTGCCCTGATCCTGGTACTTGAGCAGCCGCCGGTAGGTGGCGGGGGTAATGGGAACGCCGAAGTCCTCTTTCCACTCGCGCAGGGTTTCCCTCGCAAAATCCGGGTCAAACAGGCCTTTCAGGATGGACGGCGGCAGAATGGTGCGTTCGGGAATCTGCACCTGGGCCACTTTGATCGGCCCTTTGGCCAGCAGATCCACGCGGATGTCCGGGTTTCGGGAGAGCAGCTGCAGGGCGGCCTTGGCGGCGGACTCGCCGCTGCCGATGACGGGAACCCGTGTGCCGGGCGGCAGGTTGTCAATCAAAGGCCATATGGCGGGTTCGCCCAGCAGGGGATCGGTGAGAACGACCTGCCTTGAAAGACTCTGGATGTTGGGAAGCTGGTTTCGAATGACGGTGTCGAGGTCGTCGTTGCGACTTTTCAGTTCGCTTCGGTTTGCGATGAGCAGAAAATTACCAGGGTTCTGCCGGCAAAGCTGCCTGAACACCTCCGGAATCCGGGCATGTTCGCCGGTGACTCCCACAAAGCCGGTGGCCAGCATCAACCGTTTGCCCACCTGGACATGTCCGGCTGCGGTTTTGACGAGGAAGTGGCCGCTGGGCAGGATCTCAATGTCTGTGATGCCACCCATGTCTTCCTGCAGGAAGGTATCTGGACGCAGGGCCAGCTGATCGGCGATCTCATCAAAGTAGTTGACGAGGGCGCCGCGGGGAACCGGTTCCGTGGGATGCTTGAGGCGATCCGACGATCGGCCAATCAGGCGATGTCCCAGGGCATTCTCAATGGGTTTGACGGCGTTACGGGCCTTGGTGCGCAGGCCCAGCTTTTCGCCGATGGCTGGCATGGTCAGTTTGGGCAGGCCATGTTCCGGGTTGGGGAACCAGGGCTGGTCGATGCTGCTGCCCCCGGCGCCGGTTCGCATCACATGGACCGCTCCCGCTCCTGCGTCGGCAAAGGCGTTGGCGATATATTCGGCCTCGAAGCCGACGACTTTGGCTTTCAGGCGGGATGCCTGGTCCATCGCCGCCAGCCCGGCAGGACCCAGGCCCACCACGATGAGATCCGCCACAGGCAGCTCGCCTTCCGGGGTCTGTTCCGTTTCCCAGCCTGCTGCAAGCTGCTTTTCAATCATGGACTGGGGGTCCTGGGTGAAATAATGGTGCCGGATCAGATTGTTGGCGGTGATGAGGGGCAGATCGTCAATGGCCTTGATGGTGTTGGCAATTTGCCCGAGGTTATCAAAATAGCTTTGAAACGAGGTGAGCAGGAAATCCGTATCCAGTTGCGGATATCGTTTGAGCAGCTCTAGTGTCCGCTCTTTCCGGGAGCCGATGGCCTTTGATGAAACCTCTTTCAGCGGGATCAGGAAGGGATCTTTACCGAGCTGGCCAAGCTCCCGCCCCAACTGGTCCCAGTCACGCCCGCGGAACCCGGCATGTTTCCCCTTGTCCCCGGTGATCTCCACGGCCGTCCGGTAGAGCACCGGCAGGTAGCCCAGCATGCTTTCCAGGTGTTGGGCCTGCTCCCGGCGGATGGTGGTGGGGATCTTTGCAAGATCCCCTTTGCGGGGAAAGTAGATGGCTTTGAAGGTATCCCTCAGGCTCGGGTCGTCGGAAGCCTTGGCCAGGACGTCAAGGGGCGGAGTGAGGCGGGAAATGCCGCCATAGTTGCTGCGCTGTAAGACCTGGGCTTTCAGAACCTCGTAGGGGTCTTTAACGAGCCGGTCATAGGCGCTCATCAGGCCGAACCGGGGCCGGACGGCATGAGGGGGGGGAGGGGGAAGGGTTTGCATGGGGGAAGAGGTTCCTGAAAGAAACGGTATGCCCCAATACAAACACGGCAGGACACCTGGAATTGTCCTGCCGTGTAACGCTTGTTTACAGTGTTTTAATCCAGATAGAACGTGGTGACGATCTTGTGCTTCTCCTCGGCGTACTCGATGGCCTTGTGCAGGGTGTGGCTGTCGTGGAACAGGGTCAGCACCAGCTGCTGGCACTCATCGACGATCTCCCGGTTGCATAGGCGGCTGGCGTCGGCCAGCGTCATCATCGCCCACTCCTCATGCTCAATGATGTTGGGCACGCCGATAAGCTGATCCTGCACGTCCGGCGGCTGCTGGCCGATGGTCTGGGGCAGAATCACTTTCAGCTTCTGGGGGTTGGCCCGCATGGCGCCACGAATGGTGGCGGCGTTGGTGCCTGAGGAGCCGCCGCTGGTGATCAGCGTGTTGCCGTCTTTGACCAGCATGAAGGCCAGCGCCTCGATTAAATTCTGATGGGGCAGGGGGATGTTGCGGCTGCCAATGATGGCGATGTTCTTGACGGGCTGACGGAAAGCGCTGAATTCCGCTGCCAGTTCGTCCAGTGGATCGGCCTCGTCGGCGTTGGTATCGTCGGCCTTGGCCACGGTGGCCTGTCCGCCGGTTTCTTCCTCGCCAAAATTGAGAACCGCGCCCGGTTTCCTGATGAGTTCTTGGTCGGCCATTTCTTGAAACGTTCCAGTCACTTCGCTAACAGACACCCTCGAAACGATTCCCCCTTTATCCGCACGCGTAACGGATGGTAACATCCGGTGGAAAAAGTGAGGGTTGGAAAACTCTATTATAGTACAATTCGACTGTTGCGCCAGATCGTTGCAATCGATTGATTTGGCTGGAATTGGACAGTTGACGCGAGAGTTTGAGAGTCGTGAATAGTCTTTTGGAAAAATTGAACCCGGCACAGGCGCAAGCCGTGGCCTATCCGAACGGGCCGTTGCTGGTTCTGGCCGGTGCGGGCAGCGGAAAAACCCGTGTGCTGACCCACCGGATCGCCTACATTCTGGAACAGGGCGCGGAACCGGCGGAGATCCTGGCCGTGACCTTCACCAACAAGGCGGCCCGCGAGATGAAGGAACGGGTGGAGACCCTCGTGGGCGCCATCGCCTCCGGTCTCTGGATCGGCACGTTCCACAGCGTCTGCGGGCGTATCCTGCGCCGGGAGATTGGCAAGTACCAGGCCCAAAGCGGGCGCACCTGGACCAACAACTTTGTCATCTATGACGAAGAGGAGTCCCGTGCGGCCCTAAAGTCGGCTATTAAAGAGTTGGGGCTGGACGAAAAGCTCTACAATCCCAAGAACATCCGCTACATGATCAGCGACTTCAAGAACAAGCTGATGGACGCCTACGATTACGGCTCCACTGCCACGGACTTCCGCTCGGAGCGCATCGCCCGGATTTTCGACACCTACGAGGCCATCCTCTCGCGCAACAACGCCCTGGACTTCGACGACCTCATGATGGTGACGGTCAAGCTGCTCCAGAACAACCCGGACGTCCTGTACCGTTATCACAGCCAGTTCAAGCATGTGCTCGTCGATGAATTCCAGGACACCAACGATGCCCAGTACGAACTGGTACGCCTCATTGTGGAAGGCTGCCCCAAGAGCGAACGGACCCCGGACCTGCACAAAATACTCTGGCAAAACCGCAGCCTCACCGTGGTCGGTGATGTGGATCAGTCCATCTACAGCTGGCGCGGGGCCAACTTCCGCATCTGCCTGAACTTCCAGACCGACTTCCCGGACGCCACCATCATCAAGTTGCTGGAGAACTACCGCTCCACGTCCAATATCCTGGCCGTGGCCAACTGCATCATCGAGAACAACGACGACCGGCTTCCCAAGGAGCTGGTCGCCGTGCGCGGAGAGGGCGAGAAGGTCTTCTGCTACGAGGCCAATGATGACCGCGACGAGGCGAGCTTCGTGGTGGACCGGCTGTTGCAGATGGTCTCGAAGGAGGGCTACAAGCCCGGCGATTGCGCCATTCTGTACCGCACCAACGTCCAGAGCCGGGCGCTGGAAGACGTGCTCATCGCCCGCGGGTTGTCCTATACGATGATCGGCGGCCTGAAATTCTACGAACGCCGGGAGATCAAGGACGTTCTCGCGTATCTGACCGTCATCTTCAACGACCGTGACGGCTACAGCGTCAAGCGCATCCTCAACGTGCCCAAGCGCGGTATCGGCAAGACCAGTATCGAGCGTCTGGAGGCGGCGGCTTCCATGCGCGACAAATCCCTCTATGAGATTCTGAAAGAGGCGGACCAGGTGGAGGACCTGAAGCCCAAGGCCCTCAAGGCCATCGCCGGGTTCGTCACCGTCCTGGAGGATCTCAAGCGGCAGGCGCCGGGGATTACCATCGACGAACTGATTCTCCAGATCCTGGAACAGACCGGCTATTACGACGAGCTGAAAATCGAGGACCCGACGGACAGCGAGGGCCGGGTGGCCAACGTGGAGGAGTTTGTCAACGTGGCCCGGCAGTTCATGGCAGACAATCCCACGGCGGATCTGGCCGACTTCCTCACCCAGATGGCGCTACTCAGCGATCTGGACACGGCGGAGCCGGCGGAAAACAAGTTCGTGCTGATGACCCTGCACTCGGCCAAGGGGCTGGAGTACCCGGTGGTCTTCATGGTGGGCCTGGAGGAAGGGCTGTTTCCCCATTTCCGCTCCCTCAACGACAAGGACGGCATGGAGGAGGAGCGCCGCCTGATGTACGTGGGCGTGACCCGTGCCATGGAGCGGCTGTTCATGACCTACGCCCGCCGCCGGATGGTCTTCGGTAACCTGCAATACGCCATGCCCAGCCGCTTCCTGAAAGAGGCCCCGGCCCAGATGCTCTCCGGCCTGTACACGCTGGATCACGAAGCGCGGGTGAATGACGTTCATGGCGACGAGCCGCGTACCGGCAACCATTTCCGGCCTGCCCCCGGCAGTCCACGCCGCAATGCCCTTGGCGCGACGAAGATCAATCTCGAATCCGCCGGAAAAACCACCGTGGGGGCCAGCAAGCCGAAGGCGTCCAAGACCCTCGACAGCTTCCAGATCGGCGATCGGCTCCGGCATCCGCGCTTCGGCGAGGGCACCGTGGACCAGGTGATCAATTCCGGCGAAAAATGCCTCTACAACATCAAATTCGACAGGATCGAGGGCAAGAAGCTCCTCGATCCGCGCTACGTGAAGCTGGAAAAGCTCTAAAGCCGGGATGTCCCCGGGTCGAATGTCGATTGGTCCTAGAGGGCTTCGATGAGAACGGCGCTCATGTCGTCTTCCAGCGGGTGGCCCTCGGTGTAGTCGGAAAGTTCCATGACCATCGCGTCTAACGGAGCGGGGGAGCCGGCCTTGGCGTGCTTGAGGAACAGCTGCTCCAGGGCCTCCTCGCCCAGGATGTCCCGGCCCGGATTTTTCATCTCGGAAATTCCGTCGGTGAAAATCAGCAGCTTGTCTCCCGGCTCAAGGGGCACCTCGCCCACGGGGTAGTCCATGTCCTTGAACCACACCAGCGGCGGGCCGTTCTCGGTCAGGCGCTCCAGTTCGCCGCTGGCGGCCCTGTACAGGATGGGGTACGGATGCCCGGCCCCACTGTATTGGACGGTGCGCCCGCCATTCAGTATCCGGCAGAAAATGGCGGTGATGTATTCGCCGGTTTTGATGATATTGGCCAGTTCGTTGTTCAGGTTGAACAGGATATCTCCCGGCGAGGTGAACATGTGGGTGGTCCGGTAAAAGGACGCCTTGAAGATGGCGGTGATGAACCCGGCAGGCACCCCGTGGCCCGAAACATCGGCAACGGTAATCCCGATGGTGTCGTCGCTGAAGTGCATGACGTCGTAGAGATCGCCCCCCAGAGCGTCACAGGGCACGTACAGACCCGTAATGCGGATGGTGTCGTTGATGAAATGACACTTGCTGAACTGAAATTCCAGGCCGGGATCGTTGATAGCCGTGTTGGGCAGTTCCGGCGGCAGCAGGCTCTGCTGGAGCTGGCGGGCCACGTTGAGATCCTTTTCCACCTGCAGGTTGCGCTCGTAGATTTCGTCGTTGATTTCGTTAAGCTGTTTCGCCAGGGCTTCCGAATGGCTGAGGGCGCGCCGGTACCGCAGGGCAAACTGCAGGCGGATCATGATCTCGCCCATGTCGCGGTCCATCACGATATAGTCATTGGCCCCGCTTTCGAGGGTCCTGATCAACTCCCCGTTGCTGGAAGATTTTTCCGCCATGAAGATAACAGGGATGTTTTCGGTTTCCGGGTTGCCCTTGATCTGCTTGCAGGTTTCAAAACCGTTTTCATCGTCCAGCCGGATCAGGATCAGCTCCGGCGGGGACTTCAGAACCTGGGGCAGAACGCCTTCATGCTCCCGAACCTGCCGGATCGCAAAGCCTTCCTGGGTCAGGGAAGGCTCCAGGGTATTCAGGACGGAATCGCCGACCTCGACGATCAGGACTTGGGGCATGGGGGTGAAATACCTGTAATGCAAGCTGTTAAAGCGAAAAACGCTGTCTTCGGTTCCATCTTAGCAAGGCCGGACGAAAAAGTAATCCTCCATCGTCGGGAGGCCGCATCCTGCCTAGACTGGGCGGTATAAAAGGTTTGTCTCGACTGTTCGGGGGATTTTCCGGTGTCTCCACTGGATGGGGGACCACGCGCCGGGTGAAAAATTTTATGATGGGAACGTGGTTGTTGCATTGATCCTTTTTTAAGGGAAGACGAGGAGATTGGCCTGATGGCAACGTTTGCTGGCCCTGATATGGCCCTGGTGGAAAAATTCTGGCGGAAAGAGACCGCTGGCGTGGTGGAAAACGACGAGGTATCGACCTCCATCACCCAGACGTGGACGGATCAGGCCATCAAGTGCTATCTGAGCAATGCCGATTGTGCCAACTGTTCCATTCCGCGCGGTAATTACTCCTTTACCTGCCAGATGAACAAAGTGGTGCCCGTGCTGCTCAAGACGCTGGGCGAACCGGAGCAGAACCGCGTGAAAAAGCTGCTCCCGTATCTCCCGCAATATTAGCTTTCCCCGGAAACAGACTTCTTAAACTCATTCTCAACCTACGTGTATGTAAATTTCACTCTGAATCATATCCCCCAAGAAAGCTGATTCAGAAGCCGATGATCCCCCTCATCGGCTTTTTGTTGCCCTCGCCCAAGGCCCAGGACATAAAGTAAACCGGACTGTGTTGAAAACACGTCCGGCCAATCGAAGGGGTATAAGTTTGGAAAAATTATAACATCCTATCTTTTTTTGAACAAATAATATTAATATTTTACAGATGTAGCAGATTGTTGGGCGATACAGATTGTTTGCGAGAGGGGATTCTTGGGGATGAATCAATATTCGGGGTCATGCCCAGCCGAACGGGGCCGCCATCCGCAAGAAGCGTATACTCGCCAGCCGCTATAGACCGCCTATGGGGTTTGAACGTCGGTTCGTTCTAGGCTTTGGTCAGCATCTTTTCAAGAATGTACTGCCGTGCCCAGGTGTCAAGCTCCAGAATGTCGTCCAGGGAGGGGCTGGCGTTGACCCCCAGCTTCCGGTGGGTTTCCAGGGCGGTTTCCAGCAGTGTGGGGATTTGGGTAAAGCGGATGCGCTCGTCGAGAAACAGCTGGACAGCCACTTCGTCGGCGGCGTTGAGGACCGCCGTGGCGCTGCTGCCCATCCGGCCCGCTTCGTAGGCCAATTGCAGGCAGGGAAATTTCTCCATGTCCGGTGGCTGGAAGTCCAGCCGGGAGAGGTCCAGCATGTTCAGGCGGCTGCCGGGAAACTCGGCGTCCAGGCGTTCCGGGTAACCCAGCGCATACTGGATGGGGACCCGCATGTCCGGGGCGCCCATCTGGATCAGAATCGATCCGTCGGTGAATTCCACGCCGCTGTGGATAATGCTCTGGGGATGGGTTACCACCTGGATTTGCCCGTAATCCGCGCCGAAAAGCCAGTGGGCCTCGATAACCTCCAGACCCTTGTTCATCAGGGTGGCGGAGTCAATAGTGATCTTGCGACCCATCACCCAGTTGGGATGGTTCAGGGCGTCGGCCACGGTGATGCTGTGCATTTGCGTTGCGGAATAATCCCGAAACGGCCCGCCGGAGGCGGTGAGGTACAGGGTGCGCACCGCCGAGGACTTTTCGTTTTTCAGGCACTGGTGGATGGCGGAATGCTCGCTGTCGATGGGCAGGATCATCTCCAGCCAGGGGGCCACGAGATGGCCGCCCGCCACAAATGTTTCCTTGTTGGCCGTCAGCACTTTCTTGCCGGTTTCCAAAGCTCTAAGCGTCGGTTTCAGACCGACCATGCCGACCAGGCCAACGACCAGCATACCGGCTTCGGGATCGGTGGCCAGCGAAACCAGTCCTTCGTCGCCATGCAGAATCTCGCCCCGGTATTCGGGAACCCGTTCCCGAAGCATCTGGATATGGTCAGCACTGCCAATGCAGACCCGCTGGGGCCGGTATTTCCGGATCTGATCCGCCAGAAGCGCAATGTTGTTGCCCGCAGCCAGCGCATGGACTGAAAAACGCTCCGGGAAGCGGTCGATAACCTCCAGAGTCTGGGTTCCGATGGAGCCGGTGGCGCCTAATAATGTGATTTTTACGGGCATTTCTCTTGTTATTGTTTTTTGTATTGTGTAAGATGAAGATCAGAAGCTAGACTACTATAATCACACGTGTGTTTGTAGTTTCGACTGAAGTAACGGGTATAAGACAACCCTATCGCGTAACAATCGCATAACAGGATGACCAGAGGGGGACACTGGTGACAATGTTTAGATGCAAATCGTGCGGCTCCACGGATTTTCAGCTGGTGGTGCATCCGGACTTCAATGGCCGGGTGGAAATCAATACCAACGAGCATGACGAGGTGATCGTCACCGCCGGCGAGCAGGAATTTGTGGCCGATCTCATGTTCATCAACCAGTTCGGCATCTGTTCCGGCTGCCGGGCGACGAAAAAGTGGGAGTATTATTTTCCGAACAAGCACGCCAACGCGGTCGATTAACGTAAAGCTTGGCAACAATCGGGGGTAAAAGCCTTCGCCCCGGCTGTGGGTCCTGCTAGGATTGGGGAAAGACAAAACACCCGGACAGGGAAGAGAGAGGAGTTCTCCGCGCATGGAAATTTTGCTGGCCGCAGCCGTCGGGCTGATACTGGGATTGTTACTGGGGCTGCTTGGCATGTCGGTGGTGCTGAACGAGCGGCACCGGCAGGAGACGGCCCAGCTGGAGGAAAGGCTGCATGAGCAGTTGGCGGATATCGCCCGGCTGCCGGGCCTGGAGGAGCAGGTCAGGAAGGCGGAGGGTGAGAACAGCCGCCTTCGGGAACTTCTGGACGAGGCCCGGCAGGAGAAAACCCAGGCCCAGACCCTCCTGAAAGAGGCAAGGGAACTGGAAACCCGGTTTACGGAGACCTTCGAGAACCTGAGCCACAAGATCCTCAAATCCCGCCTCAATGAGTTTGATGAGGATGCCGTGAAAGAGCGTGACGCCCAGCGCAAGTCTATCGAGGAACTGCTCAAGCCCCTGACCGAACTGCTTAAGACTCATGAGAAAAAAGTGGACGACCTGGAGAAAGAGAACCTGGAAACCAAGGTATCCCTGAACGAGGCGATCAAGGCGGTCATCCAGCGCACCGAGGACCTGCACAACACCAACGCCCGCCTGGCCTCGGCATTGTCCAACAGCAAGGGGCGCGGTGACTGGGGCGAACTGGAACTGGTGCGCCTGCTGGAAGCCTCTGGCCTGTCCGAAGGTGTCCACTACGAGAAACAGCAGAGCGAAGGCGCCTTTCGGCCCGACGTCAAAATCAACCTGTGCAATGGCCGGTTTCTCTATATTGACGCCAAAACGGTCATGGTGAATCTCGAACGGCTGGAGGCCGTGGAGGACGAAACTGTGGGTGGCCAGGAGCGTCGTCAGCACGCCAAGGCCCTGGAGGAGGAGATTCGCAAGCTCAGCGTGAAGTCCTACGAGGATCTCATCCGGGGTAGCGTGGATTTCGTGGTCCTCTACGTGCCGCGCGAATCCATGCTGCGCGTGGCGCTTGAGGAAAAGCCGTCGCTGATGGAAGAGGCCTTCCGCCAGAAGATCATCCTGGCCAGTCCGCTGATCCTGATGGCCATTCTCAAGAATGTGGCCTACGGCTGGCAGCAGTTGAAGCTGTCGCAGACCGCCGAGGAGATCCGCGATTTCGGCATCGAACTGCACCGCCGCGCCGCCACGTTTCTCGAACGCTTCAAGACCCTGGGCGATAGACTGGAGAAGGCTCATACCGCCTATGACGACGCGAAAAAATCGTTTACGGGCCGCCAGGGGTTTGTTCCCCAGTTGCAGAAAATCGAGGAGCTGGGCTGCAAATCCAAAAAGGATCTGCCCGACGAGTTCATTAGCGACGATCTTCTCGACGAGGAGCGGCTGGAGGGCGCATCACTGTTATCCGGCCTGATTGAAGCGGGTGAGGCGGAAGAGGAGCCGCCGGTACGGGCCGGGAAATCCGGCTAGCATTCGCAGGCTGCGGTTACCCGCAGGGCCTGGATCTCCTCAAGAATCCGGATGGCCAGCCCTTCGGTCCGCAGCAACCCGGCAAGCAAAATTCGCAGCTTGTGCCGGCTGGCCGGATCGCTTAACACCTGTTGCAGGCCCCGCATCAGTATTTCGGTCGTATCTTCCCGCCTCAGGCCGGTATCCAGGGCTTCCAGCGCCAGTGGAGCGAGATCCGGGTTTTTCAGGACGGCGCTCAGGGTATTGCGAAACAGGCTGGTACCCAGAGCGGATTGAAGGGTGTTAAGGAGCATGCCGCCGGCAAAGGGGTTTTGGGCCGAAATTTCCAGGCTTTTCATGGCCAGTTTGGCACGGAGTCCCCGGCCAAAGGCCATTTCGAATCCCTGGCGATAGATTGCGGCGGTTTCCGGGTTCCCTAACGTGTTTTTCAGGGTGTTGAGAAGCGACTGCCGGGTGTCCCGGTGCTTCAGCAGGGATTGCAACCCGGCGATAAGGAGATCCAGGGTCGGCTCGGAGTCCAGGGACTGGCGCAGGTGGTTTTCAAGCAGCATTGCCGTTCGTGGATCGCTGAGCGTCTCGCGGGTAAAGGCCAGCAGGCGGTCCTGCGACGGCCCTGGCGATACCGAGCGGTCCAGGCTTTTCAGCATGAAATTCACCGTGGACTCATGGGCCAGCAGGGATTGGACGAGATCCGTGAAATCGTCGGCCACCGCGTCGTCCTTCAACATCAGTTGGAACAGGGCCAGTGGCGCATGGGTGGGCGGGGTGGGCGGGTCTTTCTCAAAACGATCCGTCCCCGCAAAGACGGGGCGGACGGTCTGCCGCCGGACCGGCGCATTCGGAGGAAGGGGATGGGGGAAGGAAATTTCCATGATGGCTTATTAAAAAGCCCTGAAGAATATTTTTTGAGGGGCGGAATCCGGAGCCTTCATGTGGACTTTTGCCCTTTACGGGGCCATAATAGCTGCCGGTTGCCCTACTCCCGGAGATCTGAAATGCCGCCCCAACTGGACCCCGCCACCGCCGAAAAAAGCACCGTCTACGGCCCCGTCGTTTCCTGGCGGGTCGGTCGCTCGCTGGGCATTGATCTCCTGCTGCAGACGTCCATCTGCTCCTTCAACTGCATCTACTGCCAGCTGGGCGACATCCAGCAGAAGACCATCGAGCGCAAAATCTATGTTTCCACCGAGCAGGTGGAGCGCGACTTCAAGGAGAGCGACTGGGAATCCGCCGACATCGTGACTTTAAGTGGCAGCGGCGAACCGACCCTCGCCCTGAACATCGGTGAGGTGATTCATTTCATCAGGGAATACTCCGGCAAGCCGGTGATGGTGCTGACCAACGGGACGACCCTAAGCGATCCCGCCGTTCGCGCCGATCTCATGGAAGCCGATACCATCGCCGTCAAGCTGGATGCCGCCGATGACCAGATCCTGCAGCGCATGAACCGCCCGGTGGCAGGCGTCACAATGGAGAGCATCGTGGAAGGCGCCCGTCAGTTGCGCGAAGAGTACAAGGGCAAGCTCTGCCTGCAGTGCATGTTCATGCCGGGGAATCTTTCCGAGGCCCAGGCCATTGCTGCCATCGCCAAAAGAATCCAGCCCGATGAGGTCCAGCTCAACACCCCCAAGCGGCCCTATCCCATGCAATGGATGCTGGAATCCCGCGGCAACCACGGCGAGGTGGAGTACCCATCCCGCAAGCTGCGGGTGGTTTCCCGCGAGGAAGCGAAGGAACTGGAGCGCATCTTCCGCGAAGAGACGGATGTGCCGCTGATTTCCGTCTACCGGGAAGAGAACTAGGAAGAGGGCTGGCCGGAGAAGGCTGGTGATGGATTCCTAGCCGGAATGGTGGTATTGAGGCAAGATCGGGGTCCAATCCGGGGGACTAGACAGCCGAATGGCTCCGGGAGAAAACCTCCTGCCCAATGTTTTCGGTGAGGGCGTTGAAGTAGGCGGACGAGGCCACCATGGCTGCATTGTCCGTGCAGAACTTCATGGCGGGAATGTAGAGCCGGTACTGGGGGTTTTCTGCCACGAACTGCGAGAACCGCTGGCGGATGCCTTTATTGGCCGAAACGCCCCCGGCGATGGAGATGACCCGCAGGTCATGGGCGTCGGCGCAGGCGATGACCTTGCGGAAGAGGGTTTCCACCACGGTGTGCTGGAACGAGGCGGCAAGATCCCGCTTGATGTCGTCCACTGGCTGGCCGGTGGCTGTGGCTCTCTCGTAGGTCCGCATGCTGGCGGTCTTCAGGCCGCTAAAGCTGAAGTCCCATGGCGCTTTCGTCTGGGCGATGGGAAGCTGGAAGGCCTTGGGGTTACCTTCGGCGGCCAGCCGGTCGATGGCGGGGCCGCCGGGGAAGCCTACGTCCATCAGGCGGCCAATCTTGTCGTAGGCCTCGCCCACGGCGTCGTCCAGGGTTTCGCCCAGGATGGCCATGTGGTTGTAGTCTCTCACATGGATCAGCTGGGTATGCCCGCCGCTGACCAGCAGGCAGAGAAACGGCGGTTCGAGATCGCTGTCGAGAAAATTGGAACAGACGTGGGCGTAGAGATGATTGACTCCGCGAAACGGCTTTCCGGTAATCAGGCTCAGCGTCTTGGCCGTGTTGGCCCCGATGAGCAGGGAGCCGACCAGGCCAGGGCCAAGGGTGGCGGCGAAGGCGTCCACGTCTTCGAGTTTCATGTCCGCCTGGGCCAGGGCTTCCGCCACGCAGGGGTTCATGGTTTCCACGTGCTGGCGGGCGGCGGCTTCAGGTACCACGCCGCCAAAGCGGGCGTGCAAATCGTTCTGGGTATAGATGACGCTGCTGATGACCCGTCTGCCGTCCTCCACGATGGCGGCGGCGGTTTCGTCACAACTGGTCTCTAAGGCAAGGATACGCATGATGGGCGATTATAACGCGACGGCAGGGACGGTTCGACAATTTTACGTTAAAATACCAGAAAGATTGTGCAGTAAAGAGGTCGCTATCAAGGTGTCTTTTCGTCGGTTTCTACAGTCTCTCCAGCCGTGGGTTGTTCTGATGCTGGCTGTTCCTGGCCTGGTTCTGGTGATGACGGTCTTCACCCTGGTTTTTCCGGAGGAGGACCGGGATAACCCCTGGCTGGCGCTGAACCCATTCGATCCGGGCAATGCCATGCTCCAGGCAGCCTACGTTTATCAGAACCGGACGCCGGATGAGGTATGGAGTGACTTCTATTATACGATGGGGTCTCAGCTGGCAGCCCGTGGCCAGATGATTGCGGCGGAGCCTATGCTGGAAAAGGCCGCGGCCCTTAAGCCGAAAAACCTGACCTACCAGCTGACCTATGGCATTGTGCTGGAGTCGCTGGACAAGTTCGACAAGGCCCTTGGGGTCTACAAGCGTGCAATCCAGGCCGACCCCGAATCCATTGACGGGTATTACCGTCAGGGCATGCTTTACGACAAGATGGGCGACCTGGACAAGGGCATTGACTTTCTGCACCAGGCCCTGAAGCTTGAGCCGGGCAACGCCTACCTGAACTACGACGTGGGGGTACTCTACGCCAAGAAGAATGATTATGACAACGCCGTGATCTATTCCAAGCGGGCGGCAGAGGCCGATGGCCAGTTTGCCGAGGCCTTCAACAACTACGCCTACGCCCTGGCCAACCTGGGGCGTTACGAGGAAGCCCTTGAGGCCGTCAACCGCTCCCTGCAGCTCAAGCCGGACAGTGCCGCCGCCCTGGATACCCGCGGATTTGCTTACCAGGGGCTGAAGGAATACGAAAAGGCCCTGGAAGACTATGACAAGGCGCTGGAACTCGACCCGACCATCGGCGAGATCTATCTGCACAAGGCTCAGACCCTCAAGCTGATGAACCGCCTCGACGAGTCTCTGGAGAATTACAAGAAATACCTGCAGATTACCCCCTCGGCCCCGGACCGCCAGGAGGTCGAGTCCGAGATCCGGGAGCTGAGTCAGCGCGTGGGGGTCGAAACCCCGGTTACCCGGACCGACTAGCCCCGCAGTTTCAGGCCATGTCCATAACCCTCTAGGAGACCCGGCGATGCAATCCCGTTATTTTTTGACCCTGCTGGTGATTATGGCGTTCAGTACGGGAATGAACGAGCACGGCGGAGTCTTTGACGGCGCGGACCCCTTCCTCACCGCCGGAAAAGCTCTTCAAAATCCGGCTATTGCCCAGAGTATATACCGTGACAACAGTGAAGATACCAAGGGCGGCGGTGGCTCCAAGGATAAGGACGCCAAGAAGGGGTCCGGCAAAGGCGCCAAAAGCTCCGGGAAGGCTTCCGGCAGTGTGGTTCGTAATGTTCAGGATCGGCCTCCAGTCAGGGATCGTGAAAGAGTCCAGGATCGTGTCCCCGTCAAAAGACCATAAACGCATTTTTCTGACCGGATACATGGGTGCGGGCAAGTCAACCGTGGGTCGTCTGTTGGCGTCTCGCCTGGGCTACGGCTTTGTTGACACGGATCGCAAGCTGGTCAGCCTCCATGAAAAGCCGGTTTCGCAGATCTTTCGCGAACATGGCGAACCCTTTTTCCGGCAGGCGGAACTGGAGTTGCTGACGGAACTGGTCGATGAGGACCACCTGGTGATTTCCACCGGCGGCGGCACCCTCACCCGCGAGGAAACCCTGGCGGTGATCCGGGACAAGGGCATCGTCGTTTACCTGCGTGCGCCGGTGGAGCAGCTTTTTGAACGGGTCATCTTCAGCCCCAAGGACCGCCCCATGATTGACGTGCCGGACGCGGAAAAAGTCTTTCGGGAGCGGTTCGAGAAACGGTGCCCGTTTTACGAGCGGGCCGACCTCATCATCGATACGGCAGGCAAAAAGCCCCGCGACGTGATGAAGGAGATCCTGGCCACGCCCCTGTTCCGGGAGATCGTCTCATGAGCGTGACAACCGTGGTGGACGTGCCCATCCCGGCCAAGGCCCGGTTCTACCCCATCTACATTGAAAACGGCGGTCTCTCCCGGCTGGGACAGCGCCTCTCGGAAAAATTTTCCCTGGATACGAAGGTCCTCATCGTCACGGACAATGTGGTGGAGTCCTTTTATGGCCACCGGCTCGATGACGAGCTGAAAAAGGCCGGGTTTCAGACGGCGTTTTTCGTGTTTCCCGCAGGAGAAGCGTCCAAGACGCTGGCCATGGCGGAGAAAATCTACGACAAGGCCCTGGATTTCGGGTTGAGCCGAAAGGATATGATCCTTGCCCTGGGGGGTGGCGTGGTGGGCGATCTGGCCGGATACTGCGCCGCTACGTTCTACCGGGGGATCGAATTCGTTCAGGTGCCCACTACCCTGCTGGCACAGGTGGACTCTTCCGTGGGCGGCAAGGTGGGCGTGAATTTCAGGACGGTCAAGAACGGCATCGGGGCGTTTTACCAGCCTGCCCTGGTGGCCATCGATCCCGAACTGCTTTCCACCCTCTCGGAACGCCAGGTGAAGGCGGGGCTGGGGGAGGTGTTGAAGTACGCCATGATTGAGCAGACCTGCTGCGGCGAAACAGGCTTCTTCGATTATCTGGATGCCCATGCCGACGATCTGGACGCCGTAATGATCCCCGTCATTGAACGTTGCTGCCGGATGAAGTCCATGGTGGTGACCCTGGACGAAACGGAGGAAACCGGGGTTCGGTTCTACCTGAACTTCGGTCATACCTTTGCCCACGCCTACGAGGCGGCGACGAACTATACGCAGATTCTTCATGGCGAGGCCGTGGCGATGGGCATGATCCAGGCCTGCCGCCTGGCGGAAACCATGAATATCTTCCCCGCCGCCGAGCGGGAACGTTTCGAAGCCCTCCTTCATCGCCTGAAGCTTCCGGCTACGCCGCCTGTGGGCCTGGACCCGGCCCGGCTTGTGGCCCTGATGCGGCAGGACAAGAAGGCGAAATCCGGCATCATGCGCTTCGTGCTGCCCACGGAATGTATCGGCCGGGTGGCCATCCGCGATGATGTGCGTGAAGAACAACTGCTAAAAATCCTGTAAGGGCTTTCCGTCATTCCCGTCCCTGCCTTCGCAGGGATAAACTCCAATAACGGGAATCCATCACCCGCTAGGCCTGAATGGGCAGCGTCCGCTTTGCCGGTTTTTTCGGTTCCTTCTTTTTGGCGACGGCCATGATCCAGCCGTTTTCGCGCCCGAAGGGCTGGGCTTCGGTCAGTTCCAGCCCGGCTTTCTCCAGTTTTTGCGACAGGTAGCGGATGTTGGCATAGCTGAAAAACTTTCGCAGGGTTTCGTTGTACTTTTGGGCCGCCTCGGAGAGTTTGCGGTAAAAAGGGTTGCCGCCGGTTTTCGGGGCTTCCTGATACGTCCATGCCTGGGTGGACGGGGCGGTGAGCAGCAGCGATCCGCCGGGCTTCAGGGCGTTGGAGGCGTTACGCAGCATCTTCGTGACCTGCTGGGGCGTGAGGAAGGGGTAGAGGTCCTTGGCGATGACCAGATCGAACGATCCGTTCCACCCGTCGGGCAGCTTTTTGGCGGCAGCGTCGAAATGCTGAGCCGTCACGGGCAGGCCATCGTCCTGCGCCGCATGCTGTAGTTGCCGCAGGCCGATCTCGTTGATGTCCGTAGCCATCACGGCGGTGCCTGGCACTTCGCGGGTGATGGCCGAAGCCGTTACGCCGCGTCCCGCACCGAGATCCAGGATGTCCTGCGCCCCCGTCTCCCGTGCCAGCGCCACCGCCTTGCGGACCACCGGGTGATCCGAACTGGTATAGTGAAACCCCATCCCGTTTTCCGAGACAACGGATTGCGTCAGATGCTGGGTCAGCGCCTTCTCCCCGTTCCCGAAACGAACGGCCCAACTTCCGGATAATGGTGCGACGGCTCCCATAAGCGTTCTCCCCTTCGAAAATTTATGCTCGTAGTATTCAATCGCAAGCGAAATTTTAGATCAATTGCGAATTAAAATAAAGGGCTTATTGGGGCCACCCTCCCCCGGCTTCTCCCAACAAGGGCGGGGAACTTTTTTTAACCTCTCCCCTTGAGGGAAAGGAGCAGCCGTAGGTGACGCCAGGAGCCGTACGGATGCGGTGAGGGGACGTGGGAATCTAGTTCAGCCCATACAGGTAATACAGCAGGGTGCGGACGCCGACGCCGGTGGCGCCTTTGGGGACTTCGGGCTGGTCCGTGGAGGTATAGGCGGGGCCGGCGATATCGAGGTGCGCCCATTTGCGGCCCTCGTCCACGAAGTTTTTCAGGAACATCCCGGCGGAAGACGTCCCCGCCTGGCCTTTGGCACCGATGTTCTTGAGATCCGCCACATCGCTTTTCAGCATCTCCTGGTACTCTTCGTAGAGGGGAAGCTGCCAGAACTTCTCTCCGGCAGGTTCCCCGGCTTTGATGATGCGGTCCGCCAGGCCCTGATCGCTCGTCATCAGGCCGGAGGCCACTTCGCCCAGGGCAATGACGCAGGCGCCGGTGAGGGTGGCCAGATCGATCATCTCGTCCGGGTCCGTCTCCTTCTGGGCGTAGGTCAGGGTGTCGATGAGGATCAGGCGGCCCTCGGCGTCGGTGTTGAGGATTTCCACCGTCTTGCCGTTCATGGTTTTTACGATGTCGCCCGGCCTGCTGGCCCGGCCGCTGGGCATGTTCTCGCAGGTGGCCACGAAGCCGTCCACCTGGATGTCGAGATCCCCAAGCTCGGCAATGGCTTTCATGGTGCCCAGCACTGCGGCGGCCCCGGCCATGTCCATTTTCATGGTTTCCTGGCTTTGGGGGGGCTTCAGGGAGAGGCCGCCGCTGTCAAACGTGATGCCCTTGCCCACGATAGCGACTTTTTTTCGGGCCTTCTTCGGCGGTTTGTAGCTCATGTGCAGGAGGTAGGGCGGCTCGTCGCTGCCCCTGGCCACCGAGAGGAAGGCCCCCATGCCGAGCTTTTCCAGATCCTTTCGCTCCAGCACGCTGACGGTGAGGCCCTTGATGCCTTGGGCAACATCACGCAGGGTGGCAGGGGTCACGTTGTTGGGGCTGTCGAAGACGAGATCCCGTGCGGTATTCACACCATGGGCAATGACCTCGCCGGTCTTCGCTCCCTGCTTTACCTTGTCCAGCTTCTTGGCGTCATGCTCGACCAGGGCGAAGGTGCTGAGTTCCGGGGCCTTGTCGTCGTTCTTTTTCTGCTTGCGCTTGTCGAATTTGTAGGCGCCCAGGAGCATGCCTTCGGCGACGAGGCGGGCGGCGCTTTCGGCGTCATGGCCGCCGATGCCCGCCCCGTGGATGATGCTGGCGGCGGATGAAACTTTCAGGCGCAGGCAGGCCCGGACTGCGGCGGCGGACGCCCGGCGGATCTTCGCGCTGTCGAAGTCCTCCTGTTTGCCCAGGCCGGTCACGATGACGTAGCGGGCGGGAAGTTTGCCGTAGGTGTTGAAGATCCAGGTTTCGCCCAGTTTGCTCTTGAAGGCGGCGGTGCTGGCCAATTCGTCGCTGATGGCGCCGTCCAGGGCCTGGTCCACTGCGCCGGTGGCGCCACCCGGTTTCTTTACCCCCTCAAACAGGTTGACGATAATGGCGTCCGCCTTGTGCTGGGCGATATCCCCGCCGGTCACCGTGATCTTCATAGGCTTGCCTCTCTCAATCCGCTTTGTTTTTTCAAAATGCTTTTCGAGACGGCATTATACCTGAATCGTCGAAAGGGTTACAGGGCAGGGCTTCAGTCTCTGGGCAGCAGGCCGTTGAGCAGGTCCCGGTCCGGGGTGATGAAGACGGACTGCTCCTGACGGTAGTTCACATGACCGGGATAGGAGCCGGGAATCTTGCGGACGTAGCGAATGGAGGTGTATATTACCGGCACGTTCCGGCTTTGCCGGGCGGAGCTGAACCAGACCGCCAGGTTGGCCGCCTCCAGCAGGGTCCGGTCGGGGATCTCCCGCTTGTCTGTCTTGATGACCACGTGGGAGCCGGGCATCTCATGGACGTGGAGCCACAGATCGTCGGCGCGGGAGAGCTTCCCCACCAGATCCGCGTTGGCCTGTCCGCTTTTTCCCACCAGGATGGCGAATCCGTCGGAGGAGGTCAGCGACATCAGGCCGGAAACCGCTTTTCCGTCCTCTTTTTTCTCCGGGGACTTTCGTATCAGTCCGGCGGTACAGAGGTCTTCGTGCAGCGCCGCGGCTTCCTGAAGGCTGTCTGCCTGTTCCACGAGCCAGGCCAGTTCGTTAATGTAGTGCTGGTCCGCACTCAACCTGCGTCGAAGCTCTTCATAATGCGCCTGTCGGGCCTGTTCCTTTCGGGCCAGCCGAAAATAGCGCTGGGCGTTTTCGGGCCAGCTTTTGTCCGGGTCGATGGCAAGCGTCATCGGCTGACCTGTTTCGTAATCCGTGACTGTCACCGTTTTTTCATGGGACGTGGCCGACAGTTCGCCGGCGCTGAAGGCGTTGAGAATCAGGTTGCCCGATTTTTGCAGCACCTCGATTTTTTCCGGCTCGGCGGGGGTCTGTTCGGCCAGCCGAGCGGAGAGCTTCTCCCGCTGCCGTTTGAGAACCTGGAGCAGGTCCCGCTTCATGGCGGCAAGCTTCAGGCAGATCAGGCTGAACCGGGCGTATGCGCTCACCATGTCCCGGATGGTGCCGCAGGACCCCCACTCCGGGTCGTCTTTCACCGTTTCGCCCAGCAGGGTAAAGCGCTGGAAATCCCTGCGCAGGGCCGGGTGCAGATCCCGGCCCGAATCCAGGCGCCGGAGGTTTTCGTACAGGCTTGCACTGTCCGGCGAGAGGGCGAGGATTTCCTTCAGGGTCGCCGGCCCCAATCCCCAGAAGGCATCCAGCAGATTTTTGGTGACCCGGTTGCTGTCGTCCAGGCGTTCGGAGCCGACCGCCCGTTCCAGATCGGCCTGGGTGGCGTTGAAGATAAGCGGTTTGTCCCTGGGTTGGGGGGGCGGCACGTAGGGCAGCCCGGCGGCCACTTCCCGGTAACGGCTCATCTCACCGGTCACCGTCCGGGCGGCGCCCAGAATCACTTCCTGCACGTCATCGATAAGAATCATGTTGCTGTGCTTGCCCATCAGTTCGAGGGAGAGGATCAGCCGGACCCGGTTGCCCAGCTCGTTGAAGTTCTCCAGCACGATATTGATCACCCGCTCGCCGGGCAGGGTTGCGACTTCTGCGATCCGGGCGTTGGTCAGGTGCTTGCGCAGCAACATGCAAAAACCCGTGGGCTTGGGCAGGGTGGGCAGGATAAGCGCCCGGCTTTCCTCGGATGAGACCGGGAATACACAGGGCAGTTCCGCCTGCAGGTTGACGTACAGGCGATTTCGGTTTCCGGCTTTCGCGGCCCACAGCCCCAGCAAGAACTCCTGCCGGGTCAGGTGCTGCACCTTGTTGATCTTTGCCCCGCCCAGCAGTGCCCCCAGTTCCCGGCCAAGGTGCTTGAGGGTCAGGGCGTCGAACTGCTGCATGATGACGTCTGTTTGATGCGCTCGATGATATTCGTGCTGGAGCGGCCCTCGATCATGGGCAGAAACTCGATCCGGGTTCCCATCTCCCGCAGGGCGTCGGCTTCCGGCAGGTTTTCCGCGGTGTACTGGGCGCCCTTGACGTGGACGTCGGGCCGGATCTCCTGCAACAGCCTGACAGGGGTTTCCTCGTCGAAGAGGACTACGTAGTCCACGCACGAAAGCCCTGCCAGCAACTCTCCCCGGTCAGATTCCGGTACGACGGGCCGGTTTGGGCCTTTCAGCCCGCGTACGGACCGGTCGCTGTTGAGCGCCACGACAAGCACGTCCCCCAGCGCTCTGGCCGCGGTGAGATACCGGAGGTGGCCTACGTGGAGGATATCGAAACAGCCGTTGGTGGTTACCACTGTCCTGCCGTCCCGGATGGGGGCGAGTTCGGCCTGCAGCTGCGACAGGGAGACGACTTTACCCACCGGTTCTATCCACCCGTTTTTTCCAGGGATTTCCCGGTGGGGGCGATTCCGGCGCTTTCCGGGGGCAGGGGCGTGTTTTGAAGTTCGAGGCCTTCGGGCTTGTAAGCTTCGGCAAAGTCGATGCGGATATGGGCACGCTGCTCGTTGACCCAGGACAGCAACTGCTCCTGCTTGCGTTGCAGGGAGAGTTGCTTGATGATGTCGTCCTTCGCCTCGTCAAAGGTCTGCTTGTGAGGCTCCTGGATCTTCTCCACCCTGATGACGTGGTAGCCGAAGGGGGTTTTCACCACGTCGGGGTGGATCTGCCCTGCCGGTGTGGCCAGCGCGGCAGACCAGAAGGTGGCGTCGGTGGTCGGCTGGTACAGCCAGTCCAGATCCCCGCCGAAAACGGCTGATGCCTGGTCTTCGGACTTCTGGCGGGCCAGTTCCGCGAATTTTTCAGGGTTTTTCCGCACCTCTTTCAGCAGGGCCTCGGCCTTGCTCTTTTTCTCCGCGCTGATTCTGGCCACTTCCTGTTCCAGGGCTTCCCGTGAAATTTTGGGGTTTTTGGCCTGCAGTTCACGCTTGATGTTCGGCTCAATGACCTTGAAGAGAATATGGGATGCCCGGATGCGCTTGGGCAGATCGAAGCGCTGCGGGTTTTGCTCGAAGAAGTTCCGGGCCTCGGCTTCGGAGACGGTCAGTCTGTCGCCGGCGGTTTCCTCGATAAATTTCTTGATGAGCAGTTCGTCGCGGAGTTGTTCGTGAAACTCTTTCTCCGAAATGCTTTCGGCCTGGAGCATGGGCTTCAGGTTTTCGTACCCGCCGATGTTGTCCAGGTTTTCCTGCTTGAACCGTTCAACATCCTGGTCGGTCACCCGGATATTGTGCTTTTTGGCCTCGTGCTCCAGCAGGGCGTTGAAAATCAGCCGGTCCAGGGTCATCTGCTTGAGCTGTTCCTGGACCACCTTGTGATCCAGCTGGCTCTTGTTCTCGGACTGATCCAGCTTCAGCCGCTTGATGAAGCCGTTGTACACCTCGTCATACTGTGCCTTGGTTACCACGATCTCGTCATTGATGGTCATGACGCGCTCACTGTCCTTGCCGCCGGCACAGGCGGCGAAAATCACGGCGGTTGCCAGTATTACGGCGAGCAGGCCGCTGAACGTTGGGTTGAAATTCCTCATGACGCTTCCTCTATCTGACCCGAACTATTATAACGCCAGTTGTCCCCTATAATAAAGTTTATGGACAAGAACACCTGCCTCGAACGGTTTGGCGAGGGCGCCGAGGCTTTTCTGGATTACCTGGCGCTGAATCGCAACCTGTCCTCCCATACCCTGCGGGCCTACCGCCGGGATGTGACGGAATTTCTCGAATGGCTGGGGGCGCATCTGTCCGAAAAATGGGAGGAGGGTTCGCAGGGTCAGCTTACGGAGGTCCTGCGGGAGATTCCCGCGGGCTTTCTGGCGTTCCTTGCGGCCCGCAAGCTTTCGCGTGCCACGGTGGCTCGAAAAACTTCGGCCCTTAAGACGTTCTTCAAGTTCCTGGTCCGGGAGCGCTATTTCGAGGGACGCATGTTGCAGGTGACCTTCCGTCGCCCCCGCTTGCAGAAGAAGCTACCCGACTTCCTGTCCCCGGAGGACGTGTACAGGCTGCTCGATGTTGTGTCGGCCCAGCCGGAATCCCCCCTGAAATACCGGAATTTGGCCATCATTGAGGTCCTGTTTTCCTCAGGACTTCGGGTCAGCGAGCTGACCGCCCTGAACCTGGAGCACATCAACTGGGAGGAGGGCGAGTTGCGGGTAATGGGCAAGGGCGGGCGCGAGCGCATCAGCTTCGTCAGCCGTCAGGCCCTGGACAGGCTGGAGAAATACATCAGTCACTGGCCGGAACTGGCCGAAAACGGGGGTGATCCGGTTCAGCCCAAGCCTGCCAGCCCGGTGTTTCTGAACTACGAGGGCGGACGCCTGACCACCCGCAGCGTGGCCCGGATGCTGGATGCCGTTGCCGCGGAGGCGAACCTGTCCAAGGCGATGCATCCCCATATTTTCCGGCACAGTTTCGCCACCCACCTGCTCAATAATGGGGTAGATTTAAGGATGGTGCAGGAGTTGCTGGGACACGTCAGCATTCGCAGCACCCAGATTTATACCCACGTCACCACGGAGCGTTTGAAGCGGGCCTACCTCAAGGCACACCCCCGCGCCCTCGAAAGTCATCCGTCATGAGCGATTTGTTCGGATTCCTGAAAACCTACGCGGCAGAGTTTCTCATTCTGCTGATAATCGGAGCGGTTTACCTGGTCAATCTCGGTGAATTCGGCATTTTCGAATCGGTTGACGAGATTTATTATATGGAGGCGGCGCGGGAGATGGTGCTTTCCGGGCGCTGGATGGTCCCCGCCTTCAACCAGGAAGCTTTTCTGGATAAACCGCCCCTGTACATCTGGCTGTCGGCCCTTTCCTGCAAGGTCTTTGGCACCACTCTGCTGGCGGTTCGCCTGCCCGCCATCGGTTTTGCCCTGGGCGGGGTGGCTCTGGTCTATCTGCTGGCCCTGAACATATACAACCACCGGACCATCGCCATTCTCTCCGCCATCATGCTGGCCACCAGCTGGGGATACTTCAAGGCGACCCACTTTGCCGGGCCGGATATGGCGCATGCGGCGCTGGTTCTCCTCTGGGTCAACCTGTTCTGGTCCTGGCAGGCCCATTCGGCCAGACCATTCGCCACGCGATACCTTCTGAAAAACCTGGGCCGCTGGCTGGGGGGTGTCGTCGGACTGCTGATCCTCCTCAAGGGAACCTTTGGGCTGATACTCCCGCTGGCGCTTTCCGTGGCGTTTCTTGTCGTCAGTGGCCGGTGGAGCCGCTTGCAGGAGTTCAACTTCCGGGGGTTTTTCAGCTGGCTGGGGGTGGTGACTCTCCCCTGGCTCCTTTGGGTCAGCGTGGCGGAAGGTCGGTGGGACTTTGCTTTCCAGTATCTTTTCGCCATGCCTCTGGATCGGGTTCTGGATCTGCTGGCCGGCCTGTCAAGCGGCTGGGCCTTGACGCTGCTGAATCTGGCGCTGGTGTTTCTGCCCTGGACGCTGTTTGTTGGCGGACCCTTCATCAGCTACCTGGGCCGCCGGGGCGAACGCAAGGTCATTGATTTCCAGGAGCCTGACGTGATGCTTCTGCTCATCTGGTCCGTTCTGGGTGTCCTGGCTTTTCCCGCCAATCCGGTCCTGGTGCTTTCGCCCCTGTGCCTGCTGACCGGCGCCTACGTTGTCAACGGCATGCTGGAGCCTCGAATTCCCCGATCCTTCCGGCTGGCCACGGATGTCACCATCCTGGTAATGATGGGGCTGGCGGTTTACCTGACCCTGTCCGTTTTCCAGGCGCTGCCGGACGAGTTTCCGGGGCTGGCCTGGCGGCTTCCGGGCATCCCGGAGATTCACCAGATCCAGCTGATCAAGACATTCGAACTGGAATCCCCCTTCCCCGTCTGGAAACTCTGGCTGCTGCCCGCGCCGGTTCTGCTGATTATCACCGGTTTCCTGCTGTATCTCTCCCTGGTGGTCGAGCGCTACCAGTGGGTTATCGAAACCCTGGCCCTTGGGGCGCTGATCTTCTGCCTTTTTATCAACGGCATCGTCACCCCTGTCTTCAGCCGTCCCGTTGGGGAAAGTCTGGCCTCGACCCTGACCCGGCAAATGGAAGGTGAGGACCGGGTGTTCATCTTCTCGGATTCGCCGGAGCTTTCCACCCAGTTGCAGCGGGCCGTTTTCGGCCTGCCTTACCGCTCCGGCACCCCCTGGCTGGTTTTTTTCGAGACGCAACAGTTGAATGATCATCTGCACGGACCTGCCGAGGCGGGTCGGCTGTTCGGCATCATTGACGAACAGAGTTATTACCGGCTGGAAACCCGGACCCGTCTGCAGCTTCGGGTCCTGGACAAGGAATGGAAATGGCACGTGGACCCCTTTACCCTGCTTCTGCCACGGTTGGTGACGGATCAGGAACACGAGGGGCGCATCCGGGACCACCTGTTGCTGGTGGAAAGACTGGTGGCCGGTGGAGAAGCGCTAGACGATATAGAAGCTGGTAACGTAGTTGACCAGTCGTCCTACGATAAAAACATACGCCAGGCGGCGGTGCCAGACAATCAGGTGGGGCTTGTCCCGGTATACCCGTAACCCCAGGGCAATGAGTACAATGTAAAGTACCAGCACCAGCGTGGACACCAGGATGTGGAATAAAAGGAGTCCGCCGACACCGTCCACGGCCTGCTCAATGGCCCCGCGGTTCAGCTCGATGTAGAGAACGAGGGCGAGATCCACCAGGAACGCGGTGGTCATGATGGGGATATGGATACGGGTTTTGCGGGCATTGATAACGCCGAGGAAAATCAGCACAAGCACGAGGGTGGATAGGACAATCAGCATCGTTCGGAGTCCTCTCTGGACAATTGTCTGGGTAACCTGCTCAGGCGGCTTGCCGATTTTGACCGGTTTCGGGCAAATGCGGCCTTTGGCCTGCACCAGTGTACATCAAGCCCGGCGCAAACCGAAATGAAGGGCATCAATTTATGTTGAGAAGTTTTTATAAGGCAGTCGCCTTCTTGTTGAAAGAACACCACATTTCGTGTATATTCAACACTTGAGGATGTCTGCGCCTTAAGGGATCGTGAAGAGCCTGACGAACAGGGAAACAAGCTGAAGAACCCCCTAAAACACGTTATAAACGATAAAGACTCGCCTTGAATGAACGGAGTGTATCAAGCCAGCGCCAGATTTGGCTCATATTCGGCTCAACCTGCCCAATACGACGCAGGTAAGACCGTTTCACCCGTTCTGGATCTCTCTGCCCTATACCAGGATGGCAGTGGGGGCAGGGAAAAGGACTTCTACCGCGATACGGGGGCACGCTATCTGGGGTATGCCAATGACATTGGCGAAGCATTCCGAAGTGTCATTGGCCCCACGTGGGCGCACCGTACCTACTGGGTGGCCGGCGCTTATGCATTGGCGGACGCCCTTTCCAAAGGCAAAAAGTCTTTTAATGAGGCCAGGGGCGAATCTTTCCATGACCGCATGTTCCACTTTCTGGGTGGTGTGCTGGATGTTGGGATTTTTCACTTCATCGCCTCCATTACCGTGCCGCCCATGATCATCCGGGCCACCCAGGACAAAATTAACAAGGTGATGTCCCGTCGCATGGCGCAGACGGCCTTTGGCAGGGGGCTGCCGGTGGCTGTGGGTCTGGCGCTGATTCCGCTCATTGTGAAGCCGGTGGACTGGGCCGCCGAGAAGTTCCTGGATATGACCATCCGTCCCGTACTGGGCCGGCCCAAATATTTTCATGACAGCCACAAGCATGAATCCGGCCATCACCGCCGGGTGGATGAAGCCAGTCGGCGCGGCCCGCTGGTGAACGGTCATCCCATCAAGCGCTCCACCTTTTTCGACAGCACCTTCGCCTAGGAGCCGCTCCGTCCTTCCGGCTGGAAGCCCGTACCGCCCTTTCTCTCCTGCTTCTTGGCCTCCTGTGCCCGGCGCAGGATTTCGTCGCGGGTGGCGGGGTCCTCATGCGGGCTGCGAACCGGCAGGATCAGCACCTTGACCTGGGTTCCCCTGGGCAGGGGGAAATGCTTGGCGGCGGCGGAGTAGGCGCAGATCGGGTCGCTGCTTACCGCCGTCACCCTGCCACTCTGGTAAAAGCGAATTTCCGTGCGCAGAGGGCAGTTGAATCCGCCGGTCAGCTTCAGGTATTCGCGGGCGGACAGGTACCAGGAGTACCAGTCGATGGTGTCGCCCTCCTCCTCAATGGCGGCATCCAGCGTGCTGACGACACCCTTGAGCACCTTGGGCTGGGATGGCCGGACGGGCCGGATGCTCGGATCATCCATCAGCTCCTGCCCGTTTGCCGTCAGAACGGTTGTTGCGAGCAGCAGGAGGAGCAGGGTGCCGGATGTGGCAGCAAGCGGTTTCCGGATGGAGGAGGACATGCTGAAACTCCTGACGCGTGGGATTGCTGCGATTGGGTTCACAGCCATTCTAGCATCGGGGCGTGGCCGCTCGCCTCGTGCCGGTGGATGAAACGGTCCGGTGTCTTGCCCTGCTCCGGTCCGTTCTAGTAATGTCACAAAAATCTGCTATGATAAGGGACGGAAAATTAATTAAACAATTAAAATTGCTGAGTGAGGAAAGTCGGGGGGATTGCCCTTGATCAATGCTGTTCGATCGGATGGTTTGCCGCCGGTGTTTTCCGGGCATTTCTGGCAGGAACATGACCGGATGCCGACCCGGTTCAGGACGGTTCCCGTGATTCGCACGGAACCGGTTCGGGATACCTTTGTCAAACCGGCGGTGCGCTTTGGCGACGCCGGAGCGAGGCCGGACGTCGTTTTGGATCTCAGCTTGGAAAAACTGCTGCCCCGGATCATCCAGTGGGCCGGGGATCTGCTGCGCCAATGGGAAGACAGGCTGCTGAAGCCCTATTACCTGTTTATGGCCCGTTCCACCATCCAGCCCAATCTTTTCGGGCCGCGTCCGGCCACTTCGCCGGGTCTGAACCGTTTTGCCGTCATTGGCGATCCGGGCAGCGGCAAGGGGCCGCAGTTCGATATTGCGGACCGGATGCTGGAACGTTACGAGAAAACCCCTTTCGCCTCCGCCCTGGTGCTGGGGGATAACGTCTACGAACACGGCGAGGTGGAGAAGTTCCACCGGATTCTCTGGCGGCCCTACAGGCATCTGTATAACAAGGGCATCCGGTTCTTCCCGGTGCTGGGCAACCATGATGTCCACGGAACCCGCGGCGACGAACAGTTGCATTACTGGGGCGCCCCGCGGTATTACAGCTTCAAAATCGATGACGGCAAAAATGCCGGCAACGATGTGGAATTCTTCGCCATCGACACCACCGTCCTGCTGCCTGGTTATGACAACTGCTACAAGGGAGACGAACTCTGGGCGAAGCAGACCGCGAAACGCCAGCTCGAATGGCTGGACAAGTCGCTGTCCCAGAGCAAGGCAAAATACAAGATCGTCTACGGCCACTATCCCCTGTACTCCTCCGGCATGCACGGGCTTCGAGAGGATGTGACCCTGAGGCTGCGCGATATTCTCGAACCCATCCTGGAAAGAAACAGTGTGGATGTGTATCTCGCCGGGCACGAACATCATTATGAGCGCTCCCACCCCATCAAGGGGGTGACCCATATCCTTTCGGGCGGGGCGGGACGCAGCCGGAAGATTCACTACGAGCACGACTTCAACTACCCCCGCGCCGCGGCGGTGGAGGCTTTTCATTTCATGCTCTTTGAGATCACGCCCGATGGCCTGAAATACCAGGCCATCGACCGTGAGGACCGGGTGATCGACGAGGGTGTGATCACCAAACCTGAGGCAGGCCAAAAAGCGGCGTTCGCCTGAGGTGGCGGCCCCTCACCCCAGCCCTCTCCCAGAGGGAGAGGGTGCATTAATGCCTCTCCCCTTGAGGGAGAGGAGCAGCCGTAGGCGACGCCAGGAGCCGTACGGATGCGGTGAGGGGTAGTTATGCCGCCGGGAACCGGAACAGGACGTAGCTGATCTGCCAGAGGCTGCGGAAGAAGTTGCGGGCGACCTTCTCGATGACCTCTGGCTTGCCCTGCAGGTTGGCGGCTTCCACGCACTCGAGAATGGTCCGTTCGCCGTTGACCTGCGCCAGCAGGGCCAGTTGCAGATCCGTCAGGGGGACGGGCGCGAAGGGGAACCGCTGGATCATGGCCTGGGTGTTCTGCTGCCGGTTGGGCGGCTCGAACCGGTTGATCCGAAGAAACGGCACGTAGTCAAAGAATCCTTCTCCATCGAAGTTCGGTCTGTAGCTGGCCGGATCGCGTTCCTTATGGCACAGGATGAAGTTGTGCTTGGAGATGGTGCCGTTGAACAGTTCCATCATCTGCCATTTCTTCTCGTCCGGCAGGGATTGGATACGGGCGTACAGCGGATGTTCCAGGGGAATCTGGCCGTCCGGGTAGTAGTAGAAATTATCCAGCCAGCCGGCGAACTGCATGTCGAGATCCGTGGCGAACTGGAGGCAGGCTTCCACGTTGTAGATCCGGTCCACGTTGCGCAGGAAGGCGTCCACGATCCCCGCGTTGTATTGCAGATCAATGTTGTTGCGGAAGAATTGGGTGCCGGGATGGTCGGGATGCAGGATGCCCAGGGTCTGTCGGACGGTTTCCACCTCCTCTTTCGAGGGTTCCAGCCCCAGCCCCATGAAAAGCTTCTGAAGCATGTACGTCCCGGCGCGGGCGTACATGCCGAAGACCATCGCCGTGATCACTCCGTCCGGTTTGAGGGTCTTTTTCATGGCTTTGAGCGCCTTGAGGGGATCGGCAAAATGGTTCATCACGCCCACGGCCTCGATGAAGTCGAACTGCCGGTCCAGCTTGCCGAGGTCCTCGACGCGGGCCTCATGGAGGGTCAGGTTCGTAAGGTTGTGCTTGTCCTTCAGGTATGCCTCATGCTTCAGGGCCGAGGTGCTGACGTCCACGCCGAGAACGCTGGCTTCGGGATGCTCGAAGGCATAGCGGGCGGCGGCATTGGGGCCGCAACCGGCCACGAGGATGTCAATTTTCCGACCCTCGCCGGTGAGATACCGTCCGTCCGGCCAGTAGAGCAGGTGAACGGCCTTGGGGGCGGCTGCGTCAATGCGGCCCGTATCGTGGTAGGCCTGCAGATCGGTGATGGGTTCCGGGTACAGCCACTGGTTGTATAGATCCAGCGGGTCTTTTCTCGGTGTCTTGACGGTCGTGTTTTTTCCGGATGTTGCCTTGGCCGGTGTGTCCTTGGCCATGATTTCTCGATGCTCCCTGCAAGCCTCTCTCTTGATTGCGGTTCTATTGTCTCACGATTCGATCGGCAAGGCGAACCACCGGACGGTGGCGTTGCACGTCGTGAATCCGGACCATCCGGGCGCCCGCCCGAACGGCCAGCGCCAGTGTTGCGGCGGTCAGGGCCTCGCGTTCACCGGGCGCAATGGTACTGTCTCCCAGGGTCATAAAAGACTTGCGCGAGGTGCCCACCAGCATGGGAAACCCCAAAGCCGTCAGTTCCTCCAGCCGGTTCATCAGGGCCAGGTTGTGTTCCAGGGTTTTTCCGAAACCGAAGCCCGGATCGATCCATATGTTCGGTTTTGCGATCCCGTGATCCATTGCATACTGCGTTTGTCGTAGGAGAAAGCCCCGGATCTCCGTCACGACATCTATATATGTAGGATCGTCCTGCATGGTTTCAGGTGTCCCCAGTGAATGCATGAGAATATAAGTCGCATCGAACCCGGCCACCACGTCGGCAAGCGCCGGATCGAACCGCAGCCCGGACACGTCGTTGACGATGGATGCCCCCGCCGAGAGGGCCTCATGGGCGACCAGCGACTTGCGGGTGTCGATGCTGATGAGCGCATCGGGGAACTGCCTGTGAATCCGGGCGATGACCTCCACCACCCGGCGGCACTCCTCGTCCGCCGGAACTTCCTGGGCGCCGGGTCGGGTGGATTCTCCGCCGATGTCCAGCACGTCCGCCCCGGCCTCCAGCAGGGCCGCCGCCGCTTTCACGGCGGCATCCGCGTTGCCATGGAACTGTCCGCCGTCAGAGAAAGAATCCGGGGTCACGTTCAGCACACCCATCACCAGGGTGCGATCCTGTTCCAGAAGCCGGATCAGGGAACGAGGGCGGATTGTGCGCTCAGTGGCCATGGCGGGGATCAGACCCTTGCGGCGGTTTTGCCTGCGTCCAGTTCCAGCCTCTCACCGCGAGGCACCCGCATCATGGTTTCAATGCAGGCGCGTGCCCTGCCGTCGATTTCCGGATCGATCTCGATGGGCGTATTCTGGCCCAGCAGGGATTTCTTGATGTTTTCCAGGCGGGTCAGCTTCATGTTGGGGCAGATGGCGGAAGCGCGGGTGGGGGTGATGAAGAGCTTTTCGGGGCAGTCCTGGGAGAGCCGCTGGCTGACGCCGTCTTCCGTGCAGATGATGAAGACGCTCTTGCCGCTGTCTTTCGCTGCCTTCACGATGGCGGTGGTGCTGCCGATGAAGTCGGCCATGTCCTTGATGGGATCATCGCATTCCGGGTGGGCCAGGATGGCGGCGTCGGGGTACTGTTTCTTCAGTTTCACCACGTCTTCCGGCTCCATCCGCATATGGGTGGGGCAGAAGCCTTCGAAGTAGGTGACCTTCACTTCGGGCACCTGGGTCTGGACGTAGCGGGCCAGGTTGCGGTCAGGAACGAAGAGAATCTCCCTGGCGCCGGTTTCTTTGGCCGCGAAGCGGACCACGTCCGCCGCGTTGGCGCTGGTGCAGCAGTAATCTGAAAGGGCCTTCACCGCGGCGGACGTATTCACATAGGCCACTACGGGGGCGCCTGGGTGGGCGTCACGGAACTTTTGCAGATCCTGTCCGGTGATCATGTCCGCCATGGGGCAGCCGGCGTTGGGGTTGGCCAGATACACCGTCTTATCGGGCGAGAGCAGCTTGGCGGTTTCCGCCATGAAGTGGACGCCGCAGAAGACGATGATGTCCGCGCCGGTCTGGGCGGCCTGCTGGGAGAGGCCCAGCGAGTCGCCGTGGAAGTCGGCGATGTCCTGAACGTCCACCCGCTCGTAAAGATGGGCGAGAATCAGGGCGTTTTTCTCTGCCTTGAGCGTTTTGATCTCTTTAATCAGTTCCTGTTTCCGTTCAGCCGGGGGCATGGGAGCGGTTGTCATGGGGTTTCTCCACGGGAGCTTATCTGTTTGCCATCGTAGCAATCCAAAGATAGCGCAAACCGGGGTCTAAGAAAACCTTCACGTGAACGTCCGGGTGTGGCCGGGTTTATATCGAAAAATGCTATAAAACGTCTATGGCAGTAGTCATTCGCCGATCCGGGAGGGCTTCTTCCTTGGCGGGGTCGTTACATTTTTTTTGCGGGAGCGACTCTTGGCCGAAATGGTCTGAACATCAGGGTTTTTAATCGGTATAATCAACAAATTGTGAGGCATTGACACGCCCTGAAAAATCGAATTGGCGGGAATATCTGAAAAAAACTGCTTGCAATTCTTGGAACAGACAGTATAATCGTGGTTAACTTACGGTAGGAAGGAGGTGATACAGATGAATAAAGAAGAACTCGTACAAGAGGTTGCTAAGAAAACCAAATACTCCCAGAAACAGGTTGCAGAAATTCTGACCCAGACCATCGAAACCATTCAGAAAACGGTGGCCAAGGGTAAAAAAGTGACCCTGGTTGGTTTCGGTACTTTCGAGCCTCGCAAACGCGCTGCTCGTACCGGCCGCAACCCGCAAACCGGTAAAGAACTGAAAATCCCCGCGAAAACCGTTCCGGCTTTCTCCGCAGGGAAGAAGTTCAAAGAACTCGTCGCCAAGAAATAGGCTTCGGGTTTTTTATTACCTTCGAAAGCTCATCGGGACCCCCGGTGGGCTTTCGACTTTTTGTTCGCACTACTATAATAAAAGGCGGCATGAATTCGGGGAGTTTCTGATGACCATTGCGGCCTTTCTCGATCGGGACGGCACCCTCAACCAGGAAATCGGCTATATCCGCGAGGTGGAAAAACTTGAACTGCTTCCCGGTGCGGCGCAGGCCGTGAAAAAGCTCAACGAGGCGGGCGTGCTGGCCATCCTCACCACCAACCAGTCCGGTGTGGCCCGTGGTTTCTACGATGAGGCCCACATCCACGCCCTGCACGATCGGCTTGCAAAATTGCTTTGGGAAGAAGCCGGGGCGAAACTCGACGCCATTTTCTACTGCCCCCACCATCCCCGTGGAGCCGTCGAAGAATACCGGCAGGCATGTTCATGCCGCAAACCGGAAATCGGGATGATTCAGGAGGCGCAAAAACGCTTTGGGGAAATCGTGCTTTCCGAGTCGTTCGTTCTGGGCGACAAGGCCACGGATGTGGATCTTGCCGTCAATGCCGGGTGCCAGGGCATTCTGCTGCAGACCGGTTACGGACGGCGGGTGCTGGAAGGCAAGTACCAGGAGTTGAGAAACCGGCCCGACTTCATCTGCGAGGACGTGCTGCAGGCGGTGGAAACGGTGATTCTGGCCGGGCTGCCGGTTTAGGGGCCGTTTAGAGATCCAGGTAACGTTCCAGATCGGACTTGATCCGGTCGACGAAATTGATCAGCGACTGGATGACGGCGCGGAAGTGGCAGAGCAGCTCGATCTTGAGCGCCTTGACGGGGGAAGGTTCCCTTTCATCGTTGCGCTCCTTGCAGATGCCCAGTTGCATGGTGGAGTTGCGGTCGATGTAGGCCACGTTGCGGGCCACGTCATCCATAATGGCCTTCTTCCGGACCGGGTCAAAGATGAAAGCGGTTTCAAGGCCGTCTTTCAGGGTCTGAATCCGGTCTTCATGCCGCATGTCCTGGTACTTGTAGAGTTTGACGAACTCGTTGGTGGGGTCCGTGTTGTCCACGATCATATTGTCGGTGTTCACCGTGACCTTGGCCCCCAGGCGCGAGAGGAAGAGGGCCGGATGTTCGGTGTGGAAGGGAATGATGCCCGTGTGCCGGTTGCTCTTGATGCACATCTCCAGGGCGATGCCCTTCTCGATGATGTCGCGCAGCACCGGGGATTCCTTCAGAATCTTTTCGGGCGGATATTTTTGCATCCAGGTGTCCGGGTTCAGCTTGAACTCGGCAAAGGCGTCCTGGAGAATCTTCGATTCCTTCATGATCTCCACGCCGTGGCCGATGCGCAGTGGCGTGTAAGGCCGCCATCCAAGCCGGACGGCTTCCCGAACCGATTCCCAGCCTTCCAGATGACCCGACCGTCGGGTTTCGCCCGCATGAATCGTGATGCCCAGACGTTTTTCAGGTGTCACGCCGCTGTTGTACTCATGCACCAGGTTGAAGAAGGGTTCGAAATCCGTGACGGGGTAGGGCGCCTCGGAGCCGGCCAGGTCGATGGCGGCGATATTGTAGCCCTTTTTCTTCAGGTCGATGGCGATCCGGGCCACTTCCATGGCCTTTTCCACCCGCCTGGGGCGACCCGTTTCCGGATCGGGGGTGTTGTCGCCGTGGCGGTAGGCCAGCAGGATCAGGCCGTAGTCAATCTCCTTGCGGCTCTTTCGGATGTCGTCGCGGGCATCGTCAATCCCCATCTGGATGGACTGGATCAGATCCTCCGGCGTGGTTTCCAGCTCCTGCTTGATGGCGGTGATGAGATCGGCCAGGGTTTCTTCGCGGCCTTTTTCCTTCCAGATGCGAGCCTGGACCTTCCGGATCAGGTTTTCGTTCACGTTGTCCATCTCCTGCCGAATGGCGGAGAGCAGCGGGGGAGGCAGGCGGCCTTCGTTGGCATGGACCGTTTCCATCACGTCGTTTTCGGACTTGCCCAACTGGAGGCGGATGCCGTTGATAATCTGGGTGTCCGGTATGTCCACTTCCTGGGAGGGGATGGGGTTGGTGCGCAGTTCGAAGTAACGCACGTTGTGGTTGGCCATCTTGTGGGTATATTCCAGGGCGCCCATATAGGCGTAGTGGACGGATTTGATCAGCTTGGGGATCTTGTCGTAGGCAACCCGGTATTGTCCCAGCCCGGAGGTGTCTATGGGGGGACTGCCATGGCTGCCGTCGGTCTCGCCGCTTTCTCCGGCCTTTTCTGCGCCGTTGGCTTTCGCTTCGTCGATGACCTGCGAGGCGTCTTCTTCCGCATAGGCTTCCGGGCGCATGTTCTTGGCGTATTCCAGTGAACGGCTGATCCGGTATTCCTTGCGCAGTTCTTCAAGGGATAGATCGCCGATCTCTCCTTCGCGGCGGCCTTTCAGAATGTCGCGGATGAGTGACCACTTGATAAGCGACAGGGGCATGGAGCCGTTGTAGTGGTCGTGCTGCAGCACCTTGGGCGTGGACCGGATGAGGTAGTAGACGTCATCGTCGATCCGCTGGCTCGATTTGGGATGCAGCGAGACGCTGTCGCCGAAGGTGACGGAAGAAAGGGCAACCCTGCCTGAGTCGCCAGCGGGAGTTTTCCGGCGGGGCGCAGCGACTATGGGGTTGGCGGTGATTTTTTCTATGCTCACGGCAACTAGACCATCCTGTCCACAAGACCATGAAAAACACTCCCACAAGAAAATTGCGTTTTGATGACGTGTCATTAACTGTTATTTACGGGTTGTTTACGTGCTTGACGCTCTGGTGTTCGCCCTGTTTGTGATACGATGACGTCGCTATGAAAGCCCGCCATGCTGCCCGTGAGCTTGCCCTCCTTGCCCTGTTTCAACTGGAAAAACAGGGTGCGGCAACTGCCGCTGCCGGAAGTCAGCCGGTTTCCCGCAAGGATATTGAAGATCTCATCCTTGATGCGGTACGTGCCCTGGTGGCCCAGGCTTCTGACCAGATCCAGAATACTGCCGAGGATCTGGCCGCCCTGAGCCGGTATGTGCTGGAGGTGGAGATGAACCACCCGGAAAATCTGGAAAGCCCCATCGACGAGCCGCTGAAGCCCGTGCCCATCCCCACGACCCGCGAGATGATCGACAAGATTGAGCTGATGCTGCAGGGGGCGGAGAACCTGGCCGAGGCCCTTCGAATCCCCGAACTGGCTGCGCTCTCCAAAACCCAGGAGGTTCGGGATTACGCCGTCCAGCTGATTGAACTGGTGCTGGCGCATCGTGACGAACTGGACGCCTGGATCGAAGTTTGCAGCGAGGATTGGAAGGTGAGCCGCCTGGTCAAAATCGACCGCGACATTCTCCGAATGGCTGCCGCCGAGATGAAATATGTGGACAATGTGGATGTGGGCGTCTCCATCGACGAAGCGGTGGAGCTGGCCAAGCAGTTTTCCACCGAGGAGAGTTTCCGTTTCATCAACGGCGTGCTGGGCAAAATGTCCAGGGAACTCGACCCCTCGCTGGCCTGAGGCACTTGAAGGTGTTGTCCCATGTTCAAATGGTTTACCGGAAGCAAAGAGAAGGAAAAGGCGCAGGCAGATCAGGCCGTTCAGACGCCCGGCGCACCCGTGCAGCCGCCGGTCGTTTCTCCGGAAACAACGCCTGAAAAGTCTCCTGAGAAATCCCAGGGCGGCTTTGCCAAGCTGAAGTCCGCCCTGTCTCTTACCGGAAAAAATCTGGTTGGGCAGATCTTCGGGATCATGGGCGATTCGGCCATCGATGAGGACAAGATCGACGAGATCGAGGAAACCCTGATCCGTGCCGACGTGGGCCTCGATACCGCCGTGGCCATTACCGACCGCCTGCGCGAGAACAAGGGCCGGTTCAACTCGCCGGACGCCCTGATGAATTTCCTGCAAGACGAGTTTGCCGCCATTCTCAGCCCCTACGAGAACGCCAACCGCCTGGGGTTTGAGCCGGGCAGGCTGAATATCTATCTTGTGGTGGGCGTCAACGGTGCCGGAAAAACCACGTTCATCGGCAAGCTCGCCTACCGGTTCCGGCAGGAGGGTAAAAAGGTGGTCATTGGCGCCGGGGATACCTTCCGCGCCGCTGCCGAGGACCAGCTCGCCGTCTGGGCACAGCGGGCCGACGCCGATCTGGTACGCAAGGATGGCGCCGATCCTGCTGCTGTCATCTTTGAAGCCGTCGAGATGGCGAAGGCGCAGGGGGCCGACGTGGTGATCCTGGACACGGCGGGCCGATTGCAGAACAAGTACAACCTCATGGAGGAGTTGCGCAAGATTCGCGGCGTCATCGACAAGGCAAAGCCGCAGGACGCCCTGCTGGAATCCCTGCTGGTGCTGGACGCCACCACCGGCCAGAACGCCCTGAAGCAGGCGGAGGTCTTTAAGGAGGCCGTCAGCATCTCCGGCGTGGTTCTCACCAAGCTGGACGGCTCCGCCAAGGGCGGCATCGTCCTCACCATTGCCCGCGAACAGAAGCTTCCCGTCAAGATGATCGGCGTGGGCGAAGGCATTACGGACCTCAAGGACTTCCACGCATCCGAGTTTGTGGATGCCCTGTTTTCCCGCTAAGCTGGGAAGGATGAAACTCCCCGGCATGACCTGTCATTCCCGCGAAAGCGGGAATCCACCCGGAGGGTTGTCGGGAAAAGCTTCTAACCAACCTGAACCAACGGTTTTTTCCAATGTTTGATCAGCTTTCCGAAAGACTGCAAGGTGTGTTTTCCGAGATGCGCGGGGGCAAAACCCTCACGGCGGAGAACATGGACGAGGCCCTGCGAGAGATCCGCCGTGCCCTGCTGGAGGCCGACGTCAGCCTCCGGGTGATCAAGGCCTTTATCTCCCGCATCAAGGACCGGGCGGAAGGTGAAGGGGTTGTCAAGAACGTCAACCCCGGCCAGATGCTGGTCAAGATCGTTCACGAGGAGCTGGTCAATCTATTGGGCGGCGAGACAAAGCCCATCGATCTCTCCGGCGATCCCAACATCATCATGCTTTTCGGCCTGCAAGGGTCGGGTAAAACGACGTCCGCCGGGAAGCTGGCCCTCAAGCTGCGCAAGGATGGCCGAAACCCCCTGCTGGTGGCGGCGGACGTCTATCGCCCGGCGGCCATCAACCAGCTGATCACCGTCGGAAAGCAGATTGATATTCCGGTGCATACGGTGGAAGGCTCCACCGACGTGCAGGAAATCGCTCGTACGGGTCTGGAGAAGGCGAAAGCCGAGGGCCATAACACGGTCATCATTGATACGGCGGGTCGTTTGCAGGTGGATACGTCCATGATGGCGGAACTCCTTCTGCTTGAGCGGGTGTTCAAGCCCCAGGAAAAGCTGCTGGTGGTCGATGCCATGACCGGCCAGGAAGCGGTGAACGTCGCCGATACGTTCAACACCCAGTTGGATCTCACCGGGGTCATCATGACCAAGATGGACGGCGATGCCCGCGGCGGTGCGGCCCTCTCCGTGGTGGAAGTCACCGGACGCCCCATCAAGTTTCTGGGGACCAGCGAAAAAGTGGACGGCCTGGAGGTCTTCCATCCGGAGCGCATGGCCACCCGCATTCTCGGCATGGGCGATGTGGTCACCCTCGTTGAACGCGCCCAGCAGGCCATCGACGTGGAGGAGGCCAAAAAGCTTGAGCAGAAGATGCGCAAGCAGGACTTCTCCTTTGAGGACTTCCTGAAAATCCAGAAGCAGCTCAAGATGCTCGGCTCCCTCGATCAGGTGCTCGGCATGCTGCCCATCCCCGGCATGGACAAGGACACCCGCGAGATGCTGGCCCACGGCGGCGAGAAGCAGATGAAGCGCATCGAGGCCATGATCCAGAGCATGACCCCGGCGGAGCGCCGGGACCCGGATGCTCTGAAGCAGCCGGGCCGGATCAAGCGCATTGCTGCGGGGTGCGGTATCGAGGAGGCTGAAATTCGTCAGTTCATCAAGCAGTTCGAACAGATGAAGATGATGATGAAAGAAATGACGAAGATGACGGACAAGATGAAAAAGGGCAAGCTGCCCGGCGGCCTGCATATGCCTCGAAAGCGCAAGAAGAAGAAAGGCGGCCAGGACGGCATGCCTCCCGGTTTCCCTGGCATGCCCGGCGGCTTTCCCGGTATGCCGCCCGGCGGCGGGGGCGGCGGATTCCCCAAGTTCCCCGGCGGCAAGTTTCCGTTCTAGGTTGAGTATCACCCTCCCCTAGGTTGAATCGACATTTAATCCGAGTGAGAAGCGCCCTGTCATTCCGGACGCCGATAGCCGTAAACGAGGCCAAAGCCGAGCTTTAAGGATATGGGTGAGCCGGAATCCATTGACCGGGAATGCGGAGAATGGATTCCCGTTTTCACGGGAATGACAGCAGAAAGCATGTTTCAGGTTTAAATGCCAATTCTACCTAACCCCTCCCTTCAGGGGAGGGAGCTTTAAACAGCCTGGGATTTAATCATCCACGGAAATTTCGGCCATGCCGCGGTAGGTCTGGCCGAAGTGGTCTTCCAGGGCGTCACGCAGGAAGCGGCGGGCCTCGCGGTCCCAGACGAAGAGCAGGTGCTTCTGGCCGCGCTTGGAATCATACTCCAGCGGCAGGGAGGAAACTTCACGCAGGTCCACCACGCCGCCCTTGGTGTTGATCCAGATGGGTTCGCGGTGACTGGACTGGAGATAGAGTGCCTTGGGCCGCACCTCCAGCTCGTCAAAGCCGTACTCGAAGGACAGACCACGCCTGTCATAATGTTCCCGCAGGGCCTTATAGACATCCGGGATGTCCTGGAGGTTGCCCCCAAAGCCAAAACCGCGCAGATCAACGAACTTCAGGATGTCATGCTTCATCAGACGCGAGGCCAGCGCCTTGAGAAGGGGGTCTTGGGAGCCAAGACTCCAGCTGTTAATGGCTTCCCAGACGTGGCAGTCGTCCAGACGCAGGTATTGGGACACGGTCATGTTTTTCGGATCGGTCATCAGCTTGAACAGCTCGCTGGCCGGGTGGCCGGTATCGATATGGTTCTGTCTGGCCCAGCGGAAACGTTCCATGGTCATCTTGAGGGTTGCCTCGGACGCCTTGTCCAGCGCATGCAGGGCCATCTTGTAAGCCTCGTGGCGACCAAAGAGATAATGCTCCACGGCGGGGACGGCCTCCTCACGCACGGCCACCACCGGGTAGCCGGGCCGCAGATCGACGATCTCCAGGTTGCTGATAATGCGCTGCCCCTCGATCTGGCCGTATTTCACCCCCAGGAAATGGCTGTCGCGCTGCAGGTAGTCCAGCCGGTCCATGTCCAGCTGGCTGGAGATGAGGTAGGCCAGAAAGTGTTTTCCCCGGCCTTCCGCCATAAATTTGTTGACCGTCTCCGGCAGATCCTGGCCGTACTTGGCCCAGATGGCCAAAAGCTCCTCGTCCTCGGTGAGAATCCGGGCGTTCCAGTAGGTATCATGATGCATGTCCTGGGCTTTGAGGCGCAGAACATCCTCCAGCGTGTGGGACAGGGGACTGTGCCCGATGTCGTGCAGCAGAATCCCCAGCAGCAGCAGCCGGCCCAGTGTGATATTCGTTCCCTCGTAATGGGAAGCCAGCAGGTCGCGGGCGGAATCCGTGTGGTTAAAATGATCGATGGTCTGGATCATCAGGTGGGTGGCGCCCAGACTATGCACGAACCGGCTGTGGGTGGCGTTGGGAAAGACAAATTCCGCCAGGCCCATCTGCTTGATTCGACGAAGACGCTGAAAGGCACGACTGTTCACCACTTCCAGCAGCAGCCGGTGGGTCTCATCCTGGCGATCGAAGCGGATGATGCCATGAATGGGGTCCGCCATGGACATCCAGCGGTTGGCGGAGGGCATGGGATCGTCTTCCTTTTCAAACAGCAACAGTCTATTCTATAGCCATTATCCCGCAGAATGGCAAAACGCAGGCCCTCCGTTCGAGGGAAATCGATCGCAGGCGCTTCCGGCTCCGGTCCTCTTTCAGCGGTAGCGGATAAATCCCGCCTTGCCGGTCCGCCGGGTCTGGGGGGCCTGACGGGCAGGTTGGTTCAACAGATCCATATTGCGCGAAGCCTCCTGCATTTTTTCGTCCTCGCGCTGGATGGATTGGCGGGATTTCACCTCGACACCGGCGATCGTGGAAACCTTCTCGCTGCAATTAATGCAAAAACGTCCTTTTCGGCCTTTCTCATCCACGATAGCCCCGCATTCGCGGCATTTGAACTTCAGGAAGATACCGGCGGTCCCCAGCCTGGAGTCATGATAGTAGGCTTCGATTGCGGCCACCGGAATGCCCACCTCCTGGGCCAGGTCGTCAATCAGGATGCCGCCCTCGTCACGGCTGGCCTGCAGCCGCCGAAAGAGCTTCTGGAACTCGCGGTTTTCCTGGTCGAAACAGTCAGGACAAACCTCGCTCACGTGCTTGTGAAACAAGCCGTGGCATCTCTTGCAATTGGCCAATTCCGCCATTCAGGCTCCCTGGAGTGAATCACATCGCTACTTGCAGGCTTTTATAACCTTCGACCCCAAAGAAAATATCTTGAGTATTTTCGGTTTTTTCGTAACGAAACGCTTCATAAAGGCCCCGCAAGGACTTTATCTGTATATTGGTTCACCAAAAAGGGGCATCAATTTGATTTGAGGTGTTTTACTAGGGTAGCGCCAAGCAGAAAACGCTGAAAAACACTCTGGAGTTAGACTCATGCCATCAGGGGCAGCCTATTTCAATCCCATACCCAGCCATGCGAACCGGTTTGCGTCCGCCAATCCGGTCGTTTCGGCAGCACCGCATGCCCGTGTGCATTTTGGGCAGGCTGCTGACGTGTTCTCCGGCACCCCAAATGCATCGGCCTCGCAGGTTCACTTTGGCGGAATCGGCGGGCAGGCGGCCTCCAAGCTCAAAGGGGTTGGCGCCCTGTTCAAGTACCTGGCGGACAAGGAAAACCGGATTGTCCTGAAAAGCTTGCTCTACCAGTACGTGATTCCCGGCGTGCTCGGCCTTTCCCTGCTGACCGGCCCATTAGGCTGGGCATTGGCCGCCGTCGGCCTGCCCATCAGCATGGCCCTGGCATGGCGCGGTGAGAAACTGATGGAAAAGGCGGTGCAGAAAGTCCACTCCGAGAGCGGGAAAAACGGAAGGCGCCTGCGCCCTCCAGGACGCCCGCTGGACCGGATCGCCGCCCTGAACAAGATCTGGTTCGATACCAGCAAGACAAAAGGCCCTGGCTATTACCGGGATTTCATTCCGGAATACAATCGCCTCATGAAAGATCTGATCACCGAAACCAACGGCTCTCCCGCAGCGGACAAGGTGCGCAAGGCCCTGTCGATCAACCCGCGTTCGCGGTTCGGCCATGGCGTGGAGAAGGCCCTGAAGGTGAAGGTCCTCTATAAGAATGCCTGGTACGCCCGCGGCATGAAATCGGTCACCGGCCTCCTGCGCAAGGTGCCGTTCCTCAAGCCGGTGGGCCTGGCGCTCAGCATCGCCGCCAACGCCCTGTTCCTGCTGCTGAACTACCGCCGGCTGGGCAGCGTGATTATCAAGAACGGGGCCCGGATCATATAGAAGCCCTGGCCCTGAAGTTTGGCGCCCAGGCCCTATCTAAAGGGCCGAACGGCCCCTAGGCCGTTACCGGCGCAGAGTCGCCCAGTTCGATACCCACACCGCGGGCCGCCTTGACGAGATCCGAGTCCAGATCCACATAGTTGTACTGGTCCACCGCATCGGCAATGGGCACGGCAATGACATGGGGTTTCTCGTAGGCCACCATCTTGCCGTAATCTCCGGCCAGGGCCAGCTCAACGGCTTTCACGCCGAACTGGGTGGCCAGGATACGGTCGTAGGCCGTGGGGGTGCCGCCGCGCTGCAGGTGACCCAGCACGGTGACCCGGCCTTCCACGTCATCAAGCTTCTCCTTGATGTCGGCCAGCAGCTTGTGACCGACGCCGCCGAGAATCTCGTTGTGATAGCCGACCTCCTCGCTCTTGCGGGAGACGTACTGGCCGCCGATGGGTTTGGCGCCCTCGGAGATGACGATAATGGCAAAACCGCGGCCATTCCCCATCCGGGATTTGACCTTTTCAACCACCTTATCGATGTCGTAGGGGATCTCCGGAATCAGGGCCACGTCGGCGCCGCCGGCGATGGCGGCGCTCAGGCCGATCCATCCGGCATAACGGCCCATGACCTCAAGAATCATAAGCCGGTTGTGGCTCGCCGCCGTGGTCACCAGCTTGTCCACCGCATCCGTCGCAATCTCCACGGCGGTTTGGAAACCGAAGGTGACGTCCGTGGAGGACAGGTCGTTGTCAATGGTCTTGGGAATGCCGATGATCTTCAGACCCTTCTCCATCAGGCGCTGACCGATGGCCATGGACCCCTCGCCGCCAATGCTGATCACCCCTTCCACATGGAGGGGATCGGCCAGGCGGGCCAGCAACTCTTCGGAGCGGTCTTCCGTCGTCCAGGTGCCGTCCGGCTGCTTGACGGGCCACTCAAAGGGGCCACCCTTGTTGGTGGTCTTGAGGATCGTCCCGCCCCGGATATGAATCCCGGAAACGTCGCGGTTGGTGAGGCGGACCACCTGCGGCGGATCACGCAGAATGCCGTTAAACGCCTCGATGCTGCCGAGGACCTCCCAGTCCTTTTCCTGATCCATGCGCTTGACGATGGCGCGAATCACCGCGTTGAGGCCGGGGCAGTCGCCGCCGCCGGTCATTACGAGTATGCGTCTTTTGATCAATGCTTCTGTCCTGCCAGTTCATGACTCGACAACGTGTTCGAGAAACGGCGCACCATCTTGTTCCGGGTACACCAACTTTTTCCATAATATCCAACAGATGCGTTCTTGTCAGCATGCGGCCCGAATTTTTTTATCCGGAACAGGCCAGCGGTGCTAGAATAACGTCCATGAAAGAGATTCTGTTTCTGGTGCTGGGCGGCAGTCTGGGGACCCTTTCACGCTATTACCTCTCCCTTGGCATCCAACAGTGGGCGGGAACCCACATGCCTTACGGAACGCTGGCGGCGAACCTCATCGGATGCCTGCTCATCGGCGTTCTGCTGGCCGTCACCGAAAAAACCGAATGGCTCTCCCCCGGCCTGCGCCTGATGCTGGGCACCGGCTTTCTCGGCGCCCTCACCACGTTCTCCACCTTCGAACTGGAAACCTTCCAGCTCATGCGCGACGATGCCCTGGGCCGCGCCCTGGCCTACATGGGCATCAGCCTGGCACTTGGACTTTCCGTTCTGGCCGCCGGGTATTTCCTGACCCGTGGGCTACTCGCCCCGCAGGGCGGCAGTTAGTTTGCGCCAGCCAAGCCCCAGCCAATAAAAGGGGTTGAGGACCCGGTTCCACCAGGCTTCCTGCTCTTTCGCCAGTTCCTCGTAATGCTTTTTGAGGGCGGGCATCTCCGCCTTGTAATCCTCGTGACGCTCCAGCCCCAGGGATTCCAGCGCAATCTGGACACCCCGTTCGAGCATGGCGATTTCCGGGGTCTCGATGGTCAGCTTGTCCTGGTTTTCCGCCAGGGTGATCTTCGCGGAAAACTTCTGCTCCAATGGAGGCAGCTTCTCCTCGATGGCCTCGCGGTGCTTCACATCAATCCCCGTGAAACGCCCCGAAAATTGGATCGACATTTCTCTTCGTTCTCCCCTCACTTGCTTGTTTTTATAAAGAACCCACCTCATGAAATCACAAGGATGCCTTTTTGAAAAGCAGATTTCGGGGAAAACAGGAGTATATCTTTTTTCTTGAAGTTTTTTATCCAACGGGATCAAATCCGACCTATTTATTGTTTTTATTTTATAAGAGTGTGACTTGAAAATTCCCCGGATGTTTTACGGACAACCAGAGCCTATTGGAGAGAGGATAGAGAGCGTAGCCAGACATGAGCATCAGCTTCCCCTTTGGACAGAGCTTTTTTTCAAGCGGACGGTTTCTTGGAGCTGCCAACGGCGCTACCGAAGCCCAAGGCGCGGCGGCAACCCCCACGCGCGGCAATTTGATGCAGGGCATCGGCGGTATGCAGACAGCTGAAACCGAGAAGGGCAGAAATGCCAAAAGCGGTAAAAGCGTAAAGAGCGGTAAAAGCGCAAAGAGCGGCAAAAGTGGCAGCAGCCAGAGCGGCAGCGGCCAGAACGCTCAGGGTCGGCAGGGGAACATGAATCCCATGCAGGTACTCGATGGTCTTCGCGCCATGATGCTGCCCGGACAGCAACCGCAACCCCCGGCAATCCCACCCGCGCCGCAGGGAGTGAACATCCCCCAGGGGATCAATCCTGCCCCGGCTCCTGGCGGTATTCCGCTGGTCCAGGCGGCCCCGAACCCCTTTGCGGCCATTGACGCCCGGATCAACGGAGGATTGACCACGATCAACGGTTTGCTGAGCATTTCGGGCATCCAGCCAGACACCCGCCTGCGCATTTTAAATCCAAATCTACCCCTATAGTTTCCACTATTCACAAAGCGAAAAGACCCCTTACAAAAGCGTTTCAAAGATTGCCCCACGGATTGCGGGGCAATCCCAACCATGTTTTTGTTTTTATTGTTTAAGAGTAGAGTAGAGAGATAGGCGGATTTTGCGTCATGGTTACAGGCGCCAATTTTGGACAGAACTTTTTTTCCTCTGGCCAGTTTCCGGGCAGAGGTCGCGGCCCAGGCAGGGGCCAAGGTCCCGGCGGACGTGGCGGGCCTCCCGGACAGGGTGCAGGCCCTCCCGGCCTTAGCCGTGCAGGTCTGATGCAAGGCCTGGGTGGCGGACGTGAGGCCCAACAGGGCAAAAGAGGGAGAGGTGGCCGCAGCGGCGGCAGTGGCAGCAGTGGCAGCAGCCCGCAGGGTATCCGGCAGGGCATACAACCCGCCGGTCAGCAACAGCCGGTTGCTCAACCCGGCCAGGCGGGCGCACTGGGAGGCATTGCTACCCCCGGTCTGCAGATTACCCGGACGAGTCCCCAGCAGTATCTGGAAGCCCTGCGTGGCCTGATGACGCCCAGCCAGCTGATTGCCCAAACGGTTCCCCAGGCGGGAGGCGGCAACGTGGGAATCCTTCCCAACGTGGCGCCCGCCAATCCGCAGGGACTCCCCGGCGGATTCACCAGTATTCCCCAGAACCCGTTCGCGGCCATTGACACCCGGATCGGCAGCGGCCTGGGCACCATCAACAATATTCTTCAGCTCGGCGGCATTCAGGTCCCGATTTAGGCCTTTTTCCGAACAGACCGGTAAACCAGCCATAGGCCGCATTATACGCCACGAAGACCGAGGTCAGCAGCAGGCCCACGGCTGATGGCGCCCGGATAGACAGGTTTTCAGCCCCGGCTTGAACCAGCGCGGGCAGGTTTTGATGCGCCCACCCATAATGCAGCAGGGGTACAGGGATGGTTTTCATGCAGCCTTCGGCGGCTGCCCGGCGCAACTCCGGGAAGCGGCGGACGATATCCTGATATACGGCCAGTTTTTCCCGGAAAGACGCTTTCATTCCGGCCACGGCAAGCACCGCCGCCGGTCGGGTTTCCGCATACCTCAGGCAGGCTTCCAGCATGGCCCGGGTCGGTTCAGCTTCCGCAAGGCCCCGAACACAGGCCGTACGATGCTGGGGATAGCGTGCCAGCATGTCGGGCAGGCATCTCTTCACATCGGCGGGTGGGAGGGCGAGCAGGTTCTCCAGCGCAGCCTGTCGGCAAGCGGCATACCGAACGGCCCGTTGAAACGCGGCAAACCGGATGTCCCCCGGCAGTTCACCGATTCCTTCCGCCAGCGGCCTGCGGCAATCGGGAAAGCGGACCATCAGTTCTTCAAAAAAGGCGAGGATTTCCACGGCTTCCAGGGGGAGGCTGCCCAGAACACGGCTCATCGCCCGCCGGGCAGTAGGGAAGGCCAGACTCCGCGCGATCAGGTCACGGACGTCCCTGGCCGGGAATCCAGCCAGTTGTTCAGCCAGCGCCTCATGGGCGGCGGGAGATTTCTCCAGCAGTGCCAGAAAGGCGTCCTTCCGGCTTTCCGGCGGCAGCAGGTGGATAAACCACGGCAGAAGGCTGAAGGTTTCTCCGCCGCCGTGATCCAGCGCCAGATGAAAGGCTTCGGCGTGAAGCGAGGGATACAGCCGGGGCAGCATCAGCACGGCCAGCCTGCGGATTTTCGGCGGTTGGGTTTCCAGCACCTGCCGAAACAGGCGGCGCTGGGCATCGACGTCTTCGAGAAAATCCAGCTGGGACGCCGCGTAGGCGCGTGCCAGTGGATCCATATTTTTCTCGAACAGGGCTGTTTCAAGCGCCCGAATCCGCGTATCCGCTTCCAGAAAGCGCACCAGCCAGGCTGCTGCCACCTGGCTTTCGGGCCGGGCAATGGCTTCGTCAAAGGCGGCTGCCGGATCAGCCACGCCCAACTGTTCCGCAGTGGTCAGGTGATCCTCGATGATGCCCCAGATGTCCTGCCATTGGGCGTATTTCTGGAAAAACGCCCAGCGCTGCTCAAACGGCAGGACTTTCGACGCATCGAAGAAGAGTTCCCACGCTTCCGTGCGGTAGTGGGGGCTTCTCAGGCGAATCTCGAACTCCTCCGGGGTAGCCGGGGTCTCGTAGCGGATGCCGCCATAGTCGATGAGAATCCCGCCCGGCCCCCAGTTGCGCCAATCTTTCACCAGATTGTCCCACGGCAGGGACAGTTCCGGCTCCGGTTCCTCGAAGTGATCCCGCAGGGTCAGCCCGTACTCGCGGGCGACGGATTCCACGGTCGGTCCCGGCGGGGGAACGCGGCTCTCCACGGTGGCCGGATCGATCCATTCGCTGAGCATCCAGCCGGAAACCGGGTCGCCAAGATAAAACCGGGCGGCGTCACTCACCGGGATTCCGGCAAAAAACGCCGCCAGGCAGACCTCCCCGATGGACCCGTGCCAGCCTACCAGACCGGGGTCCTTGTAAACCTTCAGGGCGAAGCTCTCCCCCGCCACCCGCAACCGGAACACCCGGCCGTAATCGCCATGGCCGCGCTCCTGGCAATCGAAGGGCAGGCAGCCGATATGGCCGATAAGGGGGTAAACGGAGTATTCGGGGATACAGTCCCGCAGAATCCGGGTCAGCCAGTCCAGGTCCTGGATGACCTGTTGCGGGTCCAGGGCCGGATCCGCCCGGAACACGGCGGGCAGCCCGCCGATAGCGGTGGATTCCCGACAGGAAACCAGCCGCTCGTAGTTTTCAGGACTCAGAAGACGGAAGCGCATTAAGTTTTAAAAAGCACCGCTCACGACTGCACAGACACCAGTGTAGCAGCCGGTTGCCGTTTTTACGGAATGACAAGGATTTAAATTAGTAGTGGAAGCCGTCCTCGTCCATGCGGCGCAGGACTTCTTCCAGTTCGGCACGCGGGTTGACCAGCGACAGGCGGACGTAGCCCTCGCCGTGGCGGCCAAAGGCGGTTCCGGGAACCATCACGATACCGGATTTCTCCAGGATGTCGTTGGCAAACTGCTCACAGGACTTGTAGCGGCGCGGGATGGGAATCCAGAAGTAGAACGTGGCCCGCGGCAGCGCCAGCTCGTCCATCGGCCAGCCCAGCTTCTTGAAGCCTTCGAGCATGAACTTCTGGTTGTCCTCGTAGACCTTGTTCATGTCGCGGATGTAGCGGTCGCACTCCGGGCTGGTGAGGGCGAAGGCCCCGGCCTTCTGGACCACCTTCCAGATGCCGCTGTCCATGGTGCCCTTGACGGTGGCCAGGATGCTGATGGCGTCCTCGTTGCCCACGGCAAAGCCGATGCGCCAGCCGGTGATGGCGTAGGGCTTGCTCAGGCTGTGGAATTCGATGGCGATGTCTTTCGCGCCCGCCACTTCGAGGATGCTGTGGGGCGGTTCTTCACCTTCAAAGTACATTTCAGAGTAGGCGATGTCGCTGATGACCAGGATGTTATGCTCGCGGGCGAAGCGAATAACCTTTTCGTAATAGTCAAATGTCGCCGGGGCGCCGATGGGATTGCTGGGATAGTTGATGATGAGCGCCTTGACGTTGTTGGGGTTATAGCCCTGGTTGATCAGCTCCTTCATGGTCTTGTCGAAGTCGGGCATATAACGGTTTTCCGGCGTCAGCGGGGTGGAGTAGCTGTGGCCGCCCGCGATACGGATGGCGTCCGCGTAGGAGGCGTAGCCGGGGTCGGGGGTCAGGATGATGTCCTTTTCCACCGGGTTCATCCTCGGCGTGATGATGGCCCGGAACATGGCCGCCAGACCCTCTTTGGAGCCGAGCAGGGAGCAGACTTCCTTCTTCGGGTTCACGTCCACGCCAAAGCGGTTTTTCATCCGGTCAGCAACCGCCTCGCGGAAGAACATCTCGCCCCGCGGCACGGAGTAGGTATGGATGCCCGGCTCGTCAAGCAGCTCTTTTACCTTGTCGATGAGAACCTGCGGCGGCTTCGCCGTGGGGGCGCCGATGCTCATCTTGATGGGAGGACGGCCCTTGGCTTGGAGTTCCGGGGTCAAGTCCAGCACCCGCTGGGCAATCCGGAACATGATGTAGGGTTCCATGTGGGCCACGTAATCGGAATAAAGGCTTTTGATGTTGGGTTCGGAGAGGGCTTTCATCGGCGTCCGGGTCCTTTATTGGCTGGCTGCTACAATCTGCGACTCTGTTATAGAACAAACAGGCGCCCGTGCCTAGCGGGGCAAAGAGGGTAATCCTAAAAGCGAGAAGCGTTCAAAGGCCTGAGTAAGAAGGACTTTCCGGCAATTCTGTTAACATATGTTACAGGGATCGAGGCCAATCAGTTTAGAAAGTATATATAAAAGGTATAAATAGTATGTAAGGCGAATCGGACTTTTTGACTTCTCTTCTTTCCAAATCTTTCCCAAAGATTCTTCTTTCTCTTCTCCTTTCCATCCTTCCTTTCTTACTGATGATGCTGCTGCTCGTTACGAGCGGCATTTTTCTTTTGGAATAGAATGGGAGCGATGAGAGAGCCATTGCAAGACGATTGGGCCGAACCGGAAGTTCGGAAGGAGATCGCTGAAGAAACCGGCGACAACGCAGGCAGCACAGACCTGAGATACCGTCACTGGCTGGCGTGGGGCGCGTTCGCCGGGGCCATTTTCGTGCTGGTGGTCATGACCGTCATCATCAGCAACGCCGTGGAGACAGACTGGCAGGAAGTGACACAGGACGCCGATGGTAACCGCTATCTCATCGATCACCTGGCCCTGCGGTGGAGCGGCGAGCAGACGCCGTATGCGGTGCAGATTGTTTTCAGGGAGCCAACTCTTCGCTACAAGGGCATTCCCGTCAGCTTCGTTCTGGAAAAGGGGACCCTGGACTGCGGCGCCGGATTCAGCCCCAAACGGCGCATGCACCTGGCAGCGGACCAGGATCTGCTGTATCTTGAGACAGTGGAAAAAGCGCCCGGACTGAAACGGTCCCTGATGCCGGAGGAAATCCGGGAGCATATCCTGAACCTCCTGTGCCGGAGGCGCTGAGGCTGATGATTTGCATGTGGTTGATTTATGATGGGGACTGATGACCAACATTCGCCGATGGATTACGACCAGCCTGTTTCTGGGGCTTGCCCTGCTGGGGCTGGTGTTTTATATGGGTAGCCGGGCGCAGGCGCCGGATGTTGCGGCTCCGCAGTGGACCCGAAGCTGGGAGCTATACGGCCAGCCTCACGCCGTCTGGCTCAGCCGTTACGACGCCGTGGGCGCCAACGCCGAAGAACTGGAAAAGGCATTGAAAGCCGCCAAGGCCCAGGGAAAAACACCGGAAATCGTCGTCTACAGCATTCCGTTGCGGGATATGGAACAGTCCTCCGCCGGGGGATTCACCACCTGGGACAACTACATGGCGGACAACCGGCAAAATGCCGGAACCATCCAGCAGTACATGGCTGATGGCAACCCGGCCCCACGCATCTACCTGGAACCGGACACTCTGGGCCATGCCATCCAGTACCGCCGAGAGCGCCATGACGATACGATCTCGACGGATCTCTACGACCGGCGGATCAGGGGACTGCGGGAACTGGTGAAGATGTATCAGGACGCAGGAGCAAAAGTATACCTGGACGCCGCCCACAGCGACTGGTTTGATTACGGTGAGGCGGATATCCAGGCCATGGCCGGCGCCCTCAATGCGGCAGGCATGGGGCAGGCCGACGGAGTGGTCACCAATGTCTCCAACCGGCAGAAGGTAACGGGGGCGGGACGAACAGAAGCCCATTATATCGGGCGGCTTCTGCCCCTGCTGGATCAACCTCCGGGTGGGCTGGACGTGGTGGTGGACACCAGCCGCAACGGCGGCCCCACGAAACAGCGCCATTACCACCTGCATGACCGGGGCATGCTCATCGACAACGAAACCCCCGATGGCCGCCTGGTCGGCTCCTGGTACGAGGATGACCGCGAAGGCCTGATGGCCGCCCCATTCTTCGGCGATCCCATGGCTATCTCCATCCTGACCACCAAGGACAAGTACACCTACAATCCCCAAACCCGGATACTCTCCGCCCCGCCCTGGCTGGACGCGGTGGGCGACGTGCAGCCCGGCCCCCAGCCCAGCGACAACCCCGGCGTGCCAAACATCCACCGCTTCCGGTATATCAAACCGCCGGACGATTGCGACGGCAGCCTGAACTGCCCGCCCGGACTCTCCAAGTCCCGGATCAACGCGGCCACCCAGGACAGGCAACCCCCGGCGGAGCGTTTTACCGCGCCCCAATGGCCGGAGGAGAACCGTTTCTGATGGATCTCCTCACCCTGGGTCAGGCGTTCATCGAGGGACTGGCGCTCATCGTTTCGCCCTGCATCCTGCCCATCCTCCCGCTGGTTCTCACCGCTTCCCTGGACCGGGACCGGGGCCGCCCTTTCGGGGTCATTGCCGGCTTCGTCATCACCTTCAGCCTCTTTGCCCTGCTGTCGCGCAACGTGGTCACCATGCTGGGGCTGGATATCGATATCATCCGCAACGTTTCCTATGCCCTGCTCATTGTATTCGGTCTCGTCCTCATCTTTACACCCCTCTCCGAAGCCTTTGCCCGCCTGACCGGAAAAATATCGGAACTGGGAAACCGGATGTCCGTGAATTTTCAGGAACAATCCTACGGCGGCTTTACCGGTGGCCTGCTGCTGGGAGCCTGCATCGGGCTGATCTGGACGCCCTGCGCCGGACCGATCCTGGCGGCGGTTATCGTGCAGACCGTCCTGCAGGAAACCACCCTGGGCAGTTTCCTCACGATTCTGGCCTTTGCACTGGGGGTCGGCCTGCCCATGCTGCTCATCACCCTCTTCAGCCAGCGTCTGGCGTCATCGCTGGACTGGTTCAAACGCCACGGCAGAATCATCCGCCGCGTTATGGGAGCAGTCATCATCCTGACGGTGGTTCTCACCATGCAAGGTGGGGTCCTGCCCCCGGAGAAAGAAGCTGCTGTCCGGGCGATTCCGGAAGACGCGGGCCTGATCGATCCCCTGCCCGCCCCCTATCCGGCCCCGGAGATCGAAGGCATCGCCGCCTGGATCAATTCCGACCCACTGACGATCGGGGAACTTCGCGGAAAAGTAGTGCTCATCGACTTCTGGACCTATTCCTGCATCAACTGCATCCGCACCCTGCCCCACCTGAGCCGCTGGCATGACGCTTACGCGGCCCACGGCCTGGTCATTGTCGGTGTCCATTCGCCGGAATTCCGGTTCGAGAAGAGCCTGACCAACGTCAGGAACGCGGTGGAGAAAAACGGCATCCGGTATCCGGTCGCCCTGGACAATGATTTTAAAACCTGGCGCAATTATGAAAACCGCTACTGGCCCGCCCACTACCTGATCGATCCCGAAGGCAACGTCGTCTACACCCATTTTGGCGAGGGCCGCTACGCCGAAACAGAGCATAATATCCGTCATCTGCTGGGCCTGACGGGACGAGCCGAGGCAGCGCCCGGCAAAGAGCCGTTCGGCAAGGCCGGGTTCTGGCAGACTCCGGAAACCTACCTGGGCCACCAACGGCTGAAAAACTTCAGGGGTCCGGTAGCCGTTACCCCTGACAAGCCGGTAAACTATGCCTACCCGGATTACCTGCCCCTGCACCATTGGTCGCTGCGGGGCCAATGGCGGGTGGAGGCCGAGCGGATCGCCGCCCTGGAAACCGGGGCAGCCCTGCGGCTGAATTTCCGGGCGAAACAGGTCTTTCTCGTCATGGGATCGACCCGCAAGGAACCTGTGGAGGTTCGGATACTCCTGAACGACCGGGAAATCCGGCGCCTCACGGTGGCACACCATGCCCTGTACGAGCTGGTGGATCTACCTGCTGCCAAAAACGGCCTGCTGGAAGTCGTGGCCGTCTCACCCGGCCTGGAAGCCTACGCCTTCACCTTCGGTAGCTAGCCTGTTATCGAACCGGGTAGTTCATGATGAGCAGTTCGGTGATGGGGCCGCGTTTGCGGGCGTTGGAGTTGATCATCCGGGTAGCCTTCACCCGCTCGACACGAAAACCCTCATAGGCATCCTCAAAGAAAGTATCGCGGGGGTTGACGTTGGCCGGATCAGAGTTGCTGAGCATCAGGCAGGCGTTTTGACCGCTCAGATCCCGGTAGAAGTTGGCCAGGCGGAGTTGCTGGGCATCGTCAAAAACGTCGCGGGCGTAGCTGTTGAAGCTGGAGGTTTTCGAAATGGGCCGGTAGGGAGGATCGAAATAGACAAAGGTCCGCCGGTCAATCCGTGAACGGCAATCCTCGAAATCGCCGTAGTGAATGGTGGTGCGCGACAGGATGGTGGCGACGGCACGCAGGTTGTCGGCGGCACAGATGCGCGGATTCTTGTACCGGCCAAAGGGCACGTTGAATTCGCCCCGCGAGTTAACCCGGAACAGGCCGTTGTAGCAGGTCCGGTTCAGGAAGATGGTCTGGGCCGCCCGCTCAAACCAGTAGGCATCAATCCGCCGGGCCTGGAAGTCATCGGGAGACACCCGGTTTCGAGCGGCATTGAGTTCGTTTCGGGTGTTATAGAAGAAGGGGGAACGCTCCGTCGGCTCCAGGCTGAAATAATGGCTCTCGATACACGACAGGTAGCGGATCACCGCCTCCACATTCTCTTGTATCGCCCGGTAGAGAATGATCAGCTCCGGATTGATATCCGAAATGTAGAATTCCCGAATCGGATAATTCTGGGCAATATGCAGAAACACCGCGCCACCGCCGACAAAAGGCTCCACGTAACGGTGAACCCGCCCCTGCTCAAGGGCCGCGGGAAGGTTGCGATCAATTTCGCGGATCAGCTGTCCCTTGCCCCCGGCCCATTTCAGGAAGGGGACGGCAAGCGGCGCCGTCTTGGGGACAATACTCCGGACAGCACTCCGGTCAGCGCGTCTGGCCACGTTCCAACTCTCTGTCATTACCAACCGACTCGTATTCTCTTATTCTAGCAAAGGATTCCGGTTTGGAGGCATTCATCCCCGCCGCACGCGGCCAGAATCTGAAGATTTCCTGAAAAATCGGTTTGCAGTGTCACAAAACCTGCCCTCGATTCCTTCATGCACATGATAGATCAGGAGAAGAGTCCGATTGTTGATGTGCGACGGGGGAGAGATTGTGTGTGAAAAAGGCTGCCGAAATCGGCTGAACGGAATATTCCGAATGGAATAGCACGCGTCAAAATATTTTCAGGCAAACTTATCGTTGATACCGATGAGATGATGCCTCCCGACAGTCATGTGTCCATCCGAAAAACCGTGATGGGATAGGCATTGGCAGGTTTCGGGAGGCTTTCTTTTTTCTTATTTTTTTCATTTTAAAAACTATTAAGAAAAGTCTCCGGGCTGGCAAACAGGCTCACTTTATGGAAAGGTGTAGTAGCGGAGAGCGGTCGGGACGACTGTGATCCCCGATCCGTAATCAGGCTCATTGAATTTTTCCGGGTGCGGATTTATGATTGCTCACTGATAGGTACTACCCCCCATTAAAGGATTACAGTCTTGTTCAAAGTTGCCAAATATGCCGAAGGTGTCAGTTTGAACTGGCTCACAGCCAGCGTTATCATCCTCTTTCACCTGCTGAGCATCTTCGCCATCTTTACCTTCACCTGGGAGGGGTTTGCGGTTTTCGTCATTACGATGTTGCTGACCGGCTCCATCGGAATTTCCTTCTGCTACCATCGCCTGCTGACCCACGGCAGCTTCAAGACCAACCCGTTCATCAAGTATTTCTCCACCTTCTGCGCCATCAACGCGCTGGAAGGCGGACCGCTCTTCTGGGTAGCCACCCACCGTTACCACCACAAGGAGTCGGACAAGCCCCTCGACCCCCATTCCCCGCGGGAAGGGTTCCTCTGGGCGCATGTTCTCTGGCTGTTCTACGACCACCCGGACCTGACCAAGGAAGGCGGTTATGCAAAATACGCCCCGGACCTCTACCGGGACCCGGTGATGCGGTTTATCAACACCTTTCACTTTCCGCTGGTCCTGCTCACCCTGGCGGGTATCTACGGCTTGGGGTACTGGTACGGCGGCCCGGAGATGGCCCTGTCATTCCTCGTCTGGGGCGGCATCCTGAGAACCGTCTACGTCTGGCACGTCACCTGGCTCATCAATTCGGCCACCCACCTGTGGGGCTACCGCAACTACGAAAGCGGCGACACCAGCACCAACGAACCGATCATCGCCCTGCTGAGCTTTGGCGAGGGCTGGCATAACAACCACCACGGCCAGCAGCGCTCCGCCGCCTTCGGCCACCGCTGGTTCGAGTTTGATCTCACCTATACGGTCATTGCCGTTCTGGAAAAACTGCGCCTGGTCAGCGACGTGGTGAAGCCTAAAAAGCCCGAAGAGGTTAAGACCGCGCTTCAGCCAATCAAGGAACCCGCCGTCGCCAGCTAGTCACTGACCCAACTGGTTATTGACGCGCAAGGTTCCCATCGCCTCGTTTCCATAGCAGTCCATTGCCCGGACACAAACTGTCGCGCCGGATTCCACCGGGAGCGGCAGGATTCCGGTCAGCGGCACCGCTGCGGTCCGTCCGTTGCGTCCCGGCACCCGGCAAAACTGGTGACGCGCCCGGAAGGTCTTTCCGTCATACGCTGGATCGACGCTCCAGTAGGAGAGCAGATCCAGGGGAGTGATGGCCACTTCCATGACCGGATGACCGGCAGTATAGGAAGACAGGGTGATTTCCAACCTCTCGGCGTTTCGCGCTCCCGAAAGGCCAAGGGTTTCCCCGGCAGGGGCCGCCCTCAGGCTCTCGTACCGGTAGGCCGTCTCAGCCTCGGCCAGACGCTGGCGGCAGAGGGTCATGGCCGGCGCCCCGGCATCGACCATGATCCATGGGCGGCCCAGCCGGGAAGCGGCTACGCCAGCGGTTCCGGCACCGCAAAAGAAGTCGGCCACGAGGCCGTCTTCAGGGCATGATGCCCGGATAATCCGTGAAAGCAGTTTTTCCGGCTTCTGGGTCGGGTAGCCGGACTGTTCCACCTGACCCTTGGAGAGGTTGACAATATCCGTCCAGTTGGAACCCACTGGGAACCGGGCTTCATCCAGGTAATATTTCTTGTATTCGCGCCCGGTAGAGGTCGTATGAATCCGGTTTTCCTCACGAAGCCTTGTAATGGACGCCTGGGAGTAGTCCCCCAGCTGGACCTTCTTGAACCGGCGTCCGTCGGGGTCCTGGTAGATATACTCCCGAAGCTGGGTTTCGGTGAGTTCGTCCCGGTAAACCGGCCTGAAGTAACAGGACTCAGCCTTCGAGTAAAAGAGGATGTGGTCATTCTCCCGTGACCACTGCCGGGCGGTGCCTTTCGCGCCCTTTCCGGCGGAATCCCGCTGCCAGACGATCTCGTTGCGGAAGTTCTCCCGCCCGAAAATCCCGTCGAGAATGAGTTTGAGGTAATGGCTGATCCGGCTGTCCACATGGAGATAAAGGCTGCCCGTTTCCTTCAGCAGACGATGCATCAGCATCAGGCGGGGGGTCATGAACCGGAGGTAACCCTCAAGCCCTCCCTCCCACCGGTCCGTATAGGCCAGCGGCTCAAGGAGGTGCCCTCCGTTCCCATCGGGCACCGTCAGCCGGGCATGGTAATGGCGGTTGCTTTCAAAGGGCGGATCGCCATAGATGAGATCCACCGAACCGGTTAGCCCTTCATCAACCAGGGCTTGCATCACCGGAAGGTTGTCTCCGTGTATCAGGCGGTTGGCCGGCTCCGAGACGCCGCCGGCCTCAACGATTTCCCGCAGATCCGGCACAGGCGAACTGCCGGAGGAAAGCAACATTTCCCCCTCAGCGAGAATATCCGGAAGAATGCGGACAATGCCGGACATGACGGGCCTGCCGAATCAACAATTAGTACGGGTACCATTGGGACTGAATCCCATTCATATGATACCGGACATAGATGCGATTGCGGTGTTGCGCCGGATCGATGGTGTATTTCATCTCGATCAGGGCGTCACGCATGTCCTTGGGAAACTTGGGATACCGGGTCTGCTTGATATCCCGGAGAAAGCTGCGGTAACGGTTCTTGTAACGGTAGTTTCCCAGCAGGTCCACAATCTCCGGGCGCCCCCGCGCGTTCACCTGGACCAGCAGCTGCCCCTGCAGGAAGTCCTCCTGCTCCTTCGGTTCCAGGGTCGCCACATAATCGGACACCTGGACGGCCATGATTTCCTGCACCGTATGCACGTAGCGCTCGCGGATCAGGCGGTCCCTGGGCGGCGGGATGGTATTGGTCCGGCCATCGTCCGCCTCGTCGAAGTAATGCTTCCACTGATCCCACGTCTGCGGCGAAGCCGTCAGCGGCAAGATCGCCAAGGCCAGCAACAGAACCATCAGCCGTTTCCAAATGCCCATTAATGATAGTTGTCGGACGGTTCGGCAAAAAATTGAACGGCTACAGGGTCAGGGTGTAGAGATGCAACCAGATGACGCTGTGCAGGAAGTCGTTGTAGCTGTTGAACCAGTAGCCTTCCGGATGGTAATGGGGCGCCAGCAGCTGTTCGTAATACCACATGCCCCGATCCGGCTCCACCACGTGCTGGCGGGCCAGCAGAGCACTCAGGGAAAAGCCGGACGGCTCACCATCGAGCGGACTGCCGTCCGGGCCGAAGCCTTCGGGCAGGGTTTGATGTTGCCGCCAGTAGGAGAGCAGGGCCGGATGGCGCTCCAGGTATTGGCGAGCCAGCCCCGTCCCCCCCGAATCGTCGATACGGGCATCCATCGCCATGCGCCAGAAAACCCGGAAAGCGTCATAACCGAAATCACGGGCGCCGTCGCCCTGCTTGTCGGAAAAACCGATGGCGCCGGTTTCCCAGTCCACGCTGCACCAGTTGGGGGGCAACCGGTTGGCGGTCAGGGCAGAGCAGGCTTCCAGCACCGGGTAAATGTTTTGGGCCAGGGCAAGCCAGCCTTCGGCATTGGCCGGATCGGCCCCGGCAAATTTGCGGTAGACATAGGGCGCGAAATACGAAGGGTTCAGGGTCAGGTAATCCTGCCGGAACGCCTCCCAGGTGCCGGGGTCCAGATAGTACTTACCCTTCACCTGAACCGCGTTGATCCGCCAGAGATCGCCGATGATTGCCCGCGCATCTTCAGCATAGTCCGGCCTCTGCCATTTTTCGCCCGCCAGCAGCAGGGCATAGGCGATGTCCTGATCCGCGTCCACGGCGTTTTCCAAGTCCACAAGTCCCATGCCGCCTTCGGACTTTCTACCCCAGCGCCAGCCAAAGAGATGATCGTCCGGGCGCCGCATGTTGGCTTTCGTCCAGCGCCAGACACGCTCAAACGTCTGGCGGTCATCCATCCACAGCGACTTGAGCAGGGCATAGGACTGGCCCTCGGTGATGGTACCGCCGTAGTGGTTGGACACCACCCGCTCACCGTCTTCCATCATGTGGGTTTTATAGTACCGCCAGCTGTGGGAAAGAGTCTGCGCCAGCACCTCATCCGGGGTCCGTGCCGCGTTGCCGGAATAAAACCCCGGAAACAGCGCTGCGGCTACCGCGATCAGGGCGGCAATGAGAACGATTTTCACGGTCAGGAGTTTCAGCATGGCATTACCAGAAAAAAGAAACCGGGCAGGCCCGATACTTTGCATAACTACTGCATATAGCTACTACACAATTCGTAATAAATACCGGTACAAATAACAATTATAGCCATTGAGGGTTCTTGTAGGGATAGTCGTGCGATCACGCGATATCACCAATTCGTAACCCAAGGTCGGAAGACATTATGGCACAACTGGCAATCCCCCATCACTCCAAAGGCAGCGGCCTGGTCAGCGGACTGGCACCACGCGAGAACGCGACCGGCTTCCAGTTCCAGTTGATTTTCATGAGCCGCTCCATCAGCCTGGGCTACCGGCTACAGCAGATTCTGAAGCGGATGGCGGACATCCTGCTGGCCGGGGTGGGCATCCTGATGATTTCGCCGGCTCTGCTGGCCATCGCCCTGCTCATCCGCCTCACGTCGCCGGGTCCTGTCCTCTACATGAGCGAGCGCATCGGCAAGGACTACAAACCGTTCAAAATGTACAAATTCCGCACCATGGAAGTGGATGCCGACCGAAAACGCGAAACCCTGCGCAAGGAAGCAAATCTGGACGGCGAACTGTTCAAGATCGCCAACGATCCACGCGTCACGCCCATCGGCAAGCTGCTGCGCGCCACCAGCCTGGATGAACTGCCCCAGCTCTTCAACGTGCTCAGGGGCGAAATGAGCCTGGTGGGTCCGCGCCCGCTGCCGCCCGATGAAAGCCATCTGTTCGAAGCGCCATACACCCTGCGCTACCAGGTTTTTCCCGGCATCACCGGAAAATGGCAGGTCAATGGCCGCTCCAACGCCGACTTCAAGACGCTCTGCGAATTGGAAATGACCTACGTGATGAACTGGAGCCTGTTTGAAGACTTCAAGCTCATGGTCCAGACCATCCCCGCCGTGCTGCTGAGCCGCGGCGCCTACTGAAAAGACTTAAACAGTATCCAGTGTGTGTGAAAAGCATCCGGCCCGCCGGGCGCTTTTAATTGGTATAATGGAGCATATCAGTTGGGAATCGTCCAGTGGACCGCCAGTATCTTATTGTCCTGCTCATCGGTATTTTCCTCGCCTTGCTCTATTTTTGGGCAGATTGGCTCGATTATTATTTTCTCGGTTCAACCGTTACCTGCAGCCATGAGACGCACCGCTGTGTGGAGACCCGGACCTTTTCTTCGGAAATTCTGTATCAGGTGAATCTTTCCGATATTCCTTCGACCGATAATCCGTTCGATATGGCCTTCCTTACTGCAACTGAAAGGCTCTTCCTCACACGTGACGAACAGTATATCTGGATTTATGAGCCTGTCCACAATCCTTTTAAAATTCGTGAGGATTTCAGGAATTTTCTCGATAACGGTACGGAAACGTTTATCGTGAAAAAGAACTCTCTCTGGCATGAACAGGTTGAAAGAACCTTGCTCCTTCTCCTGCACCTGTTTGTACTGGCGGCCAGCCTGTTCAGATTCCTAAAAAAAAGACAGGCGGATTAGGACCGGCCCAGCAGCTTCTTAAGGGTTTCGTCACCCCGCCATACCACGGAGGCAAAACGCGAGCCAAAAAGCAGCAGGTTATGCAGCGCCATGGCCTCATCACACCACTGGTTCTTGTAGTCCTCCTCGCCACGGCCCAGGTAAAAATGAGTTTCCCCCCGCAGAATGATCTGATCGATGATTTTCTCGAACAGGGTGAAACCGGGGGAATACCGGTTGAATTTCTCCATGTAGCAGGGCATCTGGGACAGGTAGCCATTGCGCTGGCCCAGGCCGATATCGTAGCTCATCACCTCGTCATCCAGCATCAGCGCTGAAAAATGCACACACACACGCCCGTTTTTGCCTGAAGCCGGGTAGGCGTCCAGCAGTTCCCTGTAAAATGCCGTCATCCGGGGGTAGCGGGCAAAGTTGCTGGCAACGCCGCGTTCGGCCCAGTACTCGATATGCCGGGCGGCCATGCGGTCCAGATGCGCCGCAATCTCCCGGCTATCTTCAAACTGGCGCAACGTGAGCGTCGCGCCGGGGAAGTCCCGCTTCAGCCGGTTTTCGTAATGGCGAAGCTTCCGGCGGTTTTTGGCCTGTTTTTTCGCGTAATCCTCAAGACGGTCCGGCAGCCTGCAAAAAGGGCTGGCCACGGATTTCCGGATATTCCCTCCCACGGCGGCAGGCTTCAGAAGCGCCATGAGGGTCTGCAACTGGGTGGCATCGGAACAGTGCCGCAGATCAATCACATCCCATTTCCCACGATGCCGAAGCATCTGGTGTGCCATTTCCCGCAGGACCGATTCGCGATCCGCCTCAGGGTGGATCAGGATCTTCATTTCGTCGTAAAGGCAGGGTTCGGTTCCGATAAATTGCAAATGACGAAGCGCCCGGCGACCCAGCCCGGAACGGGGACGGCTGATTTTGAACGGGGCCGCCCCCACCAGTTGACCCGCCTTGTTGCGGACCGTGATCACTGACAACCGGCCCGACGCAAAATTCCTGAGCCAGGCATTCAGCCAACCAAAATCCAGGTTGATGCTGACCTCTCCGGCGGCGTCAAAAAGAGATTCCCATTCGGACTGAAGCGCATTGAACGCCTCGAAAGACTCCACAACCGAAGCCGTGTAAAGATCGCAAACAGCGCCCGAAGAAGGTGGACTCCCCGCCGGTCCCCCAAAAGTCATGCCTTGCGTTTCACAGGTTGCCATCATGATTGCAGCCTCGCCCCATCATCCACGGGTAAATCAACCCGAATAGCAGAGATATCACCCTCAGCCGAACTCAGCAATAACCACCGGGTTATCGCCTGAATATCCGATTTAGGGTTGAGACAAAGATGCATCATGGTTTTCCTGAGGGATTGTTAAATTGATGTCATGGACCTTTTTGGGAGCATTGACGGTTTTCAGCCGGACGAGGCCGGACTTGGAACATGTTTTCCGGCCAGCACCCGGTTAAACAGGACCCATCGGAATTCAACCAGGACACGGTCAAACCGGTGGGGCAGGAAGGAACGGATCAATAGTGGAAAACATTTTCGGAACCAGTGAACTTTTCGTACATGAGGGTTGAAAAACGCCTGCATGACAATGTTGCGGCCCAGGGTCGGCTGGTTGCCGAGAATCCGCTCACGGGCCAGGTACCGGTACGTTTCCGTATAGCTCTCGGAGCGGTGTCGCCAGACCGTCACCGGAATGTCCGCCTCGCCGTAGAGCCAGTCCACGATACGCAGGCTGCTGGAGAGAACCCGATCCACATGCTCCGGCGATTTGGTCAGGCTGGCCGAATGGATGCGGTAACGGTAAATATAGTCCGGCAGGCAGTGAAAGCCCTCGAAATTGTCCAGGTAAATCCGCAGGTAGAAGTGGTAGTCCTCCGGCCCGCAAAGCGTCTCGTCAAAATAACCAACCCGCTCCTGGGTGGATTTTCGCAGCATCAGGGCCGCCAGCAGGCAGTTGACGTTTCCGGCCACGATCTCCTTCCAGGTTTTGCGGTAGAAGGACGGCAGCCGGTAGGCGCCGTTGCCGTCGGGCACAAGGGCGATGGGATTCGGCAGATCGTTGCCCGCCTCGTCCATGTACTGGGCAAAGCCGAACACCGCCGTATATTCCGGGTGCGTCAGCAGGGGACAGGCCAGTTTCTCCAGGCTGTCGGGGTAGTAGAGATCATCGGCGTCCAGAAAGGCGATCAGTTCGCCACGGGTGTTTTTAAGGCCCACGTTGCGCACGCCTGACGGAGAGCCAATGCGCTCCACCGGGAAATACCGGATGCGTTCGTCCTGAAAACCCCGCACAATCTCCCCGGTGCCATCGGTGGAGGCGTCGTCAATCACCAGCAGTTCCCAGTTCGTGTAGGTCTGGGCCAGAACGGACCCGATGGCGTCGCCGATAAATGCGGCGGCATTATGGGCGGGCATGATGATGGAAACAAGCGGCTGCAACTCAGCCATTGAGAACCACCTTTCCGGTCATTAACCTGCTTCGGGCGGGTGCTACTATCTTTAAAACGAAAAAAGATTTTTCTTGTTCCGATGCGGTCCATGCAAACCAGAGCCACGAAACACCGGCCCATAGTACCAGGCCGAAAAGGCCGATGGGAATCAGCGGGTTGGGGGTCAGCAGCAGGAAGGGCCTGACGAGCCAGATTCCGAGAGACAGAAAACCAAAAATAACAGCCACTTTCAGATGGACAGCCGTCAGGTAATCTTTCAGGGAAATATTCAACGCCCGACACGATTCCGGAATCAAACTCAGCTGGTGTTGTACAACCTGGGGGATCAATGTGCCGAGAGCGACGCCCACGATACCCAACGGCTGAACCAGCGCGAGGCTGAGGGCCAGGTTGCAGCCCGCCGCAATCAGGCTGGAAACGGTGAGATATCGCTGCCGGTCAGACGTGTAGAGAAAATAGCAGGCGGGAATCTGAAGGGCGCTGCTCCAGATGACCGGCACCGCGATGGCCAGGACGGGAAGCGTCGGCCCGATCTCCATGCGTCCGGCGGAGAAGAAGGCGAACAGTTCCGGGTAGAAGCCGACCACGAAAATCAGCAGCGATCCCACCAGGAAATTGTTGAAACAGCTCATGCGAAGAAACAACTGCCGCGCATTCTTCGTGTCCGCGGCGGACATCAACCGGGCGAACAGGGGAAACACCCCGTCGCAGATTTTCATGCACAGTTGCAGAATGCTGCCCAGCAGCCGGAAGACGATTTCGTAGAAACCCACCGCCACCAGGGGCAGAAAGGCGGCAATGACCAGGGTATCGATCTTGTGGGAAACGATGACGCTGATGTTGACCATCATGGCATGGAAAGTGAGGCCCACCATCTCCCGGAACAGGCCGAATTCCAGCCGTGCCCTGGGCCAGAGGGCGTCTGCCTCGATCTTCAGGGCGAAGATCATCACGATGGCCGCCCGCACCAACGCACCGGCCAGCCGGGCCAGAAGCAGCCCGATGAGGCCGTAGCCGGCCACCAGCAACCCCACCCCCACACCGACGCCGATGAGGTTGAAGAGGGTATCCCCCACGTTGTTCCACTGATGCAGGCAATGGCTCAGGAGGATGGCCCGGTAATGGGTCACGTAGAGGGTAACCACCCCTTCAACGATGATGAGTGTCAACGCCACTTGCGAGAGCGTCTGGAGATCCGGCCCGATGTTAAAGAGCAGGGGGAAGAAGGGGGCCGTGCCCAAACCAATTGCCAGAATCAAAAGGGAGATGGAAAGGAACAGGACGTGTCCCATTTTCATGATCTGCTTATAGCGCGGGGTGTCCATCACCCCCTGGGTCGCCGACAGCAGCTTGACGATTGCGTCGGTAAAGCCAAGATCCAGCAGCAGGCAGAGTTCCTGGATACCCACCAGCAGCATGTAGAGGCCGAAGAGTTCCACGCCGAGAATATGGATCAGTACCGGCAGCAGCAGGATGTTGAGCAGGTGCTTGACGACCACGCTGCCCGCGCCGCTGAGCATGCCCATCAGGAACCGTCTGCCCATCAGGCGCTCACCCCGTTGTCCGGCTCACCGCCGCCGCGTTTGAACGCAATGCAGAACAGGGTGGTGGTGAGAATCCAGAAGGTCAGCGGCGCATCGAACATGTAGGTCATCTCGTCAAATCCGCAGGTAATAAGGAAATAGACGGAAAGCGCCACCACCGTGGCCAGCAGCGGACGGACCGCGATCCGTCCAGGCCGGAAAATCTCGCAAAACGAGCGCCAGGCGTTGGACAGCACCGCGACGAAGAACACCAGCCCCATCAGGCCCAGATCGTAGAGCAGGGCAATATAGCCGTTATGCACCATCATCAGGGGTTTGATGTTGTTTTCCGTATCATAGGTCAACTGGAACATCCAGGCGTTGGCGGCGGTAAAACCATGCCCCAGCACCAGCCACCAGCCGTGAAAACCGGACACGAGGAAATCCCAGGATTCCAGCCGCCAGACGAAACTGTCCTTCACATCCATCCGGCGCTGGAAGATGGAGAAGAAGCTTTCGTCCGCGATGGCGCCGTATAGCCACAGACCAATGGGTACCAGCACGACGAGACTGACAACGACCTTGACGATATGCTTGCGCACGATAGGCGAAGACAGATTCAGCAGCAACAGGACAACGGCACTGAGAACGAAGACCCCGATGGCGGTCTTGGACATCCCCAGCAAAAATGCGCCCATATTGATCACGAACCCGCCGATCATCAGCCAGCCCGGCATGCGTGACTTGTTTTCGTCCTGGTAATAGAGGAACATCCCCAGCAGGTAGACCAGCAGCAGCCCCATGTGATGGGCAAACGGGTTGGGATGGGTATAGATGCCGTTGGCCCGCTGGAATCCGTCGAGCCATACGCTGGTCAGCAGGGTCGGGTAGCCGATGATGGTATAGATGGCAATGAGGGAAGAGACGATGAGCAGGGCCTTGTTCAGGCCGTCAAAATACTGCCCGGCGTTGGGATGACGAATCACGGCGGCGGCGGCCACCGCAATGGCCATGGTGCAGTAGAAATAGGCGGTGGCCTGGATGACCCCGACGGAGCCTTCAAAGTGGGAACCGACACTGATGAGCGTGGGGTCCTGGGCATGGGCGTTGTAGAAAAAGAAATAAAGCATCAGCCAGATGAAAAACACCAGGTAATAGCGAAAATGAGGCACCTGCGCCAGCACGGTTTTTCCGTGGCACAGGGCAACCCACAGGCCCGGCAGCCCAAGGGCCATGATGATCATGGGACGCAGGTGGATGTTCACGCCGGATTGCAACAGAAAATCGTTACCATAGTTGACCAGCGCCCATCCCATCAGGATGAAATAGATGAGCCACTGGGGCTTTTCCGTCACATACCGGAAATAGTAGATATAGCTGACCCCGGCAACAGCCAGGAAACTGAGGGCGATGATTTTTTTAAAACTCAAGTGATTGGCAAACGTGGCCACCCCCGCCTGGGGCAGCAGTCCGTAAACCATCCCGCCGGCCAGCAGGCCCAGCACGATGGGCAACAACCAAAAGCCGTGGCGCCCGATGAAACCCGGACGGGAATGAATTGACATATTTGGCGGGACGGCGGACATGCAACGCTCCAAATCTGAATCCTTTGAAAACTCTGAAATAAAACCCTGGTTAATAAAAGGCCGTGAATATCAGTTTGTTCTAGAGAAAACTGTAAAAAGTCGCGGCAATGGCAGAGCGGGATTTCTCCTGCTGCCGGGCCGGAGCGGCCTCCTTCTCCTTCTGGATGCCCAGGTAGCGGGCCAGAATCCGGTTTCTCAGCTCGCTGTCAATGGAGCCGGACAGGGTCACCAGTTCTTCGGATTTGCCGGCAGCTTTCCCGGCGTTGCCCTGGCGCTGGTTGTATTCCTTCAGTTTTCTGGCCAGGGTGATGTTCAGGCTCTTTTCGGTTCTGGCACGCCGCGCCTGTTTTTCAGCCTGCTGTTTCCGTTGCAGCAGTTCCTCCTTGCGTTTCAGCAGTTCGGCGCGGGTGGCCAGAGCCTTGGAATAGCGGGCCAGTTCCTGGCGAAGCTGCTCGCTTTTGCGGCGCTGTTTTTCTTCCTGCGCCCGAATCTCCGCCTCGCGGTCCGCAATCTTTCCACCACGGGCAGAGAGCGCGTTCTGCAGTTCAACCAGGTGGCGCTGGCCTTCCTCGATTTCATGCGCCAGTTGATCCAGCGTCTTTTCACGCTGCTGCATGTCGCACTGCTGTTTTTCGATGACTGCCTTGCGGTTTTTCAGCTCGGCCTCCATGGCCCGGATGGTTTCTTCCATCGAGTGCAGGGTGGACTCGCGGGTTTCCGGGTCCGCCTCGATGGTCAGGACCGGTTTCCCGGCAAACAGCTCATCCAGGGGATCTCCCGGCTCACCGCCTTCCGACTGTTCAATGGCGTCCATATCCCGTTCGCGTTGCTCCAGGCATTCGGCAATATTCTGGACCACCTGCGGGACCAACTCGTCCAGCTGGAGCTTGTATCGCAGGACCACGGCGCCCAGACCGGCACCCAGGCCCAGCAGCAGGCTGATCACGGCCAGATGAACCGGGTTGGGGAAGTCGGACTGCTTGGGCAGACGCGGCTCATCCACGATAAAAACGTTGCTCAGGGTCTGGGCCTCGCGCAACTGGGCTTCCAGGTATTTCTTGCGCAGGGCGTCCAGCGAATCACTGAGGGAGCGTTCGCGCTGCTCGATGTTGGAAATGCCCTCCTCGACCACCGGGAACCCGGCGACCTGGGCATCCACCTCGTCCAGTTTGGCACGCAGGGCGCTGGCCTGCTGATCCAGGAAGATCACCTCGGCCTGGGTTCGCACCATCTCGTTAATGACCGTCCCGCGGGTGGTATCGGCCACGGCGATAGCAGTCTGCAAATCACTTTCGTACCCCAGGGTGTTGGCCAACTCCTTGCGGATGTTGTCTTCCACCTGGATCATCTTGTTGCGCACTTCCTGCACTTTCGGGTTCTTGTCCGTCAGGGTGGTGGTCAGAAAGGCATGGGTTTGCGACAGGGTGTAATACTCGTTCTTGAGGTTGCCCAGCGTGGCGTTCATGCCGATGGCCGAGGCTTCCAGCGCCTGTTCCGGCGTCATGCCGAGCATGGTCTGGTAGCGGCCCAATTCCGCCTTTTTTCCTTCGGAGCGGGCGAGGATCTGGTTCAGTTTTTCCTCGAAGCGGGTTCTCAACTTGGTCAGCTCCACGCTCTCGCTGTTCACGTTGACGGTTTTCATCTCCTGCTTGTACGCGGTTTTCCGGCGGCGAACCTCTTCCAGTTCACTTTCCAGATCCGTCACCTGCTTGGCAAGGTATTTACTGCGGCTGCGCTGCTCGGCCTGGTTGAGATCGAGGCTGGCATCCTGGAAGGCGGCCAGAACCACTTCCGCCGCTTCCCTGGTGATCTTCGGATCGCTCCAGGTGAAGCTGACGGTAATCAGGTCGGTTCCCGGCTTGTTTTTCGCCTTGATGAACGACGAGCCGTCCTTGTAGAATTTTTCCCACTCCTTGCGGGTCTTGATGTTGAGCTTTTTCAATTCTTCAGGATGCTTCTCATGGAAAAAGTCCCAGAGCGCATCCATGATAGCCGCCGAGTTCAGCAGGCCCATGGTGTTGAGTACCGGGTTGGCGGCGTTGGACGAGGTGGTTTTGCTGGAATACATCTGCTCCGGCTCGATGTAGGCGGAGACGATGGCGCTGTCCTTGATCATGACCACGGATTCCGCCGTGTACATGGGCTTGTAAACCAGCAGCCCGTACATCAGCATGAAGCACCAGACAAAGAGGGTAATCCCCGCCATCAGACGGATATTGGCCTTGAAAAAGCGGGTGGCGGTCAATCGGGAAACATAACGCTTAAGCATAAAACACCTCTGTATGAAAGTCTGTACGCCTGGTATTACCTGTTGTGCAAAGTGGTCAAGGAACTTTTCCGGAAAACTGAATTCAATCCATAAAAAACCCTGAACCGGCTTTGTTGCCATTTTGGCCCGAATCCCGCCCGGATTTTACAAAGGTTTACAAGCGGGCGGGGCCAGGCTGTTCAGATTGTGTCCGGTTTTGGGAATTTTTCAGAAACGGAACAGGCCGGGAAATAACGCCTGGCCATATCCGAAGTTTGACGCAAGCTGCCTGACGAATGAGACGAACGCCTCCTAGAAGCCGCCGAGGACGGCGGCACTGAAGGCGGCGTTGGTAAATGGCGCCAGAACCTTGTTCACCTGATCAAAGAACTTGCCGGTCTTGTGGATCTTTTTCTCGCTGACGTAGACCACATCGTTGGGACGCAGCACGATGTCCGTCTTGCGCGGGTCCACGTACAGGGTGGAGACATCCATCTCGTTGGTGAAACGTCGGATGGCAACCAGATTCTGGCTGGCGGACTCCTTGTATCCACCCGCCATGGCAATGGCGGAATTGAGATACGGAGAGTTGCCGGGCAGGTAATACACGCCGGGGGTGTTGAGATCACCAATAACGCGCACCGGGAAGGATTCGGGACCGATAGAGGAGTTGAGGACCAGATCGTATTCCTCATCCCGCATGGCCATCATGGGCAACTGCGGAATATAAATGGAGTCGCCGGACTGGAGCATCACGTCCTGGCTGCTGTCGCCGTCCTTGAGCATTTTCCAGAGGTCCACGCTCATGGTCATCTCCCCTTCGGGATTGCGGCGGGTGATCTGGATTCGGCTGAGATCCGCATGCATGTTGACCCCGCCGGCGTTGGAGAGGATGTTGGAAAGCCGCAAATCAATGCGCTGGATAGGCTTGTTGTCGGTGGGACCGTTGCTGCTGTTCTGGTTGCCGGTGGAAAGCTGGTACATGCCCGGATGCTTGACGGCCCCGGAGAGGTAAATGGTGCCCGGCTTGGTCTGGGAGATGGTAACGGTGACGATGGGGTTTTTCACCAGTTCGCCAATCTCCTCCTCCAGCATGCGCTTGACATCGGCCACGGACTTGCCGCTGACCGGCAGTTCGCCCACGCCGTTGAACGAGGCCATGCCGTCGGAACGGACCAGAATGTTGCTCTGGTTGAGGTCGTTCTGATGGTAGACATTAAAGGAAAGCACGTCCCCGGGGCCGATACGGTAGGACGAATCCGTAAAGGAAATGGTCGCCTTCAGGTCCTGGGCGAATGTGGCGGGAACCGCCAGCATGGAGAGGACGAACAGGGCAATGACAATCCAGCGGAAAATCCGGTAAATAAAGCTGATGGCGGGTTCACGGAAAAAGTCGCCTGAACCGTATTGGGTGATGGACATGTGGATAATGCCTCCGGGCTTGTCTTTCTTTTAGGATGGGAACGGTTGAATAACGCAGAAAACGACCCAATGGGTCTATCCAGAAAAAAACGCTCAAGCGCAGGACGTGCGTGATCGTGAACAAATGTTAATGAAATGGAATGAACATAATTCATGCCGCAACTTTTCATCCGGGCACGCATTAATAAAGAGTGATCATTTTGAATCTCTTCTGACAAGGCTTTGACAAAAGGACACCCCGTGCTGACGACCCTTTTGCAACCGGACCATTCGATCCGCCCCGCATCCCATGAACGGCGGGAAACCGGGCTGCCGAAGATCCTATTCTTCTACCCGGATCTCGGCGCCATGGGCGGTATTGAACGCTACATCCACCAGGTGGGCCTGATGCTGAAAGACCGCCATGCTTTCCAGCCGGTCGTCGTCTGCTCGGAAGGCACCCCGTTTTTCCACCGGCTGAAAGCCGACGGCCTGCGGGTTCATGGGGTTCGTTCCAACCCGCTGCTATCCCGACCCGCCCTGCGCGGTCTGGATAAATCCCTGTGGGGGCAAGTCCGGCGGATCGTCGCCACGGAGCAGCCCGCCCTGGTTCACGTGCACATCGGCCAGAACGAGAACCTGCGCTTCCGGCACTGGGGATTTCCCACGGTCTACACGTTTCATGGCTACGGACCGCTCTACAGCCTGGAGGCCACGAAGAACCCGATCAAGCGCCTGTACAAGCGCCTGAGCCAGCCCCGGTTCCGCCGGATGATCGACGATCTGGACGCCTTTATGATCGTCAGCCACACGGAACGGGATCGGCTGCTGACGGAAGGCTATCTCCACTCGGCGGACACAGCCACGGTCATCCACAACGGCCTGTGTCCCGGCCAGTGGGCATTGCCGGAAAACCGAAATATTCCCGGCGATCTGAACCTGCCGCCAAAAGCCCGCCTGGTCAGTTTCATCAACCGGCTGGATCACAACAAGAACCCGCTGCTTTTTGTTGAAATGGCCGAAGAGTTGACCCTCCGCGGAAACATCGAGGACCATGTGTATTTTCTCATTGCCGGTGACGGCCCGCTGACCCAGGCCGTTCGCAACCGGATTGCTGCCAGCTCCGCCCGCAACCGGATTCGTTACGCGGGCTACCGGGCGGATGCCAGGGAGTTGATCGCCGCATCGGAAGCGGTGGTCCACGTCTCCTCGATGGAAGGGTTCGGCCTGGGCATCCTGGAAGCCATGGCCCTGGAAACGCCGTGCGTTGCGTTTGCCAACGGCGCCATCCCGGAGATTCTGGACATTCCCGAAGCCCGGCCCCTGCTGGTGACGCCGGGGGATCTCGGAGCGCTCGTCCGCCGGGTGGAAGCCCTGCTGAAATCACCCGCAGCCGACCGAAAAAAACTAACCGAAGCGCTTCGACTTCGGGCCACCGAATTCGATCTCAACATCACCGTGGACAAACTGGAAGGAGTGTATCGCCGTGTCCTCCATCTTGATTGAACGCACGCTTCAGCCTACGGGAAGCTTTCCGCCACCGCCGGGGGTTTCCGTCATCCTGCCGGTTTATAACGGTGAGGCCTGCATTTTATCCGCCGTGCGCTCCGTGTTGAACCAGACCTACCGGAACCTGGAGCTGATCGTCGTCAACGACGGCTCCACCGACGGCACCCTGGAAAAACTCCAGTGCATCCGTGACACCCGGCTGAAAATGATCGACAAGGAAAACGGCGGCGTCTCCGAGGCCCGCAACATCGGCTTTGCCCGCAGCCTGGGCCGGTATATCGCCTTTATCGATGCCGACGACATCTGGTTCCCGGAAAAAATCGAGACCGAACTGGCCACCGTTCAGCAGGGCGAAGACCCGGTCTGCATCGTCTACAGCTGGTATTACGCGGTGGACGACGCCAACCGGCTGGTGAATTTTTCTCCGCCCTTCCGGGACAAAGGCCGGATTCTTGAAACCATCCTGAACCGGGAAAGCGTGATGCTGCCCAGCACGGCGCTGATCCACCGCAACATCTACGAGGCGATCGGCGGATTTTCCAAAGACTGCTACCACGAGGACCGTTCCTTTTTCATCCGGGCGTGCAAGGATTTTCCCGCCTACCCCACACAAAAGCGCCTGGTGATTTACCGGCAAACCATGGGCGGACGGTGCCGCAGTATCCTGAAGAATTTCGAGGCGGCCTGCCAGGCGGAATATTCCATTATCAAGGCGCTCAAGCCGGTACTCTCCAAAGAGGAAACCGACCGGCTGACGGCGGTGCAGACCAAGAGCCTGTTCTACCGGTTTTTGATGTACAACTTCATGCGCGAGGCCCGAAAGCTCTATCCCAACGTGGATCAGCGCGAACTGATGAAGGACAAGAAAGGACTGCTTGCCCTGCTTTCCATGAAAACCGGGATCAATTTCCTGTTCGGTTGCCGTTTATTGGTACAGACCGTCACGCGCCACGCCCTCTCGCCGTGGTGGCGCCTGAAAAGCAAAGCGGTTTTCCGCCGGTCGTTCTGAACTTTCTTTTGCCGTTTTTAGCCATTTTTTAGCCACATAGGGAAACAACATGCTGACGTTCAACTTCCACCACGTGGAACCGGTGCCCCTCCATGCGGATCGCAGGCATATTACGATCACCCCCGACGGCCTGATGAGCTTCATCCGCCTGCTGCGCTCCCTCGGATTCAACATCATTTCCATGCGTGACGTGCTGGCAGCGGACGGCCCAGGCCGAAAGGACGTGCTGCTCACCTTCGATGACGGCTTCGAAAACAATTACCGCTATGCCGTACCCGTGCTGGAACAGGAAAAATGTCCGGCTACGATTTTTGTCCTCGCCGGAAGGCTGGAGAACGGCACCAATGACTGGGATCAGGCCCACCTGCCCAAGAATCAGCGGGACCGCCTGATGACCCTGCCCCAGATGAAAGTGCTGGCCAACTCGAAATACATCACCTTCGGCAGCCACGGTCTGTACCACCGGCCCTTCCCCAGGCTGACCGAACTGGAACTGCACAAGGAAGTCCGTCATTCCTACGAGATTTTATCCCGCGAACTCGGCGACGCCTTCGTCCCGGTGCTGGCCTACCCGTGGGGCGAATACTCGGACGCCACCCGGAAGGCCCTGCACAAATCCCCGTACAAGCTGGCCTTCACCACGGACAAGCACCGCTGGTCGCCGGAGCATTCCCCCTATGCCATTCCCCGCTACAGCGCCTATTTCCGCGACGGCAACCCGATTATCCTGCTGGGCAAGCTCTGCCGCCACAACATTCTGTTCGGGTAGCCAGGATGACCACCTGAAATCAGTCCCGATGGATGCTGATGGGCAAGGGCAGCAGATTCTTCTCGCGCAGGACCGCGGTGGTGATGCGGTAGAGGAACCAGGGGTTGCCGATAACGTAGCGGGAAAACAGGCGGGTGGGTTCGGCGCCAAGGCGGAAGAGCCACTCGAAGCCCAGATCACCCAGCCACTGGGGACACCGGGGCAGGTTGCCCACGTGGTAGTCCATAAACGCGCCCAGAGGCCAGAAGGCTTTGACGTCCAGTTCGTCCTTGTGGTCGTCAATCCAAAGTTCCTGCAACGGGGTGCCGAAACCGACGATGAGCAGATCCGGCTTCACCCGGTTGATGTGGCCGATGACCCGCTTTTCGAGATCCGGATCGTTCAGGAAATACCCGTGATGGCCGCCAATTACCGTATGGCCGGGCACGTGGCAGTCGATCATGTCGAGCATCCGGTCCACCACGCCGGGTTCGCCACCCAGCAGGTAGACACTCCGGCCCGCCTCGGCCAGGTGACGGAAAAGATCGAAGGTCCAGTCCGCGGCGGGCAGCCTTGCCGGAAGCGAGCTTCCCTGAAGCCTTGCGGCCAGCCGGATGCCCGCGCCATCGCAGTAAACGCAGTCGGAGTCGTCAAGAATCCCCTTGAGTCGGATGTTCTTGTACGCCATATTGGCCACATGAACGTTCAGGTAGGCGATCACGCTCTTTCGAGGGCGCTTGATCTCATAGACCACACGATCAAAAAGGCTTTTGGCGTCCGGGAAACCCTCGATGGAGATATCCTCGATGACGACGGTTTCGGGAAACAGGTGTTCGGGTCGCTTTTGACGGGACGATGCCATGTCGCAGTCTCGCTGTTGTGGGGGGGACCGATATGGGAATAAAAAACAGGCAAGGCGTGTTCTTGCCCGTTTATGAACGTTTATTGAGTCTTCATCGCGACTGCTGATAGAATGGGGTCAACAGGTCATTGCAAAGGGTCATTACGTGAGCATGGGATCGTCAAGCGGATTGCTGAAGGGTCGGGTCAGGCAAGGGTTGGGTGCCTTGGCCGTTGTGGCGGTGGTCAGCCTGACCGTTTTCGGCTGCGCATCGCCGGGCCAGGCCGGGCAGCCTACCCTCTGGTCGCCCTGGCTTCAGGATCAACAGGAGGCGCCCAAGCCTTTTGAAGTCCGGGTTTCCGTCAACCCCAGAGGTTCCATCAAGCCGGTCAACCGGCTGCTTCTGGGCCAGAACATTGACTGGGCGCAAGGCAGCGACGATCTGCTAAATCAGGATACGCTGGAGTTCTCCCAATCCGTCATGGAAGACGTGTTTTCCCTGAATCCGACGGTCCTGCGCTACCCTGGCGGACTCCAGGCCGCCTTTTACGACTGGAGCCAGGGAACAGGCCCCATGGAGGAACGCGGTGAGGGGCTGCACGCCCAGACCCATGCAAACCGGAAAATCATGTTCGGAACCTGGGAACTGCTGCGGCTCTGCCAGCGGGTGGGCGCCGAACCCCTGATTACCGTCAACATCATCACCGGCACGGATCAGGGGGCAGCCCAATGGGTGAACTACACCAACAAGGGCAATCTCAAGGATGAGGCAGGCAGCCCGCTGCCTGAAGTGAAGTACTGGGAACTTGGCAGCGAGCCATACCTCATCAGCGGCGAACATGCGCTGGACGCCGCCGCCTACGCCCGCAAGGCCAATCGGTTTATCGAAGCCATGCGCACGGAGGACCCGGATATCCAAATTGGCATCCCCCTGCGCAGCGAAAAGCTGGGCGCCCGTAAAAACACCAATCCCTACAAGAACTACGACGAAACCGTCCTCAAAAACCTGACCGCCCGGTTCGATTTCGTCTCGGTGCATAACGCGTACTTCCCCATGCTGCAGCGGGATGAAAAGCCGAACATGGACGATCTCTACCGGGCCACCATGGCGGCCACCCTGGCCGTTGCGGACGATCTCGACCTGACCCGCCGGAAGATCGAAAAGGCGTTTCCCGATCGGAAAATCCCCTTCGCCGTCACCGAGTACAATGCCCTGTTCTCCCTGGGACAGGAAACGGACCGGTTGATCGCCACCCCTGCCGGGGCCTTGTATGTGGCGGACCTGCTGCGGCTTTTTGCGGAGCGCGACGACATCCTGCTGGCCAGCTACTGGACCCTTTCCGACGACTGGTTTTTCGGCGCCCTGGACAAAAACGGCATGAAGCGCCCCGCCTATGACGTGCTTCGCATGTACAGCTCTCTGCTTTACGGAGAATACATTCCCCTGGCCATCGAAACGCCAAAGTTCTCATCGCCTGCGGCAGCCTCCGTCCCCGCCTATAAAAACATTCCCAGGGTGGTTGGGCTGGCCACCCGCGACGGGCAATGGGTTCGCATCCTGCTCATCAACAAGGACCCCGCCCAACCCGCCGGCATTACCATTGAAAACATCGATTCGCGGCAATGGATCGCCTTCGAGGAATGGACCACGGAAGACGTCTGGGGGAATGAGCCGTTCAACCATCTCAATGGCCGGTTGATGGAAACCCAGGGCACCGTGGAGTTCCAGATCGATCCGCACAGCATGATGCTGCTGCGCTACGAGCTGCCGGAACCTACTTAACCGCCTTTCCCCTGGCCTGGTCCTCTTTCAGCCAGCGGCAGGCGAGATCGTACAGGGGGGTCAGGATGCGCACCAGTTCCTCGCCCCGGCCCGTCAGGCCATAGGTAACTTCCGGCGGACTGGTGGGTTTTACGTCCCGGTAGATGATGGCGTATTCTTCCAGCATCCGCAGCCGTTCGGTCAGGACCTTGGAGGAAATCCCGGCAATATCACGCTTCAGGGCGCCAAACCGGGACGGTCCCTTATTGGCCAAAATCCAGAGGATATAACAGGTCCACTGGCCCATCACCAGCCGGAGGATAGAGTCCATGGGACACCCCATGGGGCTTTGGGGTAAATGCATGGTTGGTTACCAAAAGGTATCTACTTTACAAAAGTAACCTGATAAAATAAAGTGATTATATTCCAAATTGTAACACCCTTTGGACGAAATACCAGCCCTGCCTGAGACAGGGAAGTACCCCCAAACCTGAGGAGAACCGACACCATGACCACCACCCGACACATTACCGACGTTGACAGACAGACCCTGGGAGAGGCATTGAACGCGGAAGAGGCTGTGCTCGTCAAGTTCTGGGCGCCATGGTGCGGTCCGTGCAAGGCGCTGGGACCGACCGTTGAGGAGATCGCCGGGGAGCTGGCCGGGCAGGTCCGGGTGGTCGCGGTCAACGTGGACGAAAACCCGGATCTCGCCTCTGACTATGCCGTCCAGGGCGTCCCGACCCTCCTCCTTATCAAGGACGGCCAGATTGTCGAGCGCCTGACAGGCAACCAACCGAAGGCAAAAATCGAAGACGCCCTGAAACCCCATATTGCATAAGCCTTAAGCCTCCTTCTCCAACCCTGCAGAAACTTGATGCAATCTGTACATGCTAGACGGGGACCTGTCGGTCCCCTTTTTTTTGCCTTCAGGCCGCCTCGGTCAGCTCCTTCGTCTCCGCCCGGCGGTCGGCATGCAGTTTGCGCAGGATAATCACGGCTTCGGCGATCATCCAGAACTCCAGCAGGAGGATCACACCGCCCACGATGATGGTGAGCCAGTTCGCCGAGGCGTTTTCCGTCCCCATTTTTGCAATCCAGTCGTACAGGCTGTATATCATGGCCGCGGTGGTCATCAGAACGACGAACAGCATGGGCAGGGCATACTGCAACACGGGACGGCGTGCCTTGATGAGATAGACGAACAGCACCAGCAGGGTCATCCCGCCGATCAGCTGGTTGGTGGTGCCAAAGAGGAGCCACAGGGGACCCCAGGCGCTGCTGCCCGCCAGCACCAGCGGAATGGAGGGGACGACCGCAACCAGGGTGGCGACGTAGCGGTTGGCCAGCCATTTGATGCCAAAGTCCTCGGCCAGCTCGGAGACAATGAAACGCTGGATTCGGGCGCCGGTATCCATGCTGGTGGCGGCAAAGGAAATCGCCAGGATCGCCACCAGCGCCTGGGAGGCTTCCACCGTGAAGCCGGGGATGGCCGCCACGAAATTACCGGCCCCTTCCGCAAATTTGGCAATGGCCAGGCCACCGGATTCGTTCCAGTCGTGATAGTGGGCGTTCCAGTTCTCCAGACCGGCAGCCACGGCCAGGGTAGCGATCACGGCGAGCACCCCCTCGCCCAGCATGCCGCCGTAGCCGATGGCGCGGGCATCTTCCATGTTGTTGAGCTGCTTGGAGGTTGTTCCGCTGGATACCAGGCCGTGGAACCCGGAGATGGCCCCGCAGGCGATGGTGACGAACAGCAGCGGAAAGAGGGGCGGCGCCCCCGTGGCCTGGGTATTGACGGCGGGGGCGGTAATTTCGGGATGCAGGATGAACAGTCCCAGAAACAGCAAGGTCAGACCCACCACCAGCATGTGGGAATTGATGTAATCCCGCGGTTGCAGGAGCATCCAGACCGGCAGCACGCTGGCAATGCCCGCGTAGACCAGCAGGCCAATGGCCCAGGTGGTGGTGGGGGTAAACAGGGCATCCCCCAGCGTCAGTTCGGGAATTTGCAACGGGAAGGCGATTCCGACCGGAATCAGGGCATAAAGCAGCAGCAGGGCGATGATGGAGGGGATCAGGATGTTTGCGCCCTTGCGATGCAGCAGCAGGCCGATCGTCACGGCAATAACAATCTGGAAATTAACGGGAATGACCGTTGCCGGGTACTGATGAAAGAGTGTTCCGATGGCAATGCCGAAAACGGCCAGCACGATCCAGATCAGGAAATAGATGATGAGCTGGAAGAGAATACGCACCCTGGGATGGATGATGTCTCCCGCCAGTTCGGCCATGGTGTGGCCGTCCTTGCGTGATGACAGCACGAGGGCGCCGAAGTCATGCACCGCGCCGATAAAGATGGTGCCAAAGACAATCCAGAGAATGGCCGGGACCCAGCCCCAGAAGATGGCTACCGCCGGCCCGATGATGGGCGCCGCCCCCGCAATGGAGGCGTAGTGATGGCCCCAGAGGACGTGCTTGTGGGTAGGCACGTAATCCACGTTGTCCTGGAGATCCGGGTTGTTGGCGGGGGTCCGCTCGCTGCCCGAAAGCTGGAAGACCTTCTCCGCCAGCGTCCGGGACCAGAACCGGTAGCCGAAGAAATAGAAAAACCCGATGGCGAGAACCGCAACTACCGCAGCGTTCACGAAACAAAGCCCTTCACGATATCACCCTTCTCCTTGCAATCTCGATCCATTTTACAAAATGCAAGCCCGATCCTGAACGAAACGCAGGACGGCTTTTGCATTTTTCCCGGATGACGGCTGAAAGTCAACCGATTCCCCGGACACCCTTTTATTCCCGTCCTGTCTTGATTACAATAACAGCCTCCCCCATACAGTCAGCAAGGCGAAAGGCGGTTAGCCGTGAGCAGCGAAAAACCCGGTGACATCCCCTTGGTTTCCGTGATTATGGGCAGCAAGTCCGACTGGGATACGATGGAACACGTCAGCGAAACCCTCTCGGACTTCGGCGTTCCCCACGAGTGCCGGATCGTTTCCGCCCACCGCACGCCGGACTGGATGAACGAGTTTGCCAAAGAAGCCGAGGACCGGGGCATCGAGGTCATCATCGCCGGGGCCGGGGGCGCCGCCCACCTGCCGGGGATGGTGGCCGCCCAGACGCTGGTGCCCGTCTTCGGCGTCCCCATCGAGAGCAAGACCCTCAAGGGCATGGACTCCTTGCTGTCCATCGTCCAGATGCCCGCCGGCGTCCCCGTCGGCACGCTGGCCATCGGCAAGGCGGGTGCCATTAACGCCGCCCTTCTGGCCGTAGCCGTCCTGGGCAGCACCCGACCGGAGTTTCGGGAGAAGTTGCGGAACTTCCGTTGCCGCCAAGCGGAGAAGGTCCTCTCCGAAAGCACCCTGAAAACAAAAATCAAGGCTTAGGAAGGCATCGCATTGAAAAGAACCGTACTGCCGGGAGGAAAGATCGGAATACTGGGCGGCGGCCAGTTGGGCCTGATGCTGGCGGAATCCGCCCAACGCATGGGCTACAGGGTGCATATCTTCTCCCCGCAGGCTGACTGCCCGGCAGCTAAAGCGGCCAACAGCGTCACCGTGGCCGATTTTTCCGACAGGGACGCCCTGGTGGAATTCGTCCACAAGATTGAAGTCGCCACCCTGGAGTGGGAGAACGTGCCCGTCTCCACGCTGGAACTGCTGGAAAAATACGATGTGCAGGTCTACCCCGGCCCGGACGTGCTTAAAGTCACCCAGCACCGTCTGCGGGAGAAGACTTTCCTCCTGAACGCCGGATTTCCCGTCACGCCGTTTCTGGGCGTCGCCAGCATGGATGATCTGAAGGCCGGGGTGGAAAAGCTGGGGGTTCCCGCCGTCCTGAAGACGGTGACAATGGGCTATGACGGCAAGGGACAGGTGATCATCTACTCCCACGAACAGCTCTACGGCAGCAAGGATTTCGTCTCCGGGCGCGAATGGATTCTGGAGAAGTTCGTCGATTTCGAGACGGAGTGCTCCATCATTGCCGCTCGCGGCCAGGACGGCAGCTTTGCCCACTTTCCCCTCATCGAGAATTTCCACCGCAACGGCATCCTGGATATCTCCATCTGCCCCGCCAAAAGCCTTTCAGACATTGAGAAGCAGGCGGTGGGCCTTGCGAAAGGCATCATGGAAGCCCTGGGCATGGTGGGGGTCATGGGCATCGAGTTTTTTGTCACCCCGGATCATGACCTGCTGGTCAATGAACTGGCGCCAAGGGTCCATAATTCGGGTCACCTGACGATGGATGCCTGCAAGAGCAGCCAGTTTGATCTGCACATACGGGCGGTTTGCGGCTTTCCACTGGGCGATTGCGCCCTCAAACAGCCTGCTGCAATGGCAAATTTGCTTGGAAACCTCTGGGTGGAGGGAAAAGAGCCGGACTGGTCCCGGCTGGACAAATATCCCGATATCAGGCTATATCTATACGGTAAGGAGGAGGCTCGGCCCGGTCGCAAAATGGGACACCTTGCCATGACGGGACCGGATCTGCGCAGATGCCTGAACACGGTGATGGATGCCAGGGAGGCGCTACTGGATTAATGGGTATTTTCAAAAGCAATTCTGATCTCAAGAATCTGAAAGAAGCCTCGCGCATTGCGGGCTTTGTCCTGGGCGAACTGCTGGCCCAGGCCCGGCCCGATGTCTCCACGGTGGGGCTGGAAGTGGCGGCCAACAAGCTGCTCGGTCAGCACCGCTCCTCCGCACCCTTCAAGCAGTTTGACAACTTCAACAACGCCATCTGCATCTCCATCAACGACGAGGTGGTCAACGGTCCACCCAGCCGCGAACGGGTCCTGAAAGAGGGCGACGTGGTCAGCATCGCCATCGGAACGGAATACCGGGGCCTGCACGGCAAGGCCGCAGGCACCATCTATGTGGGATCGCGCCCGCCGGAAGACGTGGAGCGCCTTTTAAAAGGTACCCGCGCCCTGTTTGACCACCTGGAGAAAAACCCCGCCGGATATGGCAGCCTGAACGAACTGCTCGGCCTGATTCCGAAATTTGCCAAACAACATGACCTTCGGGTCATCAGGGACACCTTCGGCACGGGCATTGGCAAGAAACTGCACGAAGCCCCTTACGCCCCGAACGATCCGGAGAAACTCGAAGGCATCGTTGAACTGGTGCCGGGGATGGCCGTGGTGCTGATGCCCATGATGACGCTGGGCGAAACCGACGAGTGGGTGGAACACGAGGACAAGTGGACCCACGTGATGAAGGACGGGTCGCTGGCCGCCCACTTCGCCGAAACCCTGCTCGTCACGGAAAACGGCATCGAGATCCTGACCCGCTCCGAAAACGCGGTCATCGTCTAGAAGGAAACCTGGTACTTTTGGCATACACCGCACGACGGATCGCCAGGGTCCCCGTCTCCTCCGTAAAGCGGAATTTAAAGGCTGCCAACTTGCAGAAACCCGCCCTCATCGCCCACAATAAGAGTGGGGTAAAGGAAGGCAGCGATGAAAAAAAGCGGATTCTGGAGTCGGTTTCCCCAATTCATGAACTGGATTGTGTACGAACTGCTGAAACAACAGCCGGGCGTCGTGCATACCTATGAGCCGCTGCATCTGCATATTTTCTACCCGCCGGATGAGATGACCCCGCAAACCATGTGGATGGGCCAGACCCCGCCGCCGGGGCATGGGAAGTTTCTGCCCGCCAAACCCCTGGATGCGGATACCTTTCAGTTCGTCCTCAAGCAGATGCCGACGCTGCGCACCCTGGAATTCTCCGGCTGGGGGGAGCCGCTGCGACATCACGGCATCATCGATCGGGTCAACGAGGCCTGGCTCTTCAACAAGACGGAGAGCACCATCCATACCCACGGACGTTTCAGCACAGATATCTATAGGGGCCTGCTGACCAGCCACCTGAAAAAGCTGGTGATCAACACGGTGGCCCATAAACCCTCCGCCTACGCCGCCATCACCGGTCAGTCCGCCTCCCGCTTCGTTGACATGGAACGCAGCCTGCAGCAATTCCTGCTGGTCCGCTCCCATTACCCGGACTCCGGTGTCTTCATCGAACTCTCCATGACGGTGGATGTCACCACCCTTCACCAGGTGCCGGAGATGATCCGTTATGCCGAATCCCTCGGCGTGGACGGCGTCCGGTTTGAAAATTACATTGGGGACCCCGCCGACCCTACCCTGAGAACCCTCTACCGGGAATACGCCAAGGCCCGGCATTTCATCGACACCCTGAAGGAAAAGGATTACAGCATCCAGGTCACCATGCCGGTTTTGCTGGACCAGGACATGAGCCGTCATCGCAACTGCGGCGATCCTCACACCACCGTGAGCCTCAACGGCGATCTCCAGGTCAGTCCCTGTTCCCGGCACCTGATCTTCTCGGAACTGATCAACAACATCTGGGACAAGGATTTCTGGAACAGTGCGCCCTACCAATGGCTCCGGGTGCTCCACGGCTCCTCCATGGAGCCGGTTCCGCGTTTCTGCCAGCGCTGCCCCATGAATGTCGCCGAATCGTCCCGCGTCCTGAACGATCGCGGCGAATCCGCCGATCCGGATGAAGACGCCCCGGAATCCGGCAATACGCAGAATATGTCCGCCCGGCGCACCGCCATGTGGTAGGGGAGCGGATCAGGTTTTTAAAGTTTTATGTCGCAGGGGAACTTTTGATCGGGGGTGACAGTCCCTAAGGGGACAGCACACGATCAGGAAAGCAGATTGCCTTATTTTCCGCAGGCATCTCGGAAAGGATGTTCTCATGCGACATTTCATGCGTTTCAACCGAAAAACGGCCCTCAGCCTCGCATTGGTTTTCGCCCTGGGCGGCAGCGCCATCGTCTTCAGCCCCGCCCCAAGCTTGCACCTGCCCTCCGCGGCGGCGGAATCCCAAAAGATTTCCAGCCCGGTGGAGCTGACCGTCTACAACCAGAATTTTGCCCTGGTGAAAGACTACCGGCCCCTCAACCTCAAGGGCGGCGTCAACACCATTTTTCTTGACGACGTGGCGGCGCTCATCGATCCCACCAGCGTCCACTTCAAGTCCCTGACCTCACCCGGCTCCGTCAGCGTACTGGAGCAGAATTTCCGCTACGACCTCATCAACAAGAGCAATATTCTCGATCGCATGGTCGGCCAGAAGATCCGCTTTAAAAAGGACGGTATCATCCGCGAGGGCGTTCTGCTCAACCCGGTCACCAATTACGTCCGGAACAGCGGCAACCGCTACGGCTCCCACTACTCCCAGACCAGCACCCACGAGTTTGCCGTGCGGACCGAGGAGGGGGTGCTGCTCACCACCCTGGGCGACGTCATTATCGAGGAGCTGCCCGACGGGCTTTATCCCCGTCCCACCCTCATGTGGCTGCTGAACAATAAAAGGACGGGCAACCACAACACGGAGATCTCGTATCTCACCGACGGCGTGAACTGGCACTGCGACTATGTGGCCGTGGTGAGCCAGGATGACTCGAAGGTGGATCTCGTCGCCTGGGTGACGCTGGACAACCGGTCCGGGGCCTCCTACAACAACGCCCGGCTGAAACTGGTGGCCGGCGACGTTCGCCGGGTGGACCCCAACATGCCCCAGCCCCAGCTCAAAGCAATGCGTTCCCATGCCGAGGCTGACGCCCTGGGCAGCGGACGCGGCTTCTCGGAAGAAAGCTTCTTTGAATACCACCTTTACACGTTGCAGGGCAGCACCGACGTACGGCACAACGAAACCAAGCAGCTGACCCTGGCCAGCGCCGACAACGTGCCGATCCGGAAAAAATACATCTACGATCCGGATCGGCAAAACTACCACCGCTGGCTGTATTCAGGGTGGTCCGGCAATTATTACGGCAGCTTCGACTATTACAGCCACAACACCAGCCGTCCGGGTGTCGGCGCCGATACCGCCGAATACAAGAAGATCAACACCCTGCTCATCATGGAGAACAGCAAGCGGCACAACCTGGGAATCCCCCTGCCCAAAGGACGGGTCCGGGTGAACAAGGCCGACGCGTCAGGCTCCCTACAATTTGTGGGCGAGGACTGGATCGATCACACGCCGGAGGATGAAAAAATCGAACTCTACATCGGCGACGCCTTCGATGTGGTGGGCGAGAAAAAACGCACAAGCTACCAGCGCACCAGCGATCTCATCACCGAAACCTACGAGGTGCGCCTGCGCAATCACAAGAAAGAAGCGGTGAAAGTTCACGCCGTGGATCACCTTTTCGGCGACTGGAGCATCACGGAGAAGAGCCACGGTTTTGAAAAAACCGATGCCCACACCGTCGACTTCGAGGTGAACGTTCCCGCCAAAGGCGAGACGGTGGTAACCTATACCGTCAACATCAAACGCAATTAAAACGCCTCGAAACCACCCGTAAAAAACCGAACAAAAGCCACCGGCCCAACTGGGCAACCGGTGGCTTTATTCCTGTTGGCTCACAGTAACAGTCGCTAGTGAATCCTGATTTTATGCCGCTTGCTCTGCGGCGTTTTGGGCAGCCGGACCGTGACCACGCCGTTTTTGAAGTCGGCTTTGGCCTTGTCGGCCAGCACTTCGACCGGAAGCGACACCTTCCGGAAGAACTGCCCGCTGACAATCTCGCGGCGCAGGTAGCGGACGTCTCCATCCGCCTTCTCCTCCTGGCGTTCCTCGCCGCCGGTTCCAGCGATCAGCAGGGTCCGGTCATCGACCTCGATATTGACGTCTTCCGGTTTGAAGCCCGGAATGCTCGCCTTGACGACGATCTCATCGCCGTTTTCCATCACATCGACAGCCGGAAACCAGTAACCCTGGATATGCTCGCGAACCTCCGGATGACGGGAACCCAGAAAAGGCTCCATAAGCCGGTCCATTTCATCGAAGATCCGGCTGAGATCGCTTCGCATGGATTCCATCGGTCTCATTAACGCCATAGCAATTCGACCTCCTTTCATCATACGCATAAACAGGATCATGTAAAAGCCTGTCAGATTTCACTGACATTATAAAACCGTTGAATTCGTCCCAGCCTGGTTTTTAAGGAATTTTTAAGGAAGCCCGGCGTTCATGTTGTTTTAAGTTAATTATTAAAAAAATCTTAAAGCCCGCAAATCCGCCCCGAACTTTCGTTAAAATAGACAGTGATATGGGATTTAGAGGCTTCACCGGACAGAGCAGTGGGTTTGCCGGTGCCGGGTCTGTCATGATTTGTAAAAGTTCGGCGCATGACAGGTTTTGAAGCCCGTCATCCTTGGCATAAAAGTTAGAAGGCGTGTTCAGTTCCAGAGGAGGAAATGACCATGATTCGCTCGAATGCCAAATACCGCAAGAACAAGTTCCAATGGACCCAGGAACCCTGGGAAGTTCCGGAATACAGCGAACTGGAGTTTCTTTTTCCGGAATACAGCCATTACCGCCAGGAGTATCCGGCAGCGGAAAACGAAGACCTGAAAGACTACGCCGCAGGCAACTTCCGCGAAGGCACCCTGCGCATGGAGTAAGCGAAAGCAGACTTCCAACAGGCATCGCATGTGTTTTGGGACAACGGTTCAAAAAAAAGGAGGTGTTTTTTGAACGATGAATGCATGTTTTGCCCATCCGGATACCTGCCCCCCGCATTACGGACTGGAGGAATTCCTGCCGCTGACGCGGGACAGGCAGGACTACCGCCGATCCATCCGGGCCATTGCCGATAACCTGCTGGCCCTGTTCCAGGGACCGGCGCGAAGGCAGGCGCGGTTTTCCATCCCGTCCGTCAAGGAACTGTCCTTCTTTTTCACCTGTTTCGAGATGGACATCCTCCGGGCTTTTGAGGAGTTGAAACACCGGGGGTTTCGAATCGATGCCGGTTTTGACTTCTACAAACCGGTGCTTGTAGAGCGAAGCACGGTTACGGAGAAACTGCCGGCTTAAGAACGTCGGGAATATAGGGCCGAACGGTAAATAACGCCGGATCGGACGGATCGACGGTGAACCGGACGGCCCACGTTTCCGAGTCTCCGAAGACGACAACCCGCGTGAAATTCGGGATCATCTGCCCTGATGAATCCCGAAGGGGTTTGTCGATCCTGTAGATATGGGAATCCCCGTGCACAAGCAACACTTCGCCTTCGTAAGCCCGAACCTCCGCCAGGAGGGCCTCGTGGAAATCGTTGAAGCCTGAGCGCTGTTTCGGATCGATGCCAAAGCGGGGGTCCGCGTGCATAAACAGGACAATTCCCCGATCCCCGCGGGAGCGGGCCTCCGCAAACGCCTCCCGAAGCCAGGCGATATTCGCCCGGTTACGCCCGGCATATTCGGCCTGCGCCCCGCGGATCGACGGTTGATTGTTGTTGTTGCTGCCCACCACGTGGAGGGTGGCGAAAAGAACCGGCTCCAGGCGCCAGCGCAGGTTCTCCGAAAACTGGCCGAAAACCGGGTTATCGCTTTGGCGGACAATCTCAAAGCGACGATCCAGCCGCCGGGAGGTAAAAAAGACCTCCCGCAGGTATTGCAGCCGCTCCACCGGGTCATAGCTCCCCGCGAAGAACCGGTGGCAGTCAGTCCATTCGTTATCCCCCGGCGTATAGAACAGGGGGTGCCTGAACCGGCTGAACCGCCGGAGAATCTCCCCATAGGCCCGATCGTTGCAGAGGGTGCTGCCGTTTTTCGTGTCCCCCACATGGATGCTGAAGACGGGACGCTCCCGGTTCAACTCGTCAATGAGGGTCAGAAAGCGTGCTTCGGATTCACGGGTGTAGGGAATGTCTCCGAAGGCCATGAAGTCGAAGGCGCCCTCACCCCATGCCAGGGAAAGAGTCAGGTTCAGGATGAGCAGGATGCCGAAAAGGGTGGGAAATATGCGCATAGGCCCGGTTTGGATTCCGCCGCTGTTTCCTTTAGACTAGCACAACACCGCAAAACGGAAGATGACGGCAAACAGATTGGAGGCGGATTCATGACGAGAACGAGCGGCTTTGCGACATCCGAAGGAACCCGGCACTACGCCCGGCGTTTTGATAATAGCCCCGCCATTGCGCCGGAGCATTACCGGACCTTTCTCGGCCTCACCCTGAGCAGCCTGGGCCTGGGAACGTATCTCGGCAACCCGGACGGGGAAACCGACCGGCAGGTGGCCGACGCCGCCGTGGCCAGCGTGGAATCCGGCGCAATCAACGTGCTGGATACGGCCATCAACTACCGCTTCCAGAAGGCGGAGCGTTCCGTTGGCGCGGCGATTGAACGGCTGTCGGAAAAAGGGATCGCCCGCAACGAACTGTTCGTCTGCTCCAAAAACGGCTACCTGACCCCCGATGCCGATGTGGCCATGAACGCACGGGACTACTTCCGGCAGGAATTCATCGCAAAAGGCGTAATGCGCGTCGAGGACATTGCCGGGGGCTGCCACTGCATGACCCCGGCATACCTGGAAGACCAGCTCAACCGCTCGCTCGCCAACCTGGGATTGGAAACCCTGGATCTGATGTACCTCCATAACGCCGCGGAAAGCCAGATTCCGGCGGTGGGGCGCAACGCGTTCATGGACCGTCTCCAGGCCGCCTTCGTGTTTTACGAGTCGCAGCGTAAAACCGGCAAGATCCGCTATTACGGCTTGGCCACGTGGGACTGCTTCCGGGTGGAACCGGCGGAGGCGACCTCCTATCTCAGCCTGGAAACCGTCGTAAAACTGGCGGAAGAAACCGGCGGGCCGGACCACGGGTTCCGCTTTGTTCAGTTGCCCTTCAACCTGGCGTTCATCGAGGCGGGCACCCTCCACAACCAGGACGTGGACGGCACCCGGACGACATTTCTCCAGGCGGCGGAACAGCTGGGGATCGGCGTGTTCACCAGCGTCCCCCTGCTCCAGGGGCAACTGCTCCAACACCGGATGCCCGCGTTTGAAGGGCTAAAAACCCCGGCTCAGCGCTGCCTCCAGATGGCCCGCTCCCACCGGGGCATCCTGGCGCCGCTGGTGGGAATGAAAGATCCCGCCCACGTGGAAGACAACCTGCGGGTGGCCTCCGTCGCGCCCGCCACGGGCAGCGAACTGAAGGAAAGCCTGGCCGCCCTCTAGCCGGAATCCCCCCTGTCGGCCCGCAGCATGGCCTTAAGCTCGGCAATTTCCTGCATCAGCCCGGCATTGAGGCTTTCCACCCGGCGTTCGAGAAAGCGGGTGTTGTCGAGAACCATCTCGTCCACAAAGATGGCGTTGGCGATGGACAGGCCGATAATGCCGCCGGAAAGCACAGCAAACACGAAGAACCCTCTGGCCAGATGGGCCATCATGGGGTTCTGGGCCGCAATGGCATCGGGGATCTCGTACCAGCCTTCCACGGTAAACACCTTGAAGACCGAGTACATGGCCAGCGCCGGATCGCCGAAATGCTCCGGATCGACCTCGATGAAGAGATAGGACCCGATCATTCCCAGGATAAAGTTGTAGATGAACAGGGTGATGATCACCCCGATGGACGCCTTGAGCGCCCGTTGAATCCCGCCCCAGAGCATGTCGCAGTCGGGAATGAAGCGGGTGATCCTCAGCAGGCGAAACATCCGGCCCAGCCTCAAAAGCAGGATCAGGCCGAAATCATGGGTGTCCAGGAACAGGGTCAGCAGCATGGGCAGGCTTATGGCCACCACGATAAAGTCGAACCGGTTCCAGTAGGATTCCCAGTATCCCCGCCAGCTTTTCTGATGGATCTTGATGGCGGCTTCCGCGACGAAATAGAGGGTGCAAGCATAGTCCAGGGCAAAAAGAGGGTTGCTGTAGGCGAAGTGAAAGCCGTGAAACCCGTAGGACATCAGCACCAGGCTGTTGATAATGATCATGGTCGCCACGACGCGATCGGACACCATGAGTGCCAGTATTTCCCGGAGTTTCGGCATGGCGGTGAACGTCTCCCTATGGACTTGCCAAACACTTTTTCCTTAATGACCCGCGGGTCAGGTTTCCATTATAGTATCCGGTAAACAATCGGGGATGCTCATGGATACCTGAAGGGATGCCTGAATGACCGAATTGACCAATATCTTTAGCCTGCTCGGCTGCCTGTGGCTGGTGGCCTATATCTACTTCGGTCTGGAACTGGCCCTGGGGAACAACCGGCTAACCTTCATGAGCCGGGTTCCTCCTACGGAAACCCCGGAACGCCCCATCATCTCCATCATCATCCCGGCCTGCAACGAGGCGAAAACCATCGAGTCCGCGCTACAGACCGTGCTGACCCTGGATTATCCCGAACGGGAGGTCATTGTCATCAACGATCGCTCCACCGACGGCACCGGGGAGATCCTGGACCGGATGGCGCAGGAATACGCGGCCACCCGGTCAGATGATGAAACGGCACCGGTTTTCCGGGTGATCCACATTGACACGCTGCCTCCCGGCTGGCTGGGAAAGAACCATGCCCTGTATACAGCTGCCCGGCAGGCTGCCGGAGACTTCCTGCTTTTCACCGACGCGGATATCCACTACCACCCCACCGCCCTGCGCCGCACCGTGAACTACATCGCACAGAACGGGATCGACCACCTGGTTGCCCTGCCGGAACTCCAGAGCGAGGGTAACCCCCTGAACCGCTGGCTGATGGACGCCATGTACGAAACGATGGCCGTTTTCTTCACCCTGAGCCATAGGCCGTGGCGGGTTCGGGACCCTGAGAGCCGCTATTACATCGGCGTCGGAGCGTTCAACATGGTTCGAAAGACAGCCTATGAAGCCATTGACGGACACAAGCCCATCGCCCTGTGCGCGGATGACGACGTAAAACTGGGCAAGCTGCTGAAACAGGCCGGATTCCGGCAGGACGTGCTGATGGGCCGGGACATGATCACGGTGAGCTGGTACGCCTCCCCCGGCGAATTCGTCCGGGGGCTGCTGAAGAACAATTTCGCCTTTTTGAACTACAGCCTGTTCCAGACCGCCCGGGCGGTTTTCGCCATCCTGTTTCTCCACGTGCTTCCCTTTGCGCTGCTCCCCTTCGCCCTCGTCTTTTCCGAAGGCTATACGCGCTGGATTTACCTGCTGATTCTGCTGACCATGGTGGGCTTCTACTGGAACAACACCCGATACCAGCCCGCATCGCTCCTCAGCGCCTTTGGCTTTCCCCTGGCGGCGGGGATTTTCGCTTTCGCCATGGTAGCTTCCGCCTGGAAAACCCTGAACCATGGCGGCATCACCTGGCGCGGCACGTTCTACCCCCTGGCCGAACTCAAGGCCAACCGGATCTGACAATCCGTTTTCTTCAGGAGCCTTTTTATACAGTATGACAAGAGTTATGCCCGCTGTCTTCAACCGTCCGGCGCCTCCGGCGACGGGGCTTCGCTTTGGCACCACGCCGGGCATCCCCACGGTGAGCAATCCGGCGGACTTCCGGCGGGAGGTGCTGGAGGCCGATCTTCCCGTACTGGTAAAGTTCTCCAGCCCCAAATGCCATTGGTGCCAGGTCGTCCAGCCCGACGTGGAAAGCCTCGCCCGAAAGCATGCCGGACACCTCAGGGTGGTGGAGGTGATGCTTGACAAGGCAAAAGAACCGGATTTTGTCCGGGAGATGGCGCAGACGTATGACATCAACCGCCGGGGACTGCCGACCTTCAGCCTCGTTGTCAATGGACGGGAGCAGGGCGAGCTGATCTGCACCCGCGACGTGATTGAAGCCCTGCCCGCCACCATCGAGAGCTGCCTGCTCCCGAACCGGGTTTAAAAAATCCGGTTTTGGCGCTATGATGGCTTCTGTTTCCACCTGCCTCCCGTTACTGCCCGCCCTGAAGCAATCAGGATAATACCAGGATTTTCGGTTATGCCCACCCTTCGCCTGAACCGTGCCATCTACACGCGGGAGTTCATCCTGCTATGCCTGGTTGCCATGCTGTTTTTCAGCAGCCATCACCTGCTGACGCCCGTTGTTCCCCTGTATCTGAAGGGTATCCACATCAACGAGCTGGCCATCGGCGGCATTGTCGCCATGTTCATGCTGGCCTCCCTCATCGTGCGGCCCGTTCTGGGCAAGCTGACGGACGAGCATTGCAAGAAAACCATGATGCTCATCGGCGCCGGGCTGTTTGCCGTCTGCCCGCTACTCTACCTCCTGGCCGCAACGGAATGGGCCTTTTACGTCATCCGGATTCTTCATGGCCTTGGCTTTGCCCTGGTAATCACCGCCTCTTCCAGCTATCTTATCTACATCCTGCCCGCCACCAACAAGGCGGAAGGACTGAGCATCCATAGCAACGCCATCAAGATGGCCCTCACCATCAGCCCGGCCCTGGCCCTGTTCCTGGTGGATCATCACTGGATGAACGCCGTTTTTTACCTGGCCTTCAGCCTCGGTATCGGTGCGCTGCTCATTATGACCCAGCTGCGCCGGTGCGAGCCGCCGGACGAATCGGATACCCCGCCACGGGGCAAGCTGATCAACGGCAAGGCCGTCTTTCCCGGTTTCATCATGGCCACCAACAGCATCCTTTTCGGGGCGCTGATCCCTTTCGTCCCGCTGATCGCCATGGAAAAGAACCTGGGACAGGTGGGATTGTTCTACATCATCTACGCCCTCTCTTTGATCCTGTCCCGCGGCCTCACCGGGCCGCTGTCCGATCGGTACGGACGCATCCGGGTGATCCTGCCCGGCATGGCCACCACGATTCTCGCCATCTTCCTGATGAGCCTGGCCCCCAGCACCGGCATCTTTCTGCTGGCCGCCGCCATATACGGCCTGGCCGCCGGAACGGTCCAGCCGTCGCTGGTGGCGCTGGTGGCGGACAAGGTGGACAGCACCGAGCGCGGTTCGGCTATGGCGACCTTCACCATGCTCAGCGATCTGGGCCTGGCCGCCGGCAACCTGACCGTTGGCACGCTGGGCGCCCTGATCGGCTACGGCGCGGCCCTCCCCGTGGTCACCGCAGCCACCGCCACCGGACTCGCCGCCCTCTGGATCAACCAGAGGCGTCCCGCCACACCCGTGGCCTAGCCCGTCAAGCCGACATGGGATAAAATGGGAGCCTCCATCGACCCGGAGTTTCCCATGAGCGAAGCACAGCAAGCGACTTATCGATTAATCCAGGACCACGAGGGGGTTCCCGTCAAGGCCTGGGTTCACGGCGTCCACCTGGAAGACGCCGCCCTGAAGCAGTTGCAGAACGTTGCCCGTCTGCCATTCATCCACGGTTGGGTTGCCGCCATGCCGGACGTTCATTGGGGCCTGGGGGCCACGGTGGGCAGCGTGATTCCCACGGTGGGCGCGGTGATTCCCGCCGCCGTCGGCGTGGATATCGGCTGCGGCATGATGGCCTGCCAGACCTCGCTGACCGCCAGCAACCTGCCGGACAGCCTGCGCAGAATCCGCGAGGAAATTGAAAAAGCGGTCCCTCACGGACGCAGCTCCGGCCATGGCCGCCGGGACAAAGGCTCCTGGAACGATCCACCCCTGCGCCAGCAGGAGGAGTGGGCCAACCTGCTGCCCCGATTTAAAGCCATCCAGGAAAAACACCCCAGGGTCAGCGGCAACACGGTTGTCCATTTGGGCACGCTGGGCACCGGGAACCATTTCATCGAACTGTGCCTGGACGAGGCGGACCGGGTCTGGATCATGCTGCACAGCGGCTCGCGGGGCATCGGCAACGCCATTGGCCGGTACTTCATCGAGCTGGCGAAAGAAGACATGGGCGCGGTGCTGGGAGAATTGCCGGACAGGGACCTGGCCTATCTCACCGAAGGCACGCGGCATTTCGACGATTACGTGGAAGCGGTGGAATGGGCGCAGGACTTTGCCCGCATCAACCGGCGCCTGATGATGGAGGCCATCGTCCGGGCGCTGGAAAATTCCGGCGAACTGCCGCCCTTCACCCTGACGGAAATGGCGGTCAATTGCCACCATAACTATATTTCCCGCGAGGTGCACTTTGGCAGGCCCTGCCTGGTGACCCGCAAGGGCGCCGTTCGCGCCGGAAAAAACGATCTCGGCATTATTCCCGGCAGCATGGGGGCCAAATCTTATATTGTACGGGGTTTGGGCAACCCGGAAAGCTTTGAGAGCTGCAGCCACGGCGCGGGCCGGATGATGTCCCGAAACGAGGCCCGAAAGCGCTTTACGGTAGAAGATCACATGATCGCCACCGAGGGGGTGGAATGCCGCAAGGACGAGGGCGTCATCGACGAAACCCCCGCCGCCTACAAGAACATCGATGCCGTGATGGAGGCCCAGAAAGACCTGGTGGAGGTCGTCCACACCCTGCGCCAGGTGGTCTGCGTGAAGGGCTGAACCCGCTTGCCAGCTTATAGGCTTGAAATCCCTAAGCTTGCCACATATTATGATGAGCTATCAGCAAGGAGAAGTGCGATGAAAGCTCTGTTACCTATCGATGGCTCTGATGCCTCGGACATGACCCTGGAATGGGCGACCGGCTTTTTAAGCCCGGCTACCAAGGTCTATCTGCTTCATGTAATTGATCCCAGATTGGGAACCGTTGACAAGGAATGGATTAGGAAGCTACTCGATAACGCCAGATCCATATTTCGGAAGAAAGGTTTTCCTGAAGTTTATATAGAAGATGTGATCGGCGCCCCTGGAGCAGCCATCTGCGAATATGCCAATAATCGCCAGATTCCCTTAATTATTATTGGGGCACAGGGTAAAAGCGGAATAGGAAAATTCCTGATGGGCAGTGTAAGCTCCGATGTCTTCAAGAACGCCAGGCAACAGGTTCTGGTTCTGAACAACAAGCCGCGCCCCTCTCTCACCATGAACATCGATGAAGCTCTCTCCTCTGGCCAAGCAGGGAAAGAGATCTAAAGCACCGGGCAGGTTTTCATGATATCGCACAAACCGTTGATATCGTCCTTGTCCGCAAGCACCAGCAGGATGTCGTCAGGTTCCAGCACCGTGTTACCGCGTGGAACGATATATTCATCCTCCCGGTTGATCAGGACAATGAGCACTCCTTGGGGCAGTCCCAGTTCCACGATTTGCCGACCTACGATAGGGGAGTCCTGAGGGACTGGGACTTCGATCATATCGTTCCTAGACTTGCCAGTCGGGGCATATTCCAAAGGAGATGGAGTACGCTTGATAAACGGGGCATCCACCTGTAGCCATGCGGCGACCTGGGGCAGGAATGTTCCTTGAACCAATACGGATGTAAGAACCACAAAGAAAACAACGTCGAAAAACAATTCCGCCTGCGGAATACCTGCCAGCAAGGGGAAGGTCGCCAGAATAATGGGAACCGCCCCCCGGAGGCCCACCCAGGAGATTAACGCTTTTTCCCGAAGAGGAACTTTGAAGAAATGCAGGATCGCAAACACGCTGAAGGGCCGGGCAACCAACATCAGAAAAGCCGCAATTAGTAGGCCTACTGGAATAATCTGAACCACATGGGAGGGAAATACCAGCAAACCCAACGCCAGAAACATCACGATCTGCATCAGCCAGGCCAGTCCTTCATGAAAGCGCTTGAGACTTTGCTTATGGATAAACTCGCTGTTCCCCATGACAATAGCCGCGATATAGACCGCCAGGAAACCGTTCCCGCCAAGTGAGGCGGTCAGCCCATACACCAGCGTAACCATCGCCAGGGTCAACACCGGGTAAAGTCCGTCATGTTCCAGCTTCACCCGGTTAACCGTAAAGACCATCCCCTTGCCCATCCCATAGCCCAGAACGGCGCCAATCAGCATCTGCTGCACGAACATGGGGATAAGATTGAAAATGGAGGATTGGGGGCTGAGCAGCAACTGGATAAATCCCAACGTCAGGAAAACGGCCATCGGATCGTTGCTGCCGGATTCAAGCTCCAGCAACGGCTTGAGTTCTCCCTTAAGACTGACGTTCTTGGATCGGAGAATGGAGAACACTGCCGCCGCGTCCGTCGAAGAAACAATAGCCCCCAGCAAAGCGCCATGAAGAAAGGAAAAATCCAGAACAACCGAGGCAAACAGGCCCAGAAGCAATGCCGTGAACAAGACCCCCAGGGTGGAAAGCACCGCACCTTGTGCCAGAACCGGTCGGACGCTTCTCCAATGGGTGCTCAGACCACCTTCAAACAGTATGAACGACAGGGCCACAACGCCCAAAAACTGTACCAGCCAGGGATCATCAAACTCGATTCCTCCTGGCCCCTCTGAACCCGCCAGCATCCCAACGGATAAAAATAGGAGAAGCGCAGGAATACTGAGACGGCTGGAAACTATGGTCGCCAAGATACTGATTAATAAAAGGATAGAAACGATAACCAGAATTTGCTCGGCAGATAACATGATATATTTCACACCTCATCCATATCCATCAATAAAATAACACAGACACATGCCCGATCCATCTAGTTAAGACTGACCTTTAGGCAATGTTAGAATGGTCGCCGAACCATCTGAAGCGCCATAATTAAACACAGAGGCAACCGATGGCATCGGAACGGGACCTGTATCAGCCGCCGCAGGAGGGCCTGCGTGCCAGGCTGTATGAGATTATCTTCGAGGCTTCCACCCCTGCGGGCAAGGCCTTTGACATTGCATTGCTCATCGCCATCCTGGTCAGCGTGCTCGCCGTCCTGCTGGAATCCGTCGCCAGCCTGAGGGCGCAGTACCTCGGTCTGTTCCACCTGCTGGAATGGGTGGTTACCCTTCTGTTTACCATTGAATACGCCCTGCGGATCTACTGCGTGGGCCAGCCCAAACACTATATCTTCAGTTTTCTAGGTATTATCGATCTGCTGGCCATCCTGCCGACCTATCTCAGCCTGTTTCTGCCCGGAACCCAATACCTGCTGGTCATCCGGGTGCTTCGGCTGCTCCGGCTCTTCCGGATTTTCAAGCTGGTGCGCTACGTTCAGGAATCCCAGGTGCTGGGAACCGCCCTGTACGCCAGCCGCCGGAAAATCACGGTGTTCATCCTGGGCGTCCTCTCCGTCGTCGTCATCATCGGCGCCCTGATGTACCTCATCGAAGGCCCCGAACACGGCTATACCAGCATCCCCACCAGCATGTACTGGGCCATCGTGACGCTTACCACCGTAGGCTATGGGGATATCTCTCCCGAAACGCCTCTGGGTAAGGCATTAGCTTGCGCCCTGATGATTCTCGGCTACGGCATCATTGCGGTGCCGACCGGGATCGTCACCGTGGAACTGGCCCAGGCCAGCCGTCACGCAGAGGCCCTTCGCTGCCCCCATTGCGGGCGCGGGGGACACGAATCCGCCGCGGATTACTGCAAATACTGCGGCGGCGGATTGTCCGGAGAAGACTGACCGGTATAAAAGAGGCTTCCGCCAAATTCGCATCCGCCGGGGATTTTTCTCCGGGCGCATGGCGCCGGCCCGGACCATGCCTGCCTCAGTTGACAAGCATCCCCCGGTGATCGTACCATTGCTTCCTAACTCAAACTTAAGGTCAGATTTGAAGGGTTATTTTTTGGGGGATACGGAATGTCAGAGAAGACTGCCAGTGCTGTGCTTAGCCGCGATCTAGGAAAGGGCGGGGCCGTGGAAACCGTTCGCAACTACATCAATGGCCAGTGGGTCGACGCCCTGGGGAAGGAGACGGTGGACGTCATCAACCCGGCCAAAGGCGAGGTGATTGCCCGCACACCCCTCGGCACGGCGGAAGATGTGAATCAGGCGGTACGCGCCGCGAAACAGGCCTTCAAACCCTGGCGCGAAACCCCGGTCATCGATCGGGTCCAGATATTGTTCCGGCTCAAGGCCCTGATGGAAGCGCATGTAGACGAGCTGGCCCGCCTCTGCACCCTGGAAAACGGCAAGACCCTCGCCGAATCCCGTGGCGACATCCGCCGGGGCATCCAGATGGTGGAAACCGCCTGCGGCATGCCGTCCCTGATGATGGGCAAATACGCCGAAGACATCGCCGCTGGTATCGACAGCACCGCCGTGCGTCAGCCGATGGGCGTCTTTGCCGCCATCACCCCGTTCAACTTCCCGCCGATGGTCCCCATGTGGTTCTGGCCCTTCGCCATCGCCGCAGGCAACACCTTTGTGCTGAAACCCAGCGAGCGGGTACCCCTGAGCCAGATCCGCATTTTTGAACTGGCCGAGCAGGCCGGGCTGCCCAAGGGCGTGCTGAACATGGTTCACGGCAGCAAGGAAGTGGTGGAAACAATCTGCCAGCACCCGGACATTGAAGGCGTCTCCTTTGTCGGCTCTACGCCGGTCGCCAAAATCGTCTACGAGACGGCCACGGCCACCGGCAAGCGGGTCCAGGCGCTGGGCGGGGCGAAGAACTTCATGGTGGTCCTGCCGGACGCCATGCAGGACCCGCAGGCCCGTGAACTGGCCATCCGGACCATCGTGGAATCCTGCACCGGCTGCGCCGGGCAGCGCTGCCTGGCAGGCTCCGTGGTGGTGGGCGTGGGCGATGCCTACGAACCGCTGCAGAAAGCCATCGTGGAATTCGCTTCCAACGTGGTAGTCGGTGACGGCCTCGATCCCAAGACCCAGGTGGGGCCGGTCATCTCCGAGCTGTCCCGTGAGCGCATCAAGGATCTCATTAAATCCGCCGAACAGGACGGGGCGAAAGTTCTACTGGATGGGCGCAACGCGCCTCATGAGGACGGCTACTTCCTGAACCTGACCGTCCTTTCGGACGTGAAGGCAAACATGCGCGTAGCCAAAGAGGAAGTCTTCGGCCCGGTCATCTGCCTGGCTTCCGTGAAAACCTTCGAAGAGGCCATTGCCTGGCTGAACTCGTCTGAATACGGCAACACGGCATCGCTGTTCACCACCAACGGCTCGGCGGCACGCCGGTTCTCCTACGAGGCCCAGCCCGCCATGCTCGGCATCAACATCGGGGTGCCCGCGCCGATGGCCTTCTTCTCCTTCGGCGGCGCCAAGGACTCGTTTTTTGGTGACATCAAGGCCCACGGCGCCTCGTCCGTCGATTTCTACACGGACACGAAGGTGACCATTTCCCGCTGGTTCAAGGAATCCAGCATCTGGTAAGCAAAACCTGAGGAAGTTGGCATGACAACCCAGTCGATCCTGATCCGAAACGGCACCGTGGTGACCGCCACGGACAAGTACGAGGCCGACGTCTACATCGTGGGCGAAAAGATCCATACCATCGGCAAAAACCTGGACGTGACAGCGGATCGGGAGATTGACGCCACGGGACATTACCTGTTTCCGGGTGGCATCGACTGCCACACCCACATGGAACTGCCCTTTATGGGCACGTTTTCCAGCGACGACTTTGAAACCGGCACCCTGGCCGGACTGCATGGCGGGACGACGACGATTATCGATTTCGCCATCCAGACCCAGGGAGAATCCCTGAACGCGGCGCTGGAGGAATGGCACCGCAAGGCGGATGGGAAGGCTGTGGGGGATTACGCCTTTCACCTGGGGGTCACGGATTTTAACGAGAACACAAAAAAAGAAATTAAGGACATCGTTCAGAAGCGGGGCATTTCGTCCTTCAAGGTCTTTATGGCCTACAAGGGCGCCCTGATGGTGGATGACCGGCAGCTTTCGGCCCTGATGGACGAGGCGGGCAAGTACGGCGGCATGGTCATCGCCCACACGGAAAATGGCGACATCATCGACGAGAATATTGCCAAATTGCGTGCCGCCGGCAAGACGGAGCCCAAATATCATGCCATCGCCCGGCCGGAAATCTGCGAGGAGGAGGCGGCGGGCCGGTTCATCGACATCGCCTGGCACGGCGGGCATCCGTGCTACATCGTGCACATGACCTGCGAAGGGTCCCTGAACCGGGTGCGTGAAGCCACCAAGCGCAACCAGCACGTCTACGTGGAAACCTGCATCCAGTACCTGCTGCTCAATGACAGCCAGTACGAACTGCCCGGCTTCGAGGGTGCCAAATGGGTGTTCAGCCCGCCGCTGCGCAAACCCAAGGATCAACTGGCCCTCTGGAACGGCATCAACCAGAATCTGGTCCACACCGTCGCCACGGACCACTGCCCGTTCTGCATGGAACAGAAGCGCATGGGCGAAAAAGACTTCTCGAAGATCCCCAACGGCGCGCCGGGCGTTGAAAACCGCTTCGAGCTGATGTACTCCGAGGGCGTGGCGAAGGGGAAAATCTCCCTGAACAAGTTCGTCGAGGTCACCTCCACCGCCGCCGCCAAGATCTTTGGCATGTTCCCCAAAAAGGGCACCATCGCCGTTGGGTCCGACGCGGACATCGTGATTTTCGACCCCAATCAGAAGCACACCCACTCGGTGAAAAACCACCACATGAACGTGGACTACTCGGCTTTCGAGGGCTGGGAGGTCCAGGGCAAATGCCGGACGGTTTTGCTGCGCGGCACCGTCGCCGTGGACAACGGCGAGGCAAAGGTCGGCAAAGGCTTTGGCCGCTACATCCACCGCGCCCCGGTCATGCAGGAGTTGCATGAAGACACCGCCCAACTGGCCGGCGTCTGACGTACACAGAATTTGGCAATAATACGCTTTTGAGGAGACACAACCCATGGCGAGAATCGTGAAAGCTGGCATCGTGCAGATGGCGAACAAGCTGCCCACGGAGGCGTCCTGCGAGGAGCACCGCAAGGCGATGGTGGATGCCCACATTCCCTACATCGAGGAAGCGGCGAAACAGGGCGTGCAGATGCTCTGCTTCCAGGAGATTTTCACCGGCCCCTACTTCTGCCCCTCCCAGGACACCAAATGGTACGGCCTGGCCGAGCGTATCCCCGACGGACCCACCACAAAGGTGATGCAGGAGCAGGCCAAAAAGCACAACATGGTCATCGTCGCCTCGCTGTACGAGGAGGACATGACCGGCGTGTACTACAACACCGCCGCCGTCATCGACGCCGACGGCACGTACCTGGGCAAGTACCGCAAGAATCACATTCCGCAGGTGAAGGGCTTCTGGGAGAAGTTCTTCTTCAAGCCCGGCAACCTGGGCTACCCCGTCTTCAAGACCCAGTACGGCAACGTGGGCGTCTACATCTGCTACGATCGCCACTTCCCGGACGGCGCCCGCTGTCTGGGCCTGAACGGGGCGGAGATTGTCTTCAACCCGTCCGCCACCGTCGCCGGGTTGTCCGAGTATCTTTGGAAGGTCGAACAGCCCGCCCACGCCGTGGCCAACGGCTACTTCGTGGCCGCCATCAACCGGGTGGGCACGGAAGCCCCCTGGAACATCGGCGAGTTCTACGGCTCGTCCTACTTCGTGGGACCCCGCGGCGAGATCATCGCCCAGGCATCCCGCGACAAAGACGAACTGCTGGTGGCCGAACTGGACTTCGACCAGATTAAAGAGGTCCGGGATCTCTGGCAGTTCTACCGCGACCGGCGGCCCGAAACCTATAAAGAGCTTGTCGCTCTCTAGTCAACTACACACATTTCTGAGGAAGGAGCACACTATGGCGGAAGTCATGACCCCGGAAAACCGGGAAACGATGGCCAATGACGCAATCATGGCCATACGGCGCAAGCATTTCATCCCGACGGCGGTCCATTACTACGCCGAACCCCTCCACTTGGTCCGGGCGCAGGGCTGTATGGTCTACGACGAGACGGGCCAGGAGTACCTGGACTGCATCGGCGGCATCGTCTGCATTTCCGCCGGGCACAACCACCCCAAGATCAAGCAGCGGATGCGCGAGATGCTGGACAACGACGAGATCCAGCATATCTCCACGCTATACCTCAACGAGCATCCGGCCAAACTGGCCGAAAAGCTGGCCGGAGAAGCGCCGAACGGCCTGAACCGGGTGGCCTTCACCAACTCCGGATCAGAAGCCAACGAACTGGCCTTTATGGCCGCCCGTCACGCTACGGGCGAGACCATGATCGTCAACCTGCGCCACGGCTACCACGGTGGCACCTCCGGGGCGCTGGCCGCATGCGGCCACAGCACCTGGCGGTTCAGGTCCCAGCCGGTGACCAACGTGACCTCTGCTCCCGCGCCTTACTGCTACCGTTGCCCCTTCGGCAAGACCCCGGATGGCTGCGCATTAGAATGCGCGAAGCAGGTGGAGGAAACCATCCTTACCACCACCCACGGCAAGATCGCCGGGTTTATTGCCGAACCTGTGATGGGCGTGGGCGGGTTTATCGATCCGCCGAAAGAATATTTCGATAAAGTCGCCGAAATCGTCCATAAATACGGCGGCAAGTACATCAGCGACGAGGTTCAGACCGGCGCGGGCCGCTGCGGCGGGGATTTCCTCGTCACCAAAACCCTCGGCATCCAGGCGGATATCGTGACGATGGCGAAAGGCTTCGGCAACGGCGCCGCCATCGGGGCCGCCGTGATGAAGGACGAAGTCGCCGAACCGCTGGCGGGCAAAATGTACTTCAACACCTTCGCCGGCGACCCGTATCAGACCATGCAGGCCCTCACCACGATGGAGATCATCGAGGAAGAGACCCTGGTGGAAAACGCCAACAAGATGGGCGCGTATATGCGCGAAGGGCTGGAAAGCCTGATGAAAAAGCATGAGATCATCGGCGACGTGCGCGGGCGCGGCCTCCTGATGGGCATCGAGCTGGTCAAGGACCGCAAGACGAAAGACTACGCCACGGCGGAATGCAACCGACTGATGGAGGAAACCCGCAAGCGGGGCCTGCTCATCGGCAAGGGCGGCCTGTTCGGCAACGTCGTCCGTCTGGCGCCGCCCATTTCGATCTCGCGCGAGCAGGTGGATACGGTGATTCGGATTCTCGATGAGTCGCTCACCGCTGTTACCGCGTAATTTATCAATATTTTATTTGAGGAAGACTTTTGAGTACCACGCTGGAACAAGCATATGTCATGTCGGGGGATTCGGGTCTCATCAACGAGGACCTCGCCCCGGTTTCCGCCGACCGCCGCACCTGGTCCGCCATGCACTTCATGGCCCTCTGGGTGGGAATGTGCGTCTGCATCCCTTCCTATATGATCGCCTCGTCGCTCATTGACGGCGGCATGAACATGGCTCAGGCCGTGTTCACCGTCTTTCTGGGCAACGCCATCGTGCTCATCCCCATGATTCTCAACGGCCACGTGGGCGTGAAATACGGGATTCCCTTCCCCATCTACGCCCGGTTGAGCTTTGGCGTCAAGGGCGCAAACATTCCCGCCGTACTGCGAGCCATCGTCGCCTGCGGCTGGTTTGGCATCCAATGCTGGATCGGCGGCAGCGCGATTCTCACCATGCTCACCGTCGTCTGGCCGGGGGCCAGGGATGTTCCGCCCCTCTTCCCCGAATGGCTCGGCGTGGGGCTGATACCGTTTCTCTGTTTTATGGCTTTCTGGAGCATCAACGTCTGGCTGATTGTTCGCGGCGTGGAGTCCATCAAGAAACTGGAAACCGTGGCCGCGCCGTTTCTGATCCTCAGCGGACTGGCCCTGCTGTTCTGGGCCTACCAGGAGGCGGGGGGCTTTGGCGGCATTTTTAACGCGCCCTCTCAATTCGCCACCACCGGGGAGTTCCTCAAATTCTTCTTTCCCGCGCTCACCGCCATGGTGGGCTTCTGGGCGACCCTGAGCCTGAACATCCCGGATTTCACCCGCTACGCCCGCAGCCAGAGGGATCAGATCCTGGGCCAGACCCTGGGCCTGCCGCCGACGATGACGCTCATCGCCTTTATCGGCGTGGCGGTCACCAGCGCCTCGTTTGTCATCTACGGCGAACGAATCTGGGACCCGGTGGTGCTTATCGGACGGTTCGAGCATCCGGTGCTGATCTTTGTCGCGATGGCCGCCATTTGCCTCGCCACGCTGGCCATGAACGTGGCCGCCAATGTGGTGGCCCCGGCGAATGATTTCGCGAATCTCGCGCCGGAAAAAATCAACTTCCGCACCGGCGGGCTGATCACTGCCGTGATTGGCATCCTGATCATGCCCTGGAAACTGCTGGCCGATTCAACCGGCTACATCTTCACCTGGCTCATCGGCTACTCCGCCCTGCTCGGGCCGGTGGCGGGCATCCTGCTGGTGGATTACTTCCTCATCCGCAAAACTGTGGCGGACGTGGATGACCTGTATCGTTATGACGGCCGCTATGCCTACCAGGGCGGGTACAACCCGGTGGCGCTCATCGCGCTGGTCATCGGCGTGTTGCCGAATTTGCCGGGTTTCCTGGTGCAGATTAAAGCCCTGGATGCGACGGCGGTTCCGGCATTGCTGGTGGATTTGTATGATTACGCCTGGTTTATCGGGCTGGGGCTGGCCGCGCTGACCTACCTGGCCCTGATGCGCGGCAGACGGGAATCACTTGGGGAGGATATGATGAAGGAACCGATCCCGGTTGCTCAGGAGGAGATTGCCTGATGACAGCGACGCTGAAAAAGACACAAAGCAAGCAGACGGACAATTTTGCAAAAATCAAGCCGCGAATGACGGACAACGAGGCGGTGATTGAAGCCTCGCGCTGCCTGTTCTGCCATGACGCGCCATGCACCATCGCCTGCCCGTCGGACATTGACATCCCCATGTTCATCCGGCAGATCATGAGCCGCAACCCGAAAGGCGCCGCCCGGACGATTTTCACCCAGAACATCCTGGGCCGCTCATGCGCCTACGTCTGCCCGACGGAAGTGCTGTGCGAGGGGTCCTGCGTCTATCTGGGCCTCAACGAAAAACCCATCGACATCGGACGCCTCCAGGGCTACGCCTCGGATTTCGCCATCGAGAACGATATCCGCTTTTTTGAAAAGGGCAAGCCCACGGGCAAAAAAGTCGCCGTCATCGGCGGCGGACCGGCGGGCCTTGCCTGCGCCCACGAGCTGGCCCGGCTGGGCCATGAGGCCGTCGTCTTTGAAGCCAGCGAGAAGGCGGGCGGATTGAACGCCTACGGCGTGGCCCCGTATAAATACACCAACGCCGAGGCCGCCGAAGAGGTGGATTACGTTTCCGGCATCGGCTTCGAGATTCGCACCGGCCAGCGGGTGATCACCGCCAACGGCAAGCCGCCTGAATCCGGCGGGGTTCGCCTGGACGAACTGGAGAAACAGTTTGATGCCGTATTTCTGGGCGTGGGCCTCGGACAATCCAGACGACCGGGCATTCCCGGCGAAGAGAAGGACAACGTGGTCGGCGCGGCGGAATTCATCTACAACCTGCGCGACAAGGAACAGCAGGTGCCCGTCGGTCAGCAGGTCGTCGTCGTCGGCGCCGGAAACACCGCCATCGATGCCTGCGTGGAATGCGCCAAGCTGGGCGCCGACGTGACCCTGATTTATCGCCGTTCGGAGAACGAGCAGAGCGCCTACTGGTTCGAGGTGGATCTGGCGAAGCAGCACGGCGTGCGGTTTCTCTATCTCACCTCGCCGGTGGAGATTCTCGGCGGCGGCTGGGTGGAAGGCATCCGCTGCATTAAAAACGAACTGACCGACACGGATGCCAACGGCAAGTCCGGCATCCGGCCCGTGCCGGATTCGGAGTTCACCCTGGATTGCGATATGGTAATCCTCGCCACCGGGCAGGAGAAAATGGTGGACTTCTACAAGGGCATCGCCGGACTGGAGTTGGAGATGGGCAGAGTAAAAGTCAATCATGATTTTCAAACCACCCACCCGAAGTATTTTGCCGGGGGCGATTGCGTCAACGGCGGCAAGGAAGTGGTGAACGCCGTGGCCCACGGGCGCGACGCGGCACGCGGCATTGACCGGTATCTCACGGGAGGAAAACGCTGATGGCGGATCTGAGTATCGATTTTGCGGGAATCAAGTCCCCCAACCCCTTCTGGCTGGCCTCGGCGCCTCCAACCAATACCGGCTACCAGGTGATGAACGCTTTTCGTGCCGGGTGGGGCGGCGCCGTCTGGAAGACCCTGGGCCAGCCCATCGTCAACGTCTCCAGCCGATACGGCGCGTTGAATTACCGCGACCGGCGGATGATGGGACTCAACAACATCGAACTGATCACCGATCGCCCGCTGGAAGAGAACCTGGCGGAGATGAAGGAGGTCAAGGAAAAATTCCCGAACCACGCCCTCATCGCTTCCATGATGTTTGAAAGCAAGGAAGAATGGCACGACTGCATCAAGCGCTGCGAGGACATTGGCGTGGACGGCTTCGAGCTGAACTACGGCTGCCCGCACGGCATGTGCGAACGGGGTATGGGGTCCGCCGTGGGTCAGAACCCGGATGTCGCGGAAAAAATCACATCATGGGTGAAAGAGGCGGCAACGAAACCGGTCATCGTGAAACTCACCCCGAACATCACGGATATCACCGCCGCAGGGCTTGCCGCCCAGCGGGGCGGGGCGGACGCCGTATCGCTGATTAACACCATCAACTCCGTCACCGGGATCGATCTGAAAACCATGGCCCCCAACCCGCCGGTGGCCGGACTCTCCACCCACGGCGGCTATTGCGGCCCCGCCGTCAAACCCATCGCCCTCAACATGGTTTCCGAACTGTATAACCACCTGGATTTCAAGCTGCCCATCTCCGGCATCGGCGGCATCGAAACCTGGCAGGACGCCGTTGAATTCTTCCTGATGGGCGCCTCGTCCGTCCAGGTCTGTACGGCGGTCATGCACTACGGTTTCCGGATTGTTGAGGACATGGAAACCGGGTTCGCGGATTACCTCGATGAACAGGGCATGAAGACCCCCACGGATCTCACCGGCATCACGGCGAAAAAGCTGCGTAAGTGGGAACAGCTGGATCTCAACTACAAGGTTATCGCACAAATCGACCCGGAAAAATGCATCTCATGCCAGCTGTGCTACATCGCCTGCGACGACGGCGCCCACCAGTCCATCCGGCTGCTGCAGGACACGCGCGTGCCGGAGATCATCCAGGAAACTTGCGTGGGCTGCAACCTGTGCAGCCTGGTCTGCCCCGTGGACGAGTGCATTACGATGGTACAGGTGGACACCGGCCAGCCCAGACTCACCTGGCCGGAGCACCCGAAAAATCCGCACGCTAAAAAAATCACCGCTTCGGCGAATTAGGCAGGTTCATGGATATGGATTCCCGCCTGCGCGGGAATGACAAATAGAGCGCCCCAGCCTATGACAAACGGGCCGAACGGCCCTAGCCGTCCGAGGTGATCTTGTCGATGATGCGTTCGAGGATTTCGTCGGCGCGGCCGTTGGGGACCTGGCAGGTGCCGGCGTTTTCGTGGCCGCCCCCGCCGTATTTCAGCATCAGCTGACCGATGTTGGTCTTGGACGTGCGGTTGACGATGGACTTTCCGCAGGCGAAGACGGTGTTCTGCTTCTGGCGACCCCACATCTTATGAATGGAGATGTTGCAATCCGGGTACATGGCGTAAATCATGAACCGGTTGCCGGCGTAGATGGTCTCCTCGTCCATCAGATCCAGGACGACCAAATTGCCGTACATCTTGCTGCAGCGCTTGAGCTGGTCCTTGAACTTCGGCTCATGCTCGAAGTAGACGTCCACCCGCTCTTTCACGTCGGAATCCTCGAAGATTTGCTCGATGGAGTGGTCCTTGCAAAGATCGATGAGCTTCATCATCAGCTGGTAGTTGGAGATGGTGAAGTCGCGGAAGCGACCCAGGCCGGTACGGGCGTCCATCAGGTAGTTCAGCAGCACCCAGCCCTTGGGGTAGAGAATCTCGTCGATGGTGAACTGGGCGGAATCCGCCTTGTCCACGGCCTCCATCATTTCGTTCCAGGAAGCCGGGAAGGTATCCAGGCCGCCGTAATGGTCGTAGACCACCCGCGCAGCGGAAGGGGCGTCCGGATCGATGATGTGGTTCTCGCGCTCTCCCTCCAGGCGCAGGGTTTCGCTCAGGTGGTGGTCAAAAGCCAGATAGCAGCCATGCACGTAAGGCACGTTCGTGGTGATGTCGCGCCCGCTGATCTCGACCACGCCGTCCTGCATGTCCTTGGGATGGACGAAGAGGATCTCGTCGATAAGGTCCAGGTGCTTCAGCAGCACCCCGCAGACCAGCCCGTCGAAGTCACTGCGGGTGACCAGCCGGTACCGTTTCCTGTTCTCCTTCACCGGTTCCTGTGCGTTCATGGTGTCCGTATCCATGGCTCTTCCTGCCTCGCTATCCTTCACGCTTGTTTCGAGAAATGGCAAAGCCTGCCTTGTTTGCTCACTTCATTATATCGCCCATTTTGCCCGGTTCTTGAACGAAGAATCGGAAAATGGGTCAAACCGCCGAGAACTTAAGGCGTTTACCGGACCGAGAGATCCAGGGTCTCCACGTGCTGGTAGATTTCCTTCATGAACTGCTCAAAAAGATAGTGGCTGTCGTGGGGGCCGGGGCTGGCTTCCGGATGAAACTGCACGCTGGCCACGGGCCGGGTCAGGTGACGGATGCCCGCGATGGTCTTGTCGTTGAGGTTCACGTGGGTCACCTTCAGCCGGTCGAACGGAAACGCCTCCGGCAGCACGGCGTAGCCGTGGTTCTGGCTGGTGATGTTGATCTTGTTGCTTTCGAGATCCTTCACCGGGTGGTTGCCACCGTGGTGACCGAACTGCATCTTGCCCACCTGCGCGCCGCAGGCCAGGGCAATGATCTGGTGGCCCAGGCAGATGCCAAAGGTGGGAATGTTGGCGGACATGAGATCCTGCGCCAGCCGAACGGCATCGGTCAGAACCGTGGGGTCCCCGGGGCCGTTGGAGAGCAGGACGCCCTCCGGCTTGAAGCTTTGGATTTCCGCCAGGGGCGTGGTCGCCGGAACAACGATAATCTCCGAAACCAGTTCCTGGAGATAGGTCAGGATGCTGCGCTTGACGCCGTAATCCACCACCACCAGCCGGTCGATGACCTTCTCGGCGGGGGTCTGGGTCAGCGTGTAGACCTTGGCCGTGGTGACCTCGCCCACGAGATCCTGGTCATCCAGAGCGGGCTGGGCCAGAATCTGGGCCAAAAAGTCCGGGGCGGAAATATTCGCCGTGGTAATGCCCGCCTTCATGGCGCCCTTGGTGCGAATCCTGCGGGTAATGGCGCGGGTATCGACCCCTTCGATTCCGGTAATGCCGTTCTTCACGAGAAATTCCTGCAAAGAGTCCTGCGCCCGCCAGTTGCTGGTCACCGGGCTGACCCGCTTGGTCACGAAGCCGGAAACATGAACGGAAGCGGATTCGAGATCCTCCGGATTCACGCCGTAGTTCCCGATTTCCGGGTAGGTCATCAGCACGATCTGCCCACGGTAGCTGGGATCGGTGAGAATCTCCTGGTAGCCGGTGGCACAGGTGTTGAAAACAATCTCGCCATAGGTGGTTCCGGGCGTCCCGGTGGCAAAACCGTCGAATACGCTGCCGTCTTCCAGCATCAGGGTGGCGGGAATTCTTTCGTGTTTGGCGTAGGATTGCATGGAGATCTCCCATGTTTTTAATTTCAGAGAAATTTGAATGTCGGGTTTCTGTCAGGTAAAATGGCTCGAACCATTTTAACGGATGACACGGGTAACTTTCCAATCGGTCACTTTTTACAGAATACCTGAATGGTATAAAAACGATGAAGCGCACAGATTTACAACGCATCCTGATTATCGGCGCCGGGCCTATTATTATCGGCCAGGCATGCGAGTTCGACTACTCCGGTTCACAGGCCTGCCGTGCCCTGATGGCCGAGGGGTACGAGGTGATTCTCGTCAACTCCAACCCGGCCACGATCATGACCGATCCCAACCTGGCCACCCGGACGTACATCGAGCCGATCACCCCGGAAATCGTCGCCCGGATCATCGAAAAGGAACGCCCGGACGCCATCCTACCCACGATGGGCGGGCAGACCGGCCTGAACATCGCCTATGCCCTCCACAAGAACGGGACCTTGAACAGATACAACGTCGAGCTGATCGGGGCCAACTTCCAGGCCATCCACACGGCGGAAGACCGCGAGGCCTTCAAGGAGATCGTGGACCAGGTCGGACTGGAGTCCCTGCGTTCGGAAACCGTCAGCAGCTACGAGCAGGCGAAAAAGGTGGCCGAAACGATGGGATTTCCCCTCATCATCCGGCCCGCCTTCACCCTGGGCGGCTCCGGCGGCTCCATCGTGGATTCCTCTGAGGAGTTCAAGGAAGCCGTGGAGCACGGCCTGTTTCTGTCCCCCATCAACCAGGTATTACTGGAGGAGAGCGCCCTGGGCTGGAAAGAGTACGAATTCGAGGTGATGCGCGACGGCCTCGACAACGTGGTCATCGTCTGCAGCGTGGAGAACGTGGACCCGATGGGCATCCACACCGGCGACAGCATCACCGTCGCCCCGGCCCAGACCCTCTCGGACAAAGAATACCACCTGCTGCGCAACGCCTCCATCGATATCATCCGCAAGGTGGGCGTGGACGCGGGGGGCTGCAACATCCAGTTCGCGGTCCATCCCAAAACCGGCCGCTTCGTGGTCATCGAGATGAACCCGCGGGTCTCGCGCAGTTCGGCGCTGGTCAGCAAGGCCACCGGCGTCCCCATCGCCAAGATCTCCGCCAAGCTGGCCGTGGGCATGACCCTCGACGAAATCATGAACGACATCACCCGCACCACCCCGGCCTGTTTCGAACCGGCCATCGACTACGTGGTGACGAAGATTCCACGGTTCTCCTTCGAGAAGTTCCCCGGCTCCAAACCGATGCTCTCGCCCCAGATGAAGTCCGTGGGAGAGGTCATGGCCATCGGCCTGACGTTTCAGGAATCGTTCCAGAAAGCCCTGCGCGGGCTGGAAATCGGCCTGACCGGCTTTCACTTCCTGCGCGACGAGTCCCTGGACCGCGAGGCGCTTCTGGCCGAGCTGGCCCGCCCGTCGGTGAACCGGCTGAAGTGGGTCTACCAGGCCCTGTACGACGGCCTGACCATGGCCGAGATCGCCGAGGCCACCGGGCTGGACCCGTGGTTCATCGAGAACTTCCGGGAGATTATCGAGACGGAGAAAGCCCTGGAAAAATATTCCTGCGACCAAATCCCCGAAGAGCTGTTCAAACAGGCCAAGGCCCAAGGCTTTGGCGATGCCCAGATCGCCAAAATCTGCGGGACGGATTATGACAGCATTGCCGCGTACCGCCGAAAGCTTGGCCGAAACCCCGTTTACAAGGCGGTGGATACCTGCGCCGGGGAGTTCGAGGCCCACACGCCCTATTTCTATTCGTCCTACGATGGCGCCGAGAACGAGATTCCGCCTTCCGACGGGCAGAAGAAAAAAGTCGCCATCATCGGCGGCGGTCCCAACCGGATCGGCCAGGGTATCGAGTTTGACTACTGCTGCGTCCATGCCGCCTTTGCCCTCCAGGAGCTGGGCTACGAGGCCATCATGATCAATTCGAATCCGGAAACCGTCTCCACCGACTACGACATCAGTGACCGGCTGTACTTCGAACCCCTGACACCTGAGGATGTTTTAAACATCCTCAGGGAAGAAAAGCCCCACGGCATTATCACCCAGCTGGGTGGCCAGACTCCCCTGAAACTTTCCCAAAGCCTTCGCCACGAGCCGATTGTGAACATCCTGGGAACTTCCGCCGAAGCCATCGACGTGGCGGAAGACCGGGACAAGTTCAGCCAGGTCATCGAGAAACTGCAACTCCTCGCACCGGAATCGGGCATCGCCCGCACGGAAGCGGAAGTGCTGGAGGTTGCGGCGAAAATCGGCTTCCCCTTGCTGGCCCGGCCCAGTTACGTGCTGGGGGGGCAGGCCATGCGGATTTTTTACAGCGTGGAAAGCCTGAAAACCTACATCCGGGAAGTCGTCCAGGTGGAACCGGACCATCCGGTACTCATCGACCGCTTTCTTGAAGAGGCAAAAGAGGTGGACGTGGATGCCGTTTCCGACGGTGAGAACGTCTACATCGGCGCTATTCTCGAACACGTGGAGCACGCCGGGGTGCATAGCGGAGACAGCTCCTGCGTCTACCCCAGCCAGGAGATCAGCGAGGCGCTGCTCGAAGAGATCCGCGAGTCCACCCGCAAGCTGGCCCTGGCCCTGCATGTAAAGGGGCTGCTGAATATCCAGTTCGCCATTAAAGATGGCAAACTGTATGTTCTTGAGGTCAACCCCCGCGCCAGCCGCACGGTACCCTTCGTCTGCAAGGCCACCGGCGTTCCCCTCGTCAAGATGGCGACCCGTATCATGCTGGGCGAAAAGCTGGCGGACGTGATGCCTGCGGATATTCCCCAGACGCAGCACGTCTGCGTCAAGGCACCTGTCTTCCCCTTCGTGAAGTTTAAAGGGACCGACCCGAAGCTGGGGCCTGAAATGCGCAGCACCGGCGAGGTCATGGGCATCGACGACACCTTCCCGATGGCCTTCGCCAAGGCCCAGTTGGGCGCGGGCGTCAAGCTGCCGCTTACCGGCACGGTGTTTGTCAGTGTCAACGACTATGACAAGCCCCGCATTGTAGAAATCATCAAGCTCTATGCCGGGCAGGGTTTCAACTTCGTCGCCACCGGCGGCACGGCGAAGCTGTTGCAGGATAACGGCATTGCCGTGGAGGCCATCAACAAGAAGCACCAGGGCGGCGTCCACGCCGAAAGCCTGATCCTGGAGGATAAGATTCACCTCATCATCAACACTCCCATTGGCGAGGCCGGGCTGATTGACGACAGTTACATCCGCAAGGCCGCCTACGAGCATGACATCCCCATCGCCACGACGCTGGCCTGCGCCCAGGCCTATGCTCTGGCCATCAAATCCCTGAAGTCGGACGAGTCCTTCCAGATCCGCAGCCTGCAGGAACTGCTCAATCCGGCCACTGTTCGGGCCTGAGCCTGTTTTTGCTGAGCCTACCCGTCTTTCGGCACCTTGCGAAACACAACGATAGACCAGGGGGCCAGGTTGATACCGATTTTTCCGGAGGATAGCCGACCCCTGTTGACCCGGCCATAACCCTTCTCGTCCTTGCGGGCATGGGGGCCGTTGAAGCTTCTGTCGTCGCTGTTGAAAACCTCTTCCCATTCCACCTTTTCGGCATGGGCAATGTTCCCCACCCGTCCCTGGGGTAGCATGACCTTGTCCGTGTAGGCCTGATCCGAGAAATTAACGACGATGAAGGTTTCATCATCCGGGTTTTCCACGCCCCAGCGTTTCATGGCAAAGACGCCGTCGTTGAGGTCGCCATTGTAGATATGGAATTCATCCTGGTCTCCCTGCCAGAGAGACGGAATAGCTTTGCGCAACTCAATGGCCTTTTGGGTCAGGCTCGTTATGCGGGGATTCTTGTTCCAGGTCAGCCGCGAAACGTTGAAGGCATCTTCACTGAAAGGATCGAAGGGATCATGACGGCCATCGATTCGCCAGCCGGCCTTGTCTCCCTCGTTGCACAGGCTCTTGTCCGTAAAGAACGTGAACAAGGCGTTCTCCCCGTATTCCTCGCCCTGGAAGTTGCGCGGCGTACCCGGCACAAAGTACTTGAGCAGGGCGTTGACCACCCCCCGGTCAAAGGCATGGGGCAGGTTCATGTTGCGGAACTTGGTAATGGGCCGCTGGCCGGAATACTGCTTTTCCCCAATGGGATTCGAGATCTCGTCGTGGCTCTGGCCATAGCGGTAATAGTGGTTATGGCTGTATGGGTTCCGGCGATCGAAGAACATGTAGAAGTGGTGCAGTTTTTCCCGGTCCCCCAGGGTCATGCCTTCCAGCAGATGGTGGAAGTCGTAATCATAGACCCGGTTGAAGCCCAGTTCTTTGACCAGCCGGGGGTCATCGCCCCGGTAGTCCTCGGCAATACTGAAAACGGGACGCTTGAAGAATTGGGCGACCAGGGGCCGGCCTTCCTCATAGCTCATTTCTTTCAGCTTGCGGTTGATCTTTTTCAGCACTTCATCATTGCCGTAATCCGGGGTCATATCAAAGCGGAATCCATCCACCCCGGCTTTTTTCACCCAGATTTCGAGGTTCTGCAGAACAAGGTCGGTGCCGCCGCGATCCCAATTATAGCGAGATCCTACCGGGGATTGACCATTGGCGAACTGATCGTCGAAATTGCCGTGATAATTCCCCACCGGTCCCAGGTGGTTGTAACAGACATCGAGAATCACGGCCAGGTTGCGCTTGTGGCATTCGTCCACCAGTCTCTGGAAGTCCTCCCAGCGGCCATAGGCGTTCTCCACGGCAAAATTCTGGACCTGGTCGTAGCTCCAGCCCCGGCGGCCGGGGAACTCCATCACCGGCATAATATCCACGGCGTTGTAGCCCATGCCTTTAATCCAGTCCAGCTTTTCAATGGTGGACTGGAAAGATCCCTGCTGCAGGGGGCCATTGGCAGGGTCCTTCGTGAAGGTTCCCACGTGCAGGCGATAGGGAATCATGCGCCGCATCATGGAGTCCTGGGGAAAATGCTGCAAAAACTCGTTCTTTTTCCACCAGTCCCGTGGGGTCTCAGGCTTAAACGCCTCCAGATCCACCACTTCCGACGGACCGTAGACATCCTCCGGCTGGTAGAAGGAGCGGGGATCGGGGCGCAGCAACGTGCCGCCATCCGGGTAGGTCAGCCGGTACATGTAGAGGGTGCCCGGCGGATGGCTGTTGTTCCCGGCAGTGTAAGTAAAAGTACCGTTCTCCCCGGTCATGGGGAGGGTCTTCTCAACGCGTTCTTCCAAGGTGTGGGTCACATGGCGGGAATCTTCGGGATTCGCGGGCTTCATGACGAGCAGATCGACCTTCTTGGCCAGCGGCGCCCAAAGCCGGTAGCTGGTTTCCCCGTTGGCATAAAAGGTTCCATACCACCCCTGCGGGAGAATGGGTGACTGGACAGCAACTTCCGGCACCTGGAGTCCGAAGTAGACCCGGACCAACGACGGCGAGGGCGTCGCCACACGTCTTGAGACATCCTGTTCAGATGCTCTTGCCCTGACCTGGCCAATGCCGCTGCCGAATGCCGGTGGGGCGGCTGGATTATTCCGGCGCTGCAGCGCCAGTGTCGAAACGGTCTTCACCATAGCATCCCCTAAAGTCTGTCCCAAATCACACTTTCGATAACACTCGTTCCGGCCCCGCCGAAACCCGCTGACTGTTGGCCCCTGTTTCGGGGCAACCTCCTTGAACCACTTGTTAACGTACCCGGTAAGGGCGTGAGAATACTGGATGCCCCTAATAAACCAGAAACACGGAAAAAAAGCACCCCTTTGTTACGACAGGTATCGTTTTTGACCTCCTGCACCTTCCTCGTCCTGGCAAACCCATGGACAATGCCTTTTTTGAGAGCTTCAACAGCCGGTTCAGGCAGGAGTGTCTGAATCAGCATTGGTTCTTGTCAATCGAGGATGCTCAAGAGAAAATTGAATTGTGGCGAAAGGAGTACAACGAGGTTCGTCCGCACAGCGCATTAGGAGACCTCACCCCTACTTTCTTCGCCGCCGCAAATGGCCTGGCTAGCCAGGCCATTTAACCCCGATTTTCCACTTTGAAATGTTACGCTTTCGGGGGCAAGACCAAAAACGGAAAACCTCAACTTTTAAACGGTCCCCATTCTTGGGATCAGATCACTTTGCCGGAGAGCTTCTCAGCCGTATTAGCATAGTGGCCGCGCCAAAAGGCGTTTGGAAACTTCTTGGCCATCATCTTTTCAAACTTTATTTTAATTTTCAGCGTCTTGCCACCGACCTTAAGGCCCAGCTTGCCAACAGCAGCGCCAGGGATGAAATTGGAGGCCAGGGAAATGCCGGACCAGGTTTTCTCCAGAAAATTGGCATCCGGATCGATCAGGGTGTCGATATCGTCACCGATCCAGACCTGATAGGCGCCTTTGGCGATATCGAGCGCCGCCTTCTTCAACTGGGATGGCGTCAGGCGGTAACCCCTATCCTCGACAGCTTTACATCGGCATAGGTAAGTAACTGGGCATCCTCGATAGTGTCCACCGGCTGGCCACGATATTCCCAGCGGCCATCTTTAATGAGCGGCTAAATACCTGCTAATAAAATCAAACCGATTATTTGCACCTTTTACACAACCAAAAAACCGAGTAAAATGTATCTGTTCCTTTAAACATGAGGCTTGGCGTGTTCAAAAATATCATTATCGCCATACTTTTTACTGCCTTAGCAATTATGACATTTCAATATCATTCTCGTGTCGAGGATTTTGAGACGAAATCTCTGCAGGCAAACTCCGCGTTTGACAAATCTGCAGTAAAAGTAGAGCGCCTGGCGGACTACATCCGACAGTGCGCTCAATGGAATCTAGCGGATGGCCCTATCCAAAGGTTGCCCGCCGATGGTGGACATTGCACGGAGACATTTCTTGATTTGGCGGAAGACTATCCAGGCATATTTAATGCCCCTCATCTCAAGTCCCCGGCTTTAGACGGACTGACTGAGGGCCGGTAAAAACAGGCAATGATCGGGTGCCACCACCATAGGAACCGTTATCAATAAACCAGTCTTGGTAACCTGGTCCTTGCCAATCAACGGTGCCAATATCCACATGCATTCCATTATAAGATGGGTATCCCTGACCAATCCGTCGAATCTCTGGAGTCCGGCGGATTGCAGTGTAAAGTGGACCATCCTTCCAGGATTTAGTTCCTTCGAAGTCCACGGCCATACCCCGTCCGTGATATCCTCGATCACCCGGACGAATCCAGTTATTGATAGGAGCCTTTGAGCCCAGGTTATTGCAGACTTTATCCAAAGCTCCTGCCAGATCCACGGCGTTTTCGTAAGCGGAAAGAGAAATGGTTTTAGCATTACCCGCTGTGACATGGGGATCTTTCAGTATATCGTCCCAGTCATACCATAGCGAGGCGTGCCTGGTTCGGACCTGGCTGAGTTGACCGGCCTGAACCATTTGATATGCTTGCTGAGGAGGCAGCGGTATCGCCTCTAGAAGGTTCTCGATTACCTGATCAATTCTGTCAGTTAAGGCATCAAGGGTTTTAAGAACCTCTGTATAACTTCCAGACACCGGGGTGGAGGATTGAGTCTGAGGGAAAACCTTAACAGGTGAAGATAAGGCCTGTTCTTTTCTTGATTGTCTAGCCTGCTGACGTTCATACTGCTCCCAATGCCGACGAATACGTTCCTGGCGGAGCTGTTCCTCGTAGTAACGTTGCTGGGCGTGCATGGCGTCCCGTTGGGCCTGCTGCATGGCGAGTGCGTTTTGCTGGCGGATAAAATCAGCGCGACTCACCGGCTTTTGGGCACCGGGGATGTCCTGAACAATCGGCAGGCTTTCGGCAATCATCGGGGGCATGGCGGACTGGCCGATGCCCTGGCGGGCCAGCGAACCGGGGAGGATGCCCGGCGCCGTGTCAAATTCCGTCGCCTGCTGCCGATGGAAACTGCGGGATTGCCGGATTTTTTGCGCTTCGGCATTTTCCACGAAGGCGCGGGCGAGGCGAGCCGTCTGCTGATCGACGGCCTCCATCTGGATCGCCTGGCGGCGGGCCTCTTCTTTGGCAATTGCATTCTTAATGACAGCGTTGTGGATGGCCTTCAGTCCGGGGCTGCGTCCCGGCTGGCGGCGATCCAGTTCGGCGTTGAGTTCAGCCGCATCGGGCAGGAGAGCGAATTGCGGAATCCGGATCAGGGGCGAGGTTTTGAATGGTCCCAGACCGTCATCCTGGAGGTAATTCTGCTGACGGATTGCGTCCTTGATGCGGGCCGCCTCCATCAGCAAGGCTTGCAGCAGTTTGCCGGTATGTACGTTTCCATTTTTTGGTGGTTCGGATGCAGGTTGTTCCTCGTCGCGGACAATGCGACAGCGGACAACACCGTCCTCCCCCATTTCACAAATCTCACGGGGCATGGGTGTTTTCTTCCTTCAGTTTATGGGCGTCATTCCTCACAATGACGGATGACGCCCGAAAACCATAGCGAATAACTTTTATGATCGCTGAAAACCACTTGTCATAAGGGTTCTCTGGCAAAATTAGATTGATATTTCTTAATATTAAAAACAAAAAAATCTCTCTTTCAGAGAAAGAGAGAGAGCGTTGCGTGTTATCGGGGGGAGGAGGAAAGGCGTGGAGAGAATCTGTTTACGAGACGGGGGCGAGTAGTCCCCGTATGGTGACGGTTTCCGCGGCCTCGAACCAGACGCGGGTCCGTTCGAGCAGCGTGCCTTTCATGCTTTGCAGGTAGTCCTCCTCGCTCTGGACCATCAGGATGGCCTTGTTCATCAGGACGAAGTATTCCGGATTTTCCAGGTACTCGGTCACGGTTTCGTGTTCGCCGCAGCGGGTGCAGTAGTTGTCCAGGGGCATCAGGGAGCGAAAGAGATAACGGCCCTCGCGACGGATGTTGCACTCTCGGCAGCGCAGCACCGCCCAGCGGACGATGACCCCATGCCCGCAATCCGGACAGATGGACTTGCCTTCGGCGAGGGTCACGCGGGCGTGGTTGCAGGTGAAGATGGATTGGCCGATCCGCCATACCCAAAGCATTATCCTCACCAGTGCTTCCATCGTCCGCCTTTCTCCGAATGTCCTGTGTTCCTGTCTGATGCTCATATCGTATGGAGCTTTTCAAAAAGATCAACGTTCTTTACGAAAGGTGTTCTTTTGGCACGATGGATGATATAAAACAGGCTGGTCCCCTCCGTCCATAAACGTTTTTGCCGGGCGTCGGCATATGCAGAAACCCCGAAAAAGGTTGCTATCATGATTGCTTCTCTTGTGGAAAAAGTAAAAAAGGCGCTGAGAAACGAGCATTGCAGCTACTGCCAGTTTCAGAAGACCGCAGGCACGCTGGTTTGCGAGGACTGTGAGGCCAAGCTGGGGCTGCGCGACACCCTGCCGATGGGGCAGAAGGGCGCGTTCGAGCTGTACGCCGCCACCCTCTTCAACCCGCGGATCAAACGGCTGCTGTATCCCTACAAGTTCTACAACCGGCATGAATACGCCGAAACCCTCTCGGACATCCTCATCGACTACTGGCGCCGGGTGGATCACCCGGAAATGAACGCCCGAAACACCCTGGTGGTTCCGGTGCCATCACGCTGGAACAACAATCACCTGGAGGCCGTCGCCCGGCGTTTCGCCAGCGACTTCGGTTTCAGCTTCAGCGCGGAGCTTCTGCGCTGGGAGCGCGATACCATGCCCCAACACAAGCTGACGGGCAAGCGCCGCCGCTGGCAGAACGTGGAAGGCAGCATGGGCGTGGACGGCGAATCGTGGGAAAAACGCTTGAATCCCAAGGCGGCGGGGCCTACAATGGTGCTCGTCATCGATGACATGACCACCACCGGCGCCACCCTCTACGAAGCCCGGCAAGCGTTCGAACGGTTCCCGGCCTTTGACGGCAAGGTGGTGACCCTGGCCCTGAGCCACGTACCCCTTGCATTGCACCGTCAAGTCAATTAAGGCCCCCCTTCATGAGTGATCACGCCGGAATCGTCGAAATGCCCGCCCCCGCCTCCAAAGAGAAACCCGCCAAGCCCGTCGTCGTCGGAATGATTGGCCTGGGCACCGTGGGCGCGGGGGTCTACAAGCTGTTGCAGCCCCGCGACGACATTGACTTTCGCCGCATCGCCGTGCGCGACATGGAAAAGAGCCGGGAAATCCCGGATCTCGACCCGCGCCTGCTGAGCACCGACCCCTTCAGCGTGGTGCGCGATGACGACATCCAGCTGGTTATCGAGGTCATGGGCGGAGCGGATGTCGCCCGGCAGCTCGTCACCGAGGCCATCCAGAGTGGCAAGCACGTGGTGACCGCCAACAAGGAACTCATCGCCAAGCACGGCAACGAACTCTTTGACCTCGCCCGGGCCCACAACGTTCGGCTGATGTTCGAAGGGGCCGTCGCCGGGGGCATCCCCATCATCATGCCCCTCAAACTCTCGCTGGCGGCGAATCAAATCCTGGAGATCGCCGGGATCATCAACGGCACCACCAACTACATCCTCACCAAAATGGCCGACGAGGGCCGCGACTACAAAGAGGTTCTGCACGAAGCCCAGCGCCTGGGTTTTGCCGAAGCCGACCCCACCAACGATGTGGAGGGCTACGATACGGCTTATAAAATCTCCATTCTGGCCTCCATCGCCTTCAAGAAGCGCATCGACATGCAGCAGATCTACTGCAAGGGCATCTCGACGATTACGGCGCAGGACGTGAAGCTGGCCGAATCGCTGGGTTACACGATTAAATTGATCGGCCTCTGCCGCCAGGCGGACGCCGGGCAGGTGGACGTGCGGGTCCACCCCATGCTGGTGCCGCACAGCCATCCGCTGGCCAGCATCAAGAACGAGTACAACGCCGTGTGGATCAAGGGCCATGCCGTGGGCGACGTGATGTTCTACGGCAAGGGCGCGGGCGAAATGCCCACGGCCAGCGCCGTCTGCGGGGATGCCCTCGCTATCGTCAACGGGTTGAAGCAGGGCAACGATCCCATCCCCTCCATGCAACTGAAAACCACGGGCCTCGCCAACATCCTGCCCATCACGGAGACGCGCAACCGCTACTTCGTGCGCCTCAACACGACGGACAAACCCGGCGTCATCGGCCACCTGGGCATCGCCTGCGGCGACTACGGCGTGAGCCTGGAGTCCATCGTGCAGCACGGCATCAACGAAAACGGCACCGCCAGCATCATCCTCGTCACGCAGGAAGTGTACGAGAAGCAGATGCGCGGTGCCCTGGACGAGATCGTGCGGCAGGAGACGACCTGCAACATCGGCAGCGTCCTGAGGATTTTGTAACATGGCGGGCATCCTTGAACGCTACCGCCACATGTACCGCCTGCATGACGACTACCCCGTCGTCTCGCTGGAAGAAGGCAGCACGCCGCTGATTCCCGCCCCGGCGGTTGCACGGGCGCTGCAAGAGATGTATGGCGTCAAAAACCTGCGCATCTATCTCAAGTTCGAGGGGCTGAATCCCACGGGCAGCTTCAAGGACCGGGGCATGACCTACGCCGTCTCGCAGGCCAAACACGACGGGGCCAAATACATCATCTGCGCCAGCACCGGCAACACCAGCGCGGCGGCGGCGGCCTACGGGGCGCGGGCGGGGATCGAGACGCTGATTATCATCCCCCAGGGAAAAATCGCCCTGGGTAAATTGAGCCAGGCCCTGATGTACGGCGGCAAGGTGGTGGAAATCGACGGCAATTTCGACCAGGCGCTGGACATCGTGCGCGAGCTGGGCGCTACGGGTAAAGTCACCATCGTCAATTCCATCAACCCGTATCGCATCGAAGGGCAGAAATCCGCCGCCTTCGAGATTTGCGACGATCTGGGCCATGCGCCGGACTATCACTTCATCCCCGTGGGCAACGCGGGCAACATCACCGCCTACTGGGGCGGGTACAAGCAGTACAACGACGCCGGGCTGACGAAGCACTGCCCGAAGATGTTCGGTTACGAGGCCGAAGGGGCCGCTGCTATCGTGAAGGGGCAGAAGATCGACCACCCGGAAACCTTCGCCACGGCCATCCGAATCGGCAACCCGGCCAGTTGGAAAGGCGCCGAGGACGCCCGCGACGCCTCCGGCGGGGTCATCGACATGGTGACGGATGACGAGATCGCCGCCGCCTATAAATTCCTCGCCTCCAAGGAGGGCGTCTTCTGCGAGCCTGCCAGCGCGGCGAGCATCGCCGGGCTGTTCAAGGCGTGCAGTCTGAAGCAGGTGGAAAACGATAGCCTCATCACCTGCACCCTCACCGGCAACGGCCTCAAAGACCCCGACAGCGCCATCGCCCACGGCGCCGCCCAACGCACCCAACTGCCTGCGGATGCGGGCCGGATTCTGGAGTTTTTTGGGCTGTAATATTCGTATAGCTAGCAATAGGTTTCGAGTACACTTGAGGCATGAATGACAAATCCAAAGTGACCGCCGACTTCTGCTTGAAAATTGACTTTGAGAAAGGGTCAGAAAACCCTTCACGTGTTTTCAAGGCTATGTCTGAGCTTATTGATGCCATGAAATTTCTGGATCAAGAGCTAATAGGGACGATAGATTCTAGAATTGAACCTGTATTATTACTAGAAGATGTAGAAACAGGCTCCATTAAGGCATGGCTAGCACAAGGTTTAAGGCAAGTGCCAGATGATGCTTTAAATGATTTGGATTGGAAACCTGTTGTAGGGCAATATCTTGTTAAAGCCAAGTGGATAACAATTAACTTTCTCGAAGGTACGACCGAAATTACTGATGCAGCCCAGTTTGCTCCTCTTGCAGACCAAATCCAACAAATAGCTGAAGAAACACAAGTAAAAAAACTTCCCTTTTATACTCAGCCATCAATTAAAGGTTTGATGGAGTCTACTAGTAAAATATCTTCAGCACTTAGTCAGCTAAATCAAAATGATCATGCGTCATATATTACGGATTCATCTGAAACGAGCTTCAATATGAAGTTGTCATTAGCTCCGGAAAACATTGAACAGTTGTTAACTGTTAGAACCATATCCACCCCTCAAGAGATGATTCTTAAGATTAAGCGTCCTGACTACTTAGGAGAAGCTCAGTGGGAGTTTCGCCATGGGAAGCAAACTATAAATGCCAAAATTGCAGACAAAAATTGGTTAAGTGACTTTCAAAATCGATTAGTAGATGCTAGACCCGGAGACTGCTTAGTTGCAATAGTAGAAGTTAATGTTAATTACGGTCTTGATGATGAGGTCATTGGATACAGCCATAAAGTTCTTGATGTAAAAGAAGTAAAACCAGGGCCCAAAATAGTTCAAAAGAAATTAGATTACGAGGCTTAAACAAGAAGATGGTTAGGCAAGCTGATCAAACGAACTTCGCAGCCTTTTTTGGAATCAGGCAATGAAAAAAATGCTGGTCATTGCGCTCTTCATATTTATGGCTCTATCAAACATAGAGGCCAAAGCCGACGTACCCGAAAACACGCCCGCCTGCGTCAAGGCGAAGATTGAGCAGCTGAAGGGGCGGGAGGCGGAGAATCCGGGGTGGGAGGTTCGGGAGTATGAGTATAACGGCAAAACCGTCTATTTTATCCCCATGCAGTGCTGCGATATGTACAGCACCCTGATGGACAGCCAGTGCAACCACCTCTGCGGGCCGGACGGCGGAATCACCGGGCGCGGGGACGGCAAGTGCCCGGATTTCCACGACAAGGCCAAGCTCAGGCGGACGATCTGGAAAGATCCGCGCCCGCCCAGGTGATCCGTCTGTCATTCCTGCGCAGGCAGGAATCCATTTCACCAGACTGCCAATGGATTCCTGCCTGCGCAGGAATGACAAAGAGACGCAGGAATGACAAAGAGACGCAGGAATGACAAAGAGACGCAGGAATGACAAAGAGACGCAGGAATGACAAAGAGACGCAGGAATGACAAAGAGACGCGGGAATGACAAAGAGACGCGGGAATGACAAAGAGACGCGGGAATGACAAAGTGTTCGCAGGAATGACAAAGAGACGCGGGAATGACAAAGAGACGCGGGAATGACAAAGTGTTCGCAGGAATGACAAAGTGTTCCAAAGAGAAACGGCCTAAGCAATTCCAGGGTCTGAAGCGCGTTTATGGAGGGGTAGCATCAAGTGGGATATTTGGGATGAATACTGGAATGAACGCAATGAACGCCATGCCCGCCGTCAGCTTTGGCAAACGGGCCGGTTATGACGAGATCCGCCGGGTTATTGGCGACAAAAAGGCCGCCGAGTACCGCGACGCCCTCGGGCAGGAACAGCTTGAGGAACTCGGCCTGACCTTCGCCGAGCGCCTGCCGGACTGGGTCGTCGCCGTCGGCAAGCGGATCCCCTTCTTCTCCCTCAACTTCTACCGCCCCGGCGAGAAAGTGCCCGGCACCGGCGGTGGGTTCCTGGAAGATCACCGGAAAACCGCCGTCATTGAAAAAGAGAAGGCGAAAACCGCCGCGAGAAGCCGCAGCTTTTCAGCGTAGCCCTGAATAAGCCGGATTAAACCGGGGCGTTGCCCGGGGTGCGCACGACGTGGACCCCACGCTGCTTGAGGTAGCTTTCCATCTTGCCCTCGGCGTCGGGCAGATCGATTTGAAAAAGCCGGTGATCGTCCATCCGGGTCACGGCGTTCACCGTTGCCATCCTGGATGACAGCGGATGGGTTACCACCGGTGAGCCTTCCTGCCCCTTGCGGTGCCAGAAGCGCTTGCCGGTGAGCTTCTGGTAGGCCACCTGCACGTCGGCCTGCGCCTCGTTGGAAACCTGCATGGCCAGGTCTTCGAGATCTTTCTCCCGGATGGTCCCCGGCGTGGCGTCGGCCTCTTTCTTGGTCTTCACCACCGGAATAAACGCCAGCGCCCCGAAACGAATATTGGACGGATTCATCGTGCAATTCCCCTTCGAAAATACGACGAGGGCATGCTAGCACGAAAAATCCGGGCATGGCTTAACCCGTTGAGGCCGTCACCATCTCGTCCAACTCGTTCAGCATCCGCCAGACAGTTTCGTAATCGAAAACCGATTGCTCCAGTTCGTCTTTCATCAGGTCGTAGGTCACGTAGAGCAGGTCCCGGAGGGTGGCCAGTTGCTCGGCGTTAAACGTATGCAGGCGGTTTTCCAGGTGAAACAGCACCGTATCCAGCGAGTAGTCGGAGAATTTCCGGGGGATCATCCGCACCAGGGCGGGCAGGAAGTAGTGCATGCCCTCGTCGGTTAAAAAGGCCAGGGGCAGGGTTTCGGGATGCTTCTCCTGGGCCAGCGTCTTTGGAGTCTGGTTCTGAAAGTAATCGTCGGACTCGGCGCACTCGCAACAGTGGACGTGGTTGGTGAAATGTTCAGGCCGGGGCGCGTCGGCAAAAGCCCGGTCGATGGCCGAGAAGACCTCGGCCCAACCGGGGGTTGTCGTTTCGGTGAAATGCTTCCCTGAACTCACGTAATCCACACCTAACCCGCTCGTGAAAGCAGTCTGTCAGTGCTATTCAAATGGATTGAGTTCGATATGCCGCAGCAGGGTCTTGGCCCACATGGAATCCAGCTGCAGCAGGCGCTCGTAAAGCTCGATGGAGCGGTTCTTCTCCTGCCGGGCCAGGTACACCAGGCCCATCGAATAGTAGGGCAGGTCGTAGTCGGGTTCGAGTTCCGCGGCTTTATGGAACAGCAGCATGGCGTTCTCGTAGTCGCCCTGCTCATAGAAGTTGGCGCCCAGTTCGTAATAGGCGTCGGTCATCTTGGGGGCCACGTGGATGGCCTGCCGGAAGGCGGCGTTGGCCGCGCCCACGTCGCCCAGATGATAGTAAAGCTGACCGATCTCGAAGTAGTTGCGACCGTCCCTGGGGTCGATTTCCATCACGCGGGTGTAGCAGGTCAGGGCCTTCTTGAATTGGCCCTGACCGGCATAGACGGACCCCAGCCGCCGCCAGACGGCGGTGTTGTCCGGGTCAATGGCAAGGCCCTTTTCAAAAAGCTCGATGGCGTCTTCCGCCTCCTCGCGGGCAAACAGCAACTCGGCCAGGGTGAAAAAGATTTCCGCATAGGGTACGGGGGCCGGGTCGGGCACCAGTTCCACCGCTCGCTCCAGGCTGATGAGGGCCAGTTCCTCGTCCCCCTGCTCCAGAAACATCTTGCCCATGTTGAGAAACACCGGCGCATGGTCGGGGTCGGCCATGATGGCTTCCTGGTATGCTTCGCGGGCTTCGTCGGTCCGGCCCATCAGGTGCAGCAGGTTGCCCAGGTTGTTCCAGGCGGGAACGAGATGCTTGTCGAACTCCAGCGCCTTGCGGTAATACGCTTCCGCCATCTTGAACTGGAACCGCTGCTTGGCGAGAATGCCGAGGTTGCAGTAAACCGGAGCGTAGCGCGGGTTGATCTCCAGGGCCTGGTGGTAGGCGTCCTCGGCCAGATCCTCTTCGCCCAGGCCGCTGTATGCATTGCCCAGATCCTTCATCAGGACCTCGTTGACGGGGTCGAGTTCGATGGCACGGTGCAGCGCCTCAACCGCTTTTTCGTAGCGCCCGAAGGTGGCATGTTCACGGGCCAGGTCCTGGTAGTACCGGGCATCGAACGGATCAGCCACCGGCTCATATTCGCGCTGCAACTGCTTCCATTCCACGGGCGGCAAACGCCTCCTTCTCAACACTCCCAACCGGATCGCCATCCGGGGAATTCCGACATGGGGATTGTCGGCAAACCCCATAAAGATCTTGAATTTTCATTGACCCGAATTTTTCACTTGCCGAAAACTCTCATCACGCCAGCAGGTTCTGCCAGTCGGTGATGGCGATTTGCCGGGCATGCCGATCACGTCCGGCCAGCTCCAGCAGGTCACCGGAAGATACCCCGGCAGTGTTGCCGTCCAGTCCCGCCACGATGTCATAATTCTGCAGAATCCCCTGTCCCAACTGGTACAACTGCTGGGCTTCCTGTAGCTTCAGGGCATCGGCGGAACCTCCTCCCGTCTGGCTGTTGGCCATTGTGTGGGACAGCGCCTCCAGCCCCTGGGTCAGTTCCTCGCGGGTCACCTGGCCGTCGCCGTTGGCATCAAACGTGCCAAACCGGGCCAGCGCCTGCTCGGTATCAATCTGGCCGTAAGATGCCAGACGCTCCAGGGGCACCGTTCCGGGAACCAGGGTCCCCTTCACGCCAGCCTGCGCCTGCGGCGGCAGGTTGGTCACCGCCTTGTCCAGCTGCCTGTGAAAATTATGGGACAGGCCAGACCTGTGGCCGACCTTGTTGGCCATCCGGTTGGCAAACTTCTCCGCCATGTCGTGAAGGACGCCGTCCTCTTTCAGGGCGGATTTCAGGAGTTGGCCGCCAGCGGCCAATGCCATGGATTCCAGACTCATTCAAGCCCCCTCTGCGGGTTTTCCCTTCTCTCGTGTCTCTTTTCTTCGGTTGCAAGGTGGTTTTGGATTCACTGTCAGCATAACCGCCCCCACAAAGGGTTTCCTCCTTCAGACAGACTATGTTCCGAAGACGCCCGAAAAAGACGATCATCCGGATTCTTAAGACATCCTTAAACCTGCCCGGAATCCGTCACAAAATTCCGGAAAAAGTTTTTTATGCAATCACAAGGTCAGGCAAATTAAGGTCAGGTAGGTATCGGTTTTCAACAACTCTAAAGACAAGTTTCAACAGTACAGGTGCAACAGATTCCAACGAGATCGCTTTCCTTCAGACAGGGTAACGGATGGGGTAGGTAGGATTCCAGTTTTAAAAGCATTTGATAGAGAAACAGGCAGGAGAATCACTTAAAACCAGCGGCAGGAAGCAACAAGGAGGATACGCATTCGACAGAACACTTGAATTTTTGAGGCAGTGAAAAGCAGGGAGGGCTGCGAACGGACAAGCAAAGGCATTGATAAATGCGCCGACAGGCATTCAGCAGGTGGCTATCATTCCTTGGAGGAGGAAGTTAACGGTAAAAGCTTTTTCGCAAAATTGACAGGGGTTGTCCATACAGCAGTTGCAACGACGGATCTAGATCAAAACTAGATGATCGGTATCAATTCAAGCAACCGGCAGAGTATGGCACCGGCCCCAAAAGCCAGCAGCCACGATCCCAGCAGGATCGTGGTCGCTTCTTTAAGGCCCCGCTCTTTCCAGAAGACGGTGGCCGAGGCGATGCAGGGAACAAACAGGGTAATGACGACAAGGGCTGTGAGCATCTGTACCGGCGTCATCACGTCCTGCAGGCCAAACAACCCGGCGGCGCCGAAGTCGCGGCGGACCATGCCCATCACGAACGCCTGAGCCGTCTCGCCGGGCAGGTGCAAAAGGTTCATCGTGACGGGGGAAAGCCAGGATTGGATATTAACCAGCATCCCGGTCACTTGCAGTACGGAAACGATGAGCGACCCCAGCACGAAGAGGGGGGCCGCCTCATTGATGAACGCCTTGGTGCGCACCCACGTCTTGCGCAACACGTTTTTGAGGGACGGTACGCGCATGGGCGGCAAATCCAGAACCAGGGGCGTGGATTTGCCGGGCAGGATCAGGTTGAGAACGGAGCCGATGCCCACCATCAGCACGAACAGGACGCCGATGTAGAGAAACCAGGCCTTTAGCCCACCGGATACCGCCATGAGGCCCATGATCACGGCCAGCTGCGCGGAACACGGGATGGTAATGGCCAGCAGCGTGGACGCAATCGTCCGCTCGCGCTGGGAGGTGAGGACCCGCGTGGAAACCGTCGCCATGGTCACACAGCCGAAGCCGAGAATGAGCGGAATCACCGCCCGGCCATTGAGGCCCACCCGGCTCAGCAGGCTGTCGGACAAAACGGCGATCCGCGGCAGGTACCCGCAATCCTCCAACAGGGAGATGTAGATGTAGAAACCCAGCACCAGCGGGAACAGGACGCCGTAAATATACTGGATACTCATGGTCAGCACGCCGAACTCCCCGGCCAGCACGCCGTAGAGCCAGAAATCCCGCGGGACCGCCTGGGAGACGAGTCCCTGCAAAAAGGGCACCACATGCTCCAGCATGATGACCCCCTCGGTGAAATCAACCACATCTCCCGCCACCCAGACGCCGACGATTTGATAAAGCGCCAGCAGCACGGCAATCATCGAGGCGATGCCCACCAGCGGATGCAGGAACCACTGGCCCAGCTTTTTGGAAAGGCGCTTCGCCCAGTGGGTCTGGGCGGTATCCTTCTGGCTGGCCACGCTGCGAGCCACTGCATTGACGTAATGACGACGCAGGCCATAGAGCTTCATCCGCTCGCCGGGATTTTCCTCCAGCCGGATCACCTCCTGCGGCGGCGGCGAGTCGGGAGTGGGGTGTCCGAGGCGGGCTTCGCCGTAGCGCGTCTTGATCGCGTCAATGCCCTCGCCAAGAACAGCGACACAGGGGATAACCGGCACACCCAGCGTGTTGGAAAGCCGGTCCACATCGATCTCGATATGGCGGGCGCGTGCCTCGTCCATCTGGTTCAGGGCCACGATGACCGGCTTGCCGAAGTCGATGATCTGCTGGGTCAGGAAGAGATCCCGTTCGAGGCTGAGGGCGCTGACCACATTGATGATGACATCACCCTGCATAATGGTTTTTTCCGCGACCAGCTCCTCCTCGCTGAGGCCCGACAGGCCGTAGACGCCGGGGGTATCCCGCAGCATGGCCCGGTCATTCAGCTTGCCCCTGGGCACATCCACGGTGGTGCCGGGAAAGTTGGAGACGTTGACGTACATCCCCGTCAGGCCGTTGAAAACCACGGATTTGCCCACGTTGGGGTTGCCCGCCAGCACCACCGTGTGCTCGCCGGCAAGCGGACCGGGCCGTCCTTCAAGAATGGCATTCATTCGGCCTGCACCTCAATCTCGCGGCACAGCTCCCGGCCCAGAGCGATTTCCACGTTGCCGCAGAGCACCACCAGCGGACCACCGGGAATCTTCGAGGAGAGCCGGACGATCTCCCCCTCATGCAGCCCCAGGCGCAACGCCATCATTGCCGTCTGCGGGTTGGAGATTCCCGTAATCCGGAGGGTGTCACCGACTTTGGCCTGGTCCAGGGTCATCAAGGATTCCACACTTTTCGATCATGGCTGCAAAGGGATGGGCTGGCTTGTTAATGAGAATTATTGTCAAAAACAGGACGAAATTCAAATAGCCTCCGCCACGAAACCCCTGAAGCATACACCGATCAAAAAGCGGCCGCCCGAAAAATTGCGCCGGCCTGCTTCCCGTTTACATCCACCACGGTTCCCGGCAGAATGAAACCATGAGGCGACACTTCTTCCACATCTTAGAAATCGTTCTCCTGCCGGCGCTTCTGCTGACGGGGCCGGCTGTTTTGCCAACGGCGCAGGGCGAGCCGTTTCCGATGGCCGAAGCCTGGCTGGAATTTCGGAACGATCCGCCCTTCACCCAGTTTCCGGCCTTCACCCGCTACAAGCCGGATGACAAGCAGCGGATGCACCGGGCCAGGCTCCTGACCGACTGGGTGCTGAACACCCTGGCCGAAAAAAACATCCGGTTGGCCATCGTTGCCCGCGAAGGAAGCCGGGGAACCCAAAAGGTAGACGAGACCGGCATGGGCCATGCCACCATGGCCGTCTACGACCCGCGTTTCGGCACGTGGATCGGCCACCACCAACTGTCGGACCGAAGCCAGAAGGAGCCGCTGGGTCACATCTGGCGCAGCACGCTGCTGGAATTCTTTTTCGACCAGAAGAGCGAGAGAACCGAAGCCCTGATTTTGATTCCCGAACCGGCCATCCGGGACCGGATGTACCAGGCCATTCTCAGCGAAGAGTACAAGGCCCTGTACCCGACGCGGGACTATAACCTGATCAGCCGCTATGACACCGTCGATACGCTCCACTGCAACCAGTGGCTGCTTCTGCAACTGACCGCCGCCCGGATCGACAACTATGACCTGGAGGCGGTCCTGTCCGAAATACGGAAGACCTTCCGACCCGCCGAGATTCCCGTCAACCCCCTGATCTGGTGGCTCTACCTGCGCTGGCAGGACAACATCCGCCCCTGGGAACTGCCTGACGACCGGATCGTCCGAACCGTTACCGTGGAAAGCCTGTACAAGTCGGATTTTTTTGAGGAGCGCCTGTTCTATTCCGATCAGGAAGCAGATTGACTGGGCCGTTTCCGAAAACGTCCCGCCCCTGGGCGTCCGGCTTGTCAAACACCACCACGCCCGGACGCGACGCTCGCCGCTTCAGGACGTTAAGGCCGGGCAGGATGCGGCTGACGATTTCGTATTCCGTAGGGAAATGCCGGCTGAGGAAGCTGCGGTTCTGGATCTGAACCGCCCCGTTCTCGCCAATGAGCAGACAGTGCTTGATGTGCATGGCCACCAGTACACGGGGAACCGCCGGGTTGCCCGTCGCCATCCAGCGCCCCTGCAGCATGCGCATGGCCTCTCCCCGTTCAGGAATGGGGACCTTCAGCCAAGCCCGCTTCTCCACGCCGGACATGGCATAGCTGACCTGCTCCTTCGCATCCACCCAGGAATCGCAGGCGGGCAGTTCGCCGAGGACCCAGAGAAACGCCTTGAGCCGTCCCCCTTTGCCGCGTCCGTCCTTGCGGCCTGGCGGAATCTCCGCCACTTCCGCCTCGTAACGATCGAGCAGCCCGTCAATCCGCGATTCCAGTTCCCGACTGCCGAATCTGCGCTGGATGCTATCCCGCGCGGCACCCATGAACTTCAGCCGTTTGAGCACCCGCAACTGCCCGTGGGGCTTCAACTCCTCAGGAGGCTCAAGGGGATCTGTCTTCGGGGCCGGGGGAACGGCCATTATGCCCAAAATCTTGCGAACCATAGAATATTCAGACCATCAAAAACCTGTCCCTACAATCAACCCTCTCAAGCCCCCAAATTGCCTTCAAGTGAATTTGTCATTCCCGCGAAAGCGGGAATCCATTGTCCGCCTTGGAGAGTGGATTCCCGCCGGAGTTTATCCCTGCGGAGGCAGGGGCGGGAATGACAGGGTTCTCAGTTTACCCCGCCAGGCTGGCCAGTTGCTCTTCAATGATCTTGATCTGTTTGTTCACCTCGTTGAGGCGGCTTTTGTTCTTTTCCACCACGTCCTGGGGGGCACGTTCGAGAAATTCGAAGTTGCTCATCATCTTGTAGAGCTGCTCCTGCTCGGACTTGAGGCCGGTCATCTTCTTGCCCAGACGATCGAGTTCCTGCTCCACGTCGATAATCCCTTCCAGCGGAACGAGAATCCGGCTGTGGCCGACCACGTTGGCCGCGGCCTGAGCGGGCTTACCGTTGAGTTTTTCGAGGATGTCGATTTTCTCCAGCTTCACGAAGTGGTTGAGGATCTCGTCACCCGCCACCACGGCCTCCCGCTCGGCGGGTTCCGGTACCTCGATGGTCACGCACACCGCCGTCTGGTGGGGGACGTTGTACTGCTGACGAACGGAGCGGATGGCACGCACCATCTCCAGCACGAAGTCCACCTGCTGGTTGATGGTGTCGTCGATAAGCCCCTCGTCCGCCTGGGGATAGGGGGCGATGGAGACGGACATGTCCTGCCGGTGGGGCAGCTTCTGCCAGATTTCTTCCGAGATGAAGGGCATGATGGGATGAATCAGCCGCAGGATGCCGCTGAGGACATGCAGGAGAATCCGCTTGGTGTTGGCAGCCTGCTCCGGTTCTTTCAGCTGCTTCTTGGCGTATTCCACGTACCAGTCGCAGAAACCGTTCCAGATGAACTCGTAGAGCATGTTAGCCAGCTCGCCGAATTTGTAGTCGGCCATCATGGCGTTGGCTTCCCGCACCGCCGTGTTGTAGCGGCTCAGAATCCACCGGTCCATCCGCGAAAGATTGGCTGTATCGATGGGCTGGTCGTCCACGTCCTCGATATTCATCAGGGTGAAGCGGGCGGCGTTCCAGATTTTATTTGCAAACAGTTTGCCCAGTTCAATCTTGTCGATGGCCAGCTTGATGTCCTGCCCGCCGTATGTGATGAGGCTGGTCAGCGCATAGCGGAAGCCGTCGCAGCCGTATTTCTCGATGGTTTCCACCGGGTCCACGGTGTTGCCCTTGGACTTGCTCATCTTCTGGCCCTTCTCGTCGCGGATGAGGCCGTGGATGTAGACGGTGTGGAAGGGCGATTTGCCGGTCATCTCATGGCCGAACATGGTCATCCGGGCCACCCAGAAGAAGATGATGTCAAAGCCGGTGACCAGCACGTCCGTCGGGTAGAAGTCCCTGAAGTCCGAGGCCTCGGTGTTGGGCCAGCCCATGGTGGAAAACGGCCACAGCCCGGAGGAGAACCAGGTGTCCAGCACATCCGGGTCCTGCCGGACTTGCCCGCTGCCGCAGTGGGCGCATTTTTCCGGCGCTTCGATCTCGACGGTAATCTCGCCGCAGTCTCCGCAGTGCCAAGCGGGAATCTGATGCCCCCACCAGAGCTGGCGGGAAATGCACCAGTCCTGGATGTTGGTCATCCAGCGCAGGTAATCCTTGGTCCAGCGTTCGGGGATGAAGCGGATTTCACCGCGATCCAGCGCCTTGAGGGCCTGATCGGCCAAAGGTTTCGTATTGACGAACCATTGTTTCGAGAGCAGGGGTTCGATGACGGCGCCGCTGCGCTGGGCGCGGCCCACCCGGTGGCGGTGCTCCAGCTTGCGGACGAGATAGCCCTCGGATTCCAGCAGGGCCTCGGTCTTCTGCCGGGCGTCGAAACGGTCCAGCCCGCGAACGGCCTCCGGAATAAAATCCAAATTCTTGATGGCGCCCTTTTCATCGATGACGATGACGGCTTCGAGGTTGTGCTTCAGGCCGATCTTGAAGTCGTTGGGATCGTGGGCGGGGGTGATTTTCAGCGCCCCGGTGCCGAAGGCGGTATCCACATATTCGTCGCCGATGACCGGAATCTGCTTGCCGGTCAGGGGCAATTCCACTGCCTTGCCGATGAGGTGCCGGTATCGGGGATCGTCCGGGTTGACGGCTACAGCCACGTCGCCGTACATGGTTTCGGGCCGGGTCGTGGCCACCACCAGACGCTCGCCACCCCCGGCCACGGGGTAGGCGATCTCCCAGAGAAAGCTGTCCTCGTCCTCGTACTCGGTCTCGATGTCGGAGATGGCGGACTGGGTCACCGGGTCCCAGTTGACGATGTACTCGCCCCGGTAGATCAACCCCTTGTCATAGAGGTGCTTGAAGGCGGTGCGAACGGCCAGCGAGCAGCCCTCGTCCAGAGTGAAGCGCTGGCGCTCCCAATCCGGCGAAACACCCAGACGGCGCAACTGGCCGGTAATACCGCCCATGCACTGGTTGGCCCAGTCCCAGACCGCTTCGAGAAATTTTTCCCGGCCCAGATCGTATTTCGTCTGCCCTTTGGCTTTCAGGTTGCGCTCCACCACGCTCTGGGTGGCAATGCCCGCATGGTCCGTGCCGGGCATCCAGAGGGTCTTGTGCCCCAGCATCCGGTGCCAGCGGATGATGATGTCCTGGATGGTGTTGTCCAGCGCGTGGCCCATGTGCAGGGTGCCGGTCACGTTGGGCGGCGGGATCACAATGCTGAAGCGGGACTCGCTGCCCCCGTTCACTTCCGGCTTGAACAGCCGGTTGCTTTCCCAGAATTCGTAGATTCCGGGTTCCACCGCCTGGGGTTCATAGGCCTTGGGTAACATAACTCCAAACTCGAATTTACAGAACTTTATGCTTTGGAAAGGATTTGTGGGGAAGCTACCGTGGTATATAGTACAATATCCATGCCATTGGATGACAGTTTGTTGAGTTAGAGAGCCGTTTACACTATACAGTAGAGATAGGCATCTGATTATATCAGAAGGCACCTGAAAGGGGTCAAGTCAGCTTTATGGGGTCTCCAATGCCATCCAACAAGGGTTTTGACAACGAAGAGGAAGATCTGATGTCCGATACCATGGAAAAATCTCCCGGCGTCTACGTGCGTACCGGAGAGTACGAGCCGCATGAGCTGGACATGCTCTGGTCCGGCACCCGCCACTTCGGCAAGGAAGACCGCTCACCGGTAATTTTCGTGGGTGTGGGGCTGGTTATCGGGGTCGTCATCACGGCAGCCGTCTTCTCCCTCTTCTTCAACAAGCCGCAGATCACCACGGGCGAGAGCGAACTGACCGCCCCCATCATCAACGAGGCCGACCTGCTGCCCAAGGTGGAAGTGCCGCCGGCCCCGGTGGAAACCGTCCCCGCCACAGCCCCGGCTCCGGCCACCGCCACTTCGGCTTCCTCCGGCAGCCAGACCTACGTGGTCCAGAGCGGCGATACGTTGGAGCGGATTGCCCGACGGTTCTACGGCTCAGGCTCACCGACTCTGATCAGCAAGATCCAGCGGGCCAACGACATGAGAAACCCGGACTCGCTGCAAATCGGCCAGAAACTGGTCATCCCGCCGCAAAACTATTAGAAGTTATCCCTGCAACCGGGAATCATTGATGGTTTTGACCAGGGTTTCCTCCAGGAACTGCTGGACGTTGGTCACGAAGCTGTTGAAATAATCCCATCGAGACTCGAACAGGCTCTCGTTGGCGGCTTCCAGTTGTTCCCGTGTCAGTTTGTTTCCGTCAAAGGAATGGCGCTGCCAGCGGTGGTAGGCCTGATCTTTGCGCAGGCTCAGAACCGTGGCCAGTTCGCTCAGAATGGCCCCCTTCTTCTGCGCGGCTTCAGCCAGCAGCTTGTGGTTATACGTGGCCATCTTGTGGCGCAGTTCCTGCTCCTGGGAGGGCTTGCCGCCGTTTCTCCCATCGGGGTCCGGCCCGGCGGCAGGCAGGGGTTCCGGGTAACCGAAAGCCGGCGGGTCCACAAACGTGGTATCGCTGACCTTGACCGTTTGGGGCTTCGAAAATCCCCTCTCGCGGGCCTGCTCCATCCTGACCGTCATGCTCGTATCCGGCGTCATCGACATGGGTCACCACCTTTATTCCGCACCATCGTTATTTCCGGTGGACAGAGAATCACCGGAACGACTGCGTGAACACTTCCCTCTTACTATTGTTATTTATATAAAAACAACTATTTGGGATTTGATGCGGGATTCCCGGCCTCCAGTGCCTGGTTTGGATAGCTAAAACCCTTTTCCTGTAAGGGTTTTAGCTATTTTACATTTCTTAAAGGCATATAGCAGGCGTATTTGTTCGGGAAATACCGACCCTCAAGCGGTTTGGCCGAAATGGCGGGCGAGAACCCCGGCATCCTCCGGATGGTAGTCCTTGAGCAACCCGTAGTGATACTGCGCCTCTTCCATCTGGCCCTTGGAGAGCAGGGCGAGAACCAGGTTCCGTCGCACCGTCGGGTTGTTCTGAATGGTTAACGCCTCGCGTGTACACTTTTCCAGGCCATCCACATCGTCGAGGGCCAGGCAGATGGTTCCCAGGTGATGAAGGACCTGGGGCCTGTGAAAGTGCGTCACCGGCAGGATCTTTTCCAGCAACGTCCTGGCCTCCAGCAGTCCCTCTCCGTTTACCGGTTCCCAATGCAGGCTGCGCAGGGCCACCCCTTTTTCCAGGGCTGCCATCATATGATCCGGCGCCATTTTCAGACAGGCATTGAACCAGTCAATCGCCGCGGACAGGTCGCCCTGCCCGATCATGACCTGTCCTCCCAGCCACCGGGCCATGGGTCCCCAGGCATCGTCGTTGGCATAGCGTTCAATGATTCCGAGGGCGTCCCCGGCGTCTCCCTGCAACATCAGCAGCCACGCCGTGAACAGATCCGAAGCCGGAGTGTTGCGCCGTGACTTGTCCAGGTACCATTCCCGGTATTCGACGGCCTGGCGAAACAGCCGCAGGGTCATCAGGGCATGCATTTCCACCGGAAAGACGCTATCCAGCGCATCCCCCTCTTCACGCGCCTCAGACGCATGGTGAAACGTCTCGAAGATCCGGTCCTGCGCCAGGGCCTGCCGGGCCTGGGGCATGTGGTTCGCCTGGTAGGCGAAGGGGTCTTCGGCGCATACCAACCCGATGAGGCGGGCCGCGCCTTCGCGCTTGAGGATGTAACCGGTGGTTTCCACCCGGTTTTCCGGGTCGTTGGGGTTAAAGGACACTGCGTCCAGCCGGGGATTCCAGTACATCCGCTTCAGCATGGTCGCCGTGGGCAATTCGCCACAAACAAAGCGCAGGGGAGGAATCCGGAAATCCGTATAGACCATGCCCAAGCGGACATCGCCGATGCTCTCGTCCGAGTACTGGATACCGCCACCGTAATCCGCCTGTAGCAACACATCGTTTTCATGCGGCGCCCGGTACATCACCGTTGTCTGCCCCGGCTCCAGGTCCAGGATTCGGCAAGGAGTGTACAGGTTCGGAACCTCCAACAGCTCCCGCCAGATTCGCCTGAACGGCCCGTCGGTCTGTTTTGGCACAATATACGGCGGTTTGGTCGGCGCGTCATCAGCCACGATTGTTTTCCCTCACACGGAAGATACCCGTATACTAGCAGTTTTCCCTTGAATTTTAACGACTTCTGCGGGAACAATACTCCGTATTGATGAACCGGATGAATGGATCGAGTTTGCTCTCCGATGGGTGTTTCCGCTCAAAATCCGCAACTGCTTCGGCTCAGCTCCGGCCACCTCCTTAGTGACGCCTTTGCGGGCTTCATGCTGCCCATCCTGCCCATGTTATCGATGGAACTCGGCTTCAGCCTGGCGGCCACCGGTTTTCTGCTCACCGTTTCCAGCCTGACCTCATCGGTCCTTCAACCCCTCTGGGGTATCTGGACGGAAAAGCTCCCGCGGATCAACGTCCTGCTGTTGGGGCTGATCACCGCTATCGGCTGCATCAGCCTGATCGGATGGGCGCCAGACTACTGGACTCTCGTACTGCTGATTGCCGTGGGATACTTCGGCATCGGCGTGCTGCACCCGCGGGCCATCACCTACGCCCACAGCCTGGGCGGAAAAAGCGAAAACCTGGTCATGAGCGTTTTCATCACCGCCGGGGCGCTGGGTTTCGCCCTGGGGCCGCTTCTGTCATCCTTTCTCGTGGAAAACTGGGGACTCAGGGCAACCGCCTTCTGCCTGCCGCTGGTACTCGTCGCCATCCCCCTGATGCGCAATATCGATCGCCGGTTCCTGAGAGTACTGGCCCGGCCCAAAAGCCTGGAAAAGAAGAAGGCCCGGTTCACCCGCTGGGAAATCCGAATCCTGGCCGTGCTGTCACTGATCGCCATTGTCCGGGCCACCCTGATGGTAGGTCTCGACAGCTTCATGCCCTTTGTCTGGACCGGCGAGGGGCACTCCCTGATGACCATCGGCTGGGTCATTGCCATCTCGTCACTCATCGGCAGCCCCCTGGCCCTGTACGCGGGATACCTGGGAGATCGGCGCGGCGAGCGGCTTATCATGAACGGCTCGCTCATCCCCTGCCTCATCCTGCTGCCGCTGCTGCTGCTGACCACCGGGATGGCCTCGTTCATGCTCTTTATCCTCGTCCACGTCCTGCTGCAGTTTTCCCTGTCGGCCAACACGGTGATTGCGCTGCGGGGCGTTAAAAAGAACCGGAATATGGTATCCGGCCTGATGGCGGGATTCAGTTTCGGAATGGCCGGGCTGATGATGCCCGCCATCGGCTCTTTGGGCGAGTGGCTGGGTCTGACCACCGCCCTGGGGTTCCTGATGCTTCCGCTGGCTCTGGGGGTCGCCGCGCTCTTCTTCATCCCGAACGATCTCTACATCCGCGAACCGGTGATCGCCCAATAAATAAAAAAGGCAGGCTTGTGCCTGCCTCTGGACGACGTACGAAGAACAATAACAGCGACAACGAAATGCTCGAAAAGCCCCTGTGTCTATCCCACTCTTGAATTAACCGGCGCGTTATGCGTTCTCACCCAGAAAACGCCCCATCATGGCCGGCGGCTGAACGGACCGGTACGGCGGCTCGGCAGTGAGAACCGCGGGCAGCGGCAGCATTGCGGGCTGCTGTTGCTGCCGGTGAATCTTGAGGTTGAGCAGGTAGTTGAGGTACAACAGCATCATCAGGGGCCTGACCCACAGCGGCTGCTTGTCTTCCTCCTCCTGAACGTCCTCCGCCTGGTAAGCGGCGCTGTTTTCCTGCATGCCGAACACCCGGCGCAGATACGCCTCCATGCGTTCGGCCCGTTCGCGGAAAATCAGGTACTTGCGGTAATTCTCCGGATCGCTGAGATCCACCCGCTGAATCCATAACGTGCCCGGCGTCTCGCTGCCGCGTGCCGGATGCAAGTCAAAACTGTCCATGACCATCTTCTTCTCCTCAGACCATCTGGTGCGATTCGGCAAAGTTCATGTACGCGCAGGCAAAGCCCTGTGCCTTTTTGCTCGAAACCGCTCTGCGTAACCCTAAGTGATAACCGTGTCTATCAAATACCTGTGCAAATCACTTCCATAGGGATAAAAACATGGTTTCCGGGTTTTGTGCGCATGAATTTTTTACCGGGTTGCCAAATTCGCTCCCTGAAAGGATGAACGACTCACCTAAAAGTGGATGTCGTCCTCCTCGAAATCCGGCGGTTCGAGTTGCAGCGTCACGTGGCTGAGACCGAACTGCTCCTTCAGGCAGTGCTGGAGGGCGGCCAGGGTTTCCGGGCGAAAGGCTTCCGGGGCGACGGTCACGTGGGCGGAAAGGGCGTACTTGCCGGAGGAGATGGTCCAGACGTGCAGGTCATGGACGGAGATCACCCCCGCCTGGCAGTGCATGATCTCGTTGACCACCCCGACGTCGATATGGGCGGGGGAACTCTCCAGCAGGATGTCCGCCGCCTCCATCACCAGGCGCAGGGCGCTGAAGAGAACCAGCAGGGAGATGAGGACGCTGATCACCGGGTCCGCCCACATCCACCCGAAAAAGAAGATGAGCAGCGCGGCGAGAATCGCTCCCACGGAACCCAGCAAATCCCCCAGCACATGCAGGTAGGCTCCCTTGATGTTGAGATCGTGCTCATGGCCGCCATGCAGAATCCTGATGACGATGATGTTGATCACCAGGCCGCCTGTCGCAACGGCCATCATGAGGCCGCCCTCAACGGGTTCCGGCGACATCAGCCGGTGGTACGCCTCGTTCATGATGAGAAAAGAGATGCCCGCCAGCACCAGGCCGTTGATAAATGCCGCCAGGATCTCCATCCGGTGATAGCCGTAGGTTCGCTGGGGATTGATATCCCGCGTGGCAATCCAGGCTGCAAACAGGGCCAACGCGATAGCCGCCACATCCGCCAGCATGTGCCCCGCATCCGCCAGCAGCGCAAGGCTGCCCGACAGGTAGCCGCCAATCACCTCGGCAACAAAATAAACGGACGTCAGGATCAGGGACAGACGGAGCTTGCGAATGCGATCCGGTACCGGCATCCCGGCGGGCAGATGTCCCGATGCGCCGCATGCCGGATGGCTATGGTGGGAATGGTCGTGGGTGCTCATAGGAATTTCACAGTACCACAGTTCCAAACTCCGGCTCAAAACCCGGTCTTTCGCAAATCTTTACAATGAACCGGCGATATATCCACATCACATGTTTATTCAGTCAAAAATGCATCGAGTGCCGTCTTTTGCTGATCCCGCACTGCGTCTAAACGACAACCCTGATCACATAAATAATATATAAAATTGTCCCAAATCGATCCGGGGGACAATTGTCAGCTTTTTCAGGTTTGTAGTAAAGTGAGCGAATTCGAATTTCCCTTCTCTATTTCAAGCTTAAATCGCGCTCAACGTAAGGAAGAGCCATGATGAAAATGCTACAACTCCGAATGGTAGCCAGTTTCAGCAAAAAAGCAGGCATCATTACAGGGTTATCAAGCATCACCGCACTGAGTGTTCTCCTGCTGACAGCGGCCAATGCGGAAAAGATTCTCGACAATCCCGCCATCGCCATGGCCCAGAAGAAGATGGAACTGGCCTACACCAACGCCCTTCGCAACGAGTACGAAATTCCCGGCGGAGATGACACCATCCTCATCAAGGTGCTCGAGCATACGGACACCCAGTATGCGAGCATCCTGCTCAACAATATCGAGGTGATGAAATTCCGGTCCGCCTATGACGACATGTCCCCGGCGCTGCGGGCCAAGCGCACGGCCAACCGCCTGTACGAATTCCTGAACGCCGGTGGCGATGCCCGTCTGATCAAGCCCGGCCTGGAAGAGGACCGGGTGGTCATCCGCATCGGCCCCGAAGTGCTGGCGACCATCGACCCGGTGACGGCAAAGCTGTCGCAAAATGATCGCAAGCACCTGGCCCTCGTCTGGACCAACCTGGCCCGCAAGGCTCTGGGCGCTGATCCGATCCTCCGCGGCCCCACCCCGGTGTCGCGCAGCATGGTCAACCGCGAGGACTTCATCGATCCGGCGGCCTTCAAACCCAACGGGCAAATCCTTACGGGCTATGCCTCGTGGTACGGTCCCGGCTTTCATGGCCGCACCGCCGCCGACGGCAGCCGCTACAACATGGATGAAATGACCGCGGCCCACAAATCCCTGCCCTTCGGCACCCTGGTTCGTGTCACCAACAAACGGAACGGCCAGTCCTGTGTGGTCCGCATCACTGATCGCGGTCCCTACGTCCACGGACGCATCATCGACCTCTCCCGCGCAGCCGCCAAGGCCATCGGGATGCTGGGGTCCGGCGTGGCGCCGGTCAGCGTCGCCATCCTGCAAAAAGACCCCAACTTCAAGATCGCCCTGCCGGTGCTGAAAGAGCCTGAACCGGAGATCGCCGAAACCGCCCCGCGCCTCAAGGAAAGCGCCAGAGACGAAAAGGGTGGCGGTGACTTCAAGGGCCTCTTCAGCGAACTCGAAGCGGAAATCGAGTTCGAGGAAACCCTGACGGAAACCCCCGCTTCGAAGCCGGAGGCCGCCTCCAAAACGAAAACGATCCCGGCCTCGGACGAGGTGATCCTGGCGCCCGCCGTGGAAGATACGGACGACGTGGACAAACCGTCCGCCCCGACAAAGGACAAAAAGCCCCAGGAGCCAAAGGAACCGGCGGATCTCGACCCGGTCACCCTGGTCCCGGACGAGAAACCCGTCGCCGTCCGCTAGCTAGCCGTCTACAAGCAACCTGAAGCCGTCCTCAATACGTTGGGGCGGCTTCTGCTCTAAGCCCGGTTCCGGTTTCGGCATGGAGTTTTCGTCACGGCAAATACTTGGGGCAGCAAAGGACGTTCCGGATACTACTGGAGGCAGGGTAGACTGTAACTTACCGTCTTCGTCAGCAGTGAAGGCATGTCTGCCATCCGGTGTCTCGTAGTTTTTGGCGGATTCAGCCGTCGTTTCGGGGCTGAACCCCCGTATTTCCATCAGTTGCTGATCTGAATATAACCTGCCCGGTTTCAGACCGAACTTATAAAGCTCTTGCACCACTTCATTACGCCACTCGTATTCCGGGATAACACCTCCAGTGAGTGGGAACAGCTGCCGTATCTCCGCTGCCCGCTGCCGGACTGCATCGGGAATTTCTTCGACGACCCCCGGTTCATCGACGGATCGGCCAATATAGGACCGGCCACCCGTCAAATGTGCTGAAGTGACATCGGCTTTGTCGTCGCCATTGATATCCAGCCCGCCATTCACCCTCCGAATCGGATAGGTTCCCTGCCGCCAGTGGGTGACTAGACTGTTATCTCCGGAAAAAGACGCTTTTGCCCCATTTTCATCCAGTGCACCCACACTGATGGAGCCTGTCAGGGTATTGGAATTCAGACTTTCCGAGGTATCGTTTCCGGCCCCCCATACCGTCGGCACACCTGCCTGACTCAGCCGATCAATGCTGGCACTTTGCATCAGCATCCTGCCGCGCTTGAGAAATTCTTGCTGCTGAATCTGTTGTTGCATGGCTTGAGGAGTCCCCGGTTCTGGAGGATTGGCCTGACTTACCTGTATCACGTCTGCATTCTGCGAAAAATTCCGGTAAAGTCCGCCAATAGCCTCATCCCGTCGGGATGCCACGTTGCCGAACGTCAGATCCTCAACACCCGTTAACTCCTGCAGATCATCCTCCTGAAGCTTATCTGCCATGGAAATATTGATAAATGCCGGCTTCTCCCTGACACCGGCTTCCACCTGGTTGGCAATATTATGGAGACAGGCGGGGAGGTTTTCAGGACTACACTGGTAAGCTTCCGTCTGAATACCCTCCTTTTCCAGGAATCCCCGAACAATATCACCATGCAGTAGGCGATCCGGCTGGAGATCACCATCAAAATCCTGTGCTTCCGCCCGCTCAGCTTCACCGGAAGTGTCGTAGAAGCTGTCTATCACCAGCGCTTTCTTTTTACCGCTTTTTGCCTCCTGGCACATTCGGGCAACCCGTTCATCCGGGGATGGCAGCGTCATGGGCTGTCGATTTTCAAAATGCTCCTGTAGAAAGCCGGTGCTGCCCTGCTGCTGCTGTCGTTGAAGAATGCGCGCAAGCCGCTGCTCTGGTGTCTCACCTTGAGTCTGTCCGTTCGGATTGCTCTGGCCCAAGCCCGGTATGTTCCGGTAAAGGCTGCTGCCCCCAACACCCATGTCGAATATATCCCTGACAACTAACCCGCTTTTATATAAAAACAAATAAACGGGTTTTGTTGCGGGGTTTTTTCGGCTTCTCCGCCCACACATTGAACCGGGACATTCTTTGCATTATCCTGAGCCTGATACCGTCCCGATTCGCCGAAAGGATGCCATCAATGAGCGACGTCCGGGTTCGCATTGCCCCCAGCCCCACCGGCAACCTGCACGTGGGAACCGCCCGCACGGCGCTGTTCAACTATCTGTTTGCCCGCGCCAACGGCGGAAAATTCATCCTGCGCATTGAAGACACGGACATTGAACGCTCCGAGCTGCGCTACGTCCAGAACATCTTCGACAGCCTTCGGGCCATCGGCATCGAGTGGGACGAAGGGCCGGACATCAGCGGCCCCCACGGCCCCTACACCCAGATGCAGCGTCTCGACCTCTACCGGGATTTCTCCAACAAGCTGCTGGAAGCGGGCCTGGCCTACTACAGCTATGAAACCCCGGAGGAGTTGGAAGCCCAGCGCGAACGGGCCAAGGCCGAGGGCAAACCCACCGTCTACCGGAAACCCTCCGCGGAAGACCTGTTGCAGATGCAGCAGGACAAGACCCGCGAACCGTCCCTGCGCTTTCAGGTTCCACCGGACCGAGGCGTCCTGAGGATGCAGGACGAGGTGCGCGGCGCAATTGAGTTTGATACGGATCTCATCGGGGATTTCGTCATCGTGAAATCCAACGGCACACCCACCTACAACTTCGCCGTGGTGGTGGACGATATCCTGATGCGGATCAGCCATATCATCCGGGGGGAGGATCACATCTCCAACACGCCCAAGCAGATCCTCCTCTACGAAGCCTTTGCCGGGCTGGGCCTGGCGCCGCCGGAACTGCCGAAGTTCGCCCACGTGGGCATGATTCTGGCCCCGGATCGCAGCAAGCTTTCCAAGCGCCACGGCGCAACGGCGGTGTCGGACTTCATCAAACAGGGTTACCTGCCGGAGTCCTTCTGCAACTTCCTGGCCCTGCTCGGCTGGTCGCCACCGGACGGCGAGGAGGTCGGCTCGCTGGAAAAATTCGCCGCTTGCTTCACCCTGGATCGCATCGTCCACAGCCCCGCTATCTTCGAGATGGACAAGCTCAACTGGCTCAACAAGCAACACCTCAAGCAACTGGATATTAATGACCTGGAAAATCGCGCCCGGCCCTATCTTACGGATTTCGACATGGAATCCCTCAACCCCGAAAAGCGCCGGATGATGCTTGACGCGGTTCGGGAACGCACCACAACGCTTGGCGATCTGCCGGAAGCCGTCCATTACTTCTTCGGCCCCAAGATCGAACTGGACGCCCAGATGGTGGGCGAGGTGCTGATGACCGATGAGGGCCGCCGGGTTCTGGAAGCGTTTGAACGGGATTTTCTTGCCTCGGCGGATTTCTCCTCGCCGGAGGCGCTTGAGGGTGGATTCAAGGCGTTCGCCGAATCGCTCAAACCCCTGAAGACCAAGGCCATCATGTGGCCGGTGCGGGTAGCGCTCACTGGCCGCACCCAGGGCATCGACCTGTCAAAAACCCTCTATATCCTGGGTGAGGAGACAGTCCGGCTGCGCGTCGAATCCGCCCGCCGCCTGATCCATGAGACGGTCTCGTAGAAACGGACGGTTTTCTGCCGGACGTTCTGCATAATTGACAAAAATGGAATACAATGGGGGACATTCGGAGTACGTGGAGGGAGCCTTGGCAGTGACGCGCAGTTTGGACATCGGCCAGGCGTTGAAATATCCGTTTCGCAAGGAAAACCGGCTCAACACCCTGCTGTGGCCGTCGGTTATCCTGTTCCTATGGCTTGTCGTGGTTGTGCTGACGGAGATTGCGGCGGCGCTCGTTTTTCCAGCCCCTGCCGAATCGATGCGGCTTTACGAACCCGAAACCGTTTTGATTGAGTTCGGTCTGGAAATTGTAACCGCCCTCCTGTTCTGCCCGTTCATCTACGGGTTTTTGTGGGAAATGACGGCAGCCCTGCGCCGTGACGGCTATGACGCACCGGCACCTTCATGGGGCGGCGGAGAGGGGCCACTGATCTATTGGATTAACGGCTTTAAACTGCTTGTCTGCTGGTATGTTTTGTACAGCCCCTGTTACGGGGTTATCTACTGGATGACGCTCCAGGGGAATGTGATGGGTCCCTATCTGGTTGTCCTGCTTGCGGGGCCTGTCCTGGCCATTCTGGCGGCGCCCTTTTTGTGGGCCGCGGCGGTTCAATCGGCAGAGACAAAACGTCTTCGCGATCTGCTGAATTTTCCGCGGATTGTCAGCGCCCTCCGGCAAGGCTTCGGCAATGCGCTGCTCTCTGCCCTGATTGGCCTGGCGGCAGCCGTTCCTTTTGCCATTCTTTCAATCCTCACCTGTTGCACCCTGGGCGTCGGCTTTTCGGTGCTGATGGCCATTTATATGGTTTTTACAACCCACCTGTACACGCAGGCATACGATAACTACCGTGCATAAGGAGTTCAAACGGTGACACGCAGCCTTGATTTCGGCCAGGCCATGGCCTACCCCTTCCGCCAGGGAAACCGGATGAATACCCTGTTCTGGCCGGGTGTCATTATCTGGGTGGCCCTCATCATACTTTATGGAGCCAACCTGCTGATCAGCATGATGTTTTTGCCCTCCCTGGCCTCCGCGTCTCCGGGCACTGTCCCGCCCGAGTTCATGCTCACCCAGTTCGCCGTCCAGACTGTCCTGCAGACGCTTTTCTTCCCTTTCCTGATGGGCTACGGGTGGGAAGTCGTCCATACCCTCCGGCATGAGGGCTACGATGCGGCAGCCCCCGCATGGTCCTTCGACAAGGTGCCCGCATACTGGTGGGACGGTTTCAAGCTCATTATCTGGAGTTACATCATCAGCGTTCCCTATTTCCTGGCCATCTTTCCGCCACTGATGGACAACGATACGGTCTGGCTCTGCCTGATTGCCCTCGCCTATATGATGGTGATGCTGTTCATTGCGCCACTGTTCTGGTCAGCCATCATCCAGGCCACGGAAACCCGTGGATTTTTCGACCTGGTGAATTTCCCCCGGATTCTGCATGCCGCCCGTCAGTGCTATTTTAAAGCCCTGCTGGCCAATGTGGTGATATTTGTGTGCGCACTGGTCTCCATTCCGGTCATGCTCATCGGCTGCTGCCTGCTGGGCGTGGGCTATGCCGCCACTGTCGCCTGGTTGACGTTTTTCATGATTCATATGCTCACCCAGGCCTTTGACGCCTATCGCGAACCGCCGCCGGCGAAAAAGGGGTATAAACGCCCCTGAACCCATACTAGCCACAATAGGAGAAAATCCCTTGTCCCGAAGTCTTGATATCATGCAGGCCGTCAAATATCCCTTCCGGGGAGACAACTGGCTGAACACCCTGGTTATCCCTGGCATCTACCTGCTGGGGCTGCTCGTCGTCACTTACATCACGCAGTTCGTCATCATGATTGTGGTCGGCATTATTATCGGAATTCTTGGGGCGCTTCTGGCGGAGGCCGGCGCAGTGCTTGGGGTGCTGACAGCCTTTGTCACCGCCATTCTCTTTATGATCGTCATCATGGCGCTTCAGGCCCCCCTGCTGGGCTATTACTGGGAATTCATCGGCAACCTGCGTGCTCATGGCTACGAGGCTACGGCGCCCGACTGGAGCGCCTTTGGACGATACCTAATCGATGGCCTGAAAGTCATGGCCTACCAGTTGGCGGTTGTTTTCATCCTGGGCATTATTCCCGTCTTTTTCCAGGTGCTGATCATGGCCGCTTTTGGAAATACAGAGGTAGGAGCCATATTTTCCATGCTCGTTTCCGTTCTCTTCTGGCTGGCTGCTTTCCTGCTGATTCCGTTTCTCTACGCCCCGGCCATCCGGACCTCGCAGAGCAAGAGCCTGAACGACATGTTCGACGTGGGACCGGCCATCGAATATGGCAGCCGGTGCTACGTCAAAATGATGCTGGCCATTCTGATCGGCCTGGGCTTCGCCATTGTCTCCATCCCCGTATTGGCCATCGCTTCCTGCACCATTATCGGCGGCCCCGTAGTGATGATAGCACTGACCTTCATTGTCCTCCACCTCATCACCCAGGCCTACGACGACTGCCGGGAAGAAGGGGATGCACCGGCGGAAGCCGATGCTCAGACCACCTGAATCTCCGAATGGTCCGCCAGGAGGAATTTGTGGGCTTCGGGCCTGAGGCGTGAGATGCTCAAAGGGCGTTCGATTCGGCAGCCGTGGCCAATGAGACTTTCCTCGATACGGCCCGATAGATTCGTAATCTGGCAGCCGTTGAGGATGACGCTGTTCTGGAGTTCGCTGCCGATGATCTCGCAACCGTCGCCAATACTGGTATAGGGACCGATGACAGCATTCTCGATGGCGCAGTTGATCCCGATACGAACGGGACCGGTGATTTTTGATCCCTTCACCGTGGTGCCCACGCCGACTTCCACCTGGCCGGTGATTTCCGTATCCGTGGAGATCGTCCCGTAACGGGCGGCATCGGTCAATTCCCCCAAAATCGTCCGGTTGGCGGCGAGCATGTCGTCTTTCTTCCCGGTATCCAGCCACCAGCCCCGGTGGACCTCGGAACGGACCCGGCGGCCCGTTTCGATGAGTTTCTGAATGGCGTCGGTGATTTCCAGTTCGCCCCGCCAGCTGGGAACGATCTGATCGATGGCCTCGAAAATGGTCCTGTTGAAAAGATACACCCCCACCAGCGCCAGATCCGACGGCGGGTTCTTCGGCTTTTCCACGAGACGGATCACCGTGCCTTCGGCGTCGAGTTCCGCCACACCGAAGGCGGAGGGATTGGGCACCTGCTTGAGCAAAATCGACGCATCGCAGCTTTCGGCGCGAAACGTATCGATGAGGGTCCGCAGGTTGCCGTTGATCAGGTTGTCACCCAGGTACATGATGAACTCGTCATCGCCCAAATAGGACCGGGCGGTCTTGACGGCATGGGCCAGCCCCGCCGGTTTGTCCTGCACGATGAATTCCACCGCCACGTCTTCGGACTGCCAGAGGGCGACGGACTCGCGGATCATCTCCCCGGTTTCCGGGCTGATGATAATGCCGAACTGCCGGACACCGCCTTTATACAGGGCATCCAGCGCGTAGTGCAGAATGGGCTTGTTGGCCACCGGCACCAGTTGCTTTGCCATGGCGTAGGTGAGCGGGCGCAGACGGGTCCCCTTGCCCCCGGCCAGAACCAGGGCTTTCACATTTGCGGGCGGGATTATATCGCGTGAGGACAAGGGCCTCCGGCTCCTCTGATATAGTCAAATACGGCAAGCCAATGAATCCTGGCGCTGTCTCGCCGGTCCGTCGAACCGGACAGGGCCTTTATTATACTGCGAAACAGGCGGACAAACGTATACCCGGCAATGGTCAGCTTCTCCATTGGCGAGGCGTAACGCATCAGCATTTTGAGACGGTTGCGCTGGTAGTAATACTGGGTCCTGAGGCTGCGCTTTCCGGTGGAGGCCCCCTCCTTGTGGAAAACCCGTGAACGCAGGGCAACGGTGCAGGGATAGTTGAGCTTTTTCGCCCTCAGACAGAATTCGCCATCCTCAAAATACAGGAAATACGATTCATCCAGCATGCCGATACGCCGGACCAGCTTGGTGGGGATGAGCATACTGGCTCCGCTCAGGCAGTCCACCTCCATGCCGTCCTGGATTTCCCGTTCTGGAACCCCGCGCGTCTGGCCGGTCAGCCATTTGATGCGGGTACCCACCTGCTGGTAGGTCCGGTCCGGGTAGAGCAGGAGCGAACCCACCAGACCGCCGGTCTTTTCCGACTGTTCAACAAGATACATCAGGGCGCTGCCATCCACGGTGGTGTCGTTGTTGAGCAGCCAGACGTAATCGCCGCCCTGTTCAATGGCGTATTCGATACCCAGGTTGTTGCCGCCGCTGAAACCCAGATTCTCCGCCGATTCGATCAAGTGAAAATCATATTGCGACTGGGCAACCCGGAACTTTTCAACGGAGCCGTCACCGGAAGCGTTATCGATGACCACGATGCGATAATTCGGGTAATTCAGGCCGCGCAGGGATTCCAGGCAGGCCAAGGTATCCTCCGCACCCCGGTAATTGAGGAGCAGGATAAAAACGCTGGGTGAAAGACGCTCCCGAACCATACGCCTAATTCACGACCTGGTTGAGATCTGAAAGGATGTCTTCCAGGCGAATGCTGTTAACCAGCACACTGGCCGAGAGGTCCTCATACTGAAGGGCCTTGTAGCCGGGGTTGAGGCCGTATCGCTTGAATACCTCCAGGGTTTGGGGGTATTTTTCAACGATTTCCGGAACGGACATTTCCGCGGTGATTTTGCCACTCATCAGAACACAGGTTCCTCTTGCTGAACATTATGCAGGGCATCCGCCGACTGGGGCGACAGGCAGGCCGAGATGGTCTCCATCACGGAGGTGACTCCGGCCACCTCTATTTTATACCGGGCCAACGGCACCGGACGCTTGCGCGACTCGGAACGCGGCACCACGATGCGCTGGAAGCCGATTTTCTCCGTTTCCAGAATCCTGGCCTCAAGATTGCGCACAGGCCGCACCTCGCCGGTCAGGCCAATTTCTCCCGCCACCACCGTGCCGGGTCGCACGGAGAGATCCCGCTGGCTGGTGATGATCGCCATCGCAATGCCCAGATCGGCGGCGGGTTCATCGATGGACAGCCCCCCCACCACGTTGACGTAGATGTCATGCCGCGAAAAATCCAGGCCCAGGCGGCGCTCCAGAACCGCCACGATCTGGTGGAGCCGGTTGGTATCCGCGCCGTTGGCCACCCGCCGGGGGGTGCTGTAGGCGGACTGGCCCACCAGCGCCTGGACTTCCACCAGCATGGGCCGGGTGCCTTCCATGGTGGAGACAATCACGCTGCCCGGATTGTTCCGGTAACTGGACTCGGAAAGAAACAGCTCGCTGGGGTTGGTGACCTCCAACAGCCCCTTCTCGGTAATCTCGAACACGCCGATCTCGTGGGTGCCGCCGAACCGGTTCTTGACAGTGCGCAGGATGCGCAGGTTCTTGTATTTTTCCCCCTCGAAATAGAGCACCGCGTCCACCGTATGCTCCAGCAGCTTGGGGCCGGAGACGACACCCTCCTTCGTCACGTGTCCCACCAGAAAGATGGTGACGTTGAGGGACTTGGCAATGCCCATCAGGATGCCCGCGCATTCTTTAATCTGCCCCACGCTGCCCGGCGTGCCGGAGAGTTCCGGGCTGTACATGGCCTGGATGCTGTCCACGATGACCACATCGGGCCGATTGTTCCTGATTTCCCCGATAACGTGGTAGATATTGTTCTCCGGGTAGATCCAGACGTTGTCCACCCCCAGCTCCAGCCGGTCCGCCCGCTGCTTGATCTGGTAGGGGGACTCCTCCCCGGCGACGTAGAGAACCTTGAGATTGGTCTTCTTCGGATCGGAAACCTTGGAGGCCATCTGGATCATCAGGGTGGATTTGCCGATGCCGGGATCGCCGCCGATGAGAATATAGGACCCCGGCATCACCCCACCACCCAGCACCCGGTCCAGTTCGGGGAAACCCGAAGGGTAACGGTCGGCCCGCTCGGAAACGACCCTGGAAAGCGGGATCGGCTGGGCCTCAACGCCGGTGGATTCCGCCACCGCCTGGCGCTTGTTCACCGGCGCAGCGGGTTTCTTCACGCTCTTGCGCTCGATGAAGCTGCCCCACTGGTCACATTCCGGACATTTGCCCAGGTAGGACGAGGAAACGTAGGCACACTGGCTGCATTCGTATGTGACCTGGGTCTTGGCCATCGCTGCGTCGGACACCCTCTTTTCTCTGCTGAAACGCTAAAACCTAGTATTCGTCATCGTAGTCCTGGAGATAGACCACCTCTTCCATCTGGGCAGGATGCCGCCGGGGGGTCTTCTTTCGTGCAGGCATCACGGGTTCCTGCCGGAGTTCAGGGGAGTCCGCCGCCATGTCCGGCCCGGCATCCTTTTTCCGGCGGTTCTCAGCCACCACATCATCCACGGAGCGGGGCCGGATCACCTGGACCACCTCCTGGAGAATTTCCCGGTGCCGGATCTCTTCGCGCCGGATCTCTTTCTCCCGCGGGGTCTCAACCGGCGTCTGCACCACAGGTCGCTCCACCTCCCACGACAATTCCTCACGAGTCTGCCGCAGGGATTCATCATCCGGCTCCGGCAGGAAATCCAACGGCTGCGGAGCAGATGCCGGAACGGACTGCTGCCGTTCCACGGTTTTGACGGTTTTGCGCGGGAACACGGGGCGGTTCCAGTCGGTCACGTCCGCGGAAATTTTCGGGGCATCCGCCTCCGGTTTTTCAGGCTTTGGTTTTTCAGGAACCTGCCGGTTTTGTTCGCGCCGAACCTCCTGCTCCCGGAGATATTTCCGGTAAAGATCATCGAAATCCGCCTCTTCGGCGGCATCCGCCGTACGGTTGGCCTGCTGCACGATCCCTGAGCGGGCTTCCTCGTAGAAATCCAGGATATAGGACGTCGGCGATTGCCCCCTGGCATACTCACCCATCAGCCTGACGTTATCGACGGTCAGATCCTCAAAGTAGAGATCGCGTCCCTCGCCGCGCATCACCCCCAGCAGGGTCACCGTTTTGGACGTGGTGGCGATAATCATGTGGCGGCCCCAGAGGTCCACCAGGTGCAGGGCCTTGGTCCGGCTCAGGTTGCGGGTATAGAGCACGTCGAAGGCGCCGTTCATGTCCTTGATCTGTTTCATGTAGCGTTCAGGGTCCGGTTCCATTCTTTTTCTTATGGTGCGCCAAACGCTTGCCGCCTTCAACTGCACAGGTGTATAATCCGGCAGCCGGAATTCGGGCAGCCGGATTTGAGGCATTGCGGGCATGGACAACCGGGGCAAGGCCGGCAGCGAAATGCGGGGGACGGAAATCCGGGGCATTTCTGGCAGGGTGATCTTGGGAAGGGTCGGCAGCCGGAACTCAGGGGTCCTGAGCTTCGGTGAAACCGGTTCCGGCTCGTCTGTCCCAAGCCCTTCATCCACTTCGAGCAGGTCCGGCTCCTGAACCCCCAGCGCCGGAAAGATCCCGGCCTGCCGAAACAACGGATAGACTTCCTCTTCCTCGATCTCCTCTTCAGCGTTTTCCAGATTCACAACGGTTTCCGCTTCTTCCACAGGCAGAAGCTCCCGTTTTCTCAGACCCGCCAGCCCCAGCAGAGGCTCCCTGGCCTTTTTCCCTTTTCCGGCCTGTTCGGCATTTGCCGTACGGGCGGCCATTTTCCGTTCATAGGCCTCCTGCCGGTTCTTGAAGAAGTCGGGATAGCGACGCATCAAAGCCGGCAGCATGTACCTGAAAAACCCGCCAATCATCAGCAGAACCACAAGGAGGCCCGCAACAATGCGGATCAGGGTTCCGTCGGAGGTCACCGGATCACGCCGCTGCCTCATCAGGTGATCCAGCGGAATCCCCGTCTCCCCTTCATGGGTCAGCACAGGTGCCGCCAACGGTTCGGGCACTTCTTCAGCCGGCTCCTCCTCAACCGTCATGCTGCTCAGGGCTTCATCCAGGGTTTCGGGGGTCAGCGGAGGAGCTTCATCCATGGTCGCTTCCGGCTTGGAGACCTGTTTCAGCTCGCTCTGGGCCGACTTTTCCGGGACAGGCTGCGCCGGTTTTACCTCAGGTTCCGTTTCCGGCTTTGCTTCGGTCATCTTCTCCGATTTTGCCGCCACCGGTTCCGGCTTCTGAAGCTTTACTTTCGGCTGGGTCACAGGGACCTGAGCGGGTTCGGGGATTTCCGGTGATGCTACCGGCCCGGAGGGCTTGGTTTCCGCCATCTCCCTGGCCACGTCCGTTGGCACGGCAGGGGCCGGAGCCGTTCTTCGCGGCGGGGCGGAGAGATCCTGGATGCTGAGAAAGATCTGGCTGGAGTCGATAACCACAGTGGTGGCGTTGTTGGTGCGTTCCACCCTCACAAACTGTCTGGAATCAGAGTCAACCCGGAGGGTTCCAGGTTCAAATCCCCTGGGAAAAGCCTTGTCTGGAAGTTCGATGACCATCCGGCCCGATTCACGGCGAATATTGGCGTCCGGCATCAGCGAAGGATCGACGCTGACGTTGATGTTGTCATCCCGGTCCTGGGTAATGACGATCCGGCGAGAATCTGCATGGGCCAAGGCACAAGCGAAAACCAGCGCCCCCATTAGCAGCAGTGCGCCAACCCTGGCCTCCAGACCCCGGAAAAGCCTTGTCCAATCCATGAATCCGTTCGTTTTCACGGGCATGATTATAACCTGCCATCCTGGCGTCGCCTATCCCTTGTTCTTCCATTGTAACAAGGAAGTTCTTCGGCAGGTTACACTTCGTAATCGTCCTGTCCCGCCTGGGAGACGATCAGCTTGCCCGTGGCGAGATGAAACCGAATTTTGCGACCCTTGTTGCCGCCCACGTCGTTTTTCTCAACGGCCAGCCCCTGCTTGGACAGGGCGGCGCGAATGGCAACGGCATTGCGGGTACCGATATTCAGCGTGTTGGCCCCCCCTCCGCCAAAGTTGAACAGCTGGGAGCCACCGACCATGCGCACCTGAGTATCCTGTTTCTGGGCGCCGGCGTCAAAAAACTGCTGCAGGAGTTCGGGAATAGCCAGATCGGCAAACTTCCCGATGGACATCTCTTCCGTAAACCCGGCCAGGGAACTGTCGGGCAGGAGAATGTGGACTATCCCGCCGATGCGCTGGACCTGGTCATAGAGCACCACAGCCACACCGGAACTGAGGTTAGAGATGCTCAGCACAGCCGACGCGTTGTTGCTGATTTTAATCTCGCCGATACTGACTTCTTCGGTCATCTGCAAAGGCATGGTTCTATGCTCCGCCTTTCAGGGAATTCACCATTTCATCGACCACGCTGTCGAGTTCCAGCAGACGGGCCAGGGTAGAGTCCATAAACGACGGGTCCACGCTGATGCCCGTGTCCGCCAGAGCCTTCTGGTCCAGCGAGTACATCAGGCCATCGCTGCCAATACCTGAGCCGATGATCTTGGTAAAGGTATCCGCCAGGTGAATCACCGTCACCAGCCGGTAGACTTTCGGATCACCGGAGGCCAGGGCCGAGGGCCGGTTCTTGTACTGGATGACCTGGATAATGCTTGCGGGCAGGTTCCATTTCTCCGCGATATGCCTGCCCACCACGCAATGGTCGATCCCGATGACCTCTTCCTCGGCCTGGATGAAGTCCATCTGCTTTTCGATGGCCATCTGCTCAATCTCTTTATAGCTGGAACCCACGTACTCGCCCAGGACGATCTTGCCGATATCACGCAGCAGGGCGCCGGTAAAGACCAGTTCCGGATCGACACCGCCGATTTTTTCCGCCAGATACTTGCTGTAAACCGCGCAAGTCAGGGAATTATGCCAGAGAACACCCCGATCCAGGCCGTATCCTTCGATGGGACGGTCCAATGCGTACTTGGAGATGATGACATAAACCAGGCTCTTGAGGGTTTTCAGGCCAAGGATCGCTACGGCTTCCTTGACGGTGGAGATGGTGCGGTTCAGCCCGTAGGTGGCCGAGTTGCACAGGCGAAGCACCTGGGTGGTCATGTCCGGGTCCAGCCGGATGACGTTGGCCATATCCTCGGCGCTGGTATCCGGGTCCTCCATCAGCTTGGTCAGGCGCAGGGCCGCTTCCGGCAACTGGGGAAGCTTGTCCACCTTGAGCAGAATCTCCTGCAACGTGACTTTTTCCGCTTTTCCTGTGTTCATGGCTGCAAAAACCCCTATTAAAACTGCTGCGGCAGGATACTCCAACCTTCCGCGGGCCATTTGCCCATCTTTTCGTCTGGGTTTATTTATAACATTATTTAAGGGATTCCCGATACGGTTGGCGGGATAAAATCCACCGGTTACCGGAGCAGGAGACAAACAGGTATAATTTGGATGTGTCCAAACCCTCTCACAATCTGCTGATCTTTTCCGGCTTCCTGCTGCTGGTTTCGCTGACCTGCGGCTTTGTTCTGGGCTTTTACCAGAAGGAAGTCGGCCAGGGGCCACCTCATCCCGTCTACTCCATGGCCGAGGTCGCACGCGCCCAGAAACTAAACCGGAAACTGGATCTGCTAGAGCACACCAACACAGAGCTGGAATCGGAAATTCGCATGCTCAACTATCGCATTGACGACCAGATCCGACAAATCTACCAGCGCAGCCAGCGCAAGAAGATGGAACAGCTGGCCGAGTTTGCCGGCACCCATTTGCGCAAAGGCAAGGGGCTGGAAATCATCCTGAAGGACTCCCCCAAACCGGTCCGCCCCGAAGAAAACCCCAATGCGGGGATCGTCCACAACGTGGATCTCCTGATGATCACCAACCAGCTTCGGGCCGCCGGGGCACGCGCCATAGCCATCAACAACCAGCGGATCTCGGCCAACACGGAAATCGACTGTGCCGGTCCCATCATCCTCATCAACAAATCCCGAATTACCTCGCCCTTCGTGATCCAGGCCGTCGGCGATCCGAAACTGCTGCTGGAGAAAATGAACGGCGACAACAGCTACCTCAAGCACCTGGCTGCCTACGGCATCGAAATCACCCTGGAGGCCCGGAAAGTCGAGATTCCCGCCTACACCCAGCCCCTGCCGGAAGCGTAGGGCAACCGGGCAAAAAGCTCTCCTGCTCCCTGGCATCGTCCGGTTCCGGTTTGATTTGATCGCTCCCTTCCTCCTATAATGCGACTATGAAAGATCGCACCGTCATATTCCTGATTCCGGTTCTCGGCACGATCCTGGGATTCTTCATCGCCCAGAACGTGACGTTCGTCATCACCGAAGAACTGTCGCTGTACCTGGCCGTAGGGCTGGTCATTACCGCGGATATCCTTGCCGAAGCGGTGCGCCACTACCTCAACGATCGGTTTGTGCTCAAGCGCACCCTGATGAATTACGTTTTCTACGTCGCCCTGTCCTTTTTCTTCCTGAAGATCGGCTATCTCGTGCGCGTGGATCTCTATATCGCCCTGTTCATCGTCTTCGGCATCCGATTGTTTAGTAATCTTTCTTACATTTCGCAAAAATGCTTTTCAAAAGCCTAGACTTACGGCCATAATTAGGCCAATAATTACTCCAATAGTAATTTAGAAATCAGCAAGGGGACCAGGTCTAACATGGAGAAGGAGAAGTACACAGAGGAAGGCAGCGGGTCGCTTTTCAGCAGCGCGGCCAGATTAGGCAAGGTGAATGAACCGCCCTTGCGAGCCACCATTAAGGTTGTGGGTGTTGGCGGCGGCGGCGGCAACGGAATCAACCGGATGATCGCCAATGGCCTCACCAACATCGAGTTCTGGGCGATGAATACGGATGCCCAGGTTCTGGAGATGTCCGCCACACAAAACCGTCTGCAGATCGGACAAAAGATTACACGCGGCCTGGGCGCCGGGGGCAACCCCGCAATTGGCCAGAAAGCCGCCGAAGAGAGCCGAGACGACATCATGGCCGCCCTTGAAGGCGCCGATATGGTGTTTATTACCGCCGGTATGGGTGGCGGCACCGGAACCGGGGCGGCTGCCGTTGTTGCGGATATCGCCCGCGATCTGGGCGCCCTGACCGTCGGCATCGTCACCAAGCCCTTCACCTTCGAGGGCCGTCGCCGTCAGCAACAGGCTGGACAGGGCCTGGAAGCCATCAGCGAGGCTGTCGATACCCTGATTGTCATCCCCAACGACAAGCTGCTGGACGTGGTGGAACGCCGCACCTCCATGCAGGAAGCCTTCCGCATCGCCGACGAGGTTCTGATGCGGGGTGTCCAGGGTATTTCCGACATCATTACCGTCCCCGGCCTGATCAACGTGGACTTTGCCGACGTGAAAGCGGTCATGAGCCATGCCGGCTCCGCCATTATGGGCGTAGGCACCGGCTCCGGCGAAGGACGCGCCCTTGAGGCTGCCAGGATGGCCATCAATTCGCCCCTGCTGGAAACCTCCATCGAGGGCGCCAACGGCGTCATCTTCAACGTCACCGGCGGACCGGACATGACCCTGCACGAAGTGAACGAGGCGGCTGAAATCATCTACGAATGCGTGGATAAAGATGCCAACATCATCTTTGGCTCCGTCATCGACGAGCGTATCCAGGGCGAAATCATGATTACGGTCATCGCCACCGGGTTCCAGCTCAAATCGCAGCAGGCCCGGCTGATGGATATGAGTCGCCCCGGCGCGGTACGCACCCCGTTTGAAGCGGGTGTGGCCGCTGGCTCAGTGTCGCAGCAGGCTTCCACCGGCGCAACGTCCAGCCAGAAGCCCGTATCGTCTTCCATCCTGCCGCCGCGCCTTGAAGAACCCATCTTCAAGAAGTCGGCGCCGCCACAGAACGCCTCATCATCCAATCCGGGTGTTTCTGAAACGGCCCGCAGGCTGTTGGATCTGCCGGATTTCCTGCGGCCCCGGAAATAGGGTATACTCTCATCGGCATGATGACGGATACCGGACTACAGCACCTCGGCTCCAGCGTCAAACCGCTGGAGCTGACGTCTGATGGGGCACAGTTGCTCGATCAGACGGCCCTCCCTGCCGAGGAACGCTACGTCACCATCACCACGCCAGAGGCGATGGCCGACGCCATCAGGACCATGATCGTCCGCGGCGCCCCAGCCATTGGCATTGCGGCGGCATACGGGCTGGTTCTCGGCGCACGGCGCTATAACGGCGACGTCAGCGGCCTGGTGCAGACCATCCGGCAGGAAGCGGAGATGCTCAAGCAATCCCGGCCCACGGCGGTCAATCTTGCCTGGGCCGTCAACGAGATGCTGAAAACGCTGGACAAGGCCACCTCAGAGGAAAGCCTCACCGGAGTCGTCGAAGCCCTGACTCGCCGGGCGGAAGAAATTCACCGGGAAGACATCGCCGCATGCCATGCCATCGGTCAGCATGGCGCCGAAAAAATACCCCAGGGCGCCCGGATTCTCACTCACTGTAACGCAGGCGCCCTGGCCACCGGTGGATACGGCACGGCCCTCGGCGTTGTCCGCTCAGCATTTTCCCAGGACCCCACCATCCAGGTGTTCGCAGACGAAACCCGTCCCCGGTTGCAGGGCGCCCGGCTCACCACATGGGAACTGGCCAGGGACGGCATCCCCGTCACGCTGGTGACCGACGGCATGGCGGGCCATCTGATGAAAAATCGCATGGTGGACGTGGTGGTCGTGGGAGCGGATCGCATCGCCGCCAATGGTGATGCGGCCAACAAGATTGGCACCTACACCCTGGCACTGGCCGCCTATGTCCACGACATCCCCTTCTACGTTGCAGCCCCCCTCTCCACCATCGATTTGTCCATTGAGAGCGGCCTTGAGATTCCCATTGAAGAGCGCGACCCGGAGGAAATCGCTGTCGTCAACGGCGAGAGTCTCTGCGCCGAAGGCATCCGGTTCTACAATCCGGCCTTTGATGTAACCCCGGCGCCGTATATTACGGGGATTATCACCGAAAAGGGAATCGCCCAGCCGGATTATCGCCTCAGCCTGACACAGCTTTTTCAATAAAACGCCTATAAACTGATCCATCGGACGAGACGAAAATCGACCGTTCGGTGGACATTCGAACGCATGCTCGTCCGTATAATGGACAACATAAGTCAACTCCCTTGTCCAATTGGAAAATTGGAATTTTTTCTCATCTTCGTGTCAACCACCCAGCCTTCTACCCTGGCTGGGTGTTTTTATTTGCAGACGATCGGGCAGGCCCTTTCCTTGCCAAAAAACATGCAGCATAATAAAAGGACGATGGAAAAAATGATCGAAAGAGACCGCCTCCGGTCCTTGCGATCAAACGATCCGGATCATTGCCGCGCCTCTGAACGAGGGAAGAACCGGAACCGGAAAAAGGCAAAGCCTTCACCGGAAAGTTTCGCCAGAGTATTGCCCTTTTTTGGAAGCACCCTTATTATCAAGCGTGAAGGGACATCGGTTGATCCCTGAAACAATTGGATAGAGAGTGGTTCCTTTATAAACCCGACCCGTCATGCAGCAGCCATAATCAGGGGCAGGTCCCAAATGAACCGGCCAGCAAAAACAGGTACAATCACAATGCCAAAGATGTTTCTGACCCGTGCAGGAGCGCTTGCCCTTTGGATTGTAGACAATGCACGCAAGGGCGATAAACGCGCCCGTGCCGCACTGGCGGGAACTCTTCTGGTCACGGCGGCCCTGACCACCGGGATTGCGATCCAGGTGGGTTCGCTCATCAATGGGGACAACGCGGTCCGGGAAATTGGCCGGGGCCAGAGCCGCCTGGCCGATGGCCGTGAACTGGCAGGAAAACCCGAAACCATCCAGGATCTGATCCGTGAGATGGATGCTGATATCGACGAACTGGGCTGGCTGGCCCAGGAAAAAACGGTGGATGAGACATTCGCCATGCTGGGCATGGGGGATGACGCCCTGTTGGAGGAAATTGCCCAGGCCCTGCCCGTAGACAGCCTGGTTGAAGGACGCCATGACCCCCTGCAACCCCTGGTTACCAGCGGGGATATGACGCTAGGCCCCGGAGAAATTGAACCCGGCCCGCTGGATTTCATCCAGTACATCGGCGTCATCGGAAAACCGGGGTTCCAGGAGAGTCAGGGGGATGCCGTGGCGATCCTGCGGGTCAACGACCCCACGAACAGACAGAGCCTGGTCAAACGGGTGGGCGATACTTTCAGCGTGAACGGCCAGAACGTTGTACTGCGAGCAATCCGGTCTGACGAGATCGTGGTGAAAATGAACGGCGAAACCCGCAGCATCCCCATGAACGTCTTCGTGGAAACGATTACGACGTCCACGGCGGATGACGCCCCACGGGGCGCCGCCGCAGGAAACGGACGATCCGAAAACTTTGACGAGATTGAGGAATAGAAACAAAAGGATCATCAGAGGATAGAGAGAGGCTTGAGTCCATGCTAAAACCATCCATGTCCGGCCGGTCATGGCAGAAAACAATCGCCGGCGTTCTCGCCCTGGCGATGATGTTTGTAATGGTTTTGCCCGCTCCGGCACAGCAGGCGTACCAGGCACACAGCCATAGCGGGCCTCGTCCGCTGACCCATCCTGTCAACGTTCCCGGCGGTGAAAAGCTGGTCACCGTAGAGGCTGCCAATGCCAACATCCGGGAACTGCTTCGTGACATGGCCCGCCAGGGTGGTTTCAACCTGGTTCTCGATCAGTCGGTGACCGGCACCGTTACCCTGGAAATGCAGAACGTACCCATCAACAACGCGTTAAGCGCCATTACCTCACTCACCGGCATTGAAATCATGCCCCGCAGCGAAAACATTTATCTCGCCATCTCGAAGGAAACGGCCACGGAAAAAGGACTCAACCGCTCCCTGACCAAGATGATCAAGATCAACTATGGCAACGCCACCCAGATTGCCGCCATATTGAACACTTCGCTCTTCGCCGTTGAGAATGCCGCCCTGGCCTCACTGGGCGGCGGTGGCGGCGGCGGTGGCGGTATCGGCGGCGGGATGGGCGGCGGTGCAGGGATTGGCACAATTCAAAAGGTGAAAGCCGATCCCCGAACCAACAGCCTGATCATCATCGGTTCCCAGCGCGATATCGATCTGACGGAAGAGGCGCTCGCCGAACTGGATCGGCCACGGGAATCCAGGACCTTTTACCTGAGCTTCGCCAACGCGGTGGATGTGGCCTCGCAGTTGAGCAGCAGCATTTTCAACGACGGCACCCAGGGACTTATCTTTCAAAACGCCGGTGGCGGGGGTGCTGGCGGAGCCGGTGGCGCGGGCGGCGCCGGCGGCGGACTTGGCGGCGGCGCCGGGGGTGCGGGCGGCGGCGGGCTTCAAGCCCAGCAGGGACCGATGCAGATTCCCAGTTCCGTCCGGGTTCAACTGGAAGAGATCCTGGAAGGCCAGGGAGCCAACACCATTACCAGCGGCAGCGGGTCCTCCTCCACCTTCTCGGAAGACATCGTTCTGCGCGGATCGGTCAAGACCACGGAAACTCTCATGATCTCCCCTCTCGGTCCCCTGGTGGTGCCGGATACCCGGCTTAACGCCGTAACCGTAATGGGTACGGCGGAGCAGATTGCCGTGGCGGAACAGCTGATCCCCATCCTGGATGCGGAACCGCCCCAGGTTTCCATTGAGGTTTCCATGATTGAAATCACGGATGAAGGAGTCAAGGAACTGAGCAGCCGTATCGGTATTGCAGATGGTCGCCTTCAATTGGGCTTTAACAACGAGGCCCTGCCCGGCCTGCAACCGCAACCCGGAATCGTGACCCCTGCCGGAACGGGTCTGATCGGTCTGCCGACCAACGATCCCACCGACGGCCAGAACTTCGCCCGCTCCGGCGGACTCTTTTCCACCAACCCGGCTATCGATGCGCCGAACTACCTGACCCAGATCCAGACCCTGGTGAACACCCGCCGGGCAAAGGTCCTGGCCAACCCGACCATTGTAGCCGCCCATGATACCGAAGCCGTTATCAGCATGGTGGACGAGATTATCCGCCGGGTGACCATTACGGTGGACGGCCAGACCGGCACCACCACGGTGGAAACGGAACTTGGGGAAGCCGGAATCGTTCTGAACATCCTGCCCAAGATCGGCGAGGACAACACGGTTTCCATGCGAATTCGTCCGTCCATCACGACGATTCGCGAGATCGTGACGGACGCCCAGGGCAACATCACCACACTGCTGACCAAGCGGGACGTGCTGGCCCAGTCTGTGAGGATCAAGGACGGCGAAACGCTGGTTCTTGGCGGGCTGATTCAGGACAGCCGCACCACCCGCGTGGACAAACTACCCATCATGGGCGATCTGCCCCTCGTCGGCGCCCTGTTCCGGGCTACCCAGGCCACCCAGGAGCGCAGCGAAATCGTTATTCTGCTGACACCGCACATTATCAGCAAGACCCGGACGACGCCCCCGAACCACCTGTCGCCGCTGGCCAAATTTCCATAGTAGGAGGACAAGGGTTTGATACCGATCACCAATCTGGCTCACTGCCCCCGAAAACTCGGTTGCGCACTGCTGGCAGTCTATCTGGCCGCCGGCATCGCCCTGCAACCGCTGACCGTATCGGCGGCCCCCTCGGAATTTCTGACCGGCGAGGTCAACATTTCGGTCAAGCCGTCACAAGTCGTCAAGTCGGTCAACATCCGGGGAAGCGGGGAGATCGTCAACATCGCCTTCCGGGACGTGGCCGTCGGTGATGCCCTGAGGGCACTGGGACGCAAGGGCGGCTTCAATGTGGTGATCAACGACTCGGTGCAGGGAACCATCAGCGTGGACCTGAACAACGTCACCATCCGCGAGGCCCTTGAGGCCATCAAGACCCAGAGCGATCTGACCTATGCCACCCGCGGGGGCGACACCCTGATGGTTTCCACCGCGGAAAGCATCAGGGGCCAGGAATTGCAGCGAACCCACTCGGAGGTCATCCCCCTGAAGTTCGCTAACGCCTCGGTGGTGGCCCAGATTCTCAACACGTCGGTCTTCGCGCCGGGCAGCCAGGATCAGATTGCCGGCAACACCGGCGGACAGATCCTCCAGAAGATCACGCCGGACTTCCGGACCAATTCCCTCATCGTGGTGGGAACCCCTTCGGACGTCCAGACAGCCCAGGAATATGTGCAGGTGCTGGACGTTCCACGCGAGAGCAAAACCTGGCGCCTGAGCCATGCCAACGCGGTGGATATTGCCACGATTCTGGCCGCCACCGTTTTCAATGAAGGGGTTCCCAGCCTCCAGTTCCAGGCCGCCGGCGGTGCCGGTGGCGCAGGCGGCGGTGCGGGCGGCGGCGCGGGCGGTGCAGGCGGCGCGGGAGGGGGCATGCAAATCGGGGCCTTGCCCAGCAGCCTGCGGGTCCAGCTTGAAGATATTACCGAAGGCGAAGGAGCGACAACCACCTCCAGCGTGTCAGGTTCCAGCGTTAACCAGAGCGCCGGTGTCATCGGGGACATTACCATCCGCGACATCAGCAAGGAGAACGAGATCCTGCAGGTTATGCCCAACGGGGCCATTGTCATGCCGGACACCCGCCTGAACACGGTTACGGTTTTCGGCACCGTGGAGCAAATCGGCCTTGCCGAAAAAATGATCGCCACGCTGGACCGCCGGGCGCCCCAGGTGGTCATCGAAACCATGCTGATCGAGGTTACCGAAACCGCCATCAAGGAACTGAATTTCAACACGGCAGGCGATGGACTGCGAGGCAGTTTTGCCACCAACAACCTGCGCCAGGTACCCCAGCGTGTTCCCTTTACGCTGGTCGGCGTGCCCTCAAGCGTTACCAACCCCTTCGAATCCCTGTTCCGCTGGTCCACCAATTCGGGAACCGGAACGGCACGGGAGTTCTTCTACCAGATCAATGCCCTGATCAGCAACCAGCGGGCAAAGATCCTGGCCAACCCCACCATCGTAACGATGCATGACAAGGAAGCCATCGTCAGCATTGTGGATGAAATCATCGAGAACGTCACCGTCACCTTCGATACCGTCGGGGGCGGGGCGGGCGCCATCGGCTCCGAAACCAACATCGGGGACGTGGGAATCGTCCTGAACATCCTGCCCAAGATCGCGCCCAACGGGATGATCCAGATGCGGGTCCGTCCCACGCTGTCCACCATCGCCTCGGTTCAAACCGACGTCCGCGGAAACGTCATTACGCTACTGACCAAACGGGAGGCCCTGGCCCAGAACATCATCCTGCGTGACGGCCAGAGTTTCGTGCTGGGCGGCCTGCTCCAGGAAACGGACATTAACGACGTGAACAAGGTTCCGCTACTGGCGGATCTTCCCATTGTCGGCGCCCTGCTGCGCTCCTCCACGCGCAACAAGGAGAAGTCCGAGCTGATCGTGGTCATCACTCCGCACATCATCAATGATGACTACAACCGCACCGCCGAATCCACCGAGTCCGCCTCGGACAACCCGGTCAACTTCCAGGCGGTGGCCGTGGACGGCTCCAAAAACTACCTGCCGGCAGTGCGAGGAGTCACCCCCATTATGAGTCCGCCGGGAGAAAGCCAGCCGGTCACGCGGCAGGGACCCAAAGGCGGCAACTATCTACCGGCGGTGAGAGAAACCAGCACGCTGCGTTCGCAGCCTGCGGCAGCCGTCCCGACGACTTCTCCGGGACAGGCGCCCCCCAAGGAAACTCCCGCGACTTCTCCGCCGCCACGAACCGTGCGGCCCGCCTCGGAAATCGAACCCCGGTTGACGCCGGCGGCGACTCCGCCAACGGTCCGTCCGACAACGACATCCCCCGGACCTGGCGGGATAGATACCAGCAATGATGCCATCCAGCGGATCATCGACAAGTTTGCGCCAATGTTTGACCCGAATAAGGATTCGTATTAAAACCGATTAAGCCGACCATTGAGACCCAGCACATACGGAAGGGGTCCGGGTGGTGAGGACGCCGCCTTGAAAGCGGTTGCCCCGCAAGGGGTTGCAGGTTCGAATCCTGTCCCTTCCGCCATTTCATACCCGTCCGGGTAATTATTGAAGAGGCTCCATCCCTTGGGCCAAAAGGTTCTAAAGGGTATCCAAACAGGAGGATGATATGGAAGAGCGCGTTCCCCGCGAAGCCAAGCTGAATGCGGCCAAAGACATCGTGGCCAGCTACGTGCGTTCGGAGAAAGGGGCCAGCCTGTCTCCCGACGAGGTTTGCGAGATGCTGCGAAAGGTCTACGGTACGGTGGATGACCTCGTACCCGATCCGGATGGCCGCCGCATCGGCCTCGCGTAAGCCGGCTCTGCGACAGGCGGGAGTTTACCTCTTCTTTTTATCGTCCTCGGCCACTTCGGGTTCCGGCTCGGCGGGGAAGTAGGCGTCGCCGAGTTTCTGCCTCATGCTGCGAATTTCGTTCTGGGCGCGCAGGCCGTAGGGATTCTCCGGAAAGTTCAGGCTGAGAAACGAGAACAGCTCGTAGGCGTCAAGATACCGTTCGCGCTTCTGGTAGACGACCCCCGCCTGATAGACCGGCTGCACCAGCACGGGGTTTTTGGGGTGCTGGTTCATCAGGTCCAGCAACTGGAACTTGATCTCCTCGAGCTTGCCGGACTCATCGGGAGAGAACAAGGCACGGGCCTGGATCTTGACCAGCATTTCCCCCAGCGTCTTGGACATCGGCTCCAGACCCTCCTTGAGCTTGGCCTCCGCCTGGGGATCGACGGCATCCTTCTTCTTCTTTGCCGCATCGGCACAGTCGATAATTCCGAAAGAAAAAAGCATTCCCAGGGCCATAGACAGGCAAATCCCTGCCTTGAAAAGTTTTTGGCAAACAAGCTGTCTCATGGTCTGCAAATACCGTCCGTATTGCTAATCCTCACTTCGGGTATCGACGTAAAACGGGCAATCTTTACCCAAAATCCTCTGTTTTGACGACGCGTCGGAAAAGACAGGGATACCCGGAATTTCAGATGGGGTTTGCACTACAATGAAAGCATGGGCGCAAAGACCCCAAAAACGCCGGGAGTCTCTGCCGGTTTTCATTTCAAAAAGTATCAATCGGCGGCGTTTTCCTGTTAATGCAAATACCGGCTGTGATATAATCGGCCTGTCCACCGGAAAGCAGGTATAACAAGGGTGTTGAACCATTCCGACAATTTGGCCCCAACGGAGTTAAAGGCAGAGAGAGCATGACCACAATGACCTCATCTTCTTCATACGATGCAGACCAGATACGCGTACTGGAGGGCCTTGAAGCGGTCCGGCTGCGTCCGGGGATGTACATCGGCAGCACCAGCCAGCGCGGGCTGCATCACCTGGTCTTCGAGATTGTCGACAACTCCATTGACGAAGCCCTGGCCGGCTTCTGTACCGACATTCACGTCACCCTGAACGAAGACAACAGCGTCACGGTCTCCGACAACGGGCGCGGGATTCCCGTGGCGGCCAAGGCCGACTACGATGGCAAGTCTGCCCTTGAAGTCGTCCACACCGTCCTGCACGCGGGCGGCAAGTTTGGCGACGGTGGCTACAAGGTCTCCGGCGGCCTTCACGGCGTCGGCGCCTCGGTGGTCAATGCGCTCAGCGAGAAGTTCGTGGTGGAAGTCTGCCGTAGCGGCCACGTCTGGAAGCAGTCCTACGTCCGGGGCATTCCCACCGGGCCGGTGGAGCAGATCGGCGACACCCAGAGCACCGGCACTAAAACCCATTTCTGGCCGGATGCGGACATCTTCGAAACCACCGAGATGGACGCCGACGTTCTGGGCACCCGTCTGCGCGAGATGGCCTTCCTCAACAAGGGCCTGAAAATCATCTTTACGGACAAGAAAAAGCCCGCCGGTGAGGAGCAGACCGAGATTTTCCACTACGAGGGCGGCATCAGCAGCTACGTGGCCTACCTCAACGAGAACAAGACCGTCCTGCACGATCCGCCGTTCTACTGCGACGAAACCCGCGAGGACGTGGCCGTGGAAATCTCGATGCAGTACACCGACTCGTACAGCGAAAACGTGCTGAGCTTCGCCAACAACATCAACACGATGCACGGCGGGACCCACCTGACGGGTTTTCGCAACTCCCTGACCCGCATCATGAACGAATACGCCCGTAAAAACGGCCTGCTGAAGGACAACGACGCCAACCTGAGCGGCGATGACGTCCGCGAGGGGCTGACCGCCGTGGTCAGCGTCAAGGTTCCCAACCCGCAGTTCGAGGGGCAGACCAAGGAAAAGCTGGGCAACAGCGAGGTCCAGGGGATTGTTCAGAACGTGTTCGCCGAAAAACTGGCGGACTGGCTGGAACTGAACCCGAAACCGGCCAAGTCGCTGATCCAGAAATCCATCCAGGCCGCCCAGGCCCGCGAGGCCGCCCGCAAGGCCCGCGAACTGACCCGCCGCAAGACGGCGCTGGAGACCTCCAACCTGCCGGGCAAGCTGGCCGACTGCGCCACCCGCGATCCGGAACGTTCGGAAATCTACATTGTCGAGGGCGATTCCGCGGGAGGCAGCGCCAAGCAGGGCCGAAACCGGGAGTTTCAGGCCATTCTGCCCCTGCGCGGCAAGATCCTGAACGTGGAGCGTGCCCGGCTGGACAAGATATACAACAACAACGAGATCCAGAGCCTCATCCAGGCACTGGGCATCACCATCTCCCGGATGGAGGACGAGTTCGACGACGAAAAGCTGCGCTACCACAAGATCATCATCATGACCGACGCCGACGTGGACGGTGCCCATATCCGTACGCTGCTGCTCACCTTCTTCTTCCGGTATGCCAAGCCGCTCATCGAGAAGGGATACATTTATATCGCCCAGCCGCCGCTGTATAAGGTGACCGCCGGCAAGGAGGAGAAGTACCTCTACAACGAACGCGCCCTACAGGACATGCTACAGGCCCGCGGCGTGGCCAAGCTGGAGTTGTTTGCCAAGGACCGCAGCGAATCCCGCAAGGAAAACGAACTTCTTGCCCTGCTGGCCGACCTGAGCAAGTATCATCAGGCCCTGCGCTTCCCGGCCATCCAGCGGATTCCTGATGATGTGCGCCAGTACATGATTGAGAACAGGGTGGAATCCGCCGTCCTGAACACCCATGAAACCGCCAGTCCTTTCATTAAGAAGCTGGTTGACACCTTCCCGCACCACCGCTTCGAGCTGGAGACCCATCCGGAGGATGAACACGTCATCCTGCTTATCAACCCGGAAGAATTGCCGGCGGAACAATACGACGAAATGCGCCAGGCCGCCGAGACACAGGCCGGGGAAGACGGCAAACCGAAACACGTCTCGCGGTTCACCCGCGACAGCGTGGCCGTCACCGTCGATACGCTGGACAGCCTGGAATTCGAGCGTCTCATTGAGCTGTACCCGAAGATCGGCAAGTTTCTGCCTCTGAACGAAGGAGAAAAGCTGCTGATGGTCGTCGGCGAGAAAGAGGAAGTGGAACTGGCCTCCTACGACGAACTGAAGGAATTCGTCGAACAGCGCGGCACCAAGGGCCTTTCGCTCCAGCGCTTCAAGGGGCTGGGTGAGATGATGCCCGCCCAGCTGTGGGACACCACCATGAACCCGGAAACCCGGACGCTTCTTCGGGTGGAGATCCAGGAAGCCGCCGTGGCCGACCGCCTCTTCGACATCCTGATGGGTGAACGGGTGGAGCCGCGCCGTAACTTTATCGAATCCAACGCCCAGAACGTCCAGAACCTGGATATTTAACTCTGGAAGCGCACTGTCATGCCTTCGCAGGCATGACAGTAGGACCGACCGGTTTGTTTGGTCATCCTCATTGCAAAAAAACGTTTTAGGCCTCAGAATGAATAATTGAAGAATATATTCATTTGTTCATTTATTCATTCGACGAGTCGGCAAGCCATGGCCACACAGATTACCTCCGAAAAACAGGACGAGATCCTTGCCTGCGCCCGCAAGCGGATGCTCCACTACGGCATCCAGAAGACGACCATGCAGGAGATCGCCAGGGACTGCGGCATTGCCGTCGGCACCCTTTACCTGTATTTCAGGAACAAGGAAGAAATCGTGCTGGCCATCGCCCGGCAATACCAGGAACAGCATGCCGGCGCGGCGGAGGGTATTCTGGCCTCCAACTTGCCGGTGGAAGAGAAGTTCCGACGGTTCCTGCTGGAGAAATTCCATTTCATCGCGGATTTCACCGAAAGCAATGCCCACAGCAAGGAGTTTTCCGCACTCCTGCTGGAGTTGGAACCCGAATGCACCCGGCAATGGCATGATCGCAATGTTGCCTGCATCACTCGCATCCTGAACGACGGTATCAAGCAAAAGGTTTTCAACGTCACAGACCCGGATCGGGAGGCCAAGGCAGCCATTTACGCTTTCAAATGCTTCTTTCCCTGCCCCCACCTGACCCCGCCGGACCGTCCGGGTCCTGAGGCCCTGAACTTTATGGTGGACTGGTTTATCGAACGGTGGACGTCCGGCGTATGAAACGATTAGCCCATACACTGCCCACCACTCTGCTCATCGGTGTTTTGCTGACGGGCCTGCCCATAGTGGCTTCGCCCCAAATCCAACTCGATTCGGCCCACCCTGAATTGCCCCAGACGCAGGCTTCTGAGCAGACTGATCGGGATTTGCCGGTCCAGACCCTGAACAGCCCGGTGGAAACCGCCTTGCCCGAACCGGGATTTGTGCTGGAAGCCAACCTCGTCAAGCACGAAGCCTTTCCGGTTGACTTGGAGACGGTCCTGAGGCTGGTGGAAAACCAGAATCTCCGCATCGCCCAGGACGAGATGGGCAAGAAAGTGGTCAACGCCCGGTTCTATCAAAGCCTCGCCGACTTTCTCCCGGACTTCAACGGCCAGTACGACCACCGGCGGTTTCAGGGGGTTGTCCAGCTCTTCGGCAACGAAACCCTGACCATCCGCCAGACAGTCATCGAACCGGGTTTCTTCGTCAGTCACCGGGTATACCCTGGTGGCAAACGGATTATGGATGCTCTGGCCGCCCGGAAACAGGTAAACGCTGCCAGGTCGCTGGTGAAGGAAACGTACCAGGAACAGCTGGCCCGCGCCGCCGAGGACTATTATGCCCTGCTGGGGGCGCAGATTCAGCGGGACTTTGCCCTGCTAAGCCTGAAAGAGGCGCGGGAGCAACTGGCGTTAAACCAGGCCCGGTTTCAGGCCGGGCTGGGGACCCGGTTGGACGTGATGCAGGCCAAGACCCTGGAGGCCCAGCGGCTTCGGGATCTCATCAACGCCAACGCCGCCATCGGCAAGGCGGAACAAATCCTGCTGAACCGCCTGAACCTCGACCCGGACATTTCGCTGGTGCCCTGGAAGCTTGATGCCGAGGCCCGGCGGCTGGTGCCCGACGACATTCCCTCGGATACCCTGCTGTTGACAGCGCTGGAAAACCACCCGACCCTGAGCCGGCTGGCCGAGGAGGTCAAGGCCCTCAAATGGCAGGCCCGCAGCGTTTTGTCGGAAGTGGTGCCGTCCGTCGACCTGAACTACTCCAACACCTACCGCGGCCCCTATTTTGACCAGTTGGGACTGACCCGCGCGGGCGGATTCTCCATCACCACCACCCTCGGCAACGATCTGGGCCTTGAGATTCCCCTGCGGTGGCTGGAAAGCAAACGACTGACCCAGCAAAAACTGCTGGAACGGCAGGCGGCCATCCGGGATCTTGAAACCCGCGTGATCAACGCCCACCTGGACAGCCTGGCCTCCGCCAGCGCCATTGAGGCCGCCCGCGAGGAACGCGACGCCGCCCAGGAAAGCTTCAGGCTTGCCCAGGGACGTTTCAAGGCCGGGGTCGGCATCAACCTCGATGTCATTGCGGCGGAATCCTCCCTCAGCGCCGCCCGAAGCCGTCTGATCGAATCGGTGGTGAGTTTCAACCAGGCCCAGATACAACTGCTGGAGGCCATCGGCAAGGTTTCACAGGAGAACCTGCGCAACGGGCTTCCCCCGAAAGAACTGATCGAACCGGCAGTCGGGGAAGAACAATGAATAAAGGAACTTTGATTTTCTGGATTACCGTCGCAGTGGCCGTCAGCGTGTTTGCCGTGGTTACCGTCTTCAGGATGCAACCGCCGGAAGACTTCCAGGACCCGGCGAAGATGCCCAAGCCGGTGACCACCGCCGTCGTCCGGCTGGAGCCGGTGGTGCGGACCTATACCACCCAGGGAACGGTGGAAGCGGCGAGTCGGGTGGACATGAACGTGGAAACCCCCGGCACCATTGCCGCCATTCATTTTCATGAGGGCCAGGCGGTGCGCAAGGGCCAGGTGCTGATCCGGCTGCGGGCGGACAAACAGGCGGCCCAGCGGATGGAAGCCTCTGCCGGCATGAACGCGGCCCAGACCACCATCAACCTCACCGAAGCGGAGGTCAGCCGCGCCGAGGCGAATCTTGACGCGGCCCGCGCCGCAAAGGAACTGGCAGAATCCGAATACAACCGCTACGACGAGCTTTACAAAAAGGAATTCGTCTCGGCCCTGGAACTGGACCAGAAACGAACGGCCTACCACCGGGAAATCGCGAATTTTCGGGCAGCCCAGGAGGCGCTGTCCAGCATGAAGGCGCAACTGGGCCAGTCCATCGCCCGACTCTCCGAAGCCCAGGCCCGCCTGGCCTACAGCAGCGCCCTGACCTCCGAAACAACCTTATATGCGCCATTTACCGGCATCATCGGCCAGAAATTCGTGGACCTCGGCGATTACGTCATGCCCGGCGAAAAGGTGGTTACCGTGGTGGACAACAGCCGGATGAGGGTCGCCTTCAACGTGCCGGAACGCTATCTCGGCGCCCTTGAAGAGGGACTGGCGGTGCGGGTCAGGGTGGAAGGGTTTCCCGAAGCCCTCATCCCCGGCCAGGTGGATTTCATCTCCCCGGCGGTGAACCTGGAAAGCCGGACGGTCACCGTCAAGGCTTTGCTGGATCGGCAGGCCGCCCAAAAACTTCGCGCCGGCCAGTTCGCCACGGTAAACCTCGCCCTCGATACCCGCGACGGGCTGGTAATTCCCGAACAGGCCCTGATTCCCCAGGGCGAGAAGTACTTTGTCTACGTGGCAAAGAAGGACGGCACCGCCGACTTTCGTGAAGTGCGCATTGGCGTGCGCGAGACCGGGCGGGTTCAGATCACCGCGGGTCTGAAACGGGGCGAGAAGGTGGTGGTCAGTGGCGTCCAGAAACTTTTTGACGGCGCCGTTCTCAAGGAAACCAGCCCCGAAAAACCGGGGAAAACTGCCATAAAGCCCTCCCAAAAACCTCAGGCAGACTAGATCATGTGGCTTTCAGACGTTTCCATCAAGCGCCCCGTTCTGGCCATCGTCATGTCCACCATCCTGGTGCTGTTCGGGCTGGTGGGCCTCAGCCGCCTGTCCGTACGCGAGTACCCGGACATCGATCCGCCCATCGTTTCGGTCACCACCCTCTACGAGGGCGCCAGCCCCGAAGTGGTGGAAACCACCATTACCGAACCGTTGGAGGACCAGATCACCAGCATCGAGGGCATCAAGACGCTGACCTCCACCAGCCAGGAAGGCGCCAGCACCATCTTTATCGAGTTCGAACTGAACCGAAACATCGATGTGGCTGCCCAGGACGTTCGGGACCGGGTATTTCGCGCCCGGAAGCAACTGCCCAACGACGTGGAGGAGCCGGTCATCCTGAAGCAGGATTCCGACGCCCGCCCCATCATGTGGCTGGGTCTGGCCGGAGAGAAGTTTTCCCAGCTCCAGTTGACCGATTACGCCGATCGCTATCTCGTGGACCAGTTGCAGACCATCGCCGGGGTCGGCCAGGTGATTATCGGCGGCCAGCGCGAATACGCCATGCGCCTGTGGCTTGACCCGGTTCGGATGGCGGCGCGGGGCGTCACGGTTCTGGATGTTCGCGACGCCCTGCAAAAAGAGAATGTGGAGCTTCCCTCAGGCCGGATTGAAGGGCAGTACCGGGAATTCAGCATCCGAACCCTGGGCGAGATGCAGACCGCCGACGAGTTTGAAGGGCTGATCGTGAAAATGGTGGACGGGGCGCCGGTTTACCTGCGCGATATCGGCTCGGCGGAAGTCGGTCCCCGTTCGGACCGTTCGCTGGTCCGGATGAACGGCGCCACCGCCGTGGGGCTTGGCGTCGTCAAGCAGTCCAAGGCCAACACGCTGGATGTCGCCGCCGCCGTCAAACAGAAGCTCACCCAGATCGAAAGGAACCTGCCGCCGGGAATGATGATCCAGCTCGGCTATGATTCGTCGCGTTTTATCGAACAGTCCATCAACGAGGTGAAGGAATCCCTCTTCATCGCCATCCTCCTGGTGATTTTCGTCATTTTCATGTTCCTGGGGAACTTCCGTTCCACGTTTATCCCGGCGGTGGCCATTCCGGTTTCCCTCGTCGCCACGTTTTTCGTCATGTACCTGCTCAACTTCTCCATCAATACGCTGACCCTGCTGGCCCTGACCCTCTCCATCGGTCTGGTGGTGGATGACGCCATCGTGGTGCTGGAGAACATCTACCGGCACCTGGAGGAGGGAATGAAACCGCTGCAAGCCGCCTTTATCGGCATGCGGGAGATTTCCTTCGCTGTTATTGCAACCACCGCCGTACTGGTGGCCATCTTCGTGCCGCTGGCATTCCTGACGGGCGTGGTCGGGCGGCTGTTCTCGGAGTTCGCCATCGCGCTGGCGGGCGCGGTGGTCATCTCGTCCTTCGTGGCCCTGACCCTCTCGCCCATGCTGTGCGCCAAAACCCTGAAGCCCGGCAAGCGCACCCACCTGGCCGCCCGGGTCACCGACCGGTTCCGCTATTTCATTGACTATGGCCGGGATCGCTACATCAATGGCCTGGCCTGGGCCATGCAACGCAAGGGGCTGATTATCGGCGCCACGGTGACGGCCCTCCTGCTGGCGGGCATCAGCTATGTTCTGCTCCCCAAGGAATTCCTGCCGAAAGAGGATCGGGGGTTCCTGCTGACCGCCATCCGGGCGCCGGAAGGGTCCTCCCTCGCCTACACCGACCAGGCCGTCCGGCAGGCGGAGGAGATTTACGCCAGCCACCCGGACATCCGGCGCTACTTCTCGGTCATCGCCTTCAGCAGCCAGGGCATCGGCTCGGTCAACGAGGGCATCATGTTCGTCACCCTCAACGAGAAGAAGGCCGGGCGCAAAAAGTCGGTGGATGACGTGCTCAACGAAATCTTTCCGCAGATGATGCAGATTCCCGAAGCGGACGTCTTCCCCTTCGTGCCTCCCACCGGGCCGGGCGGGGCCTTCAACGACCCGGTGCAGTTCGTCATGCAGGGCTTTGACATCGTGGAACTGAACGAAACCGCCGAGCAGATGCGCCAGGCCATGGAAAAGATGTTCGGCCTGTACAACACCCAGACCAACCTGAAGCTCAACAAGCCCCAGGTCAAGGTGGTGATCGACCGGGAACGGGCCGCCGATATGGGCGTGTCCGTGCGTGATATCTCCAGCACCCTGCAAATCCTGATGGGCGGGCTGGAGCTTTCCACCTTCCAGCTCAACAACAAGCGTTACGACGTGGTGGTGCAGATGCCACCGGAGTTGCGCACCACGCCGGAAAAACTGGATACCCTGCACCTGGCGGGCAATGATGACGTTCTCGTCCCGCTGCGCAACGTGATCCGGTACCACGAATCGGTTGCACCCAAGGAAATCCACCACTACAACCGGTTGCGCTCGGTCACGGTCAGCGCGAGCCTGCTACCCATTCCCGGCGTTTCCCTGGGCAAAAGCATGGAGCAGATTGAAGACCTGTCAAAAAATATCCTGCCCGGCGACATGCGCTACGAATGGGGCGGTGAAGCGCGGGAGCTGCGACTGGCCCAGTCCGCCACAGTTTTCGTCTTCCTGCTGGCCGTCCTGGTCGTGTTTCTGGTGCTGGCCGCCCAGTTCGAGAGCTTCATCCACCCCATCGTCATCATGTGCACGGTGCCGCTCGCCGTGGCCGGAGCGTTTCTCACCCTGTATCTCTTTGGCAACAGCTTCAATACCTACAGCCAAATCGGCATGATCCTGCTGGTGGGACTGGTGACGAAAAACGGCATTTTGATCGTGGAGTACGCCAACAGCATCCGGGAGAACAATCCCGGCCTCTCCGCCGGGGAAGCCGTCATGAAGGCTGCGGCCATCCGGTTCCGGCCCATCCTGATGACCGCTATCTCCACCGTGTTCAGCGCCATCCCTCTGGTGCTGGGGTTCGGCGCCGGAGCGGAAAGCCGCCAGTCGCTGGGGCTGGCCGTGGTCGGCGGCATGATCTTCGCCACGCTCCTGACCCTGTTCGTCATCCCCATCGTTTATGAAACCATCAACCGCAACCGGCCCATCAAGCCCCTCGTAGACCCTGACAAAGCCCTGGCCCCTGCGGCTACGTTCATGGACCCGGCCCCGGAACCGGGGGCGTGGCTGACCTAGTACCTGATCAGCTCACCCCTCACCGCATCCGAACGGCTCCTGATGTCGCCTACGGCTGCGCATCTCCCTCAGGGGGAGAGGCTTGATTCCTAGTTCAGGGCGTGGCGGACGATGAAGTCGGTGTAGACCTCTTTGCCCTTGAGGAAATCCGGGTTGTCCAGCACCTTTAAATGGAAGGGAATCGTCGTCTTGACGCCGGTGATGCCGTACTCGTTGAGGGCGCGTTTCATGCGGGCGATGGCCTCCTCGCGGGTGGCGCCATAGCAGATGAGCTTGGCCATCAGCGAATCGTAATAGGGCGGGATGCTGTAGCCGTCGTACATATGGCTGTCCACCCGGACACCGGGGCCGCCGGGGGCCACGTAGCCGTCGATCCTGCCGGGGCAGGGCATGAAGTTTTTGTCCGGGTCCTCGGCGTTGATGCGGCACTCGATGGCATGGCCGCGAAAGATGATTTCGTCCTGGGTGAAGGAGAGGGGCTGGCCCGCGGCGACCTTGATCTGTTCCTTGATGAGGTCAATGCCGGTGATCATCTCGGAAACCGGGTGTTCCACCTGGATACGGGTGTTCATCTCCATGAAATAGAAGTTCAGCTGGTCGTCACAGAGGCATTCGATGGTGCCGACGCCTTCGTAACCGATTTTACGGATGGCCTTGAGGATGATGCTGCCCATCTTCTCCCGCAGTTCCGGGGTGACAACCGGCGAGGGAGCTTCCTCGATGAGCTTCTGGTGGCGGCGCTGGATGGAGCAGTCCCGTTCGCCCAGGTGAACCACGTTGCCGTACTGGTCGGCCAGCACCTGGAACTCGATATGGCGGGGATTCTTGATGTATTTCTCAATGTAGACCTCGTCGTTGCCGAAGGCGGCTTTGGCTTCGGCACGGGCGGTGTTCAGTTGGCTTTCCACCTGGCCCTCGTTCTCAACAACCCGCATCCCCTTGCCGCCGCCGCCCGCGGTGGCCTTGATGATGATGGGGTAGCCCACGTTGGCGGCCCATGCCTTGATCAGCTTGGGATCGGCGGTCGTTCCGTCCGTTCCGGGAACCACCGGGACGTCGACGTTGGCCATTGTCCTTTTGGCGGTGGCCTTGTCGCCCATTATGCGGATCATTTCAGCCGAGGGACCGATGAACTTGATCTGGTGCTCGGTGCAGATTTCGGCGAAGTCGGCGTTTTCCGCCAGGAAACCGTAGCCGGGGTGGATGGCGTCTGCCCGCGACATCAGCGCTACGCTCATGATGTTGCTGACGTTGAGGTAGCTGGCTGCGGACTGGGCCGGTCCCACGCAGTAGGCCTCGTCGGCCAGTTGAACGTGGAGGCTTTCCTCGTCGGCCTGGGAGTATATGGCCACTGTCCGAATGTCCAGCTCCTGGCAGGCGCGGATGATCCTCAGGGCGATTTCGCCTCGGTTGGCAATTAAAACCTTTTCAAACATTGCGTTTGCAGTCTCCGGGTTTGTTGTCTTGAGGGGCGGCTTTTCCGCTCTGAAGGGATTAAACGCATCACCCGGCCAAAAGTTGCCCAATTGACCGATTATACCGTGTTACATTTCGATAACCATCAGTGGCTGGCCGAATTCAACGGGCTGGCCGTTTTCCACGAGGATCTTGGCGATTTTTCCGCTGACTTCGCTTTCCAGCTCGTTCATCAGCTTCATGGCCTCGATGATGCAAAGGGTCTGACCGGAGGTCACCTGTAGGCCCACGTCCACAAAGGGGGCGGAGTCCGGCGAGGGGGACCGGTAGAAAGTACCCACCATCGGCGAGGTAACCGTATGCATGTTGGCCGCCGTGACGCCGGAATCGGCAGAGGCGCTCCGGAATTCGGCATCCTCAACGGCGCTTTCACGGGCGACCGAGGCACTGATCCCGGCGGCTGAAGCCGCTGCGGGTGGTGTATTGTAGATGACCTGCGGTGCTGTGGCCGCTTCGCTAATCGTCTTGATGGTAACGCTCTTCTCTCCGTCGGTCACCTGGATCTCGGCCAGATTCTTCTCCGTGGCCAGATCCGCGAGCTCCCGAATTTTCTGAATATCCACATCCATTTGTTAAAACCCTGTGTAAACGATTCTACTTTTTGAACCTGTCTCCCTAGACACGATCCAGGTACTGGTTGGTGCGGGTGTCCACCCGGATTTTGTCGCCGTTGACCACGAAGAAGGGCACCTGGACCTGGGCACCGGTTTCCAGCGTGGCGGGCTTGGTGCCGCCGGAGGACGTGTTTCCTTTCTCGGCGGGCGGGGTGTCCACCACTTCCAGTTCCACGAAGTTGGGGACGTCCACGCCGATGATGCGACCGTTATGAGCCAGCACGTTGACGTTCATCCCTTCCTTCAGGTACTTCACGCCGTCGCCGATCTGCTCGGCGGTCAGCGTGATCTGCTCGTAGCTGGTGTTGTCCATGACGGTGAAGTTGGTGCCGTCATTATAGAGGTACTGCATTTCGCTGCGATCCAGGTGCGCGGGGGCCACTTTCTCGCCTGCCCGGAAGGTTTTTTCCACCACCTGGCCGGTCTGCACGTTTTTCAGCTTGCTGCGGACAAACGCCGAACCCTTGCCGGGTTTGACGTGAAGAAATTCCACGACCTGCCAGATGCCGTTGTCCATCTCAATGGTCATCCCGGTCTTGAAATCGTTTGAGCTTATCATCAGCGCCCTGCTTCCTGCTAAAATTGACGTTTGAAAATCGGAGATGCCTTTACCGGCGTCATTCTTAAAGGGATTTTATACCACATTTTCCGATGTGCCATCATAACAGAAAGCAATGAACCCCATCGAGATGCAAGCCATAATGCAAACCGAATTTTACATTGAGAACCTGGACGGACTGGACCGTTTCGCTGCCGCCCTGGCTGGAAGACTGGGGCCGGGGGATGTGCTGGCGCTTAACGGCGGGATGGGCGCGGGAAAGACGACGTTTATCCAACGCCTGGCCCGGCATCTGGGCATTGATGAGCGGGTGACCAGCCCCACGTTCGTGCTGATCCACGAGTATCTTTCGGGCCGGACGCCCCTGATCCATGCCGATCTCTACCGGCTGGGAACCGAGGATTCCGGCTCCATCGCCCATGAGCTGCTCGGCATTTTGCAGGAGAAACAGTCGGTGATGGCCGTGGAATGGGCCGAATACGGGCCGTTCCTGGACCCCTTCGTGACGGCCACCCTTGATTTTCGGTTGCCCGACGCCGAGAATGCAGAGGAGGAAAAGCGTATGGTTGCCGTGCATACGCACAAGCCGGAGATTCTCGATGGCCTCCCCCGCCAATACTGACGTGATCCTGTACCTGGATACCACCTCGAAGCTCTTGATGGTGGGTGTCAGCGTGGGCGAGGACATGGTCTTCCGCTTCAGCGAACCGGGGACCTCTCACCGCTATCATTCGGCCATTCTTGTCCCGACTGTTGAGAAAGGGTTGAAACAGGCCGGGGTAAACGCCAAAGATCTGACCGCCCTGGCCGTCAATACCGGCCCCGGAAGCTTTACGGGCATCCGAACCGGTTTGGCCACCGTCCGGACCATGGCCCAGTTCCTGGATCTGCCCGTCTATGCCTTTAACACCTTTGATCTTTACGCCGCCGCTCATCCCGGCAGGCCGGTGTCCGTCTGCATCGACGCCTTGCAGGGTAAGGCCTATCACGGCGTTATGGTGATCGAGCCTGAAGAGGTCCTGACCCTCACATCCCCTGGCCTGATTGCCCTGGATAATGTCCCGGTCTTCCAGCCGGAGGTGATGGTCTATATCTCCGAATCCCTAAAGACCCTGCCCCACTTTGACGAAGCGCCGGTGCATGTTATTGAAACCAAAGGCCCATTTGCGCCGGACATGATGCAGCGGCTGATTGCCGGGCATGGCGAACGGTTCCGGAAACCCTGGGACCAGGTATCCGCCTTGTACCTACAGGAACCCAACATCACCCTGCGCAAGAGCCATTCGGCTCGTTAGTTGCTGGATCGGGCGTGACACCTTCAGAATCCCGCATCAACTTTACGGCTTGCTTGGTGCGTTTCAGCCTGCGGTGAGTGGATAGACGAGGGGCTTGCCCCCGCCCGCATACTATAATCGGGCCGGGTAGGCGGGACCCTAACGATCGTTATTATGCCCGCCCATCACGTCGAAGTTCTGGAGCATCTGGTTCATCATCAGGGTGCTGTAAGCTTGGGGGTCCATCTGAAATCCGCCCTGGCTGTCGCCGTTCTGGCCGTACATCTGCCCCATCATCGGATTCATCATGGTTGGATTCATCATCATCATGGGATTGACGCCGTTGGGGTTGCCCATGCCCATCATCATCATCTGCCAGGCCATCATGTCCTGGGGATTCATGGCCGGGGCAGGTGTCTGAGGGTTCTGGGTCTGGCCGGATTCCGTCGTATTGTTGTCGCTGACGATTCGGTGGTTGGCCGGGTGATCATAGGCGCTTCGGGCCTGGTACGCCGGTTCGTCGGCGGCTCCCGCGGCGGCGGATTTCCGAATTTCCTCGGAACTCAGGTGGACCGGTGTCAACTTGAGCTGGGGCATTTCTTCCTCGGCGGACGGGGACTGTTCCGACGGGCCGATCAGCTCATGAACCGCCCGTTGATCCACCGCTTCCGAAGCAGGGGACTCCAGGGAAACCCTGGGTGGCGCGTCCAGCCGGTCGGGATCGGGCAGGTAGCGCATCCCTTCGCGGGCCAGTTGGGCGGCGCTGCTTTCCGGGTCCGTATTGATGACGGCCTGATACAGGTTTCGCGCCTCGCTGACCTCGCCAAGCCGGGCATGGGTGATGGCCAGGTAGTAGGTAATCTTGACGTCCTGGGGTTTTTCCCGGTGCAGCCGTTCAAAAATTCCGCGGGCCACGTGATAATTTTTTTGCTGGTAGGCTAGAACCCCGTCCAGGTAATATTTTTCGGCGCAAAATGCCGGATTTCCCACAAGGCCGAACGCCGTTGCGGAAAGCACCATGCCTGAAGCCAGGCGAATCCACCACTTCCTCGAAATACTCATACCTTCAGTATAAAAATTTTTCGAGGGATTTCAGCCTCCGTCCGGAGGATTTTTACTCAGGAAATCAGATCCTTCATGCGGCGGACGGCGGGGCCGAAGCCGCAAAAGAGGGCCTCGGCGACGATGGCATGACCGATGTTCAGTTCCTTCAGCCCGGCCATCTTGAGAATCGGCGTCACGTTCTCGTAGTTCAGGCCATGGCCGGCGTTGACCTCAATTCCGGCGGACACGGCCTGGTTTGCGGCAGCCAGAAGCCGGTCCAGTTCTTTCTGGGTCCGGGCGCCAACGCCGTTTTCCTGCTCGAAGGCTTCGCAGTAGCGGCCCGTATGGAACTCGACGATCTTCGCGCCGCTCTTGCGGCTGGCATCCAACTGGGCCTCGTCCGGCTCGATGAACAGGCTGACCAGGATGTCCTGTGACTGCAACTGGTCAACCACCCGGTTCATGGTTTCCTGGAACCGGATGACATCCAGCCCGCCCTCGGTGGTCAGCTCTTCCCGGCGTTCGGGGACCAGCGTTACCATCCAGGGCTTTACTTTCAGGGCAATGGCGACCATTTCGTCCGTGGCGGCCATTTCCATGTTGAGCCGGGTGCGGATGCTGTCCTTGAACCGCTGCATGTCCGGGTCCATGATATGACGGCGATCCTCTCTCAGATGGGCGGTAATGCCGTCTGCACCGTGGTCTTCCGCAATGAGAGCGGCTTTGACCGGATCGGGAAATGGTGTTCCCCGCGCATTTCGGATAGTGGCCACATGATCTACGTTAACGCCGAGTAATGCCATGTTGAATCATCCTGCCTGGGTCAATTCATCCTCTGGGTATAAATTGTTTTCAAAATATAACCGATATTTTGATTCTTATTGTTGACGTTCATTAACCTTAACACAACCAGACGTTCAAGCCCTGCAAAGGTTTCCGCCTGTTTTGCAAAGAAAAGATAAACGTTCTGAAAATATTACAACGTATGAAGGGTTTGATCCGCTTATAATTCGGGTTAGCATTCAGACACCCCCAGAATCATAGTGGGAAGCCGACTCCGGTCCGAACCCGGAAGTCAACCCGCCAGTCAGGTGACCGGCATTGGAACCGGACAGGCGTAAGCAGGAGATAAAAATTTTGTAAAAGGCCTCCTGTCCTTTCCTCCTCCAGACAGTCAACGCAGGGAAACTCCATGACCAAGAGAGAGCACTCATCCGCAACGCGCTACAACATGTTCAAAGTAGCCGAAACGGTCAGTCGCGCCGAAACGGTCAGTCGCAAAATATCCGAAGAGCGGTTCTCCCGGTTCAGGAAAATGTGCCGCCAGAGCAATCCCGGCTCCGGTCAGGCCCTGACCTTCGGCTTCATTGCCTTCTGCATCCTCTCCGTTCTGACCCACGGCGGCGCCGTGACGTTCAGCCAGAACCAGCACCATGTGGAAAACGTGGATCTGCTAATGGCCCGCGCGGATCGGCTGCTCAACGAAAGCCCGGCCATGGCGCTGCTGTCGAAGGACGAGCAGCTCAAGCCCTTTATCGCGATGGCCCGGCCTGAAGCCGGCGAGGAGCTGGGCATCGAGTCCCGCATCATCAAGGTCCTGCCTGCGGTGGAAATGAATCCGTTGGATGAAGACGTGCCGGTCGAGCGGCCTGTTCGGACGATTCCACAGACTGCCAGCCGTACGCCTTCGCGTGGCTTCCTGGGGCCGGTTGAGCCGGAGGTCCTGGCCTTCCAGATGATTATCCCGATGAAGAATTACCGCATCACCTCCCGCTACGGTTGGCGTCATGGCCGCCGTCACAACGGACTGGACATGGCGGCGCCCGTCGGCACTGCCATCCATGCGGCGGAAGCCGGAACGGTGGTGATGGCCAAGCCCTACTATGGCTATGGCAACCTGATCGTCATCGATCACGGCAACGGCATCAAGTCCCGATATGCCCACCTGGCCCGGATGTCGGTCCAGAAGGGGGACAAGGTCACCAAGGGCCAGACCATCGGCACGGTAGGCATGACCGGAAGCACCACCGGACCCCACCTGCATTTCGAGGTTATGAACAAGGGCGCCTATCAGAACCCTGAAGCCTTTCTGCTTCGGTAACCCTCACCCCAACCCTCTCCCAAAGGGGGAGGGGGAAGTGGCAGGCGGGGGGCCTCTTCTCAAGCGGAGAGAGGGGAGAAATGGTGGGCAATTTTCTCTCTGGCGCGGGGGAGTATGGCGGGCAAGGCAGGGATTCCCAGAGTTAGGGTGAGGGCGGCTGACAACCTTCTGGATCTGGGGTTTAATGGGGGTATGAAGGATTATTACAGGATACTGGAAGTTCACCCGGAGGCCAGTGGGGAGGTCATTCACAAGGCCTACCGGACCCTTGCGCAGAAATATCACCCGGATCGCTACCATACCTCCCACAAGTCCCGGATGACCAGCCGGATGCAGGACCTGAACGAAGCCTATGCCATCCTCGGCGATCCGGCCCGGCGTTCCCGCTATGACCGGGGTTATTCCCGGATTCAGCATGATGAAGTGCTCCAGACGAAGAATCAGAAACGGATGCAAACCCTGAAGAGGGTTTTCTACTGGGCCTTGCTGGGGATCTTCCTGGTGGTGATGCTGAGAACCGGCGGACGGGTCCTGTTTTTCACCCCCTTCGGCAAGCTCTTTCTCCTGTTGCTGGCGGGCTATCTCTTTTACCGGGTCTTTCGCAAATATGCCAAACGCGCCTTATGAAGAGTTTCAGGCGCTTTCCCTCATCCCCTGGCCGGATTCTGGTGGTTCCCCTGCGCTTTATCGGGGACACCATCCTGACTGTCCCCCTCATTCGTAACCTGCGCTATCATTTCCCTGAGGCGCAGATTGACGTGCTCGCCTCAAGGGCGACGGCCACCCTGCTGGAACCCTGTCCCTACGTTCAGAATATTTTTCCGGAGGCGCCGTCTCTCCCCGCCCTGGCCGCATGGCTTTATCAAAGCCGTTATGATGCCGTATTCATCCTGAGAAAGTCCTTTACCATGGCCTTGGCCTGCAGGCTGGCAGGGATTCCCCACATCGCGGGCTATGACAAGCAGCGTTTTCCCAAGCCAATCGGCTACAAACGCTGGGGCCTGCTGCTGGATTACCGGGCGACCTACCCGTCCCTTCGCACGGACGTGCACCAGGCGGTCAGTCACCTGGGGTTGCTCAGGGCCTGCGGACTGGAGCCGAAGGATGATCACCTGGAACTCTGGCCCACCGAAGAGGATGAAGCCGCCGTGGAGCACATGCTGACTGAAAACGGCGTGGACAAGGCGGAGCCGATGGCGGTGATCCATACGGTTAGCGCCTCTCACGGCAAAACGATCGATCCGGCCAAGTACGCGCCCGCCATACGTCATCTGCATGAGTCGGGCTATCAGCTCCTTTCCACCGGCACGGCGGAGGATTACCCCCAGTACGACATGTTGGCCCGGCAGGCGGGGGTATTAATCCATAACTTTTCTGGAAAAACCTCCCTGCGGGAAACCTTTGCCCTCTACAAGCGTGTGAGGCTGATACTGACCGTGGATTCGGGGCCGATCCACATGGCCGCCGCCGCCAATGTGCCGGAGATCGTCGGGGTCTACGGCCCGACCAACGAGAAGCAATGGGCGCCCCACAGCCGGGAAAGCACCTTCCGGCCCGTTTTTGTGGATCTTCCGTGCCGTCCCTGCTATGCCAAGGTCTGCAGTCATAACAACTGCCGGGTGACCCTGACCGGGGATCAGATCCTCGATGCCGTCCGCGAGGCGGCCCGGCCCTCGCTTTAGGGCCAATCAATATTTAATCCGAGTGAGAAGCGCCCTGTCACTTCGGACGCCGATAGCCCTTGAACAAGGGATATGGGTGAGCCGGAATCCATTGACCGGGAATGCGGGGAATGGATTCCGTTGGAATTTATCCCTGCGAAGGCAGGGACGGGAATGACAGCAGAAAGCATGTTTCAGGTTTAAATGTCGATTCTACCTAGGGTCAATCGACATTTAAGATAAATCAACCCGTGTCATTCCGGACGCCGATAGCCGTAAGCGAGGCCAAAGCCGAGCTGTACGGATATGGGTGAGCCGGAATCCATTGACCGCGAATACGGGGAATGGATTCCGTTGGAATTTATCCTTGCGAAGGCAGGGACGGGAATGACAGCAGAAAGCATGTTTCAGGTTTAAATGTCGATTCTATCTAAGCGCTCACGGGGCTGCTATCCGACCAGTTTGTGCATCTCGAAGATGGGCAGGTAGAGGCCCAGCAGGATGAAGAGGAGGATGGCGCCCAGGACGACGGTCATCACCGGCTGAATCAGCTTGGTCATGTTGTCGATGGCCTCGTCCACCTCGCGGTCGAGAAAGTCGGAGGACTTGAAGAGCATGCCTTCCAGGTTCCCGGTTTCCTCGCCGATGGCAATCATCTTGACGACCATGAACGGGAAAACCTTGCTCTGTTCCAGCGGTTTGGCGAGACTGCCGCCGACGAGGATGCTTTCGCGGGCGCGGTCCAGGGTGACCCGGACGACGTAGTTGTCCACGGTGCCCGCCGCGGTTCCGATCCCCTCGGTCAGGGAGACCCCGGAAGCCTGCAGGGTGGCCAGCGTTCGGACGAATGAGCTGGAATAGGACTTGTTCAACAGGTCGCCCATGACCGGCAGCGTCAACATCCACTGGTCAATCAGCGGTTTTCCGGTTTTGGACTGGCGGAAAAAGTTGAACCAGAAGGCCAGGGCCCCCATGGCGACGAACAGCGCCCACCAGAAAGACTGGAGGAAGTCGCTGGTGACAATCAGAAGCTGGGTGGGTAGCGGCAATTCGCGCCCTCCCTGGGTGAACAGGGCCTGGAACTGCGGTACGACAAACATCAGCAGGCCGAGGGTGACGAGAAAGATGATGCCCGCCGTGATGACCGGAACCACCATGGCCCCTTTCACCTTGCCCTTGATAGCCATTTCCTTGTCCAGCAGGTTGGCGAGCCGCAGACAGATTTCGTCCAGGTTGCCGGAAACCTCGCCGGCCCGAATCATGTTGACGTACAGGCGGCTGAAGATGTGGGGATACCGGGTGATACTGGCGCTGAAGGAATCCCCGGCGATAACGTCCGAGCGGATCTTCTTCAGGGCGCTTCTCATGGAGCCGTTGGAGGTTTGCTGCTCCAGCAGGAACAGGCCTTCAATCAGCGGAATACCGGCGTCCAGCAGGGTGTAGAGCTGCTGGGTGAAGATGGCGAGGTCTCGCAGGGTGGGATTGGTCAGGGCGCTGAGGACAGGTATCCGGTTGAGCAGATGCTCCAGGCCGCCGATGTCGGCGTCTTCCTCCAGCCGGGTGGGGATCTGTCCCTGTCCGCGAATCAGCTCCTTGGCTTCCCGAAGGTTCTTGGCTTCGAGCTTGCCCTCGATGGTCTTGTTCGTGCCGGGATCAATGGCGGCGTAAGTATAGACAGGCATGTCGGATTAACCCTCCAGTTCCAGTCCCAGAACGCGGGTGACCTCCTCGACGGTGGTCAGCCCGGCCAGGGTTTTACGCTTGCCGTCCATCGCAAGCGTAAACATTCCGTTTTTCACCGCGGCGTCCTGGATGGCGAAGGTGGAGGCGCCACTGTCAACCAGTTCCTGGATTTCGCGGTTCAGTTTCATAATCTCATACAGACCCACCCGGCCCGCATAGCCGGTATGGCCGCAGTGGTCGCAGCCGGCCCCTTTGTACAGGGTTATTTCCTCCTCGCTGTCCTGCATTCCCAGGATTTCCAGCTCTTCTTCGGTAGCCGGATAGGAGGTTTTGCACTTGGAGCAGATGCGGCGCACCAGGCGCTGGGCCAGAATTCCGATGACCGCCGAACTGACGAGGTAGGACGGCGCTCCCATCTCCAGCAGGCGGGTGACGGTTTTGGCCGAACTGTTGGTGTGCAGGGTGCTGAACACCAGGTGGCCTGTCAGTGCAGCGTGAATAGCCGACTCCAGGGTTTCATGGTCACGGATCTCACCCACCAGGATGACGTCCGGATCTTGACGGAGCAAGGCCCGCAGGGCGTTGGCAAAGCTCATGCCCGCCTTGTGGTTGATGGGGGTCTGGTTGACGCCGGACAGCGGATACTCGATGGGGTCCTCAATGGTGGAAATGTTGATTTCCGGATTGTTGATTTCCCGAAGACACGAGTACAGCGTGGTCGTTTTCCCGGAACCGGTGGGTCCGGTCACGAGGATGATACCGTTGGGGGCCTTGATCATGCGGAAAATCTGCTTGGATTCCTCGCTGGTCAGGCCCAGGCTTTCCAGACCGCCCGACGTGGCGGTTGCTTTCAGGATACGGATACAGATTTTTTCTCCGAATTGCACGGGCAGGGTGTTGACACGCATATCCACTTCCGTGGAGCCCATCTTGATTTTCATGCGACCGTCCTGCGGTCGGCGGCGTTCGGCGATATCCATGCCACTGGCCACTTTTACGCGGGAAACCACGGCGCTGGCCATCTTTTTGGGGATGCTCTTGGCTTCGCGCAGGATGCCGTCCACACGGTAGCGAATCAGCAGCCGCTCCTTCTGCGGCTCGATGTGAATATCCGAGGCGCCGCCGTCGATGGCCTCGATAAGCACCGAGTTGACCAGCATGACGACCGGGGCGTCCTCGGCGGCCATCTCGGCTTCAAGTTCCGAGGTCAGGCCACCATCGTCGTAAATATTGTCTTCCTTGAGAAAATCTTCCTCAATCTGGCGCAGGGCCTCGTCGCCGGAGACGTGCTGGCGGAAGAACTTGTCGAGAACAGTGACCATTTCCTTGTGGGTGGAGACCCTGGGAATCGGTCGCAGGCCGGTGAGCAGCGCGATTTCATCCAGAACCCGCAGGTTGTCAGGGCGGGCCATGGCCACTTCGAGGCGCTTGTATTTCTGGTCAATGCGGATGGGGACCACCATGTGGCGCTTGATGAAGTCATCCGGCAGCAGGCGGACCACGGCGGGGTCCAGTTCAACTTCGCTAATGTTGATATATTCGAATCCATGCAGGATGGCGAGGGCTTTCCCCAGCGTCGTTTCCTCCACATAGCCCAGCTTCACCAGCACGGCCCCGATAGGGGTCTTGGTGGCCTGGGATTCGGAGAGGGCGCTTTTCAATTGCTGCATTGTAATGGCGCCCTGCTCGATCAGGATGTCGCCAATGCGCTTGGGGGCCTGCTGCTTCGGAGGTCCCGCCGGTCCTCCCGGACGGGGGCCGCCGGGCCGCATGGCCGGTCCGCCGCCCTGTGCAGGTTGCTGGGGCGGTGCGTTCACAGCCGGTTTGCCATTCCCCGGAGGGGTGCCTGTCCCGGTTTTCGGTTCGGCGGCTTCTCCCTGGGGCATTCCGGATCTGTCTGGCAGGGGACTTTGCGAACTCACAAACGATTACTCCATCCGTAGAAGGTTGTTTCCGTACTCAGCGAATGATGATGTAGAATCTTCCACTCCTCGCGCCTACGAGTGGCACTCATAACTGGTTTATCGGCGTTTGGTTATAATTCTTTAATTCGTGCCCGGCAAAAGGAGGAAACCGTGGGGATTACCCTCCAGACCCTTAAAAACCGGATAAGGCAAACCCTTGATGCTGTCACGCTTTCCCCGGAACAGACCGGGGCGGAAACTGCGTATATAATGCGATATATACTCAATCTGGACGATGTGGCGGTGCTTTCGGACCCCGACCGGGAGATCCCTGACACGCTGGAAAAACAGGTTGATGAGATTCTGAAATGCCGTGTCGAGCGAAGGGTCCCCATCCAGTACCTGGTTTCCAAAGCCTGGTTTTATGGCCTGGAGCTTTTCGTGACCCCGGAGGTGCTGATTCCCCGGCCAGAAACGGAGCTTCTGGTGGACCAGGCCCTGGCGCTGGCAACGCCTTCGGGGTGTCGGCGTTTTCTGGACATCGGCACCGGATCGGGGGCTATTGCGCTGGCGGTGGCCAGCCGGCTGCCGGAGGGGTGCCATGTGGTGGCCACGGACGTTTCTTCCGGGGCGCTTCGGGTGGCCGGACACAATGCCCGGAACCTGGGATTGTCCGGTAAGGTCGTGTTTCTTGAAGGGAGCCTGTTTGAACCGGTTGAGGGGGATGTTTTCGACGTCATCCTGTCCAATCCGCCCTATATCGATCCGGCGCAGCGCGACACCCTGGCCCCGGAAGTTCGTGAGCATGAGCCGGCACTGGCCCTGTTTGCTCCGGAAGATGCCCTGCATTTCTACCGGGAGATTGCGAACCGGGCGGGACAGCATCTCAACCCCGGTGGCTGGGTTATTGTTGAACTGGGCATGGGCCTGGCGGAAGCGGCCCGAAACTGCTTCAGCGGCGCCGGATTCTCTACTGTGCGGATAGAGCCGGACTATGCGGGGATTGAACGGATGCTGACCGCCCGTTTATAAATCCTCATAGGGCAGCGTACGGAACTCGAACTCCTTGAAGCCGTTGTCCAGGTCGGGTCTTGGCATTGGCCTGAGCGGGAAAATTCCAGGGAGCGCTTCCGGTACGTCAAACAGTTCCCGGATTTTTTCATCAGTCATTGCCGGATTTTCCAGCGTCAGTGAAGCCAGCATCCACCACTGCATCGAATCCCCGCCAAAATCAAGCTTCTCGCGGATTTTCGCCTGGGCCAGATCGTTGACCTCCGCGCTGTTGCGAACATCAAGCGCCTTGGGCAGCGTCCATTCCATCAGCCGGAAGAAGGCCATCTGATCGTGTTCGTCCGGACTGTCCGGGTCCAGATTGAACTGCTGGGCGAAGGGACGCAGAAAGGCATCATCAAAAGCCAGGGCGTATTGTTCAGCGGAAATGGGCAGTTCGGGATTTTCCCGTTTGAGATCCAGGAGGGTTTGCCCGAACCCTTGCAGGTAGCGTTTGAAAAAGGCGTCCCGGTAATCCTGCACCGTCACGGAGTCCTTTCCGGCCAGCCCAAGCACCTGGGTGAGCTTTTCCATCTGGGCGGCGGCAGACGGTTCGGGCTGTTCGAAGGGCAGGGGAATAACCTGGGCCTGACCGGTTGCCGGTGTTCCGAAGGCCAGCGTCATGGCCATCAGCATTGCCGTGCCGAGAACTCCGGGAGTCAGGCTGTTGCCGGGCGGTTTTTCCCGCCGTTCAAACCGGTCGCCGGCCTCATCGGTCCGGCAAACTTGCGCCTGACCGAACACAATAGGCGTTGGGCCGGTGGATGACAGTGTGTTGCCCTGATGCATACCCGGAATTTTCATAAAATGCCCCTTCCCTGAAAAAATCAAGTTTCATCCACTATATCGGCTCAATGCGGATTTTCAATGACAAGGCTGGAAACAGGCCAAAAGCCCGGTTTGCCGGGAAAAACGAATTCTTAAAACAATCTAAATAATCTCCTGATGAGCTTTTTTTTCTTATAAAGTGGTAAGTAAGTGCACGTGTGTGAACCCTGTGAACTTGAAAGGTTTATTTGATATAGAAGAGGTCCCTGAGTTATGTCGAAAGTAGTGGGAATAGACTTGGGTACCACCAACTCGGTTGTTGCCGTAATGGAAGGTGGTAAACCTACAGTCATTGCAAACGCGGAAGGGAATCGTACCACCCCCTCAATTGTGGCCGTTTCCAAGACCGGTGAATGGCTGGTGGGCCAGTTGGCCAAGCGCCAGGCCGTTCTCAACCCGGATCGCACCATTGCGTCCAACAAGCGCTGGATTGGCACCGACCACAAGTGGACCATTGACGGCAAAGATTACACGCCCCAGGAGATCTCGGCGAAGATCCTCCGCAAGCTGGCGGATGACGCCTCCAAATACCTGGGCGAGAAAGTGACCAAGGCGGTCATTACCGTTCCCGCCTACTTCAACGACAGCCAGCGCCAGGCGACCAAGGATGCCGGCAAGATTGCCGGGCTGGAAGTGCTTCGGATTATCAACGAGCCGACAGCGGCTTCGCTGGCCTACGGCCTGGACAAGAAGAGCGACGAGACGATCCTGGTCTTCGACCTGGGCGGTGGGACGTTTGACGTTTCCGTCCTTGAGGTCGGCGAAGGGGTCTTCGAAGTCAAATCCACCCACGGTGACACCAAGCTGGGCGGCGACGACTTCGACGAAAAGCTCATCGACTGGCTGGCCGACGAGTTCAGGAAGCAGGAAGGCATTGACCTGCGCGGCGACAAACAGGCCATGCAGCGTTTGAAGGAAGCCGCCGAGAAGGCCAAGTGCGAGCTTTCCAGCGTGACGGAAACCCACATCAGCCTGCCGTTCATCACGGCGGACCAGAACGGGCCGAAGCACCTGGAAACTTCCCTGAGCCGCGCCAAGTTCAATGAACTGACCCGCGATCTGGTGGAGCGTTGCCGCGGTCCCGTGGAGCAATCCCTCAAGGATGCCGGGCTGAATGCCTCCCAGATTGATGAAGTCGTCATGGTTGGCGGTTCTACCCGGATTCCCGCTGTTATCGACCTGGTGAAGGAACTGACCGGTGGCAAGGAACCCCACCAGGGCGTGAACCCCGACGAGGTGGTTGCCGTGGGCGCCGCCGTCCAGGCGGGTGTGCTGGCCGGCGAGGTCAAGGACATCGTTCTGCTGGACGTCACCCCGCTGAGCCTGGGTATTGAAACCTTTGGCGGCGTGATGACCAAGCTGGTGGACCGTAACACTACCATTCCGACCCGTCGCACGGAGACGTTCTCCACCGCGGAAGACAACCAGACCAGCGTGGATGTGCACGTACTACAGGGCGAACGCCCGATGGCCAATGACAACAAGACCCTGGGCAAGTTCCGCCTGGAAGGCATTCCGACGGCACCGCGGGGCATTCCCAAGATCGACGTTACCTTCGACATCGATGCCAACGGGATCGTCAACGTGAGCGCCAAGGACCAGGCGACCGGAAAAGAACAGAAGATCACCATCACGTCGAGCACCAACCTCTCCGACGCCGAGGTCGAGAAGATGGTCAAGGAAGCCGAGGCCCATGCCTCGGAAGACGCGAAGCGCAAGGAAGAGGTGGAAGTCAAGAACAACGCCGACAGCCTGTGCTACAGCGTGGAGCGCCAGCTCTCCGAACTGGGCGACAAGGTGCCTGCCGATGAAAAAGAGCGGGTCAACCGCCTGATCAACGATCTGCGCAGTGCCATTTCGGCCAACGATACCGGCGAGATGAAGCGGCTGACGGAGGAGCTGCAGCAGGCCGCGTACGCCATCTCCACGAAGGCCTACGAAGCCGGAGCAGCCCAGGCCGATGGCGATGGTCCCGACGGTAACGCTGGCGGCCACCCCGAAGAGGAGATCATCGACGCCGAATTCCGCACGGATGAAGGCAGTGGTGTGGGCGCCGGAAAAGACTAGGCCATTCGGCTTTTCCTCCATGTAACAAACCTTTCAAAAGACCTGCCGTCGGGCGGGTCTTTTGTTTATCATGGCCCTGCCACTGGAGAGTCAGACAGGATTCCGATCGACCGTTAGAGAGTCAATCCCTTTGAGGCCACACAAACACTGGCTGCTGTCCCGGTATGACGAGACGCTGATCCCGACGCTGTTCCTGTTCGTCATTGGCAACGCGCTGGCGTGGGCCATACCGGGCTTTGTTCTGTTTGATTGGGGGGTGGTGTTTCCGGCCCTCGTCCTGCTGGCTGTTCTGCTGGTCTATTCCCCCAGGCGGGCGGTTATTCGCAGCGTCGTCTGGATTGCCGCCCTCATTGCCGGGGGCCTTTATTACCAGGGCATGGCGTTTGCGCCGGGGCCGTTCGACGTGAGTCACCAGGCGGGGCGAAACGTGGTGGTCGAGGGCATGATCGTCCACCGGGAAAGCGGTGGGCGCCAGGGCGAGCTGCAGGTGCTTACGGTCAACGGGCGGTTTGCGGACGGAACGGCCAGAATCCGCAGGAGTGCCATGTCCCTGCCCGAATCGGGAACGGTTGTCGAAATCCGGGGGAATCTCCTGTTGCCCCGCGAGGCGGCCTTTGCCGGAAGTTTCGACGAGGCCCGCTTTCTCCATGCCCAGAGAATCTCGGCGGTAATCAGCGGCATCAGCAGCCTGGAGACCACCCGAACCCAGCCGGTTTCCTGGCGGGGACACGTGGCCCGGACCATGGAAGGGGTGCGCGACCGTATTACCCATGTGTTCTCGGAGGCCCTGCCCTCCCCGGCGTCGGACATCCTGGCGGGGGTGGTGCTGGGCAGCCATGCGGTCAGTATTGACGCGGAAACCAAGCGGCAGTTCATCGATACCGGTCTGATCCACTTTTTGGCGGCCTCCGGCCTGAACGTGGGGATTATCGCCGGGTTCATCTTCTGGGTCTGCCACCGGACGGGCATGAATTCCCGCTGGCGGTTGATTATTGCCATGATTGCCGTGGCGGTTTACACCATGCTCGCCGGGCTGTCGCCCTCGGTGGTGCGGGCGGGCACCATGCTGGAGCTGGCGCTGATCTTCAAGCTGATGGACCGTCAACTCTCCCACCTGTTTCTGCTGGCCCTGGCCGTCACCATCATGGTGCTGGCGACACCGGAGGTGGTGGGCAGCCTGGGGTTCCAGTTCTCGGTGCTGACGACCTTCGGCATCATTACGATGGTGCCGCCCCTACAGGAGTGGCTGGGCCGCTACATCACCCGCTGGCTCAGCGGGACGGTTCTCGTGCCCTTCGTGGCCCAGATCTGGGTACTGCCGCTCTCCGTCTTCCATTTCAACCAGTTGCCCCTCCATTCGGTGGCCCTGAATGTTCTGTCCCTCATCATGATTGCCCCGCTGACGGCCATCGGATTCACGGCGGGGGCGCTGAGCCTGGTCTGGGAGCCATTGGGATGGTTGACCGCCATGCTCTCGTGGCCCTTTGCGCATGGCATGCTCTGGATTGTTCGCTGGGGCGACGGTATGGCCTGGGCGCAGTGGCATCCACCCTCGCCGGATTTCTGGCTGCTGGCCGGGCTGTATTTATTGCTGATAGGAATGGTGTTTCTCCTTCATCAGTTCGCCGGCTGGCCGATGCGGCGCAAGGCGCTGGCCCTGGCCGGGACGACGGCCCTGCTCCTGCTGCCCCTGACATTTGCCCGGCAGGAGGACGGCCAGGCCGTGACGATGGATCTCGTTCCCCTCTCCTATCGCCATGCGGCGGTGGTGGTACAGTCCGGTGCGAGCCGGGAGCCGGTGGTTTTTCTCCCGGAGGATGCGTCCTACCTCGAAGGCCGGACGCTGGCAGGCTACCTGAAGCACCGGGGCATCCAGACGCTTTCGGCGCTGGTGCTGTCGCCAGCGGAGAGCGGCAGAGCCGGGCAGTTCCAAAAACCCCTTTCGCCGGTGGCGATTCGGCGGGAGGTTCACTTGGCCCGCCTGACACCGGGCCAGGTAATGCGTTACGGCGGTGTGACCATCGAGGGCCTTGGCCACCAGGCGTTGCGGCAGTTTCGGGTGCGCTCCGGCGATTTCTGCCTGCTGTCATCTTCGCGTCTGAGCGATACGTTTGCCTGTCCCGCTGTCCTGAACATCCGGCAGCACGGCCATCCCCGTCTGTGGAGCATCCACGGCGACCGCCCCATCCCCCTGGACACCCCCCACCGCATCCGCCTCTCAGGAAGGCGGATAACCATTTTCTAAAACTTTGGGATAAAAGCCTGGGCTTGGCGAAATGGTATTAACGCAACAGCTTGGGGATTCACGGGCAATGATGCATTTCGCCGAAGGGGTGGAACCCTTTCTGTCAAGGGCGCTTTGCGCCCCAAAAAAAGAAGCTACCGTAAGCCGGTAGCGTGACTTGGGGAGGAGGTTGGGGAATTGCGAGACATTCACCCTGGAGGTGAATCCCTCACGATGGGGGTATCGGAGTTTGCAGGGGCTTCTTTAATTTTTGGGAAAAATATTAACTTATGTGAAGATTCGGTCAACGGGAGGGATTCAGGGCCTTTGGATTGGATGAGGACTCCGGTAAACTGGGGTGAGCAATTTTCGAGGAACGCAATGCGATTCGGTTGGGGAAACCTGCTTTTCACCGTGACTGCACTGGCCTTGCTGATGCAGGCGGGGGCGATGGCGTCGCCACGCCCGTATGTGCATCCGGATTACGTGTTTTCCCACCAGTTGAAGCAGCGCTACCGGGCGCCGGGTACGGTGAATGTGAACCGGGCCAATCTGGAGGAACTGAAGACCCTGCCCGGCATGGACGAGAGCACGGCCCTCAAGCTGATGCGCCTGCGAAAAAGCGTGCAGATCAAGACCTTGGACGACCTCTACCGGCTGCCCATGGTGGATCGGCGGGAGATCGACGTGTTGGTCGATCTCCTGCGCAACCGGGTGGCGTTTTAAGGAGATCCCCTCACCCTGACCTCTCCCGGAGGGAGAGGGTTCTGCCTTTTCGTATCAAAACGGCTCCCCGAATGAGGAGAGCCGTTTTGTTCAGCCGGGAACTGACTGAATTAGAAGCTGGCTTCTTCGTTGACCTTGATGCTGAGGCGGGCGCCGCTGGGGATGACCACGTCCTTGCCCTTGCGGCCAATGGCGTAACCCATGCCGACAAGGGCGCCGACCCCGGTTCCCATGACGGCGCCGGTTCCGGCCACGCCGAGCAGGCCACCCATGGCGGTTCCGGCCAGGGCGCCAACGCCCGTGCTGCCGGCGGCAATGCCGATGCCCTTGGCGATATCCATCTTGTAGGAGTTGCCCTTCAGCACGCCGGTGCTATCCTCCGTGACCACGTGCCCCCGGATGGGAATCACGGTGCCGCCGGGGGTGCGGATGCTGTGGAAGCGCACGTCCACTTCGCCATGCTTGCCGACGCGTCCTGACGGGGAAACGTCCGTTACCTGCCCGATCACCTCGCTGCCAGCGGGGATGGCCACCTGGTCGTTGACGAACACGTCGCTTTCCAGTGTGGCGCCCACGCTTTCACCCAGGTCGCTGGAGTAGGAACTCAGCGGCTGGTCCAGTTTGACGATCATCGTGGTGCCTTTCGGGATGGTGCTGACCCGCCCGCGCAGGGCCATGGCGTCTGACGGACCGGCCTGGTATGCATTGGCGGTATAGGTATTGTTGTCCTGGTAACCGTAGGAACTGCTGTAGTTGCTGTTAAGCGGCTGCAACTGGCCGTCGGCAAAGGCGGCAAGCGGCATGGCGGCGATAGTCAACGCCAGCAGACTTCCAAGAAACTGATTTCTCATCTCAAACTCTCCATCGTTGTGATACGTGTTATAAAAATCAAGCCGACTTCCCTGAGAAACCGGGCCGGAAGCATTCCGGACCGCTTCGCTCCACTTAACTCACCATTATAAATGCAAACGCCCGTTTTGTGCGGAGCCGTTCTGATCCGGTCCGGGCAAGACCCCATGAAGCAGGCCCGTAGGCCGGGCTTCCAAATCCACCCCTTTATTTCTGGGAAATGTTATGGTTTCCTGTAGCTTTCAGAATTTGCGTTCCCTCAGGTAAAATTTATTGATTTTTCGCCAGACATTGAAAAATCTGATATATATATAAGGAATCGGGGCAACGTCAAAATACTTTTTCGGGGTTGAGCTTGATGGCAGAAAAGAAAACAAAAGCAAAGTCCAAGGCCAAGACGAAGGCCGCAACGGAGGACGATTCGGACGGCAAGGCCGCCTCGTCCAAGGCCAAATCGCTGGTGATCGTCGAGTCTCCCGCCAAGGCCAAGACGCTCAAGAAGATTTTGGGCGCCAACTTCCAGATCAAGGCCAGCGTGGGCCATATCCGGGATCTTCCCCAGAAGAAGATCGGGGTGGACGTCAAGCAGAACTTTGAGCCGGTCTACGAGGTCATGCCCGACAAGTCGGACATTGTGGAGGATCTGCGGGCCGCCGCCGCCAAGAGCGACATCGTGTACCTGGCCGCTGACCCTGACCGCGAGGGAGAGGCCATCGCCTGGCATATTGCCGCGCTGCTGGAGAATGACGCCAAGAACATCCAGCGCATCGAGTTTCATGAGATCACCAAAAACGCCATTCTTGAAGCCATCAAGCACCCGCGCGAAATCGACCAGAACCGGGTGAACGCCCAGCAGGCCCGCCGGATCCTGGACCGCCTCGTGGGTTACAAACTCAGTCCGCTGCTGTGGAAGAAGGTCAACAAAGGGCTTTCCGCCGGGCGTGTGCAGAGCGTCGCCGTGCGCCTCATCTGCGAGCGAGAGGAGGAGATCGAGGCCTTCGTACCGGTGGAATACTGGACTATCAACTGCGATCTGGCCGCAAAGAAGGACGAAAAGGTTGTCTTTACCGCCGATCTGGCGCGAATTGACGATAAAAAGCCGGAGATCGGCAGTCAGGAAGCAGCGGATGCTGTCGTCAATACGCTGAAGACAGCAGATTACGTTGTTTCCGACGTCAAGACCCGCGAATCCCAGCGCAAGCCGCTGCCGCCGTTTATCACCAGCACCCTTCAGCGCGAAGCCAGCACCCGCTACGGGTATACGGTCAAAAAGACCATGCAGATCGCCCAGAAGCTCTACGAGGGGATTGATGTCGGCGACGGCCCCGTCGGTCTGATCACCTATATGCGTACCGACAGCACCCGGATCTCCGACGAAGCCCAGACGGAGGCCAAAGAATACATCGTCAACCGTTACGGCAGGGAGTATTATCCGGAAGAGCCGCGCGTCTACCTGAAAAAGGGCAAGAACACCCAGGACGCCCATGAAGCCATCCGCCCCACGGACGTGACCAATTCGCCGGAAAAGGTGAAGTCCTACCTGAAGGACGAGCAGTACCGGATTTACAAGATCATCTGGGACCGCTTCGTGGCCTCCCAGATGGAATCGGCCCGCATCAAGACAAAAACCCTGGAGATCGCCGCCGCCAACTGCCTGTTGCGGATGTCCCACAGCCAGGTGATTTTCCCCGGCTACATGGCCGTCTACAAGTCCGACGAGGACGAGGCGGAAAAAGAGGGCGACCGCCTGCCGGATCTCCAGAAGGGCGACGGCATCAAGCTGGTGAAGGTGAACCCGAAGCAGCACTTCACCGAACCGCCCCCGCGTTTCAACGAGGCCAGCCTGGTCAAGACGATGGAGGAACTGGGCATCGGACGTCCGAGTACCTACGCCCCCACCATTGGCACTGTGCAGGACCGCGGCTACGTCATCAAGGAAGAGAAGGCCCTGAAGCCCACCGCGATGGGCAAGGCGGTCAACAAGCTGCTGGTGGAGCATTTCAAGGACATCGTGGACGTCAACTTCACGGCGAACCTGGAAAACAAGCTCGACGAGATTGCGGACGAAAAGCTGCCCTGGCGCGGCGTCGTCAAGGACTTCTACGATCCCTTCGAGGCCACCCTGGAAAAGGCTTCCAACGAGATGGAGAAGGTCCACGTTATCGCAGAGGGCATCAACTGCCAGAACTGCGGCTCGCCCATGGCCATCAAGACCAGCCGCTGGGGCTCCCAGTTCCTGGGCTGCACGGCTTATCCCGAATGCAAGACCACCATGCCGCTGACCAAGGACCAGAAGCCCGCTCCCGAAGACAAACCCTCCGACGAGAAGTGCGTCGAGTGCGGCGGCGAAATGGTCATCCGTTACGGGCGCTTTGGCGAGTACCTGGCCTGCACCGATGACGGCTGCAAGGCCCGGCGTCCGCTGGTGGTCAAGACGGATATCGGCTGCCCCAAGTGCGAGAAGGGCGAGATCGTCCAGAAAAAATCCCGCCGGGGCAAGATCTTCTTCGGTTGCGATCAGTATCCCAAGTGCGACTACGCCCTGTGGAACAAGCCCACCGGCGAAAAGTGCCCGGAATGCGACAGCATGATGACCGAGAAGAACCTGAAAAAAGGCACCTTCCACGCCTGCTCCAATAAAGAGTGCAAGTACACCGTGGAAGCCGAAACCGCGAGCCATTCGGCTCTTTAGTTAGGGATCTGGGCGTAAAGCCTTCGCAATGGCGCATACAGTCTGTCATTTCCGCGAAAGCGGGAATCCATTCCCAATGATGCGGTTGTAAAACCGAAGATTTATTAATTTGGCATGTTCACGGGTTTTGCTATAGTTGTCAACGCGGCATACTCGTGGAGATTTTAGCGTGAAAAAACTGTTTGCACTGGCGTTGGCCGGACTGCTGCTGGCCCTTCCCCTGTCGGTCCATGCGGAGGGAGAGGACGATCCCCTGTGGAACCGTCCCTCGTTTGAAAAGAAGGTATTCGACATTGGCCAGCGCCTGCTCCAGGCTAATGGCATAGATACTCGGATCGCCTTTCGTATTGTCCAGGACAAGGATGTGAACGCGGCGGCGTTGAGAGCTTCGGGAACCAAGCATATGATTTTCGTTAATCGGGGCCTGCTTGACTACATCAGCAACGACGACGAACTGGCCGCCGTCCTAGGGCACGAAATCGCCCACATCATTCGTAGGCATGGCCATAAAAGCAGAATGAAACAAACCGGAATGGCGGCCCTGATGCTGACCTTGATGGCGCCGACGCTGGACCCTAATGCGGTTGCTCCGGCTATTCAGGCCGGTTCGGCTATGGGGCAGGCTTTCAGCAAAAAATACGAAAGCGAGGCGGATCGGCTGGGGATCGATTACATGGTCAAGGGTGGATATAATCCGCTGGCCATGGAAACCATCATGACTAAAATCTCAGGCGACGCCGGTCCGGTGACCCGCTTCTTTGCCAGCCATCCTATGGGCAAGCATCGGCTCGACGATATCCGGGAGCATATCCAGGGCAACTATCCTGAGTTTCTGACACCGGAAGTGGCGGCCAATCCCCCCGGCATGCCCTACCAGTTCCAGCCGGGCGGTCAGCCGGTGAGTACCGTCTCCGACGAGGACACGGAAACGGCCATGGTTGCTTCAGAAGAAAGCGAAAGTCCTGCGACGAAAGAGAGTGCGGAACTCCACCGCAAACTCTTCCTGCTGGCCGAACATGGCGAGATTCCCGACGAGGCGGTGGGGCAAACGATCCTTGACTCGGCGGACTTGACAATAGAAGGCGGCCTTTCGCTGATGCCCCCGCAAGCTGAAGCTTTAGAAGCCTCTATAGGCCCCGAAACCATCGAATCGCCCAAACGTATTTCCTACCAGTCCTCGGCGGGAGCAGCCGGTAACAAGCCCCGGAAAGCCTTTTCCCGGCCTGCCGGTTCGAATCCCGATCCCGTAAAAGCGCAGGCGGGCGGTGGGTCTATGACGGTGGCGGAAGTCCTGCTGTCTCTTAATGCGGATGAACTGCGGTTTATCCGGCTCCTGAAAGAGCAGGAATTCATGGATGCCCGGCAGTTCCGCGATTATTTCGACGACCTGAACCTGGAGGCCGCTGAGGCCATGCTCTGGAACATGGAGCAGAAGCGGCTGATCCGTGTTCTAGGCTCCGTGGAGGAAGGCGTCTACGTGCTGACGGACCGGGCGGCGCAGGCACTGGGCCAGAATTAGCCGGAATAGAAGTCTTCAGGATTTTTTGAACTGGGCGAGCAGGGCTTGCCAGTAGGATGCCAGGCTGGCCATCAGGCCGCGGAAGAATTGCAGAAACTGTTGGGCCAGGGTTTGTGGCGCCAGTTCGTCCAGCGAATAGATGGACTTGTCCACGAAGCCGTCCTCGTTTCGGCTCAGGGTCAGAATGCCCTCTTTGGGGATCTCCACCCATTCGATCTTGCCGGCGGATTTGCCGGGCTTCACGGCTTCCGAGGAGACAATGTATTCCTTCGCGCCGCCGGGCAGGGTGTGGACGCCCAGGTACAGTTTGAGTCCCTTTCTGAAAGCCATCAGGTTCTCGCCGTCGCTGACGACGAAGTTCATGATGGGAGGCACCGCCAGGCGGCCCTTCAGGCCGAACAGGTGACCGTCAAGCTCTTCAGTGTTGCCATGGGATTCGTTGAGCAGTTCGCGGATGCTTTCGGCAAACGTCTGGCGGACGTTCTCCAGTCCGATGGTCTTGGTGTCCAGGGTGCCATGGTCTTCCTTCAGCTTGCCGAGGAAGAAGTGGAAGGCGGCCTCGCTGTCCGTTGTCCCCGAAGGGCCGAAACCCAGCAGGGGAATGTAATGCCCTTTCAGCCGCTGCTGGATGTTGGGGGACATGGCGCCGTTGGCGAAACCGTTGTGCATGAAGGCCCAGTTGTCGCGGACGAAGGGGTGGGTATTCTCCGGCACAACCTGTTTGCAGCGTGAAGACGCTGCACGCACGTGGCTCATCAGGATGCCGGGGTCCTTGTCCAGGGCATTGTCCACCGAGTCGATGAAGCCCGGTTCGTCTTCCGTGCCCGGCTCATGGGCCGGCAGTGTGGAGCGGGCCTGCCAGGGTTCCGGTTTTTTGCCGGCAGCGTCCGGGTAGGCGACGAGTCCCCAGCCGTCGTGGTTGCCCTCCTTGCGGTAGTTGGTGATGAAATCGTCCTCGCTGGTGAAACCGTGGACCGGCGGTCGGTTGTCGTTGCTCTGGTTCAGCAGGGAGTCCTTCGCCTTGACCAGCAGGTCGTCGCGTATTTGCCGCCGCTGGCCGCTTTTGTCCTCACCCTCGGAATAAAATGCCATCAGGCGGCATCCGAAGCGGACATTGTTCAATCCGTTTGCGCGAAAGCTGACCCGATCCACCGGGACGGAAGCGGCAAAACGGACGGTTTCGGGTTGGGCAGTGGACCCGGCATGCGGCTTCAACGGCATGACGTTCATGGTTCTGGCATCTTCCTCACGTGGTTCACGGACGGGATATTCTAGTAAACCCGGACAACCCCCTTTTGTGCCATCGATTTACGACCGGACCGGCTGCCCCCCGGTGCGCTGCCCGGCGAAGACTTCCAGTGCGGCCACGATGCGTCCGGAGGCCAGGCCGTCGCCGTAGGGATTTGCTTTCTGGGCCATGGCCTCGTAGGCTTTCGGATCGTCCAGCAGGCGGCTGGCCTCGCCGAGGATTTTCTCGTAGTGCGGGCCGACCAACTTGACGGTCCCGATTTCCACGGCTTCGGGACGCTCGGTTTCGTCACGCAGCACCAGCACCGGTTTGCTGAGCGACGGGGCCTCCTCCTGGATGCCGCCGGAATCGGTGAGAATCAGGTGCGACCGGTCCATCAGGAGGCAGAAGGGTTCGTATTCCAGGGGTTCCAACAGTTGGATGCGCGGATGGTTGCCCAGCATGTCATGGACCGTGTGGCGGACATTGGGGTTGGGGTGGACGGTGAGGACCATCTCCGTGTCCGGGTGGGTGTCCACGAGATCCCGCAGGGCGCGGCAGATTTCAATGAGCGGTTCGCCAAAGTTTTCCCGGCGGTGGGTGGTAACGAGAATCAGCCGCTTTTCGGGATCAAGCGCCACCGGAAGCTCTGCCGCCTGATGCTTAAGCGTGTAGAAGAGGGCGTCAATAACCGTGTTGCCCGTGACATGGACGTATTGCGGCTGGGCGCCGACCTGTAGCAGGTTGCGCCGTGAGCGCTCCGTGGGGGCAAAATAGAGCGTCGCCACGCTGTCCGTCACCACCCGGTTGATCTCTTCCGGGAAGGGATAGAACTTGTCAAAGGTTCTCAGGCCCGCTTCCACGTGGCCCACCGGAATCTTCAGGTAATAGCAGGCGAGACTGGTGGCCATCGTGGTGGTGGTGTCGCCATGTACCAGCACAACATCGGGCTGGTGCGTCTCCAGAACATTTTTCATGCCGTTGAGCACCGCCGTGGTGACCTGGAACAGGTCCTGGTTTGGCTTCATGATGTTGAGATCGATGTCCGGTCGGATGTTGAAGAGATGCAGCACCTGGTCCAGCATCTCGCGGTGCTGGGCGGTGACGCAGACCAGCGGCTCAAAAAGGTCCGGGCGTTCAGCCAGCGCAAGAACCACGGGCGCCATCTTGATGGCCTCCGGGCGGGTGCCGAAAACGGTCATGACCTTGAGTTTTCCGGGGAGTGTCTGCATGGTCGTCCAATCAGGCGGGCGGGGCGGGGAGGGTGAAGATGCCCAGCTTCGTCAAACTATAAATGATAAACGCCAGGTAAAAAAGCCCCCCGCTCAGCAGCACGTGGGGTGTCCACTCCTTTTTCAGAAAGGCGCAGAAGAAGATTACCAGGCTGGACCCCAGGCACAGTAGGACACTGAGAATCCCCTGGTCCGAGAGAACCCAGGGGGTGAAAGCGATGCCGATGGCGCCGGGAATGCAGCTCTGGAAAACCATGGCCCCCGTGATGTTCCCCATCGCCAGGTTGTCCTTTTGCCTGCCGAGCCACAGGACACTGTTGAACTTTTCGGGCAGTTCCGTCGCAATGGGAGTAATAATGAGGCTCAGGACCAGCGGGTCGATATGAAACATCTTGGAAACGTGGGTGATGTCCTCGACGAACAGGTGGGCCATGATGAGAATCCCCAGCAGCCCGGCGAAAATCTGGATGAAAATCAGCCAGCTCGGCGGCTCCAGGTGTTTGGGGCCGAAGTAGAGCGGATCGAGGTCGAATTCCGAGTCACTGATGTGTTCCTTCTTGATGGTGCGGTAGACGTAGATGCCGTAGAACACCAGCAGTCCGATGGCGATGCCGATCTTCACCGGCTTGTCCGCGATGAATGCGGCCAGGAAGACGACGGTGTAGGCGGCGAAGAAATAAAGCAGATCCCGCCGGAACAGGTGCTCGTTGATGTGCATGGTGAGCGTCCGCTTGCGGGTGGCGGCGAAATAGAATACGGCAACGGCGCTGATATGCATGGCCAGGGTTGAAAGGAGAAATGGCGCTCCCAGAATGGCGCCGATGCCGATGGCCTCGCCCTCCGCCTGGCCGACCTCCGTAAAAGCCAGCAGGCCGGAGACGATGGCGACAATGGGGACGAGAGTTTCCGGCAGGGCGGTGCCCACGGCGGCCAGCACGCTGCCCACCGCCCCCTCGGAGAGGTTGAACCGGTGCCCGGCCCACTCGATGGCGTTGGTAAACACCATGCAGGCCACCACGATCAGCCCCAGCAGCATGAATGTCCAGACGATATGGAGCAGGATATCCAAGGTTGTCCGCCTCTATCCTCTTGCGAATCCGCACCCATCATACACTACGGCCCGCCCGGCAAAAAGGGGAAATCGCTTGTTTCAAAAGAATTTACGCCCCATCCCGTCAATAAGGAGCCGAACGGCTCCCAAGCGGTTCCTGAACGGTTTCTGAAGGGCTTTCAGGAAAGCCACCCGGCTTCACCTGACCGGGTGGCTTCCTGTTTTCCTTCTGTTTTGGCTAACGCTCCTCCTCTTCTTGTTTTATGGCTCCTTTTCACACACACGAGAACACACGCCTGATTCCCCGGGCCGGGAAGTCCTCACATTCCGGACTCCGGACAGGCACCTTCGATCATGCGCCGGCATGACCAAGCTTTTAAAATCTGATCGAGACAAACACCTGTTATGCGTTGGCAAACAGACCGTTAATCAGGAATGGCGGGATGATGCCACTCGACAGGAACAAACCGTTAATGGGTGACATGGTTTCAGTAATCATCGAGTTCCGGATCACGGGGTCCAGCGTGGCCAGCCGCCCGGCTGTCGCATTCTGGATGGGGGCGTTGGCAAACAGCCCGCCGCCGTTGAATCCGGGGAAGAAGGGGTTGTTCATCATCAGGCTGTTGAGCATGGGGTTGCCGCTGCCCTGGCTTCTCGATCCCTGCAATTCCTTCAGCAGGGCCTCCAGGTCGCTGTTCCCCGCGCTGCCCGCGGTTTTCTTCTCTTCGGCAGCCCCTCGTCTCCGGCTGTTTCTCGAACTGGTTTCAGGCTTGGCATCGGCGTTGGCTGCGCCGCCGCTGCCGGTGCGTTCCAGCAGCCGGTCGATAATCTGGTCGATGAGGTCCTTGCCCGTCGGTGCCGCCGTTTCTCCGGCAGGCGGGTTGGGCCGGGAATTGGTGTTGTTGACGCCGAAGAGGGCGCGGCCAAGATCCTGATCCACAGGGCCGGTCCGGGCCTGGCCCGCCAGCAGGTCCTGCGTCAGCAGGAAGGGATTCAGGAACGGGTTGGCCAGTAACGGATCAAACGACTGAAATGCGTAAGTTCCAGCCAGATAAGGCCCCGTAAAATAATTCTGGAACTGTCCTAATCCGGTTACGTTTAACAATGCTCTCTCCTCCGGCTCACTTTGGCCTACCAAGTCATGGGGGAAAAATATTTTTATCCACAGGTTACACGCTCTAAAATAATAAAAACATTATTAAGCTTGGAATTGCCTCATGGCGGGGCGGATCTTTACAAAATCATCCAGACCGGATAGTCCAGAATCCGCATGAAACCAATGTTCCGGCGAGGTCCTGAGAACAGCGGACGGCGGCATTGGGGTATATATTAAGGCTTTAAGGGGTAAATATCAGCCGACCCGGCGATCTGGTTCGGGCATGATTTTGGACAGGGCCACGTGGGTCATGCCGGAGAACAGAGCGCCGACGCCGACGCCCACCGCCAGCAGGGCCAGCCCGCCGGTGGCGCCGGTGGCCAGGGTAAAGAGGGCGGTGCCCAGCGCATAGCCGATACCGGCCATCTCCCAGGCTGCCACCATCTTGATGCCCTTGGTGACGAATGTCTTGCCCGCGTCCCAGGTCGCTTTGAGGAAGCCCTCGTTGCGGTCCATGGCGTTGTTGTAGGCTTGCTTGGTGGAGCGCAGGACGGCAAGGCCCATCATCAGCCAGGCCGCGCTCATCAGTCCGCCCACCAGGAGTTTGCCTTCGGACAGCGGCCCCAGGACATTCTTGATGTTCTGGTTGACGACGACTTTCTGGAAGAAGTTCTTCGTCATCGAGGCGCCGGCTGGTTCGCCCCGCATTAGAGCCGTTTTTGTGTGTTTGACCATTCTCTCTGGCCTGAAGGCCATTTTGGCGGCCTGTCCAAATGAGCCGGCTTTGCGGTGCAGAAGGGCCATCCGGTTGCTGTCCAACCCCAGCATCTGGGCATAGCCCATAGCGGGTATGGCGGTTCCGGTCGCCGCTCCGGTGACGTTGGCATACGTCGATGTGCCGCCAAAAGCGTTTTTGGCGGCATTCGTATAGCTGCTGGACGCCTTGTCGGGGAAAATCTCCTGGAGGTAGGCGTGCTTGCTGATCAGGTTCTGAGTCCAGTTGGCCACCCCCTGGTTTTTGCTGAAGAATTGGCTGGCGCTCTGGTAGTTGGGGCTGGCCTGCATGGCGGTATCCAGCTTCTTCTGCCCGCTGAGGACCGGGTCCAGAATGCCCTCGCCCAAAACCTTCCTGACGCCCCAGGGACCGGCGGAATCACCCCATTTATCGAACAGGGTCAACTGATCCGGCATGAATACCGGGCCGATTGACCAGGGATTCGCCTGTCGGGCCTGGCTCTGGCGCAGAAATGAAGGTATGAACGATCCCAGCTCTACTGGCATGGTGCCCCCAGATCACGTGCTCTCTCATGTGCATAAAAACAGGTTTCATCCATTCTGTGATAGATTGTTAAAATTTTATTAACCGTTTGAAAGTCTTTGTTAACAGGGTTTTGAGCCGTATCGGCGATCCGTCGGCAGTCCCAAAGGCAGACAGATGGGTCTGGTCCGGGGCAGGGTCCGTAAAGTCCGGTGATATTTTATGGTTCAATACGTTCATCATGGTGAAGCATATGTCCCTCTTCTTCTGGCTGGCCGTTTTTCTGACGATAACCGGCTGTGCCCGCCATTCAGGCAGCGACCGGGAGCAACCCATGCCGCCGACCCGGCTTGAGCCGCCTGCTTCCGCCGCTCCTTACGGCACTTTTGACGTTCACAAGCGCCACGGGCTTGGTGGCTGGTCCGCAACGCCGGATCAGTCTGCCGAGACTCCGGAGAAAATGCCGTGAGTGCCGGGGAATACTTCAAGGTTCGCGTGGGCGTGGTCCTGCTGAAGGACGACAAGCTGCTGCTGTGCCGCCAGAACAACCGGGATTTCTGGGTGCTGCCCGGCGGGACCCAGGAGCCGGACGAGGGCATGGCCGACTGCGCCGTGCGCGAGATGAAGGAGGAAGCGAACCTCGATGTCCGGGTGGAAAAGCTGCTTTACATCGCCGATTTCCTCCACCCGAAGCGCCATGTGATTGATACGTTCTTCCTGGCCACGTATCTGGGCGGGGATTTGGTCATGGAAACCACCGAGAACCTGAACGCTATTAACTTCTTCCCGTATGAAGAAGCAGTGTCCCTGATGATTGAACCGGATCGAGTGTTTCAGCAACTGATGCGGGACTGGAAGAACGATAATTTCAGCCGTGCAAGCGGCTGTTACCTGGGCAAATACGGGCCTTGAAACTCAGAGTTTTCGGAAGAATCCGAAGCCTGCTGGCTTGTAGCGATCCAGTTCGTCCTGGAGCGTTTCCTTCTCGGCGGTGATGTTTTTGACTTTCTGCTTGAGGGCGTCGTTTTCGCTTTTGCAGCGGATCAGTTCGACGACCACCTCGTCCAGCCCGGCGAGCTTGTCGTCCAGCAGACGGGACATGTCTTTGAGGATGCCTTCCTTCGCGTTGCTGACCGCTTCGACAATCACGGCCAGGTTTTCCTTCCCGGCTTTCATCTGGCCGGTCTTGGCGGCGGCAATCCGTCCCGATGCGCCCATCGGGAGCTGGACATCCTGTTTCTCCGGCTTCTGCGGCGAGAACTGGCGGGAGATGGTGGTGAGGTCCTCACCCCGGCGGTTCATTTCGATGGCTTTGCGCAGGATCTCCGTTTCGCGGTGGGAGAAGATCATTTTGCCGGTATGGTCGTCCACCTTGGGGGCCAGGCCCAGGACCTTCACGAAGTTCCTCAGTTCGGACTCGTCCACGTTCAGCAACTGCTGAACGTAGCCCATGGTGTACGGAAAATCTTCTGTGGACAGTGAAGCCATCGTTGACGTTTTCTCCCTGCTATCGCCAGACGAACCCTATCTTAACACAAGAGGCTTTTTGCAAGGAAACGGAAGGCCCTTCTTTTGTGAACGTGTGTGAACCCTGGGAAGGGTCATCGATAAAAATCCTTCGGACGGGGGAACGGGAAAGGACTTGAACGGCGGGGGATTGTGCTAGAATGGGAAAACCGTCCGATCCGGGCCGTTTGCCGGGCGCAGGCGCCGCGGATTTCGGAAACCCGTTGGGGATAATTTCAAACAACGGGTTTTCAGTTGTCTGAAATGCTATCATTTGAATGACGGCGCAAAAAGGCGAACCCGGCAGGTGTGTTCCGCCTCCGGACGGAATCATTGCAGCCCAAACTACAGGTTGATTACGGAAGTCGGCTCATGAAAAATTCTCATAAAACGGGTATCTGGATACTGGCCCTGCTGCTGGTTGCGGCGTTGTTCTTCTCCACCCTGATGTTTTCGCCGGAGAGCAGCTCTAAAACCCTGGACTACTCCGAGTTTCTGACGAAGATCGAGAACAAGGAGATTGCCTCGGTCACCATCAGCGGCAATACCGCCAAGGCGGAGCCGGCCAGCGAAGACTCCCTCACTCCGCCCTACAGCTTTTACAAGGTCCAGTTGCCTGAAGAAAGCGTCAACCAGTTGCTGGTGCCCCGGCTGGAGCAGAACAACGTCCGCTTCAAGTTCGAGGAATCCCAGTCTTCCGGCCACTGGCTGCAGATTTTGACGTTTGCCTTCCTGCCCATTCTGTTCATCATCTTTTTCCTGGTGCTGTTCAGAAATGCCCAGAACGGCGGCACCCAGGCCATGGCCTTCGGCAAGAGCAAGGCCAAGATGATGCTTGACAACAAGGTGAAAGTTACCTTTGACGACGTGGCGGGCATTGACGAGGCGAAAGAGGACCTGGAAGAGGTCGTGGACTTCCTGAAAAACCCGGAGCGCTACCAGAAACTGGGGGCGCGGGTCCCCAAGGGCGTTCTGCTGGTCGGTTCGCCTGGTACCGGTAAGACCCTGCTGGCCAAGGCCGTTGCCGGCGAGGCCGGTGTGCCCTTCTTCAGCATCAGCGGCTCCGATTTCGTCGAGATGTTCGTGGGGGTCGGCGCCAGCCGGGTCCGGGATCTCTTCGAGCAGGCCAAGAAACATGCCCCCTGTATCGTGTTCGTGGATGAGATTGACGCGGTGGGCCGTCAGCGCGGCGCGGGCCTTGGCGGCGGCCATGACGAGCGCGAGCAGACCCTGAACCAGTTGCTGGTGGAAATGGACGGCTTCGATCCCACCACCGGGATCATTATCCTGGCGGCCACCAACCGTCCCGATATTCTGGACAACGCCCTGCTGCGTCCGGGCCGGTTCGACCGGCAGATCATCATCGACCGCCCCGACCTCAAGGGCCGCGAGAAGATCCTGCGGGTTCACGCCAAGGGCAAGCCGATGGCCAAGGACGTGGATCTCAGGAAGCTGGCAAAATCCACCCCCGGCTTTACCGGCGCTGATCTCTCCAACCTGCTGAACGAGGGCGCCCTGCATGCGGCCCGAAAGAACAAGGAAATCATCGAGCAGGATGACATCGAACAGGCCATCGAGAAAGTCGTGGCCGGGGCCGAGAAGAAGTCCAAGATTATCGGCGAGAAGGACAAGGAGATCACCGCCTACCACGAGGTCGGCCATGCGCTTGTTGCGCTGCTGACCCCCGGTTGCGATCCCCTGCGCAAGGTCAGCATCATCCCCCGCGGGATGGCGCTGGGCCTGACCTGGACCATGCCCGATGACGAGCAGGTACATACCTCCCGAAGCCAGCTGATGTCACGGATCGCCATGATCCTGGGCGGACGTGCGGCGGAGCGGCTGATTTACGGCGAATGCTACACCGGCGCCAGCGATGACCTGAAACGGGTCAGCGGCCTGGCCCGGCGGATTGTCACCCAGTTCGGGATGAGTGATCGCCTGGGTCCCATCGTCTACGGCACCCACAACGAGCATGTCTTCATGGGCCGGGATTTTGGCTCTGAGCGCGACTATGGCGAGGAAGTGGCCGCCGCCATCGACCGCGAAATCAAGCAGATTATCGACGAGCAGTATTCCTTCACCTACAAGCTGCTCTCCGACAACCGCGACGTCATGGATGCGGTGGTCAAGGTGCTTCTGGAGAAGGAAACCCTCGACGACTCCGAAGTGCGTGCGATCTACGAACGCGTCGTCCGGGAACGGGGCGAACAGCCCGCGGGCAATGGCCGCGCCGGCGAGTCTGCAACGAAGCTCAATCCCCCGCCCGCGCCGGAACCGGCAGAAGCCGAAACCTCCGGTGTCAACTGGGATGAGTACAAGGACTGACGTTTTACCTGTTCGGTTACAGCATTGCGCCCGGCGCCGGTTTTTCCGGGCCGGGCGCTTTGTTTGGGGACGCTGGACCGGTTCCGGCCTTTGCAATAAGATAGGAAAGTCCCAACACGTGAAACGAAAGGCCCCTTTCTCCCCATGCGCATGACCCAACTGCTCTGCAACACCCTTCGGGAAAACCCGGCGGACGCCGAGGTCGTCAGCCACCAGCTGCTGGTGCGTGCCGGCTACATCCGCAAGGTCGCCAGCGGCATCTACAACTACCTGCCCCTGATGTGGCGGGTGATGCTGAAGGTGGAAAACATCGTGCGCGAGGAGATGAACCGGGCCGGAGCGCAGGAACTGCTGATGCCCATCCTGCAGCCCGCCGACCTCTGGAAGGAATCGGGCCGTTGGGATGTCTACGGCAAGGAGCTGATCCGCCTCCAGGATCGCCATGAGCGCGACTGTGTGCTGGCCCCCACCCACGAGGAAGTCATTACCACCATTGCCCGGCAGGAGTTGAAGTCCTACCGTAACCTGCCCATCAATCTTTATCAAATCCAGAACAAGTACCGCGACGAGGTTCGCCCGCGCTTCGGCCTGCTCCGGGGCCGTGAGTTCATCATGAAGGACGCCTACAGCTTCCACAGCAGCGATGAAGATCTGGACCGCGAGTACGAGGTGATGGCGAAGGCCTACACCCGTATCTTCGAGCGCTGCGGGTTGGAAACCCGGATGGTGCGCAGCGACAGCGGCGCCATCGGCGGCAGCGTGAGCCACGAGTTCATGGTGCTGACCAACATCGCAGAAGGCGAGCAGGAAAGCGGCGAGAACGACATCTACTACTGCGACACCTGCGACTACGCCGCCAACGCCAACCGCGCCGAATCCATCCTGCCGGAAAGCCGCCCGGAGAACCCCTACACGAAAACCGAGGTCATCGAGACCCCCGGCGCGACCAGCATCGAGATTATGCACCGGGACTTCAAGATGCACCCGGAACTCATCCTCAAGAGCCTGCTCTATATCATCGACGAGAAAAAGCCGGTGATGGCCCTGATTCGCGGCGATCTGGAGATCGAGGAAACCAAGCTGATGAACGCCGTGGCGGGCAATGAAATCCGCATGGCCACCCCGGAAGAGATTGCCCGCATCTCCGGCGGCTCCTCCAAGGGCTTTATCGGTCCGGTGGGCCTGCCGGAAGAGGTGACCATGCTCGCCGACTTCAGCGTGAAGGACCTGCAAAACTTCTTCATCGCCGTCAACGAGGTGGACAAGCACATGGTCTGCGCCAACTGGGAAACCGACGTGCCGCTGCCCAAGGAGTTTGTGGATATCCGCCTGGCGCGGGTCGGTGATTTCTGCCCGGAATGCAGAAACGGCAAGCTGGAGATGACCCGCGGCATCGAGGTCGGCAACATCTTCAAGCTGGGCACCAAGTATTCCAGCGCCATGAAGGCGTATTTTGCCGACGAGGACGGTGTGGACAAGCCGTTCATCATGGGCTGCTACGGCATCGGCATCAGCCGCACCGCCGCCTCCGCCGTGGAGCGTTACCACGACAAGTTCGGCATCATCTGGCCCATGGGCATCGCCCCGTACCATGCCGTGGTCGTTCCGGTGAACGTCCAGGAACCGGCCCAGATGGATCTCGCCAACCGGCTCTATAGAGAGCTTCAGAACGCCGGGGTGGAAGTGGTGATGGATGACCGCGACGAGCGCGCGGGCGTCAAGTTCAAGGACGCGGATCTCATCGGCTTCCCCATCCGCATCACCGCCGGCAAGAAAGCCGCCGAGGGCATGCTCGAATGCAAGATGCGCGACTGGAAAGACCCGGTTGATCTCCCCGCCGACGAGGTGCTACCGTGGGTCAAACAGCAAATGGCCGAATGGCAGCCTGCGATTGCCCCCTCAAAAACCCCGGCCAGTGTATAATTTTCACGACCATGCCTGAATCGTCCACATCAAATATACGAAATTTCTGCATCATCGCCCACATCGATCACGGGAAGTCCACGCTGGCGGACCGTCTGCTGGAGCATACCGGCAGCATCGACAAGCGGGTGATGAAGGATCAGTTCCTGGATACCCTGGAACTGGAGCAGGAGCGCGGCATCACCATCAAGCTGCAGGCCGCCCGGATGGAGTACGAGCATAACGGCCAGCCCTACATCGTCAACCTCATCGACACCCCCGGTCACGTGGACTTCAGCTACGAGGTTTCGCGCAGCCTTCAGGCCTGCGAGGGGGCGCTGCTGGTGGTCGATGCCTCCCAGGGTGTGGAGGCCCAGACCCTGGCCAACGTCTACATGGCCATCGAAAATGACCTGGAAATCATTCCGGTCATCAACAAGATCGACCTGCCCGCCGCCGACGTGGAGCGGGTCAAGCGGGAGATCGAGGAACTGGTCGGCATCGACGCCGCGGATGCCATTCTCACCAGTGCCAAAACCGGTGTCGGCGTGGAGGAAGTGCTCGCCGCCATCGTGGAGCGGGTGCCCCCGCCGGAGATTCGCAAGGAGAAACCCCTGCGCGCGCTGGTCTTCGACAGCTACTTCGACCCCTACCTCGGCATCATCACCTACGTGCGCATCGTGGACGGCGAGATGAAGAAGGGCGACAAAATCCGCTTCATGGAGAACAAGCGCACCTACGAGGTGACGGAGATCGGCGTAATGAAGCCGGACCGCCAGTCTCGCAAGACGCTGGTTTCCGGCGAGGTGGGCTATGTCGCCGCCTCGATCAAAGAAATGGGCTACTTCGTCGGCGATACCATCACCACCGTGGAGGGGGGCGCGAAAGAGGCTCTCCCCGGCTACAAGAAGGCCGTTCCCATGGTCTTCTGCGGCATGTATCCGGTGGATAACGACGATTACACGGACCTGAAAGACTCGCTGGAAAAGCTCAAGCTCAACGACGCCAGCATCACCTTCGAGCCGGAAAGCTCTGAGGCCCTGGGCCACGGGTTCCGTTGCGGTTTTCTGGGGCTGCTCCACATGGAAATCATCCAGGAGCGCCTGGAGCGCGAGTACGATATCGACCTCATCACCACCGCCCCCAGCGTCATCTACCGGGTGCATACCACCAAGGGCGAGGTGATTGAGGTGGACAACCCGGCGCTGCTGCCGGACCCGGTGAAGCGCGACTTCATCGAGGAACCCTTTGCCCGTGTGGACATCTTTGTCCCCAAGGAGTTTGTCGGCAACCTGATGGAACTGGCCCAGGATCGCCGGGGCGAGTTTCTCGGCATGGACTACATCGACGAGAACCGCTGCAACCTTCACTACGAGATGCCCCTCAACGAGATGATCACCGACTTCTACGACCAGCTCAAGTCGCGCTCCAAGGGTTACGCCTCCATGGACTACAGCTTTTCGAAGTACCAGCGCTCGGATCTCGTCAAGCTGGACGTTCTCGTCGCCGGGGAGCCGGTGGATGCGCTCAGCACCATCGTCCACCGCGACAAGGCCCGCAACGTGGGCATGATTCTCGCCACCAAGCTGAAAGACATCATTCCACGCCAGATGTTCGAGATTCCCATCCAGGCGGCCATCGGCGGCAAGATCCTGGCACGCACCAACGTGAAGGCCATGCGCAAGAACGTGCTGGACAAGTGCTACGGCGGCGACATCACCCGCAAGCGCAAGCTGCTGGAGAAGCAGAAGAAGGGCAAGAAGCGCATGAAGTCCGTGGGCCGGGTGGAGATCCCCCAGGAAGCCTTTATGGCCGTCCTGAAGCTGTCCGATTAGAGCCGTTCGGCTCATTAGCCAAGGATAAAGGTGGTATGCCTTCTGCATACAACCAGACCTGTCATTCCTGCGAAGGCAGGAATCCATTTTTCGGTTACGTCCTGTGTACCGGTGCTTGTTGCCTGGCAAATCCTGCGAATGGATTCCTGCCTTCGCAGGAATGACAAGGGGCTGCGTGGAAATGACAGGATGGTTTAAGCGGGTGTCAATTTTCGGCCTGCCCGGTTTTTTCATGGGTAGTTTTGACAAATGTGGGACATGCATGATTGATGACGACCATCCAGGGTTTGGGACTTTCCCCGTTCTTTCAGGGGCTTCAGAGGGCCGTCGCGCCGCGTTTCGGCGGGGATATTTTTCCGTTGGCGGCGGACGATGGCGAGGAGCGCTTTCCTCTTGGGGCCGATGCCTTTGTTCCGGGTGCCTCGCCGGTTGCCGGACAGGCCTACCGCGACGGCCTGGCGCTCCTGCATGAGGGAGACATGGTGAACGCGGCCAAGGCTTTTCAGATTTCCCTGGATATGGGTTATGGCCACGTCATTCCCGCGTCAAAAATCTACAACAACATTGGGGTGGCCCATGCCCGGCAGCTTCAGGAGCTGAAAAGGATCGAAGGAACTGAAAAACAGCAGGGCAAAGCTTTTTCCGATGCCTTTGATGCCTTCCGGACGGCCATCCGGCTGGATGCCGAGCGGGTGAAGGACATCAACGAAAAGGTGGTCAACCTGGATCGCAGCCGTCCCGAAGCAAAGCCGAACCCGGTGCCCCGAATCAATGCCGCCCTTCTTCTGGCTGAGGACGGTCACCCGGATCAGGCCGTGGCGAACCTGTTGAATCTGCCCCTGGAAAGCCTGCCCGACGAGCCGGAACTTCAAACGTTCATGGCCCATAACCTGGGCCTGCTGATGGCGGAAATGGTCGAGCGGGAACAATACGAGCAGGCCGCGAAACTGCGGGACGCGGGCGCCCAAATCATTCCCGATGAACCGGGTTATCACTACTTCGTCAGCGAATAATCCTTCTTTGAGCCATATGCTTGAAGGCCGTATTGGTCTGCCCTATGATGGGCGGTTGAAGTTGGCGAAAACATGAGAGGGCACCGGATGGCCACCGTAACCGAGAATCCCAGCGGCGTCAAAACCGCCTACATCACCCGACCGGGCAACCCCCTGCGCGAGATTTACCGCAAGGTGCTGGAAGGCGAGCGCATTACCCGCGAAGAGGCCGTCGAGGTCTATAACAGCGATGATCTGCTGAGCATCGGGATTCTCGCGGATACCGCCCGCGTCCTCCGCACCCCGGAGGACAAGCGGGACTACGTCTACTGGGTCCACAACTTCCACATCAACCCCACCAACATCTGCGAGGCCAACTGCAAGTTCTGCTCCTTCAAGAAAGGGCCGAAGTCGCCCTTCGCCTATGTGATGAGCGTGGATGACGTCATTGAGATGGTCCACAAGTATCCCGGCAAGGACACCCTCTCCGAGTTCCACATCGTCTCCGGCCTGTACCACGAGCAGGGGCTGGAATACTACGTGGACCTGTTCAAAGCCCTCTCCACCCACTTCCCACACGTCCACATCAAGGCCCTGACGGCTGTTGAGATGGACTACCTGGCCCAGCAGGCAGGCGTTCCCGTGGAGCAGGTCATTGCCGAACTGAAAAAAGTGGGCCTGAAGTCCATGCCCGGTGGCGGGGCGGAAGTCTTCGCCGAGCGGGTGCGCCAGGAGGTCTGCGTGGACAAGATCTCCGCCAACGAATGGCTGCGCATCCACGGTATCGCTCACGAGATGGGCATCAACAGCAACGTCACCATGCTGGCCGGCCTGGGCGAAACCGCCGAGGAGCGTATCGACCACATGATCCGCGTGCGCGAGCAGCAGGACCAGTCCGGCGGGTTCATGACCTTCATCCCGCTTAACTGCTATTACGATAACAACCGGATCGATCCGTCCAATGCCCTCACCGGCATCGAGAACCTCAAGAACTTTGCCGTGGCCCGGCTGGTGCTGGATAACGTCCCCCACGTCAAGGCCTTCTGGATTCACATCGGGGAGAAGCTTTCGCAAGTGGGCCTGAACTTCGGTGTGGACGACCTCGACGGCACCGTGGTGCAGGAAAAAATCGCCCACGAGGCCGGAACCGAAGCCGCCCAGCACCTGACCCAGAAGGATCTCCTTAACTTCATCTGGAAGGCGGGCCGCATCGCCGTCGAACGCGACAGCGTCTACAACATCAAGCAGATATACTACCCGCCGGTACCGGCGAAATAATTCCCGGACCGATCGGTATAAATCAGGGAGGCTGCAATATAACAGCCTCCCTCGATTGTTAACGGTTTGTTACCGATGTAATGATAAACATGTGGCCTGTTTGCAGTTAACAGCCTTAAAATTTTATTTTTTTGTTTTAGATGCCCTTCAAATTTAAATTGAAATGTTGTCAACTTGCGGATATTACAAGGAAGAGGTTTTATCAAATTCTCAACGCAAACAGGGTATTAGCGTTTTAACGTTTGGGTGTCCATATAGTTGTGGAAGGGTAAGCAATGAGCTATACGACGATAACAGGTTTTTCGCCTGCGGGTCAGGTACGTTTTTCTGCCGCTGCTCAGCCGAAAAAAACGCCGCAGCAGGTGATGTTCGGTGGGGGATCTGAAGAGCCTGCCCAAGGTGAGGGCAGCGCTTCCCAGCAGTCTGCTGGCAAGGGCGTTTTCGGAAAGATTGCCGGCAAACTGCATTGGGCGGCGCTTATTGCCGCTTTTGGCGGTTTGCTCACCGCAAACGGCCTGATTTCCAACAACAAGGCCGGAGAGCATTCGCTCGTGTTCGATCATCTTGCCGGCGGTTTTATTCAGGAAGCGCCTCACGACGCGGGTCCGGTCTGGCTGGGTCCGAAAGGCCTGATAGGTTTCCGTGAAAACGTACCTGTCCATACGACAGAACATTCCGTGCGCGAGTGTGTGGAACCGAACACCCAGGATAACAAGAAAATGCCGCCGCTTTGCCTGCGCATCAATTTCAAGCTTCCCAAGGAAAACCTTTTCACCCTCTATACCCAGAAGCTGGGCGATCACCGGGAGACTGTCAAGCTGGACCCCGCTGAAACCCAGTTCCTGAGACAGGGTGATCCCATTGCGGAAAAACTTTACGTCCAGATGATTCGAAACCCTGTTCGTGGCGCAGTCAATGCCCTGACCCCGACCGTCCGAGGCGACCGCTTTTATTATATCGCCCCGCTGGTGGATCAGGGATTTGATCGGGGTATTCCGAAAATGACTGTCCAGAAACTGGAAGGCGGCACCCGTGAATTTACAATGGCTTCCCTTCAGGAACAGGTTGGTCCTCTGATCGAAATCACCGATGTGGCTGTGGAAGACCTGGATGTAACGCCCGATCTGATTGCCAAATTTGAGGAAAGGGCGCAGCGTCCACTGCAAGGCCAGATTGCCGTATTGCGCGGACAGTATGGCGAAATTGCTGCCAGGCGCAATGATGCCCAGGAAGAGGTTAATACGGTTCATCGTGAGGAAACCGCGACTTGGGACGGTAAAATTCTGGCCCTGGCGGAAACCGGCCAGATCAAGGTTCAGGAAATCAACGCTGAGAAGATGCGGGTTTCCACTGAAGGGGAGCAGGCCAAACTGATCATCATGCGTGATGCGGATCGGGAGTCCGCTGAAATAAGGGCCCGCGGAGACCGGGAGTCCTCCAGGATCGTATCCGAAGCTAATCAGGAGGCTGAGCAGATGATTGCGGAAGCTCAAGCATTGGTGGTTCGGGCACAAGGTCTCGCAGAAGCCGATGCAGCCAAGCTGAAGGGTGAGCCATACCAGGAGTTCGGCGAACTCGTTCTGGTGGACGCGCTTCGGCGTAATGCCGATGTGATGAAGGCACTGGGTGAATCCGGCATTGTTATCCGGTTCATCGATGACGAAATCGGCAAGAAGTTTGACTTCCTGAACATTACGTCCGGCAGTGGCCAGAATGATTCTCCCGTGACGGCAGACGGCATCACCAGTTTCATTGCCGGCTCAAGAGCCGCCGGGCGAATGGGAAATAGCGAACAAGGTACGGAGGTGACGCCACCGCCGGTATCCCCAGAAGGGGGTCAAAGAGACCGGTAGCGTTTCTTGACTTTTCCTCCGGAAAAACAGCCTTGTTACAGCATTCTCGAAAAGCTTGAAGGAGATTAAAGCAATGCAAGTGACCTTTAACGGTACAAGACATTATCAACCGGTTCAGTTTGGCTCATACAGCCCCCGTCACGTAGAGCCGAAATTTGGTGGATTTGACGATCTGGCGGATTCGCTGAGGCAGCGTCTCAGGAGGGGTCGGAGCGGCAGCGGTGGCGGTAGTGGCAAGCCGCCCAAATCCTTGTTCCAGCGAGTGGCTTTCTGGGGTAAATGGGGCATGACCGGCCTGCTTGGCCTGGTTGCGGTGGGCAATGTGGGTTGGGACAACAATCCCAACAGTACCTATTCCATTGTCAACCAGAAGTACATCGGAGAAGGCATCAAGAAAAATCCTGACGGCACTTGTGATGTACAGGGTTCCGGCTTGGTATTTCCCCTGATTTTTGCGGAAAACTACCAGTTTGATACCCGTCCGCAGGTTGTCAAGATGACATTTCAGCCCTTCACCGCAGACGGTGTGCCTGTGGATGGCTCCGGCCAGCCTAATGAAGGCATGGACTTCCGGATCACTTACTCCATCATGCCAGATGATCCGGCTGCCGGAATACCCACCTTTAACCGTACCCTTTGTGAAATCAACGACAACCTGGTTGGCAGTTCGCGCCTGAATCCCAATTTCAAGCCTCTGAAGGGGACAACGGTTGAATATGTCACCTCGCCGGATAACGAACGGATGAAAATGATTTTTGAAACGAAAATCCTGCCCCATCTTTCCCAGGCTTTTCTGACGGCAGCCACACGGGTGGAGGTGAAGGATCTTCAGGAATCCCGTGGTGAACTGGAAAACTATATCGTCAACGGTCTCTATGAGATTGTTCTTGACTCCGAAGGCAACCCGGTAATGGGAGACGACGACAAGCCCCTGCGCCAGGAGTTGATTCCTCCGCTGAACCGGATTTTGCAGGACGCCAATTTAAGGCTGGACGGTGCTGAACTGTCGACCATTGATATCCCGGATTTTCTTGCCCGCCTCAACCAGGAGCGGACCGACCTGAACATCAATATGACCAATGCTCAACTGGACATCGAAAAGGCAATCAAGGATCGCGAGGCGGTGCCGAAAGAGGTGGAAGCCCTGAAGGCTCAGGAGTACCAGGAGCAGTTGGGTACCAATCGCAAGAACATTGCGGATGCGGAACAACAACTGGCCAGAGCGCTTGAGGCGGTCAAGAGAATGGCTCAGGAGGCCCAGGTTTACCGAAACGAGGTCATCGAGAATGCCAGGGGTTACGAACGGACCAAGGTGCTGCAGGCTCGTGAAAACGCGGTCCAGATTCTGGCTGCCGCCTATGTTCTCCAGCAACAGAAACAGGCGGAGGCCGTGAAGGTGGCTGCACCGATTCTGGAATCCGCCAGGGCGATGAATGAGACTTTAACCGCCCTGGGTGCCCAGTTGCGGGCGAATCCCAACCTGATCCGGCAGATTACCGCCGAGTTGACCGCCGAAGCTCGTGCCGGACTGGCGGACAATATCGATACCGCTCTGCTGACGCCGGGAACCTCTCCCGATCAGATGCTTGATGGCATCACGGTGGATAAAATCCTCAGGTTGATCGAATTGCAGTTGCAAGGATCTGAACAGTAGGGGATTTTCCAGTAAAATTTCTGCCCGGCCTGAAAAGGCCGGGCGGATGCTTTTGAAATATACGAAAGATTGATTGACCGGATGGGGCAAGTCGCCTATGATCAATGCTTGTATACCTCTGACACATTGGGATGGGAAGGAGTGAGCAATATGAACGTGGGATTTTCAGCTGCGATGCCTCCGCCGGCAGCGACCCCGGTGATCCGGCGTCAGTCCGGCACTCAGCCGATGATGGAACCGGTTTTTGCCGGAAAATCTGAGAAAAGCAGTGGCAGCAACCTCCTGCTGATCGGCCTGGCCGGGGCGGCTTTGGCTTTTCTGGCCACCACCCTGCTGCGCAACCAGCGACAGGAAGGCATAGAAAGGCTGCCCGCACCCCAGGACACGGATGTTGACCGTCCGCTGGTTGTTGACGACAAGGATCTCGACGGCTTCAGATAAACAAAATCCCTGTATTGTTTTTCTGCCCTTGTGGTACATTCATGGACGGTAGGCAACTCAGGGGCATCTGCGATTCATGACCCGGCTCGGCGCCATCTCCTTCATCAACACCCTGCCGGTTTTTCAGGACTTCTCCTGTCCCACAGGGGCAAGCCTTGTATATGACGCTCCCGCCGCCCTGAACCGGGCCGTAGCCGAGGGGCGGCTTGATGTTTCGCCGGTTTCCAGCGCCTTTTACCTGCGCAACTGGGACAGGCTGGTGCTGCTCGACGATCTCTCCGTCAGTTCGCCCGGTTCGGTGGAGAGCGTGCTGTTTCTCTCGCGCAAGCCGCTGGATGAAAGCTTTCTGGATCAGCCCGTCATTCCGGTGCCGGATGACTCGGAAACCTCCGTGGCCCTGCTGGCCCATCTGTTGAGGGAAAAAACGGGTCATGACCTGCGTCCCTGGTTTGACATCTACCCGGCGGGCAGGCATCACGAGGCGCTGGCGCAGCATGGCTGCGCCCTGATCATTGGGGACAACGCCCTGCTGGTCCACGAGAAACCGCTGCCTGGAAACACCCACTGCTACGATCTCGCCAGCCTGTGGGCGGAAGCCACGGGGCTGCCTTTTGTGTTTGCGGTGTGGGTGGCCCGGCGCGAGTGGGCGGAGCATCATCCCGAAGCGCTGGAGCAAATCAACCGGCTGTTGCGCGAAAGCCGCAACCGCTTTTTTGAAAACCCGGAACTTCTGGAAAACGGCGTGAAGGCCGCTGCCGATCGGTGTACAATGACACGGGAGCGCATCCGGCGCTATTTCACCCGTTCCCTGACGTATGGTCTCGATCGGCGTCACCTGGAAGCCCTGGACCGCTTCAGCGAGATTATCAACACACTGGATACCCAGCCGCGTGAACAGCAGCCCCGCAAACAGCCGGAACGAACCAGCGTCCCCACCCAGCCGGGGACGGGTTCGCAAGTACCACTCTAACCTCTACTACGTAGAGGCGGGCGGCGCACTCTACCAGTGCAACGTGAAAGCCACCCTGAAAAAAGAGGGCCGAGACGTGCTGGCAGGAGACTGGGTGGCGCTGGACAGCGTGGAGAATACCAACCACACCGCGCGGATCATCGACATTGAACCGCGCCGGAACGTATTGAGCCGTCCCAAGATCGCCAACGTTGACCGGGTCGTCATTGTCCATCCCCTGCGCGAGCCGGACTTCGACTATGAGCAGCTTGACCGCTACCTGACCCATGTGACGCTGGCCGGCGTCGAGGCGGCTATCTGCATCAGCAAGAGCGATCTCTGTGACGACGATGGCGAGCGGTCGCAAATCCGGAAAATATACGGCGAGGGGCTGGGGTTCCCGCTCATCTTCACGTCCATTCACGATAGGGCGACCCTGGAGGACTTCAAGGGGCTGGTGGACGGCAGGACCTCCGTGCTGGCCGGGGTCAGCGGGGCGGGGAAATCCACCCTCCTCAACCACCTCAACCCGGATCTCAACCTCAAGGTGGGTGAGGTGTCTGGAAAGATTGGGCGGGGTCAGCACACCACCCGGCACGTGGAGTTGATCGGGGTGTTGCCTGGCGTGGACATTGCCGATACCCCCGGTTTCAGCAACCTGAAATTCGATTACGTCGTTCCGGCCCAGATCGAGGGCGTCTATCCTGATTTTGCCCCTTTTCGCGGCCAGTGTCACTTCTCCGACTGTCTGCACCTCGACGAGGTGGATTGCGCTGTGCGCTCCCGCGTGGGCAAGGCCATTGCCGAATCCCGCTATGAGAGTTACCAGGCCATGATCCGGGAGGCGGCGGACTACCAGGAATTGATGCAGAGTGCCAGCCGGAAGGATGAACAGGCCTACAAAACCCTGCACCGCAAGGGCCGCGACAAAAAGATGAAGGTCCTTCGCCTTGACGAAAAGGACCGGGAAGCCTCCAGAAAAACCCGGAAGCAGCAGGTTTCCACCCTGATCGAGGACTCCCTTGAGGATGGGGACGACCTGTGAACAGGGTGACCGTATTGATCCCGCAGGCTGACTTTCAGGGTGCCGCTGGCTATAATGTTCACACCATGCCACGGACAACGGACGTCACCGAACAGAATACCTACGAGCAGCGTTTTGCCGAAACCATCGCGCTGGTAAAGGCTGGTTTGCGGCGGCACCTTGTGTCGGAGGAACCGATAGCCTTCAAGGGCAAGGTCATTGAGGGGCCGGAACAACTCTGGGAGGCCATGCAGTATGCGGCGCTCGATGCCGGAAAGCTGATCCGCCCCGTGCTGACCGTGGAGAGCTGCGTGGCCTGCGGAGGGCAACCTGAAAACGCCCTGCCCACCGCCTGCGCCATCGAGCTGGTTCATGCCCAGAGCCTGATTCATGACGATCTGCCCTGCATGGACAACGACGACCTGCGCCGGGGCAAGCCGACGGTTCACAAGGCGTTCAGCGAGTCCACGGCGGTGCTTACCGGCGATGCCCTGCTGGCCATGGCTTTCGGCGTCATCAGCAAGCATACGCCGGGCGTCAGTGCGGAGCGCCTGCTGCGGGTCATCGGCGATTTCTCCGACGTCAGCAGCGTGTGCGGGCTGGTTAATGGCCAGTTCGTGGACATCTACTACGAAAACCGGCCCTTTGACGAGACGGTGCTGGAATACATCCATACTTACAAGACGGGCGCCCTCTTCCGGTTTTCCACCCGTGCCGGCGCCCTTCTTTCCGGCGCCGATGACCGGACCGTGGATGCCCTGACCCGTTTTGGCGAGATGCTGGGACTGGCGTTCCAGATTGTGGACGATCTGCTGGATATCCAGTCCACCAGTGAAACCCTGGGTAAAACCACGGGCAAGGACGTCATCCAGAAAAAGGCGACGTATCCGGCGCTGTTCGGCGAGGCAACCTCCCGTCGCAAGGCCCGTAACCTGATTGTCGAGGCTACGGATCTGCTGGATTCCCTGCCGGATGTCCGGGGCGATTCCCTCCGGTCGCTGGCGGATTTTATCGGGGAGCGGATTCACTAGATGGACATGGGCAATAGCGGCGTCGAGGTTATGGTGGCCAGTTTTGTCGCCACGTTTTCAGCCCAGTTGTTCAAGCTGGTCTGGTATTTTTTCCGCAACGAAAAGATCAACTTCCGCCTGATCTTCTACACCGGCGGGATGCCGAGCAGCCACAGCGCCTGCATGACCGCCCTGGCCACCAGCGTGGGCCTGGTGGACGGGTTTACCTCCACCGTGTTTGCCGTGGCGCTGGGGCTGGCCATAATCGTCATGTATGACGCCGCCGGGCTGCGCCGGGCCGCCGGAAAGATGGCGGGCATCCTGAACCAGATTACCGAGGACTTCTACGTTCACCATCCCGAACGGGTTCCTGAACGCCTGCGCGAGCTGCTGGGCCATACACCAACGGAGGTGCTGGCAGGGGGATTTTGGGGCGCCGCTGTCGCCTACGCCGTTCACCTTCGGGTTTAACCGGGTTTCAAATCTGCCGTTGACTTTGAATTGTGAGGCGGAATTTTTTTGATCCTGTAAAGCCTTGAACTGAGCGGGATTGCGTGATTTATTCAAAAAACATCAAGATTAAAAAAACATTCTATGGTTTAATAATCCGTATCAAACAAAGTGGAATAGGTTCTTTTTCAACGGTTTATTAAGAGTGAGGACGCCCTTTCTCCGCATGAAAGGGTGGGGGATGTAGCATGCTGGAAAAACCGAATTGGGGGATGTCCTTTGTTCCCGTTCCCGGGCCGATTGGAGGCCGGGAGAAGACCGTACCGGCAGATAAGGCGCCGCTGTTCGAGGGAATTCGACCCGCGCCGGTTTTGGGGGCGGACGTGTTTATGCCCCGCTTCGGCAACAATGCGCCCGCCCGGCCTCCTGCCAGGGGCGGCTCGTCGTATTCGCCGACCCCGAAGCTGACCTACGAGGAATTCGTGCGTTCCCGCAACGTAAACGATGACGGGGAGTTCATCAACGGCATCGATATCATCAGGCACCTGGTCGCCAATCGCCGCCGGCTCGACAGCGAACCCGGCCCGGCGGGGTACAGTTACGGGAAGGAGGGAAACCCCGGCAAATCTTACGAAAGCAGGTATTACTGGGCGCTGGATAAGGAACTGGGGTTCCGATCGTCCAATACCCTCGATCCCCTGGTTCGCAAACTGCGCCAGGCGGACATCCTGGTTGACCAGAACAAGAGCAAGCCGGAGGCCCGCCTGGATCTGGTTCTCAGCGAGGAAGTGGTCCTGAAGTTCAAGAAGGAGCATATGCATCCCGACGCCCTTGCCAAGCTGAAGGCCATGTTGCCCAAGGGAGGCGGCGATTCGGATTCCGGCAAGAAAAAAGAATATGTGGACGCCCTGATTGACCTGCCGTGGGGCCTTCAGACGGAGGATACCTACGACGTGGAGGCCGCCCGCCAGCTCTTTGACGAGCGATTCCACGGGTTGGAACAGCTGAAATCCCGGATTCTGCAAAAGATTGCGGTGCGTCAGCTTCGGGGAGACACCCGGGGGGCCATCTTCCTGCTGGTGGGTCCCGGCGGAACCGGCAAGACGGCCATCGCCAAAACCATCGCCGATTCGCTGAACCGCAACTATGTCCGTGTCTCGCTGGCCGGGGTCACCGACGCCAACAAGGTCAACGGCCACTCTTACACCTACGTGGGGTCCAAGCCGGGGATCATCATTGATGCCATGCGCCAGGCGGGCAGCATGAACCCGGTGATTCAACTCGACGAGATTGACAAGACGGGGGGTAACGGCGCCCACGGCGATCCGAAGGAGGCCCTGCTGGCCGTCCTCGACCCGGACCAAAACAAGCACTTCAAGGACAGCTATCTCGAAGTTCCCTTCGACCTGTCCAAGACCATCTTCATCTGTACCGCCAACTCGCTGGACCGCTTCCCGGAGCACTTCCTCTCCCGCGTGGAAATCATCGAATTTCCCGCCTATCTGGAAGAGGAAAAGCTGAACATCGCCAAAAAGCACGTGATTCCGGAGAAAAAGCAACTGCTCAACATTCCGGAGGATAAAGTCGTTATCGAGGATGACGCCATCCTGCGCACCATCCGGCGTTTTACCCGCGAAGGCGGGGTGCGCAAGCTTTCCGCCCGCATCGTGGAACTGCTGGAGAAGGCGGGGATCATGATCGTCACCCAGCCGAAAAAGCAGCAGAAGAGCACGGCTGCTGCCGATCAGATCAAGATTGGCGCCGTCGAGGTGGATCGGTGGCTGGACAACCCGTACCCCATCCCGGAAAACGTCTCCGCCGAAGGGAAAATTGGCCAGGTGAACGGGTTGTATTACTCTATTATCGGCGGTGGCCGGATGCCCATCCAGGTCAGCCACATGCCGGGCCGGGGCCGCCTGACGCTCACCGGCAGCCTGCGGGATGTTATGAAGGAATCGGCCCAGGTGGTGGTCAGCTACATCCAGACCCACGCCGGGGATCTCGGCATCCCCAAGGAAACCGCCAACAAGCTGGCTCAGGGCAAGCTGGATATCCACATCCACTATCCGGATACGGCCACGCCCAAGGACGGCCCCAGCGCGGGCATCAGCACGTTTCTCGCCGTCTACAGCGCCCTCACCGGCAAGAAGATCCCGCAGCACATCGGCCTCACCGGTGAAATCGGCCTGCATGGTGAGGTCATGCCCATCGGCGGCGTGAAGGAGAAAATCAGCGGGGCCTATGCCCAGGGTGTCACGGACTTCATCCTGCCCGCCTCCAACATGGACCAGGTGGAAGACGCGGTGCGCAAGTCCAGCGCTTTCGCCAACGTCCATAACAAGGTCCGGGTGCATTACGTCTCCACGGTGAAAGAGATTCTCACCCTGCTCGATGACCTTCAGACACCCTACCAGCCGCCTGTACCGGAGCCGCCCGTTTCGAAACCGGCTGAGCCTGAAACGACGCCCGAACAGTCCGTAACGCCGGAAGAACCGGAAGTCCCCGCCGTTCCTCCGGCAGAGGATGCCCCGGCGGACGAACGGAAAAAGCCGGACGAAACGCCCTCCTTCGTGTAACAAAACACCCCCCTGCAACGTCGGACCTGCCTTTTGAGGCGGGTCCGCAGTATTTTGAGCCGGGTTTTTTAAAGTTTTGCCCTACGGTGTCGATACAAAGGTATACACCATCGATAGAGGGACCACCGGCCAATCAAGGCCCGGCGAGATGAGGGAACAAACGAAATGGGCATGGCCGCAAGCCAAGCGAGATTTTTGACCCTGACTGCCCGCAAGAGCGATCTGGAGTTGACCGGGCAGCAGATTAACCAGGCACGCTTGCAGTTGGCCAATATCACCAACCAGTTGTTCACGGTTGCCAGCCAGCTGGACCCGGATTCGGACGAAGCCATCCGCATCCAGCTGCGGATCAATTCCCTCCAGTCCCTGGATCAGGCCCTGGAATTGCAGTTGCGTCGCGTGGACACCCAGCAGCAGGCCGTCCAGACCGAAATCGAAGCCGTCCAGAAGGTCATCGACAAGAACATCGATCTTACCTTCAAGACGTTCGCTTAAACCGCCGGTCGATTCTACCTAGTCTTCGAACAGTTGCTTCAGGCTGGACCACATGCCATTGCCGTTGACGCGGGTCTCCTCGCCCTTCAGCCAGGATTTTTTCTTCGTGACGAGCGGTGTGCCGTCCGGCGCGGTGACCTCGGTGCGATTGCCCTTCCGGACGACTTGGCTGCCAAAGACGTTGCTTTGGGTGGATTTCCGGCCAAAGAGGCCTTTTTTGGTTTCGTAGGTATTGCCCAGGGCATCCTGGTAAACCTGTTTTTCGGTGCCGAACCAGCCTTTTTTCTTCTCGACGGTAACGCCGGGCCCTTCGATGACTACGCTGTTGCGTTTCGCATGGGCTGGAAGAGACAGAGCCAGTGCGAGGGTTACGGTCATGGCCAGTATCAGGAAGGTTCTGGGCCGCAGCGTCCGGGACTCGTTTTTCATGTGCAATCCTTTCCTCACTTCGGCCTTTGGGCTTGTGTGTCGGCCGGTATGTTCCCCGACGTAAAAAACATGGGCAGGTTCCCTTGCCGGTCCAGGATTGTTCAGAGGTTGACGCCCAATCCAATGAAAAAGGAGCCGAACGGCTCCCCAAAAAATTGGGCCGGCGGGTTGTGCTCCGCCGGCGGGCTCTCCTCAGGGGTCTCCTACCGATGATGTTTTAATGAGGCAAAAGGGGTGATAATTGAATGGAAGGAAGAGGAAGTGTGTTGATTGGAAGGAAGTCTGTTTTTGCTAGGTCCAGAGACGTTGGGTGGCGGACCTGTATTTTTTTCGGTGTTCTTCGAGCAGAAGTTTCATTTCGATGTTCCGGTTGTCGCCTGGGCCGTTGGTCTTGAAAAACTTGAGGATGTCGAAACTGGTGACGATGCCGATAATCTGGCCCTGTCTGTTTTTGACGAACACACGGTGAATGTGCTTGTCGAGCATGATCTTGGCGGTGCGTTCCACCGGGTGATGTTCGTCTACCGTGATGAGCGGGGCGACGTGCATGATTTCCTTGACGCAAAGGGAGTCGAGGCTGTTGCGGGCTTCCATGTGCCGGATCAGCCGGGTGCACAGGAGGTCCGTTTTGGAGAGGACGCCGACATACTTGCCGTCCTTGTTGATGACGGGGGCGCCGCTGATTCTGCATCGCTCCAGCATTTTGATGGCGAAAGCGGCAGTGTCATCTTCACCAAACTGGATGACTTTGGTGGACATGATGTCCCGAATTTCAATCGCTCTTTGATCCAACATCTGGCACCTCCCGCAAAGAAAGCGGTTATCTGAATGCGTCGCAGGGACGCTGTTTTGATGATGCTGCTGCTCTGAAGATGACGCTGCTGCTGACATAAATGGTATCGTCCATTTTCGAATTTTGCTGAATGGTTTGTGAAGATACGTTACGGACCGTGGGAGGGTAAAATAGGGAAGTACTGATTGGGCAAGGGTTTCCAGTGAGTCATCAAAAATATACCCCTCGATATACCACGGAACTGTTCTCCAAATTGCTCACGGCGGCGGCCACGCTGCTGATGGTTTTGCCCATGCTGGCGAACGAGGATCGCCCGCCCATCGTACACTCCTCAGCCTTGCCCACCGCTTACGAGGAGCGCCAGCCGACCGGCTATCCGCTGCTGTTCGTGATCCATGAGACGGCGGAACCTTTCGAGAACACCCGGCGCAGTGTCCGAAGCCCGAACTACGAGGCAAGCTTCCACGCGCTGATTCATCGTAACGGCACAATCTATCTCTACGTGCCGCCGCACATGAAGGCCTGGACCGGCGGTTTTTCCAGGTTCAACCCGGAGATTGCCGCAAAGGCCCGCCAGAATCCCGACTTCAAGCCGTGGTCCGTGCCGTACGATCCCCACCGGGACGAGGCGGCACTGCAGCGTTCCAGACGTCCCAGCGTGAACGACTTCGCTTTCCAGGTCGAACTGGTGTCGCCGCCCGACGGCTATTGGTGCCGCCAGGACATGGCCCATACCGGTGTCTGCGTGGATAACCCCATCGGGCGCCGCAATACCCACAGCGGCTACACGCCCGAACAGTACAGGTCCCTTGCCTGGCTGGCCGCCGTCACACGTGTCAAACCGGAACGTATTACCACCCACAAGGAAATCGAACTGACGGCGGACGACCCCCACACGGACCCCCGCGGTTTCAACTGGCCCCGGTTCTGGCAGGCGTATAAGCGTTGGAAGGGCTAAGGCCGCAGGATGTAGATGTTGCCGTTCGCGGGCGGATCGTTTTCCAGGATGCGTTTGATCTTTGGCAACTGATCCGGGAAGACCACCGATCCCTTGTGCAGCAGCATAATACCGTGCTCGGTGACGAGATCACGAGCCAATACCATGCCTGCTGACAGAAACCGGGGTTGAACGGAGGTTTCCCGGCCCGTACCGAAGGTCTTGGGTCTGGCGTGTTTGCGGTAATTCATCAGGGCCGGTTTCCGGGCAAACAGTGTTCTGCTTTGATCCTGGGACTTTGGGGAAGGAATCGTCTCCTCGGAAACCGGCTCGTGCGGTAATTCGGATTTTATCGGCGGGAGCAGTTCCGGCGGCAGCATGTCCGAAAGGTGACGCACATCCTGCCGGCTGTCGGCGGACGGAGACGAGTCGGTTTGGTAGTCGAATCCTGGCGTTAATTGAGGCTCATGGTGACGGTTGACATGAAACAGAATGCTTTCCCGGATAATGGCCACAACATCCGGGTCGTACAGGGTGCCGCTGCCTTCCTCCAGGAAGCGGAATGCGGGATGTTCCGGCCCGCCGTGGCCGAAAGGGAGTTTATCAAGCGTATTCATATAGTTCCGTGTTGCTGCCAGGATACGAGCACCGGGAAGAATATCGTCGCCCGCCAGCCCGTCGGGGTAACCGCTGCCGTCGTAGTGTTCGCAATGCTGCAGAATAATGTCGGCGGCCTCTTCAAACCGGGGCTGGGTGCTAATGATGTTGAATCCGCGAAGGGGGTGATCGTATAGATACTGTTTTTCCTCTTCGGAAAGCAGGTTTTTGGGTTTGCGCCAGATGAACTGGGGAAGCCCTATTTGGCCAATCGTGTGCATCAAGGCCGCCACTTCGATCTGAAGCTGGGTTTCCGCCGGTATGTCTAATATGGCGAGGATCTTCTTGCAGGCATTCAGGGTTCGGACGGACTGGCGCCACAAGCCGGGGCTGTTAAACTTGAGCGCATGGGCAATCAGTTCGATGGAGGCGAGATGACTTTTTTTCAGATCCTCCTGCAACTGCCGGTTCTCGAAGCCCTGTTGGGAAATGCGTTGCAGCAGACTGCGGTACTGGGATTTCAGTTCGTCATCCTTCTCCAGGGATGTCTCGTTTTCCTGGTATTCCCGATATTCCTCCCATGCATCGGAAACCGCCTCCAGCAGGACCTCATCCCCGCAGGGCAGCGCCAGAATCCGGAAAACTTCCGCCCGGTTGATGGCGTCGAGGGCGGCCTGATAATCCCGTCCGTCGGTGGCCAGAATCCGAAGCGTATCAGGGGCCTGTTCCCTGGCTTTCTCTAGCAGAACGGTTCCTGGCATTGCGGACAGGTTGTTGCGGGCAATGATCAGAAAAAAAGCTTCCCGTCCCATTATCCGCAGGGCTTCTTCGGGCGAAACGGTGATGGCCGAATCGAAATCCTGTTCGGAAAATTTCTTCCGCCATGCCTGAAGCTGCGCCGTGTCTTCACTGACCAGAAGTACCCGTGATTTTTCCATCGATCCCTGCCTGTATACTCAGTAAAAAGTTATTTTAGCAGGAAAGGATCGATTCTTGTCATGCGGAGGCGGCCTTTTTCCCTGCGCCTTTCGCGGCGGCGATGGCGGCGTCGGGGACGACCTCGCCGTAACCCTGGGCCGTATCGGGCAGATCCGGCAGCTTGACGGCGGTTTTGGTCAGGATGTCGCGCACGTCCTGCGGGGTCAGTTTCGGGTTGGCCTGGAACATCAGGGCGATAAGACCCGAAACATACGGCCCGGAGAAGGACGTGCCGTTGACCAGCTCCTTGGGTGAGGCGCCGTTGTCCCAGCTGTAGACCATCATATCGACACCGGGGGCCACCACGGTGGGGATCAGCTTGCGGTTCAGGCTGTCGCCCACGCTGCTGAATTCGGCCAGGCGGTGATCCTTGACATCCTCAAGCCCCTGGGTGTTGGATGCGCCAACCAGGACCACCTTGCCGAGGATGTAGTCGAGATCCGCTTTCTCCTCCTGGGTCAGCTTGTCGATGTCAAGGCCGAAGAGGCTCAGGGTACCCACGCCGGGGAAGCCCAGCCCCTCGCCCTCGTTGCCGGCGGAGAAGACGATCTGGATGCCCGCCTTTTCCGCCATCTGCACCACTTTCTTGTATTCGCGCAGCATGTCGCGGATGTCTTTATAGATTAGCGCGGCGTTGTTGGTGAGGCCCCAGGAGTTGTTGATGACCCGGATGTTGTTCTCACCCCGCAGCTTGCCGGCGATCATCTTCTTGTAGCCTTCCATGGGGTCTTTGCCGTCGAGATCCGGCCACTTGTCGGAGTAGATCATGCTGTCCGGGGCCACGCCGGTGATCCGTCCGTTGCCCGCTGCGGTGGAGGCCACCATGGTGGGATGGTAATGTTCCGGGCTTCCGGCCCGCGCCGGAAGCCGGACCCGGTTCTGGAAGGCTTCGGTGTTGCTCTTGTCCACGTAGCCGCCGTCCACCACGGCGATGTCCACGCCCTTGCCGGTGATGCCCTGCTTGTGGAACTTCTCGATGCCCAGTTCCGGCACCAGCATCGGACGCACCAGATCGTGATCCGGGTGCTTGGGGTCCAGGGCGTAGTCGTTGATGACCAGCCCGGCCATGGCGTGGCGTTTGAAGTTGGGGTTGGGGGTGGTGGCGATGAAGTTTTTCACCGCGTCCACCCCGCCGTTGAAGCGGAACAGGGTGCCCGCCGCCTCGATGCGCTGGGCACGCGCTGCGCGGGCGGGGTCCGGATTGGACATGATTTCCAGCAGTTCGCCCCGGACCCGCTCCAGGGTCTTCTCGTCGGCGGTATCGTTGACCGCATCGGCAATGCTGGCCAGGGGCTTGAGGGCATAGCCTTTCAGGATGGGATCTTCGAGGGCGTCGAGCATCACGCCGAGGCCCTTTTCGGAGCCGATGCGGCCTAGGGCCTCCATGTTGCGAACCCGCATGGTGGCGCCGTAGCGCGATGGGTCGCCCCGGTAGGCCGGGTCTTCATCCCAGTCGATGATGCCCTTGAGGGGCGAGCGGGTTTTATCGATGAGCCGCTGAATGGTGCTGTCGTTGCTGTCCTTCAGCGTACCCAGAATCCCTGCTGCAACCATCCGGGCCGTGGGCGAGGCCGGATGATCCAGCATCTCCCAGAGGATGGGGCGCATTTCGTCCAGATTGCCGCGCACCCGTTCCACGTAGGATAAATCCGCCTTTTCGCTCAGGTACTTGCGGTGCAGGACAATCGCCGCGTCGGGATCGATAATGGTCTGTTTCAGTTCCTCTTTGAAGTCGGGCAGTTCTTTTTCCAGTTTCGCGATGGCTTCGGCGGAGAAAATGGCGTTGCTCTGGCCTTTCAGGACGTCGAGGGCCTCACGGCTGACCCGCTCCTGGTGGTCGCCCAGCTGGATGCTTTCAAAAAGGGACTGGTGGATGGCGATCAGCAACTGTTCCTGATCTTCCGCGGAAAGCTGCCGGGTTTTGCATTCCACCAGCTTGATGGCCTTGCTGACGGCCTGCGGGTCTTTTGTCCCCAGCCAGAGGCGGGTAGCGTAGATGGCGAGACCGTCCTGCTCCTCACGGTTCTGGGCCTCCGCCTGGGTGGACAGGGCTTCCAGGGTCTTGGCCGCCTTGGAGACTGCTTCAGCGGAAACCTGTTTGTCCAACGGCTCGCGGGTCATCAGGCTGAGGGTCAGTGCGGCCATCTTCCGGCTCTGCACGTCGAAATCGCGCTTGAGGGCCACCTTTTGCAGGGTGTTGACGTACTTGTCTCCGTTGGCGGCGAAGGTATTGATGAACCCGGTGTACTGGCCCAGCGTTTCCTGGTTCAGGGGCAGGCGCATGGTCTGGAAGTAGATGCCGGGATTCAGCAATTCCACCAGCTTCTGTCGGGCCAGTTTCTCGCCGGAATCGAACAGGGCGTTGACGGCGGCGTCACGTACCTCAGGGCTGCTGTGGGAGAGGGCCGGGTGGATATCCGACGTGTAATGCAACTGTCCCCGCTTGCCGAGAACCTGCAGGGTGGTGGCCTTGATTTGCGGGTTGTCCGAGGCGAGTCCCTTTCTCAGGAAGGTATTGAGGTCCTGGGCGTCGTTGCGGCCCAGCCCCTTCACCACGTTGTGAAGCAACTCCTGCCGGACATGATTCTCCGCATGGATCTTGCGGATGGCAGCCATGGCCTGCATGACGGTCATCTCCTCTCCGGAGGGAAGGGCGAATTTCTGCTGGGCGCGAAGCGTTTCGTATTCGCCCTGCATCAATTCCTCCTTCACCTTGCGAAGGGGCTTGCCGTAGACTTCTTCAAGTTCCTTGTTGAGGGATTCCTCCGCCTGGCGGATGCCGCGCAGCAGGGTTTCCGCCGTGCGCAGCTTCTGGTTGGCGAGTTTTTCGATCTCGGCGTATTCCTGTTTCAGGAAGCCGTTGCCGCCGGTGACGTTCAGCTTGCCCACGGCCTCAAGAATGGCGTTGAGTTCGCCCATGCGCAGGGCCTGCCGCCGGGTCAGCTCCCGCTTTTCGGCAATGGAGGAGCCGGACTGGCCCAGTTCGTCCATCAGGGTCTTTTTGCTGTGGCCATAATGGCGTACCAGTTCCGTGGCCAGCGACGTGCGGGTGAAGCCGTCCTCGTGGGTCGAGGCGCCGATGGTGCCCAGCGCCCGCGCGGCAGCCATACGGACGCGGATGTCCTCTTTGGGGTTGAGGAGTTTGGTGAGGGCCGGAACCGCGTTGATGCTGTGGGCTTGCCCCAGCAGTTCGGCGAGTCCGGCCTTTTCATCGGGGTCCTTGCTGCGTTGCAGGTCCCGGATGAAGCGGGCTTCCAGCTTGACGTTGTCGCGGGTATGGAAGTTCGAGCCTCCGAAGGTCAGCAGCTTCAGCGACTGGGCCTGCTGCTGGGTCAGCGAGGCAAAGCGTGAGTCCGCCCTGTTCAGCGGAATGATGGCAGCCGGTGGCGAACTTTCCCCTCCCTGCCTGTCGGCCATCCGCTTCCTCAAATGCAGAAGATTCCCCTCCAGGGCGACTGTGCTCATGGTTGTTTCCCCACGTCGTTCTCTCAACCTAATCTCGAATTGGATAGAAAGGATTGTTTATTTAATGAAAAATAATATTAGCAAAGCCACCCGCGGTTTGTAAAGAAGATTGTATTTATCATGATGCTGAAATGGCCTGAATTCACGGCTATTTGTGAAGAAATCAGGTTGAAGAGGCAATAAAGATCGTTCATCTGGTTTTAATAGGCAGTTGAATCCAGGTATGGGAACAATATTGGGTGTTCGATACCGGGTTGAAGTTCTTTTCTGAATGAGTGTGAAAGGTTTTGGTACCCCAATGGTAAATGGTATTGCCCCCCTGACGTCTGGCGTGGCCGCGCCTCGCCGGAATAACATGGACAAACCGGTCGTCCGCTTCGGCAATGACGAAAGACCCACGTTCCATGGCCCGGTTGTTGAGATTGTTAACCGCGCTTACGACGACAGGAACGCTTCCGGTGAGCGGGTAAACTCGTTGGATTTGATGCAAAAAATGTTCGAAGCGGCACGGGACTTTGCCCACGCCCGCATTCGCGGTTTCGAGGCCACCCATGACAGACACAAGGCCCGGATTGTCTATTGGCAGGCCATCAGCCAGTTTCTTAACAGGCGGTTCGAAGTCGGTTTTGAGGACTATCCGGCCATTATCCAGGGGCTTCAATCGAGATCCCGTCAGCACCAGAACCTTGATGGAGCATACTCCCGCCTGCTCTGGAGGTTTTCCGACTCTCACCAGGGCAACATTCCGGACTGGCAGATTAATACGGCCTACCGAAAAAAGCAGCCCAATGATGATGTCAATCAATACGTCTGGGATTTCCTCGACATGATCTTTGAAACCCCGCTGGATGGTTCCGTCCGGACCGATGCGGTGATTGAACAGATTGTCCGCGAAGTTCGAGGGATTCCTGAAGCGCAGGTTGAAGCGGCCTCCGAGGCTCCGACCGAGGAGGTGACCTCTCGCGAAGTCGTTCCCGCCACTCAGGCCGAGGAAGATCCGAAGCAGTTTGAAACCCTCAACACCTATAGCCGCGATTTGCTGAAGGCAGTCCGGGAAGGACGGCTGCCCAGGGTTTACCAGAGAAATGATGCGGTTAACCGTGTTCTGACGGCACTCAATATGGACAGCAGCCGTCCGAACGTCCTGGTCTCCTCCCCCTCCGGCGCCGGCAAAACCTTTATCTCATACGGTCTCGCCCATGCCATCGTCAATGGCGAGGTCCCCCGGGAATATCGCAAGATCAAAAACGCCCGGGTGTTCGATTTGAACATCGACAAGCTGACCGCCTGCGACCGGGAGAATTTCGAGAAACGGCTCCAGAGTATTATCGGGGAAATCGACGGCTATCTTTCCGCCGACCCCGGACGCAAGGTGGTTCTGGTGGCGGACGAGGCCCACAAGCTGAAATATTTCGGGATGCTGGAAATCCTTAAAACCTCCCTGTTTGAAAAGTACGGCGATCAGCTCTCCATCCTGGCCAATTCCACCCCCAAGGATATCAAGCGCCACGGCCTGGATTCGGATCAGACCTTCCAGCGCCGTTTTCAGACGGTTCCGCTGGAGGCCATGGACGAACGGCAGGTGGAATCCGTGGTGGGTGAAGAAGCGTTGCGCCTCGGTGACGCCCAGGGTATTGAGGTCCCACCGGATTCGCTGGCAAAGGTCCTGAAGCTCTCCAAAACGGAACTGGCTTCCAAACCTCGTCTCCAGGCGGCCATCGACGTATTGGGCATGGCGGTTTCCGTGGCCCAGGGACTCCCGACGGAGGTTTATCCCCTCCTGGACAAGGTCCAGCGGGCCAAGTCGCGGCGCGGTTACCTGAACCATGCCCTGGAGTCCGAAGCCGGAAAAAAGACGGCCCAAAAGGCGCTTTACCTCAAGGAATTGCAGCATATCGAAGGGGAGTTGCGTGAAAATGAGCAGAAGCTGGAGGAACTGCAGGCCCTGCAGGCCGAGCGGCGTGCCGCCCTTCGATCCGGCGCCCGCATTGAGCTGACTCCGCAGCATGTCAGCGACGCCGTGTCGATTCTCACCGGTAATCCCTTCATCAATCTGGGCGAGAACCAGATCGACAACATCCTCAATGCGCGTAAAATCCTTGCCAAGCGGGTGGTCGGCCAGCCGGAAGCTCTGGAAATGGCCGAGCAGGCCCTGTTCAATATTGTGGACGCCAACGGTGAAGAGCGGACAGAAGACCAAAAGGGTCCCCTGACCAGCATGCTGTTCGTGGGTCCCACCGGTGTGGGCAAGACCGAACTGGCCAAAGCCATTGCTGATAAATTCTTCAACGGCCAGCTGATTCCGCTGGACATGGGCGAGTACAAGGAGTCACATTCCGTCAGTCGCCTGATCGGCGCACCCCCGGGGTACGTCGGATTCGATACGGCCACGACCCTGTGTGAGCGGGTTCGCGAGAACCCTTACAGCGTCATCCTCTTCGACGAGATTGAGAAGGCCCACCCCGACGTGCGGGCCCAGATTCTCCAGATCCTGGAAGAGGGCCGCCTGACGGACGGCAACGGGGTGTCGGTCGACTTCAGCAAGACGATGATCATCATGACCAGCAACCTGCAGGAAGAGGAACTGCGCAAGATGATGGCCGAGCACCGGGCCAGCAAGCCGCCGCTGCCCATCAGCGAGGACGACGAACTGGAGCAGAAGGTGCGCGAGTCGCTCATCAAGGGTGGTTTCGACAAGGCCGAGCTGGGCCGCGTGGAATACATCGTGCCCTTCAACGCCCTGAAGCCTGAGCATCTCAAGGAAATTCTCGCGGTCATGGTGGATCGCCTGAACGACACCCGGGAATTCCAGAGGCGTGATCTCAAGGTGGAATTGACCGCCAAAGCCAGCGAGCGCCTGATTGAGCGTGCTTCCCAGCACACGGAGGACCTGTTCAGGCGGCCACCGGGCTTTAATGCTCCGGAGCCGCCGAAGATTCTCCAGAGCGGGGCCCGGGATCTGCGGACCCTGTTTAAGAAGACGGTTCGCCAGCGGATCAAGAAATACATGATGCAGAACCGTGGTCGGGCCGACCTGATGGACGGCAAGCTGGTGGTGGATTACAAACCCCAAACCGGACAGTGGGACATCAACCTGGAAAAAATGACGACGGCCATCGCCGTTTATAAGGGATTCGATGGGAAAGGCGATGGAAAAGGCCGACCCCGCTCCGACGGTAAAAGCTTCGTGGCCTGAAGTTTTCCAAGGTTCCGATGCCCGGCTGCTTTTTCACAGGGATGATTTTTCATCCCCGCGTTTTGATACGCCTCGTTTCCTATTTTCATCTCTCTTCCTTATATGTTTTCTTCGTATATAAAAGAAGGGGGGTTCGATACTCTTCTTCACAAAATGCGCAACTTCAGAGATTGACGGGTGTTTAGGTATGCAGACGTTATGTAGTAACTCCTTGGACCCATTTGCGTTATGTCGAAGCTGATTCTCGGTATTTCGGCCTATTACCATGACAGTGCCGCCGCCCTGGTTCGTGATGGCGAGATTGTTGCCGCCGCCCAGGAGGAACGCTTCACCCGCAAGAAGCATGATGCCCGCTTCCCGGCCAACGCCGTGGCATACTGCCTCAAAGAGGCGGGGGTTTCGTTCGCCGATCTCGACGCGGTGGTTTTCTACGACAAGCCGCTCATCAAGTTCGAGCGCCTGCTGGAGACCTATCTCAGTTTTGCCCCCCAGGGCTTTCAGTCCTTCACCGCCGCCATGCCGGTATGGCTCAAGGAAAAGCTGTTCCTGAAAGACACCCTGAAGAAAGAGCTGGCCAGGCTGGGCGAGTGTTCCGTCAAGGAGATCCCGCCGCTGATGTTCTGCGAGCATCACCAGTCCCACGCGGCTTCCGCCTTCTACCCCAGCCCCTTCGAGAACGCCGCCGTGCTGTGCCTCGACGGCGTGGGCGAATGGAGTACGACCACTGCCTGGGTCGGCAAGGGACATCAACTGGACCCCCTGTGGGAAATCGACTTTCCCCATTCCCTGGGCCTGCTGTATTCCGCCTTCACCTACTTCACCGGGTTCAAGGTCAACTCCGGCGAGTACAAGCTCATGGGTCTGGCCCCCTATGGCGAACCCAAGTATAAAGACGTTATTCTGGATAACCTCATGGATCTCAAGCCGGACGGTACGTTCCGCCTAAATATGGCGTACTTCAACTACGCCACCGGCCTGACCATGACCAACAAAAAGTTCGACAAACTCTTCGGCGGTCCGCCGCGCAAGGCGGAGTCCGAAGTGACCCAGCGTGAGATGGACATTGCCCGCTCCATCCAGGAGGTGACCGAAGAGGTTGTTCTGCGCCTGGCCAACACCATGCACAAGGAAACCGGCATGGACTATCTCTGCCTTGCGGGCGGCGTTGCCCTCAACTGCGTGGCCAACGGTCGGATTCTGCGGGAAGGGCCGTTTAAGGACATCTGGATTCAACCCGCCGCAGGCGATGCCGGCGGGGCGCTCGGCGCGGCGCTGGCCGTCTGGCACGAGTATTACGCCCAGCCTCGGAAAACCAATGGCCGCGACGCCATGCGCGGCGCCTATCTCGGCCCGAAGTTTGACGACAACGAAATCAAGCAGTATCTCGACAGCATCGATGCCAAATACACTTATTTGCCCGACAGCGAATTGATGCCGAAGGTGGCGGAGATTCTCGAGAGCGAAAACGTGGTCGGCTGGTACCAGGGTCGCATGGAATTCGGCCCTCGCGCCCTCGGCGGACGCTCCATCATCGGCGACCCGCGAAGCGCCAAAATGCAGTCGGTGATGAATTTGAAAATCAAATACCGCGAGTCGTTCCGGCCCTTTGCGCCTTCGGTGTTGAAAGAGCGGGTTTCCGATTACTTCGGCCTGGACCGGGAAAGCCCCTACATGCTGCTTGTTGCGCCGGTCAGCGAAAAGCTCCAGATCAAGATGACCGACGAGCAGGACAAGCTCTTTGGCATCTCCAGGCTCAACGTCAAGCGTTCGGAGATCCCGGCGGTGACCCACGTGGACTACTCCGCCCGGGTGCAGACGGTGGACCGGGAGACCAACCCCCGGTACCACGGGATGATCAGCGCCTTCGAGGAGCGTACCGGTTGCGGTGTGGTGGTCAACACCTCGTTCAACGTCCGGGGCGAACCGATTGTCTGTTCGCCGGAAGACGCCTACCGCTGCTTCATGCGCACGGAAATGGACTACCTCGTGCTGGAAAACTTCCTGCTGGCCAAAACGGACCAGCCGGTGCGCGAGGATGATGAATCGTGGAAGAAGGAGTTTGAACTCGACTGATGGCTTCCAGTATTGCAATGCATTCAATAGAGCAGGGACCGGATAACAAGCTCCTGCGTGAATTCGGTTTTATCTTCGGCCTCGGCATCGCGGTCATCTTCGGGCTGTTGCGCCCGTGGATCGCGGCTGAGGCGTTTCCGGTATGGCCGTGGATTTTCTGTGGCGTGCTGGGTGTGCTGGCGTTGGCGGTGCCGAAACTGCTTGCGCCTTTGTATAAGGGATGGATGAAGTTCGGAACGGTCATGGGGAGCATCAACTCCCGGATCATCCTTGGCCTCATGTTCTATGGCATGGTGCTGCCGATGGGTCTGGTGATGCGTCTGGCGGGCCGTGATCCGATGCAACTGGCTTTCGAGCCGGACCGGGAATCCTACCGGGTTCCCAGTCAGAAGTCGCCCATAGAGAGAATGGAGAAACCCTACTGATGTTCGAACTGATCATGGACCTGAAAGACTTCGTTCAGGAGCGCAAGAAGTTCTGGCTCACGCCGATGATCGCCATGCTCCTGCTGCTGGGCGCCCTCATCGTGCTGGCCCAAGGTTCCGCCGTCGCCCCGTTCATCTATACGCTGTTCTAGAGGCCAAAATGGCTTTCAGGTCCTCTCCTTCGGGGAGAGGGCTTCGCCCTGCGCAACTTTTTCTTTTTGATTGTTTTTATGCGTAAAAGACATTCAAAGTGTTATGGAAGAGAGAGGGCAGTGTTCATGATTCAGCGTCTTCAGTCGGCCTCTGCCGGTTCGTTGTCGATTTCCCCTGAGCGGGCGCAGGACTTCAAGGATTATTTCGGGTATGTCGGCATCAAGATGATCAACCTGCCTTATGAAACCTGGGTATTGATGGGCAAACCCAAGGGTGACAATCCGTATGTTCCTTCCGGAAAGGAAACCCTGGATAAATGGCCCGATCCCCCGGAAAAACCCTCCTGGCAGGTGAAAGTGGAAGAGGCGCTCTGGAAAAACACCCATCCCGCCGCTTTTTAAGCTATTCAAAAGATGCCCGGAAACCGGTTACTTGGCGCGGGTTGTCTTTTTGGCGGATCGACCGGTTTTTTCAAGCCAGGCTTCGGCGCGGCGCAGGCCCTCGGCAATTTGTTCACGGGTCAGTTCCTGATCCAGCGCTTCCAGCAGTTCGATGCCTTCGGTCTGGCCTTCCTCGGCAGCCAGCTTCAACCACTTGTAGGCCTCGGAGACATCCACCGGCGTACCCAGCCCGTTAAGGTGCATGACGGCCAGGTTGGTCTGGGCGTCGGGAAGACCCTCCTCGGCGGCGCGGGTGTACCAGTTCAGGGCCATGGCGTGATCCTGTTCCGTGCCCAGCCCCTGTGCGTACATAAAGGCGAGATCGCTCTGGGCGCGGGGGTTGCCGCCATCCGCCGCCCTCTGGAACCACTGGAAGGCCGAGCCGTAGTCGTGGTTGGTGGCATAATCCACGCCAATCTCGTAAGCTTCGTCGGTGCTCCATTCGGTTTTCGGGGAGGCGGGTTTTTCCGGCGCGGCGTTGCCATTCTCGGCAAAAGCCGCATGGGGAGTGACCAGAAGATACCATGCACCCAGGAGTATCAGCAGCTTTTTCATGGTCACCTCATCTCGGACGAATATTCTGACAGAACGGCGTTGGGGCCTGACTCCCTATTATAGACGGATCGGGTCCGGTCGCAAGCTGGCCTCCGAAGGATCTTTCAACCGGAGAAGGCGGTTGCCCGGACGGCGCGGGATGGGTGCCGGGCAAACCGCACACCCCCATGCCCGGCGTGCTTTCAGGACGGCCATGCTGTGCCTTGGGGAATATTACAATTTGTATCAAAATTTTCCGAAAGCCAGTTTGACCTATTCAGCTTTTTGGGGGATCGTCGAAAACATATTGTATATACATAAAATATCCGATGCTTATGATGAAGGCGGGTGAATTAGGAGCTGGCATTTATGGGTTTATTCAACAGGGGTAATTCGATAGCGGAATACGCGTTGCCGACCACCATTGGCGTATTGATTCTGATTGGCAGCATCGCGACGTTCCATGCCGAGATTGCAAGTCTTTTCGGCCAGACACTGAACTCCGAGAAGGGCGCGGCGGGTGTGACGGCACGGCCATATTCCACGCTGGTCGATCCGAACTCCGTGGTATTGAATTTTGACGACGCGTATACCCGCGGCATCCTTGACCGAATGGAAATCAAGTGTTCGAACCGTACGGGTGTCTGTCTGCAGACAACCAAAGGGCTTGACGGCATTGAGACATCGGGCGCTGTCGGGACCAAGCGGTTCCTCGACAAGCAACTGCGCCGCATCATGATGGCGTTTGACGATCTGCTGGATCAGCCGGGCAACGAGTCCTTGAAAGCCAAGTTTCGGGATCTCGCCGATGTCGGCTACCAGATTGCCGAGCTTCAGCGCCGGTTGGCGCGGGCCATCAAGAGAGGCGATACGGCAAAGGTTGCCGAGCTGATTGCCCAGTTGAATGGCGGCAGTGTGACCTACCGGGTTGATAACGGTGACGGAACCTATACCCTCACTACCATTACCGGGGATCAGTCCGGTTCGCTGATTGATCAACTGCGCCAGCTGAGAACGGAAATCATGAACGATCCGCGGCTTGCCGCCATTGCAGGTGGCAAAGAGGCCCTGGATGCTCTGTATTCCGTGCTGGAATACGACGCCCTGTCAACCTCCACCCTGGTGAACGGGCCGCCGCCTTCCGGTGACGGCACGACGATGACGGATGCGGTGAAAAGCGGCTCCGGTGACACGTCCGGGTCCGGCCAGGTGGTTCAGCAGACAACCACCGGAGGAGCCACTTCCACGTCGGCTTACAACATCAACAACATTATCAGCCTGGTCAACTCCGATCCGGCGCTGGCGGCCCAGCTAACCTCCCTGGCCACCCAGGAGGCTGCCGTGAAGAATGACATCAACACGGCATCATCCGCCTACGGGGATAAAAGTGACGAGGCTGCCGATATCATTACCAAGGCCGCCAAAGTGCTGGCCAACGATCCCGACTTCGCCACGGCAAGCCCCGAGGATCGGGAAGACATGCTCAAGGACCTGCTTGACGACTGGGAAGACGGCGATAACAAATCGGTAGACAAGAAAACCGCCGAAAAGCTCCTGAAGGATGTGGGCGATGGCGGCTCCATTACCAACGTCTTCCTGAGCGCGGCCCAGTTGGAGGCGGACAAGAAGGAGCTGACCACCCAGATCAACAACACGCTCCTGTCCAACAACACCTACTCCGACGAGAAGACCGTAGGCACCGTGGTGGATACGGCGACCTCCGACTCGACGGTCCTTGACAGCATGACCTCCGGTGATACGAATACGGTTGCCGAGGCGGTCGAGGATACGAAAGCCACCAATACCGCGTCGAACGAAACCGAATCTGCGGCAAGCACCACGGAGGAAAACTCCAACACCTCGTGTAAGGTGGGGGATGGCACGACCCAGACCGGCGACGGCGCCTCCTCCTGTATCGGCTAGAATCTCCATAAACCCAGGAACAAGCCAGTTCAGGACGCAACCCCGGCCATTACCCGGCTGGGGTTGTTCCTTTATACTATTAACAAATGTTGCAATTTCAGGGGAAGTTCAAAGAATTTCGCGGAAGGGCCGAAGGTTATAAAGAGTATATGCATTTGCTCATTTTTCATGGCGTCCTGGTGGCCGGTGAGAAGGCGACAGAGACAGTAAGGCAAGGAATCAGGAGAAGGTCACTTATGAACAGTGGTTTGCACAGCAGGGGTAATTCAATTGCCGAGTACGCGCTGCCCACCGCAATCGGTGTTTTTGTCATTGCGGGCGCCATTGGCATTTTCAACCAGGAGATCCGCACCTGGTTCGGCAATACCATGCATTTTGAATCCAGCACCTCGTCCATTGTGCAGCCCCTGGCCACGCTGGTGAATTCCAGCGACGTGGTGGCCAACTTCAACAGCCAGACGGTCCGGGACATTCTGGGCAACCTGGACACGACCTGCGTCAGTTCCGCGGGGGCCTGCTTCCAGAGTGACGCCCGGTACAGGGATTCGGTGGAAACCAGTGGAGGCCGGGGAACGAAACGGTTCATGAACCGGCAGCTGACGCGGATTCTGGATGCCTTTGACAAGCTTTTGGAAGGACGTCCCGATGCGGAGGCCCTCAAGGCCAAGTTCCGGGATCTCTCCAACGTGGGTTTCGAGATTGCCAATCTCCAGCGCAAGCTGGCCGACGCCATCAAAAACGGAGACAAGGCGCTGGCCGCCGAGCTGATTGCCCAGTTGAACGGCGGCAGCGTGACCTACCGCACCAAAAACCCGGACGGCACCTACAGCTATACCACGGTGACCGGCGACCAGACCGGTTCGTTGATTGACCAGCTGCGGGCACTTCGCAACGAGATTATGGACGACCCCATCCTGGCAAGCATTCCCAATGCCAGGGAAGCTCTGGATGCCCTGTATGACCTGTTTGAGTTCGACGCCATTGCCATGTCCACCATGGTGGACGGTCCGCCGCCAGCCAATGCCGGCCCCACCATTGCGGACATGATTTCGAAGGAAAACAGCCTGCTGGCGTCCGCCGGTCAGACCACGGCGGGCAACGGCGAGGTGGTCAAGACCGACACTGATCCCAAAACCAAGGCGGAGGCCGATGGCACTGCCGACAAGAGCGTCAAGGTGGATCAGGTCGTCAACGACACGCTGAAAAACATCGACCAGCAGACGGCGAATGAAATCAACAAATTGGCGACGAAAGCCAACAGCATTGAAAACTACAAGCAGAAGGTTGCCGACAACACGGCCGCCACGATTTTTTCCAGCGTCGTTTCGCCGACCGCCACGGCCAGTATCAGCGGCGGCGGCTCCGGCTCCTCTGACCTGACGCAGCAGGACGTGGCCAGGGAAGTCGCGAAGCTGATTGACGCGGCGGCCAAGCGGGCGACGGAAAGCAAGGAAATCGACAAGATGTTCGACGACGGCAAGCTGGATGCCGCCGAGCGGGCCAGGCTGGTTGAAAAAACCGCCGAATACCTGCAGCGGATGGCCAATGACGAGAAAAACAAGGGGTATATCACCAGCGATGTGGCCGCGGCCCTTGCCCAACAACTGATTTCCGGAAGCAATCCCCAACTGGCCAACGCTATCGTCCATTCAACAGCGGTCAAGAAAGAGGAGAGCGACATTGTTGAGAGGCTGACCCAGCAGATTCTGACGGACGAAGAAAAGGCCGAACAGACGGCCAAGAACGGTGACGGCACGTCGACAACCAAGAAAACCAGTGATGAAGGAAGCGGCGGCAGCAGTTCCCAAGATAGCGGTAGTGGCTCCACCACCACCGCCGAGAAGAAGGCCGAAGTCGTTGAAAGCCTGGTGCAGACCGCTGTGAAGGATGCCGAAGTCAAGGAGCAGGTGAACCAGGTGGCGGCGGCGGACAACACCGGCGACCCGACTGCCAAGGAGGCGACGGCAGCCGCCGTTTCCGGGAACGTTACGGAAAAAGTGGAAGACAAGCAAAACACGGAAAAAGCTGCCGCGGACACCGAGGAAAAGGCCGCCGACGTGGAGGGCCAGTCCACCGTCACCTGCAAGGTGGGCGACGGCAGCACCCAGCAGAATGCCACCACCAGCGGCGCTTCAAGCTGCGTCCAGTAAGGCCTGAAAAACAGGCGAAAACAAAAACCGGGCCTTTATCCAAAGGCCCGGTTTTGTATCGGGTCAGGTTGAATCGACCTTGGACTGCCTGATTATCGGGAATAAAGCACAACATATATGTCATTCGCAGGGGTATCCGCCCCCGGCCCCTGTGTCATTCCCGCGAAGGCGGGAATCCATTGATAGAACTAACGTACAGGGACCGTTTCAGCATTTCGGCGAGTCGGCACGATGGATTCCCGCCTTCGCGGGAATGACACAGGCGGGAATAGCAAACCGGCATGGCTACATTGCCTTATTCCTGATAATCAGGTTTAAATTTGCAGGGATAAATTCCAGCGGGAATCCACTCCCGTTTTTTCCGGTCAAGGGATTCCGGCTTTGGCCTCGCTTACGGCTATCGGCGTCCGGAATGACAGGGTACTTCTCATAGGCCGGTTCTATCTAACCCGAAGTTCTGGCGTTAATCTTTCTTTGCCAGGATGGCCACGCGCTGTGTCATCTCTTCGGCTTCCTTGTCCCTGCCGGTTTTTTTGTACAGTTCGATCATGTTTTCCATAATGACGATTTGCTTGGCGTTGTTGTTCATCTGGGCAACAACGAGGGCGTCTTCCCAGTATTCCTCGGCCTCATCGAATTTTGCCTGTTCGTAATGGAGGATTTCCAGGTTGATCAGGGGGACAATCAGTTCCGGGTGGGTTTTCCCCAGGCTTTCCTCGCCGATGGAAACGGCCCTGGTGAGCATGGGTTTCGCGTTGGTCCAGTTGCCCTGGGCCATGTAGAGTTTGCCCAGGTTGTTCAGGGTTTTCAGCAGTTCCGGGTTCTCGGAACCCAGGGCGTTGGAATTGAGCTTGAGGGCTTTTCGCAGCAGCGGCTCGGATTCCTCCAGCTTGCCCCATGCCAGGTAGGTGGAACCCAGCCGGTGGTAGGTTTTCCCCAGGCGTTCGTCCGTCACGCCCGCCCGATCAATGTTTTGCAATGCCAGCTTCAGCTCTTTTTCGGCGTACTCGTAATTGCCGAGGAAGAAAGCCTTTTCACCCTCGTTGTAATGAGATTCCCAGAACCGCATCAGGTTTTTTTCGCTGTTCTGGGGGGTTCCCAGTTCCGCCTTTTTCGGTTCCTCTGCGGCGCAGCCGAAGAGAACCAGTACAGCCATAAGGGTGACGAGCATTCGCATGTTTGTTCTCTCTCCAGTTAACGAACCCATAAGCAGCCCGGAACAATTTCAACCATTATAACGAAAGGCCGGGGTTTGCACTCCCGGCCTTCGTCAATATCCCCCAGAAAATCTAGGTCTGGCTATCGGTGGCGCTGGGGGTGATTTTCCCCTCGGCCACGGAGCGGGCCAGCATGTAGAGATCCTTGACGCCAAAGCCGGTGGCGAATTCCTCGTTCCCCCGCTTGGGGTCTTTTTCGGCGAACTCGGCCCCGGCGATGTCATAATGGACCCACGGGGTTTTCGGATCGTAGAGGAACTCGCGCAGGAAGGCGGCTCCCTGGGCGCAGTGGGCCTGGGCGCCCTCCTTGCTTGGGGCCTTGGGATCGTAGGCTTCCGAAAGGACCTTGACGCCGGTTTTCTCGTTGTAGGCGTCCGTCAGTGGAACGGAGTTGTACACGTCCGCCTTGCCTTTGCCGTCCTTGGTGACCCATCTGCGGTGGTCTTCCTTCAGTTCCAGTATGGCGGTTTTTCGGCCCATGCCCTTGGAGAGACTGTCCACCTGCTGCATCAGGGGCTTGTTGTTCCCGGAGATGCCAATGGCGTCCTGCTTGCCGATCCCGCGAACTTTTCCGCCGGTGAGGGTGGCGATGTCGGCCACCATATCCGGCTTGTATTTCTCCATGCCGTAGTGAATGGCGTCGGCCAGCACCAGGCGGCCTTCGGCGTCCGTGTTGGCAATCTGCACGCTCTTGCCGTTGCGGGCGACGTACTGATCGTAGGGCAGTGAGGCGGCGGCGCTGATGCGGTTCTCGGAGCAGGCGCCCATGCCGACGACCCGGATGCCCTTGAGCTTGAGAGCGTCAATGGCTTTCATCGTGCCGATGACGGCGGCGGCTCCGGCCATGTCGCCATGCATGTTGTGGATGAATTCGCTGGGCTTGAGGTTGTTGCCGCCGGTATCGAAGATAATGCCCTTGCCCACCATCAGCACGGTCTTGTGCTTCTGGGGGTCGAAATCCGGGGAGGTGTAGACCATCTCCACCAGGCGGGGCTGCCTTGCGCCGTCCAGGTCGGTGTCCGCCTTGACGGGCAGCTCAATGCCGGATTTTTTCAGAAAGTTGACGATGTTGTCGATCAGTCCGCCGATGCCGATGCTTTCAGCGAACTGCCGGAAGGCCGTAAACGCCTTGACGGCGAAGTCCTGAACCACCTTCAGCGCCTTGGGCACATGGGTGTCGCTGTAGTCATTGCCCTGGCCTACGGAGAGGAACAGGCCCATGCCTTCTCTTTCCAGGTCCTTCTTCTTGAGCTGGCTGACCTTGAGCGTCTCGGACTCCAGGCTCTTGGCCACGTCATAGACCCGCTGGGTCGTCTTGTAGTTGGCGCCGGCGTCCACCAGGTGGCGGGTGACGTTCATACCCTCGCCGATGGCCCGGCCCTCTTCCAGGGCCTGGCGCAGGTTGCCGAAAGCGGAGCCGGGACTGAAGACCACCCGCTCCAAGGCGTTGGGATGGGTGCCGTCTCCACGGTGGAAATGGGTGTTCAATCCTTGCAGGGCAGCCCGTTCGGACAGTTCGCGGTAGAGGGCCTCCTGGTCGATACCTGCCGGGATTTTCTCCGGCAGGACGACGGTCAGTTCTTTCGTGTCCTTGGGCAGATCGGCGAGCAGGCTCTCGAACTTGCCGACAATGGCCAGGTGGGCGGGTTTGTCAGAGTCTTCCTTGGGTGCGCCGGTGACGGCAAGCATATTGCCCCAGTCGTCCACCGCCTTGCCGGAGGCGAGGGCGCGGATGCGGCTCTGGAGTCCTTCATAGACCTGTGAGAACTTGTTCCCACGCAGGGTATGGACGTCAGCGGGACCAAAACTCAGGTTGTCGGCGTCGAGATCCAGAATGATCCGGGCGTGTCCCGGCCCGGCCTTTTCAAAGACGTCAGGCCGTGTGTTGGTGGTGGTTATGTTTACCGGCCGGACGAACGGATGGTTCCCCTGAAAACGAACCATACCCGCGAGATTCGCGCCGAACGCCGGTTTGAGATCACTCCCGATCACCATAAGTTGTCCCTCATTCCCATTAACACACGATGCTAAGAGCGTTTTAGCCTTTGATAGGTCCAAACGCGGGTTTCAATTTTAATATAAAAAAAGAAGAATGAAATTAATTGTTAACACATGTGAATGGTTTATTGCAGGCACTGGCAGGGCTTGACTTCCTGTTGTCATGCAGGGTAGATTGTTAATGCAATATTATTGCAATAAATTGGAATGCGTAGGTGTGCCGATGAACTCCTCCAAAGCTTCAAAGCTTCCTGTAACGGTTCTTTCAGGTTTCCTGGGGGCCGGAAAAACAACGCTACTGAACCACATACTCCATAACCGAGAAGGAATGCGGGTGGCAGTCATTGTCAATGACATGAGCGAGGTCAATATTGACGCCCGGCTGGTTCGTGCCGAGGAAAAAATGGTTGAAATGAGCAACGGCTGCATCTGTTGCACCCTCCGGGAGGACCTGCTGATCGAGGTTGCCCGTTTGGCGGCTGAAGGCCGGTTTGACTATCTGCTCATCGAATCCACGGGAATTTCCGAACCGCTGCCTGTGGCCGAAACGTTTACCTTTGCCGATGAAAGCGGTAAAAGCCTTTCCGATGTGGCTGTCCTGGACACCATGGTCACGGTGGTGGACGCGCAGAATTTCCTCAAGGATTATGAAGAAGGTTTGGATCTCAGGGACAAAAACCTGGCTCTGGGAGAGGAGGACGATCGCACCATTGTTGATCTGCTGGTGGATCAGGTGGAATTCAGCAACGTCATTGTCCTCAACAAGACGGATCTCGTGGCTGCCGGGGATTTGGCCAGGCTGGAGGAGGTTCTCCACCGTCTGAATCCTGAGGCGCGAATCCTGCGGGCCAGCTTCGGCAAGGTTCCCCTCGGTGAAATGCTCAATACGGGACTTTTTGATTTCGAGAAAGCCGCCCAGGCGCCCGGCTGGCTCAAGGAACTTCGCGGGGAGCATATTCCTGAAACCGAGGAATACGGGATCACATCCTTTGTGTACCGGGCGAGAAGACCGTTTCATCCGCAGCGTTTCAGACAGTTTCTTGAAGAGGACTGGAAGGGCGTATTGCGCTCCAAGGGCTTTTTCTGGTTGTCCACCCGGATGGAGCATGCGATGGTCTGGTCCCAGGCCGGAAGCTCCTGCCGCATTGAGCCAGGCGGGATCTGGTGGGTGGCCGCGCCCCAGGAGGAATGGCCGCAAGAACCTGAACTGCGCAGCGAAATCATGTCGCAATGGCAGAAGCCCTGGGGGGATCGCCGTCAGGAAATCGTCTTTATAGGCATCGGCATGGACAGGGAAGCCCTAATCGGGCGCTTGAATGACTGCCTGCTGACCGAGGAGGAATTCGCCTGCAAGGATCTTTCCTGGATGCGTTACCCCGATCCCTTCCCGCAGTATGTTATCGCCGAGGAGGACAGTGACGCCTTGCCAACGGGCGAGCCTGTGGCCGTATAGGGCAGGGATGCCAGGGACGGTTCAATTGCCGGTGTGGACTGAGAGGACCCACCTGGCACGCTTTGTCGCATCGTGACCGGGCCGCGCTCTTCCGAGAGCAATAGAATACGGCAAGGCGAATCTGCCGCGACGTTTGGGCCGAAATTGCGATGCCGACTGCAACCCGGCACTTGACATGCCTTTCGGGATTATAGGAAAGTGGACCATATTCATTCGTAATATGTCGGTCAAGATATAGGGGGTAGTATAGAGATGACTGTGACTGTAGAAAAACTCAACGTGAGCGAGAAGGCTGGCAAGTTTCTGGCGCGGACTCATAAACTGTTTATCAACGGCCAGTGGGTCGAAGCCAAGTCCGGCAAGACGTTCGAAGTGGTGAACCCGGCCACCGGCGAAGTGATCACCCATGTGGCCCGCGGTGGCAAGGAAGACATCGACGCCGCCGTCCGTGCCGCCCGCAAGGCGTTTGACGAAGGTCCGTGGAGCAGGATGCATGCCTCCGAGCGGGGCCGCCTCGTCTGGAAACTGGCGGACCTGCTGGAGCAGAACCTGGAAGAATTCGCCGAACTCGAAACCATCGACAACGGCAAGCCCATCAGCGTGGCCCGCGTGGCGGACGTTCCGTTGGCGGTGGACATGTTCCGTTACATGGCTGGCTGGGCCACCAAGATTGAGGGCACCACGATTCCCATCTCCGTGCCCTACGCCCCCGGCGCCGAATTCCTGTCCTATACCCTGCGCGAACCCGTGGGTGTGGTCGGTCAGATCATCCCGTGGAACTTCCCGCTGCTGATGGCGGCCTGGAAGCTGGCCCCCGCGCTGGCCACCGGCTGTACCGTGGTGATGAAGCCCGCCGAGGAAACACCGCTGACCATCCTGCGCCTCGCCGAACTGATGCAGGAAGCCGGAATTCCCGAAGGCGTGGTGAATATCGTCACCGGTTTCGGCGAAGAAGCGGGCGCCCCGCTGGCGGGCCATATGGATGTGGATAAAGTGGCCTTCACCGGCTCCACCGAGGTCGGACGCCTCATCGTGCAGGCTGCGGGCACCAGCAACCTGAAGAAGGTCTCCCTGGAACTCGGTGGCAAGTCGCCCAACATCGTGTTCGGTGACGCCAACATCAAGGCGGCCATTCCAGGTGCGGCCAACGCCATCTTCTTCAACCATGGCCAGTGCTGCTGTGCCGGTTCCCGCCTCTACATCCAGAAGGACATCTTCGATGACGTGGTGGAAGGCGTGGTGGAGCATGCGAAGAAAATCCGCGTAGGCCCCGGCCTCGACCCGAAAACCCAGATGGGGCCGCTGGTTTCCCACGATCAGCTCACCCGTGTCTGCGGTTTCCTGGAGTCCGGCGTGAACGAGGGCGCCAAGCCCGCCGCGGGCGGCAAGCGCATCGGCGACGTGGGCTACTTCGTGGAGCCGACGGTGCTGGTGGATACCCGTCCCAACATGAAGGTTGTCCAGGAGGAGATCTTCGGGCCGGTGGTCACGGCGATGCCCTTTGACGACCCGGACGAGATCGCCGGTGCGGCCAACGATTCCATCTACGGTCTGGCCGCCGCGGTCTGGACGAAGGACATCAGCAAGGCTCACAAGCTGGCCAAGCGTCTGCGTGCCGGCAGCGTGTGGATCAACTGCTACAACGTCTTCGACGCCGCCCTGCCCTTCGGCGGATACAAACAGTCCGGCTGGGGCCGCGAGATGGGACGCGAAGTCCTCGATCTGTACACCCAGGTCAAGGCCGTTACCACCCAGCTCTAGGACCGGCTAAAAACTCTGGAGGCTGCCGTGTGAACGGCAGCCTCTTTTTTGCATGGTTTTAAATCGTTTTTCAAAAATAAAACATGCTTTGAAAAATTATTTTATTTGTTTTACATGTGATATCAATCGTAATCATTAACGATGCATCGACTGTCGCTATGGGGAATATGGAAGGGTTTCGTGGGCCTATGAATATCGCGGAAAAGAATCTGTCTTCAGCCGGAATGATTCGTTTTCAGGGGAACCATGCGGCTACCGTCCCGCTGCGGACTTTTGAGGCGCGGCTGCAAATGCCGGTTTCCGATGAGTTTATCCGTACGGCCCAGGAGGTGTATTTTTCTGGGGAAAAAGGGGTGGCCGGGCCGAAGGGCATCCTGCCCACGACGCGGCGCGGCCTGATCAGAGGTCTGTCCGTCCTGCTGATGACGGGTTCGCTGGCGGCCTGCGGCCCTGATTCCACCTTCCCCGTCGGGCCGGGACCGGAGCCTCCCGTGGCGACCTGCACCACGCCCAGCGGGCATACGGTCAGCCCCTACAGTATCCTCAACGTTTCCAACGCAAGCTGGGAAGCCGGAATCGGCGGGTTCTCGCCCCAGGTAGCCTCAGCCCCCGCCCTGAACATTGCTCATGACAGGGGCGACGTGGTCCTCAGCTGGCTGTCCTCTCCGCAAGGCCGTTACCGCATCGAGGTGTCCGACGATCTGAGAAACTGGGCCACCCTGGAGGAATTTCGGGGAACCGGGGAGACGATGATCCTGCGCCGGCCCATGCAGGCTGAGCGGGAGTTTTACCGTCTGGTGAACCTGTCGGCGCAGCATACCCTGAGCGGGCGGGAGTCGGTGGTCCGAATCCCGCTGAACGGGGAAGCCCTGATGTGTGATGTGTCGAGGATCAGCCTGGAGATTCCTGTTGAGAATCCCGCCACCGGCTATACCGAATACCGGTCCGTTCCGGTGAAGGATGCCCGGCTGGAAGGACAGTCCCTGGCCCTGCTGGTGGACGGCCCCGTGAGCCGGGGCGCGGAACTGACCCTTGAAAACGGCGCCCTGCTCTCTGCACAGGGTGACGCCGCCGTGGGTACGGTTCAACTTGATGGCAATCTAATGTCGACCATTCTGGCCGCACGTTGGTTCAAGGCGTTCGAAGTCGGGGATGTCAATCTCTTCCCATCAACCGTCTTCAGCAACAGCATACCGCCGCAAGGTATTCCCCAGCCCACGGATCCGGCCGTCGTTTTCTCCGAACTGAACGCCCACTTCCAGAATTTCCTGGATCACGGCTGGCTGACTTCCGACGATGTCGGAAGCCTGCTCCAGCGGTTCCAGGATCCATGGCAACGCCAGGTCTTCACCAACCCTGAAAACGGTGTATTCGAACCGCAGCTTATGGCTGCAGTGCTGGCAACAGCTGGAACACCTTCGTTCGAATCGATTGCAGCCATTATTGACGGCGCCAATCAGGTTGGACGACCCGCACGGGTTGTCTACGGGGAGCTGCCCCAAGGATTGCTGGGAGGCGCCAGTGTCAGGCCGGACCCCATAGATGGCCAGGCCCGCTGGTTTATCACTGTGCACCCCGTTCTGAAAAACGAACCGTTCCAGGCGGTTTCGGGACTGCTCGGCCATGAAGCTTTTCACCAGGACGACGATGAAGGCGTCCAGGGCCAGGATGAAGAAATTGTGGCCAGGATCATCGAGACGAACACCTGGAAACAGCAGTTGCTGGCCAATCCGGCATTAGCGAGGATAAATACGCCTTTAGCCAGGTTCAACAACCTGAACCTGCTTCTGTATGAAAATTCGGGGAGCACACTCCCCAAAGGCGGCATTTTCGAGGCGCCCCTGCTGCAAAACCCGCCGGATATCGTTCCTGAAAGCGATGCGATAAACCACGCCAGCCTGGAGGATTATCTGCGCCAGGTCGCCTATGAGAAAACCCCGGACATTCCGACACCCGGCAATGATTATCTGGATACCGTCGTTTCCTGGGCGACCGGCACGATACAGACCGGCCTGGATTTCAATCGATCAACTGTCGAGGTATTGGACAATTCCCAGTTTTTCACGGATGAAGAAGATGCGGAGATCCTGCGGATTCTGGCGCTCAAGCCGGCTCAAACTTCGAAAGGGCCGCAGTTTGCATAATGCTTCGTCCATGGGAAGCAGCCCCGGATTTTCCTGATAAAATCATTTCATGCCTTCCATTTACGACTTGAAACCGGGCTTCCAGAAACTTCTGCAGCCCTTAATGGACGGAATGTTCCGGTTGGGGATGACGCCGAATTCGGTGACGGCCACGGCGCTGGCGCTCTCTCTTGCCGGAGGGCTGGGCCTGCTGGTGTGGGCGCATGTTCGCGAGATTCTGCTGATTATCCCCGTCATCCTGTTTCTCCGGATGGCGCTTAATGCCATCGACGGCATGATGGCCCGCCAGAAAAACATGGCGTCGGCCCAGGGAGAAATTCTCAACGAGGTGGGAGACGTGGTTTCGGACATGCTGCTGTATATGCCGCTTCTTTTGCACGTGGAGCACAGCCTGACGTCTTACACCCTGGTGATCCTGTTCGTGTTCCTGGGGACGCTGACCGAGTTCTGCGGCGTCCTGGCCAGGGCCATGATCGGCGAACGCCGCTATGACGGGCCAATGGGGAAGAGCGATCGGGCCTTCCTGGTGGGGCTTTATGTGCTGCTCCTGTATTTTGCGCCCCAGGTCCGGGGCTATTCCGATGCCTTTTTTGGTGCGGCATGCATCCTCTTGGTTATGAGCTGCTGGAACCGGCTCAATGCCGTCCTGAAAAAACAGGAATCCGCCTGACATGGAAGGTTTTATGCACTGGCTGTCGGTTATCGGCCCGACGTTCCAGATGGGGCTGATTGTTCTGGGACTTTTGCTGCTGAGTACGGCCATCGTGGCCGTTCTGACGCGGGCAAAGCCTGCGACGGATTTTTCCGAACTGGCCCAACGCATCCGCTCCTGGTGGTTTATGGCCGGGTTCTTCTTCTTCAGCCTTATCGTGCATCCCGACGCCTCGCTGGTGCTGTTCGCCTTTCTCAGCTTCATGGCCCTCAAGGAGTATTTCACCCTCATCCATACCCGAATGGAAGACCACCGGGTGTTGTTCTGGAGCTATCTGGCCATCCCCATCCAGTACTGGTGGGTGTATACCGAGTGGCGGGCGATGGTGGTGATTTTTATTCCCGTCTACATGTTCCTATTCATCCCTATCCGAATGATTCTGGCCGGTCAGCCCAAGGGGATGACCGTCGCCATGTCACGCATCCACTGGGGCCTGATGCTGTTCGTCTTCTGCATCAGCCATGTCGGCTTCCTGATGAAAATGCCGCCCACGGATATGACGCCGGGCGGAGGCAGGGCGCTGGTGCTGTATCTTGTCTTCCTCACCGAGATCAACGATGTGGCCCAGTATATATGGGGCAAACTCTTCGGGGGCAAGCTCTTTGGTCACCGTCCCATCGCTCCCGCCATCAGTCCGAAGAAGACCTGGGAAGGCTTTCTTGGCGGGGTGATCACCACCACGGCACTGGCCGCGGCCTTGCAGTTCATGACCGGATTCCCGCTGGCATACTCCGTTGGAGCCGGGCTGATCATCAGCATTGGGGGATTTTTCGGGGATCTGGTCATCTCCTGCCTGAAGCGTGACGTGGGCGTGAAAGATACCGGGACCCTCATCCCCGGTCATGGCGGCATACTGGATCGCATCGATTCGCTGGCCTACACCGCGCCTTTCTTTTTCCACTTCGTCAATTACTTCTTCTACCGGATTCCCTGGTAAAGAATGCGAGCCGTTCTGCAAATCCTGTTTTTCGTCCTTTTGGCCCGGCCCCTGCTGGGGCTGCTCATCGGCGTCAACGTGCTGGGGCGGGAGAACCTGGCGAAGGCGCCGCAGTTCGTGCTGGTTGCCAACCACAACAGCCATCTGGACACCCTGGCCCTGCTCAGTCTTTTTCCCCTGTCCCGCCTGCGGCATATCCGTCCGGTGGCGGCCTCGGATTATTTCATGAACAACGCGCTCCTGCGGTGGTTTTCCACGACCGTCATGAACATCCTGCCTATTCCCCGCGAGGGCTTCACCAAATCCAACAACCCGTTGGCTCTGATGGGCGCGGCGTTGGAGGCGGGGGATTCCATCATTCTCTTTCCCGAAGGCTCTCGTGGTGAACCGGAACGGATGGCTCCCTTCAGGAAGGGCATTGCCCACGTACTGGAAAAACATCCGGAGGTTCCCGTGATTCCCGTTTTCATCAAGGGCATGGGCAAATCCCTCCCCAAGGGAGAGGTGGTGCTGGTGCCTTTTTTCTGCGATATCGTCATCGGCGAACCCCGAAAAGTCCGGGGGTCGCGTGACGAGATTGTCCGCAGCCTTGAAAGCGCCGTCAGCGAACTGCGAGAGGAGCTGATCCTGCGGTTCGGACTGGGTGAGGATGGCATGGAAGAAGAGGGCGTGGATCAGGGGGAACCGGGTCAGCCCTCCGGCGACTCGTCCGGAAAATAGCCGAGTTCCTGTCGGCAATGCTCCCGAAAATCCGGGTCGTCGATTGCCTCAGACAGCGTAAACCGGGACGGACCAAAGTCGGAGAAGACGTTTTTCCGGTATTGCTCCCACCGCCAGTGGTAAAGTTCCATTTCCTGCGGCGTCAGCACTTTTTCCAGCTGGTATGCCGGGCTGTAGCGGGCAAAGTGATCTTCCAGCGTACGGTGTAAAGTGCGGATCTGATTTTCCAGCCGTTCAAACGATTCCCAGTGATCCATCTCCATCTGGAAGCAGAATGCCATCAGATTGCGTTTTTCCGGTTCTGAAAATCCCTCGAATGCTTTGTACCTGTTCATAACCGACCTGCTTTCGAAGACATTTTGTCCGGTTATATAAAATGTCTCTCGTAAGTGATGACTCTTACGGGTATTGTAGCCTTACCTGGACGGTAAAAGTCAAATCAAAAGCCCGGTTTCCATTTGGAAACCGGGCGGAAATGAGTGGGAGTAGGATTTACGGGGTTGATTTCAGGATTCTGTTTCCTGGGGTGGTGAACTGGGCAGCGTTCCGTTTGAGAGTCCGTCAAAGAAATTGCGGAAGGGATTTTGCTCCGGCAGGTTGAAGGTTGTTTCCAGCCAGTCCGCCACGTGGGCCAGCAGGTTCCGGCCAACCTCGTAGCGGGCGACGGGCGTGAGTATGGGGGTCAGCAGGGGTTTGAGGATTCCGACGATTGCCTTGCTGAGCAGCGTGGCGGCGTCGTTGCCGCCCTCCTGCGGGGGCGTGTTGTCCGGCGTTTTCTCAAGAACGTCGGGCGGATTGTCCGTCCCGAAAGCTCCCAGGGCGAAGGGGTTCGGAGCCTGGGAAGCTTTCGCGGACAACTCCGGTGTCTGGCCACCGAAGCCGATCGGGGTCATGGCTAAACTCATTGTTTTTCCTCCTCACCACTCGTTGTGCGTAACGTATTTGGGTTTATGTGGCCGCCGGGGCCTTGGCCTTGAAAGGGTTGATCACTTTGGCCAGCTTGTACAGCATGTAGGCTCCCAGGCCGTACAGGGCGTATTTCAAGGCTCTTTTCACCATGCCCGGCTTCTTCTTCGGGTCGGCGGAAACCTTGCCGTTGTAGTTGTCGGCGGAAGGCGTCCGTTCCAGCGTGTTGACGGCGTTGGGGCGGGTCACGGTGGGCCGGCGGAACTGGCTGTAGCCGTGGCCTGGCTGCTGCTGGTGCAATCTCTGCTGATGATGAGGGACCAGATAGCTCATTTTTTCCTTCTCCTCGTCACTTCGTTTGTTCCTGATGCCTGTATTAAACCGTTTTTTGGAGGATTTTTAATGGGGATTAGTTCTTAACTTTCATGGGAAAAATTTCCCAGGCGGGCCGGGATGGGAAAAACTTCCCATGAAATCCGGCGAAACTTAGGCACTTCTCCTCAGGCGCGGTGGGGGTGCTTGTCGTTCAATAGGGGCATTCGCACACGTACACTGTGACCCTTGAGAAGAATCAATTTCCCCCCAATGATTCATGTTGCCAAACGTTACTTTTGCCGGTTTCCCCCGCTGGAGGAACCGGCTTTTCTTTTGAGTTCGGAATATCGGGGGGAAGCGTTTATAATGGGAGTCGAATCGGCGGCGAAAGAGGCCAGGCATTACGTGAACGGAGAAGCACGCATCGACAGGGATATTCTGCTGATCCTTGTGCTGATCGTAGCAGGCGGCATTCTTGCCTATATTGATCATCAGCTCCAGCTGCACACCATATTGCTGGAGATTCTGCATGCGATTATCCTGACCATCCTGTTTATTGCCTGTCTGGTCTGCCAGCACAGGAACTCGGAGATCACGCAGTTCGGCTGGACAAAAATCGTCTGGGGGATCGGATTTCTCATGATGGCCGGCTGGGCGGACCTGCTGGATGAGGTTGATGTGGTCATTCTGGGGATTCCCTTCGGGCACAGCTGGCAACAGGCGTTTCTGGAGAAAGTGCTGGGCTACAGTGTCGGCATCGGTCTGGTTTCCTTCGGCTTCTTCCAGTGGGTGCCCTGGATGATCCAGACCCGCAACAGCGTGGCCCGGTTGAACCGGGATCTGTCCAAACTTCTGATGAGCCTGGATGACCACGTGGAGTCGGAGCGGCTGAACATTTCCCGCGAACTGCATGACGACGTGGCCCAGCGGCTGACCTTCCTCAACTACCAGACCCAGTATTGCCGCAACGCCATCAACACCGATCCGGCGGAAGCGAAAACCAAGCTGAAGGAGATCGAGACGGAGATTTCCGAGACCCTGAAGACCGTCCGGCAAATCAGCCGGGATCTGCGTCCCGAATCCCTCTATGCCCTCGGTTTTATTGCCGCCTTCGAGCAGTTTCTTGAGAAGCAGCGCAGCCAGGTGGAAGGGATCAACCTGCACCTTGAATGCCATCCGCTGGAGAACAATGAGACCATCTGGCTGGAGAAGGTTTTCAACGACCGAAACATTTTGCACCTCTTTCGAATTTTGCAGGAAGGCGTTCGGAACGCCATCAAGCACAGCGGGGCCACGGACATAAAAGTCACGTTCCGGGAGACCCCGGAGCGCTTTGAATTCAGCGTGGAGGATAATGGCAAGGGCTTGCCCTGGAAGGAAATCCCTCCGGATGAGACGCTGATCCAGCAAGGGCATCTGGGCATTGCCGGACTGAAGGAACGGGTCAGCGAGCTGGGTGGGCGCTTTTCCCTGGGCAATCGTGAAGAGGGTCACTCCAACATGTACGGGGCGAAAATGGAGATTATAATTGAGAAATGACCACCCCCATCAACATTCTGCTGGTGGATGACCACACGATTCTGCGCCAGGGACTCAAGCAGCTGCTGGGCCTGGACAGCAACATCCACGTGGCCGGCGAGGCGGAAAACGGCGAGGAGGCCATCCTCAAGGCCATTACCCTCAAGCCGGACGTCATCCTGATGGACGTGAACATGCCCAAGGTCAACGGCTACGAGGCCAGCCAGGCCATCCTCACCGCCTGGCCGGACGCCCGGATCATCATCCTGACCAACCAGGACGACGTTCACGTCATCAAGCGCTTCATGGACCTCAACATCCGGGGGTTCCTGTTGAAGGACGTGGAGATCGAGAAGCTGACCGACGCCGTGTACCGGGTGATGCAGGGCGAGAAAATCGAGCTGTCCGAGGAACTCAGCGGCAAGATGGCCGCGTCGCGCCAGGCGGGCAAGGCCGATGGCGGTTACGGGACGCTGACCGAGCGCGAACGCGAAGTGCTGGCCGCGCTGGCGCGGGGCCACTCCAACCAGCAACTGGCCGACCTGCTTTCCGTCAGTCCCAAGACGGTCCATAACCATCTCTACAACATCTACAGCAAGATTGGTGCGGCCAACCGCTCCGAGGCCATCGTCTGGGCCATCGAGAACGGCTTCAACAAGTAACAGGCTGACCTATTCCGGGGTTCTGAATTCCTTCGGGGTGATATCGACAATAATGCCCCGTGTTTTCGGGTCGCAGGTCACCTCGGCATGCGGCATCGCTTCGGTTATTCTGGCGCAGCGATCTTCGAACATCATCTGTTTGATGTCGTTGTAAATCCAGGCACCACCTCCGATCAGGGTTCCCAAAGCCAGCACCGGAACCAGCAGTCTTCTCGTCAGGCTTCGTTGCCGGGCGGGTTCCTGTTGCTGAGGTTGGGGATCTGCCGAAAACCGGGGTTGAGCGGTTCTGTTGCTGCTGAACCTTGTCCTGGGCTGCATGGTCGGGGCCACCGTATTCAGAGAGGCATTGAGAGAAGTCATGGGGGAAGTCCTTCATCAAACACACACATACATCTGAACAACAGACCTGAAGATCCCCGATTGCTTCTTCGTTTAATATTCAGGTTCGGTTTCCGGCGGCGGGGGTGCCGACAGCTTTTTGATCAGCGATTCCAGCTCGGTGGGGCCGCGCTCGGTTTTTGCCCGGCACCGGCTTGCCTCGCAGGTAACGCAGATTTTCGAGATGGGCGGCATCAGGGCGCAATGAACGGGCGGGCTGATTCGGACCCATTCTCCGTAGGCTTCGGCATGTTCATGGTTGACCGCTTCCGGCTGGTTGCAAAAACCCCGGATGACGGTGCAGTCCGATGCCTGGCTGCAACCGAACCAGGCCGGATTTGCGTCGCCTGGCACCGCTTCCTGCGCTTGCGCGGAGAGCGGGGTCAGGGCCAGAAAACCTGCTAGTAAAAGATTTGCCAGTATTTGTCGTGTCATTATTTCCCTCGTGTCCCTGTTTCCATTGTAGGGGATTTCCTTGGAACCGGTAAGCTTGCACGGGTGTTTTCAGTGCCGTCTTTATCGGATAATATCGGGCGGGCTATCGAAAAGGGGCTGTGTTCTCCATGAGTTTTTCCGAAACGTTTATCCGCGTGGCCAAAAACGTGCTGCCGATGCCGATGACCATCGCCATCCTGCTGACGTTTCTGGCGATGGTGCTGGCGATGATGCTGACCGGCCCGCAGCCCGGCACAGAGGACATCCCCTACTGGGTTCAGATTGGCAGCTTCTGGGAGCATGGCTTCTGGGACCTGCTGGCCTTCAGCATGCAGATGATGCTCATTCTCGTTCTGGGCCATGTGCTGGCCCTGACCAAACCCGCCGACTTCCTGATCCGGCAGGTGCTGGGCTTCTGCACGACGACGCCGAAGGCGGCGGCCATCGTCACTTTCGTGACCGTCGTGACGGGCCTGCTGAACTGGGGTCTCGGCCTGATTTTCGGGGCGATCCTGGCACGCAAGGTGGGTGAGCATGCCGCCGCCAATCGCTACGAAATCAACTACCCCATTGTCGGCGCGGCGGGGTATTCGGGCATGATGGTCTGGCATGGCGGATTGTCCGGGTCGGCTCCCCTGACCGTGGCGGGCGAGAACACCATCGTGTACGACGAGATCGGGATTATTCCCCTTTCCGAGACCCTGTTTTCTCCCATGAACCTGGTGATGATAGCGGCCCTGCTGGTGATCCTGCCCGCGGCCATGGCCTGGCTGGGCAGCCGGCTTGAGCCGACGGATATCCATGACCTCCATCCCCATCGCGGTGCACCTCACCGCGAGCAACCGCCCACAGGCGCGGCCCGGCTGGACGAGTCCCCCTGGCTCGCCTGGGTGTTTGGGGGCGGAATTCTGGCCCTGGCCGTGTTCCGTCTTGCCACTGAGGGCGAACCGGGCAACATCCTGAACTTTATCAACTTCATTCTGCTGGGGCTGGGGATTTTCCTGTTCGGTAACCTGAAAAAATACGTGGAGGCCGTGGAGGACGCCATCGTGGGGGCGACGGGCATCATGCTCCAGTTTCCCATTTACGCGGGGATTGCCGGGATCATCCAGTATTCGGGCATGATCGACGTCATCTCCGGCGGCATCACCAGCATTTCCAACACGGCGACGTATCCCCTCTATACCCTGGTCAGCGCCGCCATTGTCAATGTGTTCGTCCCCAGCGGCGGCGGACAGCTGGCGGTGCAGGGACCCATCATCGTGGAGGCCGCCCAGCCCCTGGGGGTCTCCTATGCCAAGAGCATCATGGCCATGTCCTACGGCGACCAGCTCACCAACATGATGCAACCCTTCTGGGCCTTGCCCCTGCTGGGCATTACCCGCCTCACCGCCCAGGAAATCCTCCCCTACACCCTCTACCTCATGTTCATCGGCGGGGCCATCTTCACGGTTGGGTTATTGGTGTTTTAGGCTGCTTCCGGCATTCGCTTTGTCGCGGCATGGCTGAGTCGATTCCCGCCTCCGCAGGAATGACAGCAGGTGGTCTGTCTTTTAAATCCGTCGCAGTGCCTCCCAAAAGCCCATGCCTGTCATTCCCGCGAAGGCGGGAATCCATTTCACGAAACTTCCGAATGCTGTTTCAGGCAGCCGCCTTGCCCGATGCATTCCCCGCAGCATTTTTCGCCCGCAGGGCGCCGACGACGGCGGTGAGGAGGTCGGCGGTGGTGCGGCCCTGATCATCTTTCACCAGCTCCACCTCAATGGGGGTCTTGCTGGCATCCCGATCTTTCAGGATGGCGTAGTTGTTTTCAAGCGCGGCCAGAATTTTCGCGGGGTCGCTTTCAGTCTTGCCGTTGAGCTTGACGGCAAGCTTCGTGTCCAGGGTCACGCCGGGCAGGTCCACCCGGCCTCCGGCTGCGCCGCCGTGGCCTCCGCCACCAAAGAGGCTGGCGAGAACGGCGGCATGGGTGCTGCCTTCCTGTGAGCGCAGCGACAGGCGCAGGCCGTTGTCTTCGGCGATCTGCATCTTTTCGTCCAGGGCGCCCTTCTCCTTGTCCTGGCAGATGAGGATGGCGATCCGGTCGTCATCGTACTTCCCTTCGTAATCGGCCTGGGCCTTGTCCTGCAGGCTCTTGCCGCCGGATTTTTTCTTGCGCCCATGCAGGGCCGGGTCGGAGCGCAGGGTGCCCAGCACTTCGCTGTATTTGAAGGCGTTCTGGATGTCGAGCAGCGTTGTCTCCGGATCGGCTTCCCGCGCCGCCTGCCAGACCTCGTTCATCTGGTCGTAGTTCACCTGCACAATGCCCAGGCTGAGATCCGGCTTGATGATGCGCCCGTCCACCGCGTGTTGCAGCATAATCTGCCGGGCGGCGGCCTGGAATGAGCCGCTCAGGGTCTTGTCGGGAATGTCGTAGACGATGTTCTCACGCAGCCATTTTTTGTCGATGGTGCCGCCGGTCAGGGCCATCAGCCATTTGGCGTGGCCTTCGGGCAGGAAGTTGGGCCGCTGCTCCACGGGCTTTTGCGTGTCTTCGGGCGTCAAATTGGCGGTGCGGGTAAATGACCCCGTATCCGTGGACATGCCGGTAACGATGTTGGCGACGAATTTGTCGAGATGCGCTTTCTGATCCGGCTGCTTGAGGCTGTCCGGCAGCTGTTTGCCCGGCTGCAGATCTTTCAGCACCGGGAACTTGCTGGCCAGCACGGAAACCATTTCGGCGCAGGCCGGGGCCGTGTCTGCCACCCACATCAGCCCGTCCTTCGCAATCCTGTCCATGTTCAGGCCCGTCCACGCCTCGGCGTCCTGCCACTCGTTCAGCCGGAACGGATGGTGATCCATGTAAATCACGGCTTTTGCCTGATTCACGTAGGGCTTGAATTTATCGGTAAATCGCTTGGGCGTTGGAATGTCCATGAGGACTACCAGATCGTATTTTTCTTTCGGATCGAGCAGGCGCGACGGGTCCTTGAGTTCAGCCAACTCCTCCTCCAGTTGTTCAAGCTGCTGCCTGGCCAGTTCGTCCTCCGGCATGGTTTTTAGTTGCTTGATTTCGTCCTTGATCTCCCGGATGCGATCCGGGTTGTAGGGGCGCTTGATGTCGTCCACCCCCGGCAGCTTGCCCCGGAAGAGGCCGGGAATCTTGTCGTCAATGCCGCAGGCCACGGTTTTGTCCGGGTAGGCCAACTCGATGGCATGCTTGAGGCCGACGGTGCAGCCGATGGTGTCCCCGTCCGGCTTGCAATGGCCCACCAGCAGAATCTTTTTATTTTTGGGGTCGGCGATCTGGGCGTTGATGTTGTCGATGGCCCGGCGCATGGTGTCCGCCGCCTGTTTGCCATGCACTTTCTCCTCGTTGAGGAGCATCAGCTCCAGCACCTTGTCCGGTGGGGTCTCCGGCTGGTAGTGCATCACCTTCTCGCGGCACCTGGGATCGTTGAGCGCTTCCCGGAAGGCTTTTCGCGCCTGCTGTTCAATCTTTTTGTCGGAACCGGTGTAGACGAGGTTCGCCCGCAGGCCGATGGTCTCGGCGCCCTTGGTCATCCCGGCGATGACGTTGGAGAGTTCGAACCGGAACTGGTTGGGATAAGCCTTGATGAGAGACTGGATATGGGTGGCGATCTCCGGGTGAACCCAGCCGATTTCGCCGATGCCCGGAACGCTCAGCTCGATTCGCGCTTTGCGGCCCCGTTTGGCGATGGCGAAGTCCAGCTTCTGGCCGTCTTTCCAGTTGCCGTCCGCCAGCGTGTTGATGTTGTGATCCATGGGCGGAAATTGCGGGTTGGGATTGGCGGTTTTCTGGTGGTTGGTCACGCCGCGCACCCGCATCTGGATACCCGGCTGGCCGTGCTGGTAGGGGTTGCTCAGGGCGGCGCCGGTGACAACCTGCGTGACCTTGCCCTTGCGGCCAAAGAAGACGACGTTATCGGGTTGGTGGCGGAAGGTGACATGATCCCCCGGCGGGTGCGCCAGGTGCTGGTGAGGACCCGACGAACGCCTGGGCAGCAGATGCGTGTCCTGCATGGCCGGTTGGCCGGTCCGTGTAAAATGAATCATCGCCAAGCGTCCCCCCAATGATTGCTGGCAGCGGTAATGCAAACATCCCAACCTGCGCCTCCGGCCTGGCGCCGGAACCGAGGGCAGTGTTTCCGAGTTTCCCAACCTGGATTAATACATTGGATAAATCAGGTCATATACTAATAAAAAAAATCGTTTTTGGCAAGGGGAAATTTCAGATGGGAACGGCCTTTTCGGGTCGTCCGGCCTTTGGCCGTTGCGTGCCGGGGCCGGATTTCCTAATATGAGGAACCGGTGTTCCGGCATAAGCGAGAGGAGAATTTCATGACGGTAGAGACGGCGACGATGCAGTACCGGCGGCTGGGCCGGACGGACCTGGAGGTCAGCGTCATCTGCCTGGGCACCATGACGTGGGGCCAGCAGAACACCGAGGCCGAGGCCCATGAGCAGTTGGATTATGCCTGGAGCCGGGGCGTGAACTTTCTCGACGCCGCCGAGATGTACCCCGTTCCCGCCCGCGCCGAAACCACAGGCCGGACGGAAGCCTGCATCGGTACGTGGCTGGCTTCGCGCCGGAATCGGGACAAGGTGATCCTTGCCACCAAGGTGGCGGGGCCGTTGGCGCACATGCACTGGATTCGAGGCGGCAAGGCGCGGCTGGATCGCGGAAACATCGAGGCCGCCGTAGAAGCCAGCCTCAAGCGGCTGCAAACCGATTACATCGATCTCTACCAGCTTCACTGGCCGGACCGTCCCACCAACTACTTCGGGCAATTGGGTTACGTTCACGATCCTGCCACCGACTGGACGCCAATCGAGGAAACCCTCGAAGTCCTCAACGATCTGATTCGGGCCGGAAAAATCCGTCATTACGGCCTCTCCAACGAAACCCCCTGGGGAACCATGAAGTTTCTGCATCTGGCCGAGAGCCGGGGTTGGCCGCGTCCGGTGAGTGTGCAGAATCCCTACAGCCTGCTGAACCGTTCCTACGAGGTCGGCATGGCCGAAATTTCCATCCGCGAGGACTGCGGTCTGCTGGCCTATTCTCCCCTGGCCTTCGGGGTGCTTTCCGGCAAGTACCTGGGGGGCGAATGGCCTGAAAAAGCCCGGCTCACCCTGTTCGAGCAGTTTGATCGCTATTCCGGCACCCAGGCGGGCAAGGCGGCGGAGGCATATGTCAGGCTGGCGCGGGAGTGCGGCCTGAGTCCGGCGAAGATGGCCCTGGCCTTCGTCAACAGCCGGGATTTTGTCACCAGCAATATCATTGGCGCCACGACCCTGGAACAGCTGGCGGAAAACATCGACAGCATCGATCTCCGGCTTGATGCGGACGTTCTTCGGCGAATCGAGGAAATCCACACCCTCTACCCCAACCCGGCTCCTTAGTTTTTCGCTTGCTGGCTGGTTCCCCCTCCCCCACCCCTCCCTCGAAGGGAGAGGAGCCGTACGAATGCGGTGAGGGGCTGGCAGGCTACCCCGGTCGTATTATTTATTGCAAGGTCGGCGTTTATGCTTGCAAAAATCCGGTATGATCTTTCTGTGGTCGTGTCGGAGGCGCGTCGGTTCTTTGGAGTGGAAATACGTCCTCTTTGCCCATAATGCCAGTCCGTCGGACCCCATCGGCGGCAAGACCCGTGCCCTGGCGATGCTAAGGGGGTTCCACGTGCCGGTGCCCCAGTGGTTCGTCCTGACTCCGCAGGCGTTTTGGGACAGCCTCGGTGCGGACGAGCGGGAGGCGTTCAAAACCCTGGCCGACCTGAAGGAAACCGCGGATCTCGTCCGGCTGCTTGATGCCCTGTCACCATCGGAGGCCGTCCGGCGGGAGATCGGTCATGCCCTGAAAGTACTGTGCCCGAAAGGTGAACTGGTGGCCGTGCGTTCTTCCGCCGTGGATGAGGATGGGCGGGAGTATTCCTATGCCGGGCAGCTCGACACCTTCCTGTGCCTGCCGCCTGGCGACGTGGCGGACCATGTGGCAAAGGTCTGGCGATCCGCCTACAACGAGCGGGTGCTGGCCTACCGGCTGGAAAAGGGCATCCGCCAGTTGCCGCCTCCCCCGGCGGTGCTGGTTCAGCAGATGATCTTTCCCGAAGCTTCCGGGGTGGCTTTTGGCGCCGATCCGGTTTCTGGCAGGCGCAACGCGGTGGTGATCTCCTCCATCTACGGTCTTGGCACCGCCCTGGTATCCGGTGAGACGGATGCGGACACCTTTCATGTGGACGACAACGGTACCGTGTACAACCAGGTGATTGTCCACAAGCAGCGGGCGACCGTCTATCACCCGGAGAACCCGGAGCGTCTTGTCGCGGCGAAAATCAAGGATGATATTGCCCAAAAGCCTTCCCTCGATGAGTTGCAGGTGCAGCAGGTGGCCCTGATGACCCGCCAGTTGAGCGACTTTTTCGGCCAGCCGCAGGATGTCGAGTGGGCCTTCCAGAAGGGGCGGCTCTTTTTGTTGCAGTCGCGCCCCATGACGGCCATTCACCATTTGCCGGACCCGGACGGGGAGAAGCTTTCCTGGGACAACGGCGAACTCATCGACAGTTTCAGCGGCGTGACGACGCCCCTCTCCTACAGTTTTGCCCGGCGCTTTTACGCGGGCTATTACCGCCAGCTTGCCCGCTATCTTTCCCTGGAGGGGGAAGGCGCCTTTCAGCACCGTGATGATCTCTTCCAGCGCACCATTGGGCTGATCCGGGGCCGGGTCTACGGCAACATGACCGTTCTGGCCCAACTCTCCGCCGAACTGCCGGGGCTTCGGCTTTTCGAGCGCTATACCCGCCTCGTGGCCGATGCTGAAACCCCTGAAAGCCTGCCTCCGCCATTGCCCCGACGGGACACTCTCCGCCTGAAGCTTCGTCTGCTGAAAGCATACTGGCGGCTGCCCAAAACCACGTGGAAGCTCCAGCAGGAGATCCGGGCTGTCCTGATGAATGCCAACGTCGCCGTCATGCCGTCCCTGAAGAAAATGCGTCCCGACCAGCTGGCCCATTACTACCGTCACCTGGAATATCTTCTGGCCACGGAATGGGACGCCCCGGTACTGACCAACTACGTGTCGGATATTTTTTATGGTCTGCTGCTGACCCTTTGTCGCGGCTGGTGCGGGGATGCGTCCCTCTGCCAGGATCTCCTGAGCGGCGAGGGCGAGATGGCCAGCGTGGAGGCGGCACAGCTGATGGAACAGATGGCGCGTTTTGTGGCCGGGCATCCTGAACTGATGGAAATCCTCTGCGGTGACGATCCGCTGGCGGCAGCCGGGACGTTGCAGGCCGAGCCGGTGTTCGCCACGATCTACCGGCAGTACATGGAACAGTTCGGTGATCGGACCCTGGAGGATCTCAAGCTGGAAAGCGATCCGCTGTATCTCGATCCGACCCTCCTGATGAAAAATGTGGGCATGCTGGCCAGAAAATATGCGGGAAACAGTCCTGATGAGGAGATTCCGGAGCAAACCGGGGCCGCTGGTCTGAGAATGGCGGGCGAGGCCAGGGTCAACGAAGCGTTGGCCGGGCATCCCTTGCGCCGGTGGATCTTTTTTGAAGTGCTGCGCCGGACCCGCCGGGCGATTTGTGAGCGCGAAAACCTGCGGTTGGAACTGACCCGTGTGGTGGGCCGGATTCGCCTGATTGTCCGGGAGCTGGGCCATCGGTTCCGGGCGTCCAACATACTGGCCGATCCCGCCGACGTGTTTTGCCTGACCGTGGACGAAATGCTGGGCATTGTCGATGGCACCACGGCGACCGTGAATTTGCGGGGACTGGTCGCCCTTCGTAAACAGGAGTTTGAGGTGTGGCGCAAGGCGGAGCCGCCCACAAGCCGGTTTGAAACCCAGGGCATGGTGTGGGTGGGCAACCGCTTCAAGGCGCAACTGCCGGAGGTAAGCTTGCTGGAGGATCATCTGAAGGGGCAGGGCTGCTGTCCGGGAATCGCCCGCGGGCGTGCGCGAATTGTAGTGAGTCCGCAGGACGCCGTGCTGGAGCAGGGCAGCGTGCTGATCGCCGAGCGCAGCGATCCGGCCTGGGTCATGCTGTTTTCCGGCGTGGCGGGTGTGGTGTTTGAAACCGGCAGCCCGCTCTGTCATGCGGCGATCGTGGCGCGGGAGATGGGGATTCCCGCCGTGGTGTCGGTCAGGGGGCTGACCCGCTGGCTGAAGGATGGGGACTGGGTGGAGATTGATGGCCGGGCGGGCACGATCCGCAAAATCAAACCGCCTGCTGCCTCCTGATTTGTTGCTTTGAATTGTTAACTTGCCGTTAAGTGCTGCCCTGATTAACCTTTCGGCAGCGCTTCAGCAGCCGGGGACAATTTTTTACTAAAGATTGTTTTTATTTTTAAAGAGATTTTCTTCTGTCTTGAAGAGCAGTTGAAACCGGATGAAGTGTTCAGAGAGCAGACCAGCGTATTTCTGAATGGAGAGGAGAGTGAGCTTATGGTCGCAGCACGTATTCCGTTTCCGCAGCGGATTCCGACCCATAATACCAACACGTATCTACAGGTGATTCGTGAGGCGGATACCACCACGTCATTCAGCGAGTTGCTTGGTCCTGGCGGACCGGGCGCGGATGGCAAGTTGTCCCGGCAGGAGCTGAGCCAGTATACCAGCAACCTGTCCCAGCAAAAGCAGTTTATGGAGATGTTTGGTAATTTCTTCCAGCAGTTCCTGGGCTTCAATCCTTTCCAGAACCAGCTTCAGGAACTCAACAGCAAGCTGGAAGTGGCCGGCATCATGCAGAACAATTATGAAAAATTCAGTGGCAGTGAGGGCCGGGCGTCATTCGATCCCTTTGAAATTACGGCGACTTCGGTGGTTAGCCTGGCGGGTCGTGACGGTAATGCAAGCGACGTGACCCAGCGCGATATTCAGGGCGGTCCCTTCCCGTACCCCCTGCCGCAGCCGAGGCTGGATTATTCCAATAACCAGCAGCTTGGGCAGAAGATGCAGCAACATATTCCGGCAAATAGTCCTTATTCACCAATTCTTCAGGACCTTGTAGGTCTCCTGTCCAACGTGGAACCTGAATCTCCCCAGGCTTTGGCGCTGCAGGCTCGGATTGCCACTATCGCCCAACAGGCGGGTATTCCGGAAAAAGATCAGCAGTCCATCTTCCTCCTGAGTGGTTTGCGCAGTCTTAACAATATCTCCGGCAGCCTGGTTGCCATTAGTGGCAATCTTGATCCCCAGTCTCCCCAGGCGGCGGCGTTGCGGGCCAGGCTGCAGGCCCTGGACGGGATTCGGAACAGCCTGATTCAGAACTACGAGCGGCTGAATCCCCCGTTCCCCACCTATTATGCCAATCAGCCCCAGCAGCAGCAGGCGGTGTGAGTTTCCAGAAAAGAAAGAGGCGGTCCGCAGGTGCGGGCCGCTCTTTTTTGCGAACCGGTTATAATAACCGGAGATATGGATGTTGGAGGCGGGAGACCAGGGAATTTTTCAAAACCTGTTTCAGTCCGGGCAACAGGGGCCTGAGCCGGATCTGCAGGCCATCTGGGACCGGAACAAAACCGCCGTCAGGACGCCGGCGTCCGGAATGACGCCACGGCAGCCCGTTGCTGCCGTGGCGTCGATCGAAGACTTCAGGGAGTTTTTCGGCAACGCCGTGGAGGGCTATGATCTGTCCGAATTCACCGGTCCGTTCATTGAGCCGCCTGAGGCGCTGGATCACAACACCGGCATCATTTTCGGCCCGGAAGTGGAGAAGCGGCCCCAAAACGATCCAGATTACGAAGCCTGGATTTTCAGGTTCCGCAGGGGCGAGGGCTGGGGCCGTTACTACGGTGATAGTGACGGCCATGCGGAGTTCTGGGAATCCACGCTCTCGATTTAGCCTGTTGGCGTCTTCCTGGGCATCAGATAAAGAGCGGTTTTGCCTTTTTCAACTCCTGCTCCAGATCGGGGGGCAGGGGCTGGGTGTTTTCAACCGGGCCGGGATATTTCTTGTCGACGGAGATGATCAGCTTGCCGTCTTTTACCGCGCGTTTCTGGGTTTCGGGCAGTACCTCGCGCTCCGGGCGAAAGGTGCGATGGAAGCTCATGGTCCCCATAAAGCCCGCCTGGCTGCCGATCACGTATTTGCCGGAGACGATGATCAGCTTCGGCTCGATGCGGGCCTGGATGTTTTCGCCGTCCTCCGGCTGGTTGATGGGGATCTCGATTTCATAGGCATCCGGCCTCTCCTTCATCTCAACCTCCGGGGTGCCGAACAGGGTGATGCCGGGCCGGCGGATTTCCGCCGGGGCCTCGCCCGGAAAGAATGCTGAAAAGCCGGTAATGCCGGTAAAAAGGAGTATCGCCGCCAGGCTGAGTGTTGCGCTTCTCATGTCTCGAATCCTCTGTTGTTCTGCCCCGTGCCGCGGGGTGTCTGTCAAACAACTTACCAGCCCCGGCGCCTGCCGTAAACCCTTATTGCGGAGAAATAACGGCAATCATTAACTTAAGCTTAACGGATCGCCGGATTTCCGGAATGCCTGCTTATAATAGTCCCGTACAGTTCACGTCGCACACACCACCGGCATTGTTCAGAGTGAAGGGATGACAGGATGGAGCTGCCTGGAGTCGCCCCATCGGGCCGGAATGTTTCAAAGGTTTCCCCCTTTTTCGAGTGAAAGATTTACCCCCCAACACTCCAATCCCAGTACATACCTGAATACCTCTTTCTCAATTGATTCCCCCTGAATTCGGATCAATTGCGGCACGGCGCAAGCCGTGCTTTTTTATTTTTTCTTTCAGTCAGGCTGCCGGGCAAAATCTTTGCCGGTTTGCGGGCTTGACGCGGCTATTTGTTTTGTTTTTAATTCATAAGAGTCTATTGTGTGGGGCAGATTGTCAATTGTCTGTATTGAGTTGATAAGAGGGTGGGGCAATGCAAGTTTCCATGGTTTCCGCGTCTCCGGTTCATGGGGCGGATGATTCCAAAATCCGTTTTTCCGCGCTGGGTCACAAGGAATATCCCGGTTATTACATTCCGACGAAAAATGATTTCCGGCCTCATGTGGAGAACTTCTACGATTTGCACTGGAGTCCGGAGCGCTTCGACTGGAAGCATGACGTCCGCAAGGGACTTCGGGAAAGGCTGGAAGGCTTGCCGGAGGAAGAGTTGAAACGGTTGGCACGCATGAACGCCGAACTGGTGGGCCAGCGCGAGTCGAAAGCCCTCGAAGCCTTCAGCCGGGGGGAACAGTCCCTGCGGAAAAAGGCGATCGATATTATTGCCGAGCGGCAGTTCCAGGGTCTCAAGGACATTACCAACCATGCCCTGACGGCGGAGCAGGCGGCTATTGCGCCCCTGAGTACCGGCATCATCACCTTCAAGCGCTATCCCGTCATCCAGGAGGCGATGACGACGTTTGTTACCGACGAGGCAAAACATTCGAGCATCTTCACCCGCTACCTTGAAGAGAAGCTGGGCGGGGAAACGAAAGTGTACAAAAGCACGGTCTTCAATTTCGACAACTTTTCCCGTGTGGCCAAGGTGGTGCCGAGCGCGGCGGTGTTTCTCGCTCTGGCGGTGGAAACCGTAGGGGGAAGTTTCTTCGAGTTTTTCGGCGATAACATCACTGAACCGCTCTTCCGCGACATGTGCGCCACGATCGCCAACCGGGACGAAAAGCGCCACATGGGGATTTGCAGGGATGTTTACAACGAGTTGTACCGCAACGATACCCGGTGGGAGAGATTCCGCAACCGGATGCTGATGAAAGGAATTACCCGCGAGGTCTACGGTGAGCAGTCGAAGAAAGACCATTATCTGATGCAGGCCTGCGCCTCGTTCGGCGTGGAGCCTCAGAAGCTGATGGAGCACATTACCCGCCGCGTGACCGAAGAGTTCGCAAAGATCGGCTACGACATCCGTCCGGAAGAACTGATGCCTGCCGACTGAAGCTCCGACCGGAAACCTTTCAGTCTCAGCGAGTTGGTGACCACGAACACGGAGCTGAAGGCCATGGCGCCGGCGGCGATCATGGGCACCAGCAACCCCAATGCTGCTACCGGGATGGCGATGACGTTGTAGAAAAACGCCCAGAACAGGTTCTGCCTGATGGTGCGCATGGTTCTGCGGCTCAGCTCAATGGCTTCCGCTGCCTTGATGATGTCGCCTTCCATCAGGGTGATGTCCGCCGCCTCCAGGGCCACATCCGTGCCGCCGCCGACGGCAAAACCCACGTCCGCCTGCGCCAGGGCCGGGGCGTCGTTGATGCCGTCGCCCACCATGCCCACCTTCTTGCCGGAGCGCTGAAACGTCTTGATGATGGTCAGCTTGCCCTCTGGCGTGATTTCGGCATGCACTTGGCTGATGCCCGCCTGGCCGGCGATGGCCTGTGCCGTGCCTTCCCGGTCGCCGGTGACCATGACCGGGAGGATGCCCAGGTCTTTCAGCAGTCTGACGGCCTCTTTCGATGTGGGCTTGATGGGATCGGCCACGGCGATGATCCCGGCGGGACGTCCCTCGATTGCAACCAGCAGAGGCGTCTTGCCGCTTTCAGCCAATGCCTCGGCCTCACCCGGCAGATCGCCCGGATCGACGCCCTGATCGGTGAGGAATTTCTCGTTGCCCACCAGCAGCCTGCGGCCATTGACCGTGCCGGAAATACCCGCCCCGGTGGTGGAGGCAAACTTGTCCACGTCGTCGGAAAGACGCAGTTCCCGCTTGCGGGCTGCGTTTAAAACCGCGCGGGCCAGGGGATGTTCCGAGCGGTTTTCCAGGGAGGCCGCCAGGCGGAGGAACTCGTCATCGGCTATCGCGGCGTGGTTGAGGATGTCCGTGACGGCGGGTCTGCCCTCGGTGAGTGTTCCGGTTTTGTCCAGGATCAGCACGTCCAGTTTCAGGGCGTTTTCCAGGCTCTGGGCGTTTCGGATGAGGATGCCCATTGAGGCCGCTTTGCCGGTGCCTACCTGGACTGCCGTAGGGGTGGCCAGTCCCATCGCGCAGGGGCATGAGATGACCAGCACGGCAATGGCGGCACTCATGGCCGCATCCAAGGGATTGCCGGTGATCAGCCAGGCTATGAGGGTCAGGGTTGCCAGCACGATGACAATGGGCACGAACATCCCGGCAACCTTGTCTGCGATGCGCTGGATAGGCGCCTTGGAGGACTGGGCACGTTCCACCAGACGGATAATGCGGGACAGGGTGGTTTCAGCGCCGACACGGGTGGCCTGCAGGGTCAGCGACCCCACGGTTTCGCCGCCACTGTTCAGGGTGCCGCCGATGACGGTATCGCCGGGCTGCTTTGCCACCGGCATGCTCTCGCCGGTGACCATGGCCTCGTTGACGGCGGAGTGGCCTTCAATGACCTCGCCATCCACGGGGATCTGCTCGCCGGGTTTGACCAGCAGAATATCGCCGAGCCGGACCTCATCGACGGGAATCTCCTGAAAATCACCGTTGCGTTTAACCCTGGCATTGGCGGGCTGAACCGCCATCAGTCGCCGGATGGCCTCGCCCGCCCGGCTTTTGGCGCGGGCTTCGAGGTAGCGGCCCAGCAGGATCAATGTGATAATGACCGCCGCCGACTCGAAATAGACGTGTTCCATCGGCAGCCGGTCCAGCAGCACCGCCAGGCTGGCGAGATAAGCGGCGCCGGTGCCGAGGGCGACGAGGGTGTCCATGTTGGCCTCGAAGCGCCGGGCCAGTTTCAGGGCCTGGGCAAAAATCCGGCGTCCGCTCCAGAACATCACCGGGGTGGTCAGAACGAACTGCACCCAGTTGGAACCGGGAAACGCCAGGTGGAACATGCTGATGACGAAGACCGGCAGGGTGAGGGCCAGGGCGATAAGGAAATTTTGGTACTCCCCACGGGCTTCGGCGTCCGCATCTTCCATATCGTGGGATGGGCGCTCCGTATCAAGGGGCTGTGCCTGGTAGCCAGCAGCCTCCACCGCCTGAACGACGGCTTCGCCGGAAATGCTGCCGGTGACGTAGGCCTCGCCGGTGGAGAGATTGACGGAAACGTCTTCCACGCCGGAAACCCGGCCCCGGATGGCTTTCTCCACGCGGGAGACACAGGAGGCGCAGTTCATGCCCGTGATTTTGTATACCTGTTCATCCGTTTTCGGCAAAATGAGCGCTCCGACTCTTTTCCAAAACAGGATAGCATACCCTCTTCGGGGTTTTGATGCGCCGGACGGGTAATTCCGACCGCCTGAGAAATCCTTTTCTCAATCCGGTTCAGCCGGTGGTAGAATGTCAGGTTGTTGCCGTTTGGGCTTGAATGGTTCGAGTTGTGCATATCTTTGTTGTCAAGAGAGGTTGTTGTAACCGATGAGCTTGGAGATTCTCCAGGACCCACGGGTCCGTTCCGTCGAGTGGAAGGATCTGCTGCATCTGAACAAGCTGGATGTGGTGATGGAGCTGACCATTTCCCTGCCCTGGCTGCTGGCTTCGTGGTGGTTCGCGGAACAGCGCCTCTACATCGGCGCCCTGATCTGCTCGTTCATGTTCTTTCTCACCGGCCTGCGGCAGGTGCACAACGCCTATCACTACGCTTTGGGAATCCCCCGCTGGGCGACGGAGTGGGCGATTTTCATCCTCAGCTCCGTGATGCTCTTCTCCATGCATGCCGTCCAGTTCAACCACCTGCGGCATCACCGCCACTGCATGGACGAGGAGGACGTGGAAGCCATGAGCGCGATGATGCCCGGCTGGAAAGCCATCCTGATGGGGCCGTATTTTCCCTACATGCTCCATAAAACCGCTCTTCAGCTTGGCTCAAACCGATACCGCAAGTGGATTATCGCCGAACTGGCCATGACGGTGCTGATGTTCTACCTGGGTTTCTGGGTGTTTAACGCCCACTGGTTCCAGTATCACCTGGTGGTGATGGCTGTCGGCCAGTGCTTTACCGCGTTTTTCGCCGTCTGGACGGTGCATCACGACTGCGACCGATCCCACTTCATCGCCCGAACCCTGCGAAACCCCTTCAAAAATTTCATCTCTTATAATATGTTCTATCATGTCGAACACCACCTCTACCCGCAGGTTCCGACGTGCAAGCTGCCGATTCTGGCCGAGCGTCTGGACCAGGCGGCGCCGGAGTTGAATCAGAAGCAGGTATTCTAAAGACATGATTTATCTACCCATTGCCATTGTCGCCATTGCAGCATTCATCTGGGGGCTGGTGACGGATGCCACCCAGCCGATGACCCAGCACTACCTGTTCTGGAGCATCAACACCATTGGTCTGGCCACCGTCCTGCTGGCTCTCTTCTATCTCTTGCCGCGTCTGAACGATACCCCCCGCAAGCTGTTGCTGGTGGTGGGCGCGTTTGTTGCCTGGCGGGTGTCCTACTTTCCATTCATGGTGTTTTCCGGCCATATCGCCAGCATCGTGGAATGGGTGATGGTGCAGGTCCCGGCGGTTCCCGTCTGGATCTGGCCCACGTTTTTCCTATCCGTCGCGGGGCTGAATGCTTTCGCGGTGGCCGCCGTCTGGTATCTCATCCAGCCGCGCGACTGGAAAATCTACGCCATTGTTACCGTTCCGGCGACGGTAGCCCTCGCCATCTCGTTTATGACCCTGGATGACTTGAAGCTGCTGCCGGACAAACCCTGGGACGGGAGCCACAGCGTACCGGAGGTCTCGTTGCCGCTGAACAATCCCTACCTGCCACGGATTGCCAATGAGGGCTATACCGTTTTTCAGCGGATTCACCTCTTTGCGGCGGGCAACACCTACGCCACCATTCCGGAGTCTCCCTGGGCGCGTGTGGTGAAGGGAGTTCTGGAAGCCGAGTTCGAGGGCAACCCGGTGGCCGGTTCCGCCGACCGGGTGCAGGAGCATTACAAGGGCTATCTCAGCGCCCACCAGTTTATCGGCTGCCGGTATGACAGTACCGAGAAGCGTTGTCAGGTGACCGCGCCGTTCAGACGGATCTCCAACACGCGGGTTCCCCTCCGGCCATGAAGACGGTCCTGGTCCTTGGGGCCACGGGCCTGATGGGGAAGCTGGTCTGTGATCTGGCATGCCGGTTGCTGCCGGATGCCAGCGTTATCAGCGGATCGCGCCGTATGGTGTCTGATGAGGAGCACCGCCAGGTGGACATCCACAACCCGCGATCCCTGAAGGAGGCGCTGGCCGGGGTAAACGTCGTTATCAACGTAGTCGGTCCCTACACCTATGATCCCACCCCCCTGGTGAACGCCTGCTTCGAGAACGGCTGCCATTACGTGGATATCGCCGAGGTCCCGGCGTTTATCACGCAGGTATACCAGGCTGCCACTCAATGCCGTGAGCGGACCGGAGGGTCCATCGCCGTGATTCCCGGCTGCTCCACCGTCCCGGCGATGATTGAGGTCATCGCCGCCGGGTGGGAGGATGATCCGGCGCTGGCGAAAGTCCGGGCCTATCTTTCGATGGGTTCTAAGAACCCGGTCAGTCCGGCCCTGGTCTACAGCCTGTTGCTGCCCCTCTCCCAAAGGCATCCCCGTGCCTTTACCCGGCTGGAACACAAGCGTTTTGATGCCGAAACCTCCCGCGTCTTCGGAGCCTACCCGTCGCCCTTCGACGAATCGGGCATCCGCCTGAAGGACAAGTGTCTCCCCGCCGAGTTTGCCATCTGCTTTGACCGGGCGTTTTACAGCCTGGCCCTGTGGAGCATGGCCCGTATCCTGCCTTTCATGCCCGACGGCCTGATCCGGGCGGTGAGCCGGCTCAGCCAGCCGGTGATGCCGCTGGTCAACCTGCTGGGCACTTACCGGGGAATCCTTGTGGTGGAGGGCTGTGACGCCAACGGAAAGGTTCTGCACGCTGCCCGTATCCAGGCGGAGCGGAACGGACTGAGTATCCCGGCGTTGCCCTCGGTGTGGTCTGCCCGCAAACTGCTCAATCTGTCCCAGAGCGATGCCCGGCGTCTGGATGATCTCATGGATGCCGGGGAAATGGCCACGGCCCTTCGGAAAGAGGGTTACCGCGCCGAAGGGGATCTCTCCGCCAACCCACCCATCGCCTCTCTTACGACCTGAACGCAGTCATTGCATCTCTTCCGGCTGCTTGCGCCGTGACTTTGCTTGGCGGAAGATCACAGGGCGCGTTGAGAAAAATACAGGAGGCAGGGTTATGGCATCATCGGCCACATCGGCGCTGGACATCGAGAAACTGCGGGCGGAAACCCCCGGCTGCCGCAATGTGATCCATCTGAACAACGCCGGGGCCGCGCTGATGCCCCAGCCGGTGCTGGATGCCATGGTGGACTACCTGCACCAGGAAGCCTACACCGGCGGCTACGAAACCGCCCGGAAATTCCATGAACGGCTGGAATCCGTCTACGATAGCGCCGCCCGGCTGATCAACGCGAACCGCGATGAGATCGCCCTGCTGGAAAACGCCACCCGCGCCTGGGATATGGCTTTCTATTCCATTCCCTTCAGGCCTGGCGATCGGATTCTCACCAGCGTCAGCGAATACGCCAGCAACGTGATTCCCTTTCTCCAGATGAAACAGCGGGCGGGGGTCAGCGTGGAGGTCGTCCCCAACGACGCATCCGGCCAGCTGGACGTGAACGCCTTGAAACGGATGCTGGATGAACGGGTCAGGCTCATTGCCATCACCCACATTCCCACCAACGGCGGCCTGGTCAACCCGGCGGCGGAGGTGGGCCGGGTGGCGCGGGAGGCCAACGTGCTTTATCTGCTGGACGCCTGCCAGTCCGTGGGTCAGATGCCGGTGGACGCGCAGGCCATCGGCTGCGATTTCCTCTCCACCACCAGCCGCAAGTTCCTGCGCGGACCGCGCGGGGCCGGGTTCCTCTATGTCCGGCGGGATCGCCTGGACCAACTGGAGCCGGCGATGCTGGATCTGCACGGGGCCGAGTGGCAACCGGGAGACAGCTATAAAATGCGCCCCGACGCCCGCCGGTTCGAGTCTTGGGAGACGAACTACGCTGCCCGCCTGGGAATGGGCGTCGCCATCGACTATGCCCTGGAACTGGGGCTGGACAACATCTGGCGGCGTATCAGGCGATTGGCGGATTTATTGCGGCTGGGACTGCCGGAGATCCCCGGCGTCACGATCCGGGATCTGGGCCGCGAACAGTGCGGCATCGTCTCCTTCACCGTCGCGGACCAATCCCCGGCGGAGGTGGTGGAGACACTCTCAGAACACAACATCAACCTCAGCTGGTCGCCGATGGCCTATACCCCCGCCGACATGCACGGGCGCGGGCTGGACGCCGTAATCCGGGCCTCGGTGCATTGCTACAACACGGAAGACGAAGTGGGGCAGTGCCTGACTCAGCTGTCAAAGCTGTAGGGATTCTCCTGGGCATACGTTTCCAAGTCGTGAAGTTTCATTCTGACAGATGACTTACGGAATCCGTCCACATGCGGCTCGTTCCGGAATTCGGCTTCGCAGGCATCCAGTTTATTGCGGTAGGCTTTCAGACGGCTGGCGGTAATGGCCGTGTCCAGGGGTTCTCCACTGCCCAGCTTCCCCAGGAAATCAGTTTCCGACACGATTTCCTGGCTCGTTTGCCAGGTTTCGATGCAGGAGAGCGCCCCTGGATCGGGGTAGTCCTGATCGGCAGGCTCCGGGGCGGCGCAGCCGCACAGCAGCAGGACGGGTAACAGAATGGACCGGTTTTTCATCGTCGGGAATCCCCCTGGCAGACCTTTTTATTTTACAGGCAGCCAGACGGCTCTTCCGGAATGTAACAGTTGTTTGCCGATATCGCGGATTCGGACAATCACCTTTTATTGATTGTTTTTATTTATTAAGAGTGTGTTCGGTCTCTCCGAGGAGAACGGAGAAAGGTGGCATTGATGAGTAGTATATCGTTCCCGCTTGTTGGCGTGGCGTCAGGATTATTGCGTCGGGACGGGAAGAAGGAGCAGGAACCGCCCAAAGCGGTTATTTTCGAGGTGGATAAACAAAGCGAGCACGCCGAAGTTGTGGGTGACGTGTTTGAAGCCAACAGCCCGTCGCTCCAGGGGCAGTCGGATAGAATCGAGTACGTCAGCATCGGTGAGGAGCCGGGAGAGTCGTTTTTCGAGAAGGCCCGCGAGAAGATCGGTGAAAGGTTCGGCATAGCACGCGACAATCTTTCGCGCCTGTTTGGCGGCAACGATGAACCGCCGCCGAAAACCGCCGTGGAGCAGGTGAATGAATTTATCGAAGGCTCCGTTGCCGGCAGCCTGAAAGGAACGACGGAAACCCTGAGGCACCTGAACCGCGATGATGACGTCCGGGTCATCAACATGTCGTTCGGCCATTCGGAAAACCGGGTTGAGGAGGGCCTCGTCAAGCTTTTCCAGGAAAATCCGGAACTGGCCCGCGAGTTTTTCACCAGCGAGGAATTTCGTGAATTCGCGCCGTTACCGCCGCAAGGCCAGGGTGTTCCCATGGGCGGCATGCTCGGCGGTCTGGCTGGCGGCCTGCCCCCTGGCGAAAATCCTCCGCCTCCCCCGGCTGGCGGCATGTTTGGCGGAATGGCCGGTGGTCTGCCCCCCGGTGAGAATGCCCTTCCTCCGGCTGGCGGCATATTTGGCGGGCTGGGCATGATGGGTCCGGGTGGCGAGCTGCCCAAAACATCCCTGACCCGTTACATTGAAAACCAGGTGGATACCAACGGAACCATTCAGAAAGCGTTTTCGGACTACCGGGAACAAACCCGCATCGCTGCCGAGAATGATAAATTCCTGGTGGTGGCAACCGGAAACTGGCGGGAACAGGGTATTTTCCAGAAAGATGAATTCAACTTCTTCGCCCAGAGTGATCACGTCATTTCCGTGGCGGCCTCCGACTCCAAGGGCACTCCCGAATTTGGCGACGACACGATTGCGGACTTCTCATCGCGTGGCAATGGCGAGTTCAATCCAACCCTGGCTGCGCCCGGCGTCAATATTATGGGTTCAAACGGCACCTCCCTGGCTGCTCCGGCGGTGGCGGGAACCATTCAGGAGATGCTGGCCGCGAACCCCGATCTCACGTTTGATGAGGTCAGGATCATTCTTCAGAATACAGCTTACGACTCGCCTGCGGACGAACGCAACGAGGGCGCCGGTCTGCTGGATGCGAACCGGGCCATCGAGGAGGCCCGCGGGTCAAACCCCTTTGCCGTTGCCTCGAACTGATTGAAAATCAAAGCTTGGGCCGGGCGTGCTCGATGATGGCGTCGAAATCCACGTGGGGGGGCAACGTGCCGTAATTCAGGCCCCAGTCCCTGGCCAGGCGCGAGGCGCAAAATGCCTCTTTGACGGCGTCCGGTGCATGTTGCAGAACCAGCGCTCCCTCCAGCGCCAAGGCCATCCGGTCCACCAGCCGCCTTGCCCGAAGCTGGATGTTATCCGTATCCGACAGCTCTTTCAGCAGCTCGTCGAGGAATCTGTCATAACGGCCATCCAGTCCCCTGGCTTTGTTCAGCTCGTTGAGAAAGGCGCTGACGTTCTCCGGCTCGCGCATGGCGCGTAGTACGTCCAGGGCCATCACGTTGCCGGAGCCTTCCCAGATGCTGTTGAGCGGTGCCTGCCGATAGAGCCGGGGCATGATGGACTCCTCCACATAGCCGTTACCGCCGTGAGCCTCCAGGGCTTCCGCTATCATGCCGGAGGCGGCGCGTTTGCAGACGAAATACTTGGACACCGCCGTGGCGATGCGGGCCAGCCGCTGGGCCTCCTCGTCGCCCCGTGCGCCGTCGTCGAAGGCGCGGGCCAGGCGCATGGCCACCAGCGTGGCGGCTTCGCTTTCCACGGCGAGATCCGCCAGCACGTTTTTCATGGCGGGCTGGTCGATCAGCTTCTTGCCGAAGGCTTCCCGGTGGGCGGCATGGTGCATGGCCTGCACCAGCGCCTGGCGCATGATGGCTGCGGAACCGAGGGTGCAGTCCAGGCGGGTATGATGGACCATTTCGATGATGGTCGGCACGCCCCGGCCCTCCTCGCCGACCAGATAGCCGACGGTGCCGTCGTACTCGATTTCGCTGGATGCGTTGGAGCGGTCGCCCAGCTTGTCCTTCAGGCGCTGGATCTCGAACCGGTTGGGGGTGTCGTCCGCAAAGCGCCGGGGCACCAGGAAGCATGACAGCCCCTTGTCCGTGTAGGCCAGGGTCAGGAACATATCCGACATTGGCGCGGAGCAGAACCACTTGTGGCCGGTCAGCGCGTAGGGTTGGCCTGTTCCGCCTTCACCCACGGGGGCGGCTTTGGTGCTGTTGGCGCGAACGTCGGAGCCGCCCTGTTTTTCCGTCATCGCCATGCCCATGGTCAGGCCGTTTTTGTTTTCGAAGTAGGCCGGGTCCGGGTCGTAGGCGTTGAGCCTGAGCTTTTCCAGCAATCTGTCAAAGGCGTCGGACTGTTCATGCTTCTGCCGTTGCAGCACGGCAATGCCCGCGTGGGTCATGCTGATGGGGCAGCTGGTGCCTTGTTCGATCTGCGAATAGAGATAAAACAATCCCGCCCGCGCCACATGGCCGCCGGGCTGGTCAGCTGTCCAGCTGAGGCTGTGGAGTCCCCAATCCTTTGCGATGCCCATTAATTTATGGTAGGCCGGGTGGAATTTGACCGAATCGATGCGGTGGCCGGTTTTGTCGAAGGGCTGGAATTCGGGGGTGTTTTTATTGGCGTCGAAACCCAGTTGAAGGGTTTCCGGCCTGCCCAGCAACTGCCCGAAATCCCTTGCTGTTGGTTCTGCCCAGCCTGCCCCTTCGCGCTTCAGGGCGTCCTGCAAAATCGTATCCGAGGTGAAGAGGTTGTAGTTCTCCAGCGGCGGTACCTGGTTTTCCACCGCGTGGGTGGTGATGGGCGGTTTAGCCAGCAGGGCCTGACCGGGGTCGGTGAATGTGCCGAGGGGCTTGGACGTCGGGGCCGTTGTTTTCGGCAGGTGGGCGCTGGCCAGTCTCAGGACACTGGCGACGAACGCTTCAGGCGGTTCGTTGCTCTGGTACGTGTTGATGTAGGGTTCGCCCTTGCCCGGTGGGTCGATTTTATAGCTGGCGTAAAGGTGGGGGCCGCTGCGTTTGAAGACGATGCCAATGGGGCTGCCTTCGGGAATCTGCTGTTGGACCGTCTTTTCCAGGGCGTCGAACTGATCGTCAGCCAGGCTTTTGTGCAGAAAAACACCGGGCCGCTTGTCCGCCGCCAGGGACTCCGAACGAAGTTTCTCAAAGTTCCGTTCGGCATAAGCTTTCCCGCCGAAATACAGTGCCGGTGTCATGCCGCTGTTCCCTGAAATGATCGGCATCCTCATTAGAGTACACCCCCCGATTGTTCCCATGCTGATTCCCGGTTGATTCCCGAATCCAGTTGTCTTTATAAGCCAAAAGCATTAGCGGATCAATGGCGGGAACATGCTTGTTTTGGGCAGCCGGGGTCATCTGGCTCCTGTCGGGGTATGCGGGTTTGTGCTATGAATAGGGCATTGCCGCAGCATTTGAAGGTGAGTGTTGACCGTGAGCGATCTGAAAGAACTCAAGCACCGCAGCCGCCATGTAACCGAAGGCCCGGCCTGGGCGCCGCATCGTGCCATGTACCGGGCAATGGGCCTCGAAGACGACGACTTCAACAAGCCCATCATCGGCGTGGCCAGCACCTGGAACGAAGTGACGCCCTGCAATATCTCCCTGCATGAACAGGCTGAAAAGGTGAAAGAGGGTATCCGCAACGCCGGGGGCGTGCCGCGCGAGTTCACCGCCATTTCCGTGAGTGACGCCATCGCCATGGGTCATGAGGGCATGAAGGCGTCCCTGGTCAGCCGCGAGATTATCGCCGACTCCGTGGAACTGGTGATGCATGCCCATCAGTACGACGCCTTCGTGGGCATCGCCGGGTGCGACAAGAGCCTGCCCGGCATGATGATGGCCATGGCCCGGCTCGATGTGCCGTCCCTGTTTCTCTACGGTGGGACAATTATGCCCGGCGAACTCAACGGGAAAGAACTCACTATTGTCGATGTCTTTGAAGGCGTGGGCGCCCACTCCGCCGGAAAAATCGACGACGAGGAACTGCTGAAGATTGAAAAACTGGCGTGCCCCGGCGCGGGCTCCTGCGGCGGACAGTTCACCGCCAACACCATGGCCTGCGTGGCCGAGGCCATCGGGCTGGCCCCCACCGGCAGCAGCGCCTATCCGGCGGAAGATCCGAAGCGGGCCGACGTGGACCGGGCCTGTGGCGAGGCCATCATTCGCCTGCTGCAATCCGGCCTCAAACCCAGCGATATTTTGACGAAAGAAGCCTTTGAAAACGCCGTTCGCGTGGTGGCGGCCACCGGCGGCTCCACGAACAGCCTCTTGCACCTGCCCGCCATTGCCAACGAGATCGGCCTGAAGCTGTCGCTCGCCGAACTGGGCAAAATCTTCGATGCCACGCCCCACATCGCCGACCTCAAACCTGGCGGCAAGTATGTGATGAACGATCTGTACAAGATCGGCGGCGTGCCGGTGGTGCTGAAGGTCCTGCTGGACGCCGGGCTGCTTCATGGCGACTGCATGACCGTGGATGGCCGGACGCTGGCCGAGAACCTGCGGGATGTCGTCGTGCCTGACAACCAGGATATCGTCGTTCCCGTGGATCGCCCCCTGCGTGAAACCGGCGGCCTGAAGGTCCTCTTCGGCAACCTCGCCCCTGAGGGGGCGGTGGTCAAGGTCGCCGGTCTGGAGAAACTCACCCACACCGGCCCGGCCCGGATCTTTGACCGCGAGGAGGACGCCTTCGCCGCCATTGACCGGCGGGAAATCCAGTCGGGGGACGTCATCGTCATCCGCTATGAGGGACCCAAAGGCGGCCCCGGCATGCGCGAGATGCTCAGCGTTACCGCCGCCATCTGCGGCCAGGGGCTGGGCAAGGACGTGGCACTCATCACCGACGGTCGCTTCAGCGGCGGCACCCGGGGCCTGATGATCGGCCACGTGGGACCGGAAGCCTTCGTCGGCGGTCCCATCGGCCTCTTGCAGGAGGGCGACGTCATCACCATCGACGCCCAGGCTGGGACACTCAACGTGGAGCTGACCAAGGTGGAACTGGAGCGCCGCAAGCTCCAGTGGCGCCAGCCTAAGCCCCGTTATCCCCACGGCGTCTTCTACAAATACGCCGAGTTGGTCGGCCCCGCCTGCGACGGCGCCGTCACCCACCCCGGCCAGAAACTCGCCAAACCCTCGCCGGTATGACCCCTGCCGTCATTCCCGCGAAGGCGGGAATCCATTGCCAGGAGTTGACGATGGATTCCGGCTCACCCATATCCGTACAGCTCGGCTTGAGCCTCGCTTACGGCTATCGGCGTCCGGAATGACAGAGGCCTCTCAAAATACCGCTGTCATTCCCGCGGAGGCGGGAATCCATTGTCAGGAGTTGACGATGGATTCCCCTCCCCCAGCCAAGGGGAGGGGAGTTATTTAACCTCTCCCCTTGAGGGAGAGGAGCAGCCGTTGGGCGACGCCAGGAGCCTTACGGATGCGGTGAGGAGTTCGAGGCCTCGTTTGTAACGGCATGTTGCAATCTGCGAACCCTGTAGCAAATTCGAATCTTTGGAGGAGTTTAAAGGAAAACAGTATTGCACACCGACAAAATATGTGTTTTACTTGATGAACAAACGAAAGTGTATAAACTACATTTAGAGATTTCTGAAAGAGATTTTTAAATCGTGTCTAATCTCCTCAACAGCCTCGTACTTATTATTATTCTCATCGGAAGCCCGGTGGGAGGTTAATGCTGTTCAGGTGATTCGCTAGACCAACAGACTTAATCAACCGCCGGGGAACACAAACCCCCGGCGGTTTCGCTTAGCCCCTTTTAACGTTAACCGGAAGGAAACCGCCAAATGAAAGACTTCAGCCTCAACCTTAATCTCCACCTCTCTGTAGTAGCCGTCGGACGGCGAATTTGTCGAATTAGCATGTGCCGAATCGGCTAGCAGAAGGAGATTACAGGAATCATGGCGACTCAACCCAGCGCAAATTACAAACAGGATGACAGACAATCACCCCAACCGGTGGCCCGGACGCTCAAGGGCGCCGAGGTATTCCTTGAGGCCCTCGTCAATGAAGGCGTGGATACCCTCTTCGGCTACCCGGGTGGCGTGGTTCTCTCCATCTACGACTATCTCCCCAACTACCCGTCGCTGAAGCACATCCTGGTTCGCCATGAGCAGGGCGCGACCCACATGGCCGAAGGCTACGCCCGCGCCACCGGCAAGGCCGGCGTGGTGCTTGTCACCTCCGGCCCCGGCGCGACCAACACGGTCACCGGCATCGCCGACGCCTACTATGATTCCACCCCGCTGGTGGTCTTTACCGGTAACGTCCCCACCCACCTGCTGGGCAGCGACGCCTTCCAGGAGGCGGATATCGTGGGCATGACCCGCCCCTGCACCAAGCACAACGTCATCGTGCGCGATATCAAGGATCTGCCCGCCGCCATTAAAGAAGCCTTTCACGTGGCCACCACGGGCCGTCCCGGTCCTGTCCTCGTCGATATGCCCAAGGACGTGCTGACGGCGGCGATGGAGTACGACCCGGCCCAGGTCGAGATGGACCTGCCCGGGTACGGCAACGACGATAATTATACCGACGCCGATCTCTACGAAGCGCTGGAACTGCTGAAAAATGCCCGCCAGCCGGTGCTGCTCTCCGGTGGCGGCGTGGTGAGCGGCGGCGCCCACGAGGAAGTGCGGGCCTTCGCCGAGCGGTTCCACCTGCCGGTGGCCTGCTCCCTGATGGGTCTGGGCGGATTCCCTACCCGGCACGAGCTGTTCATGGGCTTCTGCGGGATGCACGGCCAGTACTGGGCCAACATCGCCATCGCCAACGCGGACGTCCTGTTCGTGGTCGGCAACCGCCTGAACGAGCGGCAGACCGGCAAGGCCAGCCGCTTTGCCCGCAACGCGAAGATTGTCCACATCGATCTCGATCCGTCCTCCCTGATGAAAACCGTCGAGGCCTTCCTGCCGGTTCAGGGCGATATCAAAAACGTGATGCGGGATCTGCTGAACGCGTCTGAAGATACGAGTGAGTACGAGGAATCGCTCCAGTCCCGCGCGGCCTGGTTTGAGAAGATCGAGGGCTGGAAGGGCCGCCGGGAGCAGGAGCAGTATCCCGAAGGATTTTTAAGCCCGGAATACGTCATCGAGCGTCTGTTCCACCATATGCCCGAAGACGCCATCGTCACCACCGAAGTCGGCCAGCACCAGATGTGGGCCGCACAGTATTTCAACCTGAACCGCCCACGCAGCTTCCTGACCTCGGGCGGCCTCGGCACGATGGGCTTCGGCTTCCCCGCCGCCCTGGGCGCCCAGGTGGCCTGTCCGGATCGCCTGGTCGTCGATATTGCCGGAGACGGCAGCTTCCAGATGACCCTGCAGGAACTCTCCGTCGCGGTGGATTACAACCTGCCCGTGAAAGTGGCCATCATCAACAACGGTTACCTGGGGATGATCCGCCAGTGGCAGGGCCGGTTCTTCCAGGGCGAAGTCGCGGCCCGGATGAGTTCTCCCGACTACTGCAAGCTGGCCGAGGCCTACGGTGCCACCGGTATCGTGGTGAACTCCCCCGACGAGGTGGACGAGGCCATCCGGAAAGCTTACGCCACCCCCGGCCCCGTGCTGATCGATTTTCGCGTCCATGAAAAAACGGACGTTTATCCGTGGGTTCCCGCCGGGGCCAGCAACGAGGACATGCTGACCCGCGGCGGTTCTGAAAAAAATTCGAGTGAAGATTTGAGTGATGCCGATAAAGGAGGTCGTCAATGAAAACCACGCTGGTGTGCACCATGCAGAACAAGCTGGGTGCGCTGGACCGTGTTCTGGGGATGCTGACCCACTGGGGTTTCATGATGGAGCGTTTTGAGTCCCGTCTGGAAGCCCGTACCAACAGCCTCAGGGTGAGTTTCACCTTCGAATGCCCGGAGGAGAAAACCCTGGAGAAACTGATCAAAGCCATCAATAAACAGGTTTACGTTTTGGGCGTCGAATTCGGCGGCGAGAACGAGGCGGTCACTCCGGTGGCCTCCATTGCCCCGTCTCAAAATGAGACCCGCCAGAAATCCACCCCTGTGTTTGTTCCTTTGCATACCGTAAGGAGAGAAGCTCATGCCAGCAACAGCCAGTAAGCTGAAAATGTACTACGACCAGGACATCAACCGCGACAAGCTTTTGCAGAAAAACATTGCGGTGGTGGGTTTTGGCAGCCAGGGGTTCGGCCAGAGCGCCAACCTGAAGGACTCCGGCGCCAAGGTGAAAATCGCCCTGCGCTCCGGCAGCAAATCCGCCGAAAAGGCGAAGGCCGCCGGGTTCGAGGTCGTCGATCTTGAAAAAACCGCCGAATGGGCGGACGTCATCGTGTTTCTCATCCCCGATGTGAACCACCGCGATGTTTATAAGGACTACTTCGAAGGCAAGCTGAAAAAGGGGCAGGCCCTCGTCTTCAGCCACGGCTTCAGTGTTCATTACGGCGAAGTGGCCCCGCCGGATTTCATCGATGTCTTCCTGATTGCCCCAAAAAGCCCCGGCCACCTGGTTCGCGCCGAATTCCAGCGGGATCGCGGTGTGCCGTCGCTGGTCGCCGTCTACCAGGACGCCTCCGGCGAAGCCCTGGAACTGGCCCTCGGTTACGCCGCCTGCATCGGCTCCGGCCGGGCAGGGGTCATCGAGACCACCTTCAAGGACGAGACGGAAACCGACCTTTTCGGCGAACAGGCTGTCCTCTGCGGTGGCGCGACGTCGCTGATCAAGGCCGGGTTCGAAACCCTGGTTGAGGCCGGGTATCCGCCGCAGCTTGCCTACTTCGAGGTGCTTCACGAACTCAAGCTCATCGTGGATCTGCTCTACGAGGGCGGGCTGGAAGACATGCGCTACTCCATCAGTGACACCGCCCGCTACGGCGATGTCACCCGGGGTCCCGTGGTCATCGGCCCGGAAGTGAAAGCCAATATGAAGAAAGTCCTGGGTCAGATCCAGGACGGCAGTTTTGCCCGCGAGTGGATCGCCGAGTACCGTGCCGGTCAGCCCCACATGAAGGATCTGGTCGAGGCGGATCGCAACCACCCGCTGGAGCAGACCGGACGCGAGCTGCGCAAGATGATGAGCTGGCTGAAGGAAAGCCGCCTCGTTAACAGAGAACGCAATTAAGCAGAACAAAGGAGTACAGGAGCACCATTATGGAAACCGCAGGTCTTGGAACGCAAGTGCTGAATCAACCTGAAGTCCGGAGCCAGTACCCGATTATTGGCATCGATGGCGGGATTGACAGCATTATTTGCATTCCGGGGATGCCGGGCGGTTTCTCGATGGCGTCCTACCTGCGGCTCATCCATCTGTACGTGGATGCCCTGGAGGCCAAGCGGATTCTCGAAAAATACCGGACCGAACTGACGCTGTATGAAGCGTCCGAGTCGGACAACCCGTCGCAGGAACCGCTGACCCCGCTGGTGGCCTCGAACCATGTGGAAAACCTCTTCTACAAGTGCGAGTACCAGACGGTGACCCGTGCCTACAAGCTGCGCGGGGCCACCGTGTGCATGGCGAAGATGATGGAGTGCGGCCGCAAGCGCTTTCTGGCCGTTTCCACCGGCAACCATGCCCTGGGCGTTCTCAAGGCCGCCGAACTCCTGAACCCGGATTCCGTGAGAATCGTCGTCCCCCGAAATACCGCATCCGGCAAGGCGCAAAAGATCCGTGACCGGGTCGCCGCCTTGCTGGAGCGCGGTGTCCACGCCGAGGTCGTTTTCGCGGGCGATGCCTTCGACGATGCCCGCGAGTGGGCCATGGCGCAGGATGACGGCGAATACTACATCGACCCGTACAACGACCGCTGGGTCGTGGCCGGTCAGGGTACCATCGGCCTGGAGCTGTTTTACCAGCTCGTTCCCCTCGTGGAAGCCCGCCCGGATCTGAAAGAGCTTCAGGTGGTGGTTCCCGTGGGCGGCGGCGGCCTGCTGGCCGGTACGGCCACCGCGCTCAAGCTGGCCTTTGCCCGCGACTTCCGCTTCAGCCATCTTAAAGTAAACGTCCTTGGCCTTCGCCTCGCCGATCTCGGCTCCGTACTCGGCGACGCCATCCGTGTTCAAGAATTAGCACCTGATAACCAGGTGCTTTTTGATTTATTGCGGGTGGAAACCCTGCGGATCACCGACGAGCAGATGGCCGAAGGCGCCCGTTTCGCCGAGGCGGATCGCGGCGCACCGGTGGAAGGCGCCGCCGGGGGCACGCTCTATCCGGTTCGTTGCCTGGATGCGTATCGTCCCTCGCAAGAGCGCTTGTCCGTCTGCGTGCTTTCCGGTGGAAACGTCCCGAAAAACGCCTGATTTCAAGAGGGGACAGCGTTCCTTCTCTTTGCTATAATGCCCTTCCCGGTTACCGAAGCAACTGGAGAAAGGGCATGCCCACGCTGAAACCCCAGCCGCAGGAACTCGCCGATCGTCGTCAGGCCGTCACGGACGTGATCCGGTTTCTGCATGCCAAAGGCTGGACGCCTGCCACCAGCTCCAACTTTTCCTTCCGCCTGCCGGAGCCGGAGAGCCACGGCTTTGCCATTTCCATTTCCGGGCGGGATAAGGGCGAGTTCACGCCCGACGATTTTATCGCCGTCGATTTTGAAGGCCGGGTGTCGGACCCGAAGGCGGGTCACATCAGGCCCTCTGCTGAAACCCCGCTCCATGCGCTGATTTACGAGGTTTTGCCCGACATGGACGTGGTCCTGCACACCCATTCTGTCAACGCTACCGTGCTGTCCCTGCTGGATGAGCCGAAAGGAGTGGTAAAACTTTCCGGGTTCGAGATCCTCAAGGGGCTGGAGGGTATCCGGACCCACGAGGCGGAAGTCAGCGTCCCCGTGTTCTCCAATGCGCAGGATATGGTGACCCTCGCCGGGGAGATACGCCGGTATTTCCGGCAGCATGGACCGGGGCATGGCTTCCTGTTGGCCGGACACGGCCTCTATACATGGGGAAAAACCCCGCAGGCGGCCAAGCGCCACGTGGAGGTGTTTGAATTTCTCTTCGAGTCTGTTTTAAAATTGAGGTCCTATGGCTACCCTGACCCTTCCTGAGAAACGAGAGACGATGGTGGATTTCGAGGCGATTCGGCGTTTTCTCGACGCCCGCGGCATCTTCATCGACCGCTGGGAAGCCGCCGAGGCGTTCGCTCCCGACGCGGACCCGCAGACCGTGCTGGATGCCTACCGGCATGCCTTGGAACCGTTCATGGCACAGGGCGGCTATAAAACCGCTGACGTCATCGTGGTCCATCCGCAGACCCCGAATCTGCAGGCCATCCGGGACAAGTTCCTGAGCGAGCACACCCACAGCGAGGACGAGGTGCGGTTTTTCGTGGAAGGCCAGGGATATTTCTGGTTCCATCTTGAGCCCGAAAACGGCGACGAAGAGGTTTTCTGCGTGAAATGCGAGGCGGGCGACCTGCTCTCGGTTCCCGCCAACGTCAAGCACTGGTTTGATCTGGGCGAACCCGCCCACGTGAAGGCCATCCGCATTTTTATCGACGAGGCGGGCTGGGTGCCCCATTACACCCATTCTGGTATAGACAAGCGTTATCAACCGGTGACCCCATGATTGAATACATTCTGCTCGATGTTGAAGGCACGACAACGGACATCGATTTCGTCCACAAGACCCTGTTTCCCTACTCGGAGAAGCACCTGGAATTCTTCGTGAAAAACCATCTGGAAGATGCCGAGGTGCAGGAGTGTCTCGTTTCCGTCCAGGAGACGGTGAAAAGCGAGGAAGACCGGGAAATCATGCCCGAAGAGGCCATTGACGTCCTGAAGCAATGGATCGACGAGGACCGCAAGCATACGGCGCTCAAGACGTTACAGGGGCTGATCTGGAAAGAGGGCTTCGAAAAGGGCGAGTTTCAGGCCCACGTTTACGACGATGTGCCGGAGATGTTTCGTCACTGGCGGGACCAGAAGGTCCGCATGGGCATCTATTCTTCCGGCTCCGTGCAGGCCCAGCAACTGCTGTTCCGCTACTCCGTCCACGGCGATCTGCGCCACTTCCTGAGCCATTATTTCGATACCAACATCGGCGGCAAGAAGGAACCCGGCTCCTACAAGGCCATTGCCGAGCGTATCAAACTGCCCCCGGAGAAGATCCTGTTTGTCTCCGACAGCGTGGAAGAATTAAAAGCCGCCCGCGAGGCAGGACTCAGCGTGGTGCAGTCATGCCGCGATCCGGAAAGCGTCCGGTCGATGATGTATGACATGGCGGCGAGCTTCCGGGAAATCAAGCTCTCCGGCTCGCAACCCGTCGTCTAGAAGCGTTATTAAACCTGCTGGTGCTGGCAGGCGGGGATGAGCCGGAACTCCAGCCAGCGGCCCATCAGGCAGATGCCGTAGCACAGGATGAAGTAGGACGCGGCCACGAGGATCATGAACTCGATGGAGAGATCGAGATGGCGCATGTTCAGGACGTTGACCGCCTTGGTCAGTTCCAGCACGCCGATGGAAACCAGGGTGGTGTCCTTCACCACGACGCTCGCCTGGCTCACCAGGGCGGGCAGCATGCGCTGGGACGCCTGGGGCAGGGCGATGTGGAGCATGCGTTGTTTCAGCGTCATGCCGAGGATTTTTCCCGCCTCCAGTTGCGAAACGTCAATGGACAGCAGGCCGCCGCGGATGATCTCGGCGATGCTGGTGGCCGTGTAGCTCGAAAGGGCCAGCACTGCCAGCACCTTGGCGGGTAGAGGAACCACGAGGAACAGGACCACGATGTACAGGACCAGCGGAATGCTGCGCAGGCTGTCAATAAACCCGCCGATGGCATTGGATATCACAGGAAAATTCAGGAAACGGATCGTGCCCAGGACCGCCCCCAGCGGCAGGCTGATGAGCAGGGTCAGCGCGGTGATCTCCAGGGTGGTGAGCAGGCCTCGCCATAGCAGCAGCCAATCGGAAGGATTCAGACCCAGCGCGTTCAATTCCATGCCAGCGTCCTCCCTGGCGGGATGGCCCGTGTTTCGTCATAGCGGGTCAACAGGTGCTTTTCCAGCTTTCTGGAACCCAGGTTGATCAGGAAGCACAGCCCGAAGTAGGCGCCCAGTACGATCAGGAAAAACTCCAGGAAGTGGTAGGTCTGGGTCGTCAGGAATTCAAACACCGACGTCAGGTCGGAGACGGCAACGAAATAGGCGATGGCGCTGTTTTTCGTCAGGTTCATCAACTGGTTGCCCAGGGCGCCGGTAATGGATTCCAGCGACCGCGGCAGCAGGATGTGCCGGATCACCTGAAGCCGGCTCATACCGAGCAGCCTGCCGGCGTGCAGTTCGTCCTCGCTGACGGTGGAAAAGCCTGATCGGAAAGTTTCGGCGATGTAGGCCGATGTGTAAAGCGCCAGCCCCAGCAGGGCGGCGATGAAGCCCGACAGGTGCAGCCCGTAGTAGAAGAACAGAACCTGGCAGAGCAGGGGCGTGTTGCGAAACAGTTCGATATAAATAATGGCCGCTTTCTGGACGGGCGGGAATTGATTCAGAATCCAGCGGGTGCGGCAGAGGGCGATGAGCAGGCCCAGTGCCACGGCAAGGATGCTGCCGAACACCGTAAGTGCCAGGGTGGTAAGCAGCCCTTTCAAAAGAATATCGCCGAATGACAGCCACTGGTAATCCATGGCAAACCCTGTGCATTGGTAATGCGTTACATGCCGATCACCTGGTGATCGAATCCGCTGGGACGGACTTCAAATTCGCCAAATTCCTGGCGCACCACGTTGATGGGCGGAATATCATCCAGCCGCTGCATCTTGCCGTTCGGCTGCAGATGGTAGAGCCGGTCCGCGATCTGGCGGGCAAAGGCCAGGTGATGGGTGCTGACGATGATGGTCATGCCCTGGTCCGAGAGCGCCCGCAGCATGGCCACCAGTTCCTGGATCCATGCTTCGTTCAGGGCGTTGGTAGGTTCGTCGAGAATCAGGATTCTCGGCCCGAAAACAAGCGCCCGCGCAATGCTGACCCGTTGGTACTCGCCGCCGGAAAGCTCGTGGGGGTAGTAATGGGCCTTGTCGGCAACGCCCAGGGCATCCAGCATATCCAGCGTTTCCATCTCAATGAGGTCCACCGGCTTTTTCAGCACGATTTTCGGCGCCAGCATCAGGTTTTCCATGACCGTCAGATGCTGGAACAATGACGGCTTCTGGAGCACCCCGCCCATCAGGGCCGGATTGACGTCGCCGGGATCGAGCCGTTCTCCGTTGAGGTGAAGGGTGCCTGCGTCCGGTGTCTCCAGGTTGAGCAGGCACTTCAGGAACGTGCTTTTGCCGGCGCCGGAAACGCCGATAATCACCGAAATGCTCCCTTCGGGAAATTCGGCGTCAATCCGGTTCAGAACCGGCTCCCTGCGTCCCGCCCGGAATTTGGTGAGTTCCTTCACGGAGATCATACCAGCAGAAATCATGCCATTGCCCTTTCAAACGATCGATCATCTTCCCGGAGGGCCGGATCGTGATCTGGGATACCCAGGCGTTAGCTTATGCCCCGGATGTGACTAAAGAGTATGTCATCCCTGACTGTCTAACCGATGAATTCTATGTCAGCCCTCTGGTTGCATGAAAACGGTTTTTCGCCGTCTTGTGACAGCCAATTGCCTAAATAGGCCCTGTAAGGCCGTTGATTCTGTAAACAATTGTTAAACGGGTGACACAAGTCTGCCTTGAACGCCCTTACTATATCAACCGTATCTTCTGGATGACTGGGGAATATGTCATTTTTTCCGGCATACGACTGTTTCCCGGCGTATTCACAATATACTTTCTTTCTGGTAAAAGAATAAAAGAACAAGTGGGTTCTCCTGCCGACAAGCAGGGGGAATCGAAGGGATTAGGAAAACGAATGGCACAGTACGCGGTGGCAATGGTCACGTGGGTGGTCCGGCGTCATCGATACAGAGTGTGGGAAGAATGGCAATCATGAACGTGACGTCCGTGAACAGATATCCGGCCTTTAAGACGGCATCCATACCGGCCTTTGCCGGAACGGTTCCATACAGGAACCCGGCGGCGTATCCGGAAGAAGCCGGCGATACGTTTGTCCGCTTCGGCGCGGCGCGTCCCAAACGGAATAAAAGATTGCTGCCGCTCCTGCTGGGCAGTCTGATGTACGTGATGTCCGGAACAATATCCGGTCCGGCGCTGGCGGTGGAAAATCCCTCGTTTGACCTGGTATCATTCCCGAACCCGCAGGCGGTGGAAAATTCCCCGTTTGAACTGACGTCGCTCTCGAACCCCCGGACGGACGCGATCAACATCGCCCCCGACGTGGACCCGTTGCAGGAACTGTCCCGTGGGGAGATCAACCGCCGCGCCGCGGAGGATGACGGGGTCCGCATTCCGCAGATCAGTCCGCTGGATGTTTCTCCGCTGGCCGAATACCAGGAGGCCCGCACGGGCCATATCCGGATGAGGGGCGGTGGCGCCATTGATCCCAATGCGCCCCTGACCCCTGCCAGGTTCGATGATAAGAAATTCAACGGTTACATGGGCACGGCCTGGTTTTCGTCCACCGATGGCAAGATGATCACCAACCATCACATTACGGAACATGCCGAACAGAACCCGGACGGCTCGATTAACGTCCGGCTGGCGGACGGTTCCGAGTATTCGGCCAGGATACTTTTCGAATCCCCCCAGCGGGATCTGGCATACATCCAGTTGCTTGATGAGGATGGCGAACCGTTTGAGAAGGGAACGTTTCCTTCCTTCCGCTTTGTCGAGGACAGCAATAACGTGAAAAAAGGCAATTACGTCGCTCTGACCGGAAACCATAAGGGCTATCTGTTCACCTTCGTGGATGGTAAGATTTCACACACCCAGCGCTGGCGTCCTTCGGAGGCGGTTCCGCTGTTCCAGTATTCCATCCCCACGGATGGCGGCAGTTCGGGCAGCGCGGTCACCCTCCATACCGGCGAAGTTGTCGCCCTGCACAATTCGGGTATTATCAGCAAGGCGGACATGAACCAGGGCATTCACATCAACGATGTGGCCGATGCCATCGTGGCCTACGAGGCCGGCCTGCCGGTAGATAATTTTGCCATCCCCGGCTTTACCTACGATCTGACCCCGTATGATTCGCAGCACAACGAATTGCGGTTGCTGGAGCAGAAATGGTACCACAGCCGCCAGGCCGTGCTGCTGGCCGAGCAGGAACTGGAGAGTTTCCGGGACATCCGGAAGAATGCCATCGACAGCTTGCAGGACGATATGGAGAAAATGGAGCTTCGATACCAGAAGGAGCTTGAAAAAGCGCAAAAGCGGGAGGAGGAATTCCGCGAGAAGTTCGAAACGGAGAGGGGTTACTTTGAGAAAGCTTCCGCCAACGTTCAGGATCTTTCGGTCAAGGGCGGGGTCATTGTGACCAGTGTGGAGGAAGGCGGCATGGCCGAAGAGATCGGCCTGCGCGAGGGAGACGTCATCACCCACCTGGACGGCCAGGAGGTGGACCCCCACAGCTTCACCAAGGGCTGTCTGCGCCGGTTTGTCTATCACAACCCGGAACTGACATACATCCGCGACGGCCAGGTCAACCGTGTGACGGTTTCCGATGAAACCATCCAAGCCCACCTGATAGACAAAAGGAAGGATAAGGCGCCGGACGAGTCGCGTCCGGTCATAGCCAATGACGCGGATGCTTCCGGAAACCGGCAGTTCTGAGAATCAGCAGCTTGTGTGCATGAACGGGCGGGCGTTTTCGCCGGTATAGCTGGCGACGATCTGCCCCTGGCCGCGCAGGACGTATTTGTAGATGATCAGCCCTTCCAGCCCCACGGGGCCGCGGGCATGGGTCTTGGCCGTGCTGATGCCGATCTCGGCGCCCAGGCCGAAGCGAAAGCCGTCGGCGAACCGGGTGGAGGCGTTGACGAACACGCTGGCCGAATCCACCCGCCGCACGAAGTCCTCGGCGGTGTCCCGGTTTTCCGTCAGGATGCCGTCCGTGTGGTGCGATCCGTAGGTGTTGATGTGCGCAATGGCGTCGTCAGGCGAATCCACGATTTTCACGGAAAGGGTGAGATCGCCGTACTCCGTGCGCCAGTCTTCCTCCGTGGCGGGCTGGATATCCGGCAGAACCTGCCGGGTCCGGTTGCAGCCCTTGAGGGTAATTCCGGCTTTTTGGGCGGCCTTGGCAAAGAGGGGCAAAAATTTATCAGCAATCTTCCCCTCTACCAGCAGGGTTTCCAGGGCGTTGCAGGCGGCGGGGTACTGAGCCTTGGCATCCACGGCCAGCGGCACGGCTTTGGCGATGTCCGCCGCGTCATGGACGTAGAGATGGCAGATGCCGTCGGCATGGCCCAGGACCGGGATCTTCGTCGCCGCCATGATGGACTGCACCAGTTCGTTGGAGCCTCTGGGAATCACTAAATCCACGTACTGGGGATAGTTCAGCATTTCCTGAACCGCCTGGCGGCTGTCCACCAGGCTGGCCCAGCTTTCGGGCAGCCAGGGGCATGCGGCGTTGAGTTTCTCCACCAGCGCCATGAAGGCCCGGTTGGAATGGAGCGCTTCGCTGCCGCCTTTCAGTACCACGGCATTGCCGCTTTTGAGAATCAGCGAAAGAATCTGCGGAATAACATCCGGACGGGATTCGAAGATAATTCCGATAACCCCCAGCGGCACGGTCTGTTTTTCCAGCACCAGGCCCTCGTCGAGTTTCGTCCGGCTCAGGATCTGCCCTGCCGGATCGGGCAGGTGAACCACATCCCGGATTCCCTGCACCAGTTGTTTCAGCTTGCCCTGATCCAGCCCCAGGCGCTGGTAAAGGGCCTGGCTGATTTTGCCTTCCTGTTCCGCCTTGTCCTTGCGGTTGGCCTCCAGAAGGAAGTCGGCGTTTTCCTCGATGAGCCGGGCGAACTGCTCCAGCGCCGCGTTTTTCTGATCCGTGCCCAGCACGGCCATCCGATACGAGGCCTGGCGGCTGCTGCGCAGGAGCTGTTCAATGTTCAATTGCTGCGAGGTTGCCATAGGGGGTCCGTCCTTCCGCTTACGTGAAATCGCTTTTACCTGTAATATTCCTCAAAGATGACCAGGTTGTCACGGTGAATAACCACGTCATCGAAGGGGGTTCGGCCAATAAGCTGCCGGGTGTCCGCCGAGGAAAACCGGATAAGGCCCCGGCCAATCTCGATGCCTGTCTCGTCCTGGATGCTGACCACATGACCGGGGGCAAAATCACCCTGGATATCTACAATGCCAATGGGCAGCAGGCTGGCGTGCTTTTCCACAAGGGCGGCCCGGGCGCCCCCGTTGACGACTACGACGCCCCGGTAGCCGGAGGCCAGACCAATCCAGCGTTTTTTGCCGGAAAGGGTCGATTGGGCGAGGACCAGTGTACCATGATCCCGTCCGTTTGCTGAAAGGCTGAGGGCGTCCAGCAGAGCGTTTTCCCGATAGCCTGACGTGATGAACGTGTGCGCCCCGCTGATGGCGGCGATCCGGGCAGCCTCCAGCTTGGTGGTCATGCCGCCGCGCCCCCCGGCGGACTGCCCCTGGATCTTGATGCCCCCCAGCTTCTCAAAGCTGTCGATCAGAGGGAGCGGTCGGGCTGCCGGGTTATTCTCCGGGTTTTCCGAATAGACCCCGTCCACGTTGGTGAGAATCACCAGCAGGTCCGCGTCCAGCTTGCTGGTAATCAGGGCGGAGAGCATGTCATTGTCGCCAAAACCCTTGCCCTGACCTGACTCTTCCAGTTCCATCGTGGAGACCGTATCGTTCTCGTTGATGATGGGCACCGCCTTGTAATGCAACAGCCGTTCCAGGGTTCCCCGCAGGTTCAGGTAGCGTTTGCGGTCGGCGAAGTCGGCGGCGGTGAGCAGCACCTGGGCTGTTACCAGGCCGTACCGGCCAAACAGCTCACGGTAGACGTCCATCAGCAGGTTCTGCCCGACGGCGGCGCAGGCCTGCTTGTCTACCAGCGGAATCGAGCCTGAGGCCAGCGGTTGGGGTCTGAGCATCTGGCGGCCCAGTCCGACGGCGCCGGAAGAAACGACCAGAACCTCCTTCCCCTGCCGGATCAGTTCCGCGCACTGGGCGACCAGTTCCGTCAGCCGGTCCCGCGCCAGGGCGCCGTCGTCCCCGGTGAGTATCCGGGTGCCGAGTTTGACAACAATCCGGCGGGTTTCAATGGGGTTGTTCGAATCTTCAGCCTGCATGGGTAACAGCATAGCACCAGAACCGCCCAGCCGTCAGCCTGACGTCGGACCCGGTTTCATTGGGTCCAGGGAGATTCAAGCGGATATATCCTTGATAGTCGATATATTTCTGTCGAAAATTTTCCGAAAATGTCCCGGTTTTTGGGAAACTTGCTCTGCAAGCGGCTTATGGACCGGGGAAAATCCTTGATTACGTTGGATATACGGGCAATTCCCCTCGAATTAATGTTTTTATTAACTTTAGAAGTGTGCATCGGTTAAAGTGTGTTCGTCCATTTGTTATCAAAAACGGAGAGAGTCGAAACGAGCAGCCTTTGGCATCGTGTTGATTGTGTATCGGGAAAATTAGTGAGGAGTGTGTAATGCCCCCTGCATTTGTGAGTAATCTTGCTGGCGGTCCCAAAGGTGGACCCGGTGCCAGTCGCGGTGAGATGTTTCGCAAAGATGGCGGGAAATCCGAGAGATCTGCCGGAAAAGGTGGCAGCAGCGGCGGTAAAGGCCCGAAAAAAGCCGGTGGCAGTGGCGGCAGCGGCAGCGGCAACAGTGGGGCCGATAATGCCCTGACTGGCCTGCGTAACCTCATGTCAGCCGATGGCGAGAACGGTTTTATTCCACCCGGATTGCGGGGCAAGAGCCTTCCGCCGGGTAATCCTTTCAGTGGCCGCACCGGCGCCGAAGAGGAAAATAACAACAATAACAACGGTGTCCTGGATATCGGGAACATTCTCAACATGGCGGCCAATACGCCGGAACTGGGACAGCTCGGCAACCTGCCGCAGATACCCCAAACGGGCAACGTGTTGAATAGTTCGTTGTTCCAGACGTTGAACCAGGGCATTCCGGGCGCAACCGGGATACCCGGCGTAACCGCCGGGGCCGGCCAGCTTCAGCCGAATCTTCTGGGTACAGGCGGGTTGGCAGCGCCGGGAACCCCTCAGCTATCGGGTGTTTTCCAGCCGTTTTCCCAGCAGACCTCGCCGTTGCTGGCGCAGGGGCCGCCGGGAATCCTTGAGGGTGTCAGTTCCTTCTTCCTTCAGGGTGATGCCGCTGGCGGTATTGCGCAGTTGTTCAACAACGTCCAGGCCAACTCCCAAAACCGCCTGAACCAGTTGACCCGCCTGCTCCAGTTCGCCCCCATTGTCTGATCCGGACTGTTAAGGCGTATTAAGATCCGGCGGATTTCTTCAAGTTGTTCGCCGTCCTGACGATATCCCTGCAGTATTGTTTTGTAAGGGTGCAGGGAACAGAGGGGCTTCTGAAAACCGGATGGAAAGAGAGGAAAACCGGATAATTCCGGGGCGGCAGGCAATCGCCGGGCATACCCTGGCGGAGTATGTCATTATCGGTGTACTGGTTGCCATACTGGCCATTCCCGCCCTCATGTTGCTGGGCCGGAACATCAGCGCCTTTTATGCCGAGGGAGGAAGCAGCGTGGTGCAGGCGGACGGCCTGTTCTCCCTGCTCACCCCCGGTGGCTCCGGCGGCAACGGGGCCGGTACGGGAACCGGCACGGTTACGGGCGCCGGTGGAGACGATCCTGTGAATCCCGGCGATTCCGGCGGTGGCCTGGGGGGTACGGGAACGGCCATCATGAGCAGCAGTGTGCAGGGCCAGGAAGAATTTGTCCGGATGATCGAGGAGCATGGCGCGGGCTATGTCACCTCCCTGTTGCTCAGCGACCTGGACCAGACCATCAATGCCCTGGAGGCGAGCGGGGAAATTTCCGCCGAGCAGGCTGCCCTGCTGAGACAGCTTTCCGGGCGGGGGCATCACATTGCCGATATCGAGATGCTGATCTCCCAGTCTTTCGCGTCGGGCCAGACTACGGGGCTGATGCTTAACGGGCAAGCCTATTCCCGTGATCAGCTCATGGGCATGATCGGCTGGACGGGCTATAATCCGACGAATTTCAACAACAGCCTGCTGACGAATTCCGGCAGCCCGTACCTGAGCCAGGAGAACAGGGCTTTTCTGGAAACGTATGATGCCGTCATGGCCAGCCTTTCCGATAATCCGGAACTGGCGCAATGGGTAACCGGCCTGAGCGGCGAGATCCTGCTGCTGACGGAATCCGTGGAGGACACGACGATGGGAATGGGCGTTCATGGGTGGGACCCGCAGGCATACAATGCCCTGGTCGCTTCGACCATCACCCATTATGACTCCGACCTCTTCTGCAATGCCGGTGCGGGCGACGCGACGGGCACGTCCTGCGGCGGCTGACATGGACCATTAACAACAGTTAACAAAATCCCGGAATATTCAAGTCGCGGTGGTCGTGAGCCGAGTAGTAACGATATGGATGGGAAGCAGAATCACGATCGGGATTCCGGTTCCGGCGAAGGAGTATCGATGAGAAGCAAGGGTCACTCCATAACGGAATACGCCATTATCGGCTTTCTGGTTGTGCTGGTGGCCATACCGGCGCTGGGAACCCTGGGCGGTCAGATTGACGCCCTGCTGAACGGCAGCGGCCAGGAGTTGTCCCAGGCGGATGCGCTGTTCTCCCTCCTTTCCGGCGGCGGGGACGGCGCCAATGGCGGTGCTGCTGCGGCGGCAAACGGGCCGGGAGAAGGGCCGGGCGATCCGATGATGACGGAGGATTCGGCCCTGTCCCATGCCGCGGATTCGTCCGGCCTGAGCGTGATGTCATCCGGCCTGATGGCCACCAGCATCAATGGCAAGCAGGATCTGGCGAAGGCGGTGTCGGAAGCGGGCGCCAGCGGGGTTGCGGCCAGCCGGTTGGAAGCCTTCAGCGATGAGATTGACAGCCGCCTGGCCAATGGCGAAATCACCGCCGAACAGGCCGGCCTGCTTCGGGAATTGTCCAACCAGGGTTACCGGATCGCGGCCATCGAGAAAATCGCGGAAGACGCCAAAAGCTTTCATGAGCCGATTACCTTTGAAGGCCGGACGTATTCCAACCTGCATGAATTTTCGAAATTGATTGGATATCAGAACGTGTATCCTGGCACTGTATTGTCGAACAAGGTATTGGACCCGTCGTATGGGAATGCCGGCCCTGAACTCAGGAAATTTCTGGAAGCTTACCAGCAGGTTGATCGCAATATTGCCGATCCGGAACTTGCCGTCTGGGTAGCCGGCTTGTCCACGGAAATTGCCCTGCTAACCGAAATGGTCGAGGATGGCGCATATAACAAGGGGATCAATCCTGGTCTGGACTTGAAGGCATTCTCAGCGTCCAAGATTACCGATTTGAATTCCGAGGCCTTCTGCGCCGCGGGTCAGGGCAAAGGAACGGCAATCTGCAACTAGTCGCCGGGTGGCAAATTCATTTGATGGCCTGGCGTCCTGCCTTTTGACAGCATCGGTTTACAAAAATTCGAAATCTTCTGAATCATAAACGATAGATAGGAAGCAGAATCACAATCGGGATTCCGGTCCCGGCAAAGGAGTAGCGATGAGAAATACGGGACATTCCATTACGGAGTACGCCGTTATCGGCTTTCTGGTTGTGCTGGTGGCCATACCGGCGCTGGGAACCCTGGGTCTTCGTCTCGACGAATTGTTTGCCCATAACAGCCGGGGTCTCTCCCAGGCGGATGGCTTGTTTTCACTGCTTTCTGGTGGTGGGGGCGGCGCCAATGGCGGGGTCACGGCCACGACGACTGCGCCGGAAGGCGGCGGGCCGAATAATTCAATCGCAGGGGGAGACTCGGTTATTTCCTACGACCAGTCCGCCCTGAGTTCCATGGCTTCCGGCCTGATTTCCACCAGTGTTAATGGCCAGGACGATCTGGCGGCGGCGGTTGAAAGGGTCGGGGTCAGCGGAATGGCTGCCAGCAGGCTGGAAACCTTCAATGACGAGATTGACAGCCGTCTGGCCAGTGGGGAAATCACCGCCGAACAGGCGGGACTCCTTCGCCGGTTGTCCAATCAGGGCTACCGGATCGCCCTGCTTGAGCAGACCCTGGAAAACGTGACCGATCCCCACGCGCCGGTGGTTTTTGATGGGGTCACCTATGCCAACATGAAGGATTTGTCGGCGCGGATTGGTTGGCTGAATGACAGCCCCAACGAGGTCACAAATGGCGTGGACATCCTGGACCCGAACTACGAAAATGCAACTCCGGAGAATCGGGTGTTTCTTGAAATTTACCAGCAGGTGAATACCAGCCTCGACAACCCGGAAACGAAGGAATGGGTGTCCGGTCTGGCCCAGGAGATTATCTTTCTGACCGAAGTGGTGGAAAACGCTGCCGACAAGAAGATGAGGGACCCCAGTCTCGACATGAAGCAATACTCGGCTTCCACCATTACCAACCTGAATTCCGACGCCTTCTGCGCCGCGGGCGAGGGCAGCGGCAACGGGGCGGTCTGCATGCAGTGATCAGGCGATGGCTGCGGCCTTGACTTCCAAATACCGCAAAATGCCTTCGGCGGCCTGGCGTCCTTCATAGACGGCGGTGACGACGAGATCCGAGCCGCGCACCATGTCGCCCCCGGCGAAGACTTTCGGGTTTTTTGTCTGGAACGGGAATGCGCCCGTGGCGGTGGCTTTTACCCGGCCCATCGGGTCCGTGTCGATGCCGAATTCCTCGAACCACGGGGCCGGGTTGGGTTTGAACCCGAAGGCGATGACCACGGCGTCGGCGTGGATCACTTCCTCGGTGCCCGGCAGCGGTTGCGGCACCCGGCGACCCTTGAGATCCGGCGGCCCCAGGACGGTGGTGACGACCTTGACGCCGCGCACCTGGTCGTCTTCGGTGATAATTTCCACGGGCTGGCGGTTCCAGAGGAACCGGATACCCTCTTCCCTTGCGTTGGCCACCTCGCGCCGCGATCCGGGCATGTTTTCCTCATCGCGCCGGTACACGCAGGTGACGCTTTCCGCTCCCTGCCGCACGGCAGTGCGGACGCAATCCATCGCCGTATCGCCGCCGCCAAGGACGGCCACGTTCTTGCCGGAAAGTTCCACGTAGTTGGCGTTCTCCGGGTTGAGTTGCAGGTGGTGATGCACGTTGCCGATAAGATACGGCAGGGCCTGGTGGACCCTGGTATGCTCCTCGCCGGGCAGGTTTCCCTGGATGGCGTTGTAGGTGCCCATGCCGAGGAACACGGCGTCGTATTCCGAAAGCAGCCGCTCGAAGGGTACATCCCGCCCGATTTCCGTGTTCAGTACGAAGGTGACGCCCATGGTTTCCATGATCTGGCGGCGGCGTTTCACCACGTCCTTTTCCAGCTTGAAGGGCGGAATCCCGAAGGTCAGCAGGCCGCCGATTTCGGGATGGCGATCGTAGACCACGGGTTTGACACCGTTGCGCACGAGAATGTCCGCGCAGCCCAGTCCCGCCGGACCGGCGCCGATGACGGCGACCCGTTTGCCGGTTTCGCGAACGCCTGCCAGATTGGGACGCCATCCCTGTTTCAGGGCCTCGTCCGTGATGTATTTTTCAATGCTGCCGATGGACACCGCGCCGAAGCCGTCGTTCAGGGTGCAGGCCCCTTCGCAGAGCCTGTCCTGCGGGCAGACTCGCCCGCAGATTTCCGGCAGGGAGTTGGTTTCGTTGGACAGCTCGGCGGCGGCGATGAGATTGCCCGTTTCCACCAGCTTGAGCCACTGGGGAATGTGATTGGCCACGGGGCATTTCCATTTACAGTAGGGGTTGCCGCAATCCAGGCAGCGGCCCGCCTGTTCCGAGGCGGCCTGGGGGCTGTACTGGCCGTAGATCTCCCGGAAGCTTTGCACGCGCTCGTCTGCCGGAAGCTTGTCCGGGTCCTGTCTCTGGATATCGATGAATTGATAGGCGTTGGGCATAATCTTGTCCTGTAAAAGCTCAGGCGGCGATTTCCATCAGGCCGAGCAGGGTTTCCAGTTGGGCCGCTTTGGGCTTGACGAGCCAGAACTGGCCAATGAAGCCGGAGAAGTTATCGAGAAGCTCCCGGCCCCACGGGCTGCCGGTTTCGTCCGCGAATTCCTTGATCAGGCTGTGCAGGTGCCGGGCGTAATCGTCCATATGCTCCGTATCCACACGCAGGATGTCCACCAGTTCGTGGTTGTAGCGATCGACAAAGCTGTTGTCCCTGTCCAGCACGTAGGCAAACCCGCCGGTCATCCCGGCACCGAAGTTGACCCCCGTCTTGCCGAGGACGACCACAATACCGCCGGTCATGTATTCGCAGCCGTGGTCGCCGACCCCTTCCACCACGGCGATGGCGCCGGAATTTCGCACGGCGAAACGCTCGCCCGCCTGCCCGGCGGCGAAGAGTTTTCCGCCGGTGGCGCCGTAGAGGCAGGTGTTGCCAATGATAGGCACAGTGTTGGTCTTGTAGGAAACCCCTTCCGGCGGGTGGATAACGATCCGGCCACCGGCCATGCCCTTGCCCACATAGTCATTGGCGTCGCCTTCGAGAACCAGATGCAGGCCGCCCGCGTTCCACACGCCGAAGCTCTGTCCGGCGGTGCCCTTGAGTTGCAGGGTGATGGGCGAATCCTTCATGCCGTTGACGCCGTAGCGCCGGGCGATTTCGCCGGAGAGCCGCGCCCCGATGGAGCGGTGGACGTTACGGATCTCGTAGGAGAAGATGCCGCCGGTCTTGTGCTCGATGGCGTTCCAGGCGTCGGAAATCATCTGTTTCGCCAGTTCGCCCTTGTCGAAGGGGTCATTGCTCGGCTGTGTGCAGTAGCGGGGCTTGTCCTTCAGTTCCGGCGAGGATTCCAGGATTACCGACAGATCAAGGTTTCTCTGTTTCGGCGTTTCGCCGGGCAGGAGTTCGAGGAGATCCGTGCGGCCCACGATGTCGTCGATGCTGCGGGCGCCGAGATAGGCCAGCCACTCGCGGATTTCCTGCGCCACGAAGCGGAAGTAGCTTTCCACCATGTCCGGCAGGCCCCGGAAGTGGTGCTCGCGGAGTTTTTCGTTCTGGGTGGCCACGCCGGTGGCGCAGTTGTTGAGGTGGCAGATGCGCAGGTACTTGCAGCCCAGCGCAATCAGTGGCGCCGTGCCGAAGCCGAAGGTTTCCGCGCCCAGCAGGGCGGCCTTGATGACGTCCAGCCCGGTTTTCAGGCCGCCGTCGGCCTGGAGGCGGACTTTTTCCCGCAGGTTGTTGGCCTGCAGGCAGCGGTGGGCTTCGGCCAGGCCCAGTTCCCAAGGCACCCCCGCGTAACGCACGGAGGTCAGCGGGCTGGCGCCCGTACCGCCGTCATAGCCGGAAATCACGATCTGGTCCGCGTAGGTCTTGGCAACCCCGGCGGCCACGGTGCCGACGCCGGGTTCAGACACCAGTTTCACCGAAACCTGCGCATGCGGATTGACTTGCTTGAGATCGAAAATCAACTGGGCCAGATCTTCGATGGAATAGATGTCATGGTGCGGCGGTGGGGAAATCAGCGGCGTGCCCGGCAGGGTGTAGCGCAGCCGGGCGATAAGCGGGTTCACTTTGTAACCCGGAAGCTGGCCGCCCTCGCCGGGTTTTGCCCCCTGGGCGATCTTGATCTGCAAGACTTCCGCGTTGACCAGATAGGCCGGGGTGACGCCGAAACGGCCCGATGCGATCTGCTTGATTTTGGAAACCTTCTCCGTGCCGAAGCGGGTCTCGTCCTCGCCGCCTTCGCCGGAGTTGGAGCGCCCGCCCAGACGGTTCATGGCAATGGCAAGGGCCTCGTGGGCTTCCGGCGAGAGGGACCCCAGCGACATGGCCGCCGTGTTGAACCGGGGGAACAGGGCCTCCACCGGTTCAACCTCGTCGATGGGAACAGGCTGCAGGTCGTCACGCAGCCTGAAGAGATCCCGAAGGACGGCCACGGGGCGGTTGTTCACCAGGTCGGCGTAGCGTTTGTACTGCTGGTAATCGTTGCTGCGCACCGCCGCTTGCAGGCTCGTCACCACGTCCGGATTGTAGGCATGGTACTCGCCGTCCGGCTGGTACTTCAGCACACCGCCCGCCCGCAGGGGGGTGGCCACGTTGAAGGCTTCTGCCGAAAGCTGGCGCATGTCCGTTTCCAAATCCGTGAATTTGGCGCCCTGAATCCGGCTGACCGTGCCGGGGAAGCAGAGGTCGATCACCTCGTCGTGCAGGCCCACGGCTTCAAACAACCCGGCCCCCCGGTAGCTGTTGATGGTGGAGATGCCCATCTTGGACAGGATCTTGTAAAGCCCCTTGAAGATGCCTTTGCGGTAATTCTGCATGAGCTTTACAGCGCTCTTGGCCTTTACTTCGCCGCGCTGGAACATATCATAGAGGCACTGGTAAGAGAGGTAGGGATAGACGGCGGTGGCCCCGAATCCGATGAGGGCGGCGAAGTGGTGGGGGTCGCGGGCGGTGCCGGTTTCCACCACGATGTTGGCGTCGCAGCGCAGACCCTTCTCGCACAGCCGGGCGTGAACCGCCCCGGTGGCCAGCAGCGCGTGGATGGGAATTCGCGTCCGGGTGACCCGGCGATCCGTGAGAATCAGGATGACCTTGCCGTTTCGCACGGACTGCTCGGCGTGATCGCAGATGCGCTTGATGGCGTCCTTGAGATTGCCGCTGGCCGGGTAGGTGAGATCAATAATCTCGTAGCGATAGTCCGGGTCATCAAGCTGTAACAGGCTCCGAAACAGGCTGCGTGAAAGGATGGGGGAACGAATGTCGATGCGGGCCGCGTTTTCCGGCACCTCGTCAAACGGGTTCTTCTCCCGGCCCAGGCAGGTCCGAAGAGACATCACCAGTTGTTCGCGGATGGGGTCGATGGGGGGGTTCGTTACCTGGGCGAACTGCTGGCGGAAGTAGTCGTACAGGGGCCGGACCTGCCGGGACAGCACGGCGGTGGGGGTGTCGTCGCCCATGGAGGCCACGGTTTCCTGGGCTGTTTCGCCCAGCACCTTCAGGACCTGGTTGCGTTCTTCCAGCGTAACCTGGAACTGCTTGGCGTAGACCTTCAGCTCGTGGTCGAAGATGGGGTCGCACCCCGGCTCCTCTTCCTCCCAGGCGGTTTCCAGGTACTTGGCGTGTTCGTCGATCCATTTTTTGTATGGGTTGCGCTGCTTCAGCCGGTTGTTGATGTCTTCGGGCAGGAGCAGTTCGCCGGTGCTCATGTCCAGGGCCATCATCTCGCCCGGTTTCAGGCGGCCCTTGGCGATGACGTCCGAGGGCGAATAATCGTAGACGCCGGTTTCGGAGGCGATGGTGATGTGGCGATCTTTTGTAATCACATAGCGGGCCGGGCGCAGGCCGTTGCGGTCCATGGCGCAGGCTGCGTATCGGCCATCGGTGAGCACCAGCCCGGCGGGGCCGTCCCAGGGGTCCATGTGCAGCGAGTAATACTCGTAGAGGGCACGGAGATCCGGGTCCATGCCCTCCATGTTCTGCCAGGCGGGAGGAATCATCACCCGAACGGCCAGGAAGAGATCCACGCCCCCGGCGATGAGGGCTTCGAGCATGTTGTCCAGGCTCATGGAGTCGGACCCGTCGGTGGAGACCAGCGGCATCAGCTCTTCGATATTGGGGATGAGCTTCGAGGAGTACTTGGTTTCCCTTGATACGGACCAGTTCCGGTTGCCCCGGATGGTGTTGATCTCGCCGTTATGGGCCAACAACCGGAAGGGCTGGGCCAGGCGCCATTCCGGGAAGGTGTTGGTGGAAAACCGCTGGTGGTAAAGGCACAGGGACGAGACAAAGCGCTCGTCGTTGAGGTCCGGGTAAAACACCGGCAGATTGGCGGGCATGATCATGCCCTTGTAGGACAGCACCCGGCTGGAAAGGCTGCTGACGTAGAATACCCGGTCCTTCTCTTCCACGGTCTTTTCCGTGCGGCGCCGGGCAATGTAGAGATGGCGGTTGAAGGTGTCCTCGTCCATGCCCTTGGGGGCGTTGACGAAAATCTGGGCGAAGCGGGGCAGGGTTTTCAGGGCCTCCTCGCCGCAGGCTTCGGTGTTAATGGGCACGTCGCGCACCCAGACGGGGTCGAGGCCCTCTTTCTGAAGTTCCTTCTTCAGGCGGGAAAGGGAATTGGAGGCCAGCAGTTCCTCCGGGTGGAGAAACAGCTGGCCGACTGCGTAGAGAGGAGAAAGGCTCACCCCGGCTTCATCGGCCAGGGCACGCAGAAAAGAGTCGGGTTTGCCGACGAGGACGCCGCAACCATCGCCTGTCTTGCCGTCGGGCGCAATGGCCCCGCGGTGGGAAAGGCGGCTGAGGGAGTAGATGGCCGTCTTGACCAGCCAGTGGGAAGCCTGGTCATCCATCTGGGCAATCAATCCAAAGCCGCAACTGTCTTTTTCAAATTCGGGCCGGTACAACCCGCAGGGTACAGTGGGTTTCAAGTCGGTCGATCCTCATCTCATCGATCGCTTCTTGATAGTGTTCAAATTACTCTAAGGTTTCCTATTATTATAGCGATTGAACCTGCCCTCTGGCGAGGGGTACGGGTGTAAACGTTACACTTTCCTTCGTAAAGGAACAGGCCAGTCTTGGGTTGACCGGGCTGAACCCGCAAAACCAGCGGGAAAGCGTCTTGCCTGTTTCTCCGTTATATTTGGGAGGGTGCCCGGCAAATGTAAACGTAAAGATATTATGGGTATGTCGGAATGATACTGCTCAATTCCCGATGAGCTGGCGCGGATGCCGGGTGGTTAATGTATAATCGTTATTTCCAACCGTCGGCAACGGATGAGAAGAGGACTGATGAACCGCGCGGAAATCGTCAATACCCTGATGTTCAACTACGATGTGCTTTCTCCGGGGGAAATCGACCGGCTTTGCGAGGATCTGCCGCCCCAGATGTTGCGCTGGCTGGGAATGAACCACCCGGACAATGCCATGCGCCCGGTTTTCTATGCAAAAACCGGGGTGGAGCTTGGCGACGACGTGGTCATCAACATGAACTTCGTCGTTTCCGACGGTTTCCGGCCCCTGCTGAAAATCGGGAACCGGGTGGCCATCTCGCCCAATGTGACCGTGGCCTGTGAGTCCAAGCCGAGCCATTCGCGTCTGAAAGACCACCCCTACGTCAAGGACGCCCTCATCGTCCAGAAGCCGGTGGTTATCGAGGACGACGTCTGGATCGGCACCAATGTGGTGATCCTTTCCGGAATCACCATTGGCACGGGCAGTGTGATTGGCGCGGGAGCCGTGGTGTCCCACAGCATTCCGCCGTTTTCCATCGCCGCTGGGGTCCCGGCGCGGGTGATCCGGACCCTGGAGCCGTTGCCCGTATCCTGATGCAATTTCAGGTTGTTTGAGAGGAGAAAAAACACCGTGAGCGAACGGGAGAAGATGTTTTCCGATATCCAGACGGAGTTGCTGATCCGCGAAATGCCCAAAGCGGAACTGCACTTGCATATCGAGGGCACTCTGGAGCCGGAGCTGATGTTCGCCCTCGCCGAACGCAACGGCATCAAGCTGCCCTTCCCGGATGTGGACGCCGTTCGGGCCGCCTACGAATTCGACAACCTCCAATCCTTTCTCGATATCTATTACGAGGGCGCCAACGTTCTGCGCCAGGAGCAGGATTTCTACGATCTCACATGGGCCTACCTGGAGAAAATGGCGGCGGAAAACGTCTGTCACGTCGAAATATTCTTTGATCCTCAGACCCATACGGACCGGGGTATTGCCTTCGAGACGGTGATTCGTGGGATTCAAGGCGCCCTGGCGGAAGGTCAGCGCAAGCTGAAGATCTCCTCGCGGCTCATCATGTGTTTCCTGCGCCATCTTCCCGCCGAATCCGCCATGCGGACCCTGGAGCAGGCTTTGCCCTACAGGAACTGGATTCATGCCGTCGGCCTGGATTCCTCCGAGCGGGATTTTCCACCCCATCTGTTTACCGGGGTTTTTCGCCGGGCGCAGGCGGAAGGGTTTCTCACCGTGGCCCATGCGGGCGAGGAAGGGCCATCGGATTATATCTGGCAGGCGTTGAACCTGCTGGAGGTATCCCGTATCGATCACGGCGTGCGCTGCATGGATGACGATCGGCTGGTGGATCGGCTGGTGCGGGAAGCGGTCCCCCTGACGGTCTGTCCCCTGTCCAACGTTAAGCTGCGGGTCTTTCCGGTGCTGTCCAACCATAACCTCAAGCGCATGTTGGAAAGGGGCCTGCGGGTGACCATCAATTCCGATGACCCCGCCTATTTTGGCGGCTATTTGACGGAGAACCTCCTGGCCACCCGCGAGGCATTGGATTTAAGCCGTGAGCAGATTGTGGAGATTATCAAGAACGGCTTTAGGGGCAGTTTTCTGCCGGAAACCGAGAAAGCCCGCTACCTGCATGAAATCGACGACCTCTGTAGGGCGTCTTTGACGGTGCAGGGATAACAGGAAAACAGAGTCATTCCGGACGTCGTAACAGTTCCTGGGAATGGATTCCCGCCTGCGCGGGAATGACAAAAAGGCTTGGGAATGAACAAAAGGCTTGGGAATGAACAAAAGGCCTGGGAATGACAAAAGGCCTGGGAATGACAAAAAGGGGCGAGGATGGCAGAAAAGACTGAGAATCACAGGACTGACGGCTAGGGCCAATCGACATTTAATCCGAGTGAGAAGCATCCTGTCATTCCGGACGCCGATAGCCGTAAGCGAGGCCAAAGCCGAGCTGTACGGATATGGGTGAGCCGGAATCCATTGACCGGAAAAACCCGAAATAAATTCCAACGGGAATGACGGCAAATGTTTCAGGTTTAAATGTCGATTCTGCCTAATCATTTTCGGATAAGAGCTTCAGCCCCTTGCCGTCAGGCTTGATGTAGCCGTGGGCTTCGATAAGGAGGCGGTTGCCGGTCAGTTCGGACTTGTCATAGGCCATGATGATTTTGTGGCGGTCGATGCGGATCTTCGAGACGTCGAACAGTTCCGTGAAAAACCGTTCAACGAATTTTTCGGCGCCACGGGTTTTCCTGATGCCGGGAATGTCAATCTTCACGCCGTCAAGTTTCAGCGTGTCGTCCACCGGTTTGAGGCCGGTGGAGACTTTCACCGGCAGGCCGTTCGCCTTCGGTGCCCCGTGGACGTTCACGAAGGAATCGATGATCAGCTTGCCGTCCCGAATACTGACTGCCGGGTCCAGCACGTCCAGATACTGGGGTTTTTTGTAGGGCGGCAGCGGAACCTTGATCCGCGTCAGTTGCTTGCGCCCCTTCTCGCTTTCCAGAAACGTCTTCAGGTTTTCCTCGTCCACCACGGCGGATACCCGGAATTCTACCGGGCGCATCAACACCGGCTTGCGGCCTTTCCGGACGAAAATGGGCGAGTCGCCCAGGGTTTCCACGGTAAAGGCGCGGATGGGGAGCATGTCGTCAATCAGCAGGTTTTCCCCCCGGATTTCCAGCCGTCGGGCTTTCCCGGCGATGAGATCCGTGGCGCTGAAAGGTTTGAGGGAGACGTTCACCTCCCCGCCCAGTTCTTTCTGCAGCAGATTTTTTGCGACACGGGAGCCTATCCAGCCGCTGAGCAGGGTGATGCCCGTCACTTTCTGAACGGCGCGGCTCACCGGGTTGCCGATCTTCACGTTGGGGTAGTCTTCCGCTTGCACGGGGATCATCCACCCACCCAGAAGGGTGATGGCGAGGACAAACGGGAGAAATCGGGTACAGCGGCCCATGATGGTTTCCTGCATGACAACGGTTCGGGTGTACTGAGATTATACCGGGCCGGTCGCCATTCTTCCCGTATGTTATTCTTTACTAGCACCACCGGCACCTTCGCAGGGGTATCGGGATTTCGGGCAGGGTAAGCGTGACAGGATCTGATGATGAGAAGTATTTTTCCGGGTTTATTGGGGTTGGTTTTCATGACGGGCATGCTGATGATGCCGATCCGGGCGGAGGAGCCTGCGCCGGGGGAGGACACCACCGTTTTCTCCGGGGCGCCCATCACGGCGGATCTTTCCAATGAATCCCTGACGCTGACGGACGATCTGGAGATCGCAAAGGCCCAGGCGGAGGCCTACCCGGACAGTTTCGAGGCCCAGTTCCTGCTGGCCATTGCCTACAGCAGGACCCCCTATATTGAAAAGGGGTTTTACGCGTTCAAGCGGGCGAAAAAACTGATGAAGAAAAGCCCGGAGCGTTACGCGAACCTGGACGAAAAAATCGCCGAATACGAGGACATGCTCACCTACCGGGTGGACGATCCCCTGGTGCTTTACCGGCTGGCGTTTATCTACTACACCAAGGGGTACGGTATCGAGAAAAACTACATCAGGAACAGCCCGGAATCTCCCGAATTCTGGTACGCCAAGGCCGAGGAGACGTTATCGCGCCTGATTGACGTGGACCCTGAGGATATCTGGGCGCGGAATTACCTCGGCTTCCTGATGGTGGATACCGGCGGCGAGAAGCGGCTGGACGAGGCGATGACGCTGTGGGAGGAATCCCTGGCGGTGGATGATTCGAACAATCCCGGCGCCTACATGCTGCTGGGCCAGGCCTGGCTCAAGAAGGGCAACCTGCGCAGGGCCGTCGAGCATGCCGCCCGTGGGCTGGAGATGCGCCTGATGTGGGGGGATTTCGAAACCCCCTGATGAGGAAAGCATCCACCCCTGTTCGGGGTGAATGCTTCCGGTCTTTTTCAGAAGTTTGCTGCCTACCAGTATCCGCGAACGGGTTCCTGACGGCGAACCGGCGGGGGCGGCTCCTGTTTCGGCGGCGGAATGAGCACTTCGCGCTGCTGGAATTCGAACCTGGGAATCACGCGCACCGGTGCGGCGGCGATGACCAGTTCCTTCCAGATGGGGGTGCCGAAATGGGGGCGTGAACCGGCCTTGCCCTCATAGGACAGCACGTAGCTGTCCGGCGTGCTGGGGTCCGATACCCGGACGGAGTTCGGCGGCGGTTCCTGGTTGGTCAGGATGCCGGAAGCGATCAGGCTGCCGTCCAGCCTTTCCACCGTATATTTCACTGTTGAGGGGCTGGACATGTCCACATGGACAACCTGCTGGTTGCGGGCCGCCCAGATGTACTGCTCAATACCCTTGTCCGGAATCCGGATGATGGCCTGGGTTTCCGTGGGGTTGTCCAGGTAGAAGCGGAAGTCCATGTTGGGGTCCACCACCAGGGTCGGCACCCAGGAGTCCGACCGGATGATCCGCGGAATGACCAGCCTTTGGGAGGTAAAGTCCCCCTTGTCGTCATACTCCTGCCCTTGGGCGAACGATGCCAGCGGGGTCGCAAGGCTGAAGACTGTTGCCGCCGCCAGGCCCAGACTGAACAACTTTCTGTAATGCATAAATCTCCTCCAATCGCATGTTAACGAATAACAGTCCATAGCGGGGAAACATGGCCCGACGGCTGTTTTCATCAAGTGTTTCCCATTTTACCGGGTTGGCATCTTAATTGAATTCCCCAGATGGATATCGTTCTGACCATTTGGCTATCACCGGCTCCTATTCTCCGGCAGGACGCGCAATAAAGCCTATTGTCCAAGAGTTGTGTTTTTTGTAGTCTTTCCAAACATACTAAATATATGAATTAACTGTCATGAACCCGGAAAAATTTTCATCCTCCACCCCCTCCCCTATCGGAAAGATCATGCTGCTCGTGGTATTGGTCTTCTGCTTGGCGGTGGGTGGTTTTTTCCTGTACGTGGATATGGAGGCCGGGCGCGAGGCCGAGGTTCTGTTTGCCCGTGCACGGGACGACTTCAAAAACAACCGGCTGGATGCCGGCCTGAAGAACGTCAACCGGGCGCTTCGTCATCGGGAAAGATCTGAATACCTGGTCCTCAAGGGAGACATTCTGCTGAACCGCAACAAGACCAGCGAGGGTATCCTGGTTCTGGAACGCCTGACGGAACTGGCGCCGGACAATCCCCATTATTACTATCTGCTGGGAAACCTCTGCTTCAACGATGGCCGGCATGAGGAAGCCATTGACCATTACCGGCGGGCCGTGGAGATCAACCCGGACAACATCACCTACCAGATTGCGAAAGCCGCCATGCTGGTGAGGATGAATCGGGAGGATGAAGCCGAGGCGATCTACCGGCGGCTGATTGAAAACGATCCCAACCACTATCCGGCCTGGGAGCAGTATTCCACCATGCATTTCAATGCGGGCAACCTGGGCCGGGCGCTGGAAATCTGCGAGGAGGCCGTCCGCCGGTTTCCCGACGATTATCGTTACCGGTTCGAACTGGCGACGGTGCTTGATCACATGAAGCGCAAGGCGGATGCCGTCCGGGAATACCGAAAATCGCTGGAACTGCGGCCCATGAAAAACAGCGTCGCCGCCCGCCGCATCTACGAGATGACCGGCAGGCGGGTTCCCCCGGCGCTGGAAAACCAGACCACCAACCGGATCGCCTTTGCCACCGAGGACAACCTGATTTTCATCGAGGCGGACATCAACGGCAGGGCGGGACGGTTCCTGCTGGATACGGGCGCCTCCCACGCCGTCATTTTTGACCGTTATCGTGACAAGTACCGGCTGGCCATGAGTCCTTACCAGACGGCGGCGGAAACCGCGGGCGGCGTGGTGCAGGCGGAGGTGGGATACGGCAGCCTGCGCCTGGGACCCTATGATCTGGAGCAGGTGCCCATCATGGTGATTCCTGTCCCCGGCAGGATGAAGGCCGATGGCATCATCGGGATGAGTGTGCTACAGAATTTCCGTTTCGAGATTGATCGCCGGGACGGTCTGCTGACCCTGACCCGCTAGCTGTCCGGAGCCTGGACGGAGTGCTTCCCCACGTCCGGGTTAAGCCAGCGTTCGCGGATCGCGTTTAGGGTGCCGTCCGCCTGCATGGATTGGAAAGCCGCCTCCAGCGTTTCGGCCAGTGCAACATCCTCCTTGCGGGTGGAGAAGGCCATGGCCTTGTGGCGGACATGCTCGTCGGCAATGCCGAAGGGAAACGACTTGCGGTTCCTGTAATAAGCCGCGATGTGGGTGTCGGCCATGATCACGTCCACCTTGCCGCTGAGGAAGGCCAGGTACATCTCCCGCTGGGTGGGGTAGATGACAATGTTTTTTGACAGCCCTTCACCCTCAAGATAGGCGGGGTAGGACGTGCCGTTGAATACGCCAATCTTCAGGTTGCGGCGCTTGATCTCGGCCAGCGAATTGACGGGCGTGCGTTCGGGGTGGTAGATGAACGCGTCGGATGAATAGTGGTACGGCGCGAGAAAACGGACGGTTTCCTCCCGGTACGGGTTCATCGACTGGGGGGCGGCGACCACGTCATACTGTTTGTAGAGCAATCCCATCATCAGGCGGTTATAGGAGACGGGTTTCAGCACGACCTTCCGACCCGTTCGGCGGCCCATCTCCCGGATGATGTCGATGTTCATGCCGACGTATTCGTTGCGGTCGTTGAAAAAGTTGTAGGGCGGGCAGTCATCCATCACGCCGACCCGGAGAATGATTTCGTCTGCCTGTGAATTTCTGGCGGCCTGCGGTTCGCCCGACATCATGCCAATGGCGAAAACCACGATCAGGATTATTCCGGCGCAAACCCGTTTCATACCGATGCCCCTATAGTGCGTCAACAAAATACGTATTAACGACTCAGACAATAAACACTTCTTTCCTTCATGAGCATAAAAACCCGGAATCCGGATTTGATGAGGGGTTCTTGAAGATTTGTGAATGCCCCCTGTCAACAAATCCGAAAAAAATGTTTTTATGCCCTTGAGTCGAGAAGGAATGTCATCGCACAACATCTTTTACGCATTGTTTTCGTCGAGGAAGGGGAAAAGAAGGGTTGTTCAACAGCAACGCAACTTTGCATGCCGTGTCGCCGGTTTATTCGTCCGCCCAGCCGGACACATCCTCGCTGATGGCGCAGAGGGCGCGGACCAACCCGTGGTTCCAGCAGCACTACGATCGGTTCAACAATGTGGCCGTCTATGCGTCCAGCCGAACGCAGCCGGGTGACGGTTTCTACGAGCATGCGCAGAAGGTGGGGCAGGCACTGGCCGATGCCGGCATGGGCGTGGGAACCGGCGGCGGAGGCGGTTCCATGAAGGCGGTGGCCGAAGGCGCCGTGAGCCGGGGAGGACATACCCTCGGCTTCGCCATGCCGTTTATCGGCGAATCCCCCAGCCCGGAGGTTCACCGGGAAATGTACATGTACGATAATTTTTCCGACCGGCTCGACAACGGTTTCGAGCGCCGGACGGCCATGACGGCGGCTGTTCCCGGCGGCATCGGGACCCTGATGGAACTGACCAAGAAGATGACCGAACTGCATACGGACAAGTCACCGTACACCTGTCAGAAGCAGATTGTCCTGTTCGACAAGAACGGGATTTACAGGAATTTCATCCGATATATGCGCGAGAATCTGGTGGCCAACGGCATGATGGACCCCAAGGTCCTGGATATGGTCAAGGTGGTGGACAATGTGGACGAAGGGGTGCGCTACCTCAAGAACAATCCCCACTGCACCCGCGGCCTGCTGGCCTGAAGACTCTGGAGACATTGTGTGATGTTGCGCAAACCCTGTTTATGATTCAATAGACAGGGTCAAGGTTCATGCCGCAATGGGGCAGGGGGTTGTATGATGACAGGGTTGAACGGGATACCGCCGGTGCATGCTGTCCTGCCGAAATGGGGGATGAGCGCACGGCTTCAGCCCGCCGGAGCGGATCGCCTGGAGATCCGGTTTGGCGGCGCCGGTAAAAACGCTGTTGGAAAAGACAGGGACAATTCGCCCATGACCTGGGACCCCAACCAATATATGGCCTTTGAAAACCACCGCCTGCGCCCGGCGCTGGACCTGCTGGGACGGGTTCCGCTGGCATCCCCCAAAGCCGTGGTCGATCTTGGTTGCGGCACGGGCAACGTCACCGCCATCATGAAGGACCGCTGGCCCCAGGCGAAAATTACCGGGGTGGACAGTTCGAAGGAAATGCTGGACAAGGCGAAAGCTGAGCACGAGGGAATCGTGTGGCAGCGGAAGGACGTGGCCCGGTGGAATCCAAGGACGAAATACGATGTCATCTACTCCAACGCCACCCTGCACTGGCTGCCGGATCATGAGAAGCTATTCCCAAGCCTGATGAAGCGTCTCAAGCCGGGCGGCTATCTCGCCGTGCAAATTCCCGGCAACTTCAACGCCCCCACCCATACGCTGATGCATGACGCCGCCAGGGCCGGTTCATGGCACGAGCATCTCAAGCCCGTTCTCAAGGGGTCGCCGGTGCTGGACCCCGCTGACTACTACCGGATTCTGGCGCCACATGCCGACCGGCTGGACGTGTGGGAAACCACGTACATGCAGCGCCTAACAGGGGAGAATCCCGTGGCCGAATGGACCAAGGGCACCTGGCTCAAACCCCTGCTCGATGCCCTGGAAGAGCCGGACAAAAGCGCCTTTGAGGCGGAATACCGCAAACGGATACTCGAAGCTTACCCGCCGGAGACGGACGGCTCCACCCTGCTCCCCTTCCGGCGGATCTTTATCGTGGCTTCAAAGAAATGAGAAGCTCTCTGTCATTCCGGACGCCGATAGCCGTAAGCGAGGCCGAAGCCGAGCTGTACGGCTATCGGTGAGCCGGAATCCATTCAAGGAGGCCTTGAGGAAATGGCTCCCCGCTTTCGCGGGAATGACGAGGAGGGCTGGGACGCCGGGGCTTTGTCTAACCCTGGGAAAGCTGGTGGGTCTGCGGGTCGATAATGATCCGGCCCACGGTCGTTCCCGGCGGGCGGGTTTTCTCGTAGGCGTCGCGGATGACCTCCAGATCACCGGCAACATCCCCCGGCGGGTTTTCCGACTGGCTGGCCTCGATGCAGCGTTTGAGGCGTTCCGGGTCGGCCACGATTTCCTGCAGCCGGAGATAGCCGGTAAAACGGCGGGCAACTTCCTGAACGGTCAGGCCGGGCATTTCGGGACTCATGGGGATTCTTCCGTTCTCTGACTGGCTGGCATGTTTTCCAGCATATCATTAAACGCGAATCAGGAGGCGGCCACCTGGGAAAACGGGTTCACGCCCCCGGAAAACTTCGGGGCCTGCCGACGCGCGGGCTTCCCGGCGGGAAGCTGGCCCGTGAGGGCCGCGACGAGATCCGGGTGGCTTTTATTCCACAGGTGTCTGTAAACCTCGTTGATGTGGCTGACCGCCTTCAGGCCGATGTCATTTTTAATGGCGTCCGGCAGTTCCTTGATGTCGGAACTGTTTTCTTCGGGCACCAGGTAGTCGCGGACGCCTTCCATGTAGGAGCCGATAATTTTCTCGCGGACGCCGCCGATTCTCAGGACGTCGCCGCGCACGTGCATGGCGCCGGTCATGGCGAAGTTGCCGGGGATCGGCGCACCGGTCAGGGCGCTGATCAACGTCAGCGTCAAAATCGCGCCCGCACTGGGGCCGTCCTTGGGAACGGCCAGATCTTTGATGTGGAAGTTCAGCTTGAGGGGCTTGTTCTTGTATTCCGGCAGCAGGAAGGGTTCAATCCGGCTCCAGTTTTTCTCCACGTAGTTGATGGCCACGGTGATGGATTCCTGCATGCTGCCCTGGATGTTGCCGGTGATGTCCCCCTTCTTGATGGAACCGCCGTCTTTTTCCAGTTGGTCTTTCACATCGTCGTTGACCTCAACATTGACGGTTCCCTGGGAGATGCCCGGCTGGCCGTTTTTCAACGGGATGGGATCGACGGTGATGTCCAGCGCCCCGCCGGAGCGTGGCCCTTCCGAGTAGTACAGGCCGTTCGACTGCCCGATGCGCGGTTCCGGGGAAACCCGTTTGACGGGATACGGCGGATCTTCGATGTAACCCTGGTTTTTCAGTTCTTCCGGCGAGTTGAGAATGGCGAAGTCCTTTGCCGTCAGCTTGCCGCCCTTGCGCTTGATGCCCGCCAGGTTGCTGGCGAACTGCTCGCCGATGCTGTCGATGACCGTCTCCAGGCTGCGCACCCCCAGACCCGGCGAATAGCCTTCGGTGACGAGATATTCCTGCACGTTTCGGGGGATGGTGAACGGTTCCTGCGGCAGCGACTGGTCGCCGGGCTTGATCAGGCCCTTGCTCTCCAGTTGTGCACGGCTGAGGCCATGGCGCTCACGGGTCTTGGGCACGAAGTGCCGGTCGGCGATCTCGTACTTGTCATACGGCGTGTAGCCGGGCAGGACGATCATCTCCATCCGGTCGCGCAGGGCGGGCGGAATCTGTTCCGGATAGTTGGCCGTGCAGACAAACAGGACGTCGGAGAGATCCACGGGCATGCCCATGAAGTGGTCTTCAAATTCCCGGTTCTTGGAGGGGTCCAGCACGCCCATCAGGGCCGCGGCGGGATCGCCCTTGAAGTCCTTGCCCAGCTTGTCGATCTCGTCCAGCATGAACACCGGGTTGGTGGAGCCGGCCTCCACCAGCGCCTTGATGATCTTGCCGGGTTCGGAACCGATGTAGGCCTTGCGATGCCCGCGAATCTCAGACTCGTCCGAAACGCCGCCGAGATCCGCCGTGGCAAAATCGCGTCCGGTGGCGCGGGCAATGGATTTGCCGATACTCGTCTTGCCGACGCCGGGCGGGCCGACGAGGCAGAGAATGGTCGGTTTTTTCAGCTTCGGATCGATTTCCAGATCCTTCGTATGATCCCGTGCGCCCAGGTGGCGGATGATGCGGTTCTTGACCTTTTCGAGATCATAATGATCCTCATCAAGAATGGTACGGGCTTGATCCGGGTCAAATTCTTTCAGTTCCCGCTTCTCCGTAGGCAGTTTGAACCGCCATTCCAGCTGGTCCTCGATGATGGAGCGGTTGGGACCATCGCTGCGCTTGAGGCGCTCGATGAGATCCATTGTGGATTCGTACTGGGCTTTCGTAAACTGGTTGGCCTGTTCGGGGTTTTCCGGGTTGTAGCGGGCCGCCAGTTTCTCCAGATAGTATTCGGCGGAGTACTTCTCGGTTTTTTCCGCCGCCTTGCCATTTCTAATGGCATAGAGGATGTTGTTATGAATCTCGTGAATCCGGGCGGCGGTCCGGTTGATTTCGTCAGGAACGCCGGGCTGATCCTCAATATGCCTGAGAAACTGGAAGACGCTTTTCAGGGTCTGATCTTCCGGGTTGGGATGGTGTTTGACATAGCCGGCCAGGAACCGGGCCAGGGCCGCTTCGAGTTCGGGAGGAGTGTCGGGGTCGTTTCCGGTTGGGATCTTTGTGACGGGGGCCTCGTCACCGTTGGTGATGGGAATTCGCCTCGGACCCACATGGTGATCCGGCGCCTTCAGCACGCCCCACAGCAACGTGGCGGGAACCGTAATGGCCAGCAGCGGCGGAAACCAGATGCCCATAAGCGTCCCGACAATGCCCATGGTGATGGGGTTGTTGAAAGCCGTCCAGGATTTGGGCTGGGTGAAGAAATTCGAAAACTTGATCTTCAGTTTGCGGGCGCCTTCGCTTAGGGCATTTTTCCCGGTATAGTCCTTGCTGCCCCCATTGGAGGCGCTGACCTTTTCCTTCAGTTCGGGAACCCATTTTCCGTTAACCTCATGGGACAGGATCTTGAGGATCTCGTCGTGTTTGAGGTTTTTGGCCGTCACTTCGGGCGGCAGAAAGTCGTTGATGACGCTTTCGAAATACTTGACATCCCGAAGCACTCCTGCGGGAATGTTGGGATGGTTTATGCCGCCGGGCACCTGATCGATGCGGTGTTTTTCATACATCAGCCGGTCCATGCAGCGTTGGACGTGGGAGACGAGGCCGTAGACGAAGGGTTCGAATTCAAGCTGGCTGCTGCCCGCCATTTTGGCGTGTTCCATTGCCCAGCCCAGGCCGGGGCCAAGGGTGTCCGGGTTGGTCTGGCCCAGGAGTTCCTGGGTTGAAGGGACTTCTTCCACGGAGGGCAGAGGGCTTTCGCCGGATTTGCCCGATGCGCCGAAGCGGACGGTACGGACCAGTTCGTCCTGCCTGCCGGAGGCATGGATGCTCCGGGCGAATCTTGCCGGTGACGGTTTTGCCGCAAGAGTTGCCGCTTCGTTGCCAAAGGATGGATATTGCACTGTTGTCATAGTGGGAACCCAATTTCCTTGATACACTCTATCTGTTGGCCAGATATTCCGAAGGCCTCAGACTATTAAAGCCGCTGCATGAAAAAAGTTGATACCCATTTTTTTCAGGCTATGAGAGGGAATGGCAAAAGCCGCCGACAGCCCGTTACAGCTGAAAAAACCGAAACCGGCCTTTTCGGTGGGCAGGCCCTTATCAGTAAAATTACCGATTCCCGGCGAAAGGGCTTAAATTTTCTTAACAACCCAGCATCAAAAACCAAATGATTGTTTTTCTACCAATACAGAGTTTATATAATTCTTGTTTCATATAGATTTGTTCACTGATCCACGAAGAGAAGAGCATTAATTCAGAAGAGCGTATCCCGGTTTACCTGCGGAGATCACTCGTATCCCTTCTGTTTGAAGGGAGGATGCGGTTATTGGAGATTTCGGACACATAAAAGGAGAGAGAGCCGATGAGCATGGTTGGCGGCGCCCCGGCGCAAAATCCCCTGCAGCAGCAATATCTCATGATCGTCCAGGCTGATCTGGCAGACAATGGAAGAATTGATGGCAGCCCCTTTGCCCAGGTCCCCCAAGGGCCGGTAGCGGCAGGTGGCGGACTGGCCCCGATGTTTCAGCAGGGTGGTGGCATTCCGGGCCAGGTCCCGGTTCAGGCTGGTGTTCCGATGCAGGGCGGATTCCCTGTGCAAGGCGGTATCCCGATGCAGAGCGGTGTGCCCGGTGTTCCCATGCAGGCGGCGGTTCCGCTGACGGGCATGCCCGGCTACCTGATGCAGCCGGTGAACATGTATCCGCAACCTCAACTCCCCACCAACCCGATGCTTCCGTCGATGGGCGGTGGCGCCGGCCAGGGGCCGCAGGGCCTGCTGCAACTGGTAATGCAGCTTTTCCAGATGCTGCTGATGTTGTTGACCGGCCAGCAACTCACCGGAACGAATCCCCTGAGCACGGCCCTTGAAAACAACAGTTATACCGGCACCCCCGCACGGTCTGCCGCAGCGGCGGAAGAAGCTCCGGCTGAAGAAGAGGCCGACACGGCGGCTGCTGCACCTCAGGCCGAACCGGCTCCGGCTGCGCAGGCCAATGCTCCCGCCAATCAGGGCGCCCCGCAGCCCGTTGCCCAAACGGCCACTGAACCGGCTGCGGCCAAAACGGACGAACCTGCCACCGTGGCTCCGAAATACGCCGAAGGCGTGGCGGCTTCCGCCACGGCGACAGATTCCCCCACAACCCCTGAACAAAAGGAATATGCCGTTTAATTCCTACGACCCGTGATCCGGCCAGTCACGGTTGTGGCCGGATCACTTCCTTTCCTCGAAGAACAGATTTCTCACTCACTCATCACGCAACGTTTACCTCAACAACCTGACCCTATAACCTAACCTACTCAACGAACACCTACCTCAACTTGAACCCGAAAAACAATGGTGAGCAAAACATTGGTTCCGGCGCAAGCCGGACGGGTTACGGGATAGTCCGCCGGATTCCTTTCACGGGTGAATTTGGCGGGCTTCCTGCTTAGGCCATCCGGTCCAGTTTTTGGCCCAGATTCGGGGGCAGCAGGCCGCGGGCGGCCATCACGCTCATGCTGACCATGTAGCCCTCGTGATCCATGCGGTTGAGCCAGCGGGTGAATTCCCGGTGTTGCGTGAATGTGGCAAGGGGCACGTCCATGGTGCCGACGATGATGTCCTTCTCCGCGGCCTCCTGGTGATCCTGCCCTGGTTGGCCCTTGGCCTTCACCAGCGCGAAGGCTTTCTGCTCGGTGGTCAGGCCCGGCGAGGTGGCGAAGAAATTCGGCGAGAGCATCATCGATCCGGCGATGTCGTAGCCGGTTTCCTCTTTGACTTCGCGTTCGGCGGCGGTAAGGACATCCTCGTTTTCGTCCGTGTCGCCCCACAGCCCGGCGGGTAGTTCCACGGTCAGGCGGCCACCCAGGGGCGGGCGTTTCATCACCAGCAGATGGACGAACTTTTCGCCCTGGTCGTTCTCAATGACCGTGAATGCATGGACGGCGGCCTTGGAATTGCCCCGGTGGACGAAGTACCAGTCGAACTCCCGGTTGCCCGACGGCGGCACTTTATACAGGCCCAGATGCTTGTTTCCCGCCACCTGCGTGGCGTAGTCGTTGACATTCAGCGGTACGTAATGGCCAAAGGCCGGAGTCATGGTCGGCGCGGGCATCGGTTGTTCCCTTCTTTTCTCACTGCCAGTTTGCCCATCATACCCAAGTCAGGTTCCCCTGTCATTCCTGTCTCGTTCTGCCATTCCCGCCCCTCCCGTCATTCCCGCGAAAGCGGGAGTCCACCACCCGCCTTCCTGAGAATGACAAATCAAGAAGTTGCCTTCCCTTCCCTCAGCCCATACAGCAGCGTCTTGATGTTGTGGCCGAGATCGGGGATGTAATAGCCGCCCTCCTGCACCACCAGCGTCGGGTAGGGCAGTTCGCCCAGGGCGTGGCCGATGCGGCGGTAGTCGTCGGTTTCCAGTTGGAAATCGCAGATGGGATCATATTTATAGGTATCCATCCCGGCGCCGATGATGAGCCACATGGGGTCGAACGCCCGAATCCTGGGGATGACGATCTCCGTGAGGGCCTGCATGAACTCGTCTCCGCCGGTGCCGGATTCCAGCGCGACGTTCAGGTTGAAGCCCTCGCCCGCGCCGAGGCCGATCTCGTCCGGGTGACCGCTGAAGTAGGGGAAGTGCTCGCGCGGATGGGCGTGCAGGGAGCAGGTCAGCACGTGGTTGTCGTAGTAGTAGATGCTCTGGGTGCCGTCGCCGTGGTGGAAGTCGATATCCACGATGCAGACGGTGCCCTGCCGCAGCAGGACCGTGGCGCCCACGGCGGCGTTGTTGAAGTAGCAGTAGCCGCCGAAGTAGGTCCGATCGGCATGATGGCCGGGGGGCCGGGTGAGGGCGTAGGCCAGGGCCGTCTCGCCGGAGGCCAGGCATTCGGCGGCGGCGTGGGCGCTGGCGGCGCTCCAGCCGGCGGCGGTAAAGGTATCCCGGCTCAGGGGGGTGCTGGTGTCGAAGCAGTAGAACCCGGCGTGGTGGATGTTGTCCGGGTCGCTCTTCTTCTGGTGGTGCTTGGGAAAGAACGTGGGAAAGAAGAACTCCTCCTCCGGCATTTCTTCCGCCAGGTGATAGAGGCGCAACAGGTCCGAGCTGTGGACCTGTTGGAGGGCATGAATGGGGATCTCCCCAGGCTGGCGAAGCTCGAAGTCCTCCGGCGCCTCCTCCAGCGCGGACAGGATGGCGCGAACCCGCTCCGGGTTCTCCGGGTGGGGCGCGTAGCCGCGTTTGTCCCACTCATAGGGCGGATGAAACGCCAGCTGGTTCTCGTGAAAATAAACCGGAATCTTCATGACAGTTTCAGTCTAACACGCCTTCCTTGCCACGCCTGTGCTCCCTGTCATTCCCGCCCTCCCCTGTCATTCCTGCTCTTCCCTGTCATTCCTGCTCTCCCTTGTCATTCCTGCGAAGGCAGGAATCCATCACCAAGAGTGCAAGTTACTACGGTGCCCAGTCGAAGAGGGGGACGTGGGGGCGCTAGCCCCCACAAACCTTATGAGGGCGGGTGGGCGGGATCTACTCAAATTCATACAAAAACAGCATAAAGAACTCCTCGTAATACGGCTCCAGACACCCGTCGTTCCAGGAAAGCACGTCCTCTTTATCGCGCAGCTCCAGCCTGAAGCCGAACTTCTGGTAGGCCTTGATGGCCCAGGTGGCGCGCGGATGCGCAATCAGGGCCATGCCCTTCATGCCCCGGCGCTTGCTCTCCTCGGCGGCGAACTGCAGCAGCTTCTTGCCGAAGCCCTTGCCCACCTGGTCAGTGTCCACGTAAACGTAGCCGAGGTAGGTGTAGTCGCCGAAGAATTGCAGCGACACCGTGCCGACGGGCTTGCCTTCGGACCATCCCACGTAAAATTCGCGACGCTTGAAGTTGGTTTCGGCCCACTCCGGGCTTACCTGATGCTCCGAAAGGTCTTTCTCGTCGATGATCGAGCGGTACCATTCGGTGGAGGAGTTGATGAAGCTCATCACGTGGGGCTTGTCCGCCTCCGTGGCGCGCTTGATCTCCAGCGGGAACTCCTGGGGCTCGTCCACGACGAGGGCGTTAATGGGGGCCTCGGCGGCCTCCCAGAAAGCCTGCTTGTCGTCCGGGCTGTAGTCGATGGGGCCGGTTTCCAGCATGGGGGCGGCGTCGATGTTCGTTGCGCCCATCATGTCCACCACGCGCTCCAGCGATTGCACGATGTTGAGCTGATCTTCCTCGCTGAGTGCCTTGAACTGCTCGGCCAGCGTCTCCTGGAGGGGCGACGGGGCCTTGTCCACGAGGGCCTTGCCTTGGGTGGTCATGCGGATCTCCACCTTGCGGCGGTCGCTGGTGCTGCGGTCGCGGGTGACGAAGCCTTTATCCACGAGGCGGTCCACGATGCCGACGACGGTGCTGGGCGAGAGGTGCACCTGCCGGGCCAGCGCCGTGACGGTGACGGGTTGGGACTGCTCGATTTCCAGCAGGCAGATGAGCTGGGGCGAGGTGATATTGTAGCTTTCCGCCAGCCTGCGCGAATGGAGGTCGATGGCGCGGATGCTCTGGCGCAGCGATTGCAGGATTCTAAACAGGTAAAACGCGTGACTGTCCGCCGCGGCCGTATTTTCAGCCTGCTGCGGGGTGGTTTCCATAGTGGTCATAGCTCGTATCCCTGGTTGCGGCCATTTCGTTCGAACAAAAATCATTCGGGTACGAACTATTATAGCTGAAAAATACTTTGAGACTCGAAAAATTTTATTCTGTTTTGAACCTTAGGCAAATTGGTTCTACTTTAGGTGACTTATCATCCACTCTTTTACCTACAAAACAGTTAAGGAGTTCGCCCGTTTCATTGTTCATACGCCATACATTGTTTCCTGAACCTGAGGGAAGTAAAGAGTACGTTGTTTTATTAACAGAAATGGGTTTTTTGCTGGTTGGATTGTTAGTGAATGGTTTCTCAATAAAAGAGAATGAGATGACAAGAATTCCTATTATGGGGATGAGTAGTAAGCCTGCATAAAAGCAATCAATCTTTTGTTTAGAGTGCAGATCAATATTACATAACTTTATGGGGCTTTCTTTTCCAATTAAGGCTGTAAGTTGTACTTCTTCTAATCCTTCCTGTTTTAATGCCTCTTCCAGCAGTTTACCTTGATTAACTGCGCCGTAGAGAAGACGGTGATACCAAAAACGCTCCATGAAATAGAAGGCAATAATTAGAATAATGGAGAATAATAATAAGAATAGTGCTATAGAGATTTTGTAGGAAAAAAGAAATATAAATAACTTTTCTTTGATAGTTATCCCTACACCTGCAATAACAGCGGTTAGTAATGTGATAAGGAGGCCACGAATCTTTATTTCAACTTCATTGAAGTGCATTTGAACTTGTACAGTTTGCTTCCAGGCGTCCATAAGGTGGCCTAGATAAATTTCCTTATCCATAGACTTTCCTCGGTAAACTCTCACTGAATTGGACAAAGTTAAATAAATTCAATAGATCGGCATAGCTATCAATTGAATAGGATGGGATTACAGTTCTACCTTCATTAATTTCCTTCTCTTTTTCAACTTGCTCATCGGTCCAATGAGTTACCTTTTTCAATAAGTCATATGCTTCAGTATGTTGGGCTGCTCCATACTTAACGTAAACATCAGTGACCCTTGCATCCTGTGCCATAGCTACGTCCTTCATTAAGCTATCTCCGACATAAATGCATTCGGATGGGGTGGCGCCTATTCCATCAATAATATCTAACAAAACCTTTGGGTTCGGTTTTAATTCATTTGGTGGTAGTTCCCTGTGCAGGGTGAGTTTGTATTCATAATGTTCCTCAGGATACTTCCTAATCTCTTTGGGGTCGCTTGGTAGTTCATGATCCGGTGGAGAATAAATGTAATCGATTATTTCATCTAAATTTAACTTTCTGATCCGGTAATTGGTGTAATATTTCATTGACTCTGTGTAAGCTACCAAAAGACAGCCCTTGCTTTTTAGGTTTAGTAAAGTTTCCCAAACAGTGGGATAAAGTTTAATTACGGATCTGCGAGCTTCTCTATACGCGTCGATGGCATTTTGATACTTGGAAGCTAAATCCATATCGGTATCGTTCTTTCTTAATGAGGGTATCTCCTTGATAAGAAATGCATATTCGGATGTTCCATATTTTTGATGAATTTTTTTGATTTCAGGAATGAGAACCTCTTCAGACAATCCGCTTTCATGCACTAGAACGTCTAGCATGGCTCTAAAAGGTTGATACCAAATTTCAACCCAGTTAAACAGTGTATTATCTACATCAGTTATCAAAACCGATTTTGTCTCTCTATGCATAGATTTTAATCCCATTCCTTAAATGGCTAACAAGCATCATCGAAATTATATTCGATTTGTAAGGAATGAGCAAATGGTTCAGAGTTATCCCCCGATCGGCTAATGTAAGGCGATGGAGGTTTCGGATATAAAGGAAACATTCAGAAGCACTTGAGACTGATAAGGGGATATAGTCATGGCGAATGCGACCATTGGTCGGCCCGCGCTCTCACCGCGGTCCGAGAAGGCGATGTTTACCGAAATGATTGAACAGGCCCGGCACGAGCTGGACGAATACCTGGACAACGAGCGCGCTCACTTCATCCGGATTCAAATGAATGCGGAGTAGGTAGCCCGCCCACCGCCCTTAGAGGTGTGTGGGGGCTGGCGCCCCCACGTCCCCCCGTGTTTTTGCCTTAAGCGTTACCACTTCCAATGGATTCCTGCCTTCGCAGGAATGACAATAGTGGGCAGGAATGACAATAGTGGGCAGGAATGACAATAGTGGGCAGGAATGACAATATGGGGGAATGACAATATGGGGGAATGACAATATGGGGCGGGAATGATAACGGCTGGCTACAAGAGGCCGCGTTGTTTCAGGCTGTGTTTGATGTCCAGGGCCGCCAGGACGTCGGCGTCGAAATGGGGGGAGAAGCGGCGGTAGTCGTCCAGGGGCAGGTCTTCCAGCCGCAGGCTCTTCTCCGCGCAGTGCTGGACGATCTGCCCCACCAGCGCGTAAGCGTCCCTGAACGGTAGCCCCTTGCGGACGAGGTAGTCCGCGAGATCCGTGGCGTTGAGGAACCCGTCGGCCACGGCGGTGGCCATCGCTTCCGGTTGGGGCTTCAGCGTGGCGATGAGTCCGGTGAGGGCGGGCAGGCAGAGCTTGAGGGTGTCCACCGTGTCGAAGACGGCTTCCTTGTCCTCCTGCAAATCTTTGTTATAGGCCAGCGGCAGGCCCTTCATCACCGTCAGCAGGTTGATGAGCGACCCGTAGACCCGCCCCGTCTTGCCGCGCACCAGTTCCGCCACGTCCGGGTTCTTCTTCTGGGGCATCATGCTGCTGCCGGTGCTCCAGGCGTCGTCCAGCTTCACGAAGCCGAACTCCCGGCTGGCCCACAGGGTAATCTCCTCGCACAGGCGGCTCAGGTGCATCATCAGGATGGCCGCGTCGCCGAGGAACTCGGCGGCGAAGTCCCGGTCCGCCACGGCGTCCAGCGAGTTGCCGATCACGTCGTCAAACCCCAGCTTGTAGGCGACGGTCTTGCGGTCCAGCGGGAATGTCGAGCCCGCCAGCGCCCCGGCCCCCAGTGGCGAGCGGTTCAGGCGGCGGGCGCAGTCGGCCAGCCGGTCGTCGTCGCGCGCCAGCATGTCCCGGTAGGCGTTCAGATGATGCCCGAAGGTGATGGGCTGCGCCCGTTGCAGATGGGTGTAGCCGGGCATCACCATCTCGCGGCAATCATGCGCCTTCGCCGCCAGCGTCTTGCCCAGGGTGTTGAGCAGATCCCGGATCTCGCCGATCTCGTCGCGCAGGTACAGGCGCAGGTCCGTCGCCACCTGGTCATTGCGGCTGCGGCCCGTGTGCAGCTTCTTGCCCACGTCGCCGACGCGCCGGATCAGCTCGCCTTCAATGAAGGTGTGGATGTCCTCCACCTGCATGTCGAAGAACAGCCGGTCGTTGTCCAGGTCTTCGAGGATCGACTCCAGCCCGGAGACGATCTTGTCCGCCTCGTCCGCCGCGATGATGCCCTGCTCGCCCAGCATCCGCGCGTGGGCAATGCTGCCCCGGATGTCCTGCGGGTACAGGCGCTGGTCAAAGCGGATGGAGTTGTTCAGGGCGTCCAGATCCGCGGGGGTTTCGCCGGAAAGGCGGCCTTGCCAGAGCTTCATAGTCGTTATCTCCTGTACATCCTGCCCAGGGGACGTTCCCTCCCCTGGACCCCTCCCTGGGTTTTTTCTTTGCCCTCACTCGCGGCTTCGCCGCTCGTTCGGGCGTTTGGGGAGGGGTATTCATAGTAACAGGGTTTTTCTTGACGGGGTAGGCGAAAAAGGTTATCAGGCATAAGCCTTGGTATATGGAAAGAGCCTTTTTCGCCGAAGGGGCTTCGCCCCTTCCTTAAGCACCCGAATGGGTGGCATTTTCTGATACGTGCTTTGCGTTCGCCATCATTTTGGCGCGGACTTTCAGCGGCAGGCCGAAGAGGGTGATGAATCCCTCGGCGTCGCTGTGGCGGTATAGCTCACCGGTGGTGAAGCTCGCCAGGTCTTCATCATACAACGAATACGGCGAGCGCATGCCGGCGGGCACGATATTGCCCTTGTACAGCGTCAGTTTCACGGTGCCACTCACGGTCTGCTGGGTCTGGTCCACGAAGGCGGTGAGCGCCTCGCGCAAAGGCGTGAACCACTCGCCACTGTACACCAGTTCCGCGTACTTGATGGCCAGCATCTGCTTGACGCTCATGGTCTGGCGGTCGAGGCACAGGTGTTCCAACAGGTCGTGGGCCTTGTAGAGAATGGCGCCGCCCGGATTCTCGTACACGCCGCGCGCCTTCAGACCGACCACCCGGTTTTCCACCATGTCCACCACGCCCACGCCATGCTTGCCGCCGATGGCGTTGAGTTCCGCCATCAGCTCAACGGGTGAAAGATTCTTGCCGTTGAGCTTGACCGGCAGGCCCTTCTCGAAGGTCAGCTCCAGGGTCTCCGCCTCGTCCGGCGCTTTCTGCAGACTATTGGAGAGTTGCAGCAGCTTGTCGTAGTTGGGCATTTGCGACGGGCTTTCCAGATCCAGCCCCTCGTGGCTCAGGTGCCACAGGTTGCGATCCCGGCTGTAGCTTTCCTCCCGCTTGAAGGGGACTTGAATCCCGCGTTTTTCCAGGTAATCAATCACGTCGTCGCGCGAGGAGATATCCCACAGCCGCCACGGGGCGATGATCTTCATGTCCGGCGCCAGCGCCTTGATGGAGAGTTCGAAGCGCACCTGGTCGTTCCCCTTGCCGGTGGCGCCGTGGCAGATGGTGTCCGCCCCCTCGGCCTCGGCCACTTCCACCAGCTTCTTGGCGATGAGGGGCCGGGCCATCGCGGTGCCCAGCAGGTACTGGCCTTCGTAAACGGCGTTGGCCTTCAGGCAGGGATAGATGTAATCGGTGATGAATTCCTCCTGGGCCTCTTTCAGGTGGTACGATGACGCCCCGGACGCCAGCGCCTTCTCGCGCTGACCGTCCAGCTCGCTGCCCAGGCCCAGGTCCACGCAGACGGCGATAACCTCGCAGTCGTAGTTTTCCTTGAGCCAGGGGATGATGACGGTGGTATCGAGGCCGCCGCTGTAGGCGAGAACAACTTTCTGGGGAACGGACATTATGCGACTCCTTTCGTGGAAACGGTTGAAACCTTTGGAATGGGGGACTGAAACTCGGAAATATCCTGTTTAATCGAGCGGGCGATCATGGTGCCGATGCCCTGCTCGGTGAAGATCTCCAGCAGCATGGCGTGGGGAACCCGGCCGTCGAGAATATGGACCGAAGTGACGCCCTTTTCGACGGCCTCGGCGCAGTAGCGCACTTTGGGAATCATGCCGCCGGTGATGATGCCCATCTCCACCAGCGCCTCCACGTTATCCGGGGCCAGCTTGGAGATGCGGCTTTTCGGGTTCATGACGTCGGTCAGCACGCCCTGTACATCCGTGAGGTACAGTAGCTTCTCGGCTTGAAGTTCTGCCGCCAGCGCGACAGCCACGGCGTCGGCGTTCATGTTGTAGGCCTGGCCGTCGGCGTCCATGCCGATGGGGGACACCACCGGGATGAAGCCCTCTTTCATCAGGCTTTTGACGAGGCCCGCGTCGATGTTTTCCACATCGCCCTCAAAGCCCATGTCCACGCCATTGAGCCGCCGCCGCCGCACGGTGATCATGCCGCCGTCCTGCCCGGAGATGCCCACGGCCTTGGCCCCCAGCTTGTGCAGCCCGGCGACGAGGGTTTTGTTGACCTTGCCGGAAAGCACCATCTCCGCCACGCCCAGGGTTTCCTGGTCCGTCACCCGGCAGCCCTGCACGAAGAGAATTTCTTTCTGGAGCTTCGTCAGCATGGCGTTGATGTCCGGTCCGCCGCCGTGAACGAGAATCGGCTGGATGCCGACGAGCTTCATCAGGACCAGATCCTGCAAAATGTTCTCGCGCAGCGAGAGATCCGCCAGGATGCTGCCGCCGTATTTCACGACGACCGTCTTGCCCGCGAACTTGCGGATGTAGGGCAGCATCTCGATGAGTACGGCGGCCTTGGCCATCGGCGTGGCGAGATTGATATCGGGAAGATTGGCGTTTGTTGGGGGCATGGTGGGGTTCCCTTTCGGCTTGGGCGTATCTGTATAAAATCCGGTCAATAAAAAATCACCCCGGCTCGGATTCGACGGCTCAGGGTGATTGTAAGGCTCTGGTTTGCGGTTTATCGTGAATTTCGCGCCAATGTCCACCCGGCCGTCAGGCTGCGGCGGCGACGGCGGACAATGGTATTCGGCGTGAATTCAAAGTTTTTCATAGGACCTACAAATCTAGAGGAATAGATACATTTTGTCAAAACCTATTTTTTTCAGGCCGTTTTAACGGTATACAGATAGATAACTTACTCGTTTAAAAACCACCCGTGATTATTTTTTGACAGGAGAGTTTGGAGTTTATGACTAAGCAGTGGTTACTCGCCCTGGCGATGACGTTCGCCTTGGGCGCAGGGCTTCAGGCTGCCGTGCTGACGTCCGAGGCGGTGGACGGCCAGGAACAGGCCCAGGAACAGCAACAGCAGGACAGCGGTTTCATCTGCCGCCAGGACGATGAGGACTGTCCGCCGCCCCAGCCCAATCCCCAACCCGCAAATGATGAGGATGGGGATGAGAACGGCAACGGCGATGGCAATGGTGACGACGGCGAACCCATCGACGACGGCAACGGCGGCGGCTCCGGAACGGAAACCGACTGCCACAAGGGGGACGCCTATGAAGGACCCAAGCCGGGCGGGTCCATTCTGGATGAGCTTTACGGCGACCTCGACGCCATCGACAAGAACTGTGAGTGCCCCTGCCGGGTGGAGTTCCACCAGTTGCAGAAAGAGGCGGACGGCACGTATATGTACCAGTTCCGCGGTGTCGTTGAGGTCCCTTACGCCTACGGAACAACGGGCAGCATCTACTCCCGGCGGCGGCGAATTCCGGACAATCCGGGCATGAATCCCCAGGAACGCGCCGATGCCCAGGCCTATTTCGATCTCAACAAACCCTCAGACGCCGAGCCGAACCGGGGGTTCTTCTACCAGGCGGATACCTGCAAGGATCACTGCCAGTGCGTCCTCAAGCGCCGGAACGGCAATCCCGTCCCGGTGCCCAACACCCAGCCCGACGTTCAGGTGAGAACCGTCTGGGTGCCCGGGCCGGTGATCACCACGCCGCAGGGCGAGAAGTTCAAGCGGTACTTCCAGATCCGTACCCGGACGCGCCGTACCCAGTACCAGGGTGACTGCCGGGCTGGAGGCCTCTGGGTCTTCTAGGGCCGGAGTCTAGCCCGCTATGCCGAAGTCCAGCCGAAGCTGGCGGATTCCGTCCGCTTCGGCGGGTTCTTCGGCTTCTGAGCCGGGAGCTGTCTCGAAGTTGGAGACGGTGATGCCCAGGAGCCGGACTTTTCGGGGGCCGGCCTCCGTCTGGGCCAGCAGTTCGCGGACCAGATCCAGCATGAGCGCCTTGCCGGTCACCGGGGTATCCACCGTGCGGCTTCGGGTGATCTGCCGAAAATTCTCGTATTTCACCTTCAGGGTAAGCGTCCGCCCTCGGAGGCCCCGTTTCTCCAGTCCTTCCACCACGTCGTCCGCCAGTTTGCCCAGTTCGTCCATCATCTCCTCGGTATCGCAGAGGTCCGTATCAAAAGTTGTCTCTGCGCCCAGCGATTTTCTCTCCCGCTCCGGGCTGACTTCGCGGTCGTCATGGCCCCGGACGATCCCGAAATACCAGGCGCCCGTCTTGCCGAAGGTTTCAGTCAGCCGTTCCAGCGGCCATTTCTTGAGATCGGCGCCGGTGTGGATGCCCAGTTCCTTCATTTTTCGCGCCGTGACCTTGCCGATGCCGTAGAATTTCCCGATGGGCAGCCTTTCGAGGAAGGCCGGGGCGTCTTCCGGTTTGATGAGATACAGGCCGTCGGGCTTGTCCATGTCCGAGGCGATTTTGGCGAGGAACTTGTTATAGGAGATCCCGGCAGAAGCGGTGAGGCCGGTCGCTTCCCGGATGCGAACCTTGATCTCTTTCGCGATCCACGTGGCGGAGGGATTGTTCTTTTTGTTCTCCGTTACATCGAGGTAGGCCTCGTCCAGGGAGAGGGGTTCCACGAGATCGGCGTAGTCCAGGAAAATCTCCCGGATCTGGCCGCTGACCTGCTTGTAAACCTCGAAACGGGGCGGTGCGAAGATGAGATCCGGGCAGCGTCTGGCTGCCTGGTAGGACGACATGGCCGAACGGATTCCGTATTGGCGGGCCTCGTAGCTGGCGGCGGCCACCACGCCCCGGCGGTCGGGCCGGCCTCCGACGACCAGGGGCATGCCCCGGTATGCGGGAAAGTCCCGCTGCTCAATGGATGCATAGAATGCGTCCATGTCGATGTGAATGATTTTTCGGTTGGCGGTCATCGGTGTCTGGCCCCCGGTTCGGGAATCTGGGTGGACGACAGCATCATAGCGGAGGTACGGGAAAAAGTCGAATGTATTTTCGAATTCCGGCGGGCGATGGGGGGACGAACTCCCGCATCGGGAGGGCGTGAAAGGGGGGCATCCTGTGATAGTATTACTAGGTCAGCCAGTTTCAGTCGACAGTAAAGGTGCATTGACCGTGACCGTACCGAGCGCCAAGGAGCAGATGCCGGGTGGGACCCCGGCGGATTCCCGAAACGTGGATTTCATCCGCCGGACGATCAATGACGATCTGAACACCGGCAAGCACCGGCAGATTGTCACCCGCTTTCCGCCGGAGCCGAACGGGTTTCTGCACATCGGCCATGCCAAGTCCATCTGCCTGAACTTCGGCATTGCGCTGGAATATGGCGGCATCTGCCATCTGCGTTTCGATGATACGGACCCGGCGAAAGAAGACACCCTCTTCGAGGAGTCCATCCAGGCGGATGTCCGTTGGCTGGGTTTCGACTGGAAAGGCAAGCTGTTTCACGCCTCGGACTATTTTGAAACCATGTATGACTGCGCCATCCAGCTGATCAGGGACGGCAAGGCCTATGTGTGCAGCCTGAGCGAGGCGGAGATTCGGGAATACCGCGGCACCGTGACGGAACCCGGAAAGCCCAGCCCCTACCGCGAACGATCAATTGACGAGAACCTGGAGCTGTTTCAAAAAATGCGCCGGGGCGAATTTAAAAACGGCGAGCACGTACTGCGGGCGAAAATCGACATGGCCTCGCCCAACATGAAGATGCGTGACCCGCTGCTTTATCGCATTCGCCACGTGAGCCACCACATGACCGGCGACACGTGGTGCATCTATCCCATGTACGACTTCGCCCATCCCATCTCCGATGCCCTCGAGTGTATCACCCATTCCCTGTGTACATTAGAGTTCGAGAATAACCGTGAGCTGTACGACTGGGTGGTGGAAAACCTGACCCTTCCCAGCCGCCCGGTGCAGATCGAATTTGCCCGCCTGAACCTGAACTATACGGTGATGAGCAAGCGCAGACTGCTGACGCTGGTGGAGGGGAAATACGTCAACGGCTGGGATGATCCCCGTCTGCCGACCATCTCCGGCTTGCGCCGCCGGGGCTATACGCCGGAAGCCATCCGCAACTTCTGCGAGAGTGTGGGTATTGCCAAGGCCAACAGCGTGGTGGATATGGCCCAACTCGAATACTGCATCCGCGACGATCTCAACACCAGGGCGCCCCGCGTGCTGTGCGTACTGAAACCCCTGAAGGTGGTCATTGAAAACTGGCCGGAAGGCAAAACCGAGGAAATCGACGCGCCCTACTATCCTGAAGACGTGCCCAAGGAGGGGTCTCGCAAGCTCACCTTTTCCCGTGAGGTTTACATTGAACAGAACGACTTCATGGAAGAGCCTCCCAAGGGCTATCACCGCCTGTCTCCCGGTGCGGAGGTCCGTCTGCGCTACGGATATGTCATCCGGTGCGAGGACGTGATTAAAGATGCCAGGGGTAACGTGGTTGAATTGCGCTGCTCTTACGATCCGGCCACCGGCGGCGGGGCGGCGCCCGAAGGCCGGAAGGTGAAGGGGGTCATCCACTGGGTTTCCGCCGATCACTCCAGCCCGGCGGAAGTGCGTCTTTACGACCGCCTGCTGACGGTGCCCAACCCCGATGCGGAGAAAGGCGAATTTACCGATTACCTGAACCCGGATTCGCTGCAGGTACTCAGCGGCTGCCGTATCGAGGCTGCCGTGGCCGGTGCCGCCGTGGGCGACCGGTTCCAGTTCGAGCGTCAGGGTTATTTCTGTGTCGATCCGGATTCGAAGCCGGGCAACCTGGTATTTAACCGGATTGTGACCCTGCGTGATTCCTGGGCGAAACAGGTACAGAAGACCGAAGATCCGCCAAAGCCGGAGCCGAAGAAAGAGAAGCCGAAGGCGGAACCCAGGTCCGTTCAGGCCGATCGCCCGGAGATTTCGGAGAAACCCCTGACCCCGCAGCAGGAGGAACGGCTGAATCATTACAGGCTGGAGCTGGGGCTGCCCTATGAGGATGCCCTGCTGCTGGCACAGGACCCGGCGGTTTCTAAGCTCTTCGAGGACGCCCTGGCCAGACATGATAATGCGAAAGGGCTGGCCAACTGGATTAACAACGAGCTGCTGCGCGAACTGAAGGATCGACCGGTGGACGCACTGCCCTTTGGCGGCGCCGAACTGGCGGAGCTGGTGGTCCTCATGGATGACGGGACGATTTCCAGCAAGATTGCGAAAGACGTGTTTGCCGACATGCTCACCGGTGGCGGCAACCCGAAGGCCATTGTGGAGAAAAAAGATCTGAGGCAGATGACGGACCCCGCTGAACTACAGCCGGTGATCGACGGAATCCTGGCCGCCAACCCGGACAGTGTGGCGAAATACCGCGGGGGCAACGATCGCCTCTTCGGATTTTTCGTGGGACAGGTGATGAAGCAGACCGGTGGCCGGGCCAACCCGGAACTCCTCAACCGGCTCCTGCGCGATGCCCTGAAGGGATAGGTCCAACCGTTTCTTTCCGTTTCGACGGGGGTGATTTTCCCTTGCCCCGCCGGATTGGAATAGGACATCTGTGGGACGGTTGGAATGATTTTTTGCGGCTTGCTTTTATTTATGATTCCCCCGGTTTGAGTATTCAGACGAGGGAAGCGACATGCGCATTGCACTGGTTTGCGGAATCAGCGAGACGGTTCCGCCCAAGACGGGATCGGGCCGGGAACAGATGGTCTGCCATCTCATGGATGAACTGGCTCGCAATGGCCATGAGGTAACCCTGTTTGCCGCGGGTGGATCACGGGTACCGGATTTTCCGGGGGCGGAACTGGTGTCGATTTCGGATCGGACCCTGCGGGAGCAGGAGCTTTCCGAAGACCTGGTCCGGCTTTACGAACTAAAGTTGATGGAGCGGCTGGTTTCGGAGGCGAAGCGGTTCGATGTGATTCATAATTTCCTGGGAGTGCAGGCGCTGCCGTTCTCAACCTTTACCCAGACCCCTTTCCTGACCACCCATGACGACATCTCGCCGTCACGAACGGTTCGGGAATTCCTCTCCGGCTACTCGCGCCTGCCGTTTGTGTCCATCACCCGGTATCAGCGCACCGCCTGCCCGGTGCTGAATTACCTGGCGACCATTCCGTTCGCGGTTCCCCTCTCACAGTACGAACCGTCATTCAGTATTTCCTACAAAAAATATCTCGCCTTCTGGGGGGATTTTTCTCCCATGCGCGGCGCCCACCATGCCGTGTATGTCGCCATGAAAACCGGCATGCCGCTGGTGCTGGCCGGACGCATTGCGCCGGAATGCCGGGATTACTTCCACGAAAAAATCGCGCCCTATGTGGACGGCAAACAGATTCGCTATATCGGGGAAATCAACCCGTCGTACCGCATCCGGCTGATGCGAAAAGCGCTGGCCACCCTGATGCCCGCCGCTTGGCCGGAACTGTTCGATCCGGTCTGCATCGAGTCGCTGGCCTGCGGGACGCCGGTACTGGCCCTTAAGAGCGGGCCGGTGACGGAGATCCTGGAAAACGGAAAAACCGGTTTCATTACGGATTCCGTGGAGGAGATGGTCCAGGCGGTCAGCCGGATTCCCGCCATCAACCGGCGCAACTGCCGGTACCAGGTTGAAACGCATTTTTCCATTGAGAAAGCTGCTGCCGAATACGTGAAAATTTACCGGATGCTGTCGGAGCAGGCCGCCTCAAGGCAGCGGCAGCCGGTTTTCGGAAAGAACGGAAGCGGTGCCGGGCGAAGGATTCCGCCCCGGCATTATGTTACCCGCACGTGGAGCAAGCGGCGGCTTCCGCTGAATTTATCGTTATATCGTTAGGTTTTTCTTGAGGGGACAGCTTATGACGGATTATGCCTCCGGTGCGGGAAGGGCTTTTGTTGATCCCTTTCCTCCCTGTCATCGCATTGAGGAGATCCCGGTTGCCGCGTTTGAAAATGTTGAGAGCCTTTTTCAGCGGATGCTGCATGAGATGGAGCAGCCCGGAACCCGTCTGATGACGTACCTGAATATCCATGTGGCCAACGTGGCCTGGCGGGAAAAAAAGCTGAAGGAATTTCTGCAACAGGCTCACTGTATCTACTGCGATGGCATGGGCATATGCTGGGGGGCCGGTTTCTCCGGCGGCTATCTGCCCGCACGGCTGCCCGCGGCGGACTGGTTCCTGGATTTTTTCCGCACCATGGCCCGTCATGGAAAAAGCGTATTTCTGCTGGGTGGAAAGCCCGGTGTGCCGGAGCGGATGCTGGACGTGCTGAACGAACGTCTGCCGGAACATACGGTGGTGGGAACCCATCACGGGTATATCCATCGCAACGCCATGGTGGAGCGCTGGGCGTTGCGGCAGATTCACCGGTCGCGTCCGGATATTCTCGTGGTAGGGTTCGGAACCCCCCTGCAGGAATTCTGGATTGAAAAACGTCGTGACGAACTGAAGGAGGTTCCGCTTGTTCTGCCCCTGGGGGCCGTGATGGATTACTTTACCGGCGAGGAGGTCCGATGTCCGCGGTGGATGGGAAACATGGGCCTGGAGTGGCTCTATCGTTTCGGAAGGCAGCCGGGCCGGATGTTCGGACGCTACGTGATTGGGAACCCCTGGTTTTTCTCCCGGCTGCTGTTAGGCGGGGCCTGGATCGGCCAGACCCGCCCCATTGCCCTCAGCCGAACAGAATCTGGTGGCGGCAGAACTTTCCAAGCAAAATAAACGGGTTGGCGTCCCGATCGTAAATCGAGTACCGGGGGACGGTAAATGGGGAGTTGATGCTGTCCCAGCGGCTTTTGTCCGTGGTGAAGGCATAGTGATAGGGAGAGTCCATCAGGATCTCCACCTCGCGCCGCGAAAAACTGCCCCAGGGGTAAGCGAAAACGGGTGCGTAGGCTTCGGGAAAATCTTCTGACAGAACGGCATGAGAAAAATACAGTTCGGCATGGGCCTGCTCAATGGTTAGTTCGGGCAGGTTGCGATGAAACAGGCCGTGACTGCCGAAGCTGATCCAGGGCGACATGGCCATCCGTTTAAGCTGGTGCCATGACATCAGTTGATCCCGTTTCTGCTCTGGCAGGTGGGCCTGGTCCCAATCGTTGGTGCCGCCGAATTTTCCGGCCAGCAGAAAAATGGTTGCCGGACACCGTTCGGCCTCCAGAACCGGCCAGGCATACTTGTAGTTGTTTTCATAACCGTCGTCAAAGGTCAGCAGGACTGATTTTTCCGGAAGCCTGTCGGGGCCTCCGGCGTCCAGAACCTCCCGGATCGAGCAGATCCGGAAACCGATGCCCCGTACCAGCCGGATGAATCCTAGCAGACCCTTGGGAGTAATGCTCAGATGCCGGCGCTGCCGGAACTTTGGCCACGGCTCCGTATGATGAAAATTGAAAATCAGCATGGTTGTATCAATAGCTGAAAGGGGGACTCCGTAAATCCCTCCTCCCCTCCCCCACCGGTCTAATTTTGAAAAAAACGCTTTTATCCGAGACTTCAGCCATCGTCGGTTCATGCGTTATCAGCAAAAATGTTGGTTGAACGAGTGGAGGTTGCTCCGGCTATGGTTTTTGACCTCTGGCCACTGGATGCCTTTTTCAGAAAAATTTTCTGGATGGGGATGCTGATACTCGTTCTGGTGACAGGTCCGCTTGGGCCGGGACTGGCGCCCGCCGCCTCGGAAACCCTTCGGGGGGCTGTCCGGTTCACCACCGAGGATACCCACTACCGGATCGGTCCGGGGGATGTCTTGTCCTTCCAGGTCTATCACCAGCCGGACCTGACCCAGGGCAGCATCCTGGTGCGCTCCGACGGCATGGCCACCTTTAACGGAGTGGGTGAGATCAAGGTGGAGGGCCGGACCATTTCCGAGGTCCAGTCCATTCTCCGTTACGAACTGAGCGAGCTGATCAAGGAACCCATCGTCTCGGTCACGGTGGATCAGACCCGCCCCGGCACTATTTACCTGGCGGGCGCGGTGAAGCATCCGGGCATGTACCAGCTTTCCACCGGTAACCAGAACAGTGCCGTGGGACCCACCGCCAACGGTCCCATCAACCGGATCGATCTGCGCCTCTCCAACATCCTGGCCAATGCCGGGGGGGTGCAGATGAATGCGGATCTCCGGCGCATCCGTATTACCCGCCACGGCAACGTCAGCGAGGAGTCGCTGGAGGTGGACCTGCTGAAGATGCTTCAGGAGGGTGATACCAGCCAGGATATCATGCTGCGCTCCGGGGACAGCATCTACATTCCGGCCCTGCCCTCCATGGCCCTGACCGATGCCGAGTATCAGATGCTGCTGAATTCGTCCATCGGGCCGGGAACGTTTCCGGTGCGGGTTCTGGGTGAGCTGGAAAAGCCGGGGGTTTATGAACTGCCCGGAAACTCGCCCTACCTGAATTCGGCGATTTCCCAGGCCGGAGGCTACAAGGATGGCGCCAGCCGGGATGTCATCGCCATCCGGCGGTTCACCAACGAGCATGACTTCTCCACCCTGTATGTCAATCCGCAGCGGGCCGATATTGTGCTGCGTCCCAACGATATTGTGGTGGTGGGCGAAAAACGGCTGTTCAAGACCGGCAAGTTTTTCGATCAGGTCAACCGGATTCTCTCGCCCTTCACCAATGCCGCATTTTCCGCGGCCATATTCGGCGGATTCTAGTGAGAAAAGTGTTAGCAAGGAATCAGGATAGGCAAATATGTTGAAATATTATCTTTTCAGATTGACACACAGCGGCTTTTTCCGGCGGAACGCCCGCCTGATGGCCGGCACCATGCTGTTCATCTGGTGCTGGATGCTGATTTACGGCCTGCTGTTTTATCAGCCTTCCTATACGTCCGAGGCCACGGTTATGATCCGGGACTACGCCATGAGCACACCGTTTCTTGAGCAGAAGAGCGGTGACGCCCGGACCACGTCGTCGACATCGGCCAACCCGGTTCTGAACACCATGGGTCTGCTGAATTCGGCGCCGATTTCCATGGCGCTTTACGACTTCTTTCGGAAAAACCACCCGGACGAACTCAAAAAGCGGGGAATTCGAAACTCGTCCGACTGGGAGGAATTCTTCAGGGACGGATCGGCGTTTATCAAAGCAAAAAACAAGCCGGGAACCGACCTGATTACGGTCCGGTTTTCCTGGACGAGTCCCGAACTCTCCCGGCAGGGCGCGGTGATCCTGCTCAAGGCTTTCCAGCAGGCCAGCCTGGATATCAACCAGGCAGAGCAACGCAAGCAGAGCAAGTATCTCCAGGGGCAGGTCGAGGAATTCTCGAAGGCGCTGGATGATGTCCGGCGGACCAAGAGCGACTACAAGCGCCAGCAGAATACGGTGGATGCCGGAATTGAGAGCGCCGAGCTGACCAAGCTCCGGGCAAGGTTCCAGGAGCGGCTGGATCAGATGCTGGCCCAGGCGGAAGGCGGCAGTGCCGCTCTTGCCCGTTACCAGCAGGCCTTGGGCATGAATCCCGATGAGGCCCTGAAGGCCGCAGCGGTCGGGATGAATCCGACCCTGCGGAAGCTGCGCACCGAGTATTACGATCTGAGTGAAACCCAGGCGTTCCTGTCGGCCAACCTGACCGACAAGAACCCCAAGCTCCGGGAAGTCCGGGAGAAAAGGGAGCAAGTGGAGGCGGACATCCGCAAGGAGTTGGCCAGCACGCTGGGATATTCCGCCAACCTGGAGGATGTGCCGGTGGTGGCCGATACGGCCCGAAGCACGGTGGTCAACGAGATGCTGAGTACCCAGGCCCAGCGCAACCGGGCGCATCGCGAAGCCCAGGCGTTGAAAGCCAGGCTTAATGAACTGGACCAGCGCATTCGGTCGTTCCCGGTGGTGGAGGAGGGCCTGGCTGCCATTGAGCAGAAAGAGCGCTCCCTGAGCGAATCGCTGGACTCCCTGCGCCGCAAGTTCATGGAGGCCAAGCTCAAGGAAGCCCAGACCCTGAGCAATGTCTTTATCGTGGACCCGCCGAACCTGCCGCGGCATGCCAATTTTCCATCGCCACTGCACCTGTTTGCCATTGCCTTGATTCTTGGGGTCGCGGCCAGCGGGGGCGCGGTTTACCTGAGGCACCGTTTCGATCTGGACGGCAAGGTTCGCACCCTGCCGAAACGGCTGCTCGAAAAGGTGGAAACCCTCCAGCCCCGACATCCCGATGAGGAGGGCGATCCCCTGGACATCCTGTTTGGTTCGCTGGAATCATCGGAGGAAAACCCTATGCCTGAAGTTCCAAAACCGGAGATCCCGGCTACCGACTCTTCCGGCGTCCAGAAGTCCGTCATTCGCACCATCGAGTCGGAACTGGCCAGCCGAAAAAAGGAATTAGAAGATCGGATAGCGGAACTGGACGAGCGCGAACGCCGGCTTCAGCGGCTTGAAGCCGAAATCAACGAGGCCCGCGACTACATGTACGGCTTGCAGGATCGGCTGATGGTCCGAAACAAGGAACTGGAACATCTGCAGCAGTCCCTGGAATTCCGGGAGAACATGCTCAAGCGCAAGGAGGGTCAGATCAAGAGCCGTATCGACCGGGAATTCGAAATGCGGTTCCGGCATGCCCTGTCCTCGCGCCGGGCGGAATCCAATCCCGCGCCTCAGCCGGATTCGGTGGAAACCCCCAGGGCCGGCGCGGGTCAGGGTGAATGAAACGAACGGGTAAACCGATGTCTGCGTCTGAATCCTTGTCTGAAAAACCCGCGGGTGAAATTCTCTTTCGTCACGGGTTCTGGCTTGTCCCGCTGCTGGCGGCGACGGTCCTTTCCCTGCTGGTTTACGGGGTATTCCCCGCTATCGGCCTGGATCGGGCAGCCTCGTTGCTGAACCCGCTCAATATCTTTGTGCTGGTTTTCCTGGTCGTGGCCGGGGTGGGATATACGGCTTACTTCCGCTACGTCCTGCGTGAGCCGAAATGGCTGGCATTGTTCCTGGTGGCCGGCTGGGCCTTGGCGAACGGGGTCAACGAATGGCTTCTGGGCCTGGGGCTGAACCTGCGTTTCCGTCCGCTGATCATGCTGGTGTTGGGCATCCCGGCCCTTGCCCTGATGGCGTCGCACCGGCAGGTCCTGTGGCGGCTTCCCCATTTCCGGTTCTATCTTCTTTTCATTCTGTGGCTGGGGCTTTATTTCGTGTTTTTCAATGCCTGGGCGACGGACCCCCAACTGTACCGGGAGGGTACGGTATCCGAGGGATCCACCGGCATATTCCAGGCGGTTTCCTACTTCTACAATCTGCTGGCCATTGGCGTTGCCGCTGTGGCCGTTTATACCGCCGAGCGATCCGAGCCTTATTTCGACTGGCTCAACCGGTGGCTGCTCATCATCTCCATCGGGGTGGCGGCATATACCATCATCGGCTATCCGTTTATGCTGACCAGCCAGTGGCTTGACGGTTTCAACCGGGCGCACGGCATTTTCAGTCATCCTAACCCGTTCGCCCATCATACCGGTCTGCTGCTACTCTATAATCTGGGGCTTTATTTTTATTACCAGGATGAAAACAAGGGCCGGATCTCCGGGATGCTTCTGACAGGTGCCCTGCTGGCAAACCTGTGCGCATTCCTGTTGGGACTGTCGAAAACCGCCATCATGGTGGCCGGGATCTGCATCGTCCTCATCTTCCTGCTGAATCTCTCGTCACCGAAGATTCGGCGGAACGTCCTGACCGGAACGGTCTGCATGGCGGCGCTGATTCCGCTGGGGCTGGCGTTGTACGCCTGGGTCACGGACGAAAGTTTTTTCACCATGGTTCAACGGCGCCTGGATAATACCCACAGCATGGACTGGCGTCTTCAGGTGTGGGACTACCTGCTTTCCGGCATCCATGGAACGGCCCTGCTGACCGGGCACGGATTCACCGCGGCCAACGTGTGGGTCTACCAGTTGCTCTACAACAGCGAAACCAATGTCAGGCCGCTGATGATGGTGCATAACGGGTATATCGCCCTGCTCTACGATCTCGGCGTGATGGGCCTGCTGTATTTTGCCGCCGTGCTGACGCTGTTCGGCAAGGCCCTGCGGCGCATGTTCGAGATGGGCCACCGCCGCACGCGCCCGCTGCTTTCCGCCATTATCGCCCTGTGTGTCTATTTCCTGGCGGTGTGCGCTTTTGACGAGGCGACATACATGTTTGATGCGCCGATTTTGTTCTGGGTCTTTGCCACGACCCTGTATGGGATGGCATTCCGGGAGGATGCTCATGCGGCCCGTTCGTGAACGCTTTCTGATGGGGATGCTGACCGGGGCGGGCAGCATGGTGGTTCGTCACCTGCTGAACATTCTGCTGCTGCCAATCCTGATCCATCTGCTGGGCGTGGAGACCTTCGGCTTGTATATTCTGCTCATCGGCCTGCTGGAGATCATGGTGCTGCTGGATCTTGGCATGACCGACGCGATGGTCAAGCTGTTGGCTGAATACCGTGGTGCCGGAGACGGGAACCGTTATACGGGCATGCTGAAAACAGCCCATGGGCTGTTTGTCATCCTGGCGCTGGTCATTCTGACCGCAGGGCTGTCCCTTTCGCCCATGTTTCCGGTTGTTTTCGGATGGGAGGAGAATATCGCCACGCTGGCGCAGGTGGCAATCGTCCTGGTGATTCTCGAAGGGGGATTGACCCTTTACGCGACCTACTACAAGGCTGTTCTGCTCAGCCATTGCCTGCACCAATGGAATCATATTGCCGAGACGGCTTTTTACCTGCTTCTCTTCACGTTCGGAATCCTGGCCCTGTGGCTGGGCTACGGACTGGAGGGGCTGCTGGCCATCCGGTTGATGGGGGCCGTTTTCTGGTCCCTGCTGGTGGTATACCAGGCCCGCCGGGCCGAAGACCGGCTTTTTCACCCGGCGGCGGTCTTCCGGTTTTCCGAGCTTCGGGAGCTGGTCCGGCAGACAGGGCATGCCATGATGGTCAACCTCAGCGTGATCGTATCCCACAAGCTCGATACCCTGGTGATTGCGCTGTTTCTCCCCCTCACGCTGGTGAGCTATTACGAGGTGGTTTTTCGGCTGTTGGGCAGCGCCCTGCAATTGTGCCTGAAAATGGGTGAGGGCATCTTTCCCCTGTTTGCCGGCATGTATGGCGGCGCCCAACAGGAAACGGCCCGCCGCCTGTTTTTGCGCATGAGCTGTTTCAACCATTTTCTCATCGGCGGGCTGCTGGTGCCGGTGATCCTGTTCTATCCCCGCCTGTTCCACTTCTTCTCGGCGGGCCGGATGAACATTGAGCAGACGCTGCCCCTGCTGGTCCTGGCCGTTCCCATCATCTGGAGCAGCGCCCTGCAGATTCCGGCGTGCTATTTCCTGTACACGTCCGGCCATCAGCAGTTCCTGACGGTTACCAGCCTGGCGGCTGCGGCGGCGAATCTGTTGCTGAGTCTGGTCCTGGTGCAATTTATCGGCCTGGCCGGGGTGGCTATCGGCACGCTGGTGCCTCAGCTGGTGCAGCATCAGCTGGGCCTGATTCCCCATTCCTGCCGTCACCTGTCCATTAGCTTCCGGGATTATTTCCTGCACGTCCATCTTAAGGTCTGGGTGTTGCTGGGAATATACGGTCTGACCATTCATGGGCTGAGCCTGATGCTGCCGCCGCAGGCCCTGGTCGGACCGATGGCGATCAGTGCGCTGTGCCTGCTTCTGGCGGCTTTGTTCTGGTTTCTCTGGACGGCTGGCGAGACGGAACGCCAGTTCGTCCGGGAAAAAATCATGGTCAACCTGTCCGTTATGTCAGTCAAACCGGAGTGAACCGTTATGTCCAAACCCGTGCTTCCCAAGGTCTCCATCATCATGCCCGCGCACAACGCGGAGGATTACATCGCCGAGGCGATTGAGTCTGTCCTGGTCCAGACGTACCGCAACTGGGAGCTGATCATCGTGGATGATGACTCCAGCGACGACACGGCGGAGGTCATCCGGAGCTACCGGGATCGCCGCATCCGCTACGTGCAGGTGGCGCGGGTCGGCTCTCCCGCTGGTGTGCGCAATATCGGGCTGGACCTGTGCGAGGGAACCCTGATTACCTTTCTGGATGCCGACGACGTTTACTTTCCCGACAGTATCGAGAAGCAGGCGGCGGTGCTGATCAACAATCGGAGACTCACCGCGGTCTACGGCTTTGCCGACTACATGGACGAGGCAGGAAACCCTGTGACGCCCGCCATTCAATTGATCGAGGGAGAGGATGGCGATTATCGCCTGCCTCCGGGGTATCGTTGCACGTGGAAGGAGATCCTGACCGGGACCGTCACGTGCATGCTCCCGGCCCTGATGATCCGCCGTTCCACCCTCAAGCGGGTGGGCCACTTCAACGAGGAATTGTGCGGACCGGAAGACTATGAATTCTACGTGCGGCTGTTTCTGGATAATTTCAACGGCGTCCGTTGCCTGCCGGCCTATATCTACCGGTATCGGGTCCACTCGCGCAGCCTGACGAAGGCGCCGGAACATGTGGACCGTCTGCTGGAAAGCAACCTGAAAATTGCCGAATGGCTGTTCGCCAAGGGAACGCTTCCCCGGCCCCTTCACCGGTACCGCTCCCTGGCCTACACGGATATTTACCGTTACCTGGCGCGGGAACGCCTGCTGGCGGATCAGCCCGATCTGGCCCGGTACCTCGTCCTGGAGGCGTTCGCCGATCGTTATGTCGGGCTGGGCCACTGGTTTATTCGGTGTTTCCCGTTGCTGGTGCGATCCTGGCTTCCCGGCGATTTCCAGAATTTCCTGGTCAAGGCCCGCTGGCAGGTGTCTGGTCGATTCCAGCGGGCCGTGGATGCGGTGACCTGATAGATGCAGCAATTTGAAGGAGGACGAAAAACCATGCATGGCAGCGTCTTGGAATTATCCCCCGGAGTCATTCCACGCAATGAGGATGCCGCCGGTTACCGCGGACGGGTGATCCGCCGGTTTTCCCGGTTTCTTGAACTGGCGGAGGAGTGGAACGATCTGGTCGCCCATTCCGGCGAGGTGATGATTACCATTGAACATGGCTGGCTGCATGCGTGGCTCAAAAACTTTTCGGGCAGTGACGATCTGTTCGTGGTGACGGTTCGCAATGCAAAGGGCGAACTGGCCGCTGCGGCGCCGTTTCGTATCCGCCGGGCGCCGTCCGGGTTGAACCGGCGCCTGCTCAGGCACCTGCAATTTATCGGTACCGAACCCTGCCTGTATGATGAGATGAAAATCATTATCCGGCAGGGGGAGGATGAGGGGCGCATCCTCCGGCTGGTTGCGGAGCAACTGGGCAAATCGCGCCATTGCTGGGACGTTCTTGACCTGCGCTACGTGCCGGACCGATCCCAGTCGGAGGCCCTGCTTTATCACCTGAGATCCACCACATTCCGGGGTGAGGTCATCCCCACCATGTCCTGTCCTTTCATGAACCTGCCGGAAAGCCTGGCCGTGTACGAGAAGCTGTATCCGTCCAACATGAAGAAACTTCGCCAGCAGTTGAAGCTGGTGGCGAAGGCCGGGTACGAGCCGCCGGTGATGGAAATGATCCGCTCCCCCCTGGAGATCAGCTACCACCTGGAAATCATGGCCCAATGGCACAGCGCGTACTGGGAGGAACGCGGGAGCCGGAGCAACTTTGAGCGGTTTCCCCGGCTCAGGAACTTTTACAGCGACCTGCTGATCCTGTACGCCGGTGAACGCCCGAAGGTCCGCTTTTTTGTCCTGAAGTTGAAGGATGACGTGCTGGCCTACGATATTGGTCTACAGCGTATTAATGGCTACCTGGGGCATCTGGGCGCCTACAACCGGGAGTTCAGCCGTTTCAGCCCCGGTTTTCTGCTGGATGAAATGCTGCTGCAGTACGGCATCACCCAGGGGGACCGGTGCTATTACCTGGGCCGCGGAAACGAGCCGCACAAGGCCCGATGGCAGAACGACGAACAGCCGCTCTGGAACCTGCTCGCTTTTTCCAGCCCCCTTGCCTGGCAGATGTGGCGGATGGATGACCGGGTCCGGGATATTCGCAACAAGTTGCTTCGGAGGTGACCAGAGCATGACGGTAACATCGCTCCTTGAACCGTTTCCGTACGAGTCAGCGGATTTTCACCGGTGCTGGCATCTGTACCTGTCGCCGAAATTCAGGATTGACAATCGCTTTGGAGATTTCGTCCTGCACCGCAGATCTTTTTTGCACAACATGCTTGCGCTGAAGGAGCTTCGCCTGTCGGGCTGGAACAATGCCTGGAACCAGGATCTGACCGCCGAGCGGATCAAGGACTTCCGCCTGCTTCGGGACGACTGGCCGTGGGATTACCTCAGGTTGCAATGGTCGGGGCTTCGGGACGGTGTGCAGGCATGGGACATGCTCCGCGAACCCGGCTACCGCCCGGCTGTTCTGCCGGGTGACGTGGAATATGCGGCGGACCTGACGGGCGGGATGGATGCCTATATGGCCAGCATCCCCTACGGCGGACGCCGGGATTTCCAGAAGAAATTCAAAAAGGCCCGCGCCCTTTCGCCGGAACTGGTTTATTTAACTGACGATTCATCAGGCGACTCATCAGGCAGCTCGTCCATGGTGGATGACTTTTTCGGGTCCTATTTCCACTATCACATACCCTACTGGGATGAAAAAGCGGGTTACTCCTACTTTAACGATCCCCATGAGCGGCGGTTTATCGTGGAGTGGTCCAGATGCCTTCAGGCCTCAGGCCAGTTGGAACTTTGCGCCCTTCGGCTGGGAGACGGGATCGCGAGCCTCAGCATGAACATCCGTATCGGTCCCGTGATTTACTGGCTGCTGCCCATCAACACGGGGCTGCACAACGAGTACTTTCCGGGATTGATCAGTCTGTATCTTCAGCTTCAGCGGGCGGCGGACATGGGGGTGAAACTCTTCAACATGGGTTCGGGCGGCTACATGTACAAGCGCCTGTCGTCCAACCGGCAGCTTCGCACGTATGAACTCGTCATGCCGAATCCCAGGTCTTTGCGGGGGCGGCTGTACTGCCATTGGCTGGTGCGGCGTCTGGTCCGGCTGCGCCGGGAAACCGCCGTCCAGGACTAGATGGCCTGACGTGTTAATAGGCACCCCGGCTGGTCAGGACGGCGGGAATGGTTTTCAGGATCAGTTCGGCGTCTTTTTTCAGCGTCCAGTTCATCAGGTAATCCATCTCCAGCCGGCAGAGGTTTTCAAAATCCGTATTTGAACGGCCATGCACCTGCCAGGCGCCGGTAATCCCCGGAAAAACCCGGTAACGGAGGGTGTAGGGCGCATCGAACAGAAAGCTTTCGTCTGGCGGCAAGGGGCGCGGCCCCACCAGGCTCATCTCTCCCCGAACAACGTTGAACAGCTGGGGAAGTTCGTCCAGGCTGGTTTTGCGCAGCAACCGGCCCAGGGGAGTGACCCGCGGATCATCCCTCATCTTGAAGAGCTTACCCTGCTGCGCGGTGGACTCGCGCAGCCTGTCACGCTGGCTGTCGGCGTCGGTGGTCATGGTTCGGAACTTGACCATGCGGAAGCGGTTGTAGTTCTTCCCGACGCGTTCGCTCAGGTAGAAGACCGGTCCGGGGGAGGTCAGTTTGATCAGCAGGGCAATGGCCGTCAGCAGGGGGGAAAAGACGACCAGTGCCGCCAGGGCCAGCATCATGTCTGCCATGCGTTTGAGAACCTGCTGGAACTGATAGGCAAAGTCGGTGACCTGGCTGAGAAACAGGACCTGAATATCCAGGTGTAGCGCATGTTTGGGTGCCTCGGCGGAGGAAATGCTTTCCAGAGAATGCGGTGAAACGCTCAACTCCTGTGCCATGCTGTCAAATCCTCATTCCCGACTTCGTGTACGGTAAAGATAATGTGATAAACCATTGGCAGAGGGTATCCGTAAGGCACCGGAGTATGAGCGGGGGAGGAGTGAAGCGGGCTTTCGGTGATCCGAGGGATTGCGTAAAAAAACGGATCGGTTCCGGGTTGGACAATAGCAGGTTGGTTGATGAGATTAGACGCTTTGGCGACTGTCAAGGCAATCCTGTTTCTTTTATACTTTCGGGTACAGATGCTGCCGGCATATTTCAAACAGCAATGAATCGCCCACGTAAAAGAACCGGAGCAAAGGAATGAAGATGCGCGGAATAAAATCATTGACAACCCTGTTGGTGTTTGCCGTTACGATGCTGTTTATGCCCGCAGCCTGGGCAAATTCACCGAATGACGGCCATCGGATTGTCATTAACATTCCCTCGCGGACCCTCTGGCTTTACCAGGGTGAGGAGATTGTCAAATGGTTTCCCGTAGGGGTGGGCCGTCCGGGGTTTTCCACCCCTGTCGGGGCATTCCGGGTTACACGGAAAATCCTGGACCCCGGTTGGGAAAATCCCTACAAACCGGGCGGGGCTTCCCGCATTGCCCCTGGCCCCAACAACCCGCTGGGGACCCGCTGGATCGGTTTTCATCCCTACAAGGGCGGGGAGTATGGCATTCATGGGACCGACCGGCCCTCGTCCGTCGGCAAGTTCAGTTCCCACGGCTGTGTTCGGATGAAAGTCGGCGATGCCGAGGTGCTGTTTGACCTGGTGGATATCGGCACCCCGGTTGAGGTCCGTTATGATCTGGTTCTGATCCGAAAGCATGATGACAAGATTCGTATTGCCACATACCGGGATGTGTTTAATCGGGGCAGACCCTCGGTGGCGGAAATCCGGCAGCGGATTCTTGAGCAGTTTCCCGGTGCCCGTGTGGATGACGCCGGGATTCTGGCCGCCCTTCAAAGTCCCCGTGAACAGTATATGGAAGTGGGCTATGTTATTGAAGACCAGCCCGTGATGGCGGCTTCCAGCGACAACCAGGCCAATGGACCGGCTGCTGCGGACAGTAACCCGTTTCTGCCGGAACCGGAAGACAAACCCCTGGCATCCCGGTATGCCGTTACCCAGATGGAAGTCCAATCCGTTCCTGTGCCGGAAGAATCCGAGAATGCGGTTGCTCCGGTGTCTGTTCCGGAACGCTGGTATGTCAGGCCGGCCTGGCGCAGAATGGCTGACTGAGATTAGAAGACAAAGAAAAAGCGAGTTCCCTCCCTGGAACTCGCCTTTGTGTGCATGGAAAGAGGCTTAGTGGTTTTTCGCCACCAGCCCCCTTTAAGAGGGCCTAGTAGCCGCCCCCGCTGCCCGCTGCTGCCGGGAGTCGGGGAACATTTGCATTACCTGCGTTGCCTGCGTTGCCAGCGTTACCGGCGTTGCCCGCATTGCCAGCGTTACCGGCGTTACCTGCGTTGCCAGCGTTACCGGCGTTACCTGCGTTGCCAGCGTTACCGGCGTTACCTGCGTTGCCAGCGTTACCGGCGTTACCGGCGTTGCCCGCATTGCCAGCGTTACCGGCGTTGCCCGCATTGCCTGCGTTACCTGCGTTACCTGCGTTACCTGCGTTGCCAGCGTTGCCCGCATTGCCAGCGTTGCCCGCATTGCCCGCATTGCCAGCGTTACCGGCGTTGCCAGCGTTACCAGCGTTACCCGCATTGCCAGCGTTACCGGCGTTGCCCGCATTGCCAGCGTTACCGGCGTTGCCCGCATTGCCTGCGCCGCCGCCGTACGCTCCGCCAGCTCCGCCTGCGTTACCGGCGTTGCCTGCTTCTCCGGTCAGGGCACCCTGGAAGGGATTGACGCCGCCGCCGATTCCAAGCATCTGCATGATGATTTGCAGAATGTATTGGATCAGACTCTGCAGGTCACCTCCAAATGGACTGGCACCGCCAAGACCGGCTGCTCCGGCGTTGCCCGCATTACCGGCTGCTCCGGCATTGCCAGCGTTACCAGCATTGCCCGCGTTGCCTGCGTTGCCTGCGTTACCCGCGTTGCCTGCGTTACCCGCATTGCCTGCGTTACCCGCATTGCCCGCGTTACCCGCATTGCCCGCGTTACCCGCATTGCCTGCGCCGCCTGCTCCTTTCTTGACATTGTCCAGGTCGCTGGCCAGGTCACCTCCTTGAACCGAGGTGATGGCCCGATCATAGGCGCCCTTGTTCTTGACGGACTTCCGTCCGTTGGCATCCTTACCGTCCGGACCATAGACCTGATCCAGGGTCAGGGTTCCGCGCTGCAGGGCTGAAGTGACGGCTGCAAGGGTTTCAACGTCCTTGTTGCCGACGCCGCCCTTGACGAGGTCACCGTTGCCGGTGGACTCAAGCAGCTTCTTCAGGTTGCCGTTGCTGTAGTTTTCACCGTCGTTCTTGTATCGTGACGCCACCAGTGCGAAATTGGCCGCTGCCTGCCTGCCGGGATCTCCGGAATTGAGATCGGCATAGAGCGTATCCAGGTTCTGGGCCATCTGGTTGACGTTGTTGATACGGCCGCCGGCATAGAATTCCGCGGCGTAACCTTCAACGATCCGGGTTCTGGCTTGGCCGGTATCAGCACCGCCGGCCCGGATTTTTTTCTGGTTGACATTACCGTTCTGGTCAACGGCGTCAATGTAGGCTTGCAGACCGGCGTTGTCGGACTGGCGTTGCCGGGCTGCCTGGCCGCCGCCTGCGTTGCCTGCGCCGCCTGCGCCTTTTACGCCGCCGCCGCCACCGCCGCCGCCATATGCGCCGCCAATGTTATAGGGGGGGATATTTGTTACCATTCTTCAGGAAACTCCTCTCTCTCTCTACCGCTTCTCTCTACTGTTCTGTCAGGGGCTTGAACCTTGAGTGATTCCGGCGCTTGCAGAAACCGTCGTTACTTCTCTTTCTGCCTTTCGGGCCAGGGTGTCTCTCAAAAAAGCATGCTGTGGCCTGCCGGATCGTTGCCGGTACGGCTAACGTCCGTGATCACCCTGTGGGTGCCACTTGCTTCTCAAGAGGGGATTCAACTACTCAGCCGGCGGGGGAACAGTCCGATCGTGTTCTATTCCGGTTGCCAACTCTCTACTCAAGGGAAGGGATTATTCGCATGGGACGACCATGGAATTACATACAAAAATAAAAACAATCTTAAGTTCAAAATTGCCCTGATATTTACAAGTGTTGATGAAAAGCTCTTTTGATTGTCAGGCTGAAAGTCTCTGGGTAAAGAGGTTCCGGCCTTATGTTCTTTTTTGAGGGGCAGGTTTTTTGCTTCGAAAATTCCGTGGAACTTTTCAGGGAGACAGGCGTCTTGGTTAACAGATGTCTGCTGAAGAGACGAGCTGAAAGGTTGGTGCGCTATGAGTATGATGACGCGGAAAAGTCTTTCTTTTTTAACTGCTGCCCTGTTTGCCCTGCTGATGTTTTCGCCGGTGTCTTTTGCCGATGATCGTTCGCTCATGCGGAATCCAATGGTGAAGCAGACGGCTATTGGCGCGGGTGTTGGAGCGGCAGCCGGAGCCTTGTCCCGTGAAACTTCGGTGGTTAAAGGGGCGGGCATCGGAGCATTGACTGGACTCGGCACCGGGGCCATTGATTCCACCGGTGTGCTGAATCGCAGACCTCTTGTTCGCAGTGCCGCCAAGGGTGCGGTTATCGGAACGGGCGCCAGTGCCGTCATGGATCGCAGCAAAATGAAGGGCGCCGCCGTGGGAGCCGGGGCAGGTGCCGGATACCATCTTATCAGGGACTACATGAACAATCGCTAGGCTTCTTTCCCTAATATCAGTCACTAATTGTGCGGTCAAGGCACAGGGTACTGCCCTGTGCCTTTTTTTCTGCGATAATGAAGCCTCAATAAAGAATGAGAACGATGACCCTGGAAACTCTGTGTATTGATGAGGTGACGGGACCAGCCATTGCCGATCACATTTCAGTGGTGGCGGACCTGAGAATTCGTCTGTTTCGGGACTATCCCTATTTCTATGACGGCAGCCCCGAATACGAGAGGCACTATCTTCGGGAGTTGGCAAACAATGACGAGGCCCTTCTCCTGATGGCATTGTCCGGCGATGATGTTGCGGGTGTGGCAACTTCGCTTCCCCTGGAGAGCGGTGCGGATATCCTTAAGGGGGTGCCCGGCAGGTTTCGGGCCGCAGGACTTGATCCGGCGGCGTTTTACTATTACAGCGAAATCCTGGTTGTGCCCCGGTTTCGTGGCCGGGGGATTGCTGGCGAGTTTTACCGGCGCCGGGAGGCGTTTGCCCGCGGCAAAGGCTATGGTGCGGTCAGTTTTGCGGCGGTGATCCGGCCCGATGATGATCCCCGGCGCCCCGAAAGCTACTTCTACCCGGCGCCCTATTGGGCGTCCATGGGCTTCGGGAGGCGTGACGACATTACGGTGGCTTGCAACTGGCCGACGCTGGAGCCGGACGGGTCCGTCGCTGAAAAAACCCATCCCTTGGCCTTTTGGGTGAAATCCCTTTAGAATGGGACAGAGGCACCAGACGATAACATTGGACAGGACCCTTTATTCCTATGGCAACCAGTAAGAAGCCCACCCTGATTATCCGCAATGCCCGCCCGTTTGACGTGGATGAGATCCAGGCGTTGTCCGAGAAGATTTACCAAAACATTCCACCCTATTCCATTGACGTTCTGCGCGGGCAGATTAACAATTATCCCGAAGGCCAGTTTGTTGCCATATACGAAGGCAAGATTATCGGCTACTGCGCTTCCATCCGGGTTACGGAAAAAATGGCGTTCAGCCCCCACACCTGGAATCAGATTACCGGTGGCGGCTATGGCTCCACCCACCACCCCATGGGCGACTATCTCTATGGGATGGAGGTGTTCGTGGACCCGGATTACCGCGGGCTGCGTATTGGCGAGCGTTTCTACCAGGCCCGCAAGAGTCTTTGCAAGCACTACCGGATAAAGGGCATCGTTTTTGGGGGGCGTCTGCCCCTGCTGCACAAGCGCCTTAAAAAGCTGGGTTCGGTTGAGGAGTATATCCGTCAGGTTCAGGATAAAAAAATCCGCGACCCCATTCTGTCGTTCCAGCTTCGGCAGGACTTCGAGATCATCGGTATCCTGAAGAACTATATGCCCAGTGATAAAGAGTCTCTCGGCTATGCCTCCCACATGCTGTGGAGAAACCCGGAGCTTCCGCCGGAGGAGACCCAGCCCGAACACAGCATGCAGCCTGTTGTTACCCGAACGGTGCGTGTGGCAACGGTGCAGTTTGAGCAGCGCCGGATTACTTCGTTTGATGACTTTGAGCAGATCGTAACCTACTTTGTGGACGTGGTGTCGGATTACCGCTCCGATTTCGTCGTGTTCCCGGAGCTGTTCACCCTGCAACTGCTTTCCATCGAAAACGAGCCGTTGCGTCCCGAAGCCGCCATTGACCGGTTGACGGAGTATACCGAGCAGATCAAGACCCTGTTTCACGAGCTGGCTATCAAGTATAACGTCAACATCATTGCGGGCTCCCATCCGACGAAGGTGAAGGGTGAGACCATCCAGAACATCACCTTCATCTGCCTGCGTGACGGTTCGGTTCACGAGCAGCCCAAGATCCATCCTACGCCCAGCGAGCGCTACTGGTGGAACATCCAGGGGGGAAACAAGCTCAGTGCCATTGAAACCGACTGCGGTCCCATTGGCGTGCTGATCTGCTATGACTGCGAGTTTCCCGAACTGTCCCGGCACCTCATTGACCAGGGTGCGAACATTATCTTCATCCCTTTCTGTACCGACGAGCGCCAGGCCTACCTGCGCGTGCGCTATTCCGCCCAGGCCCGTGCGGTGGAGAACCAGTGCTACATCGTTATGTCCGGGAATGTGGGCAACCTGCCGCGGGTGCATAACATGGACATCCAGTATGCCCAGAGCTGCATCCTGACGCCCTGCGATTTCTCCTTTGCCCGCGACGGCATTGCGGCGGACACGACCCCCAATGTGGAAACCGTGGCCTTTGCCGATCTTCGCCTGGAGGATCTCTACAAGGCCAGAAGTTCGGGGACGGTGCTGAACGTCAAGGATCGCCGCCATGACCTCTACAGCGTCGTCTGGCACAAACGGAAGCCGGAATAGCGATCGGGGATTCGGCCCGGTTTTGCCAAGTCCATGCAAGGGGTTCAGTTTTTGGCCTTTGATCCGACATCATGAGAACAGTCAGCTGACCGGAAGGATGGGCATGAGAGTATTTCGAGGAAACAGCCTGATAGAATACGTTTTGCCACTTGTTATCCTTTCAGGTGTTTTTATAGCCGTTGTCCAGATACTGCCTGATCGCTTTATCACTTATATGCAGGACACGATGAAGGGTGACCGGTCTGGAGATCGTATTAAAGTACAGGCTTACGGCAAAGTGCCGGATTCCATTCTCGATAAATACCGGTTTCCCGCCACGACAACCGTCCAGATGACCCTGAGCAATGGGGAAGTGATAACTCTTGACAATTTTCCCGTGAATCTTTCGGAGCTGGTAGAAACCAATGGCGGCAACGGAACGACTACTCTGCTGGCCAGCCAGTTGCAAACGCTGGCTCAGCAGTTGATGGATGAAGGGGTGATTGACCGGCGGCAGGCCGGTTTCCTTCTGGACCTGGCGAACCAGGGGCACCGTTTTGCCGCCATGGAAAGAGCGATTGAGGATGCGGCCAACACGCCGGGCTTTGACTGGTACGAGGATAAGATTATTTTTGAAGGGCAGGAATACTATTCGACGGGTCTGGCTTATCAGCTGACCTTCAGCAGCTATTCCACGAGCTATATTACGGACCCCGGCATGCTGGATTCAATGCGGCGGACCATTGAATCGGCGGAGCCTGATTCGGATTATCCGCCGCCGGTGGAACTGTACAGGCTGGCTGAAAAATATCACCAGGCAAAAGATTCTGGAGCCATGAAGGAACCGGTGGTGGAGCAGGTGATTACCCGCCTCGTGGATCAGATCGCCAGGCTGGGCCATGCTTCCAACGAAGCGCGTCATTTGTTTGTAACCGGGGAGGTTTCGGATATTCAGGAAGGGTGGTACTCGGCGGTGTCCGATAACAACTCGGTTGATATCTGCGCGTCTGGCGGAGGCCAGGATTCGGGTATCCAGTGCCTGTAAAAAACCTCCCCCATGGCATCACCAAAAGGCGTACCACGGGGGGAGGCTGATGAAGACGTATCCTGTTACGGGGTCCTCATCCGGTTGATTTCTTTTTGAAGTTCTTCCCTTGATCGGCCTGTCCGTATTTCCAGGCGGCCCAAAAGCTCGTCTTCTTTCCCTTCCTGATAAATCAGGTCATCCTCGGTTAATTGGCCGTACTTCTGTTTCAACTGGCCTTTTACCTTGTTCCACTGACCCTTGATTTGCAGTTTCTCTACCATTGCGCTCTCTCCTTGAAAAAGATCCGGGGCGAGCGGTGCAACCGCGCAGGCTGCACCGCTCATGTCCCCGTAGAATCTACCAGTAACCTCTGATTGTTTGGCGAGCCGGCGGAGGTGCCGGTGCGACATGGACCGGCAGCGGTGACACATAGGGTGGCTGCTGCCGAACCGCCTGTTGCTGGGCGGGAACCAGTACCCCCTGGGAGATCACGGTGCCCGTGGGCTGCTCCATTACCATGTATCTCACATCATTGTTGAACCACTGGGTGTACTCATAAGCAATCGTTCTCTGACTGTTGGGCGGAATGACAACCCGCTGCTCGGTACCCAGCCGTTCGGTTGTCTCGAACGCAAGGGGGGTGTCTGTCGGGTTGATCAGGGTGAGCATCAGCGTGTCGCCCACATTGACATTGTCAAAGGTGACCTGGCCCATGCCCGGACGCAGCGTGATCGTCCGGTGGAAAACGTTCTCGCCGACCGCAACACCGTCACCCACGTTGAACAATATGCCGCGGGAGATTGTGAGATTGTGCTGGTCCTGAACCATGTATTCCACATCAGCCCCGAAAGGTCTGGTGTATTCGAAACTGACCACCCGCTGGCTGTTGGCGGGCACCGCCCAGCTCATGTTTGTGCCCAGACGGTCCGTGGTTTGAAACGTCAGGGGTTCATTGGTCGGGTTGACCAGGGTCAGGGTGACCGTGTCACCGAGGTTCAGATCCTGTGTTGAAAACTGCCCCACCATGTTGGGACCCAGAGTGATTGTTCCCTGGAAATCCTGTTGGGCAAAAGCGGCTGAGGCAATACCGATGGATACGGCAAGACTCAGTACAATTGCTGAAAGTTTGTAATGCTTGTTCATCTCTCGCCTCCTATGCGTGATGATTATGAAAGTTAACCTGTTCCGCGGTCATCTCAACAATGTCCGCGCTCTCCGGAAGAAGTCGGGTCCGGTGGCTGTATAAAGGACGCCCTTTCCGGAACACGCCTTCAATTTATTGGCTTATTTGCTCGTCATCTCATCCACTGTGTCTCAAGTCTCTAAAATGGTTCAGATGAAACCGGAGACTGTTTGTATTCTATCGATCCGTGGTCCGCACCCACAATCGCCCACACGTCCTAAACAATAATAGCCAGGGTTTCGAATGTAGCAGACCGGCAGGCGGGAACAGGCCTCCCTTTACTTCAGGTCGTATAGCCGCCGAACCGTGCGAATATCCCTTTCGGACAGATGGGATGCGATGGGCCGCGTGTACATGATGTCGTCCGGGTTGGTGCTGTGCCCCCACAGCCCGATGGCATGTCCCAGCTCATGCAGGGCAAACCGTTGCACCTGCTGTTGCCGGGTTTCCAGTGGGATATCACGATCCTGATCCGTTCCGGTTTTCAGGGTGATGGTGACGTGCATCATGTGGTTGCGCTCCTGCCGGTCCTGCCGGATGTCGTATCTGGCATGGGCGACCTCCTGTGACGGGTGGGCCAGCGGCCCTTCCTCCAGGTTGATCATGATGTTGGCCCGTGCGGGGGCGGCAACCTCCCGGAACCGGACGCGCCCTGAGGTTGCCTCCTCCCATGTGCCCAGCGCCTCACGGATCACCGGAAGGTAAGCCGTCTGTTCCGGTCGATTGAACCGGATATGGACGTAAACCGGGTTCAGGAAAAGGGGCCAGGTGAGCTTTCGTCCCTGGGTCATCCGGTTGATGACGCTCAGGTAGTCCGGGGAGGTCGTCTGGCGGTTGGCCCGGTAATTTTCCACCAGGGAGCGAATCGGCGGGTCCGCTTCGGGGGAGAGGGCGAGGTAGGTTTCATATTCCGCCAGGGCTTCCTGAATCCGCCCGGTTTTTTCGTAGATCACTCCCAGGTTCCGGTGCAGAAGCGGCTCATGGGGCGAGTGCTTCAGCGCGTCGCGATAGACGGCAATGGCCGATTCCAGGTCCGCCTGCTGTTCCAGCAGGTTGCCCAGATTGTTGGCAGCCTGGATCATGCCGGGGTTGTTGTCGAGGGCCTCCCTGTAATGCCTGACTGCCTCAGGCAGCCTGCCTGCGGCGGTGGCTTCGATGCCCTGGTTGTATGCCTGTATGGCGGCGTTTTGCTGGGCTGCGGTTAACGGGGCCTGTTGGGAGGCGTAAAGTTCGGCAAGACGGTATTCATCCGAAACGCCGAGGGGAAGCCTGCGGTTCAGCCGGTTTTCCAGTGTCCGGATTCGCACCGGCACGGGCAGGTCCGGTTGTTTATGGCCCAGGGTTTGCAGCTCAAGGGTTTCCAGACTTTTTTCAGACCGGTTTTCCTGGGGCAGGCTCTCTCCGGTCAAACTCTCTCCATAACCTTGCGCTGTCATCATTCCCAGGATCAGAACGGCTGGCAGAATCCGCTTCATCGGACATAACTCCTTGTCTTTCGTTTAACTCATCAGGAACAGATCGACGAATTCCAGGATTTTCCCTTCCTGCGTGCCGGCGGCTTTGCGTCCCGCGCCGTCCTTCTCAATGGCCTTGAATCGGGCGTCCATCAACTGCTCCAGCGCCTGATCGGATTTTTTCATTTTGCCCATCTTCTTGTAGAGGGTGCCCAGGTTGAAGAGCGCTTCCTTGTGGGCGGGATCCAGCCGGGTGGCTTTCCGGTAACCGTCGAGGGCCTTTTTGTAGTCGTGGCGTAATTCGTAGCTGTAGCCCAGGCCGTTCCAGTAGTCGGCGTTGCGGGGGTGGTCATTCACCAGCCTGCGGTAGGTGGTAACGGCTTCGTCATAGGCCATCAGACGCTGATAAACATAGGCCAGGTTGACACGGGCCTTCAGGTAATCCGGCTTCAGTTCCAGGGCACGCTCGTAGGCGTAGCGGGCACCGGTCATCTTGTTGCTGCGCTCGTAGATGAAGCCGAGATTATTATAAAGCCGGGCCTTGCCCTCTTTATCGTCGCACAGGCTGATGGCCTCCTCCAGGTATTTCTGGGCGCGGTAGCTCTGCCCGATTCCCATCTGGGCCATGGCGGCGTTGGCATAAATCACCCAGTGATCCTTTTTTTTCAAAAGCACGGTGTAATAGCGGTTGGCATCCCGGTATTTCCCGGCCAGCAGCAACACAATGCCATAATCATTAATCACATCGATTTTTCCGGACTGATGGGCGGCGATATGGTAGTAATCCACGGCTTTCTCGTAGTCCTGCCGCCGGGCGGCCTTTTTCCCTTCCAGCAGGGCTTTGTGCCCAATTTTGCCCAGCAGCCGGTTCATTTGCCGTTTTTCCGGGCCGTCCAGCTTTTTGGCTATTTCACGCAGGCCCTGAAACACCGGCGGATGAAACGGCTTTTTCTTCCAGATTGCGAAATAGCGTTTGCGGGCTTCCGTAAGCTCTCCGGATCTCAGGTAGGCTTTGGCCAGGGCGAGATCGAGATCGATGTGATCGATTTTCGGCGCGATGCGCTCAAGATGCTCGATGGCCTGATCGGGATAGCCGGCCTGGGTCAGCGCCGAGGCCAGGCCGAGGTTGGCATGCAGGTGTTCCGGCACTTTTTCCAGAACGGCACGCCACTCATAGCTGGCGTAATCCCACTGCTCTCTTTTCATGTAGTTTTCCGCGGCCTGCAGGTGGTCCCCGGCGGTGCCTTCGGCAAGGGCCGGACAGGTCAGCAACAACGCGCAGAGCAATAAACTGAGGATTGCCGGATGTTTCATCTCCCTGGCTCTTTCTGTTCCTAATACCACGTGTAATGATTGAAAAACGGAAAATAGCCCTGGTATCCCGCGTTCAGCGGGAAGTTCAGGAGCCGGTCACCGTTGTCGATAAGAAAGTATGTCAGATCCACGTACTGGTTGTCCGGTGATTTGTAGTGCATGCCCACCAGCAGGCCGTTTTCGAACACGAACACCGTGGCGGCGCCGGAGCCGGAATCGGCGTAGTAATAGTAATTTTCCACCACCGGGTACATCTGCTGGCTGTGGACGATTTCGTCCGGCGCTCCGAGAATCCGCTGAACATCAGGACCGGAGGAGCCGCCATAGCGCAGATCCTTGAAACCGAACGTCATCGCCGAATTGGAATTCGGGTCTGAGAAGGAAAAAGAGAAAGCCCGCTGCATCCCGGCCTGAATGATAGTAACATTCAGCAGGAGCAGCAGGGCGGTGAATATAATCAGATGACGCGGTAAAAAAAATCTGTTCAGGTTCACGGGGAGCATGCCTCGCATTCCCGGCTACTGGGCCGACGCCCTGGTTTTGTCCGCGGAGCGGCTGGCCAGGTTGTCGATCTCCGTGTAATCGTGTTTCAGGTACTCAAAGGCGGCTTGGGTCCAGCCATTCTTGCCGTCGGGCAGCAGGATTTTTACCCAGCCCGACCGGATATGGCCGAGATAGGGATATTCCTGGCCGACTTCGACCACGCCCACCTTTTCACCGGTATCCAGCGGGCGGGAGAACACGGCGCCAGGCTCCAGGGTGAGGACGTGCGGCTGTGGCCTGGCCGTTTCCGTGCCGGGCAGCCGGAGCTGTTCAGGAAGCCCCAGCTTTCCGGTGGGCATGGTGGTGTAGTTGTATGCGTTCAGCCCAAGCAGCCTGCCTTCCACCTTGCGTTCGATCCGGTTGCCGTTGCCGGACTGATCAAACACGTTGCGCTGATTTTCCTGATTTTGCAGGCGAACGGCATCCACCTCACGGGTGGCGCGGTTCTGGTAAACTTCGGGAATCTTTCCGAAGGGGATGGTAAGCCCGCCCTGCACGAACCAGCCCAGGGCGTTGCCATTACCCGAAAGGGCGGAGAAGACCGGGTTGTTCTGGAGTCCGAATTGCAGGCCGAAGTTGGAGCGGCCCAGGTTGGCATTGGGCAGGGGCAGGGGGTTTCTCGGCAGTACCAGGGCCGAGTTTCCGCCGCCACCGCCAGATGCCGGCGAATACAGCAGGTTCTGGTTTCGGCTGCTGAGGTTGTTCTGGTTGTTGTTGAGGTTGCCGTCGACATCCCCGTTGACCGCAACCCCGACATTGTCCGCCTGCTGGTTGCCATTGCCGATAATTGAATTGCTGGCAATACCGGTGTTACCGTTTAAGCCGCCATTTGCGGAAGTATCGGTGTTCGCGCTGGTATCAACTGTTTCCTGCGTCCATCCCGGCTGGACTGTGACGGAGAACATCAAGGCCAGAAGAGTCCCCAGGATGACGGACTTTCCGAAGCGGCGTTTGATTCTACTATCAGGCAATTTGGTCATGATTTATCCCCTTAAGTAGTGGGTTGCCTTGTGAAACGTAAGAAGTGGGGGGAGAGGGGACCCCGCTGCCGGGGGGGCAGCGAGGTCCACATCTTGCGGTACGTGACTACCAGCCGAGGATCAGGTTGTTCTGGCTGTTGTTCACGTTGGCACCCGCACCCACGTTGCCGTTGGTGCCGACACCCACGTTCCGGAACTGGGCGCTGTCATCACCGACAATGGAGTCGTACATGATGCCGCTGTTGGCATTGTAGGAACCCCCGCCGTAACCAAAGCCGTAACCGATCTGGGTGATGTCCCCATCCAGAATCAGGGCGTTGCCAGTGGCAAGGTTGCCGACGTTATTGGTACTGCCATCATCGGCGTTGACCAGGCCGTTCTGGCGGGTGCGGTTGGAGAGATCATTGCCATTGAAAGAGTTGTCAATGTCAATGAAATCGTCATCGCTACGGCGCCGACTGTTGTCATTGCCGATGTTGTTGTTGTTGAAGGAGTTGTCGGCGTCGATGAAATCGTCATCAGTTCCGTTGCCCACGGCATTTCCGTTGAGCGAGTTGTCCAGATCGACGCCATCGTTATCCTGGTTGAAGGAGTTGTCAGCGTCGATGAAGTCGTCATCGGTACCGTTGCCTAAGGCGTTGCCGTTGAAGGAGTTGTCGGCATCAATGCCGTCGTCATCGCTCTGGTCGTTGCCGATGTTGTTGTTGTTGAACACGTTGTCCAGGTCAACAAAATCATCGTCATTGAACTGGCTGCCGGGGCCGTTTTCCTGGTGCCCGGGGCCGTTTTCCTGGTTGCCCGGACCCGTTTCCTGGTTGCCGGGACCAAACTCGAAGATCAGGGGCTGGGCCTGAGCGGCGGCGCCCAACAGGCCGGCACCGGCAAACGTGATGGAAAGCGCAAGTGCGAATAGTTTCTTATTCATAGGTTTTTATCCTCCGAAAATTAAACAAATTGAAGAGTCGATAAAGGGAATTTTTGATTATCTGTCTGACTATCGGTAAACTGAATTTAATTTCTGCTTGAAGCATTTCAATTCATTAACCGATACCACCGGAAACCGGCAAAATGAAGATGTTTGAATTTCCTGTTTGCCAATTTCAAGAGTGGGGTCAGTGTATCGAGAGTGCAAAAGTTTTTCTCTTACCCATTCGGATAGGTTTTGATGGTGAATTTTCAAAGGGAATGATTTTCGGATAATTCAACCAATTAGGGTATTGGAGCGTGTCATTCTCCGGTCGTTCCCCCAAAACGCATGTCCTCCCGAAATCATTTTTCGGGAGGACATGCGGGTTTATCAGGCTTACAATCCGCCGCCGGGGCAATCAACGGTGCTTTTCGATGACTCCTCCCCTGACCGTGCCGTGAAATTCCGAACCGGGGTGGATGAGGATTTTTCCGTTGCCGCCCTCGAAGACAACCTCGCCGGCGATAACGCTGTTGTTGACCAGTTCGATCACCTGTTCCGGCATCACCTCGGAACCGGGGGATGAAGAGACCGGCGCTGCGCCCCCGCTTACCCAGCCGGGTCCCCGGATTGCCGGGGCGTCCGGGTTCATTGCGACGAATTCCCTGTAGGTCTTCGGTCCCAGCCCGGAAACACGGGCGCCGTTGACGTAGATGCTGCCCTGGGGAGTGATGACCGTTGTCCGGTCGGAGGCTCCCTTGACGGTGTAGCCGTTGACATTGGAAACACTGGACGGGCCGACGGAAATCATCGCATTGCCCATGCCGTTGCCTGTGCCGATAAAGCCGTTGCGACTGACGATGCCCCCACCCTGAACCTGAATGCTGTTGTTGCCGATAATGCTGCCGGTGTTGACGCCGGTTCCGATATTCACGCTGTTGCCGTTGCTGTTGATGGAGATGCCCGTCGAGCCTCCCTGGGCCACCATGCTGTATGCCTCCCCGATGCGGATGTGGGTTACCCGCGAACCGTCGAGCCTCAACCGATCCGTTGTCAGGTACAGCGTGCCGGCAATCCGGCTGTTTTTCAGGTCCGCTCCGCTGCCGGCCTTCACGTCGCCTTCTACGCTGGAATCATTCAGCCGGACCCGGTGTCCGGCCTCGATGCCGGATTCAACCCTGGTTCCCGAAAGGGAGACATCCCGTCCCGCGGTCACGCGCATGACCGATCGGCAGTGATTCAGTTCGACATCCCGCCCCGCGGACAGGCTGCCCTGGACCGTGCAGTCCGTTGCCTGGATCTGGCGTCCCGCCGCCACATTGCGCCGCACCGTGGTGCCCCGCAGGATGACGTCGCGTCCGGCATTCGCGGCCTGTACCTCCTGGGCGGCGAGGGAGACATCCAGGCCACTGTTGACAATGGCCCCGGCGCTGAACGCTTCGCCGGAAGCCCCGTTGTCCGGAAACATGAATTCCTGGTGGGCGGGGGCCTCGCTCGTATGCCACAGCAGGCTAATAACCACGGCAATAAACAAAAAGCGGGGTCCGTTCAGAAAATGCATGGTGTTCTCTTCTCCTGAAGCTTTTTTCTCCATCTCTATCCTTTTATACCGGATTGTTCATGTCAAATAGGACACTTGGGTTACACTCTTCGGGGGTTTTTTTCATCCCTGGAGCTTAATCCGCACCGGGCCAGGATTCTGTCATTGGCCGGGTGATTTCTAGCCGGGTTGCCAATGGTTTTCGAAAAGCCTGCCTTCTATGATCAGGAATTGAAGGACCGAGGATCAGGAGGGTTGCCATGAAAAAAGTATCCGCATCCATCGTGGTGGAGGCCTCGGTAGAGGAATGTTACCGCTACTGGAACAACTTTCAGTGTTTTCCGTATTTCATGAAGCATGTCCGGCAGGTGTCGCTGACGGAGGACCCCGATATCTCGTACTGGGTGGTGGATGCGGGCAAGGGAAAAACGATGCGGTGGTATGCCCATGTGGACAAGCGGGAGCCGTACAAGCAGATTCAATGGCGTACCATCGAAGATCCCGATCGGAATTTCGATATGTCCGGCGCGGTGGATTTTGCGCCGATCGGTGAGGACCGGACGCGAATCCATCTTCAGATGGCGTTTGAAACGGCTTCCGGCGGTCTGGCGGAGGTCGCCCTCGATATCTTTGCCCACCCTGACCTGATGATTGAGAAAGATTTGAAAAATTTCAAGGAGATGGTGGAGTCCCGCATATCCATACCGCAACTTTAGACGCATTCATGGAAAGACAATCGCCGGCCTTACGCAGACGTAAAGCCGACGATCGTTTTTCTGGTTGCGTGATTTACTTGGCGGCAGCCAGCAGCCGGGCGTTCAGCTTGATTTCCTTGACGCCGGCCAGCGCCTTGGAAATCGGGCAGCCCTTCTTGGCGGCTTCAGCCTGCTGCATGAACACTTCGTTGTCGATGCCGGGGACGTCGGCCTCGGTTTCCAGCAGGATGCTGGTGATTTCGAAGCCCTCGCCCACTTTCTCCAGCATGACTTTCGCCACGGTATGGACGCGGTTCGGCTTGTAGCCTTCCTTGGTCAGGCCGGCGGACAGTGCCATGGAGTAGCACGCGGCATGGGCGGCGCCCATGAGTTCTTCCGGGTTGGTGCCTTCGCCGGTTTCAAACCGCGAGGCAAAGGAATAGGCACCGTTGAGGATGTTCTTGCCAACGGTAAATTGGCCCTGACCCTCTTTCAACGTACCTTTCCATTCGGCTTTGGATTGTCTCTGCATCATCATTTCCTCTCTTTCTAACCAGACGGGAACGAGAGGCATTCTATCTTAAAATTGCTTAACAATCTACAGGATACTTTTTATATCGCTTTGCCCGACAGGCAATATCATCAGGGCGTTAATTACTGTCCTTGCATTATTTTCAGGACGATGCCCTCGACACCGTTGACGATATACTGCACGCCGACACAGAGGAGTATGAATCCCATGATCCGGGTAAATGCTTTCACCAGTGTTTTTCCCAGCTTGTTGACCACCGCTTCCGAGACGAATAGCGTTAAGAAGCAGGCCAGGGAGACCAGGGCAATGACCAGAAAAATTGCGACGTAGTGAAATACGGAACTGGCATCCGAGGCCAGGCCAATAATGACGGCGATGGCGCCCGGTCCGCTCATCAGCGGCATGGCCAGCGGAGAGAATGCAATGTCATCCTTCTCTTCCGCCTCGCGTTTTTCCTCCGGTTCCAGACGCTCCTTCTTGTTAATCATGCCGAAGGCGGAGGTCAGAATCATCAGACCGCCGCCGATGCGCAGGGCATTGATGGAGATGCCGAAAAACGTGAGGATGAGACTGCCCGAAATAAAAAAGAGGAGCAGGATGCCAAACACGTTGAGGGCCGCGCGGCGGGCAAGATAATGACGCTCAGGCGAGGTGTTTCCCGCCGTGAGGGATACGAAGGCCGGCGCGGCCAGCAGTGGATTGACGATGGAGAACAGCGACACCAGGGCGCCGGTGAAATAGAGCAGCAGTTCTGTCATGGCCGGGATTCTTTCAGGAAATTGCGGGAGGGGGGCAGGGATTGCCGCCGGTTCCCCTATCGGGAAACCGATCGGCGGGAGCCGATTCTATCAGCAAATTCCTGTTTTGAAAAGTCGTTTCAGCCGTTGGCGTCCGGCGCTTTCGAGCGGGTCATGATCTGCGGCGGCTCCTTGGCCAGCTCGTGGTCGTAGACTGTGCGCGAGATTTCCTGGATGATATCGCGGGCCGTGTAATCGTTGAAAGGGCGGTCAACCTGCACGGAAATATAGTAGTGGCGGCCATCGGGAAGATAGACGATGCCTGAGTTGACGAGGGCCGAACCGATATCGCCGGTCTTGTGGGCCACTACGGTGCCTTCCGGCAGCCGGGCCGGAATCAGGCGGCGGTTGTGGGTGCCTTTGAGGATACCCAGGGCCATTTCCCTGGACTCGGAGCTGAGCAGCGTGCCTGACTCGATATTGTGGAGCAGGGTTACCATGTCGCGCATGGAGATGACGTTGGTGCCGGGCAGATCGGGCAGCCAGTCATTGATCCGGGTTTCGCGCATGCCCAGGGCGTCAAAGCGCCGGTTCAGCTTTTCGCTGCCACCCAGCGAGTCGATCATGATATTGGTGGCCGTGTTGTCGCTCAGTTGAATCATCCGGGTGGCCACATCCTGGGAGGTCAGGCTAAAGCCCGGAGGCTGAAACTGCAACATTCCGGCGCCTCCCGCCCGGTGGTGCTCCAGGTAGAGCAACTCCGTTTCCGGGGCAAGATTTCCCTGGTCCATGTCTTCCAGCCAGGCGAACAGTACGGGCAGCTTGATGACGCTGGCGGCGGCGACAGGTTCTTCTCCGCCGATGTCCACGTAGCTCTGGTCGGCAGGATCATAAAAGTACAGGTGCGGGACAAACCGGCTGGGGTATTTGCCGATGACCCGGCGGATGGCCGTTTCAAGTTCGGTGTCTTCCGACAGGGCGGCGACGGGGAGGAGCCGGGTCCGGGTCAGGGAACCCACCGTCGGCTCCAGGCGGACATCGTGGGCCAGAAAACGGGTGTCCATCAGCCGGGTCCCTCCAATGGAGATTCCCGATGGCTCGCTTTCCGCACCCGCCTCGCCCTTCAGTAGTACCCAGCCCGCTATTGCCACGGCGCACAGGATGAAAAACATGCCCATGAAAAAGAAGATGGTTTGCTGGCGGCGCTTCTGGAGGTATTTCCTGTAAGCGCCCGTTTCAGATAAATGGTTCATTGGAAAAAAACTCTGCGGATTCATCTGCGGTTAACTTGAATCATTGGTATGACAATGGTTCCTGTGAGTCAATGCCACCACCGGCCAGTTGCCAAACCTGCTTTTTTGGCCCGGAGCCTGCCTGCTACCCACTTTGGCGGCCTGTGCCTATAATCATTATATGGCATTTTTCACGTACATGCTCGTATGCACCGACGAAACCCTTTATACTGGCTGGACAACGGACATATCGAATCGTCTGAAGGCTCATAACGAAGGGACGGGCAGCCGGTATACCAGGGCGCGTCTGCCCGTCAGGCTGCTTTGCTATTGGGAGTTCCCATCAAAGTCGGATGCTATGCGCTGGGAAGCCCTACTCAAGCGGCTCCCGCGTTCGAAGAAGCTGGCCTGCCTCCGGGGAGGGGCCGTAACCGATCCCGTCGCGCTTCGTTTTGTCATTGTTCCGCCTTCCGCTCCTGAAGCGCCGCATTGATTTCCGCACCGATGAGCAGGGCCAGGGAAGAGAGATAGAGCCACAACATCAGGACCACCACCCCGCCCAATGTGCCGTACACCTGGTTGTATCTGCCGAAATTCTGGACGTACAGGCTGAAGAGCAGGGAGATCGCGATCCAGAGAATCAGGAATGCGACAGCTCCCGGCACGGCGCTTTTCCAACGGTTTTGGGGGTTGGCCGGACCGGAAACGAGCGTGTAGAGCCAGGTCATAAGGGACAGGACGGCGACCAGGGCGATTGCCCAGCGGCCCCACTGCAGCCAGGGCACGTAGGATTCCTGGAGCAACTGCCAGTTCTGAAGCTGCTCCAGTAGGATGTTTCCGAAAATCAGCAGGTTGGAGGCCAGGAAGATGGCACCGCCCAGAACCAGCAGGATGAGAAACGAGAGCAGTTTCTGACGGATGAATCCGCCCCTGGGCTTTGAGCCGTAAGCCCGGTGCAATCCTTTCAGGACGACCGTGGCCCCGTTGGAACCCGCCCACAGCGCTCCCAACAGGCTGACAATGGCCAGGCCGCCGCTGCTGCCGCGGATAACCTGTTCAAACAGGTTTTGGAAAAGCCGCAGCGCATCTCCCGGCATGACTTGACCGGCCACGCTCTGCACCTGGGCGTAGATCTGCCGGTCATTCCCGAACATGCCTAAGAGGGCGAAAATGAAGATAAGAGCCGGTGCGGAAGCCAGCATCAGGTGGTACGTCATTTCCGCGGCCATGCCGGGGCAGTCGTCCTGGCCGATTTTTTGCCCGATGTCTTTCCAGAATGACAGCGAAAAGGCCATGTCAGAATCGGTAGCGCATAGTGGCCGTGGCGTTAACCGTTATTTCTCCGACTTCGATGGGGGTGGATGCGGCGCTTTCCATCGTCATCGCTCTCATGGGCATCGGAGGCGAATGGAACTGCGGGTGACCCTCGATGGAGTGAACGGTGTCCAGGGTAACACCCGCTGCCTGGGCCAGTGCTTCGGCGTTGGTCCGGGCGTTGCGGACGGCTTCCTGGAGCGCGAGAGCCTGGGCAGGGGCCATGTCCTCGCGGTAGAAGCTCAGGCTGTTGATTTGGTTGGCCCCCGCCGCCAAAGCCGAATCAAGAATCCGGCTGGCGTTGTCGCCCAGCTGTTCCATGTCTGTATTGTTGACCGTGACCTGGATGTTGTTGGAGACCCGGAAACCCGTAAGCCGGGGGGCACCGTTGGCACTGCTGCTCAGCCGGTGGTCATAGACGGGATGCACATTGAAATTCCGGGTTTCCACCCTGAGATTGGGAATGTTCAGGCTCCGGATAGCGTTGAGGATGGCCGTCATCCGGGTGCTGTTCAGTGCGCGGGCTTCGGCCAGGGTTTTCTCCTGGGTTTCCACGGCGATGGAAACCCCCAGTGAATCCGGCTGGACGGTTGCCTCGCCCCGGCCCTGCGTGGTGATGATGTTTGCCGTATGATGCTCCATCATCGACTGGCCGTAACCGGTTCCGGCCAGCAGAAACATGCTGAGAACGAGAATGCTGAAAAGGCTTTTGAGGTTTCGGACAGTGGACATGAATTTTCTCCCTGACAGACACGTCGGTTCCGCCGATGCAGGCAGCATCCTATACTCTGGCACCGACGGGTGATTTTGGCAATTACCCAGCCGGGTAGCCCTTTCAGGCAGTGGTTCGGGGTGTGTCAAGTTATGTAACATGCCTGAAGGGGGCCGTGAAGGCCCGATTCGGGTTTTTGAAGAGCCTTGTCGCCGTGGGGTTAACCTGATTTTCATCCTATCTGGGGGCGATTTATGTAACATGGGAACGGCGTTGGTAATTTTTCCCCATGGTCCGGGTTTTGTTTCCCTGAGGTTGGTGGCCTCTGTCTTGCTCGTACTTTGGGTATGATTGGATAACGCGTGAACATCCCCCCCTCTCTCCATCCGACCAGCCCTGTTCAGACGCCAATCCGGTTTGGCGGTATTTCCGCACCCCTTATCTTTCTTGAAAAAAATCCCCTTGCGGAAACGGTTTTCAAGGATGTCCTGGGTTTCAACGTGCCCAAGATCATCTTTACCCGCACCCCATCGGAACGTCTGGACGTTGCCACGCTGGAACTGTCCAACACGGCCATTACCGTCGGCCTGTCACTGCTGCTTCCGCAACTGGTGCGGGGTCTGGTTCAGCGTGTTTCAGCGATCCCCAAGGCCGAACTGGTTGGTAAGGCGGCGGCGGACATTTCCGCCAAGGCCAGGCTGGCCAGGCTGGGGGCGTCGTTTGGGTTCATGTTCCCGTTTGCGTCGGCGTTCTGGGCGGCGGTGTTTTTCCGCAACTATCTCACCGTTGAGCGCAGCAATACCGCCAACTTCGAGGCGCTCATCGGGCTGGAGAAAAAGGGCGAGGCTCAGCAGAAACGCACCCCGGAAGAGGAAAAGCGCTACCAGCTCCACATGGCCTGGAAGGTCCTGGGCATTGGGACGGCACTGGGCCTGGCTTCCGGCCTGGGATTCAGCCTGGCCGCCCGTCGCTACGGTAAGGAAGCCTTGCCGAAATCCCTGGAATGGCTGTTCAGCAAGTTCCACCTGCGTGGCGAGGCGGGGGGCAAAATCGCCGATCAGAAAGGCTTTTTCCAGAAGCTGGGGGCGGTGATCAAGGGAAATGGCGCCAACCAGGTAAACGACGGGCTGGCCACCTTCCTGTTCTGGCTGGCGCCCGCCTACCTCGGCTGGCTGCATGCGGCCCGCGGCCCGAACGAGTTCAAGGAGCAGGCCCTGAAAGCCGCCAACGGGGTCCTGTGGTTCTCCATCTTTACGCCGATGGTGGTCAAGCCCATCTTCAGCCGGTTCTTCAAGAAAGTGACCGGGGAAACCGCTTCGGGAACTTCCGATTCCATTCTCAGGCGGCTTATTGGCAAGATCTCCGGCAACGGCGTGGTGCCGACCTACGAGCAAATCCTCACCCATCCGCGCTATGCCCCTGTGCGGGATCAGCTTATGAAGCTCAAGAATAAGCAGTTCGGTATCGGTCTGGCCATTACCGTCCTGATGCTGGGTGCTTCACCCCAGATCCTCAATATTTTTCTTACCCGCAGACGGTATGAACAGGAGCAGAACGAAAAACAGCAGCCCCAACCGGATTTCGGAAGCCGTCCGGTGCATCCGTCCCTGGTCATTCGCCCCGATTCTCCTTTCAAGGCTTTTGAGAACCGGCAGCATCCGCTGACCGTCAATCCGGCCCTTCAGCCGGAGACGCCCGAATTGCCCTATGGTGTGCCTGGCTATCCCTATTACGGGGTTTCCCCGCAGGCATACTCACGGTACCGCTGAAACAGGAATGCCAGCCGCCCGGCGTCTCCGTCAAACGGCTTCTGCCTGTAACATTGTTCCACCGCCTTGTCCACAAGCCGGTGGGATTCGGCCAGTTCCGGCGGCATGCGTTTGGGATCATACAGGCTGGCCAGGGTCTGCCCTGTCTCCAGAAAAGATCGGCGAACCGCCAATAGCCGCATGGCGGCCAGTTCCACATTTTTTCGTTGGTGGGCGTCCGGTTGGGGCCAGGGGAAATTGTTGTAGACAATCCGGATTGAGTACCGGTAGCGTCCTTCCAGCCGTCCGCAGACCTGGCTCGTCCAGGCCATGTGCATCCGGGAGATCAGGACTCCGAAGTGAAACGGTCTGGCGTGATCGACAAAGCATGCGGTGTTGTTGACGACGCTTCCCGGCGGCAGCAGATCCATCGGAATATATTGGCGGTGTTCCGAGGAAGTGAGGGGGATCAGCACGAATTCTCCCTGCGGCTGGCGAATCTCGCCGAACAGATGAGGCGTTTGCGCTAATGCGGTCGTTGTCTTCCGGCGGCTGGCACGCCGGTACCGGCAGACGGCTTCTACACGTGCCCGGATACCGGGGATGTCCCGCCAGCCTTCCCGGTCGAGCCACAGGCACCAGCGGGGCTGACCGGCAAGATAGTTCCGGACGGAGATCAGGGGGCGGATAAATTCCCTGGCGGAAGGGTTCTGGCTGACCAGCAGCTCTTTCTCGCGGTCATCGAGCAACAGGTGGCCACCGTCATTGGGCATGCCGCCAAATTGAGCCACCGGCGCACCTGGCGGTAGCGGCATGTTGCGGGCGGGAAGCAGCACGTCGCTGCCGCCCGCAACAAGATAACCATTGATTTCACCGGTTTCATGGCGGCGCCAGGCGCTGTTTTCCAGATGGTAGAGTTTGCAGGAGCGGTGCGGCCTGGAAGCGGCGAAGCCGATGATTACCACCGACACTCCTGCCTGATGGGCTTTTTCCGACTGCCAGCGGAAGGTGCGCCGGGCAAAGTGGATGTGCATGCCCAGGCGGTTCATTTCGCTCCAGAGGGGATGAACCTGTTCGCCCTGGGTGATGGAATTGGTGACAACAAAGGCGGCGCGGGTTTTCCGGTTTTGCATGTACCGGGCGGATTTGACGAACCAGGCGGCGGCATAGTCCAGCAGGCCGGTACGCGTGCCTGCCGGAAACACCGTTTTCATGTCGATGTTCTGCTGCGGTGATCGCTTCTGCCGGGCAATATAGGGCGGGTTGCCCACGATGTAATCCATTTCGTCCGGCAGCATTTTCCCCCAATCTGCCCGAAGGGCGTTGCCCGCAATGATCCGGGCACAGTCAGCCGGTTTCAATTCAAGCCGGTTGCCGAACCGCCGGAGCAGTTTCTCCCGATAATCCTGATGGGCCGCTCCAAGCCTGTGGGCGGATTGCTCCGCGGCACCCGGATCGATCTCGAACCCGTAAAAGCGGGCCAGGCTGAGGCGGGTTTGCAAATCCGCCGCGTATTCGGCTTTCCGGCTCAGGATGGTTTGTTCCAGGCGCTGCAATTCTTCCAGGATCACCCGGAGAAAGTCGCCGCTGCCGCATGCGGGATCGAGAAACGTCAGGCGCCCGATCCGATCGTGGAGGGTTTCCAGGGCCTGTGAATCGCTTCCGATCCCATCGAGGGCCGCCTGGAGTTCATTGAGGAACAGGTCGCCAATCACGCGCAGAACGTTTTCACGCGAGGTGTAATGCACGCCATGCGGGCGGCAGTGCTTCTCCGGAATCTCAAGGACGCGTGTCATGATATTCCGATTGTATCAGGGATTTCTCAGGGTGCGGGAGTGGTTTCGTAGGCGTCCTTGCCGGGATAATCCACCAGGCTCTTGCAGCCGTCGAATTTATCCCCTGACGGGTTGCCAAAGAACAACCTGAAACCAAGGAAGCGTTGATCCAGGATGTGGCCCACCTGGGTGGTCACGCAATCCACCCTTTCCGCCGCCTTGCCGATGTTGTCCAGGCCGCCGAAAATATTGTCCAGTCCCCCCTCTTTCCGCTGCTCCCTTGCCTGGGCGGCAATCTCTTCCAGGCGGGGCTGGATGAAAATGGCCTGTGACTGCACACGGGAGGCCGTCTGGCCAAACTGTCGGGCCTTTTCTGCGAGGAGTCGCCAGTTGTTCTGCATGCTGGCCGGTCCGGTGCCGGGAATCTCCCCACGCAGTTCGGGGGCCAGGTTGTTTGCCGCCCGGCTCAACTGGGCGGACAGGAGACTGACATAACTGACCTGTTGGCGAAGGGCATCGGCATCGGCACTTTCCTTCAGCACGGGCTGAACCACCCGCACCATCTGTCGCGCTTCCGAGACGAGGTTGTCCATCCGGGCAAGCCGGGCCTGTTCCGTCCGGGTGTCCGGCTCGATCTGCTCCAGCACGGACGCGGTTGAGACGCTGGTTTCCTCCAGGCGGGTCAGCATATCCGTCAGTTCGGCAAGTTCCGGCGGTTGCTTCCCGGTGAAGTGCCCGATGCCGCCGGTGATGGAGGTGGCGGTGCCGGAAATCCGGGGAATCAGATCGGTTTCCACCAGTTGGGTATTGATGGTGGTAAACGTCTCTCCGAAACGATCGGCAGCATTTCTCACCGAGAAAATGGCGTCGTTGAGACCCCGTGTGTTTTGTCCCAGGGACTCGAATCCCGCGGCCAGCTTCGGCAGCGACTGGTTTATCGTGCCCTCCGCGCCAACGGTGAATTCGCGGACCTGTGCCGCCGTCAGTCCGAATTCGTGGGATGCCTGGGAAAAGTTTCGGATGGCCTGCGAGGCTCCCGGTTCATTCTGGGCCAGGAACCGCTCTGCCGTTTTCGAGGCCTGCTCGAAGCTCCGGATGGCGTTCTGGGTGGGGGCACGGGTTTCGGAGAGAAAGGTGTCTGCCTGGTTGGCGAGGCTTCGGAGGTCCGTCGAGGCAACCTCCAACTCCTGCATGGTTTCCTGAGTGGATTTCAGGATTTTTTCCAGGGTGCCTTCTTCCGCAATCCGGGCCAGTTGCATGCGCAGTCTTTCCAGGGTGTAATCCGGCGTTCCCTCCACAATTTCGCCGGGATCGATGTATTCGTCGGACAGCCTTTCATCCCAGGGGGGATTGATTTGGATGTAGCGCTGGCCGGTAATGCCCTCCAGCTTGATTTCGATCCGCACGTTTTCCGCCAGGCGGAGATTTTCATCATCAATGCCAATGGTAACGTACGTGCTGTTGTGATTGGGAGCCAGCGCCACCTGGGTGACCCGGCCCACTTTCACGCCGCGGTAATAGACGGCTACCCCTTCCGCAATGGGATCGGGTGCCCAGTATTGGGCGATAAACCTGTAGCCCGGCTGCATGGTGATGTTGCGAATCCAGATGACTCCCACAATCAGGACGACCATGGACAGCAGGATGAACAGCCCAACGGGGAATGCTTTTGCCTGGTGTGACTTACCGGTCATAAATGGGAAATCTCCTGTCAGATTGCGATGGGTCCTTCTTCCTCCCGCTCCCGGAACTGCCGGGCATGCGGATCGTCCGTGCTGAAAAAGTCGTCGGTGGTTCCTTCATAAACAAATTGCCCCTCGTAGAGCAGTTTCACGTTATCCGCTATTTTGCGGATCGACGGGATCTCATGGGTCACCACGATGGAAGCGATCTGCCGTTCCGCGTTGATCCGCCGCAGATCCTTTTCAAGCCGGTGGGCCAGAATGGGGTCGAGTCCGGCGGAAGGCTCGTCGTAAAGCATGATGTCCGGATCAATGGCCAGGGCACGCGCAATGCCGACCCGTTTCTGCATACCGCCGGAAAGCTCGGAAGGCATCTTGTCGATGTCTTCTTCCAGGCCGACCATTTTCAGCGCCTCATGAACCCGCCGGTCGATCTCCTCGCCCGACAGGTTTTGTGTGCGCCTTGGCGCCAGCGCCAGATTCTCCTCCACCGTCATGGAAGAGAACAGGGCGCCGTGTTGAAAGGCCATGCCAATCCGGTCGCTTTCCACCCGCACTTCGCCCTCGTCGGGTTCCAGCAGTCCGGCAATGATCTTGATCAGGGTGCTTTTACCCGACCCGCTGGGACCGAGAACGGCGAGCATTTCGTTACGATGGACATCCATGCTGATGTTGTCCAGGATTTTGTTTTTGCCGAAGGAGAGCGATATACCGCGCAACCGGATCATCAGATCGCCCGGCTTTCCCTTGGGCCGGTCCATATTGTCGTTGCGCATCGTGTTGTCCATCACAGTCCCCTATAACTCGAAGAAGATGGTGGTCAGGCCGTAATTCAGAATGAATATGGCCAGCAGGCACCAGACGACGGTTCGGGTGGTGCTGATGCCCACTGCCTCAGAGCTGCCTTCGGTGGCCATGCCGTTGCTGGTGGAGATAATCGCAATGGTGACGGCAAAAACGAGGGACTTGACCAACATGCTGGTGATATCGCTTATCTGGGTGGTGAACTGGACGGAATCCCAGAAGATTCGGCCAGGAACCCCCACGAGCAGTTCCGAGAAAAGCTGGCCGGTCAGCAGCGCCAGAAAGACGCCGAAGATGGTGAGCGCCGGACCGACGATCAGCATGGCGACGATACGGGGAATCACCAGGTATTCGAGGGGGTTGATGCGAAACACCTTCAGGGCGTCAATCTGGTCCGTAACTTTCATGGCGCCGATTTCCGCCGTGGTGGATGCGCCTATGTTCCCGGCCATGACCACCGCCACGAAAATCGGGGCCAGCTCCCGGAACATGGAGATAGCCACAAATCCGCCCACCAGGAAATCGGCGCCGTAACGCACCACGATCTCGCGGGCGAACTGCACGGAGAGGGCCATGCCGATGAACGATGCGGAAACGGCCACGATGGGAAGCGAACCGATGCCGGACCGGTCAATGTGATCCAGCGTTTCACCCCAGTCGATCCGTCCGCTCAGAATGCGCTTGATGGCGATGGCCAGCATAATGCCCGCTTCGCCGACTGTTGATATGAAACTGTAGGAACTGTCCCGAAAATGCGAAATGTATTCGGCTCTGCTCAATGGTGCCTTGCCCTCTCCAATGTCTGATCATCAGCCGATCCGTAATACTAGGGGAAGACAGGACATAACCGCTATTAACTACCTGGTTAGTTCTCCCAAAAGTCAGTCCCCGACCTGGCGGACATCGAGCAAAAACATGGACAGGAAAATCATGCCTGCGGCGAACCCTGCGGGCAGCAGCCAGAGTTCCGGCTCAATCGAGGTGGTTTTCAGCAGGATGTTGAACATGGGCAGATGCACCGCGGCAGCCTGGATGACGATGGACACGATAAAAACAAGCCACAGGGCCGGAACGCTCAGGGCGTCGAACAGGTATGCCCACAGCCGCCGTCCGGCATGGACAAACTGGATGTTGAGCAGGTTGAGGATCTGGCAAAGCGCCACGGCGCAGAATGTCAGCGTGGCAGCCACCTCGTGGGAATAACCGGCCCACAGCGTGGCGTAGCAATACATCCCCAGCCCCGCCGCCGCAATCAACAGGCTCCAGAACACGACCAAAGCCATGCGCTGGCGATCCATCGGAAGGCGCTCCCTGGCGGAAACCGGCTTGCCGAGAGCGGACGGCGAAGGGGGGACGAAGGCGAAGGCGATCGCCGGAAACGTCACGCTTATCACATTCAGCCACAAGATCTGGACGGCGTGCAGGGGTTGGCCGACGCCCAGAACGGCTGCAAGAACGGCAAGCATGACCAGTGACAGGTTACAACTCAGCAGATACTCCGCGGTGAGTTTCACGTTGTTAATCAGGTAACGGCTTTCGAGAATGGCGGTGACAATGCCCTCGAAGCGGTCGTTGAGCAGCAGGATGTCCGCGCTCTCCTTGGCGGCGTCTGCGCCATGAATGCCCATGGCGATGGCGATGTCGCTTTTCTGGAGGGCGGGGGTGTCGTTGACCCCGTCGCCCACCATGGCAACCACTTCGCCGCCGAGTTGCAGGGATTCCACGATAACCAGCTTCTCTTCCGGCTTGGTCCGGGCAAAAATCCGCACGTTCGAAGGGACGCCATCGGTGATGCAGTCGAGATCCCGGCGGGTCCAGACTTCAGAATCCCCCTTGAGCAGTCCCAGCTTGTGGCCGATGACGGCGGCGGTGGCTTTCTGGTCGCCGGTGATCATGGTGACCTCGACGCCGATGTTACGGCAGAATTCGATGGTGTCCGTAACCCCCGGCTTCAGGGGGTCCTCAAGGCTGATCCAGCCGACGAACACCGCGTTGCCGTAGGGGTTTTCCATTTCGGCGTCCATGAACTTCAGGGCGAAGCCGATGACGCGCAGGGCGCCCTGAACGGCCATATCGCGGTTGATCAGGAGAAACTCGTTGGCCATGAACCGATCCATTTCCACGATAGAGCCGTCAGGGCGCATGTAAAAACCGCAGTCGGCAATTACGGCCTCCGGGGCGCCCTTGATCATCGCGATGATCTGTTCGTCGCCGGAGCCGTCGGTGGCCTTGATTCTGCAAACCTTGGCCATTTTCATCAGTTGCTGGTTGAACGGGTAGTCCTTCAGCGGACGGTATCCCGCGCTGAAGATGGCGGGTGTGGCCCGGAACAGGGCGATGTCGATGGGGTCGCCCATAATGGAACTGCGCAACCCGTCCATCACCGTGCTGTTGGCATTGCGTGCAATGTGCAGCAGGGCATCGACGGATTCGCACGGAATTTCATTTCCGTCCCGCCAGTCGGCCTGGTAGGGGATAATGCCCAGATCTGGGACGTATACCTGGTTCAGGGTAAAGGAATTCTCGGTGAGGGTTCCGGTCTTATCCGTACATAACACCGTTGCCGCACCGATGGATTCAAAGGCGTGGAGGTTTTTAACGAAAATGTGCTCTTTCGATAAACGGTCCAGACCCATCGAAAGAATGAATGTGGTCATCGACGTGAGAGTCTGGGGAACCGCCGCCACCAGGAGGATTAACGCAAGGGGCAGAAGATGCGGCAGCGGGGTTCCCCGATAGTATTCCAGTGCGACCACGCCCGTGGCCACCAGGACGACGCCCAGGAAGATGGTGATTCCCAGGCGATTCAGGCCCTGTGTGAAGGGTGTGTTTCTTTTTTCCGTCATTGTGGCCAGGGACGCGATGCGTCCCATGACCGATTTTTCCCCAATGGCGGTTACCACCGCCTCACCCCATCCCGTTTTGACACGCGTGCCGGAAAACAGCATGTTTGATTGTTTCGATAAATCCGTCTGCGGCGCATGGGTGGCCTTGCCGTCTTTCGTCACCAGCACGGACTCCCCGGTCAGCAGCGCCTCGTCCACCTGGAGTCCTTCGCTGAAGAGCAGGCGGGCGTCCGCCGCGACGAGCTGGCCCGGCGAAACCACCAGGATATCGCCCGGCACCACTTCCGTTGCGGGAATCTGCACGTTTCTGCGATCCCGTTTGACTGTAATCGTGGAGTTTTTGAAATCGTTGAGATCGATGCTGCTTTGCTGGGTTTTCCAGTCGGCCAGCACGTTCATCAGGATGTTCAGCATCATGGCCAGGAAGATCAGCGTCCCGCCGACATAATCGCCGATGGCGAAGGAAAGGACCCCGGCGCCCAGCAGCAGGTAGACCACCAGATTCTTGAACTGGCAGAGAAACAGTCTGCGGCTGACCTGGAACGGTTTGCCGTCAATGGCGTTGATACCCCATGTATGACGCCGCTCAGCGGCCTCGGCTTCGGTCAGACCGGTAAATCGGCTTTGCAGCAGGTTCAGGCAGGCGTCAATGGTTTTGGCATGAAAGGCGATAGCCTGTTCCGCAATGCCCTGGGCCGGGGCTTCTGCCGGCAATGCCTGCATGCTGATCTGTTCGAGAGACGGTCTGTATGCCGACCAGAACCGCGACCCGCTGGAATGGCTCTTGGGGGAAAGCATCCGTTGGTTCACTCCTGTTGCGCAAAAACGGGGAAATCCAGATAACCCTCTGTTCGCTCATGGCAGCAGCGGTAGGTTGCCTGCCTTATATGCCCGACTCAACCCGACTTCGATACCTCTGCTCAATCTGCATATTCCACTGGCTTTTTGAATTTAAACGGGTGGTGTAAAAAGATTGTAAAAATTACCGGTAACGGGAAAGCCGCTTTGCAGACAGGAGGCTGAAAGCGGCTTTCCGTAAATTTTTCGCAACCGGTCAGCGGGTGGCCGGGGTGGCCATCTCCTGCGCCCGGCGTGGAAGATCCGGCTGGATAAAGTGGCGGTGCAGGATGTGCAGCCCCAGGATGTGGTTCATCAGGGCGTCCTGCCGCTTCATTTGCACCGGGTCCTCCTCGGAGAAGTAGCCCTCGATGAAGCCTTCCAGGCGTTTGCGATCAAACAGGCCGGTCTTTTCGATCTGTTCCGATCCCATGAAACCGGCAATCAGGCTGCGAAGAGCCTTGCGCTTGCCCTGCTGCGTGTTTCCCGGCGGGGCCATGAACGCGAATTTTTCCCGCTTGTACAGCACTTCGGGCAGGATCTCCCGCATGGCTTCGCGCAGCACCCATTTCTCGATGTTGCCGTAGACGCGCAGCCGCTGCGGAATCAGCCGAGCGTATTCCGCCACATGGTGATCGAGAAAGGCCGGACGCGATTCCACCGAGTGGGCCATGTCCACCCGATCGCCGCCCCAATTCAGGATCTGGCCTTCGAGCATGGTCTTGATCCATGTGTACTGGGCCTTGTCCAGCGGGTGCCGTCCCTCGATCATTCGGGGGTCGAGCTGCTCGGCGATGGCGCTCACCGGGTCGTAATCCTTCAGTTCGGCCAGCACGTCATCGTGGAGCAGGGGCCGGGCCATCTCCAGGGTCAGCATCCAGGGTTGAATCCATGAAGGCGTGAAGCCGCAGAGGGATTCAAAGGCCGGATGGCTCATGGGTTTTTCCGAGAGGATGGCGCCGCGGAACAGGGCGTTGTTCCTGTCCAGCGCCTGCTGGTAGATTTTCCGCTCGGATTCCGGGAGATGGGCCGTGCCGTGCAGGAACATGTCCCGCTTGAAGGCCGGGTAGCCGCCGAACAGTTCGTCCGACCCCTCGCCGGTGACGACGACCTTGTAGCCGTTCTCGCGCACCACGCGGCTCATGTGCCACTTGGCCACGCCCAGGGTGTTGTAGAACGTGCGCTCGGCATGCCACAGGGTATCCACGTAGCTCTCGCCGTAGAGATCATCCCCCGACAAGTTCATTTGAACCTGATCAGCTCCGGTGAACCGGGCCATCTCCTGGGCGATGGACGACTCATCGTACTGGTCATCGTCAAAGCTGATGGTGAAGGCTTTAACGGGGTCTTGCCGCAGGGCGGTGGCCAAGCCGAGGATGGAGCAACTGTCGATGCCGCCGGAAAGATAGCAGCCCACCGGCACGTCGGCTTCCAGCCTCAGCTGAATGGATTCGATGAGCTTGTCGCGAACGCCGTCGATGTAGGTTTGATCCGGCTGGGCGGCTTCGGGTGGCTGCTCTTCGGGAAACTCCATGTCCCAGTAGCGCTGTTCGCACATTTCCAGGCGACCGTTGCGCTTGCGGATGATGACCATGTGCCCCGGCTTCACGGCATAAATTCCCTTGAAGGCGCTGGTGCCCGGCACCATGGTCTGCATCAGCTGGTTCAGGACCGATTCGTGGCTCAGTTCGCGGGGAACCTCCGGGTGGGCCAGCAGGGCCTTCACCTCGGAACCGTAGTACACGCCATCCTCGGTATACCGGTAGAAAAGGGGCTTGATGCCGAACCGGTCGCGCATCAGGATCAGCTGTTCCTCTTCGCGATCGTACAGCGCCACGGCGAACTCGCCGCGCAGGTGCCGCACGAAATCCAGCCCGTCGCGCTCGTAGAGATGCAAAGCGATCTCGCTGTCCGATTTGGTGCCGAAGCGGCGTCCCTCGCAGACCAGTTGGGCGCGGGCGGGCTTGAAGCCGTAGAACTCGCCGTTGACGGTCAGGACCTTGTTTTTGTCCGGGCTGAACAGGGGCTGGTTGCCGCCTTCGAGGTCGATGATGGAGAGGCGGGCATGGCCCATCGCCAGCCCGTCCTCGGGTGAAATATGGTGGCCGTATCCGTCCGGCCCGCGGTGATGGAGCATGGAAAGCATTCCCTGAAGGATGGTCTCCGTGCCCTCACGGGCGCGTTCGGTTTTCCAGAATCCGGCAATACCGCACATGAATAGACTCCTTTCAATTGGGGTTGGGCTACTTCACCGGAATATCCGACGGCAGGCGGGTGAAGCGATCGAGAATGGAAATAAACAGCGCCTGCCGAACAAAGACGGCGCCGTGGGCCTGCGTGAAGTAGAGATTGTGTTTCGTGTTGTCGAGGGTGATGCTCAGCTCATCAAGCCGCGCCAAGGGATGAAGCACCACGGCCCCCGGCTTGAGCTGGCTGTCCGCGTCCAGTTTGTAGCGCGAATCCAGCGTCTTGTAGCTGTCACCCAAAAAGGCGATGGCGTTCATGTAGATGACGTCCAGATCAGAGAGCACCTCGTTGATGTCGTTGGTCACGCTGTACTCTACGCCGGAGCCTGCCATCTCGCGGGCGAGATCGTCCCCGAAGGGATCGCTCATCTCGGACACCACTGTAATCTTGCGGATGTGGTTGCCGAACAGCAGCGACATCAGCAGGAAGCTTTTGACCGCCCGCATGCTGCCCGGTGTGCCGAGAATGCCCAGGTGAATCTTCTCGTCTTCAGACTGGGGTTGAGGGAGTTTTAAATTCGGCTTCCACTTCAGGATCGCGTACCAGTCGGCCAGGGCCTGGGTCGGGTGCTCGCCGGTGCCGTTGCCGGCGTTGATCAGGGGCAGGCGGAGTTTTTCCCGGATCTCGTCCAGGGATTCCGTCCGGGTATGGCGCATGATGACCAGATCGGCGTAGGCGTTGAACATCTCGCCCATATCGGCCAGCGATTCGCCCTTGGCCGCGCCGGTCACTTTCCCGTCGGGGATGCTGATGACCTTGCCGTCCAGGCGAAGCACGGCGCTTTCAAAAGAGAGGCGGGTCCGGGTGCTGGCTTCAAAAAAGGCGGTCAGGACGATTTTGCCGTCCAGCGGATGGCTCGAAGCAATTTCCGTGGCTTCCAGCAGGGCGGCGAACTTGCAGATTTCCCTCACCAGTTCCACGTCAAACTGTTTGACGGAGAGAATCGACTGCCCCACCAGCCGCCTAAGTATTCCAAGACCCAGCGCGTCATCGCTGATGAGTTTTTCCGGGCTGGGGTTGAGGCCGGGGTTTTGCAGGGGGTCCTGCTGCGGCATTGTCAGGGTTTCGGTATCGAATTTGTTCATCACCACACCTTCCTGTTTCTGATATCTCTCACCAATAAAACGATCAGCGTGATGGCGCCGAGGGCGGTCATCAGCATGGCCCCGTAAACCAGGCCCGATAAAAAGCTTTCTGAAAACAGCGTCATCTGAAATCGTTTTCCTTTATGCGCTTGCGGCGGATTGGACCCGGACCGGGTCTTCGCCGTGAAGTTCGTTCAGGTTTTTCCAGTCAAAGCGGACCGGGGCCAGCTTTGTCGAAAGGATCACAATGAGCATGGAAACCGCCGCGCCCACCAGCGAGGCGGCGAACCAGCCGATCTGAAAATAGGTGACAAGCCCCAGCACGGTTCCGGCAATCATGGCCCAGACTACGCCCGTCGGGTTGGCGTCCTTCCAGAACAGCCCGGCGGCCACCGGCCAGATGGTGCTGCCGACCATCGGACCCGCGAAGAATAGCACGGTGGCCAGGGTGCCGATTCTCGGCAGGCAGACGAGCCAGGCGAAAACGCCCAGGCCGATGATGATGAGCGCCGAGACTTTCCGCAGGTGGTCTTCAGAGGAATCGGGCCGCAGCAGCTTGCGGTAGACGTCCTCCGTGATGAGGTCCGACGTGGCGGCCAGCAGGCTGTCGATACTGGAGGCCAGCGAGCAGAAAATGACGATGAAGACGATGACCGCCCCCACGCTGCCTAAAATATTGGCGGCCACCAGCGGTCCAACCATGTCCGGGCTGGTGACGTTGATGCCCAGGGTGCCGCTGGCCAGAGCGACAAACCCGGCGGCAACAGGCACCGGCAGCCAGAAAAGGCCCGCCAGCAGGTAGGCGTTGCGTCCGACGCCCTCGCCCATCGCGAAGGCGCGGCTCCACCATACGTTGCTGTGGAAAATCTCGCCGATGCCGAACAGCAGGTTATTGAAGATGGCCATGATGGCGGCGGGCAGCAGTACGCTGATCAATCCCGGCCTGTCCGTTGCCAGGTTCGTGTAGATTTCGCCGAAATCCACGAGGTTCAGCACACCCACGCCAACCACGACGACGCCGATCAGGATGATCAGGCTCTGGATGTAATCCGTGCCGATGACAGCGTACAGGCCGCCGAACAGGGTATAAAGCACGCAGACCAGTAGAATGACGCTCATGCCGTATTCGTAGGGAATCCCCGCCAGGGCGTGCAGCAGGATGCCGCCGGCCATGCCCATGCTGATGAGCCAGGTCAGGCTGTAGAAAATCGAGATGGCAAGAAAACACAGCCAGGGCGGTTTGCCGTATCGCAGCCGGATGAAATCGCCGCTGGTAAAGCCGTTGGGCATCAGCTGGCGGATGCGTTTCGCCATCGGCGCAAACAGCAGCAGCCCGAAGGCGGCGGTGGAATAGGCGATCATCCCCCAGACCCCCAGCTCCAGCGCGAACTGCGGCGCCAGCATTGTGGTGTTGGAGGTAATCCACGTCGCCATCGCCGTGGCGGTGCCCAGCGCCAGCCCCACGTTTCGGCCCGCCAGCATGTAGCCTTCCAGGCTCTGGGCCTTGCGTCCCCAGTAGATGCCGAGGGCTACCCAGATGACGGCCAGGGCGGACATCAGAATCCATCCCAGGGATTCGGGCAGCACGGCGGACTGGTGAATCGTCATTCGGCGGCACCTCCGCCTGCTTCGGCTTCATCCTGCTGAAAAGAACCGCGCAGTACGACCGCAAATGTTGCCGCCACCACAACGAATCCCAGCCCGAAGAGCAACAGGGCCAGGGACAGGGAATGATGATCGACCGTGATCTCCAGCGGGTCGGACCATGCGCCGGGAGTGCCGTTGTCCAGGTTGCGCACCCGGTAGTAATATGTGCCATTGGCCAGGCCGGAAACAAACGAAGCCCGGTCAGAGCCTGAATATACAACCCGCGGATCGGAAAAATCCGGATGCGAGGCTGCCTGCAATTCAAAGACCGGCGCCCCATCATCCGGCGCCGGGAGTGTGGCCGGTTCCCAGATCAGCTTGACGTGGCCTGTCCGTGAGGTCTGGCTTTGGGTGACGAAGGCGGGCGCGTTTTCCCCTGCAAAGGAAATTGCGCTCCCGGTAGTCACTATCAGCGCCAATACCGATAGCAAGAACTTTTGCGGGAATGTATCTGTTGTCAGACGCATTGTCCTGTGGTTGGGTCCGGATTCAACACAAGGTAAAAACCTTGTATAGCCTGAATTTTAAACCCTTATTCGAAAAACCTGCATAGGATGGCAATCCGCCCGAACACGATACCATATCACAGTGCAGGGTCAAGGAACCTCATGGCTCCTGAATTCGCCAATTCCCCCTTCCAAAAGGGGTTTCAGGAATTTTTAATTTATTTGATCCCAGGGGGTAATTCGGCTATCCCCCTGTTGGCCAGGTGAATAATACCACCGGCAGTTTATTCCGGGTTGGAAAGTCCCCGGCCAGCCAATTGCCGGCGCGGCTCCGGCGACGTTACAGTGAAATGGCGGCACGAAAAACGGAAAGGAAGAAATCATGGCCAAACAGTCACAAGTCGGCGACAAAGCCACCCTCGAAGGTGAAAACCGGGAAGAGACAACTCATCTCCCTGAAAAAGAAGCGGTACGGGAAACCCGGCTGCCCGAACGGCCCGAAGAATTGGGCCAGGAGGAAGGTGAATTCGAACTGAAGGAGCGTCTGGACCCGGAGCGGTTTATTGCGATGATGAGGCAGGTCACGGATGCCCTGTCGAACAGGCAGTCCGTTGAACTCAAGGTGGACGGACAGAGCTGCGAAATTCCGGTGGATACCGTTTTGGACGGAAAGCTGGAAGTTGAATACGAATACGAGGACGGTGAATACGAACTGGAATTCACCATGAAATGGCGGGAATAATTTTCCCGCCATTTTTTTCATGTTGGACATGCCACTCAGCGGTGAACATGCCGCAGGTCCACCAGCACCATCCCGTGTGCTTCAGGGTTGAAACCTTTCGGCAGCCGGGTTTCTTTTGTGTAGGATGCCTCGGTCAGATCAGCCCCTTCGAGACTGGCATCCTCCAGGTTGGCATCTTCCAGCAAGGCGTGCCGCAGGCAGGCGTTTCTCAGGTTGGCCCGTGACAGGTTCGTGTCCTGCAGGTGGGCATTTTCCAGGTTGCAGTCCTCAAAATCGTTACCGGCCAGGTTCACCTGCACGAGTTCCGCCCCCATCAGGTTGGCGCCTTTGAAAGAGGTGTGGTTGGCGTTCTCCTTGTGAAGATAGCCCTTGTTCATCAGGTAGGCCACCGAGGTCATGGCGGCCTTGTGGAGATCCGCACCGTTGAGACGGGCGTCTTCAAAATCTGTCGCCTCAATATCCGAAAACGACAGATTGACACCGTTCATGTTCGCCTCGGCAAAAATGGCCTCGAACAGGCTGGAGGCGGTCAAATCCGCATCGGTCAGGTCGGCGCCGCTGAAACAGGTGCCGGTCAGGATGCAGTTCACCATTCTGGCGCCGGAGAGGTTGGCGTTTTTGAAATAGGCTCCGGCCAGGTTGGCTCCGCTGAAGTTTGCGCCCCGCAGATCCGCGTTCTCGAAGTTGGCCGCCGGGACGTGGGCGTCCTGGAAATTTGCGTTTCTCAGTTGGGTCCGGCTGCAGTCGGTTTCCCACAGGTGGGCGCCGCCAAAGTCCGCCTCGTTCATTTCCGCGCCCCGCAGGCTGGCGTCCTTGAGGTCGGCACCGTTGAACCGGGCATGGCTGAGCCTTGCCCTGTCCAGTACAGCGCCTTCCAGGTCGGCATTGCGGAAATTAGCGTACTCCAGTTTCTCATCGATGAAGTTCGCCTCCCGCAGCTTTGCATTTTCAAAATCATGGCGTTTCGGGTCCGGCAAGGCTTGCTCACCTCCTCGCAGTCTTTTTAAAAAATCTTTTCACATGAGGGATTCAGCAGAGAGTGGGTCTTATTCTAGATTCTAGCCGCCGGAAGGGGCACACGGCTATTCTACAGATGTCTAGGCTGGGGCCGGGGAGTCAGGATTTCCTGGATTTCGCGGGCATTGCGGGCCGCATAGCCGTTCTCGTCGTTATCGAAGTAGAGGTAGACTTCATGGCCGGTGCGTTGCCATTTCCGGACCTTCTCCGCCCACTGCGACAGCTGACTCTGGGTATAGCAGCCGGCGTACCTTGTTTCCGGTCCATGCAGGCGAATGTAGACAAACCCGGCGGTCACCACGTCGGGGGACCGGCGCTCACCCAGATCATAAATGCAGAAGGCGGCATGGTGCTTTTTCAAAAGGTCATAGACTTCTTCGTTGAACCAGCTGGGGTCCCGAAATTCAAACGCATAGCGGTAGTCCGGTGGCAGTTTGCCAAGAAATTCCGCCAGCCGCCCCGTATTTTCGTGCCATCGGGGGGGTAACTGAAACAGCACGGGGCCGGCTTTTTCCGCCAGGGGGCCAATGTGTTCGAAGAAACGTCCGATGGACTTCTCCGGGTCCTTCAGTTTTTTCCGGTGGGTGATGTAACGGCTGGCCTTGACGGCGAACAGGAACCGTTCCGGCACTGAGTCATGCCAGTTTCGGACGGTTCTTTCGTCAGGCAGGCTGTAGAAGGTGTTGTTGATTTCCACCGTATCAAACTGTCCGGCATAATATTCCAGCCGTTCTCCGGCGGGCAGGCTTTCAGGGTAAAAGGGACCATCCCACGAGTCGTAGGACCACCCTGAGGTTCCGATATGAATCGCTGCCGGGCTGTTTTGGGGCATGGGCGGAAACTATGTCTCGATTTCCAGGCCATGCTCCTTCCAGGATTCGAAACCGCCTTCAAGCTCCATGACGTTGTAGCCGCGCTGGGCGAAGCCGACGGCGGCGGTGGCGGCCAGATGGCAGACAATGGAGTAGCAGTAGACAATGTTCAGCTTGTCCTTGCCGAGTCCCTTCAGAGTCTCCCATTTATCCCTGGGCAGGCTGATGGCGCCGGGAATATGTCCCTGTTCGTAGTCTTCGCGTTCGCGCACGTCAATAATGGCAATATCCACCTGCCCCTTCCGGATCATCCGGTTCAGTTCGACGGGACCGGTGGTGAAGGCCAGCTTGTTCTCGAAGTACTCATGCGCCTTTTCGGGGCTTTGGTGGCGGGTTTCCGCTGTTCCAAAAACCATTGTTCCTCTCCTTTGTCAGTCTCTCTATCGATAAAACGTTTTCCCGGTTTTGCTTTAAGCTAACATTCCGTAAGGATGTTTCGAACTACCCACACGTGTACCCGAAAGGGGAAAGTAGGTAGTGCAACGGACAGCCAGATGTGCTATACTGATAAAGAGGTTGTGTATCCTTCTGAAGAATCGGGATTCCCCTGTTTGCGGCGGGAATCCGGCAAGAAGGTTGTGTATGCGCAATGGGCATTTTGGTGCCTGGTGCGTCTGTCATGCCCAATCCGTTTCATCGTGTAGTAAAGAAAAAATGAAAGGAGGCGTTGCCTATGAAGACGACCCTGTTTATTAATCTGGATGATGACGTGATTCGTTTTCTCGGTCATCTGGGTTTTGTTGACCCCAGTGAGTACCTGAACCAGCTTGTTCGACAGGATATGCTCCGGCACCCGATCCGGGAGATGGATATGTCTGTTGAATATGAAAGGGAATTTACGGACATTCTCCAGCGACATGCGGATCAGAGCATTCTTGGCGCTGATTAGGGCGGAAGATCGGGGTTGAACCTTGGTCCGTTGAGCGGCTGATGGAAGATTGGCCGATGACTTCTACTGTCTGGATACGTCAAAATATAGAATGAAGATGAAGATCAGGTTCAACGCAAGGAAAGAATTGTTATGGCTCATACGTATCCCCTCACCGGAATCGGCGATCAGCTTCAAAAAGCATTTATGTTTATCAGTAGTGTAAAGGCTGTTGATCGCATGTCCGAACCCGATGTGCAAAAATCTCCACGGCCTGGAGCCCTGTTTCCCGATCTCAATATTCTGGAGACCGCAAACAGTTATGTGATCAGTGTGGAGACGCCGGGAATTGACGCCAGGGATATTCTGGTTTCGGTTCGTGAGGGGCGGCTGTCTCTTCGGGTGGCCAACCAGGGACGCTTTACCCGGTCGGATCTGCTTCGGAAAATGGAGCTGGCGGCTTCGGAAGGGACGGAACAATATTTTGACGGGTCCTTGCAGGAGTTGAGTCTGCCTGCCAATATCGTGCCGGATCAGGTTGTTGTTGACACGGAGGATGGCATACTTCGAATCATCCTCTCTAAATTGCCGGGACACAGAAGATCCGCCTAAGTTGAATCGACATTTAAACCTGAAACATTTGCCGTCATCCCTGTCCCTGCCTTTGCAGGGATAAATTCCAACAGGAATCCATTCCGGTTTTTCGATCAATGGATTCCGGCTCACCCATATCCCTTATTCAAGGAATCGCTAACGCTGGTTCCTCGCGAAACGTTGAAGACCGTACAGTTCGGCTTGGGCCTCGCACGGCTATCGGCGTCGGGAATGACAGGGCGCTTCTCATTAGGGTCAAATGTTGATTCTACCTAGTGATCAGTCTTTCTGATCCAGCGGGAGTTTCACCATAAACCGGCTGCCCCTGCCCGGCTCGGACTCAACGGATATCTCGCCGCCATGCAGTTCGACCAGCTTTCGGGTGATTGCCAACCCGAGGCCGGTTCCCTTGATCTGGGTCAGATGCTCGTGATGGCCCTGCTCAAAAGGTTGAAAAATCCGTTCCAGGTCTGTTGCCGCAATGCCAATGCCTTCGTCATGAACGACAAAAGCCACATGGGACGAATCGGGCGCGGTGATCTCCAGTTCGATGGTTGTGTTTTCCGCGCTGAACTTGTGGGCGTTGGACAGCAGGTTGCTGATAATCTGCTTGAGCCGAATCGGGTCGGAAAAAATGGTTTCGGGAAGCTTTCGGGCGCGGGTAATTTTGAATTTCTGGCTCTTTTCGGCAAGGATCATGCTGAATGCATTGTCCACTTCGCCCAGAATTTCCGAAATGTTGACGGGTTGGAAGTGGATGGAAAGTTTCCCGGCCTCGATTTTTGAAATATCCAGCAGGTCGTTGATGATTCCCAACAGGTTCTCACCGCTGCGGTTGATCATTTTCAGGTATTCGTGCTGTTTCTCGTTCAGCGGGCCGACAAATTCCTCCAGGCAAAGTGCGGAACCGGAAATGATCGTATGCAGGGGGGTGCGGAGTTCATGGGACATGTGGGAAAGAAAGAGGCTTTTCCGCTCGTTGGCGATAATCGCCTCTTCCCGTGATTTTTTCAGTTCAAACTCCATCAGTTTGCGATCAGTGATGTCCAGGTAGGTGCCGATAAACGAAATGTACTTGCCATCCGGCGTGTATTGCGGGGAGCCGTTTGCGATGATCCAGTGCCATGTGCCGTCGGTATGCCGGAATCGGGCTTCCGCCTTGTATGGGCGCTCTTCTTCCAGCGCCGTGAAAAATTCCTTCTCTATATGAGGCCAGTCGTCAGGGTGAAAGCAGTTTTTCCAGCCCAGTCCGTAAAATTCCCGCGGAGATAAAAAAGAGTGTTCGATCAGGCTTTTGTTTGCGTAGATGACATTGCCCATGGTATCGGTAATCCAGATCATGATGGGGGCGCAGTTGGCCAGGGTCCGGAAGCGTTCCTCGCTCTCCTGCAGCGCCAGTTCCGTCTGCTTGCGCATGGAGATGTCCTCGATGACGGCGACGGAGTAGGCCGGCTTTCCGTCACCGGTCCGGACCATGGAGACGGTGAGGTTGACCCATACGATGTCATTGTGTTTTCGGATGTAGCGTTTTTCCATGGAATAATGGCTGATTTTGCCCTTCTTGAGCTTTTCGTACATGGCGAGATCGCTCATCAGATCTTCAGGGTGGGTTACGTCCTGGAAGGTCTTTCCCATCAGTTCATCGTGGGAGTATCCCAGAATTTCACAGTACCGGTGGTTCAGCCTCAGCCATTCTCCCTGGAGTCCCACATGGGCGATACCGACGGCGGCCTGCTCAAAGGTTGTTTCGAACCGCTGCTCGCTTTCTGCCAGAGCTTTTTCCGCCCGCTTTCTTCTCGTCATGTCCATGCACACATTGGCAAAGCCGATGAGCTCTTTCTGGTCGTCGTAAATGGCGGTTACGCTGGAGTGGGCAAAATAGCGTGTGCCATCAGGTCTTATGTACCAAGCCTCCCGGCTGATTCGGCCCTTTTCGTATACCTCCTTCCAGAGTTTTTCAGGCATGCCGGCATCGACTTCCTCCGGCGTAAAAAAGACGGAAAAATGCTTCCCCATCAACTGGCCCGGTTCAAATCCCCGGATTCTTTCCATCGCCCGGTTGACGTCAATCACATAGCCGCTCCTGTCAACCATGCAGATACCGTAGTCCTCCAGTCCTTCCACCAAAAATTTTCGCCGGGCTTCGCTCTTTTGAAGGGCGCGTTCCATCTCTTTCAGGCGGGTGATGTCAAGAAGGCAGCACAGGATGAGGTTGGAAAGATTCATGCCGGCGATCAGAATATCCACCGGTGAACCGTCCTTGTGAATATACTGCTTTTCAAATGCATTAATCTGTTTGCCGCTCTGTAACTCTTGCAGGGCTTTATCATCCTTGTGCCAGAATTCTGGCGGGGTCAGTTCCCGCCAGCTGAGTCCGTCCCGTTCGAATTCTTCGCGGGTATATCCCAGCATCCGCAGAACATAATTGTTCGCTTCGACAATCTCCCCATCTGCCGTGGCCAGAAGAAGACCCACCAGATCCGAGTCGGCGATATGTCGCAGCCTGTGACGGCTGTTGCCCGTCAGCTGGGTTCTTTGGCTCAGGGCCTCGGAGATGACCGGGGCGATCCGGGCGGGATTTGTCATCAGTACGATGTCAAAAACCCCTCGTTTCATAAATTCCGCGGTTTTTTCCTCACCGATGGAATCCATGAGCAAAATAACCGGGATGTCAAAGCCGTGTTCCCTGATTGAGTCGAGAACGGACAAGGCTTTGGACTGGCCGCAAATGATCGCGTCGCAGTTCTTGTAGTTCGGGATGTTGAATGTCGGAAGGCTGGAAATACGTTCAATGGATGGTTTGAAACCGTTTTGTTCCAGAGCGGACTCAATCGACGCCAGATCGGTTCCCGGCTCTTCCAGGGCAAGCAGCTTGACTTTTTTTCTGACCTTGTCTTTCAGGGGCACGATGACGTCTTCTTTTTACTTGCGGCGTTTTTGGGCAATGAGGGGCGGCCTGGGGTCCGGCTGTTGGCGCTGAGTTTCCTGCAAAGCCGGGCCGGATGGTCCTTGACCGTGGTTTCAACTGGAAAGCCCCTGGGAGCCAAAGCCGGGAAGTTCATTTTCCCGCAGGGTCGGCAGGGCGGGTTCCCTAGCCATTGTAACCTTATCTGCCCGTTGGGGTCTACGTTGACGCAGACAAGCAGTTTTTGAGCCGGATTTAAGCCAGTATCTTATGAACTTCCTCAATGATCTGGGAAGGCGTAAAGGGTTTGGAAATGATTTTCCGGACGCCCTTCTCTCCCGCCAGCTTTTCGTTATCGGTTGTTACGGCGGCAGTAATCAGTATGATCGGGATTTCATGATGCTCGCGCCGTATCCGGTCCACGACCGACAGTCCCGATCCGTCGGGCAGATGCAGGTCGAGCAACAGGAGATCCGGTTTTTCGGAGTTTTCCATCTGGCTGAACATCTCGGTCAGAGATTGGGCCGTCAGCACGTTGTACCCTTGCGAGGCAAGGATCTCCTTCAGGATTTCACGATTGAAAACGTCGTCTTCAGTTATCAGGATGGTTTTAGGATGTGCCATTTTCCTGGGGCCAATCATCCGCAAAATGACGAAGGGGAAATCCACTGTTTCTGTTTGATGCTGTTATCCATGTTATCGTCAAATTGCTGTTCACGCGCTATGGTGCTTTTGTACCATATCCATAAACAAAAGTACCCCGAATATTTTTCAGGAGTATAGGGGAGATGTTCCACGGGCTTCGCCCGGAGCGGAGATAATGCCGACAATGGCTTCGCCGTCGAGAACGACGACCGGCATGAAGGGGGTGGCATAGCCCTCCACCAGCGGACTGCCCCCCGCGTCCTCGCCCTCAAGGGCTTTCCGATCCGCCAGAACGAGTCCTGTCAGCATCAGTTCGGAAACCTCCCGCTTCTTTCTCTGGCGTGGGGGCAAATCCCGGATATCTCCCCAGTAAAGCAGCCCCGCAACCCGGTTCTCCCGGTTTGTTACGACAAGCCACTCCAGTTCTTCCAGAGACATGATCCGGCAGGCCTGTTCGAGCGAGTCATGTTCGTCAATGGTCGCAATCCTGCGGTTAATCAGATCCGTTACCAGCATAGTCATCCTGCGCCGTTCCGTTTTCGGGCGGGCGCACCCTCCTTTGGGCAATTTATCTTCAGGTCCATCTTACAGGAAATTTCATGGCAATAAATACCCCGGTTCTTGAAAATTTTTCTCCGGGTGGGGGACGCGCCAAAAGACCCGGCACCTGCTTGGATTCAGGTCAGGGCCGGGTCTCTGGTTATTTTCAAGGGTGGGTTCAGGCCACCGGCAGGCTGCGCGGGAATCCACGCCCGCGCTCCACGAAGTGGGTATCCACCTCGCGCACCTCGAAGGCGGCGATGAGATACTGCCGGGCCGCTTCCACGTTGAAGGGTTTGCAACTGAACAGGTCGAAAAAGAAATAGTCCTTTTGCGTGAACGAGTGGAAGGACATGTGGGACTCGGCGATGATCACGATGCCCGTCACGCCCTCGTCCTCAGGCACAAGCCCTGAGTACGGAAAGACGTAGGGCTGGGTGATCTTCGTCATCCCGACCATGCCGGGCAGCGTATCGAGCACCCTGAAGATATGGGCCACATCCGCGATTTTCTCCGGGTTGCACCCCCGGCAGTCCAGCATCAGGTGGGGTCCCATCGTGGGCGCCTTGATGTCCGGCGCCTTGATGCCGCCCGCCTCCGGCAGGATGATGCCGGGGGTCTGGAGAACAGGGGCCGGGTTGGTGAGGGTTGCGGTTTTTGCCATCAGACGCGCCCTCCATTCGTTGCCGCTACCAGGGGCTGGGCCACCGGCTTAACGGGCAGTTTTTCAGGCAGCTTTCCGTTCAGCATCCTTTCGCGGATGGCGTTGACGTTGCCCCGCTTGAGGACCTGCATTTCGTCCGATTGTGCCTGAAGGTCCCGTTTCAGGACCTCGTAGGCGATGAGCGGATCGACTTCGTCGCCGCAGGTGTAGAGATCCACCGAGGCATAGCCGAACTCCGGCCAGGTGTGGATGGCCAGGTGCGACTCGGCGATGACCACCACGCCGCTGACGCCGTGGGGTTCGAACCGGTGAAAGCAGGACTGCACGATGGTCGCGCCGCAATCCAGGGCGGCCTGGTTCATGATGCGTTCAATGCCGTCCATATCGTTGAGGGTTTCCGGGTTGCAGTTGTAGAATTCGACAAGCAGGTGCCGACCCAATACGTTTTGCATGACAAGAATCCTTCTGGTTAAAGCGATGTGACTCAGGACCGCTTTAGCCCTAAAAACGTATTGAGGTGCCCGCAAAAAGCAGGAAAAAGGCTAAAGCGAAGGGGTAAGCGTCAAGCGCCCCCTACTGTCGTCGCTCGAACCATTGCTGTCCTGCATGAACCGCATCATAAAGGTGATAAAGAAGCGGCTGGCTGCTTCCGAGGCAAAAACACTATGGAGATATTCGTGATGATGGAAAAGCATCTGGCTTTTGCCGATGGCTTTGAGGTGGGCAAACAGGTTCAGCCAGGAAACCCGCCCCGCCGGATGTGCGGGGACGTAGGCCGATATTTGGTTCACAAAGGCTTTCATCTTGGAATGGGTTTCCCTGGGCAGTTTGTTCCTGATATTTCGATTAAGTATGCCATACGTTTTGTGAATTTTATAGATATTTATAAAAATTTTTCAAGCCCCCTTTTGAAGTAAACAGAGGATACGGTCCTCTCATCCCAGCTGTCCACCGTTTTGAGTTGGCTTTCCCATGCGGAATCCACCTGCTGGGTTGCCGAGGAAAACTACCAGGATCTGGGCAATGAGGCGAAACTGAACACGGCGATTCAGGAAAACGTTCTGATCCAGTTGGAGAACCTGCGGACCCTGCCCTGTGTGGCGGCCCGGCTGGTCAAGGGGGATCTCAACCTGCATGTTTGGGTCTGCAAGGTTGAAACCGGCGAGGTTTTTGTCTACGATCCGGACGAAGGACAGTTCCTGCCGCTGCCGGAAATCAAGGGCGCCCGGCAGCGACCGCGGGATTCCGTTTTGTCCTTAATCTGATCCCAGTCATGCCATTTTTCAAAACATCCGAAGGCCTGAGCATCTATTACGAGGCTCATGGGCAGTCCGGCCCGCCGCTGATTCTGATTCATGGATTGGCGTCGGGAACCCGCATCTGGGAGCCTCAGGTGCCGGATTTCAGCCGGGAATGCCGGGTCTATGCGCTGGACTTTCCCGGCCATGGCCGGTCGGACTGGGCTGAAAGTTATTCCTTCGGGATGTGGGTCGAGGTTTTGAGGCAGTTCATGGATACCGTGGGGTTGGACAAGGCCCATATCCTGGGGCTTTCCATCGGTGTCAACGTAGCCCTGACGTTTGCCCTGGCGCACCCTGATCGGGTGCGCTCTCTTGTTCTTGAAGGGCCGTCCGGGGCGCTGTCACCCTATTCGAACCCCATTGGCCGGTGCAAGTACATTGTGCTGAGGGTCTACCTGGCGTTTCTCTGGTGCTGCCTCAGGCTGCTGGGCAAGGACAGAACCGTGTACCTCATCAACAAGTACGGCCCCCAGACCCACGACTATTACGAACTGCTCGATTCCGTCGAGCGCGAGGTGGACCCGGTGGCGGTGAGGGATCTGACCCTGGAAAACGGCTATCCGCCCTATATCGGAAAGCTCAGCCAGGTGACGGCTCCGGCGATCATTATCCGGGGGCGGGATGAAGGTTTCCCCCGGCGCTACAGCGAGTACATCCGCGACCACCTGGCCGGTCCCTGCGAATGGGTGGAGATCCCCGGCGGGCGCCATGTGATTGCCCTGGAGAAACCGGCGGAATTCAACCGGATCGTTCTCGATTTCATCGCCCGGCAGGTTGCCGGAGGCCGTTAAAATTTCCGGCACTTTTGTGCTATTTCTGGTTTTAATGTGACCAGATCACGATCAATCCGGAAAGACTGCCGCGCTCTCATGAATGCCGAATACGATGCCATCCGGGCTTTTATCGCCAAGAAGCAGGCGCTTGTCCTTCAGTACGCCGAAACACGGCCTCAAAAAGCCGAAGGGATATTATCATCCGCGGATAAAGCCCTAAAAATCCTTGCGAAGATGACCTCTCACCGGTTTTGCCGACGGCGACCTGAGGATGCGGAGTCCTTTCTCCGGGTGATCCGGCATGCCGTGGCACAGGAGGCTCCCATTCCCTGCACTCTCGGCCATGGTCCGCTGAAAAATCGCAACAACTGTCCCGCCCCCGGCGCGGACTGGGCGGAATGGTTCGCCTTTGCCCAACTGGCCCAGCTGGCCAGCGCCGTCCGGCAGATTCACGAACCCGGCCTGGCCATTACGTTGTACCTGGACGATGCCCGCGCCGAGTATGCCAACGGAGCATCCCCCGAACGGACCGGCGCCTACCGCGAGAGCCTGGAACGCCTGATCGCGGATATGGGGCTGGGAGATCTGATCCCCCAGGTGGCCAGCCTCAAGGCCCTTTATGGCCCTTATGGGCATGACGCCTTTATTGACGAGGCGCAGCGGCATGTCCGCCAGTGGGAGGCGGACCCGGCCAACCGGGACGAACTGGAAACCCTGCGCGAGCATGCCCGACGCAATCTGCCGGATGACGAGGGGCATGGCGATGAGTACCCGCCGTCCGCTGATTGCGGGCACTGCGTTTCCGATGCCGTTCACCGCTATCTCGTCTATTACGAGGCCGAAAAGCTCTGTGGTCTCTGGTCCCGGCCTGACACCCTCTATATGCGCTACAGTCCCCACCGGGGCTTTTACCAGATCTTCACCCTGCGGCGAGGCTCCGTTTCCCAGCCGTGGCAGGGTCAGGGAGCCGTCACGCTGCTGTCCTCCGGAAAGCCGGACCCTTGCTTGCTGACTCGGAGCCGGTCCGGGAAATCCCAGGTTTTGTTTGCCTGGACGCCGGATGTGGATTGTTCACCGGCCCGCTCTTTGCCGAATATGCCCCTGCCTGTTCTGGCCGAAGCGCCCCTGCCTGTCAGGACCGGCTCCGTAGAGGCAGCGGAACCGGTTCCAGGGGGCTGAGCGGGGGACCGTTCAGCACGTGACCCGTGGCGTCGTAGCGTCCCCCGTGGCAGGGACAGTCCCAGCTTTTCTCAAAGGTGTTCCACCGGACGAGGCATCCCGCGTGGGAACAGATGGGTGACAGGCAGTGGATTTCGCCGGTATCGTCCCGGTAGACCGCCAGTTTTCCGCTGTCGCCGTCCATGATTTTCCCTTCGCCGGGGGCGATTTCGTCCGTGTCGGCGGCCTCGGACCGTCGCAGACGGTCGCCGAAGAAGTGGGCCAGGGCGCCCAGATTTTCCAGAACCAGTGTGGGGGCTGTTGTCAGGGGCTTCACCCGGTTGGGATCATACAGTTTGTCCAGCGGTCCGGCCATGCCCAGGATTTCGTCCGAAATCAGGAGGGCGGCCAGTGTTCCGCAGGTCAGCCCCTGGCGGGAGAATCCGGTGGCCACGTACAGATGAGGCTCCTCAAGCGCACTGCCGATGTAGGGCAGCCCGTCCGCCGAACGAAAGATCGGGGCGGACCACCGGTAATCCGCCGAGGTCATCCCGAACCGTTGCCGGGCATATTCCTCCAGGCGCTCGAAACACGGTTCCGTTTCCCGGATTTCACCGGTGCGGTGATCCTCGCCGGCAAGGATCACCAGCGGCCCCTGCTCATCCTCGCCGATCCGGAGGGTATGACAGGGTTCAGCCATATCCCGAAAAAGGGCGTCTTGCGGCGGGATGGGGGTGCGAAACCCGATGGCGTAGGACTGGCAGGGGATGGTTTTGGATTGGAGCAGGGGATGAAACCCGATGGGCGTATGGGTGGCCAGCACGATGTCGTTTGCCAGGACGCTGCCTTCTGCGGTGGTGACAACGTAAGGATCGCCGTGGTTGAGGGCGATGACCGGGGAGTGTTCGTAGATCTCGCCACCAAGGCGCTCCACCCGCCGGGCCAGCGCATGCACGTATTTCAGCGGATGGAGGCGGGCCTGCCCCGGAACCCGGACCGCACGCTCCACCGGAAACGGCAGGGGGGATTCTCCGGGCGTAAGCTTCTCGCAGGGCAGGTCGATTTTTCCGAAGGCCTCCAGTTCTTTCTGGAGAAGCCGGTTTCCGGCCTCGTTTTCCGCGTACAGATAGCCGTCGATCCATCGGAAATCGCAGTCGATACGATAGTGCCCAACCATCCAGGCAATGGTTTCGAGGGCTTCCACCTGGGATTCCAGCACTTTCCGGGTGGCCTCCACGCTGAAATGGTGCAGGATGTCCCCATATCGGACGTCCAGAAGCATGGGGGCAAGGCAGCCGCTACTGGTCCCGCTGACACCGGAGCCGACCCGACGGGCCTCCAGAACCACCGTATGTTTTCCGGCTTCCTGCAACATCAGTGCCGTGCTTAATCCGGTTATTCCGGCGCCTATCACCGCAACGTCCGCTGAAACCTGATTGACCAGCTTCCTGAAAATGAAGGGCCTGATCGCCTCCTGCCAGACTGTTCGGCTGCTGGACATGATCGCACCGCCCTCCTTTTATTCCGGCGCGTACGACCTTCTCACGGAAACCCACAGGGAACCATTGCCAGGTCAGTTAGCATGGATTAGAAGAGTGTCGATTCCACGAGCATCGATCCCGGCGGAAAGTTTTTGGGGAAAGGCTTGAAAGGTCCCGCCATCTCGACCGTGTCCAGTGCGGCCTGATCCGTCATCCGCGAGCCAGAGGATCGGGCGATCCTGCTGTAGATCAACTGGCCGTCCTGGTTGACCTCGAAGCTGACCACCACCGGACGGGCCTGTATTCCTCCGGGACGACGCCACTTCCGGTTGATGGTCCGGTTGATTTCGTTTACGTAGTCGCTGACGTTGATACTGCCGGCGTTGGACCGGGCGGCTTCAAGCGGGGTTTCTGCGGACGCCACGATTTGCGGGGCCGGCAGGTCCAGGGCATAGAGATCCTCGCCCTTGCGCCAGTCCGAACTGTAAAGACGCCGGATGGCCCGGATGTCCCCTTCGGAGAGTCGGGGCTGGAAATTCCTGTCCGTGGTCCAGTGCCGCATACCGACCATGATGTCGTCCCGGTTTTCGCTGTGTCCGTTGATACCGAGGGCATGCCCCAGCTCATGCATAATATTGGCCTTGATGTCCATTTGGGGCAGACCGACGGTCTTGATGCGGATGTTGGAATGGCCGAACCGGGTGATGGCATCACCTGCCGTGTATTTCTCCTCGAATTCCGGCACCCACTGAACGATGATCTGGGCATCGCCGGCGTGTTGGGTGAAACTGTATTTCAGTCGCCCGTCCAGTGCGTTTGCCCATGCGTCCAGCCCCTGACGCACATAGTCAAAATATTCCGGCCTGTAAAGCCCTGGATCGGCTGGCCGGGTTTCGACGTAGACCTTTATCGGTTCCCGGAGGGGTTCCAGCAGCTTGAAGGTCCGGATAGACCGCCAGTTCCTGTCAAAATAGAGGTCATACCGGGGATCGCGTTCCTGGACAATCCTGCCGGGGGTGGGCTGGTAACGCGTCTGGAGCTGCCAGGACTCCAGCGGCGCATCTGCCGCCGGGCCGATATGATGAACCTGCCCCACGGCCATAGTTGGCCACAGCAGCAGCGCCAGGACACAATAAAGGATTCCCGCTCTCATAATAAAATCCCTGCCTGTCTGGTTATGGATGGGTTCGGATCGAGTATGAAATTATTGTAGCCCTTGTGGCTGTGGATTTCAAAACATCGGGCCGGATTTCCGGGAAGTTTTTTGAAAAACGCCGCATACCGGCCTATTGCGGTGGAACAAATTATCGGTTATAAGGTCCAATAGACAAGGAGCAGGCAGGCATCCACCTCTCTTTCGCCACTCCTGCCCCTTCCGGAAAATGGAAATCCGCCGGAAGAAAGAAAATAATAGATCAATACCAATAAAGGATAAGGTCAGACTGATGCCCATGCAGGCGGTAATCCGACTGAAAACCCTGCTTCATGAGAATGCGGCCCGTTTCCGCAGGAGCGGTCCGGCCCTTCTGCTGGTGGGGCTGCTGGCCGTCATGACGATGGGGTGCGGCCTGGCAGACCTGCCGGACGTCAAGGAGATCATGGCGGCGGGCCGGGACCCTTCCCGAACCTCCCAGCTTCTGGCCCGTGACGGGACAGTCATCATGGCTTATGGAAAATACCACCACAAGCCGCTGCCCCTCTCCGGGATGTCCCCCTATCTGACCCAGGCGCTGCTGGCCACCGAGGACCAGCGGTTCTACGAGCATTACGGCGTGGACCCCATCGGCGTGGGCCGCGCCATCCTCCGCGATGTCTCCTCCGGTTCCCTCAGGGAAGGGGGCAGTTCCATCACCCAGCAACTGGCCCGCACCCTGTTTCTCTCCAACGACAAGACCTTCAGCCGCAAGATCAGGGAAACCCTGCTGGCGGTCAAACTGGAACAGGAGCTGACCAAGGAACAGATCCTGGAACTGTATCTCAACAACGTGTATTTCGGCGAGGGGGCTTACGGGGTGGGTGCCGCCAGCCAGGTTTATTTCAACAAGGACCCGAAGAATCTGACCCGCGCCGAGGCGGCCCTGCTGGCCGGGATGCCCCAGGCGCCCTCGCGCTATAACCCGTTCGTCAATCCAAAGCTGGCAAAGGCCCGGCGGGATCATGTAATTGAGAAACTGGTGCAGACGGGCAAGATCGCCAGGGCCGACGGGGATCGGCTGAAGAGGCGGCCCCTGGGCGTGAATCCGGCGGGCCGGGCGCTTTCCGAGGCGGACAAGGCACCCTGGTTCAACCGGATGGTGCTGCGCGAAGCCCTCAAAAAACTGGACATGGCGGAAGACGAATTCTGGCCGAAGAAAATCAAGGTCTATACGACGCTGGATGCTGCCGCACAGCTTCAGGCCCAGGAAGCCGTGCGCAATTACAGCGCGAAATACGGCAGAACCGGAAGGAACCAGCAGGCGGCCCTGCTGTCCATGTCACGCGATGGCGCGATCCGGGCCTATGTGGGCGGTCGGGATTTCTCCGTCAGCCAGTATGACCGGGTGAGCCTGGCCAGGCGCCAGACGGGGTCCCTGTTCAAGATTTTCGTTTATCTCACCGCGCTGGAGCGGGACATGTCCCCGCGGACCGTCTTCCTGGACTCCCCGGTTCGCTATGGCAACTGGATGCCCCATAATTACGACGGCTATCACTACGGCTACATGACCCTGGCCCGCGCCCTGGCCAAGTCCAATAACATCATTGCCGTCAAGGTTGCCGAGCAGGTTTCCACCGATGCCGTCATCGCCACCGCCCGACGCCTGGGTATCCAGTCGCCGATGGAAAATACCCTGCCGTTGGCGCTTGGCGCGGCGGATGCCTCGCTGATGGAAATGACGACCGCCTTCAACACCCTCAACAACAACGGCATCCAGCGCGAACCGTATGCCATTCTGAAGATTGTGGACCGCAACGGAAAAGTTCTCTATCAGCGCAAACCGGCGCCGGGCCGCCAGGTGGTTCAGCGGCCCGTTCGTGATTCCCTGGTGAAAATGATGACCGGCGTGGTGAAGCATGGCACTGCCCGCAATGCGGATATTCCCCGGCCGGTGGCGGGCAAGACCGGCACCAGCGACGGCTATCGCAACGCATGGTTTATCGGCTTCACGCCGGATCTCACCACGGGCGTCTGGGTGGGTAACGACGACAACAGCCCGACCGGCGGCATTACCGGCGGATCGCTGCCCGCGGTTATCTGGCGTTCCTACATGGCCAGCCGCCCCGCCATAAAGAAAAATTTCGAGCTGGCCCACGCCATGCCTTTCGATGAGCGGGACTTTTTCGAATACGATCTGGCCAACCTGAGCCGCTCCGAAGAGGCGCCTTTCTGGGACTGGCTGTTCGGACGCCAGGGGCGTTCGCTGGATGCCGAGGATGTTCGCCGTACCGTGGAGGCGCCCCGTCCAATTCCGGAATCCGTTCCGGCAACCCAGGTCCAGCCGGTTCCTGCCATTGTTCCACCGCCCCATGCGCCTGTTTCGGACGAGGAAAGCCGGACGGCTCAGGGTATGGGGAACCCTCCACCGTCCGCCGTCTCGCCTTCCAAACCGAAATCGGACGATGACGACGGGGCGTTCTCCCGTTTCCGGGACCGGATCAAATCCGGTTTTTCCAAGGTCAGGGACAAGCTGACGGATTAGCGGGAGCCGCGTGTGGCCCTGTTTGGGCGCCTGTTTCCAACGGCAAACACTTAATAAAATCCTTAGCTTTTTTGGGTCAATTCGGGCATTTTGAATGTTTTTATAGAACTAGGAAGAGATACGAGGGATCAATCGAGTAGAGTGGGAGGAAACATTCCATGCACAACAAACTGGCGAGCTTCATCAATCAGTACCTGATCATCGGCTGCACCGTAGGCCATCAGACCAATTATTACCGGGCCAGGCTGATGGAAGTCACGCCCGAATATTTTGAAATGGAACTTTACAGCCCGGATGGCCACTTTGAAGGCCGTTACATGGGACCGACCATTTCCATTACCAGTGTTCAGGCCGACACGCGCGAACTGCAGGAGCTGTCGCTTTACATGCAGTACAACGCCACGCCGTCGGATGCCATCATTAGTCTGCAATAAAAAGCAGCCGGCAATAAATCGTATTTCTTATGGCTTGCCTGCCCTGGAAGCAGGGTGTATGGCACAGGAAAGTTCAAAAACGCTGCCGTCCTTGCGATGGCGGCGTTTGATCCATTTATGCCCTTGAACGCGGGCAATTCGTGCCGATAGGATGTTTTTATTCTATTTGGAGTGATAGAGATGTGTTCGTTTGGCACAACAGGTTTCTGGAGAGGAAGTGCTTGCTCAGATCGTTTTTCAGCAACATTCACTGGTTTCTGACGTGTTCGCGCGTCAGGATTCTGCTGGCTATTTCGGTTGGCCTGCCGTTTTCCCGCATGGAGAACGAGCGGGCTATGCCCCTGTTGCCTGACGACATGGAAGGGGAAAGCGCCAGGGAGAAAGAGCCTCCGGCGGAGCGCCGGGCCTGAGCGGGCGGCTTGTGGCCCTAGGCGTGGACGGCCATTTCGTAGCGGTAGAGAGAAGGCCAGTTCCACCAGCGGAACCGTCGGAGCATTTCCGAAGAGGGCGTTCTGGTGAAGGTGACGGATGACTCCGGATCGTCCGCCGTATAGTCGTAGCCTTCCATCATCAGGTTGTTCAGGGCGTCCACCACGGTGATTTCGTCGCAACGGAAATGCTTCATCAACTGCTGGATGGAAGGTACGCTGAAGCGATCGAGCCATTCGCCCTGGTCGCTCAAGGCAAGTTTTTTCAGGCAGGCCGCGATTTGTTCCGGACGGCCCTCGTAACCGGCGGGCTGAAACCTTGTTGTCTTGCCGGATTCGAGAGCTTCCTGGGATGCTGCTGTAATCACGATATTCTCCTCTTTCCACACCTAAAAAGGTTGTTTATATTTTTGTTGATGCGTTACTGTCAAGTGAGATTTTGATGTCAAGCTAGACGGTTATTCTAATAAACAGTTGAATTTGGCATTTATTTATTCAATCTATTGAGATAGAAAACTATCATAGTTATCGAGATGTGTTCAAGGGGTAAATATTCGTTTCTTGGGAATTCTCCAAAAAACAGCCTGTCGCATGAGATTGGAGGAACTATTATAATGGTAGGGATACGACAGCCTGTCTGTTCCGGTTAATTTATTGCAACAAGGGCTTTGAGCCGGTTCAGGCCGAATGATTATCTTAATCGGGAATAAACAGGACAGATCGATTGTTTTAGCTGCCAGGCACGTTTTGCCATAAAAATGATGATTGAAATCAGTGAATCAGGCTTCTGTCCTATTTCTGGATAGCCCAACTGGTTAATTCGTGGGGTTTGACTTTTGGGTCAATATGGTTGCGCAAACACGGGTAGGAAACACAGCGACAGGAGTGTCCTCACCGGTATAATAATGAACACTTTGGTTCTCTCTCCTTGTGACACTTGCTTTATCCGTGTAGAGTGATTTTATTGCCTTTAGAGCGAAAGAAAAGCTAAACCGCATAGCTATAATATCCTGGTATTAAGATGATGGTGTTGAATTGCAGCGAACCGCCGGTCAGAAGGGGGCACCCTTTGCCTGATATGTCTCACCCTGTTGACAAGCAAGCCGTATCGAGAAAGAGAGAGTGGGTGTCGGATTTTTTCCGATCCATTGTCGAATTCAGCGAAGAGTACGGATGTGCTGTAACGGATGAGGAAGGAATTATCCTGACCTGGAACCGGGGAGCGGAAAATATCCTGGGTTGCGGGGAGGCGGATGTGCTGGGCAAGCCTCTGGCCCAACTGTATTCCCCCGATGCCACGGCTTCCGTCGATCCGGCCGGAGAACTGGAGGAGGCGAAATCCAGGAGCATGGCTTCGTCCAAAAGCTGGTGGGATCGCGCCGACGGCACCCGTGTGCTGATCCGGAAAACTATTCGCCCCCTGTGCGATGCTTCCGGGAAGCTTCTGGGGTATTCGGTTACTTTCATGGATTACAGCGGGTTTCGGCAGTATCAGTACCGGCTGAAGGGTTTTCTTCGGGAGCTGACCGATATCAAGTATGCCATCGATGTTTCCTCATGCCTTTCAGTGACGGATACCGACAGCATCATCATGCACGTCAACGAGGCCTTTTGCCGGATCAGCGGCTACAGCCGCGAGGAGCTGGCGGGTCAGCATCATCGGATTGTCAATTCCGGCTACCATCCGACCGAATTTTTCCAGGCAATGTATGACACGATCACGCGGGGCGAGGTCTGGTCGGGAGAGATTTGCAACCGGGCCAAGGACGGGTCCCTCTTCTGGGTGGATGTCACCATTGTTCCCTTTCTTGATTCCGCCGGCAAACCCTACCAGTATGTGGCCATCCATAAGGATATTACCCGCCGCAAGGAGATGGAGGAGGCCCTCAGGGCCTCGGAGGAATATCTGGACAGCATCCTCAACACAATTGGCGATCCGGTTTATGTCAAGGATGAAAAACATCATTTTGTATCCGTGAATGACGCTTTCTGTCATCTGACCGGTCTGGGCCGGACAGAGTTGCTGGGCAACTCAATAATGGAGCTTTGTGGCGATAAGGATGTTTTGGACCCCTCTCTGCACAGGATCTGGGAGGCGGATGAAACCCTGTTGCAGACGGGCCGGGAATTGACGATGGAACTGCCCCTGCACTCCCCGGAAGAGCGGATCGTCGAAATCAAGAAGACCCGTTACGTGGACAAGCATGGGCGCCGTTATGTCGTTGGCGTGATGCATGATATTACGGAACTTAAGAAAATCCAGCAGACCCTGAAGGCGGAGCGGGATTATATCCGGAAACTGATTGACAACTCTCCGGCGCTTTACATGTCGCTTTCATTGGACGGAACGGTACGTTTTTCCAATCCGGCGGTAACACGGACCACAGGTTACACCGCACAGGAACTGGCCGGTAAAAACTGGTTCAGGTTGACCAAGGCGGACCCGCAAAGGGTTGAGGAATTGTTTGAGCAACTGAAAAAGGGCGACATCCAGAATTATGAAAGGACCCTGACGGCCAAGAACGGGGAGCAGCGAACCGTCGTCTGGAACTCCATCAACCAGTATGATGCCGAGGGAAACCTGGTTGATATCGCCGGGTACGGGCGGGACATCACGGAGCAGAAAAAGGCCGAGCAGGAGCTTCGGCAATTGAACGAGGAGCTGGAGCGCCGCGTCCTGGTTCAGACGGAAGAACTTCGCAAGGCCAATGCCCGCCTGCGGGAATCCAACCGCGATCTGAGCCGGGCACTGGAAGAGTTGAGAAACAACGAGCGATTGCGCGAGATTTTCGTTTCCACCCTGACCCACGATTTGCGCACCCCTCTGGCCGGAGAGAAACGGGCACTGGAGATCCTTTCCTCCCTGAAGAGCGACCTTCCCGAAGACATGGCCACCCTGGTCGAGCACATGGCCCGGACCAATGAAGAGTTGCTCAACATGGTCAACAAGCTGCTGGAAATCTACAAGCTGGAGGCGGGCCGGATCAGTCTGCTGCGGGAGTCGGTGGATCTGCGGCATCTGGTTTCCCGCTGTGTGGCCGAGGTGTCTGAACTGGCCGGCAGAAAGTCCATCCACATCGAGAATGCGGTTTCGGGGGAATGCTCCCTGATCCTGGCGGACGCCTTCCAGTTGAAACGGGTGTTTATCAATCTGCTGGGCAATGCCGTGGAAAATATCCCGGAGGGAAGCGTCGTTCGTGTTGAATGCCAGGCCCTGGACGGCATGATGGAGATCCGGTTTTCGGACAACGGCCCCGGCATTCCGCCGGAGGTGCAGGCGCACCTTTTCGATCGCTATTCGGCCTGCAAGGAGAGCCGGCTGAAGGTCAGTTCCGGTCTGGGACTGTACATCTGCAAAATGATTACGGAGTTGCATGGCGGAACGATTGACGTGCAAAGCGAGACAGGCCGCGGAACGACGTTTGTTCTCCGGCTGCCCAACCGTTCCGATGAACAGTAATGAAGAAAGAAGAAAGCAAGCAGGAGTGAGCTTATGGAACACACATCAAAAACTTCCCTGAGCGTGATGCTGGTTGAAGATCAGATTCTCGTCCGCCATGGACTGTCCATGGTGCTGAAGGAAAAAGAGTTTTGCGTTATTGCCGAGACCGATAACGGCGAGGATGCGGTGGAATATGCCCGCAAGCTGCTTCCCGACGTTATCCTGATGGATATCGGTCTGGCCGGACGCATGAACGGCATCGAGGCGACCCGCCGAATCAAGCAGGCCCATCCCCATATCCGGGTCATCGTTCTGACGTCCCGATCCGACGATGCGGAGGTTTTAGATGCATTGTCCGCCGGGGCTGACGCCTACTGCATGAAGGATCTGAACCTGGATCTCCTCTGCCAGATCCTGGAAATGGTGAACCGGGGCGCAATCTGGCTGGACCCTGCCGTGGCCCGGAGGGTGATCAGCCAGTTGCCCGCGGTTTCCAAACGCCCGGAGATGTCGGGCGTGTCTCCCCGCCGCCGGTACAACCCGGAACTCAGCAAGCGGGAGAAACAGGTGCTGAGCCTGCTGGTGGAGGGCAAGAGCAATAAGGAAATCTCCCAGGATCTCCAGATCACCATCCATACCACCAAGTCTCATGTCTGCAGCATCATCCAGAAACTTTCCGTGGATGATCGCACCCAGGCGGCCATCAAGGCGGTCCAGGAGAAACTGCTGCCCCCTGCCGGCGATGCCGGCAATGGCAATACGGTGGAGATGCTTCTCTAGCTTTTTATGGTCTGCCGGGCTTCCCGGATGGCCTGGTTGACGAGTTTCTTGTGTTCGCGCCGCTGCATGGTGGGGCAGGTGTTCTGCCAGTTCCAGCGGGAGGGGACCTCTGTGGACGGAGCCGCTTTCGGACCCAGGATCTCCCGTTCCGTGAAGCGTTTTTCCATGAACTTGCGCCAGCGCGGGTTGGATTCCAGCCCCATCATTTTCTCGGCGATATCTTTATAGGTTGCGTTTTGTTCCGGGCCTTCCAGCAAGGCTCCGATGAGAACAGCATTGAGGTGATCGCCGGTCTTGAACAGGGTGAATGCCGGATCTTCCCGGTCCAGCCGCAGGCTGTCCTCGAAGATGTCGGCCAGAATGTCATAGACGGTCCCCGTGAAGACCTGGGAAATATCGTGAACCTGGTTGCTCACGTCGCTCATCTTGAGGTCGTTGTCCGCGTTGCGCAGCCCCATCGGGCGGCCCAGCGCCGCGCCGAACTCTTCGGCGAGGGCGGAGAAAAACGTCTTGTTGTGCAGGTTGGTCTTGGACTCGGCAATAATGGCCTCGCATTGGTCCAGTTGCGAGAGCATGGTGAAGATGGCGGACAGATCGCCGAAGGATTCATGCAGGCCGCCGGTCTGGGGATTCCAGCTGCTCAGGTAGCCGGGGCGCAGGCCGTCGAGAATCGCATGCCCCGTCTCGTGGCTGACGATATCGAACGACCGGGCGGTATAAACCTGATCCTTCCCGCCGGAGGGCGGCTTGAAGTGGAAAAACCGCATGGCCTGCTGTGAGCGGCTGTAGTAGGCGTTGGCCATGTTGCCCGCATGGGGGTAGACGTTGATGGGTGCGTCACCCCACTGCCATTTCAGCTCCTGGCTCAGGCCCATGCGCTTCATGGCCCGCTCGAACATGGTAAAGACCTGTCGGACCACCCCGAAAGTATGCACCGCGTCAAACTCTTTCGGGTTCTTTTCCCGGTCCACCATGAAGTTGCCGTCGGCGTCGGGCTTTACCACGGGCATCCGGCGGATGACCACCACGTCATCCTGCGGTCCGGACTGGACGGGGGTGTGGAGGTAGCTGGCCCGAATCCCGATGGCATCCACGCTGGGGTCCTGCTTCCAGATTTGAATCTTGCTGCCCCGCGGTTTGGGTTTCGTGCCGCTCTGCCCGCCGAAAAGCGGCAGAACCCTGTTCGATCCGATCGGCAGCGAGATGGCCGGAATGGCAACCATGACAATTTCCCCCCAAATTTTCTCATCCGGTTAAGGTGATACCCTGTTTCGCCCATGATTATAGAATCAAAACAATATATAGACAATTAAAAAGTTTTGACGGGCTTCCCTTGTTCTTACTAAAACAGGTGTTAAGCGTATTAAACATAAATATATTCAATGTTTACATAGGGATATGTCTGTCATATTCTTTTGGGGTGTAAGGGGTTTTTCCGGCTGTGGCCGTTTCAGTTTGAAGGGATTTGGGAAAAGCAAGCATGCTAACTGCAGTACGTTTCAGTGGCGCAACTTCCGGCAATGCATTGACGGGCGGGCGGGAAGGAACAAGGTCTGTCGCCGCCGGTCCGTTGGTTCAGCCGTTGGCTCTTGAGCATGGCGACATCTACTTTGGCAGCCGGGTAAGCAAGTCGCGCAAGCTGCTCTGGCTGTTGCCGATTCTGGCCCTGCTGACCGTTCAGGACTCTTCCCGGACGCCGCAGCAACCCTCGAATTGGTTGAGTCAGGCGGATACCGTCACGATTCCCGCCATGCCGACGCAGCCGGCTGATTTGTTTGTCGGGGAGATCCCCCGTATTCCGGACTGCGGCTGCGAGGATGACGGGGTGCGTCCCGCAAAGGCGCCTGAAGGCCTTGACGGCCTGGCCGCCCTTTCTGCCGAGCAGGAGGCTCTGGCGGAGTATCTGCGCCCGCGTGTGGCCCGTATTACGGTTCGGACGGAATCGAATGCCCTGCTCGACAACCTGCCGCGCCTGCCCCGTCTGCCGCGCCTGCTTCCATCCGATCCTCCCGATCCGCCGCCTGCGCCGGAGCCTCGAAAGAAAGTTTCCCTGGGAACCGGCTGGGTTTGCCAGTCGGACGGGATTATCGTTACCAACCATCATGTGATCGATGATGCGCTGGAAGCGGGGACGGGGAAAATCGAGGTTACCATTGGTCATCGGGTTTATGACGCGAAAGTGATTGCCGCGGACAAGGCCGCCGATCTGGCGTTTCTCAAGGTCGAAACCGATGAACCCCTGCCGACGCTCAGGCTGGTGGATGAACCGGCGCGGCAGGGCGAGGTGATTGCCCTGATGGGACAGCCCAAGGGACTTGAGCAGATTTTCACCATCGGTACCGTGTCGGGAGTCCACCAGTCTTATGGCGGGTTGGGGCTGCCGATGTTCACCACCGATGCCGCGGTGAACAAGGGCAATTCCGGTGGGCCGGGTGTTCGTCCTGATGGCGGGGTCCTTGGGGTCGTGGTTGCCAAACTCAGCGGTTCCGACGTGGACAATATCGGCTTTGTGATTCAGTCGCGCTATGTCAATGGGGCGCTCAAACGGATTTCCGAAGGCAAATCCCTGGATCGCATGTCCCTCGGCGCCATGATCAGCACCCCCGAAGCGGTCAGGCGTTATATGCCGGGGGATTCCGACACCCCGGATTCCGAAGCGGGCTTTCTGGAAGCCCAGCGTCGGCTCCGGGCCAACCCGCCGGAGGAGTTCGGCGCGGTCATCGTCAGTATTGTTCCCGGTTCCCTGGCGGATCGCTCCGGCCAGTTGCGTGTGGGTGATGTAGTGACTGCCGTCAACGGCGAACGGTTTGAATCCACTACCCAGATGGTGGGAGACATCAAGAATATCTTTGCGGATGAACCGGTGGAACTGACGCTGATCCGCAATGGCCGCCGGATGACTCTGACCCTGAACGGCACACGCTGATCAGCCGATCCTGCGAAGGTAGTTTCTGCGGTCTTTTTTGGACATTCCGGCATTCTCTCCCACGGAGATAACCCGTTCGGGATCGATGTTCGCCGTACGGTCCAGGGTGGTTGTCCGGTGAACTTTCCGCAACTCATGGGTTGGCCAGGGAATATAAGGCGCCCAGGGCAGGCCTTCCTGTGTCCGGTGTCTTCGTGCCAGCAAGGATTGTTTCATGGTGGGATGGACGGGGGAAATGTTCATAGTAAAACCTTTTTCTTATATGTTTTTCAGGGTAACAGATCGTTAAATGGCTTGCCATTAGCTGGTTGTGGATTTTTGGGTCTCTTTTTTCCTGTCTTGCCCTGGTTTTCCGGTCTGTCGGGGCCTTGGCGTGTTATACAACTGGCTAGCGCCGGATCTCTCCTCAGGCTGATTTAGCATTCTCCCTGGGGATATAGAATCCTCTCAGACGAAAGGATGCAAGGAGGGCTTCATGCGAATCGGTCTGATTGCGCCCCTGTGGGAAACGGTACCGCCCCGCACTTACGGAGGCACTGAACTCGTGGTTCACTTGCTGGCGTGCGAGCTGGTTCGTGAAGGCCATGACGTGACGGTGTTTGCTTCGGGGGATTCCGCCTGTGAGGAGCAATCCGGCGCCCTTCTGCGGGCGTGCAGCGAAAAGCCGCTGAGAGAATCGGGCCTGGGTCAGGGAGAGGCGGTGTTCTACGAACTGGCCATGCTGGAGGACGTTTTTGCCGAAGCGGATCGGTTTGACATATTGCACAACAACATCGGATACCAGGCATTGCCCTTTGCCCGGTTCGTGAAGACACCGCTTCTGACCACACTGCACGGGGTTTTCAAGCCCCCCGTTATGAGAAGGTTTTTTGAACGATATGACGATCTTCCCTACGTTTCCATCAGCGACTACCAGCGCCAGGGATCTCCCGGCCTGAACTACGTTGCAACGGTGTATCACGGCTTGCCGGTGAACGATTACGAAGCGGACTTCAGCCCCGAAGGCAAAAACTACCTGGCCTTCCTGGGGAGGCTGTCGCCGGAGAAAGGGGTTCACCATGCCGTCCGGGTGGCCCAGGAGACCGGTCTGCCCCTGATTCTGGCGGGCAAGATCGATCCGGCGGACGCGGATTACTTTCGTGAAGTCGTTGCGCCGGAGATTGACGGGCGCCGGATTCGCTACATCGGCGAGGTAAACCACGCCCAGAAGGTCGAGTTGCTGAAGAATGCCTGGGCGACGCTATGTCCCGTCACATGGCCGGAACCGTTCGGTCTGGTGCTCATCGAGTCCATGGCCTGCGGCACACCGGTTCTGGCGTTGCGTGACGGCTCCATTCCGGAGGTGATTGCCCACGGGGAAACCGGGTGGATTTCCCGCAGCGTGGAGGAAATGATTGCCCATGTTGAGCGTATCGGCGAACTGGATCGCCAGGATTGTCGCAGGCGGGTGGAAACCCATTTCTCCGTTCGGCGGATGACCGCGCAGTACGTGGACATCTATGAGGATCTCCGGTCGGAAAATGCCGAGTATCTGGACAGGCGGCGTTACGCCACCGTTTCGGCGGCAGTCCGCAGAAGGAAAAAACCGGATGCGGAACCGGTTCCGGCAAGTTCTGTCATGTCGGATTGCTGACCATTAGAAAAAGGAGGATTCGTTACGACCGGATATGCTGATCACCCAATCCGAAGGTTTTAGCGCAAACTTTCGCACAATCAAGCATAACCATCTGTTCCTGGTGGATGACACCCAGGGACGGGTTCCTTATGGCAATACGGCGGGCCTTGGCTTTTATTACCTGGATACCCGTTTTCTCAGCGCCTACGATATTCGACTGAACCACACCAGCCCGGTGATGCTGCTTTCCTCTACCGAGGTGGGACATCTCTCCACGCTCGTCTATACCAACGGCCAGATTGAAAGTTGCACCGAGGATGGGGGCTGTGTCCGGGTTCCGGAAGAGACGATCCAGATCAAGCGTGAGAGTGTGCTTAACGGCGCCTTGTACGAGCGCATCTGCGTAACCAACTATAACCTGATGCCCCTCTGCCTGAAACTGTCCTTCCGGTTTGACGCCGATTTTCAGGATATTTTCGAGGTCCGGCACCTGGCGCCGGATATCTACGGCGAAAAGGGCATTCCACGGCACGATCACAAGGAGAACCGGCTGGTTTTTCCATACCGCGACGGGGTTGGCCGCGAACTGGAAACGATTGTCCGCTTCATGAACTTCAGCCCGGAGATCGATAACCTGCTGGAACGTCCGGTGGAATGCACCATCGAGATGATGCTGCCTTCGCTGGAACCACGTGAATTCTTCCTGGAGATCAGACCGGTTTTTCCCAACAACCCGTATGACTCGGAGAAACTCCCCGGCGATTTTCACGGCGCGGTTCGGGAAAATGCCGAATGGGCCAGGCAGTGGGACGCGAAGGTCACCCGGTTTGAGTCGGACAACGAGGACTTCAACGAGATGTTGAGCCGCAGCCATAAGGACATCCGCATGTTGATGACCACCAACGTTGGGACGAATGGCACGGATGAAACCTATGTTGCCGCGGGAATCCCCTGGTACGTGACCCTTTTTGGCCGCGACAGCCTGATTACTGCCCGCTACTGCCTGATGCTCTGCCCTGAAATTGCCTGCTGCACCCTGAAAACCCTGGCAAAATACCAGGGCAAAAGTGACGATCCGTGGCGGGACGAGGAGCCGGGCAAGATTCTCCACGAGATGCGGGTGGGTGAGCTGGCCCGGCTGGGGAAAATTCCGCATACGCCCTATTACGGCACGGTGGATGCCACCCCCCTGTGGCTGGTTCTGCTTTATGACTACTACCTGTGGACACGGGACAAGGAAACCCTGGAGGACCTGTGGCCCAATGCAATGGCGGCCCTGGGCTGGATTGACGCCAACCTGGAGTCGCACAGGCTCAACTATGCCGCATACGAGTGCCGAAGCCTCAACGGCCTGTATCATCAGAACTGGAAGGACTCCCACAACAGCGCCATGTATGCCAGCGGCAAACAGGCGCGGCCTCCCTTGGCCCATGCGGAGGTGCAGGGTTACGTGTATCTTGCCAAAAAACGGCTGGCCCGGCTGTCGGACGTCATGGGAGACAAGACCCTTTCCCGACGGCTGCGCAAGGAGGCCAGGGAATTTCGCAACCGTTTCAACCGGGATTTCTGGGTGGACGGGATGAACTATTGCGCCATGAGCCTCGATAGCAAGGGGAAACCGCTGGAGGTCATCGCTTCCAATCCGGGACATTGTCTGGAAACCGGCATTTTTACTGCGCCCCATGCCCGTCATGTGGCCAGCCGTCTGATGGCCCCCGATATGTTCAACGGCTGGGGCATCCGCACTCTGAGTTCAGAAACCCTCTCCTACAACCCGATGAGCTACCACAATGGTTCCATCTGGCCCCACGACAACGCTTTTATCGCCCGTGGCATCTCGCGGCTGAAACGGCCCGACGATGTGGTGAAACTGTTTACCAGCTTTTTTGAGGCAGGCCGGCTGATGTATTACAAACGAATGCCCGAACTCTACTGCGGTTTTCCCCGCGATCCCGCAAAGTGCGATCCGCCGGTGAAATATCCGGTTGCCTGCTCGCCCCAGGCATGGGCTGCCGCCTCGGTTTATTCGTTCCTCCAGTCGTTGCTGAACATGGCGCCCCGCTGGGAGAGCCAGGCCCTGACCATCCGTCGGCCCGCCCTGCCTTCATGGCTCGGTTTCCTCAGGATTGAAAACCTTCAAATGGCCGGTTCCACCGTCAGTCTGGAGTTTCGCCGGACGGAAAAATCCGTGCTGGTGGATGTGGTGGATCGCCAGGGGCGGTTGGACGTTATCCTGGAAAAATAAAATGTGCGAAAGAAGGGCGCTATTGCGCCAGCGGCAGCATAATGACAAACCGGGCGCCCTTCTCGGAGTCAGCCGCCCGGATACTGCCATGATGACCTTCCAGCAGGGACCGGGTAATGCTCAGGCCCAGGCCGGTGCCGCCCTGTTCCCGGCAGGTGGTGAAAAACGGGGTGAAGATATTCTCCCGGTTGGCGTCGGAGATCCCCTCGCCGTCATCCGTTACGGTTATCGTCACCGCATGATCATCCTGATCCATCGTTATCCGCACCTGGCTGGCGCCATGTTGCAGGCTGTTGTCCAGCAGGTTCGCCAGCGCCGTTTCCAGCACCTCCGGGGCAATGCGGGCACAGAGCCTGTCCTCGCCGGTTCCGTTCTTAATCTCGATTTTTAATTGCTGGTCCCGGTAGCGGCTGGCAAACCGGTCGAAGAGGGGCAGGATGTCCACCGGTTCCGCCAGTGGCTGGATGACGTCGGCGCGGGCCAGTTCCAGCAGGCGGCTCACCAGCCGGTTCAGCCGGTCCGTGTCTTCGGCGATGTTGGCGAGAAACTGGCCGCGTTTTTCCGGCGTCATGGTCTCGATGTGTTCCTGCAACAGCTCGACCGCCCCCTGGATGGAGGTCAGCGGTGTCTTGAACTCGTGGGAGACGTGCATGGCGAAGTTGCGGATGTAGTCCGAGCGATGCCGGAGGGTGCGGGCCATGCCGGAGAAGCTCTCGGACAGGCTGGCGATTTCGCGGGTCACCGGCTGATTGATGGGCAGCAAATCGTCCGGCTCGCCATCGGAAAGCTGGCGGGTCTGGCGGATAAGGGCATGGATGGGCCGGCTGATGGTGTAGGCGGTAAAGGCCGTCAGGCCAACGGCCACCAGCAGGACGAGTATTCCTCCGAACAGGACGTTTTCCTTGCTGGCGTACAGGGCCTTGAGAACGTCCTTCGGGGTCCGGTTGACCTGTACGATGCCAATCAGGCGGTCTTCGGTACGCACCGGAAACGTGACGAACACGTTGATGCCCGCCCCCCGGCTCATGGAGGCCAGCGGCGGACTGCCGGGAAACACCCGTTTGCGCAGGGTGCTGATGGGTTCGCCGGTTTCGATGACGTGCCTGATCTCCGGCAGGTGGGCGAAGGATTGCCCCAGTTCCAGCCGTCCCGCCACGGCAATGCCCTGGTAGTCGAACACCTTCATCCCCGCCAGTGTGGTCCGCTGGCCATCCACCAGGATCGGGGTGGTCCGGGCGCCCGCGTCCAGTGCGATGTCATCGGCCAGTACTTTTGAGGCCCGGCCTTCGGGTCGGGGCGGCAGAATCTCTTCCCTGGCAAGATCCAGCTCCAGCGGCACCGGCAGATAGTATTCGCCGGAATTGCGCGGGGGGATGGCTACGCCGTAGGTATCGAAGCGGTTGGCGTTGCCGAGGATGTCCAGCACTTCCTGCTTGTAGGCGGCGGCGATGAATGCCGACTGGGCGATGAGTTCCGACTGGGTCTGGCGGATCAGTTCGTTCTCGTAGAGCTTGAGGAAATAGATACTCCCCAGCGGCAGCAGCAGAACCATCAGGTTGACGATGAGCAGGACGAGGTGCAGGCTGGGCAGGTGCCTGAATTTTCCGGCAACCGGCTTCACTGGCATGTCCCCAGCTTGTAGCCGACGCCGTGGACGGTTTCCACCACCGACTGCCCGCCTGCTTCGGCAAACTTGCCCCGGAGCCGCCGGATATGGCTGTCGATGGTCCGGTCCGTTACGGCGTCCGCAAAGAGGGGGCTGTCGATGAGATCGTCCCGTGTGTAGACCCGCCCCGGCTGGCGCAGGAGAATTTCCAGCAGGCCGAACTCGGTAGCGGTAAGCACAACGGCCTGCTCGCCCCAGCGTGCCTGATGGCCGTCAAGATCCAGCGATACCCGGCCATGGATCAGCGTTCTTCGCGCGTTGCCGGACTGAAGCTGCTCCACCTTCCACAGCCGCTTGAGGATGACGTTGACCCGCGCCACCAGTTCGCGGGGGCTGAAGGGCTTGGTGACGTAATCGTCGCCGCCGATTTCCAGCCCGATGATCCGGTCGATCTCGTCATCGCGCGAGGTGAGAAACAGCACCGGCAGTTCAGAGGTCTTTCTCAGTTCCCGGCAGGCTTCCAGCCCGTCCATCTCCGGCATGATGATGTCGAGAATGACCAGATTCGGCTGAACCCGCCCAATGGCCTCAAGGGCCTCGCGTCCGTTGACCGCCTCGAACACGTCCATCCCCGCATTCTCCAGCGCGAAGCGAATCACCTCGCGAATGTGGGCATCGTCATCCACCACCAGAATCTTTTTCGCCATCGGGACGGTTTCCGTATTTCCGGTTTCCGAATTCTGATAATAAAGCGGGGAGAGGAGGAAGGCAACCGGTTGCCTTCCTCCCCGCCGTTTTCAGGCGGCTTCTCTGCAAGCGGATAGCAAATGCCGTTTCCGCCGGCGATACCGGCGGATGCCGAGGGTACCCAGAATCAGGGCCATCAGGATGAGGACGGCGGCTTCCTCCGGTTCGGGCACGGCGCTGCCGGAGAAGTTGCCCGCGCCGGGATAGGCCTTGGCCGTCACGCCTTTGACCATCGGCAGGGGCATCTGGGTGTCCACGGTTTCTCCGGGGTTTTTATTGACGATTTTCTCGGAGACGGCCACGAAAGAGGTCCACCGGGTGACCAGGGCAAAGTCCAGCCCCAGGCGGGTGACCTTGTCCTGTATTTTCCTGAGTTCGTCTTCGGGTGTCTGCATGTAGTAGGGCACGTCGTAGGCGCGGGTGAGATCCTTAATCCGCGCACGCGCCCACGTCAGGGCGATGGCCTCACTGCCCTGGGTCTGGGCATCGGCGTTGATGACCACGGGAAGGGTTGCGGGGGTGCCGTTGATCTTGCCCCGGATGTTCACGGTATGTGTGCCGTTGCCGTTGAATTTGCCCTGGATGCGCAGCGAATCCCCCGCGAACAGATCGGGAATTTTCTTCGGGGTGGCGTCCGTGACCTTCAGGCTGCCCCAGTCGATGCGGATATCTGTCAGAACCGGGGCTTCGAGGCGGCGGGCGAGATCCTTTGCCACGTCTTTCGTGTTTTCCGTCGGGTCGATGTAGCGGGCGAACCCCCGGCCAATGGTCGCCATCTCCGAGAGGAGATACCGGTTGACCGAGGTGCCGACACCGAAGGCGTAGATGCGGGCGCCTTTGAGTTTGCGGGCGGCGCGGTCGAGAATCTCCGCCTCGTTGCCGACGTAGCCGTCGGTCAGGAAGACCACGATGCGGAGGGTTCCAGCTTTGGGCGGCACGTCCAGTGCCTTGTCCAGGCCGCTGATCATTTCCGTCCCGCCGTCCGCCGTGAGGCCGTTGACAAACCGGATGCCGTCGCGGATGTTGGCCTTTGTGGCGGGCTGGGGATCGGCGGCGTACTCGCTGGCCGTGTCGCTGAAGCGGATGATGCGGAAATAGTCGCCGGGCTTGAGATTTTTCAGGGCTTCCCTCATGAAGATCTGGCTGCCTTCCAGCGGTTCGCCGCTCATGGAGCCGGAGGTGTCCAGCAGGAAGACCATCTCGCGCGGAGTGATTTCACCGGCGACGGGCACTTCCGGCGGCTCCAGCAGCAGGCTGAGGAAGTTGCCGCGCGGGTCTCGATGGATCAAGGCCCCTGCCTGGGTGGTATCTCCGGCCAGCATGTAATGCAGCACGAAGTCGCTGTTGTCGATGACGCTGCCCTTGCTCAGCCGGATGCTTCGTTCGTTTTTGGAGGTTTTGGTGACGGCAATGGCATGGGTGGAACTCGTGACGGATCTTACCGGCATGCCGCCGTCCAGGTTGATCTTGACGGATACCCGGTCCTTCTCGATGTTCTTGGGTAGGGTCAGGCCGAAGACCTCCGGGTAATCCGGCACCTTTTTGCTGGCGGGCATGTTGATGGGTTCGTAGCGGGGGCCGACGACCAGCGGAATCACCAGCTGGTAGGCACCGTCCACCCGCGGAACGTGATGGACGTATTCCAGGGTGATTTTCACCGGCTGGTTGGGCATGAGGTTGGCGATGTCCTGGGTGAACATGTTGGGCCGGTGCTGGGTCAGCAGGGCGGCGGCCTTGCCTTCCTCCCTGGCTGCTTCAAACGTCTGTTGCGCCTCCTCTTTCTCCTGGATCACTGCCCGCACGATCTCGTCGCCCACTTCCATGGTCATGGCATGGACGGCGGCGTCTTTGTTGAGGGGGAAGAGATACCGGGCGTTGACCGGCACGCTGGCCGGGTTGGCAAAGGTCTGGGTCAGGGTGACGTTGACCAGATCGCCCTTGACATCCGCCTGGATGTCCGTCCTGAGCGTGGGAAAGGCGATGACTTTGCCGTCCACCACGGCTTCCACATGGCCACCGAGTTCATTCATTGGATTCGGCTCGGCACTGGCCCGCAGGAATCCGGGGATCGTGAAAACCAGCATGAGGACAAAAGCAACCGCTTTTCTCCAGCGGCTTTTGGGGTATAGAACCAGGGTGTGTGCGAGGGTGGTCATTTGGGAAGCTCCTTTCGTGTCGGGGTTTCGGCCTGCAACAAGTCCGGCTGTAATAAATCGGATTGGTGCTTTAAATCCAGTGCGGCGGCGATGGCGTGATCCCACTGGCGGGCGTCCGCCTCATACTCGCAGTGGACCGGCGTGATGCGCTGGATGATCCGCCAGCGGGTGTCCGGCTGCTGGGTCCAGCGCCAGATGGCTTCGGGAACGGACATGGCAAATTCGCCGCGATCCGAGACAAAGCTGGCGGCTACGCGCCATTCGCGCCCGCCGGGTTCCCTGGCGTAATAGATCGCCGCCGGCAGAATGCCATCTTCCAGGCTGGCGTAGCGGACATGCAATCCCATCCCGCGCAGGCAGTCTGCCGGGTTGTGCAGGTGCCGCAGCGGGGCGGAGGTTTCGATGACCAGCAGGGTATTTTCACCGTACTGCATCTTGGCCGCCTGTCCGCCGAATTGGGTGAAATAGGCCGTTTCCCGGTCCGACAGGGGTATTGGACGCCCGACGGCCTGATCGATGGCGGCGGGCAGAACAAGGGGTTTCCGGGGCATCTCGGCCACATCCAGCGGCTTTTGGGGCAGATTGACGATGAGCAATGCGCCGGTGAGGAAGAGCAAGGAAACCCCCGGTTGCCAGTGCTCTGGCATGGCGAACCGGGGAACGTAACGCATTGGACTAAAAGCGCCGCCGGATGGCATCCGGGACGCGACCGCACAGAGAGGCAGGAATCCACCAACGACAAGAATGGCGATTCCCAGCAGATCGTGCCAGGGTTGGGCGAGGAGATCGAGATGGCCGATGGCGGCGGGCCATGCGATGCCCACGGCCAGCAGGGTGATGCGCAGGGTGTTGACGAGGTAGGCGCAGAACACGACGCCGAAGAGTCCGAGGAATCCGCTGAAAAGAGGCGGGCGGCGCAGGGTCATGAGGATGCCGTAAAACAGCAACAGCCACAGGATGCAGCCGGTTCCGGCGCAGGGGAGGTCCACGAGAATCTCCCGCCCATTAAGCAGCATGCGGATGCCGCTGCCCTCCACGTCGGCAAACAGGCCCATTACATTGCGGGCGCCGTGGGCGGAAACCAGTTGCAGGACGTAACCGGCAGTCCGCTGAAGCAGATTGGCGAAGGGCAAGGAGATGGCGAAGACGAAGGCGAGCCAGCCGGGGGAGATGGCGTTTTGCCGTTCGGGCAGACGGCACAGGATGCCCAGCGCGTAAACGTCGATGATGAGCGCCATGGCGCCGAGGATGTTAATGGCCAGCATCTGTCCGGCAAGGCGGATGAACGACGTGAGGATCAGCAGGGCGATGGCGGTGTTTTCGTGTATGCTTTTCTGTCCGGCCCGGTTTTCGGTAAGCGGGCTGCGAAAGCTCCAGAAAAACAGGCCGGCGGCGGTGAGAAAAATCCAGAATCCGTGCGAATCATAGGACGGGTCCTGCCAGGTATTGACCAGCCACAGGATGGGGTGGAGGGCAAGAATTGCCGTTGCGAGGAACGCCAGGTTTTTCGGTTGTGTGAAATGTGTTCTCATACCGCCACTATCGCAAAGCCAGGTGCAATCCTGATGGAAGGCATGTGGCGGTTTGAAGGAATTGTTGTGCAAATTGTGTGCAGGAGCAGGCGACTTCAAATAAAACACTTTTCTTATTCCGTGGGAAATGGCTTATGCATCTTGGCGATAGGCAGGGATGGTTATTTTCTGTACGGTAAGAACGAGCGAATAATCCGCTGACAACAAAACGAGAAGTAGAAGGAGGTCGATCATGGCCAAAAGTGATCGTGGATTCGCTTCAATGAACCCCGAAAAGCAGCGTGAAATCGCGAGCAAAGGCGGGCGTGCCGCGCATGCCCAGGGTACCGCTCACGAATTTACCTCGGAAGAGGCTCGTGAGGCCGGACGCAAGGGGGGCAAGAAGTCGAGTTCGAAACAGGACATGTCCGAATTGGGCCGTAAAGGGGGCAAGGCTCGCCGCTAGTTTCAAAAAGCCTGCCTGTTTTGCTGAATTGATGCCGAAGGGATTTTTCCGCGGAAAGTCTCTTCGGCGCTCTTTTTCAGATGCCGGAAATGCTTGGTGGGTTGAACTATCCGTATGGTTAGGGGATTCATACCCGAAAGGCGGATTTCGGGAACCCTTCGACCCTTTAGGATAGGGACAGTGATTATGGATTGTGAATATGGTTGACTTTCAGGAGGACTTGTCTGATGCAGAAAGCCAGGGATGTGATGACGCGGGAACCGCGGGTATGCCGTGAGGACGACACGGTTCTTGACGCCGTACGGGTGATGAAGGATGCGGATTGCGGTGTGGTTCCCGTTGCGGATTCCAGCGGAAAGTGCATCGGTATTGTGACGGATCGGGATATTGTGCTTGATGTCCTGGGCAATCATCTTGATCCGAAAAAGACGCCGCTGACCAAGATTATGACCAAGGACCCCGTTTGCTGCCGTCCCGACGACAGCCTTGAAGAAGTTGTCAGGCAGATGAAGCAGCATCAGGTCAAGCGGATTCCGATTGTAGATGAAGAGGGCAGATGTGTCGGCATTATTTCCGAGCATGACGTTGCCGAAAAAGACGAGAACAGGCAGGAGGTTGCCGAGATGGTGGAGGCGGTCTACGCCTGACCCGATTCTGTGTACAGTTGTGATTGATTGAACGATAAGGAGAACGACCGTGAAAAAAGTACTGATCTTTCTGGCTACGGCTTTTGTGGCATCCCGGCTTATCGGCACCCGAAAGCACCGGAAGAAGGCCTAGAAAGGGACTTGCCTGAAAGCGAGGTGATTGCGGCATGTCATTGACCCATCCCCTGTCCGAGATTGCAGAACAGTTGGAGAAGGCTTTTTTTGCCATCGAAAACCTGCAGTTGCCTGGCCGATCGTTTCCGCCCCAGCGCGAGGACCGTGTGGCACACACATGGTATCCGGGGGTTGAAATTCTGGAGTCACGGGACAACTATACCGTGATTGTTGATTTGGCTGGCATCAACCCGGATGATGTGGAAATCGGGGTTGCGGAGGATCTCCTCGTGCTTCGGTCCCGCGAGTTTCAGGAGCCTCATGAGGAAATGAACCGTTTCGAGTTTGAGGAGGAGGTCGATGAGGCGAATCCCAAACCGGAGGACTACGACTTTTATGGGGAATTCGAAACGGAGATTCCCTTGCCCGCCAACGTCATAACAGACGCAGTGGAAGCCGACTTCACCGAGGGTGTCCTCGAAATCCAGTTGCCGAAACAGGAGGAAGCCCGGCAGAAACGCTTTGATCAGGCCCGGATGGAATAGTCTGAAAAAAACAGCCGAAAATCCGGTTCAACCTGACCGGACAAGGCCCTGAATCTTCGGGGCTTTTGTCCTGCATGGAGGAGATGAGGTGAAAACAGGGAAAAAGGCAGGCTTCGGCAGCTTGCCTGGCGGGCAGGCGTAATAAAAAAATAAGAACCGTTTCGCGGAAATTTACAGAACAATTCGGTATAGTAGGAAGTACAGAGGTCTACTGAAAGCCTGCAAAGAGGCAGGCAAGCGTTATTCACTTCAAACCGCCGGGCAGTTCCTGCCCTGAAGAGCCATGTATCCTCACGATTCACACCCTGTCGGTATTCGTCCCCTCGACGAATCCGCCACCGATGAAATCCTGAACGGCGAACCGGAAGATTCCTCCGCGGGGAGGCATTTTTCCGAAACGCTTGCGACGGACGATCTCCTGCGGATGTTTCTGAAAGACATTGGCCGTGAGCCGCTCTTGACACGCGAGCAGGAAATCGAGGCCGGCAAGGCCCTGTTTCGGGGCGGAGATGACGCCGAGCGGGCGATTGAAATCCTGGTCAAGGGAAACCTTCGTCTGGTGATCAGCATTGCGAAAAAATATGTCGGCAACGGCGTTCTTTTCCTTGATCTCATCCAGGAAGGCTGCCTGGGCCTGATGAAGGCGGCGGAAAAATACGACTACAGGAAAGGATTCAAGTTCAGCACATACGCCACATGGTGGATTCGCCAGGCTGTCAGCCGGGCCATTGAAAACAACGGCCGGACCATCCGGATTCCGGCCCATATGAATGAAAAGATCCGGAAATTCAAGGTGGCGGAACAGAAACTCACCATGAAACTGCGCCGCGAGCCTTCAATGAGCGAGCTTGCCCAGTACCTGGACGTGTCCGTGGGCCAGCTTCGAAGCGTCCTGAAGGCAATGGACACCCGCGCGGTCAGTTACGACAAGCCCTTTGGCGAGGATGACGAGGGCAGCCTGAAGAACTATATTCCCAATGAATCCTCCCTGAATCCGACGGACGTCACCTCGGAGAGCCTGATGAGCCGGGATCTGAACCAGGCCATGACGCTGCTGACACCGCGTGAGCGCTACATCCTGATGGAGCGTTTCGGACTGAACTATGAGCAGTCTCCCAAAACCCTGGAGCAACTGGGGCGGGAACTCGGCTGCACCAAGGAGCGGGTTCGCCAGATTGAGGCCAAGGCCATCAACCGGTTGCGGGCCAGCGACATTCTCCGTCACCTGCGTGACTATCTCAACTAGATTTGTTTTTTCTCCCTATCTCTCTATCAACTCAACCCCTCTCTCCTAACCCATCCACTTGTTCCCTCCCGATTTGCTTCGCGGAGGGTTTTTTTTGCAAAAAAGGTGCCGGGTTTTCAGGCCGGCACGGTTTGAGTAAATTCGTCTGAAAATTCGGCTTATTTTGATTTTGATTTTGAATTGATCGGGATGCGCTTGCGGCGGCTTTCCTGCTGCTTGGGAACATGCAGCTCCAGGATGCCGTTCTCAAAGTCGGCTCGGACGTTTTCCGTCTCTACGGCGCCGGGCAGTCCGATCTTCCGGTAAAACTGACCCCGGCGAATTTCGCAACTGTAATAATCCTCTTTTTCCTCTTTGCGCTTTTCGCGGGTGGCGGCCTTGATGCTGACGAAGGTATCGGTGACCTCGACGTCGATATCCTCCGGTTTGACTCCCGGTATTTCGGCTTTCACAATATACTCGCTTTCCGTTTCGGAAATGTCCACGGCGGGCATCCAGGGCCGATCGGCCATCCGAAGCGGGCGGCGCTCCAGCATGCCGGGCAGTCCGAAATCCTCTATCTCATGGAATACGCGGTTGATTTGCTCTCGAATATCGCTGAAAGGTCTGGAAAGAGCCATAATTGCTTGCCTCCTTGGATTATTCTGACTGTTTTCTCTCTCGGTTCCTGATTTTGCCAGATGCCAGGGTTCCGCGCATTCCTCGTCCGATTATTATCCACCTGGGGTATAAACCCGTTTTTCCATCCATCCTTCGTGGAATGTCCGGCGCCGGGCAAAGCCACTATACTGGATTGGATATGGTTAATGGAGTCCAGCGACAGGAAAAGCCGGAGGAAATATTCGACATGGGCCGCCGCCATTATGACAGACCTTCCCGTGAGCTGCACCGGGAGGATGAACGCCGGTGCCACCATGACCTGGAGGACGAGGAATTCGCCTACGAGGTGGACTTGCCCGACGAGTTTTTCCTCAAGGGTTTGAAGGCGGCTTATCCGGGTGAATGGATGCCGGAAGAGCCGGACGATGAGATTCCTGAGCCGGAGCGGATATTGCCGAAGGAAAAAATCCGGGACCCGGAAGAGATTAAAAAGCTGGATTTGAGGAGATATTGAGATGCCTTTTGTGATTACCGAGCCATGCATCAACGTCAAGGACAAGGCCTGTGTGGGGGTTTGTCCCGTGGATTGCATCTATGAATTTGACGGGGAACCCCAGCTCTACATTCATCCGGATGAATGCATCGACTGTGGGGCGTGCCAGCCTGTATGCCCTGTCAGTGCCATTTATCCCGATTACGAGGTTCCCGCCGACCAGGAGAAGTTTATTGGGCTGAATGCGGACAAGGCGCGAACGCTGAAAGGCTAGTCCTTCTTCCATAGCCCTTTGACCATTTCAGTCTAGCCCGGATGGAGATTCATTTTTGACCGACCGGGCAATTTCAAAGCCTCCAAAGAGTCCTAGGATAAAGACAGGAGGTTTTTTTATGCGCTTTCGAGATCGATTCGAGGCTGGACTGATTCTGGCCCAGAAACTGAAAAACTATGCCGGCGAGAATACGGTTGTTCTGGCCTTGCCCCGTGGCGGTGTGGAGATTGGGTTTGAGGTGGCAAGAGTCCTGCATGCCCCGCTGGATATTCTGATTGCACGAAAACTCGGTGTGCCGGGTCATCCGGAACTGGCTTTCGGGGCGGTGGCCCAGGGTGGCGTGCGGGCGTTCAACGAGTCCGTCATCCGCCAGGCCGGACTGTCCGAAGAGGACATTGCGTTCGCGGTGGAAAACGAGCAGGCGGAGGTTGAGCGCCGTTTGCGCCAGTATCGGGGCGACAGGCCGCTGCCGGATCTGCATGGAAAAACGGTTATCCTGGTGGATGACGGACTGGCGACAGGGGCGACGGCCCTGGCCGCCATTCAGGCGCTGAAGGAGATGAAACCTGCGCGTATTGTGCTGGCGGTGCCGGTGGCGGCCCCGTCCACGGTAGAGCGGCTGAAAGACCGGGTTGACGAGGTGGTCTGCGTGGAAACCCCTGAGCAGTTCATGGCCGTTGGGCTTTGGTACCAGACGTTCAGCCAGGTTTCGGATCGCGAGGTAATCCACCTGTTGGAACAGGCACAGGCCACGCCGCGCCGACCCGTGGCCTGAGGAAAACGGATAGAAGAGAGGCGATTATGACTGGAACAGGCGTTATTGAAAAACCGGCGATGGTAAAGGTCACAGCCGGAACAGCGGTTTTGACCGGTGATGTTACAATCCCCCGCAATCCGGTGGGGATGGTGGTATTTGCCCACGGCAGCGGCAGCGGACGAATGAGTCCGCGAAACCGTTACGTGGCTGAAAAATTCAACCGGGCCGGGTTGGCGACCCTTCTCGTGGATCTGCTGACCCAGGCCGAACAGGGCGAGGACGAAATCACCCGGCGCTGGCGGTTTGATATTCCGCTGCTGGCTGGCCGTGTGGAAGGTGCGGCCCGCTGGCTGGCCGAAAACGAGGAGGCCCGTCATCTGCCCGTGGGCTTTTATGGCGCCAGCACCGGCGCGGCGGCGGCACTGGTTGCGGCGGCCCGTCTGTCGGAAACTGTCCGGGCCGTGGTGTCAAGAGGTGGACGTCCCGACCTGGCGGGGGATGCCCTGCTCCATGTCAAGGCGCCGACCCTGCTGATCGTCGGCCAGTTCGACGAACCGGTGATCGGTATGAATCTTGATGCGGCCAGCCGAATGACGGCGCCCCACGAACTGGTGATCGTCCCCGGTGCGACCCACCTGTTTGAAGAGCCGGGCACCCTGGATAAGGCGGCCCTGCATGCCGTCAACTGGTTCCTGCGTTATCTGGGCGCGGTGGCCCGCTGATTGAGCAAAAGCTGATTGAGCAAAAACGGAGAGGATTTTCCCATGCGTGTCCTGCGGCAACTGACCCATCCTGGGGTAATTTACGACAAGGCCCACCGGCTGCATGGCGAGCCATGCGATTATGACCCGCTCATCGGCATGGTCGGCGATGCCCGGCTGGTTCTGCTGGGCGAGGCCACTCACGGAACTCACGAATTCTACGAGCAGCGGGCTGAGATCACCCGGCGGCTGATTCGGGAAAAGGGCTTCAACGCCGTGGTCCTGGAAGCCGACTGGCCTGACACTCTGCGTGTCAATCGTTTCGTCCGGGGCCGTTCCGAAGAGGATGCGACGGCTAACGAGGCCTTGCAGGATTTCCGGCGTTTCCCCGTCTGGATGTGGCGCAATACGGTGATGCTGGATTTTGTCGACTGGTTGCACAGCTATAACGCGTCTCGCCATACGGAGTCCGAACGTATCGGCATTTACGGCATGGATCTCTACAGCCTGTTCAGCTCGATGGATGCGGTGCTGCAATACCTGATGGCGGTGGACCCGGAGGCAGCCCGCGAGGCGCACCGGCGTTATTCCTGTTTTGAGCATTTTGGTGAGGACCCGCAGATTTATGGGCGCTCTGCCGGGCTGGGGCTGAGCGAGTCCTGTGAACAGGAGGTGCTGGCCCAGCTTCTGGAGATGCAGCACCAGGCCATTGCCCTGATGATGCGTGACGGCCTGATGACCGAGGAGGAATATTTCTACGCCGAACAGAACGCCCGCGTGGTGAAAAACGCCGAGGCATACTACCGGGCCATGTTCCTGGGGCGTGATGTGTCGTGGAACCTCCGGGACAGCCACATGATGGAAACCCTGAACGAACTCCTGCGCTTCATGGACCGCCGGCTTCACGAACGCGGCAGGTCCGCGAAGATCGTCGTCTGGGCGCATAATTCCCATCTGGGCGATGCCCGCGCCACCGAGATGGGGCAGGGCGGCGAGCATAACGTGGGCCAGCTGGTTCGCGAAAGCTATCCGGATGACTCTCTCCTGGTAGGATTCACCACCCATGAGGGAACGGTTACGGCGGCTTCGCAGTGGGATGGCCTGGCATTCAGAAAAACGGTGAATCCTTCGCTGTCCGGCAGTTACGAGCAGTTTTTCCATGGGACGGGCGTTGAAAATTTCCTGCTCAATCTCCGGGATGAACGTGCCGTCTCGGAGCACCTGGAAGGTTCGTATCTTGAACGCGCCATCGGCGTGATTTATCATCCCCATACCGAACGCATCAGCCATTATTTCTATGCCAACCTGCCCCGGCAGTTCGACGCGGTGATCCACCTGGATCGCACCCGCGCCCTGGAGCCGCTGGAGGTGACCGCTCACTGGGAGAGCGCTGAGATGCCCGATTTGCCAGAGACATGGCCGACCGGATTTTAAGCGTTACGTTTCAACACCGGGGTCTATAGAGAAAGCTTATGGACGATCGCTGCAATCCCTACGCACCCACCCTGGAGTGGGTCCCGCTGGAGTCGGACCTCATCTCCGCCGCCGCCTACGACGGCCAGAATCTCTACGTCCACTTCGAACAAAGCGGCCGCCGCTTCATGTACGCCAATGTCCCCCGCCACCACTTCCAACGCCTCCTCACCTCCCCTTTGCCCGGCAAGTATTTCAAGAAGAACATCAAGAAATACTACGAGGCGGAGACGTTTTAGATTAAATTACAGTTGGCATAGCCAATTGCAGAGGGAGGCAACTTGATTCTCTTTTGTGAGGTTGGCTGCATTGCTTAATTTGCTGTTTTTCAGCCAGTTCCATATTTCCTGGGACATGGCGGTTTCGATGGCCGCCCCTATGAAGAAGGTTTTTGGTGTGTGGTCATTTGCGCCAAAGCCATCAATGATTCTCTCAAGTGCGGATCGGGCAGTTTTCCAGTGTTCATCAGCTCCCGCAGGATCAATGCCTCCTTTGAGTTCTCCGAGCGCTATAAATGTGGGAGGGGTTTTCAGGCTTTTTCGAATCTGATCCGGGCCACATTCAACGAGGCAGACATCGATGTTCTTTTTAACAGCGGGGATCTTCTTGTTGAAAACCAGGGATCTCTCTGATCCGTTGCGTTTCCAGTTGAAAGCGATCAGATTTTCAATATCGCTGAGCGCGTCGGCTTTCAACCACTGTTTGCTTGGGCCATGCTGCCAGGTAAAATCTATTGCCAGCATTCTTAAAGAGGCGGCAAGTCCCTGCTTGAATTTCTGTTCGGCCAGGTAACCGGTCAGATTGCGCATTGACCCGCCCAGACTGTCGCCTCTGATTAACAGGAAACGGTATACGAGTTCTTCAACGAATTCATTGCCTGCGGGTTCCAAAAATTGTTCGATTAGCCCTCGCAGGGCTTCGTCTTTATCGGATTCATCAAGATGGCTGAGGGCTTTGTCTGATAAACCTGCCGCTGTTAACAGGGCATTTCGGATGGCCTGTATTCTCATCAAATCCAAGGGTTTTGCGGCTTTGAGCGCTTCGGCTTTTAATGCCCTGGCTTCAGCTACGTATGGGATCGCTCTTCGATTCTTCTCCAGAGCCGAGGCAACAAAACCGGCCCGGATTTCTTCGCGGGTGGTTATGAGATCTTCGCTTTTGTTCAGGTGGCTTTCATAAGGAGCGCTCACGAACTTTTTCTCCAGACATAAACGCATTTTCGCAGTGGCTGACGGCCATGTGCCCCCATTTGCTGGCTGCTGTTACCCTTCCCGGTTGGCAGCAGCATAATTTCCTCCACTTCGAATCCTGCTTTTTCTGCTATGTCTGAAAGGATAAAATCAACGGAGACGGGTATGCCAGCATATCTGACATTATCATTCACCATGATTACCCTGCCCCCAAGCCTTGTTACCCTGTGCAATTCAAAAATAACGCAGGCCATCTCGTAGAAATAACCTTGAACCATGCGGGGAATGCCGTTATTGTTCAATTCTCCCTTGGCTTTGAGCGCTCTCAGTTGGGAAAGGATTTTCTGTAAAAGCGTATGATTTTCACAGGCTTCTACCGGAAGCTTCCATGAGGGAGAGATTGCCAGCAGGTTTTTCTCCCGGTTTTCCACGGTACAGCTCAGCATTTCCTGGCGCAGATCAAGTACGTCTTTCTCTGTGCAGCCAAGAAGGGCCAGTTCCAGGGCGTAGGTTCGTGTATAGTCATACCGGTTGCAATAGGGGGGAGAGGTAATGGTAGCTGCATATTGGTTGCTTCCAAGGTTTAACAGCTCATTAAGGCAGGAGCCGCTTATAAGCTTCAGGTTTCCTGTCTTTTCGGGTTCAGTGTAAAACAGGTTTTGTTGGGAAACTGGCGATAAGCAATCATCGCAGATTTCCGTCAATTTTTGCGAAACTGCTTCGTTAAAGGACAGGATATTGCCCTTGTCAAATTTTTTCCCGCCGGATCTTCTTCCGGAACGATAATCCCAGCGCAGATACTGTCCATCTTTTCTTGTATAGCTGATATTTTCCAGAATGCACAGAAGGGCAAAAACCAGAATCTCTTTTACTTTTTCTTCTTGTGTATCGGCGTAGGTCCTGTACCTTTCCAGGAGGTCTCTGGTTTCCGGCGGGTATGCTCCCTGGGTAATCCGCAATTCATTTAAATGGTATGTTGGCTTCGTTTTTTTCCAGGGTTGTGACAGGGCGATTTGACGCAGCGTTTTAAAATCCTGATCAGTATAATTCTCCTGTAGTGTCTCTCGCGCATGGATAATAAACCGGCCTATCGGGAGCAGTTCAATACCTGTCGTGTCCAACCCTGCTGAAGCACTTGTAAAAAGAGTGGTTCCGATTCCTGCAAAAGGATCGAGCACAGGGCCATCTACCCGGTAAAGTTGCAGGAAATATTCAACCAACCGGGCGGAAAACGCTTCCTTGTATTTGTACCAGCGATGCAGGGGCGTTATTTTGTTTGACTGGAAACTTACGGTGGCGCGATCCAGATCGGCGTTGACTTTTGTAATGGATTTGAAGTGCTTTTCCAACGCCCTGTCCGCTTCCAAGATTTCCTCAATATCGGGAGCATCTGCCGTTAGAAGGATAGGGCTACTCATTTAAACAAAGCGTCCGTTCTCTTTTTCTCTGTGGGTTAAAAGATAAAAGTGTATACACAAGCCACCAACTCAAGAACATTCAAGCATAATTTTTCAAGTGTCTTCTTGATTTGAGGGATATCTTTTACATAGCTTAAAACAACCGGCAGCTTCCGATGCCCTTCTTTTCATAATATTGCTGGTGGTAGTCCTCGGCGGGCCAGAAGGTGGGGGCGGGTTCGATTTGGGTGGCGATTTTTTTGCCGGACTTTTCCAACGCCTCTTTCGAGGCTTTGGCGGCCTGCTCCTGGGCCATGTTGTGGAAGAAGATCACCGAGCGGTACTGGGTGCCGATGTCGGGGCCTTGGCGGTTGAGCTGGGTGGGGTCGTGGATGCTCCAGAAAGTCTCCAGCAGCTTGTCGTAGGGGATCTTTGACGGGTCGTATTCCACCTGCACCACTTCCGCATGGCCGGTGTTGTGGCTGCAGACCTCCTCGTAGGTGGGGTTGTCCGTGTGGCCGCCGGCGTAACCCACGACGGTGTTCGCCACGCCGTCAAGCTGGCGGAACTCATGCTCCACGCCCCAGAAGCATCCGGCGCCGAACGTTGCTTTCTCTAGGGCGGCTTTTTCAGTCGTCATCGCTTGCGCTCCACTATTTCTTTCTCGCCAGGGTCAGGCCGTCGGCGATGGGCACCATGCTGATGTCCACCCGGTCGTCCCGGTGAATCTTCACGTTGAGCGCCCGAATGGCCTGGGTGTCCGCGTCGTTCTGCACCGGGTCTGCCACGGCGCCGCCCCACAGCACGTTGTCAATCATAATCAGCCCGCCCGGACGCACCAGTTGCAGGCCGTACTCGTAATACGTTTCATAGTTCGTCTTGTCGGCGTCAATAAACATGGCGTCAAAGCGCCCCGCCTCGCCGGAATCCAGCAGGGTCTTCAGCGTCTCGGCGGCTGGGCCGATGCAGAGATCGATTTTCTCGTCCATGCCGGATTCCTCCCAGTATCGCTGGCCGATCTGCGCCCACTCGCGGCTCACGTCGCAGGTGATGACCGTGCCGTCTTCGGGTAACGCCATCGCGCAGGCCAGGGCGCTGTAGCCGGTAAACGTGCCGACCTCCAGATAGCACTTGGCGCCGATGAGCCTGAGGAGCAACTGCATCAGCTGGCCCTGCTCCGGGGAGATCTGCATCACGGATATACCCCCCAGTCCGGCGGTTTCCTCGCGCAACCGGCGCAGAACGTCCGGTTCGCGAAGCGAATGGCTGCTCAGGTACTCGTAAAGCCGGTTGTCGATGGCGGTAAATTTCTCGGAAACTGCCTGTGTCATGGTCTATGCCCCTTCCGCTTGCGATATGACGGTTGAGGCGTCGAAAAGCTCCTCTTCGATCGCCCGGACCTGATCGTCCGTCAAATCCTCGCGGAAGGCAATGGGTTCGTAGATCTGCAGTTTCTGCTCCTTCCCCCGGATGGATACGGCCCCCAGCGGCCGGGCCAGCAGGCGTCCGCGCACCTTGGCGTAGGTGTACTCGCTGATGATGATGTTGGTCTTCATCTCCTTGTTCATCCCCTCCAGCCGGGCGGCGGTGTTCACGGCGTCGCCGATGACGGTGAAGTCCATGAAGTCCTTGGAGCCGACGTTGCCGATCATCACCTCGCCCGTGTTGATGCCCACGCCGATGCGAACCGGCGGGCGGTCGTCCCGCCGGTTCCACTCGTGCATGGTGTCACGCATCTTGAGGGCGGCCCGCACGGCCTGGTAGGCGTGGTCTTCGGTTTCCAGCGGGAATCCCCAGTAGGCCATGATGGCGTCGCCGATCAGCTTGTTGATGGACCCCCCGCACTCGTTCAGCACGATGTTGTTCATCACCGAGAAGTAGTCCGTCAGGAAGCTCTGGACGAACTCGGCCTCGTGGGTCTCGGAGAATGTCGTGAATCCGCGGATGTCGCTGAAGAGCATGGTCAGCTCCCGCCGCTGCCCGCCCAGGGAGATCTGCTCCGGGTTTTTTTCGATGGTCTGCATGACGGCGGGCGAGACGTACTTGGCGAAGGCGTATCGCAACTGCTGCTTGCGCTGCTCCGCGCTGAAATACCGGTACACGTAGGAGCCGGCAAAGGCCAGGAACAGGGCCAGCATCGGATACGTCCAGTTGACCCACCAGCTCAGTTCCCGATAGGCCCAGATGGTAAAGATCGTGTAACTGCCTGCCAGCACCGTCACAAAGACGATGCTGAAGGGAATGGGAAGCCGCAGGCAGACGCGGATCGTCAGACCGCTGAGCAGAAGGACTCCAACCCAGGCCCATACCGGGTCAAGCTTGTAGACAAAATCGTCATGCAGCAGGTTGTCGAGCATATTGGCCTGGATATAGACGCCGGGATAGGGTCCGGTGCCGTAGATGGTCTTGTGAACGTCGGCCAGGTTGTTTCCTGTCGTGCCGATCAGAACGTAATTGCCATCGAAAGTCTCCGGCGTGACAGTGATTTCCGGTGTGCCGAGCTGGGCGCAGAATGACAGATCGGGATTCTCCCGACATTCAAGGGCCATTTCGCTCAGCACAATGTCGGCAAAGGAATACTTCCGGTATATCGGTGGCGGCTCCAGTTGCAGAGGACTATCCAGCCAGTGGGAGACAATAAAGCGCGTTATCGGCCCCCATCGCTGATCGAGGAACCCCTGGGTAAAGCGGTTCTTGTCGGCGGCAACACCGGGCCTGGCCCCTCGGACGTCCCCATACCACCGAATGTAGGGAAACCTTTCCCCTTTCAGGTTGAAGATACGGGCAGGGGTTTTGATGTTCCTGTTCTCCAGGACCTCGACCTGCCTTTCTCCGTTTAACGCCATGGCCAGGGTGAAGGTCGGGAAAACCTGGTCGGTTCGATCGTTAAAAACCGCAAACAGGATGACCTGCCGGGCAATCCCCGCCTCGTCGTTCCACAGGCTGGCGGAGGAATAGAACTTCATGGCGGAATCCAGCAGGGGCTGGATGGGGGAACGTATGCTTGTCCTGTTCTGAAACCCTGTTTTATCGGGGCTTCCGGTAAACTGAAGGTTGTAGTTCCTGAAACTGTCCGGAATCGGGCTTCCCGAAGCGTCGTCATGCATGGGGGTTACCGCCGCAATGACGGGGACCTCCGACGTGTTGACCGCCTGGGCAAACGCCTGGTCCCGGTCCGGGTGCTCCAGATCCTCACCTCCGTCAAAGCTGATGTCAAACGCAATAACCTTGACGTCCTTGCCTCGGTTCAAAAACCGGATGACATAAGGATAAACATTTCGGGGGTAGGGCCATTTACCAAAAATTCCGCGCATTTCCCCGGATGAAAGCGTCCTGTCATCAATGCCGATGATGGCAATATTCTGTTCGACACGGCTGCTGATGACCGCTTTCTGCCGTTCGGTGAAATTCCAGGTTTCCACCTCCTTGAGAAAATCAAGAATGGCCGGAACCATCTCCACCATCAGGATCAGAACCAGGGCGGCAACAATGTAGAATTTCAGGGGTGTCCGTTTGAACAGGCCGTTCTTTGGCGATTGCTCTTTCACAGGGAAAGCCACCTCCTCTGCGATCTCCTCCTACCAGTATACGGGGTTTCCGCTTCCCTGGCCGCCAAAGGCGGAAAAATCCTCATTCTGAAGGAATCGGTGCGAACAATTGTAAACAATTTTGTAGACTTTGTATAACAAATTAAAGGATACAAAAAATATACCGATGGTGTAGCTAGAACGGCATATATATTTTTTTGAAAGAGCATCGTTTCATGTAGGAATTTTTAAGAACGGCATTAGTAATGACACCATTGTGTGTTCACGTGTTAGGGGGAAAAAGCCCGTGAATGGAAAAATCTGTATACCTACAGGTCAGAGTCTGGCCGAATACGGTCTGCTGCTGGCATTGATCGCTTTGATGTCTATGGGAGCCTTGACTGTTCTCGGCGGAGAAGTCTCAAACAGCTTTAATTCCATCTCCAACCAGCTTGGCGCCGCGATGGGCGGCGGAGGCGGCGGTGGCGGTGTCGGCGTTGCCCTCACCGGCGGTGGCGGGGCCGGAGGTTCCGGTGGTGGTACCGGAGCCACAGGCGGAGCGACAACCGGTGGCGGCTCGACTGACGGCGGGACGGGTAGCACGATTGCATCCGGCATCGGTGATACCGGCGGTGCGGTCGGCTCTACGGGCAGCACGGGCGGCACGACCTCCGGTGACGGTTCCACGGGCAGCACGGGCGGCACGACCTCCGGTGACGGTTCCACGGGCAGCACGGGCGGCACAACCTCCGGTGACGGTTCCACGGGCAGCACGGGCGGCACGACCTCCGGTGACGGTTCCACGGGCAGCACAGGTGGCACAACCTCCGGTGACGGTTCTACGGGAGGTGGCACCATTGCTTCCAGTGGCGGCGGCGATACTTCCGGTGGCGGTTCCTTCAGTGATGGTGGCGGCGGCGACGTATCCGGGAGCGGAAGTACCGATGCTGCCGCGGGCGGCGGTAACGACGGCAGCTTTTTCGAATGGTAAAGGGCTGAAAACCTTAACAATATTGGAGAACCGTCCGGTTATTACCGGACGGTTCTCTTTTTTCCAAGACGGGTTTAGCCAAAAAATGGTTGCAACTGCAATATCTGCAGAAGCCGGAAGTTGTCCTGAGGCGTAAAGAACCGAGTGTTATCCAGTCTGGCAACGGTGTTGTCATTAAAGCCCTGGCTCTGCTGCCACCGGCCACGGGTTCCCTGCCGGAGGAACGAGTTCAGGTAGCTATTGCCGGGCGTGTCGACATTCGGTACGTCGTCATAGGCCACGTTTCTCAAGAAGTCTTCCAGACTTCTCGAATTGATCACATCGCTGTTGGGAACGATGTCCTGGGTGCCCTGTGCCAGCGGAGCCTCGAACACACCGCCCTGCGGGAAAGACTGTCCGGAGTTTTCGAACATCAGAAGGTTCAGGTTGTTAAACCTGGCCAGCGGCGTATTAATGGAGGCCAATTCCGGGTTGACCAGCACCTGCTGTTTCCAGGTGTTGATTTCGGCAACCCGTGCTACGATTTCCTCGTTTTGCCCCGGTATATTATCCTGATGCATGGCTTCGTGGGCCATCAAGGCCGACACAGTCTGGAAAGGCTCGTTTCTCAGGACCGGATTAACCGTTATGAACCAGCGATCCAGTCCATCTGCCGGATCAGGCTGCACACTGGCCCCTCCCAGAAGTCCGGGTGGAAGTTCACCGTATACCACACGGGCAGGGCGGCCTGTGTCATTCTTGCCCCCGATAATGGCGCTGATGGTACCCTGCCCCGGTGTACCCGCCGTGCCGAGGACCGCCGCCATAAGCTGAGGCTCGAATTGGCCCGTATTCGGGTCTGTAAAGACCTCGCGATATTTTTCGTTATCGTAAATCTTTAGCATTCGATTCATCTGGCCCGGATTCATCTTGCCTGCATCAACAAATCGCTGAAAGTGATCGTTGAGATCCTGCCGGACGACCGAGGGGTCCGTTGACTGGGGAATGGGCTGAGGCGGCTGGGATCCCGGGAAAACCGTTCCAGGAAAGAGGTTGATATTCGATGCCTCAAAGGCCTTGCCCCAGAGGGCGGCCTGTTCGGGCGACTGGAATTTCCGCGGGTTGTCCAGGGTGATGTCCCTGGCGGCTTGCGGCTGGCCTCTGCGGTTGGTCAGGGCGCCTTCGGCAATGCTGATTTGCGATCCGTTGCTGACCGGGCCGTCCACGAACAGGTTCAGGGACCGGCCGTTGATCTCGCTGCGGGTGATGTTCATCGGCGTCAGGTTCTGGCTGCCGTCCAGCGGATTGGCAATCATGCTCTGTACGTTGAAGCCGTCAGGGTTGGCAATCTGGCTTCCGTTGGGAATCCTGATGCTGATCTGGGATTCCCGCTGGGGGATGCCCTGCTCGTTCGTGACCTGGGAAACCGAAACGTCACGGTTGTTCTGGTTGCCCCGGCCCGGCGGGTAGCCCCGGAACGTCTCGATTCTGCCACGCAGATCCACGGCGCCCTGGTCCATGGCATTCAGAATGTCCGCCCCGTTGCTGCGGGCGAACTGGGCCACCTGGGGCAGATTTTGCTGTGCAAGCTGCGCTGCCTGGGGCAGATTTTGTTGCGCAAACTGTGCTGCCTGGGGCAGATTTTGCTGGATCGAATCCATGGCGCTCTGGCCACCCTGGGTGAGATTGTTGAACAGGTTGTTCGCCTGGTTGTTCAATGCCTGCGGGTTGAACTGAAAGCGTTTCCCAGGGTTGGGATTCTGATTGAAACCGAAATTACTCAGCAGCATATTCCCTCTTTCTCCTCAAAGCCGTTCCTCTACTACCAAAATCTACTCAGTGGTTTTGCCGTTCTCCTTGGTAAACATCCTGAATAAAATTTAAATGTTATATTTATATATAAACAACCAATATTTTTGAATTGATATCCCTATACAAAAAGCTTAGAATTTGGAATCCATAAGATACCATTTTTATTTAATAAGTATATCCTTTGTTAAGAAGGCTATCCCTTTTTTAAGAAGTGTATATCCGTATACTTTAAGGCGATTGTCTATCTCTCGGATATATCAATGTATACGGCTGGCAATATGGGGGAAACTTCCCGGATATGTGGACGGATAGCCATCTTTCGGATTCCTCGCCTGTGTTTTTGGAGTTAGGATGAGGCGGTTTGTATGCCATAAGGATTGCTGATGAGCGGGCTGGCGCCGGAGAAGCTGTCAATACCGCCTGGTGAAGGACTGATTCCGGCTTTTGAGGAAGCCCATAGCCGGACCCGCCTGATTTTTGAGCGTGTTGATCGCCGGGCCTATTATGAAACACCGATTCCCCTGCGTCATCCCATTGTGTTTTACGATGGGCATATTGATGCCTTCATCTGGAATGTCTTCTTTCGCAAAGTTCTGGGTCAGGGGGCGCTGAACGAAACCTTTGACCGGCTTTTCGCACGGGGGATTGATCCGCCGGATGCCGGGCAGGCGGCCCGGCTGAATCATCGGGACTGGCCGGATCGTAGCGAGGTGGAAAAATACCGGTCCGGCATCTTCAGCCGTTTTGTCCGGTTTCTGGCGGAGGCGGACGGCGAGGCGCTGCGGCACCCGCTGCTGAAAGACGGCCATCTCTTTTACCTGCTGCTTGAGCATGAACTGATGCACCAGGAAACCCTGCTCTACATGATCCATCAGCTTCCCCATCATCTGAAGCGGCCTCTGGAAGGTTACGAGCCTGCGCCGGAGTTGTCGCCGGTCCCGGTAAAGCCATATATGGTTGGTATTCCTGAAGGGGCTGCCGTTCTGGGGGCCTTTCCCGGTGAATTCGACTTTGGGTGGGACAACGAGTTTCCCCGGACGGAAATTCCGGTTCCCGCCTTTTACATGGACGCGTACCCGGTCACCAACGGAGAGTTCCTGGCTTTTGTGGAGGCTGGCGGATACCGTGATCGCCGGTTCTGGAGGGAGGAAAGCTGGGCCTGGAAATGTAAAAACAGCATTTCACACCCTTTTTTCTGGAACCGTTCGGGGGATGGCTGGCTTCTGAAGGACTTTTTCCATGACCGACCGTTGCCGCTGCAGTGGCCGGTTTTTGTCACTCAGGCCGAGGCGGCTGCCTTTGCGGTCTTTGCGGGCAAATCCCTGCCTTCGGAGGCCCAGTGGCACCGGGCGGCCTATGGTCCGAAGCAGGACCGGCCTTATCCCTGGGGCGATGCCGAACCCTGCGCCGATCACGGGAATTTCCATTTCCGCCGCTGGTCCCCTGCACCAGTGGGGAGCTGTCCTGGGGGGGCAACCCCGGAAGGCATTCATGACCTGGCCGGTGGCGGCTGGGAGTGGACCCGGACACCGTTTCTGCCCTTGGACGGCTTTCGGGCTTCGGAGGCGTACCCGGAATATTCCGCCGATTTTTTCGATGGCCGCCATTATGTTCTCAAGGGCGGCTCCTGTTTTACGGACCGGCGCCTGATGCGCCGTTCCTTCCGGAACTGGTTTTATGGGCATTATCCTTATGTATATGCCACGTTTCGCTGCGTAGCCCGTTAAATGGGGTTATGTCCGGCGAAGCAGCAGCAGGCCGAAGTAGCCCAGGGCGTCCGACCAGCGGCCCACCAGTCGGAGCCGGCGTTTTTCCAGCCACCGGATCATCTCGTCGGGGTCGTATTTCCGGCAAATCTCGGTCAGGATGCGATCTTTTGCCGAAAACCGCCAGGACTGCCCCAGTTCCCGGATGTGAACCGTCTGGTTCCGGGCGCTTTCCAGGTGCATTTCGATCTGGTGGCGTTCCGGGTTGTACAGTGCTTTGTGCCGCCAGTGTTCCGGCTGGAAGTCACCGCCCAGAACCCGGTTGATATGGCCCAGAATATTCAGGTTAAAGGCTGCCGTGATCCCCTGGGAATCGTTATAGGCTTCGACAATCATTTCACAAGGTTTTTTGTCGCTGGGCCGGTAGTCCAGGCCAAGTAACAGCAGGTTGCCGGGTGTCATCCCTTCGGTCAACCGGGAGAAAAACCCCTCCTGCTCCTCATCATTCAGGTTGCCGATCGAGCTGCCGAGAAACAGGATGAGACGTTTTCTGGCGGGCGGGAGTGTGTCCAGGGCGTCCAGGTAGTCTCCCGCCAGTCCCATCACCTTCAGGGCGCCGTAATCCCGGTTCAGGACGGATACGGTGCGGGTCAGCATGCCGGTGCTGATGTCAATAGGGTAATAGACCAGCTTTTCGGCATCTGCGTTCCATGTGTCGAGGAGAATCCGGGTTTTTCGGGAAGAGCCGCTCCCCAGTTCCACCACCTCCGGACGTTCGGCCAAGGCGGTGATCTCCCGTGCCCGGCACTCCAGGATATGGATCTCCGTCCGTGTAAGGTAGTACTCGTTGAGCCGGGTGATTTTCTCGTAAAGCTCGGACCCTCGCCGGTCATAGAGATACCTGGACGGCAGATGGGGAACGACGGCGTCCAGCCCGGCACGAACGTCTTCGGCCATGGCTCGCTTCGGAGCGGTGTCGCCCACCTGTACGACGTGACCGAATGCCGGGGCTGGCAGGCGGCCCTCTGCGGAGTTTTTCGTCTCCGGCCTGGCCAGAGGCTTTTTTCTTCGGGAAACGGCGGTTGCCAACGGCTTTTTCCTCCAACCGGACGTTATTCCGGCTGCACGCCGGGTCTCGCTCAGTTCGTATGGTACGTGCGGCATCTTTCCGAAAGTATCGGACATGTGGCTGATCGGGGAGATTTTTAAACTCCCTGGAATTCTTGCCGATAAGGTAATAGAGGAGTTGTTTTCCTGCATTTCCTGAGGAACCGGGTACAATCCGAAAGGCCGGTCGGTACACAGTATAGAAGGGTGCCATTCAGATGAAGTTCAGCCTGTTTGTAAAATCCGTTGGCTTTTCCGTGTTGCAGAATGCGGGTGTGCCCGTGACACCTGAACAGGTCGGAATCAAGGTCAAGAATCCTACCGCTGTGCCGGGCTTTGCCGGCATGCTCGGCGGCAATATGCATATGCCCCAGCCGCCTCAGGCGCCCACGGAACAGGAGCTGGCGAGTGATCCCCAGGCCCAGACCCGGTATAACGAGGCGCTCTTGACGTACAACCGGCAGTTCCAGCAATTCTATCAGCGGGCGTACTGGAACATGATGCGCCAGTTCCAGCAGGTACAAATGAGGCGGGCCGTTTCGCCCGTGTCTCCCGGTTTTGGCGGAAACATCGGCGTCGGCGGCATTCTTGACGCGTCGGGCGAGGCGGACGGTTAATTCCCATTTTCGGGTATTATCCCAAAGACTTTCCGGCCTTTGATTTACCCCGCATCCGTCTTGATCCGGCCTGGGGAAACAGCCGTCCGAAGTCAGTAATACTTATAGTCTGTAGACTCATTGTCATCATCCGTCTTATGATTGCGGGTATGGATGAACAGTTGATAATTGCGCTGGGCCGAGTGATCAGGGAGAGGCGATCCGCGTTGCGTCATAGTCAGGGCAGCTTTGCGGAGACGGTTGGGCTTCATAAAACTTATATCGGTTCAATTGAACGAGGGGAGCGAAATATCAGCCTGAAAAACCTTATCCGGATTTCGGCGGCCCTGGATATGCCACCATCCTCCCTGATTGCTGCCGCAGAAGGCCTTGAAATCTAATTAAGATGAATGTCCGCCTTCTTCGCCCCTGCTATCCCGCTCCTGGGCAAATTTTATGTCTACTTATAGTCTGTAGACTTATCATGTGTATACAGTTAGTCTGATTTAACTGGTACTCAATCCCTAGCAAGAGAGAGTTCGTGTTTCCCTCAACCGTCCTACGTTCATGACACAAGAATATTTATCCTCTTTAGGAGACGTCATACGTTCGAAGAGAACTGCGATGAGCCAGAGTCAGGAGGGGTTTTCTGACATCGTGGGGCTTCATCGAACCTATATTGGTGCCATTGAGCGGGGTGAGAGAAACATCAGTATTCGGAACCTGATTCGCATTGCCCAGGCGCTGGGGACCCGTCCATCCGAGCTGATGGCTCAGGCGGAACGTCTTATTTCCAGCCAGGGCGGAGCGAATATCGGTGGCGCGGTTGATAAAAGCCACCGGTAGGGGCTGTCAGGCATCGGGTTGCCGGAAGGTCGGGGAAATCAGCGAAGAGGGCGGCGGATGATTGTTATGGCAGGGTCCGCGTTCTATCGGCAGTATTGAGGAACTTAACGCTTACGTAAGCGATCATTGCACGAGGGGTTTCTGGTCATAGCGCTTGTCTTGAAGGGGTTTCCGGCTTCCAGGCGGAATGGGGGCAGACAGCTGGCTAATGATTTTGGATGGATGGCCAATTGAATCGCATATGAAATATTTCTACCCTGATTATTGGAAGGAGCATAAACATGCGAACAACCCTGATTCTTGACGTGGATGAAGACATTGCCCGGTTCATGGAAGAACAGGGCGCAACGGTCGACCCCAGCGCTTTCATCAACAAGCTGGTCCGCGAGGAAAAACAACGCGACGAGGCGCGGCAGTGCGTGGAAAAAATTGGAAAAACCGAAAAAAAGGCATCTTACATGGATGATCGTTTAACGACCCTGGAACAGCATTTGGACGAGGACACGCACGCGGGAGGCTGATGACTGATGACGCACGAGAAGCAACATACATACGTTCTGATTCTGGATGATGATGTCGTTGAGTTCCTGGACTGCCAGGCCGGTATGGACATCAACAGCTACCTGAACGGGCTTTTGAAGGCAGAGGCGGACCGGCAGCGGCAGGCCGGAAATGGGGACGATCTCGATGCCCTGATTCAGAATGCGCCGGATGCGACGACCCGCCGGTAACGAACAGGCGTAATATAATTGATATAATGCGTTTAATATTTTTGCCGGCAGGGAACAGTAGATATGCTGTGAGGTCTGGGGAAAAAGGACCCGTTTTCGGCCCGTTTTTGAAAAACAGGGCTGAAAGATTTGACCTTCATTTCAAGCGTAGGGTACGATGCTAAGTAATTGAGATTAAAACAAGCCTTCAAGCAGGCTCATGAGAGGCTTTCATATTTCTTGCAGGGTATGATCGCCGTCACTGCCTTTGCAGAAGTCACCTCATCCGTACATCTCTGAGATTGTCCGGGCGGATTTGCATTCCGTACGCGGACAGCGTTTGCAGCAGAGGAATATTTATAGGGAGTCTGGCATGACAAGTACCAGGTGGTATGGCATTTTTTTGCTTTTTTGCACGGTTTTCATTTTTTCGGGCAGCGCTTCCCAGGCGGCAATATCCACGCTGCCCGGAGAGCAGCGTTCCGGCGAGCAGGAGCTGCAGGCCCTGTTTGAGGAGAGCATCGATTTTCTGATCAATGCGTCGGACAGAATGGAGAAGAAGGGTGAAGCCGTTCTGATCGCCATTGTTCCGCTGGAGACGAGTGAAATGTTTGACGAAACGGAGGGGCATGTGGGCATACCCGATTTTCTCCGGAAATACCTGCCTTCCCCCAGGCGGATTGTTGAAGAGGCCGCAGGAGCTGACAATCCGGATCGGGTCAACGTTACCTACGATCTCCGCGAGCATCAGACGGGCGGTCCAAACTCGCCCAACCGCGGTTTTGCGATGATGACCAAACCTGCCAACGTGTTCAAGATGATGCCGCCACTTCAGACGATGGTCATTTCATCGCGCTATGGCTGGCGGCATAACCGGCCTCACCAGGGTACCGATTTCGCCGCTCCGATGGGAGCCGACATCCTGGCGGTGGAATCGGGCAAGGTGACCTATGCGGGCTGGAACAGCAGCGGTTATGGCAACCTGGTCACCATTGACCACGGGAACAACATGAAAAGCCGCTACGCCCACTGCTCCAAAGTCCTGGTCCATACCAACCAGACGGTCAGAAAAGGTCAGGTGATTGCCAAGGTGGGTTCCACCGGACGCTCGACCGGTCCCCATCTCCACTTCGAGGTGCTGGTCAACGGCGTGCACCAGAACCCGGAACATTATCTTTTCAGATAGTTCCGACGCGGCAGCTCTTTCTTTCCGGATTTCCGGAACAATTTTTTCACGAAGGGAAAACCTATCACGAGGCGGCCAGCCGGTCGCCTTTTTCTTTTGCCGACGGGTTTTATCCGCCCAGGGTTTCGGCATCCCGTCCCGTTTTGCGCAGGTAGCGGACCAGGGTTTCCGAATGGCCGGGCATGGCCAGGATTTTTTTCGCGCCGGTTTCCCTGACGGTCTGGAGCAATTCAGGCCAACCGGCATGATCCGAGAGGATGAACCCCCGGTCGTAACCACTACAGCGCTGCCCTGTGCCCACGCGCATCCAGCCTGAGGCGAAACCGGTTTCGAAATTGTCAAACCGTTTCATCCATGGCGAATGATGTGCCGAAACGGGAGCCAGCACCAACTCGCCAGCCAACGGATCTTGATCCCGAAGGGCTGATGGCAGGGTGGGAGCCATTGCAACGCCTGCCCGCCGGTAAATATCCGTCCACTCCTGCATTGATTCATGCAGGTAAACCGGACGATCCGTCAACCGGCCCAGTTCGGCCAGGATTCGCTGGGCCTTGCCGAGAGCGTAGCAGAACAGGATACTGGTGCGCTTCAGAGTCCGGTTTTGTTCCCACCAGTCGAAGATTTCGGCGGTGACCGTTTTCGGATCGTCCCAGCAATAGACGGGCAACCCGAAGGTCGCCTCCGTGATGAAAACGTCGCAAGGCATCACCTCGAACGATTGGCAGGTGGGATCGGCCAGGCGCTTGTAGTCACCGGAAACCACCCAGATATCGCCACCGGTTTCAACGCGAATCTGGGCGGAACCTAGAATATGTCCCGCCGGATGGAAAGAAACCAGCACATCGCCCAATTCGACAGGTTCGCCGAACGGGACACCACGAATCACCGCCTCGTTGCCAAGGCGGTGATGGAGGATGGGCAGGGAAAGTTCCGCCGCCATATATGCGCCCATACCCCTGCGGGCATGGTCACTATGCCCGTGGGTTATCAGGGCTTTTTCCACGGGTTCCCTGGGGTCGATGTAAAAATCACCCGCGGGACAGTACAGACCGGCATCGGTCCAGTGAATAACCGTCTGCATAACCGGACGCTCCTTCGGCATGGTTTTGCAGCCATTCTAACCGCCCGGCGATGTATGTCAGGTTGGTGAATATTCGGTTATTGCAAAAGAGGCGATTTGAGGAGGCGGTCTAGTGCTCCTTGCGGCGCGAAGGGGACTCCTCTTCGGACTCCACGGCTTCATGCTCGCGGCTGCCGGGCAGGTTGACCGTCAGACCGCAGGATTCCACATCTCCCTTGGTGAAGGCCCACAGGATGCCGCCCGACGAATTGCTCTGGAAGAGGGTGAAGAAATCCTCGTCGAGATCCTGGATTTTCCCGCGGAACGAATCACCCGAATTTTTCAGGCAGATGACGATGTCATTGCCTGAGTCATACGCCATTTGAATAAGCTTCCCGATCATTTGCTAAACTCCCTATCCTTTGTCTTCCCTGATTCATTGTGCAGTATGTTCCGGGGAAAGGCAAACGGACTCATGCATACGGAAGTATGTCCGCACTGTATGTGCTTGCCTGCAAAAGGTCCTCCAGGAGCCTTCATTCGGCAACGCCGGTTTTGTTAAGGAAGTTGCAAATGGTACTTTTCTATCAATTCCCGAAAGGCGGTGTAGGTGGCATGGCACTGAAACCGCCGGGCGATTTTTGGTTTTTATACTCCTGTTTCCATAACGGGCTGGGGATACGGGAGGGATAAGGGGAAGACAAAGGCTCCCGTATTGATAATATACCTTTCCCGTTATGAAGCGTCGATTAGCCTTACGGCTGATGCGCTCCCCCCTAAAAGGCGACAGGATGATCGGGTGACTCGATGCGGGCTGTCGGTGAGCTGGGGCTGAATGTCCATTGGCCCTAGCGTTTTCGAGGGGCGGACCTGCCCTTCGGCTGGATCGGTCCGCGGCGGATGAACCGGGTGTTGGGGTCCTGCGCCAGCATTTTCCGGAGATCCTCAGGGAGGGACTTGTTTTCTTCAATCACCATTTCCACGCTGCCCGTTGTCCGCCGTTTCAAGATCCAGGCGGTGTCATCCAGCTGATCATGAACCACCAGATCCACGCCGTCCTCCAGACTGGCCTTGCGGCCATACTCCAGGGCTTCGTCGCGGGTGGCAAAATGGCGATGGATTTCGGGTTCCTCCTCACTACGGACATCCCAGCCGCCGGCCCGGTTGTCCGGTACGATATGATAGGCTTTTGGGGTCATAGGGACTCCTTGGTCAGTTGCTTGCGGTCGGGTGTTTCCCTCTAAAATTTCAGCCGAACCTTTCCAGCAGGGCCGGGTAGACGATAAACCCCAGACCGAACAGGGCATAGGCGGTCAGCATGGGGATGGTCTGGCCAAGGATGGCTGAAACCGGTGAAAGAAGGGGCAGGATGACGTAAAAAACGACACCGAAGACAATCAGTGCGTAAATCAGTCCGCTGATCATCGCCATCGTCCGGTCCGGGGTTTTTACCAGGGACAGACCCAGGATCAGACCCAGAACCGCCGTGTATATGATGTGGAGGATCAGCCCGACAAGGGTATGCAACCCGAACACGGTTGTCATGGAGAACCCGGCAACGGTGGCTGCCATGTTGAAGGGTGTCCAGAGACCCAGACCCGTAATGAAAACATGGTAAAGAATCAGGAAGACGGCCATGAGGATGCCGCCGATAATGCCGGTTGTTGCGCCGGCCATGATCCGGGTTCCGTTATCTGCACGTTCTTTCGGGTAATAGACCATGTTGTGTTTCGCCTTCCTGACGTTACCTGTGACTGTAGCGTTCCACCAAAGGCGGGTAAAATACAAAGCCGAGACCGAACAGCAGGTGGGCAATCATCATGGGAATGCTCTGCCCCGCCTGGGCAAAAGCCGGTTCCAGGACGGGCAGGAGGATGTAATACATGATGCCGAAGATGATCATCCCGAAAATCAGGCCGCTGATGATGGCCATCAAGGCCCCCGGCGTCCTGACGAGGGTCAACCCCAGGATCATGCCGAAAATGGCGGACGTGGCGATATGAATAACCAGCCCGACCACGGTGGCTGTGCCGAATCCAATGGCTGCCGGCAGCCCGGCCAGTGAGCCGATACGGTTGACCGGTTCCCACAGCCCCATTTCCGTTACAAACTGGTGGTAAAGCATCAGGAAAACGGCCATTAAAATACCGCCGATGATGCCGGCGGTCGCACCGGCAGCTATCCTGATCGAATTGTCGGCATGCTCTGTTGTGTAGTAGGCCATAATGTTACCGCCTCATCTTCTCTTTGCTCTCCGTTTCCCTTTCGGGTCGGGTTGTCTGCCGGCTGCATTGCAGGCGGCCTGTTCCGTCAGCGCTTTTCTCGATTTACAGCCTAGGGGATCTGCGGACAACTTTCAATTCAGCCGGTTGCGGGACAATGGTTGCCGGTAGGGTTTCCGGGATCAACCGAGGCAATCATCCCTGATGATCCGGATTGGTCAGCAGAATTGGAAAACTGGCGAATGGCGCCTCATTCCCCAGGTGTCTGATAATGGGCTAACAACTGGCTGGTGGTGAAGTGGCACGAATTATCTGCAGGCGCTCTTTGGAGTCTGGCGGTCCCTCTCTCCTGCCGGCGGTTCTGATGGTGTTGTCGTGTGTATTTGTAGAGGAATATCCAAATGGCTGTGACCAGTGAAACCATTAGTGTCTCCAGCAAGGCATTCCGGTCCGGGGGAATGATTCCCGAACGTTATACCTCTGACGGCGAGGACGTCAATCCGCCGCTGACCCTGGAGAACATTCCAGAGGAGGCGAAAAGCATCGCTTTGATCGTGGATGATCCCGACGCCCCTTCCGGGACCTATGTTCATTGGGTTGTTTGGAACATCGATCCGTCCGTCCGCCGGATCGAGGAGGATTCCGTGCCTCATGGCGCCGTGAGAGGCACCAACGACTTCAGGCGCCTGGATTACGGCGGACCCTGCCCGCCTTCCGGCGTTCATCGTTACTATTTCAAGTTTTACGCCCTTGATACCATGCTGGATCTCGCAAGCGGCAGCACGAAAACCGACCTGGAGCATGCGATGGAGGGGCATATTATTGCCCGTGGCATGCTGATGGGCCGGTATACCCGCGAATAGCGGGCAGCCGCCGACAGGCGTTGGAATCAGGCAACCTGCCAGAGTTCCCGGATCTCTTCCGGCAGCTGGGCGCTGATGTCCTCGATTTCGCCTTCCGTGATCTGCTCCTTCAGGGTATGAAGCACGGCGGTCGCCAGTTGTTCTGCGCCCACCGGCAACTGGCGCTTGTCGATCTCGTTCTGGATCAGGGAGTACAGCTCCTGTTTTTTCCGGTAGCGCAACTGGTGCTGTCCCGATATGGACAGAAAGCTGTTAATCCAGGTATTGGTGTTCCACAGGTTCTTCATGTCCTGGGAAAGCTGGGCCGATGCCTGCCGCGATTCATCGGGAGTCAACCTGTGGCTCAGCAGGCTGAAGATGATGGCGGCACCCTCCTCCGCCATATCCGCGGAGGGCAGGTTCGTCTGCTCCTGGATTTTCTTAAGAAATTCCCCTTTCTTCATGGCGGAATGACCTCCACAGTTGCTTTCTTTCTGCATGATGATGCGCAGATTTCTGCACGGTCACTCTAGCATTTGCCGCCGGGAGAATCAGTCCCCCAGGTTTCCGGTAAAAACGTGGAAGATCGGGCTACCCTGAGCGGAAATCGCTGTTTGTGTTCCGGCAATGGATGAGCCTGCCTTACCGGAGCCGGTTAATAACCTGAAATTTATTGTGGGACAAGGGAAGTCTGGCAGCCTGTTTTCTTTATGATAAACTGACAATGCAGCCATGAATGGATGATGGCCTGATGTGGTATATGCATGGCCGGATCAGGCGATTTGAGGAGTGCTTACCTGTATGAAACTGATGGAATCACTGAAAACCCAGGAACACAAGTACCGTTCATTCATTACCGATCCCGAAAATCTCAGGCTGACCGGGGAAAGGCTCCTGCAAGCCTCGCTTCTCAATGACTCCGTGGAGCCGCTTCAGGATCGCCGACGCGAGGTGCTTTACTTTTATGGGATTCCGGCAGAGGAACTGGACGGGATCATCCGGGAAATGAAAGCCGGCGATGTGTCCCAAGGCGATCGGGCTGATGAGGTCTTCTATTCCGACGAGGCTTTGTTTGATCACTACCGCCAGAATAACCTCCGTTCGGCGGTTGCCGGGATGTGCCTGGATACTTCCGTCTACGAAAGCGGATTCTGCCTGATCCAGTATCTCAACAGCTTTTATCCCCGCAAGATGCGGGACCGGGTGACGGTTCTCGACTATGGCTGCGGCATGGCGGATTTGGCCATTGCTTTTGCCAGTCAGGGTTACCGGGTGCGTATCGCGGATATTTCCGGCGGCCCCATCGATTTTGCCAGGTGGCGCCTGGAGGAGCGGGGCTATGACTTCGAGGCGATCGAAATCACCGAGAGCAATCCCTGTCCCGACCTGGGCAGAAATGACATTGTGCTGGCCTCCAGTGTGTTGGAGTACGTTCGCAATCCTCTGAAGCTGGTGCAGAACATGGACTGCTCCATTCCCAGCGGCGGTTTCCTCTGGACCTCCGGTTACCCGATGATGGAGGAACCGGAGGTTGGCGCGGAGCGGCTGCCTGAAGGGAATGAACTGCGGGCCAGGGTGCTCCACTACCTGGAAGACCACTTTGAACTGGTGACCCTGCCGTCCCTGCCGGGATTCCTGTACAGGAAGCCCCGGATCTAGTCCCCGGCACGCACGTGCCGGCTCCAGTAGACGATGGCGCGGGCGAATTCCTCGGCGGTGTAGGGGACTTCCGGTTTCGTGCCGCCGGTCAGGCCGAGGAAATTCCGGGCCATGGTTATCGGTCGCATGGGTTCCGGTTCGTCCGAGGCGTAAGCGTTGATGGAAACGATGTACCAGTCCGCCTCGCGGGTGGGCGGGGCGTCGCCGTCCTGAGCCAGCACGTCGTGGCTGTAGCAGACAATCTCGACCCGCCGGGCGGGGGATTTTTTTGCGCCCGGCGCCGTCACCTGGATAAACGGGTCCTCGCCGGACATTCTCGCGGAAAACTCCGCTTTCAGGGGCGTTTCCGGGGTGATGGCCACGATGCTTGCGTAGAAACGCCCCACCTGATCGTCCGCAACAGGTACCAGCACCACCTCGCGGTTGTGGGGCGAGACGCTGCGGCGGTTCCAGTTCTGCCGTACCAGTTCCAGCAGCTCCTCCCACGAGCCGTCAAAATGGTTGTAACGGCTCTCCGGCGTCTGCCGCTTCACGAAATCCAGAATGCCCACAGTCTCTTTCATGGCTTTCATTGTATTCGCATTCAAAAAAAAGGGGAGGGGCCTGGCGGTTCTGGTAGAGTCGTTGTGGCTGCCAGGCCCCGGGAGAGCGGCTGTTGTGAGAGTCCAACGCGTATTGTTCGCGTTGAGCTATCGGGGGATTAAGGGAAGGATGAGGTATGAGGGGATAGCGTTTAAGTCTTATAATCCGAGGACGTTCAGGGGGATTGGGCGGAGCGGAACGTTCGGGAAGTTGCCCGTCGGCCCCGCAATGCCGGAATTGGGTGAAAGCTGGCCGGGAATGCCGTTGACGGGGGCAAATCCCGGATCTCCGCCGTAACCGTCCCGTCCGGTATCCAGTCCGCCATAAGGGTTTGGGGACTGTTGTCTGTCGAGATAGGCCTCAAGCAAGTCAATGATGGCTTGCACCTGTTCGGGGGATAGTCTGGATTCTGTTTCGGGCGTTCGGATTCCACCGCCGCCAGCTTGTGGCTCATTACCGCTCAGCAGGGCGTTGATTCCCAGGAAGTCGCCGATTCCGGTTGCGATGCCGCCCAGAATTTCGCCGGTGCCTTCAAGAAGGCCGCCGCCTGCGTTGCCGGTGCCTTCAAAAACACCGCTGGCCACTTCGCCTGCACCGTTGGCTATACCGCTGACGGGTTGTGTGACGCCACCGGCCAGACCTTCGGCCAGTTCTCCAACGCCCTGGATCAGGCCGTCGCCGAAGAGGGTTTCTCCGACGAAACCGCCGACGCCTTCCGCGACGCTGCGTCCGCCTTCCACGAAACCTTCGGCCACTTCGCCTGCGCCGTCAACAATACCTCCGACGATGTTGCCCGTGCCTTCGACGACACCGCCGACAGCGCTTCGAACGCCATTCGCAATGCCACCAGCGGCCTCTGCTATTCCACTGAAAAGACCCATTTCGATTTTCTCCTCTCTCTTATCGTTCTCTTGTTATCTGGACAACTTGGAAGTTATGCGACCAGATCCAGTCCGTCGGTGGTGTTCTCCGCTGAGAAGGCTTGCTGGAGTTCCCGCATCAGGGAGAAGGCGGACAGGAAGTCGCGCTCGGTGGCGGTCCCGTCGTTCAGTCGCGAGACCAGCCCCCGGTTGTCTGCCTCATTCATCTCCGCCTCTTTCATTTCCATCTCGCGGGATTCGTCCATCTGCTGGCTTTCAAGCCTGTTTTCGTTGCGGGCCATCTCCCGTTTTTCGGCACGCTCCGCCTCATAGGTGGATTCGCCGCCGAGGGCCTGACCATACGGGGAAAAACGCTCGAAAGCCGCATTAAAGGTCGTTCCTGTTACATTCATTGTTCACGTCTCCTTCTAGAATTATTTTGTTCTGATTTTTGATTTGATTGGAGCTTTTTCGTTTTCTTTTAGGACTCTATTATTCTACTCTTGTCCTAATAAAAACATTCTGCGGGGAGGGATTGCTGGATTAGGCAAAAACTCATATTAAATAACTCTCATAGAGCTAAAATATATATCTTTATGGGGCTGGATTATTAAGTTTCATTGCAAGTCTGGATGCGGAAGGGATTGCGGATCGGCGGCCTGAAATGTTACTATTTAGAATAGAATAATTCTAGGATTTTAGAGTTCTATAGGGAGCGTGTTTCATGGCTGCGCGACAGCCAAAAGCAACCGGCAGCAAAGCCAAACTGGTGAATGCCACGGTGGGTCTCCTGGCGGCCAAAGGGTTCCGGGGGACCATTACCGATGAAATCCTGGAAATTTCCGGGGTTTCCCGCAGCAACTTCTACTATCACTTTGATTCGAAGGAGGCGCTTTGCCTTGCGGCGCTGGAGCGTATCGGCTACATGTTTCTTGTCACGGTGGTTAACCAGACGCTTGCCAATACGGTTTTTTCCCCTGCTGAGCGTATTGAAAGCTACTTCAACTACCTGATCGAGGTGGTGGAAACCAACGCCTGCGATATTGGCTGCGTCTTCACCAACCTGGCCTCGGAGACCCAGGATCTGGACCCGGCCTTTCATGAGAAGATCCTGGAGGTGGACGGCAAGGTGGCGAGAGCTTTGGAGCATACCCTGCGGGACGGGCTGGAGACGGGAGAATTCCGGTTGGACGGCGATGTTCAGGATGCGGCGTGGATGATGCTGGCCCTGTTCAAGGGAGCAACCGTCCTCAGCACCACACGCAGGGACCCTGAAATTCTTCGCCAGTGCCGGAATGCCGCTTTCAATCTTCTAAAGGCCTGACTCTCCTTCCCTCAGGCATGCTTCCGGATCAGCAGGGCGAGTTTTTCCGGCGGGTGGCTGCCGGTCAGTTTTTCCACGGCAGCGCCGTGGCGAAAGACGATAAGGGTCGGCACCATCATCACCCGCTGGGCCACGGCGGCGTCAATATTGCTGTCGAAATCGATTTGAAAGGCTTTCAAGGGTTTTTCGCTTTCGTCGGCCAGTGTTTCCAGCCGGGGCAGCATTTCCGCGCAGGTGTTGCACCACTGCGATACGAACATCACCAGCACCGGAAGCGACTGGCTCTCGCCAATAGCGCGGGGCAGGCTCTGATCATCGAGTTCGGGCAGGCTCACGGGATTCTCTTGCAAGCGTTCATAAGGCTACAGAAACCATAATACACCCAAACCGGCATAGACCAGGCCCACAAGGATCAGAAAGACGCTGGCCAATTGTTCCACCTGTCGCGAATGTTGCTTGAGCCGGGCTGTGTGCTTGGCAAATCCGGCTATCAGGCTTCCGACAAAGACCAGCATCGTGTAGCCCAGGGCGTAGGCGGCCATTGTCAGGATGCCCAGCGCCTGGTTCCCGGAACTTCCTGCGGTCAGGAGCAGGGAGAACAGGACGGGTGAAGCGCAGGGCGATGTGACCAGTGCGAAGGCGGCACCCACCAGGAAAGGCCCGGCCCCGTCGGGCAGTTCCGTAATGCCCTGGGGCACCCGGATCTTGAATACGCCCAGAAGCCCCAGCCCGAAAACCACGGTCATCAATCCAATCGCCAGATGGACGTATCCTTTGTACTCCACAACGACCGCCCCGGCGAAGGCGGAAACCAGCCCGAACAGGCTGAGAACGGTTACCGCACCAAGGACGAACCCGGCGGCGCTGACGAAGGCCTGCAGGCGGGATGTGATGGTGAGGGTGCCGATGTAGCTGAGGTTGGCCGGGAGCAGGGCCAGAATGCAGGGGGACAGGCTGGCAATGAGTCCGCCGAAAAAGCCCGTGGGAATGAGAAGCCAGAGGTTGCTTTCGAGGGTTGCCGGGTCAACGGCTTCCATAAATGCGTTTTCGCTGGCGTATATCCAGGTCTCAACGGGGGTCCTGAAGAGGGCGATCAGCCCGGCCAGAATACCGGCTGCCGTTAATACAAGCCCCAGGGCACGCCATGATGACAGCCGCATTATTGCCCCAGGGCCTTGTTGATAGCTGAAGTGTAATCTGCGGGGTCGGCCTTGTTAAAGAGCATGGTCACAACCTTCGGCCCCTTCCGGTTGTCAGGGGGCACAATCAGCGCGACCATCGAGGTCACGGTTTTGTATTCCCGGAACCAGTCGGAAATCCCCAGTGCTTCAGCGGTTTTTTGAGCCTGGGCGGTGCTTTTCCGGTCTGTCACGTCAAGCACGACAAACCGTATGTCGTTGCCGTATTCGCGTGCCACCCGTTCCAGGACATCCCCCATGTGCCGACAGCGAGGGCACCAGTCCGCATGGATCTTGACCACGTAGAGCCTGATCTCCGGTGGCGCTTGCCGCGTCTCCGCTGCAGACAGGGGGGCCAGCGCAAGCAGCGAGATGATGACCAACAGCGTGGCGAACGGTTTCATCAGAATTGATTCCTGCAAAAAATGCTTTCTGTCAGAACCCTTCCATTATAAGCCTCGCTGCCGGGTGGCGGTGGCAGGCATGGGGCAATTCGACGGGTTTGATGGTTTTTATTGTTATACAGATGATTGTATTCGGATGATTGTATTCGGACGAGTACGCTTTATCATCCGGCGATGTTTGAGGAGAGATGTTAATGGCCCGGTTTCTGACAGCAGGCTTGCTTTTGGCGATGATGACCCTGATGCTGATGCCGTTTTCCTGGGGTGATCCCAACCAGAAGCCCAATGCCATCGGCGCTCAGCTGAGGAGTTCATTGGGCGGAAGTCAGTATGTCGCCGTTCAGGATACGGGCGATTCCCAGTATGCCCACCTGGGTCAGCCGAGGGCGCCCCTCTTCGGACCGAATGGGGAGGTCGTCGGTACCTATAACGCAATGGTGATCCGTATCGAGGGCGAACTGGTGAACCACGATGCCATTATCATGGCCAATGCGGCGAAAATCCGCATCCGCCCGGACAGCCGGGAGGAAGTGACCAGCCTGGTGACTCTCGACGATACGGTTTTTCTGACCGCCGGCGAATACTGAGCCTGTTGCGGGTTGACGTTGAGGCGCGGCGCCGGTGGCGCTATGATAGGGTGAAGAGATTACGGCGGGCGGATCTTAGTTAAAACCCGCTGGCAACCTGAGGAAGCGTTCCCCGTGAAAAAACCGGAAGTGATCCTGCTCATCGGCATCCAGGCTGCCGGTAAATCCACGTTTTACAAACAGCGGTTTTTCAACACCCATGTCCGCCTGAATCTCGACATGCTGAAAACCCGCCACCGGGAGAAACTGATCTTCGAAGCCTGCCTGGATGCAAAACAGCCGGTGGTTATTGACAATACGAACGTCACGTTCGAGGATCGCCAACGCTATATTCCGGCGGCGCGGGAAGCGGGCTGCCTGGTGACCGGGTATTTTTTCGAGCCGGACGTTGAGGCCTGCGTCAGGCGCAACGCCGGTCGTCCGGAGAAAGAACGGATTCCCCTCAAGGGAATTTACGCGACGTTCAAGAATCTGGAACCACCGGACCCGAAGCGGGAGCCGTTTGATCGGTTGTTTGTCGTCCGGGTGTCCGGCGATGAAAGATTCACCGAGCAGGCACTGGTGTTTAAAAGCGACCGGACCGGGACGGCTGGCCCGGCGCAATAGCCAGACGGCTCCGGCATTTGGGCATGGGTTTTTCTACCAATGGATAATGCCGCCTAATGCTTTCAGTTAATGTTGCCGTGCCGGGCGAGGCCTTATGCTGGTTAAAGCGCCCATTGAAACGTAAGGAAAACGTATGTTCGGCCAGGGACTGGAAATATTCAGGCTGTTCGGGTTTCCGGTGCGGGTTGACGCCAGTTGGATTATCATCTTTCTGCTGATCACCTGGACCCTGGCAGCCGGGTATTTTCCCGCCCGTCACCCGGATTTCGCGGTGCCCGTCTATTGGATTCTGGGCGTGTTCTGCGCTTTGGGCCTCTTTGTCTCCATTGTGATTCATGAGTTTGCCCATGCCTTGGTGGGGCGTCGTTACGGCATTCCCATGTCCGGCATCACCCTGTTCATTTTCGGGGGCGTCTCCCACATGGAGGACGAGCCGCCGAGTCCGGGGGTGGAGTTTCTCACCGCCATTGCCGGACCGGTGACCACCCTGTTCATCATGCTGTTTTTCTATGGTGTCACCCTGCTGGGACAAATGGCGGGCTGGCCTGAACCGGTGCTTGCCGCGACGTTTTACCTCACGGTGATCAACCTCATCCTGCTCGTTTTCAACCTGGTTCCCGCCTTTCCGCTGGATGGCGGGCGGGTGCTCCGATCCATCCTCTGGAAATGGAAAAAGAGCCTGCGATGGGCCACGAAAATCACGTCGGGCATCGGATCGTTTTTCGGCGTCACGCTCATCGTCCTGGGGATTCTGAATTTTATTGGCGGCAATTTCATCGGCGGTTTGTGGTGGGTGCTCATCGGTTTCTTTCTCCGGAATGCGGCGAGCGCTTCCCATCAGCAACTGCTGGTGCGTCAGGCGCTGGAAGGCGAACCGGTCCGCCGTTTCATGAAACGCGAGGCCGTCACGGTTATTCCGGATTTGCCCCTGGATCGTCTGGTGAACGACTACTTCTACCAGCATTATTACAAGATGTACCCGGTGGTTGAAAACGGCAGGTTGTTGGGGCGTGTGCGTCTTAACGACGTCCGGCGCTTTCCTGCGGACCAATGGCCGTCCCGCAGGGTGTCCGAAATCCTGGATCGGAACACGGAAGAGAACACCGTGGCGCCGGATACCCCTGCCCTGGAGGCTTTGGCCCGAATGAGCAAAAAGGAGGACAGCCGTTTGCTGGTGGTTGAGGACGGTCATCTGGCGGGAATCCTGTCGCTCAAGGACCTCATGAAATTTCTGTCCGTTCGGATGGAGCTGGAGGAGGCCGGGCGGTAAATCCGGCCCAAATCCGCGGGCAATTCCGGTATGTTCATGGTTTTATTAACACTGAAATCGAGTGGGATTAGGAGTGTTGATTATGAACCATCCTGTTGGCCTGTTTGGCGCATGGCAGCCTGTAACGTCCGTGAAAAGACCTTCCGTCCGTTTTGGAGAAAACCTTGGGGCGGTGGCCCAGGAGTCGGGAGATTCTTTCCAGCGCCGGATACAGACTCCACGGGTCCTTCTGGTTGAGGATAATGCGGACTTGATTGAGGTGATCCGCGACGCGGTTGACATGCTGGGCAACATTGAACTGACCGGAATTGCCACCAACTATGATGACGCCGTTCGGATGTTTCGCGAGCAGCACCCGGATATCGTGCTGCTTGACAAAAACATTATCGGCAGCAAAACGGGGGTGGATATTCATCACACCCTGCGGGACGAGGACGGTTTTCCCGAAGTCCGCATGATCTTTACCAGCAGCGAGGATATTCCCCGGCGCGATCGCGGCGAAAGCCCGCAGATTGACAAGAGCCGGATTACCGAGCTTTCCGGCAAACATCCCCTGGTTGCCGAAGCCCTGACGTAAGATTCGCCTTAACGGCCTGCTGAAGCGCTCCGGGCCTCAGGGCGTTTTTCGGCATTGATCGGGAAGGGCTTGGGGGATTCGTAATACACCCGGCGGGCGGGGACGCGGACGAGATCCCGTTCGGGATAGCGGACCGCCGTAAGGTAGCCGCCCATCACGCAGCCGGTGTCCACGTTGAGGGTGTTGTTTTTCCATTGGGGATCGGTGTTGGGGGTATGCCCGTATACCACTGCCGCTTTTCCCTCGTATCGGGCAGCCCAATCCCTGCGAATGGGCAGGCCGTACGTGTCCTTCTCGCCGGTAGGGTCGCCGTAAAGGGCAAAATCCTTGCTCCGGTCGGTGACTTTTCCCTGCAATGATTCCTTCAGCCCGGCATGGGCCACGATGAGCCGACCGTCATCCAGCATGTAATGGGGCGGCAGTTTTTGCAGGAAGTCCCTGGCCTGCTTGCGGAACAGGTGGCGGCAGCCTTCGGGCAGTTGGTTGATCTCGTTCACCGTCTGCTCCAGCCCGTGCCTGATCTGCACCGGATTTCCCTTCAGGTGCCGCAGCAGCTTGTCGTCGTGGTTACCCAGTACGCACAAGGCCGCGTTGTTGCTGACCATGTTGTGGACAATGCGCAGCGTATCCAGAATTCGGGGGCCGCGATCCACGAGATCCCCCAGGAAAACCGCCTTTCTTCCCAAAGGATGCCGGTAGACCGTTCCGCCGTGAAGGTCCTGCGCGGTCCGGTTCTCAACCACCTCGTAACCGAGCTTCTCCAGCAGTTCTTCCAGTTCATCGGTGCAGCCGTGGATGTCCCCGATGATATCAAAGGGGCCGCGTTCCTGGGGCTGGCAGTGGTGTGATTGATGCTTTACCATTATTGAATTTTAATCTCTAAAGTTTATGTTTTCTATTCAAGAAAACGATAATTTCTACTAGACACTTGGAGGGGGCTCACTTCGTAGTGAGAGAAGCGCTTTACATAGAAAGGGAGTTGAAGCACCTAAAATGACTAGAATAGTTAAAATTAAAATAGCCATAATACAAAGGCCAAAGATAATAAACGCTAAGTATGAGAAGATAAGCAAGCTGCCTATTGTAGAGAGACCTAAAAATATCTGAAAAGGAATCCCGCCCGGCCAATAAAAAGTTGTTATGTCTACATCATTTCCGAAATATTTTTGGTGACCCTTACTTTCCAAATACCTATCGTATTTGTATTCATAGTCCCAAAATGGCTCAAGTATACGTTTCATATAGCCAGAAAACCAACTGTCATAACTATGAGCCAGTATTAGTCCGCAATAGGTGAGAATAGTAAACAGGAGGGAAAGGATAAGCGGTAAATACAGTAAACTTTCCTGATCTGGATGTTGGATCCAAAAAGAAAAAACAATACCTGAGCCAGCATAAAGGAAAAAGTTAAGTTTTAAAGCAAGCCCCCAGTAAAACTTAAAAACATCAACAGCAGAGTTGTATAGTTCTATTAAGTTGGAAAAGTGTATATCTCCCGGAGGAGTTGGTTCTTCAAAGTTCATTGCGCCCTCATGTGATAAAGGGTTCTGTATTTGTTATGTCTTCCCTATATTTTTCGATAAGTCCGAAAGTAGCATACAGTGTAGCACAACAAAAGACGGTAAAGAGGAAGGCGCCGTCGATGGCGAGGACGTGATCCAGCACGGCAGAAAGTGCTACACCGCTGATCAGGATCGCGGCGCAGGCCACCCCGGATACCTGCCGCAAAAACAGGCCACCCAGCAGGCAGACGAGAAACCCGGCGCTGCCGAAGGACGAGGCGGTTTCCACCAGGCTATAAATGCTTTCGCCTGCCGTGGCAATGCCGTAGGCGATCAGTCCGGCAATGATGACGATGCTGCGGGAGAGGCGGACCTTGGTTTTTTCAGCCACCGGCGATTTGAACAGCGGCAGCAGGACGTTTCGGCTGGCCAGCCCGGCGACGCTGAGCAGGGTGCTGTCGATGGTGGACAGAATGGCTGAAACCAGCGCTCCGAGGAACAGAACCGCCAGCCAAGGCGGCAGGAAACGGCTGACCAGGGCGGGCAGGAAGGCATCGGCTTCGGCCACCGGCGGGATGAGGTGGGTACCCACAAGGGCGATGATTACGGGAATCAGCCCGACGAGGAAATACAGGCCCGCCCCCCAGAAACAGGCCCGCCGGGCGACCTGCGGGCTTCTGGCGGCCAGGGTCCGGGAGATGGCTTCTGGGGCCACCAGGGAGCCGAGAATGGGAATCAGCCAGACGTCGAACTGCCGCAGCGGGGACTCATGATCCGAAAGCAGATGCAGCTGTTCGGGCCGGACGAGGGTGAGCGCCTCCGCCGGACCGCCTGCGCCGGATACCACGAAGACCAGCAGCAGGATCAACCCCGCGATGAGAATCGTGCCCTGCACGAGATCCGTGATCACGTCGCCCAGCAGTCCGCCGAGCCAGGTGTAGAGAATCACCACGGTCACCGCCAGCATGAGGGCGGTGCTGACGGAGAGCGGCGACACGATGGCCAGGATCAGGGCGAAGGCTTGCAACTGCGCCGCTGCCCAGATGATGGACGTGGGGATCATGATGATTGACGCCAGCACCTCGTTGGAGCGTCCGTATTTTTCGCGGAAAAAGTCACCGATGGTAACGTAATTTCGGGCACGCAGGGCGCCGGCAATCAGCAGGCCCATCAGCAGCAGGCAGAGGGTGTAGCCGAAGGGGTCCGCCCGTCCGCCGGAAAGGCCGCCCGCCGCCACGGCGCCGGAGGAGGCCATGACCGTTTCCGCCCCGAACCAGGTGGCGAACAGGGAGAACATCACCATGAACGTACCCAGTGAGCGCCCGGCCACCAGGTAATCCGCCTCGGACCGGATGAACCGGGACGCGGCGTAGCTGATGCCCAGCTGCAAGGCCAGGTAGCCGATAATGGCGAATATCATCCACGATTCCAAAACGATGCCGTCCTCGTTCTCCTGCCCGCTATTTTACAGTAAGATGACGCCGTATCAGGCACTGGCGAGGCAGATTCCATGCTGGAAGAAAAAACCGTGAACCCGAAAAATTCCCCCGATAATCTCTCCATTATCCGGCGGCTTTACGAGGTCTTCGGGCAGAAGGACTGGGACGCCTTCCGCGGGCTTTGCGCCGACGATATCGTCTGGGTCCAGAACGAGGGCTTCCCCGGCGGCGGCACCCACCACGGCGCCGATGCCATTATCGAGAACGTGTTCAAGGGCTTCAAAAACGAATGGCACGGCTGGAGCTACGACATCGACGAGTATCTGGACGCGGGCCACGCCGTCGTCGTCCTGGGCAGCTACCGGGGAACCCACGTCACAACCGGAAAATCCATGACCGCCGCCGCTGCTCACGTCTACGATCTGCGCGACGGCAGGATCACCCGCTTCCGGCAGTATACAGACACGGCCATGCTTATACGCGCTATGACGGAATAAAGTCAAAAGGCAACAGGCCGGGTTTTCAGGGTTTAAAAAGACAGTGCTCAAGTGTGTGGATAAAGGAATGTTATTGTGACAGCAATTCTGCCGGTTTGGCCTGATTTCCCGAAATTTCGCCCGGCGCAAACGCCCACGGAAATGTCTCCGGTCAAGCGGATTTCATTTGGCTCGCCGGTGGATAGCCTTCAGTTGCGTCGCATGCAGTCTCTCCGGTTTGCCGGAGCATCCGGGCGGGAGGCGGGCGTCGTGGCGACGCTGGGTCCGGCCACGGATAACCCGGAGACGGTGAAGACCCTCATCGACGCCGGGGCAAATATTTTTCGGCTGAACTTCTCCCACGGGGAGCAGGCGGATCACGGCCAGCGCATCCAGTGGATTCGCAACGCCGAGGCGGAGCTGAAACAGGAAGGCCGCCTGACCACGCCGGTGGAGATCATGGCCGACGTGCAGGGGCCGAAAATCCGGGTGGGCAAAATCGACAATCCGGCCTGCAGGTATACTGCCCCCGACGGCAAGGAGAAAAGCTGCATTAACCTGGAAAAGGGCCGGCGGGTCTTCCTGACCGGGGAGGAAACCTCGAACGATCCGGGTAAAATCCCGGTGACGTTTCCGGAGATGATCGACGCCCTTTCCGGCGGCCAGCGGATTCTGCTGGCGGACGGCACGATGGAACTGGCCGTGGTGAAACCGGCGAGGGATTCAAAAGATGGCCTGGTCGAATGTACGGTATTGCGTGAGGGCCGCCTGACCGACGGTAAGGGCATCAACCTGCCCGACGTTCGGCTTAACACTCCGGCTCTGTCCGAAAAGGACATGGCCGACATCCGGTTCGCTTTGGGCAAGGGCGTGGACAAGATTGCCATCAGCTTTGTGCGTTCGGCAAAGGACATGGTCGAGGCCCGGCGGTATATTCAACGGCTGATCAAAGAAGGAAAGGTGCCCGCTGAGGCTGCAAGCAAGGTTCAGCTTTACGCCAAAATCGAAAAGCCTGAGGCGGTGGAGCCTCAGACCTTGCGCGAGATTGTCGCCGCCAGCGACGGGGTGATGGTGGCCCGCGGCGATCTGGGCATCGAGGTGGATACCGTTGACGTGCCGGAGTTGCAGGAGAGAATCATCCGCGAGGCGAAACGCCAGGGCAAGAAGGTCATCGTCGCCACCCAGATGCTGGAATCCATGATGCACAGCACCTTCCCCAGCCGGGCGGATGTGTCCGACATTGCCGACGCCGTAAAAGACGGCGCCGATTACGTCATGCTCAGCGGCGAAACCTCCATCGGCGATCACCCGGTGGAGTGCGTCCGGATGATGGACCGCATCATCCGCAAATACGAACCCCAACGCTCCTTCCGCGCCACCCTGCGTAAAATCTTCGATGAACTGTCGATTAAAATCCGCCAATTGATCTTGAAGATTCGCCGGTCTATCGCGCAGTTGTAATCTTCAGAATAACGATAACTGCTGTTCCGGGTGCTTTCGAAAATGTTCGGTGGAGAGGGGTGGGGTGGGTTTGTCGAGGCCGTGGCGTTTTTTGAGTTTTTTGAAGATGTCGGCGATTTGATCCGCGTATTCGCCTTCGCCGCGCATGCGCGAGCCGAATTTGGGGTCGTAGAGTTTGCCGTTTCGCATGTGGCGCTGGCGGTTGAGGATCTTGTCCTTGCGGTTGGGAAAGTGCTCTTCGAGCCAGCTTTCGAACAACTCTTTATTGCCCCAGGGCAGTCGCAAAATTGTATAGTTCGCCCCCTGCGCCCCGGCTTCGGCGGCGGCCTTCAGCACCGCCGGAATTTCATGATCCGTCAGCCCCGGAATAATCGGCCCCATCATGACGCTCACCGGAACGCCTGCCTGGTTGAGTTCGCGGATGGCCCGCAGTCTTAGCGGCGGGTCCGCCGTGCGGGGTTCCATAATACGGGCGAGTCTGGAGTCCAGCGTGGTGACGGAGAGGTTCACCCGCACGGCGTTGAACCGGGCCAGTTCAGACAGCACGTCGATGTCACGGGTGACCAGATGATTCTTGGTGATGATGGCGACAGGATTGCGGAACTCCGCCAGCACCTCCAGACATTGGCGGGTCAGCTGGAACCGGCGCTCGGCGGGCTGGTACGGATCGGTCACGCCACTGAGGATAATGGGCTGGGGCTGCCACGAGCGGGAGGAGAGTTTCTTGCGCAGCAGTTGGGGCGCGTCCGTCTTGACGAGGATCTTCGTCTCGAAATCGATGCCGCCGGAGAGGCCGAAATACTCGTGGGTGGGGCGGGCGTAGCAATAGATGCAACCGTGTTCACACCCGCGGTACGGGTTCAACGAGGCGTCGAAGCCCACGTCCGGGCTGTCGTTGGTGGTGACCACGCTTTTGGAGTGATCCCGGTAATACTGTGTGGGAATGCGGTCCGGCTCTTCGGGAAGCTGCCATTCGTCGTCCGGGTCGTAAACCACCTCCACGGACTCGAACCGCCCCGTCGGGTTGCCGAGTGCGCCCCGCCCGCGCAGCTTGCGCTTGTGTTGCGGGGTCTCCTCAACCCAATCGTCATCCGGCTGGAAGGTATAGTCGTCCAGGGCCATAATACTCGCTTTCTTACTTCTGCTCTCTTGAATCTACCGGTAATATTTGCTATCTTGAGTAGGTGCTGGTGATGCCCGGACGCCACCAGTTGTTGAATATCGCCATTACTCTAGCGGTCTGCTATCTTGCCGGATAGCCGGCCGCCTTCAGTATGCAGTCGATGATCCAGTTGATCATCATTGCCATCACCTCCTTTCCTGCCGCCGGTCCCGGGCCGTCCGGCATTGTATTGCCAGGGATTGACGGGTTTCCCTGACGTGGAGGCGGGTGATATTCGAGTTCGATTGTAATCGAAAATTCTTTCGATATCAAGGAGTCGCCTGGTGATCTTGCTCGTCGGATTCCCGGATGTCGAACACGTGCAGCCGGAAGGCGGCGAGGAAGGCGAGGCCCAGGAACAGGGCGCTGATGAGAGGAACAAGGCCGTAGCCCCACTGGTCCAGCAGCCAGCCGGTCACCAGCAGGCTGTAGAACTGCGGCACGCTGAGAAAGACGTTGTACAGACCGGAGTAGGCGCCCTCCTGGTCGCGGGGGCAGAGCCGGAGCAGGGCGGCCAACGGGCAGACGAGGGTTCCGGCCAGACAGACGCCGATGAGGACGGTAAATATTATGGCCTGCCAGGGCGTCTGAACCCAGAAATAAGCCCCCAGGTTGACGAGGGCGAAGGCGATCAGAAACCCCCGAAACAGCCGGGACAGTTCCAGTTTGTCCGCCAGGCGCCCGATGGGCAGGGTGGAGAGAATCACGGCGACGCTGGCCATGGCCATCAGCTGGTGGGAGAAGGCGTCTTCAAAGTCCAGGTTCTCGCGGGCGTAGAGTGTGAAGTAGCCGCGCAGGGACTGTAGGCCCAGCCATGCAAAGAAAATCACCGTAAAGAGCCGGAAGATGGCCCGCTGGTAATCCTGCCTGGCGATGCGGGTTTCCAGCCCAGGCCAGAGGGCCAGCGGCGGAAAGACATAGAACAGCAGGTGCCACCGGCTCAGCAGGCTTTCCGGCGGAATCGTGCGGGTCCGGGCGGAGGGGGCGGGTTCGGGGCTGAACATAAAGAACAGGACGAAGGTAATGATCAGCAAGGTGGCCCCCGTAAGAAAAGGCCAGGATGTTCCCGGCGCCAGACTGCCCACGACAAACATGCCGGTGGTGCCCACGGTGGCGAACAGGGCGGAGAATCCGCTGACCATCCCCTTTCGGTTTTTCAACGGCGGTTCCGCCGTGGTTTCCGTCATGTAGGCCCGGTAGCAGACCATTACGATGTTGAAGCTGACGTAAAACAACACCAGGGCCAGAACAAAACCCGTCAGATCCGGCAAAAACGCGAGCCAGACAAGACTGGCCAGTGAACCGGCAAGCCCGCCCGCGATGAGTTTCCTGCGGGGCAGGCCGCGCTCTTCGAGGTAGTCGCTGTAGTAGCCCACCAGCGGCTGGACGGTGAAACCCATCAGCGGCCCCATGCTGAGAATCAGTCCGACGATGAACGCCTGCCCGACCTGATCATGGAGCATCAGCTGAAACTGGCCCATATCCAGTGCCATGGCCATCTCGATGCCGAGCCAGCCGACGGTCAGGAACAGGCTTGCAACCCAGGGGGATGGCTTCATTGCGTCTCTCCCGGTTTCTCTGCATCCGTGCGATTCCTGACGAGTATACTACGGATACTTCCTCAAGCCGCCACAACTCTTAACAATCGGGCTTTTTTATTGAAGTTTCGCCGGATTCGGGTCGATAGACTTTCGGGTATAGTTTCTTTTTTGAGCCGGGCACCTGAAAGGAAAGGGATCGGACGATGAGCGGACGGTTCAGGCATGGAAACAGCATTGCCGAGTACGTTTTACCTGCGGCCATGTTTTTTGTCATGGTGGGCATTGCCGTGATGGTGGTTGATTTGCCCAGGGTACTTGCCAATCTTTTTTCGGAGACGACCAACGGCCACCTGAACGGGAACCTCGTTCAGGTGCAGGCGCTGGGCAGCATCGCCACGCCTCCCGGCGCCCGGAATCTTCCGCCGGTGGAGCCGGGGCAGGAGCAGGTCTGCATTACCTACCAGCTCTGTGTCAACGTCCCCATTCTTGACGGCAGGTCGAGCATCGAAACCGCCGGCGCCATGGGGGGCGATGAAACCCGGCAGCTCTCGCTTGTGCTGAACCAGATTGCCACCCGCCTGCGGGAGCTGGGGGCCGATGACAACCTGATTGACATGGTAACCCGGCTTGCCAACAGCGGGCACCAACTCAGCGATTCCGTCCAGGATCTGGAGCAACTCTGTCCGAACAGGCGCTGCGGCCAGAACCGGGATGCCTTCAATACCCGCTGGCAGGACGTGATGAATACGCGGCAGGCATACAATTCGATGAAGCAGGAATATGATGCCTATATCGCCGCCAACCCCGGTGTCTTTGCCGTGCTGCCCGAAGCCAGGGATTTGATCGACAAGGAGGCCCAATCTATTATCGATCTGGCCAACACCTTCAATTTCAACGAAAGAACCCGCACACGCGAGCAGGAAATCGGGGAGGTTGTTCCCCAATATTATGATGAATATGGCTACTACGGTTACTATGGCTATCCGTATTATGGATACGGTTACAACCCTTATTATGGCTATGGTTACGGTTATCCCTATAATAATGGCCGCCAGTTGATGGTGCGCCGGCAGAATTACTGGGGAGGCTACTATGACGACAATCCCCAGTACGATTACGTGGAAATGTCCGGTAATACGGAAATCCGGCAGGACTGCGACTACGAGGGCTATTGCCGCCAGGTTGCGGTGGAGACGACGACCGAGCTGCAGGATATTGTCATCGAGGCGGATTCCGAGCCGATTCGGCAAAGCTCCAATGACATCTGCGCCACGGGGGGCAGGCACAACCAGTGCCTTCGCAGCCAGGACGGCAGAACCTGGACGCCAACGGGAGGCTGATGCATGCCGGGTCGCAAGGCGTATCAACTGTCCGATTGAAGATCGGGCAGCGAATCGCTAGAATTCCGGCATAAAACCGCAATGACCGAGGAGGTTGTCATGGCCGGACCCGATCAGTTTATCAAAACCCGCGTGCAGCCCAGAACATTTCTCAAGGTACTGCGAGAGCTTCTGGAAGGCGTGGAACAGCATGGTCCCTTCGTCCTGAAGATCCAGGGCGAGGAGTGCCGGTTTCCTGAGGACGTGCTTTCTCGCTCCAGCCTCGATATTTCCTACGAAAGACGCCCGGATAAAACCGAACTCCAGTTGACGATCGAATGGCGGCACTGAACCGGCATGCTATTTCCCCGAAGCCGTGAGGATCAGCTTGCGCAGGTTGTAGAAGAGGTGCTGGTAGAGCGGATCGGGGTAGACGTGGAAGTTGTTGGACTCGTTGTGGTCCGCCGGGTTGTACAGTACCGCCGCGTTGAAGACGGCATCCAGCTTCTGACGGTCCAGCGCCGCGTCCTCCTCCGGATCGATGGCCTCCAGCGCCCGGTAGATTTTGGCGGATTCGCGAAGAATCTGACCCAGCGCCGAATCGCGGGGGGCGTTTCGGATCGCTTTCACGGCTTTCTGGAAGCGGGCGAAATTCTCGTCCCGGCTGGCGTCTTCCTGGGTCTGGTTCGCCTTGTCCAGGATTTCCTGCATGTATGAGAGCAGTTCATGGGCCAGCTTCTGCTCGGCCCCCAGTTGGGGATGCTCGAAACGAAGCGCCTGGATGCGTCGGGTACGAAGCCCCTTGCCGACGGCCTGAACGGCTTTTTCCAGCGCCTGCGGATCTTCCACGTAATCCAACGGCTGGTCCTTCAACAGTTCGCCGATCATGCGCTTGTACTGCCGTCCGTTGGCCTTCAGGTAGAAGTTGAGATCCTGCGACGCCTCTTCCGCCGCGTCGGTCAGCAGCATCCACAGGTTTTCCTCGCCGCCTTCGGCCAGCGGCTGGCGTCCGTTCTGCACCTTATCCAGCAGCATCTGGACGCTGAGCGCCGCGATTTCCGTGTTGTTCAGCGGGCGCGATTCCAGCACTTCGTTCAGGATCTTGCGGATGCTTTCCGGCTTGAAATCCTGCGACTGCCGCAACTGGTTGGTCACCTTGCGGACGATGACCTTGGCGATGGTGCGGTTGCTGTAGCCGGGAAATTCCTCGAACAGCGGCCCGGCCACGGCTTCCACGTCCCCGGCTTTCAGCTTGCCGGGGAACTGGCGGGCGAGTTCCTTGGCGAAGACTTTTTCCACCTTTTCCGGTGGGAACGGGTTGAACAGGACGGCCTCGCTGCGGCTGGAACTGGCCTGGTTCGACAGGAACGCGGGCCAGTAGTTGCACGAGCCGATGAGCCGCAGGGCGGGGAGGTTTTCCACCTTGGTGACCGGGTTGCCGATGCCGTTGTTGATGACGAATTCCAGCAGGTCGCCGGGAATTTTCTCAATCTCGTCGGCGTACAGGATCAGCTCTTTCACCGGCTGGCCACCGTTTTCCCGTTGCAGCTTCTTCAGGGCCTTCAGGGCCAGTTTCTTGTCGCCGCTGTAGATTTGGCGCACCAGTTCCCGGACTTCATCCCCGGCGCCGGGGCCGATTTCCAGGAAGAAGACGCCGCTCTCCTCCTTCAGGATCTTGTGGCACATGGCCAGCAGCGAGTGGGTTTTGCCGACGCCGGGCAGGCCCTTGATCACCAGCACGTCCGACTCGTCGTTTAAAAACGAGAGCAGGGCGTTTTTCACCGGACGGTCCAGTTCGGGCAGGGTTTCCTCGAAGGTGTATTTCACGTCGTCGAAGGTCTTGTGTGCCTTGCTGAGAGATTCCTCGATCTCCTTGTTCTTTTGCCAGTTTTGCCACCAGCCCATCATGCCGATCCCCAGCGCCCCGGTGGCGGCCAGCAGCAGGGTGGGCAGCAGGAGTTCCTCAAGGATGCCCTTCACGGCTTGTAGTCCGCCGCCCGTCTCTTTAACCGGCGCAAAGGTGAAGTCCACCTGCGCGTCGGTCAGAGTCTGGGTCACCTGGCGCAGATCGCGGGGCAGCAGGATGGTCTGTTTCGTGCGGTCGGCCAGGGTCAGTTCCGCCTTGGGCAGGGCCGTGAACGACTTGGGATCGATCTCGATGACCACCCGTTTGAGGAGGTTGTTGTCGATGAGTTCATCCAGATCGCTGTAGGACAAGGTTTTTCCGGGTGAGTAGAAATAGATCTCCGGCTGCCTCTTCCGGGGCTGTGTTGGAGGCTGGGCCTCCATCCCGGTTTTCGGCGGCTGCGGTTTTTCGAGGAGATTCTCTTCGGACCGGGGCAGGGATGCGGCGGCGGAAATCCCCGTTGCCGGGCGATAAACCGTGTAGTGGCGGGGCATTGCCGGGAAGCGGTCCATGCCGTTGTACCCGTTGTATCCGTGATACCCGCCGTAGCCGAAATAACTCTGAACCGGCGGGGGCATTACGGGGCGGTATTGCCAGGGATTGGCATATGGGTAAGTGTTTATAGCGGGTGTGTAAATCGGATACATTGCTTGGCGTCCTATCGGATTTCTTCGGGCGATAAATCGGGCTGGCCGAGCTTGCGGCGCAGCAGTTCATACTTGACCACGTAATAGCCGCTGAGGATGACGGCCACAGCGGCGCCAATCAGGCGGGGAACCCGCTGATGGACCTGCCCTAGCCGCTTGAACACGGTTTTGAGTTGCGCTGGCCTCATCCCGTGCAGCGCGTTCCTGAAGAGGGCTTCGACAAAGGCCTGCCGGTCCTGCCGGACCAGGACACGGGCACGGCTTTTGCTCAGTCCCAGCAGCTTCTGGACCAGCGGTTCCTCTGCCAGTTTCCGCAGGCCCTTCCCGTTGGTGAGGATCTTGTTGGCGTGGTTGACGTAGCGGTGGATCATGCCGTTGAGGTTGGATGTCAGCGCCGGATTCGAGGCGCTTTTGCCCACATCGTCCATCAGGCCGACGATGACGTGGGGCGGGCTGCCGGTGGTGAGCGCCACGTTCAGTTGCGAAAGCGACGTCTTGAACTTCGGCGGGAGGACCTTGTTTCGACGGGCAGCAGTGTCGAGAATCCGCCGGATCTCGTCCGAAAGCTGGCTGCGGGTTTCCAGTACGGCCTCAAAATCTTTAATCAGTCCCTTCTCCTCGTTGAGGGCCTGCAGCAGATAGTAGGTCACCACGCCCGCGGCTGCGCCCATCGGAACCTGTACGCCGTAGAGCCGGCGGCGGGTTTCGGACAGTTTCTCCTCTTTCAGGGTGTTCAGGTAGTGGTCAACCTGTCTCCAGTCGGGAAAGGGATCGGCCTGCGGCTGAGGGGCCGGACGCCGGAACGCGTTAAAGGCGCCGGTGGATTCAGGCGATGCAAATGCCGCGACCGTGTTCATGACCGGATTTTCCTGTTGAAGTCCGGGGCGTCATCCAGATCGTCGGGCAGTTCCAGTGGCGGCAGATCATTGATATCCGGCAGGCCGCCCATCGAGATGGTACATTGCCCCAACGGCGGGACTTCCCGTCTATACGTCGGCAGCAGGGCGGGCTGTTTCGGGTCGGCGATGGCGATGGTGTTCAGCAGCTCCGTGTCCAGTTCGCCGGGGGCCAGGGTCTTGCCCTGTCCCTTCTTCAGGGTCTTGTCCGCCTCTTTGAGGGTCGTCAGGGGAATGACGAAGATTTCCGCATCCGGCGGCATCTGGGCGGTCTTCAGGAATTCCCGGTAGCTGTCCGGCATGGGGGCATAGCCCGATTTCTTCGCCAGTTCCGGGTCCACCGTCAGTTGCTGGACCGGGACCTCGTATTTTTCCTTCAGGCGATCCAGGTAGAGGTATAGACCCTTCTGCCATTTCTCGACGACCACGGCCACCGAATCCAGATCCTGGCGCCGTGCGGCCAGGCCCAGCACGTTGAGCAGGCCGCCCGCGTCGATGCCGATGTCTTCGAAGCCGGGGATCTCCCGCACGGAGGCCAGCAGCAACTCGTTCTTTTCCAACTGGGTCAATGTGGTGTAGCCGATGAACAGGGGATCGGACATGCCGGTCTTGGTCGATTCCTTGATGCCTTCAGAGAGGTGGTGGTACAGGCCGAAAGTCTTTACGTGCAGGCCCCGGACCAGGCCGTCGCGGGTGTGGTCGAATTTCTCGATGATGGGCAGGTCGCTGTCGTACTCCAGGGGCGGCGGGGGCAGGTCTTTTCCGCTGGGATACCGGATGACCTTTGATGCATCCACCACGCCGCTGGTGACGATCTCAAACAGTCCGTTGCTGAAACCGCTTTTTTGGCCATCAATCCGGTAGCTCTGGGCGTCGGGGGTGTCATATTTTCGAGGCAGGGCGGCGATGGTCAGGGCGTGCCAGTCCTTGTTGCCCTGCTTGTCCGTTTCCAGGGAGACGGGTTGCAGGCGGGTGCCGTCCTCGTTGCCCACGGCGGAACGCTCGGCGCTGACCCCTTTTTTTGAGGCGGCTTCGCGGATGCGCTTCGAGGCGTTGCCGACATTCACTTCGATGTCTTCGCCGGAGCGGAGCTTTCGGATGTTCTCCACCTCCATCTTGGCCGCCATCCCGGCTACGCAGAGCGGACAGACGCCGCAGTAGTGCCCGAACCTCGGCTCGATACGAACCGGTTTCATCGGATGGGTGGTGACGCCCGTGGATTGCTCTCCATACCAGAAGCCCTGACCGGCGGTTGGTTCATGCTTCATGACGCCGGGTGAAGCCGATACTCCGGCCCTGAATACGGGTGACTGATAGTTGCGCACCGGTGTGGAAACAGGTTTGAAATCCATATTGAAATGTTCCTGATCTTGAGAATCATTCTCATTTACTATTGAGAATTATTCGCAATAAAGCGCCGGTGTCAAGAAACGATTCCTGTAGCAGAAAGGGCGTCTTTTTTGGCCCTGTCCGGCAACCTGCATTAAAGATCCGCCGAAACATTCCGAAACATTAATCAAGCCACCGAGATTTATAGGGATCAGTAAGAAAGGGACACCGATGTCCATGCTTGATGCGCTCATTCACCTCTTCTACCGGGGAGTGGTTCATACGGTCATGTTGCCGCTGAGGAACCAGGCCTTCGAGAGCACCCGGAGGGCGAAGATCTCCGACACGGAAAAAGAGGCGCTGGCGTCCGGCTCCGTCGGCTTTGAGGGGGAACTGCTCAAAGGCGTGCCTGACTGGTCCAGGCTGATGAATCTGCCCAAGCCCCAGTTGCGTGATGACGAGCGTGCATTTCTTGATGGTCCGGTGGAAGAGCTGTGCGCCATGCTCGACGACTGGAAAATCCGCATGGAAACAATGGATCTGCCCCAGGAAGTCTGGGATTTCATGAAGCGTCACCGGTTCTTCGGCATGATCATTCCCAAGCAATACGGTGGCCTGGAGTTTTCCGCCCATGCCCACTCGGAAGTGGTGATGAAACTCTCCAGCCGAAGCACCACGGCCTGCGTCACGGCGATGGTCCCCAATTCGCTGGGGCCCGCGGAACTGCTGATGCGCTACGGAACCGAAGATCAGAAAAACGAGTACCTGCCCCGTCTGGCCAGGGGCGAGGAGATTCCTTGTTTCGCCCTGACCGAACCCAACGCCGGGTCGGACGCCTCCAGCATGACCTCCCACGGCGTGGTCTGCGAACGCGATGGCGAACTGGGCATCATGCTCAACTGGGAGAAGCGCTACATCACCCTGGCCCCGGTAGCCACCCTGCTGGGTCTTGCCTTCAAGCTGCGCGACCCCAACGGTCTGCTGGGCGATAAAAAAGACTACGGCATCACCCTGGCCCTGATCCCTATCGACGCCCCCGGCGTCACCGTGGGCAAGCGGCACAACCCGCTGGGCATTCCCTTCCATAATGGCCCGACGAGGGGCGAGAACGTCTGGATTCCCATCGGCCAGATTATCGGCGGTCGGGATTACGCCGGCCAGGGCTGGCGCATGCTCATGGAATGCCTTTCCGTGGGTCGTTCCACGTCGCTGCCCGCGCTGTCCACCGGGTCCTCCAAGCTGGTCTGCCGGGTGGCGGGGGCCTACAGCCGAATCCGTAAGCAGTTCAAAATCGCCATCGGCAAGTTCGAGGGCGTGGAAGAGCTTCTGGCCCGCATGGCCGGAACCACCTACATGATGGACGCTGCTCGTGTGACGACGCTCCAGATGCTGGACCGGGGCGAACATCCGACGATTATTTCCGCCATTCTCAAGTATCACATGACCGAGTGCGGCCGCCAGATCGTCAACGACGGCATGGACATCCTTGGCGGCAAGGCCATCTGCGAGGGGCCGGGCAACCTGATCGGCCCGCTCTATCACGGGATTCCCATCGGCATCACCGTGGAAGGGGCCAACCTGCTGACCCGCAACATGATCATCTTCGGCCAGGCTTCCGTCCGTTCCCATCCTTATATTCTGAAAGAGATGGAAGCGGCCCGCATGGAGGACAAAAAAGAGGCCCGCAGACAGTTCAGCGATCTGATGGCCCGCCATGTGCGCCTCAGCGTGGAGAATACTTTCCGCAGCTTTTTCTACGGCCTGACCGGTGGCCGGTTTAGCCGAATTCCCGCCTGCCGGAAAGAACAGAAAAAATACTACCGGCAGATCAACCGCCTCAGCGCCGCGTTTGCCGTGGCGGCGGATATGACCCTGATGCTGCTCGGTGACAGCGTAAAGCGCCGCGAGCGAATCTCCGCACTACTGGGCGATACCATGAGCTATCTCTATCTGGCGTCCTGCACGCTGCGGCGTTACAGCATGGACAACGCGCCGGAGGCTGACAGGCCCCTCATGCACTGGGCCTGCCAGACCATGCTGTATCGGGCCGAGGAAAGTCTGGACCGGTTGTTGCAGAACTTCCCCAACCCGTGGATGGGGATGGGCCTGCGGATGCTCATCTTCCCGCTGGGTCGCCGGTTCCGCATGCCGTCGCATCGTCTGGAGCGTCAGGTGGCGAAAATTCTTTTCACCCCCGGCGAAGTCCGGGATCGGCTGACCGACGGCATTTACCTGCCATCCCACGAGAGCGAGCAGCTTCGCCTGATGGAGCGTTGCTTCGTTACCGTGGTGCGCTCGGAGCCGATAGAAGCCGAAATCCGCCAGGCGAAAAAAGACGGACGGCTTTCCGCTGACACGCCGGAAGGCATGCTGCGCGAAGCGGTGGAAACCGGCCTGATCGCCGCCGAGGATGCCGAACTGCTGCGACAGGCGGAGATCCTGCGCAAGGAAGTGATCCGGGTCGATGATTTCGAATCCGACTTTGAAGAGCCTGAGGAAAAACCGGCGCTGGCGGACGGCAAATCTTTGAAGCACGTCTATCCCACCGGCACCCGCTGGGACATCGAGATTCCCCGCGTGGATCTGGTCCGGTTCATGGACGAGGCGTTTGCCCGCTACAGCAACAACCCCTGCATCGATTTTCTCGGCAAGAAGTTTTCCTACCGGGAGATCAGCGGCCTGGTGAATAAAGCCGCCGCCGGTCTGCAGGCGATGGGCGTGGAACACGGCACCAAGGTCGGCCTGTGCATGCCCAATTCTCCCTATTACCCGGTGATGTTCTTCGCGGTGCTGAAGGCCGGAGGGACGGTGGTCAACTTCTGCCCCATGCTGACAGAAGCCGAACTGCGCGTCCAGGCCGAAGACAGCGGCGCCAGAATCATGGTCACCATCGACCTCAAGGATCTCTACGCCAAGTCGGCGAACCTGCAGGCGGCGGGCGTGTTCGATCACGTCATCAAGTGCCGGATGGAGGACGCCTTGCCGTTTCTGAAGGCGCAGGCGTACCGGTTCCTGAAGCATCACCAGATTGCCCGCGATACGGATGCGGATAAGGTTACCTTTACCGGTGAAGGCGATATTCCGCCCATGGTCGCCTTTCGGGATCTCATTTCCGTAAACCGGGCTTTTACCCCGGTGGCTCTTGATCCGGCGGACGTGGCCGTGCTGCAATATACCGGCGGCACCACCGGCGTGCCCAAGGGGGCCATGCTGACCCATCAGAACCTGGTGGCCAACGTGTGCCAGATCGAGGAATTCTTCCGGGCCTCGTCGGACAAGCCGGAGTCGTCCGTGTTCCTGCGTCCCGGAAAAGAGCGCATTCTGGCGTCCATTCCCTACTTCCACATCTTCGGCATGACCGTGGCCATGATCACCAGCATGAAGCTGGGCGGGGAACTGCTCATCCTGCCCGATCCGCGCAACATCAAGGACACCCTGAAAACCATCGCGGATCGCAAGCCGACCCTGTTCCCCGCCGTGCCCCGGCTGTTGCAGGCCATCAGCGAACACCCGTCGGTCAAGCCCGGCGATCTGACCTGGCTGGATACGGTGATTTCCGGCGGGGCCGCGCTGCCCAACAACGTGCAGGATTCCTTCGAGGGGGTCTCCGGAAAGGCCGGACTCATCAAACAGGGCTATGGTCTCACCGAAACCTCGCCGGTGGCGACGAGCAACCCGCCCTGCGGCACCAACAAGCCCGGCTCCGTGGGTCTGCCGTTGCCGGGAACGAAGATCAAGATCACGGACCCGGACAACCCCGACCGCGTTCTCAGGATTGGCGAGGTGGGTGAAATTTGCATCAGCGGCCCACAAGTCATGAAGGGATATTATAATCAGGATAGGGAGACGGCAGGCGTTCTTCACGACGGCTGGCTCCGAACCGGCGACATTGGATATCTTGATGAGGATTACTACTTGTACATCGTGGATCGCAAGAAACGCCTGATTCTGGTTAACGGTTTCAGCGTGTATCCCACCCAGATCGAACAGGCCATTGCCCGGCATCCGTCCGTGGCGGAATGCATTGTTATCAGCGTGCCGGACCCGCGCTCCGGCGAGGCGGCCAAGGCGTTCATCCGGCTGAAGGGCAACATGCCCAAGCCGTCATCGAAAGACATGCTCAGCTTCCTGTCCGAGTACCTGAGCCGGATCGAGCTGCCCAAGCATATCGAATACGTCACGGCGGAAATCCCCAAGACCGCCGTGGGCAAACCGGACTGGAAGGGCCTGCAGGATCGTGAACGTCTGAAGTATCTCGATGGCGGCGACGATCTCATGGACGATGATCTGCCTGACGATACGGACTTCGAGGTTGAGCAGGCCTCATGAAACAGCCGGTTCTCGTCGATTTCGTCCGTACCCCGTTTGCCAGGGCCATCGAGCCTAACTCCGGTCGCAACAAAAAAGGCCAGTTGGCCCACGTGCCGCCGGACGAAATGCTGGTCATGCTGGTCAGGGCGCTGCTGGATCGCACCGGCGTCAACCCGGCGGATATTGAAACTTTGCTGACCGGCTGCGTTCACCAGGAAGCCGAACAGGGCCTGAACATGGCAAGGCTCGTTGTCCTGCATCCCGGCTCCGGCCTGCCCCACAGCGTGGGCGGCGTGACGGTGGACCGGTTTTGCGGGTCGTCCATGCACGTGGTGGGTGATGCGAAAAACGCCATCATGGCGGGCGAGGCCGATGTTATCATCTGCACCGGTGTGCAGAGCATCAGCCGGGTGCCGCTGGCCGGGTGGAATCCCATGCTGAATCCGCAGGTATACGACGGCAATCCCAAGGGCTTCATCAACATGGGCATCACCGCCGAGAATCTGGCCGAGCGCTACGCTATTGACCGCAAGGCGCAGGAGGAATTCGCCCTGCTTTCGCACAAAAAAGCGGCCATGGCGCGGGACGAAGGCAATTTTTCCGACGAGATCATTCCCATCGGCGGAGTGAGCGAGGATGACCTGATTCGTCCCGACACGACCCTGGAGCAGATGGCCGGGCTGAAACCGGCATTCCGGCAGGACGGCTCCGTCACGGCGGCCACCTCCTCGCCCCATACGGACGGGGCGTCGGCGGTGATGATTGCCTCCGAGGAATACGCGAAGGCGAACAACCTGCCGATTCTGGCCCGTTTGAAAGCCTTCGCGGGGTCCGGCTGCGCCCCGGAAATCATGGGCATCGGCCCCGTTGAGGCAAGCAGGAAGGCCCTTCAGCGGGCCGGTCTGACCATGCAGGACATGGATATCGTTGAACTCAACGAGGCCTTTGCCGCCCAGTGCCTGGCGGTTTTGCAGGAACTGGACAAGCAGGGCATGGCCATCGATCCGGAAAAGCTCAACATCGATGGCGGGGCGCTGGCCCTTGGTCATCCGCTGGGGGCTTCCGGCGCCCGGTTGTCCGGCAAGGCCGCCAGCCTGCTTCACCGTACCGGCAAGCGCTATGCGCTGGCCACCATGTGCATTGGCGGCGGGCAGGGCGTCGCCCTGGTTCTGGAGAACCCCAACCTTTAAGTTAAACAGGCCGCAAACCGAAACAAGGATATGAGAGAGACGAACCCGAACGAGAGAAAAGCGATCCGCAAGGCCACGGTGGTCGGTGCGGGTGCGATGGGCTCCGGCATTGCTGCGCAACTGGCCAATGCGGGTGTTGATGTTTACCTGCTCGATATTGTTCCGAACGAGGGGGATGATCGCAATCTGCTGGCGAAAAAGGCCATCGAGCGGATGCTGAAGGCGACTCCCGCGACTGATCCGCTTAACGCCGGGTTCATGGTTCCCGAAAACGCGAAGCGCATCACGCCGGGCAATCTGGAAGACGATCTGGAAACGGCGGTGAAGGATGCCGACTGGATTGTGGAGGTGGTGGTCGAAAGCATCGGCGTCAAGCGCGATCTTTTTGAGAAGCTGGATCGCCTGCGGCGCTCTGACGCCATTGTTTCCTCCAACACGTCCACCATCCCCCTGAAGGATCTCGTGGAAGGACGGTCGGACGGTTTCAAGGAGCATTTCGTCATTACCCACTTTTTCAATCCGCCCCGGTTCATGCCGCTATTGGAAATCGTCGGCGGCGACCGGACGAAGCCGGACGTGCTGGAAACCATGCGGATCTTCGGCGACGTGCATCTGGGGAAGGATGTCATCATTTGCAAGGATACGCCCGCCTTTCTCGCCAACCGGATCGGCATCTATTACATGTTCCGGGCCATCACGGAGGCCATCGCGCAGAACCGGAAGATCGAGGATGCCGACGCCGTGCTGGGCCGCCCGATGGGATTCCCCAAAGACGGCATTTTCGGCCTGCTGGATCTCGTGGGCATTGGCATCATTCCGCTGGTGACCAAGAGTCTTTTAAACACGCTGCCCGATGACGATCCGTTTCGGGAATTCGATCATGAAAAAGGTCTGAAACTGGTCAATTCGCTTCTGGAAGATGGCCGGTGGGGACGCAACTCGCCCAAGGGCGGCTTCTACCGCATGGAGAAACGCGACGGCAAAAAACAGAAGCAGGCGGTGGATCTCCAGACCCTTGACTATTACGACGTGGAGAAACCGAAGCTGAAAAGCCTGAAGGCGTCCAAAAAGCGCGGCCCCCGTGCCATCGTCGAGGAGGAGGGTGAGCTGGGCCGTTTTGCCTGGGTGGTGGTCCGCGATACGCTGCTCTATGCCGCCTATCTCATGCCGGAAATCGCCGATGACATTGCCGATGTGGACGCCGCTCTGCGCGGCGGCTATAACGCCAAATGGGGACCTTTCCAGCTCATCGATCAGCTGGGCGTCCAGTGGTTTACGGATCGCCTGCTGGAAGACGGCATCGAGCTGCCGCCGGTTCTGAAAATGGCCGGAAACCGCCCGTTCTATCGCGAGGCGAACGGACGGCTGGAACGGCTGGTGTTCGACTTCGAAAAGAACGAGGCGGCATATCAGGAACTGTCCGTGAAAGAAGGTGTCCTGAGCCTGGCGGCCATCAAGCGCAACAGCAAGCCGCTGGTTTCGCATTACTCCGCCAGCCTGTGGGATTTGGGCGACGGGGTGGCCTGTCTGGAATTTACTTCCAAAATGAACACCCTGGACCCCTCCATTCTCTGGGTGCTGAATCAAAGCCTGCAATGGATTCCGCAGAACAATTACAAGGCGCTGGTCATCGCCAACGAAGACCGGAATTTTTCACTGGGGGCCAATTTGGGGCTGGTGCAGGCCGGGTTTGATCTGGCCCATTCAGCGATGATCAAAAATCTCAGCCTGTCCGCTCCCGCCGAAGACAGCCTGCGGGGATTAGTTCAGGCCATGATTGTGCAGGGGCAAAGTATTTTTCAGGCCATGCGCATGGCGCCGTTCCCGGTGGTGGGCGCCCCCCATGGGATGGCCATCGGCGGCGGCTGCGAAATCCTGCTGCATTGCGATGCGTTGCAGGCCAGTGCCGAAACCTACATGGGTCTGGTGGAAAGCGGCGTCGGACTGGTTCCGGCGTGGGGCGGCTGTGTGCGGTATCTCGAACGCTGCCAGAATGATCCCGGTCTCAACGGCGGGCCGATTCCGCCGGTGCGCGCGGCGTTCGAAACCATCATGATGCCCCAGTTCTCCGTCTCCACTTCCGCGCAGGATGCCCTGAAAAAACGCTGGCTGCGGCCCGGCGACGGGATCACCATGAACCGCGACCGGGTCATTGCCGATGCCAAGGCAAAAGCACTGACGATGGCGGAAAACTACGCGCCGCCGGAGCCGGTGGAATTCCGCCTGCCGGGACCTCACGGCCATTCGGCCCTGAACATGGCCATCGATGATTTCTACGCCAAGGGCGATGCCACCTGGCACGATGTGATTGTCGCGGATGCGCTGGCGACGGTGCTTACCGGTGGCGATACCCATGTGAGCAACGTCCTCTCCGAGAGCGAGATCGCCCAGCTGGAACGGGAAAATTTCCTCTCCCTGCTGCACACGGAGCAGACCAAAAAACGCATCGCCCACACCCTCAAAACCGGCAAACCCCTGCGCGAAGATCCGCTGGAAGAGAAAAAATCCACCGATGAACTTCGCGCCCAACGCAAACCGGCGAAACTGCCCAAACAGGATATCACCGGCCAACCCCTCACCGGCGCCGATGAACTCCAACTCCGCGCCATGGCGGACTTAACGGCTGTGTTGCTAAAGGCTTCGGGGAATTAGTTATAACTCCCTCCCTTCAAGGGGGGCTGGGGGAGGGTGAAGTTACCCCCTCACCGCAGCCCTTGTTCAAGGATCCTCATCTCTAACGCTCGTTCCTCGCGAAGAGCTGAAGACCGTACGGCTCCTGCGTTGCCTACGGCTGCTCCTCTCCCTCAAGGGGAGAGGGGATTTATTTACCCATACAGAATCGAGCAAATCACGATGGCGGCGAAGATGGCGGCGATGTCGGCGATGAGGCCGGTGGCCAGGGCGTGGCGGATGCGGTTGATCTGTACGGCGCCGAAGTACACGGCCAGCACATAGAACGTGGTTTCCGTGGAGCCGTACATGGTGCTGACGAGATAGCCGGTGTAGCTGTCGGGGCCGACTTCGGGGTTCTCCAGGAAGGAGGCCAGCAGGCCGAAGGCGCCGGAGCCGGAGAGGGAGCGCATGAAGCCCATCGTCAGTCCCTCGGCGGGCAGGCCGAAACCGGCGGTCACGGCGCCCAGCGGCCCGATGATCATTTCCATGGCGCCGCTTTCACGAAACATGGCAATGGAGACAAGAATGGCGACGAGATACGGGATAATCCGCACGGCGATCTCAAATCCCTCTTTCGCGCCGCTGATGAAGACTTCATAGACGGGGACTTTTCTGGCCCAGCCGATGACCAGCATCCCCACGATCATGCCGGGGATGATCCAGGGGGAAATCACCTTGCCGTAAAGAATCATCAGGGGGATCAGCGACAGAATCCCTGTCAGCGCCAGCAGGGACATCCACAGGGGATAGCTGTCGCCGATGAGATCGGGTGTTTCCGTGGACTCAACGCCGGATGGCGGCTGAAATCCGGATTGCCCGCCGGAAAAAAAGCGTTGGAGCAGCTTGGCGGCAGCGATGGCAATGATGCAGGAGACGATGGTGGTGAAAATCGTTGTGGGTACGATGCCTGCCGGGTTCAACGATCCGGTTTCGGCTCGCAGAGCAACCACGCTGGTGGGTAGCAGGGTGACTCCGGCGGTGTTGATGGCGAGAAACAGGACCATCGCGTTGGTGGCCGTGCCCTGGACCGGATTCAGCTTGTTCAGCTCCTCCATGGCCTTGATCCCGAAGGGGGTGGCGGCGTTGCCCAGGCCCAGGAAATTGGCGGACATGTTCATGATCATGGCGCCCATCGCGGGATGCTCCGGCGGCACGTCGGGGAAGAGCTTCACCATCAGCGGTTTCATCAGCCGGGCGATGACCCTCAGGCCCCCGGCCTCCTCCACGATTTTCATCAGGCCCAAAAACAGGGCCATGATGCCGATGAGGCCAATGGCCAACTCGACGGAGGCCTCCGCCGCCTTTACCACGACGGTGGTCATGGCGTCCATCGGCATGACGGTTTCTGGTGTGTCCGGGATAAACGTCACCTGCCGGATCGCGGCGATCACAAACGCGATGGCCACCAGCAGAAAGAAGATCAGGTTCACGGCATCCTGCCTCTTACGTCCCTGGGTTCCATAGCTAGCTTACCACAGGATGCGGAAAATGCCTGATTTTAGACTAATGAAGGGTGATGCGATCGTCCTCGACCTGTTCGTTTTTGCGGACCAGCTCCTTCTCGGACAGACCGAGGGGAGCCTTGTGCTGGGTCAGGTCGCCGGTGGTGTTGTTCAGCTTGCTGACAAGACCCTCTACGAATTTGCGCTGGCGGGGGTTCATGTCTTCCAGATCCTTGCGGAGGGTCTCCTCGAAGTAAACCGAGACAACCACCTCGGTAATAGCCACGGCAGAGGCGTTGCGTTTGCCGTCGGGGGTCAGTACGAACATTTCGCCGAACATGTCGCCCGAACCCAGCCTGGCGAGAGGAATCATGCCGTCGGGGCCTTCCCTGTACACAAGGACCTCGCCCGAAACGATTTCATAGCCCCGGTCGCCCTGGGTGCCTTCCCGGAAAATAAACTCGCCCTTGGCAAAACGTTGATCGTGTCCTGACATCAGCCAATCCTTTCGTTTCACATGAACTCTCCTGTAATTGTTTCATCGGCGAAAGAATCCTTTTCCTGAACGGATTTGGAGGATAAATGTTACACACTGCAACGGTCGCAAGTAACTGGATAAAATGCTCGGTTTTACGAATTGCCAGCCGCAATGAATGTGAAACCCCATTGTCTCCCGGTAACCGGATGGGTTCGGTCGCAACTTTTCGGCGAAAAATGTTTTTATGCATGCGAGCAGGGCAATTGTTGGACGAGAGAGCAGTCTTAATACGGCAGGGGCGGTAACTATGGAAAGAACGGGCAATCCGGGTGGCCAGTCGCCGAAAACTTATTATGTCCTTCATTCCGGAATGAATGATCCGGAAAACGAGGCGGCGCTGAACATTCGTAAAACACTGGTTGAGCGTGGCATCAAGCCGGAAAGCATCATCGTTCTGGATAACGTCTATCCGCAGGATAACTGGAGCCGCAGTGAGGGGCGGCGCATTTACAATGAATCCCTCAACGTGAACTCCAACGATCCGAAGCATGTGCTGAACCGGCAGACGGCGCAATTTTCCCGCAAGGCGCGGGAACGGGGCATTCGCCGGGAGGACAATGTTGTCGGCATCGGCCACAGTGCGGGAGGCGTCATGCTGGATGGCATGGCCTTCAAACTGGAGAACGATCCCAATGCCCCGGCGGATATCGATACGGTTCTGAGCCTGGGTTCGCCCATCCGGACCAAACATTCGCCGGAAAGGGTCTGCAACGTCTACTGCCATTCCAACGGGGATGTGGCGCTCAGTCTTGCGGCACACTCAATGGGAACCACGCGCACGCCCGTAAATGGCGAGGGCCGGTCATTGCTGGATCAGAACGACCGCGAAGTCGTTTTTACCGGGCCGGAGAAAAAGCTGGACGACGGCACGACGGTTCCCACGGGCCCCAGCCATTCGGACATGCACTCGGACCCCAGGGTGCTTCGTACCGTGCTGAACCAAATGGACGGCAAGGCCGAATTTGTGCCGGAGCCGATATTTCTTGAGCCGAAACCCATGCAGGCAGCCAGGCCCGTAGATGTTTCGGACCGCGATCAGCCGCCGTCCAATGGAAATGCCGGAGAGGAGAAACCGTCATTTTTGGGTGGCCTCATGCGGGCGTCTTTCCGTCAGGGCGACGAGAAAAAGAAAACGCCGGATACAGTGGGGGGCTGAATTTTCGGCATTTAGATTTTTTCGGACGAGCGGTTGCGCAGCAGTTTTCTCAGGAAAGAGAGCTTGAGGATTCCCCGCCCACTGTCACCGCCGAAGTTTTCCACCAGGGATTCTGAAAACGGCAGATCAGCGCCGTTTTTTGAGAAATGCCAGGGCTGCTTGCGAAACAGGGGGACATCAAAAAGATAATTTTTCACCACGGTCTGCAGCCGGGTGGTTTCCAGCAGGCCGTGCAGGCCATGACTCCGGCCCGGACCGCTCTGTTTCCAGCCCTGCCAGGTGACGGCGGGGGTGCCGTATTGGGTGGTGCCCGTGTCGTTGACGGCGACCACCCCGGCGTGCAGTTGCCGGGCGATTTTTTCCGCCTCCCGGCGCGGGCCGAACACCGATCCGGTCAGACCGTAGGGCGAGGCGTTGGCCAGCCGGACCGCTTCGTCCACGGTATCGTAAGCCGCCACGGGCAGTACCGGGCCGAAAACCTCCTCGGTCATCACCCGCGCATCCGGGGGAACGTCTGCCAGGAGGGTCGGTTCGTAATACCATCCGTCACCGGGCCGGATTTTTCCGCCGATGACAATCCGGGCGCCCCTGGCAACGGCGTCTTTCACCTGTGCGTCCACTTCCCGCAACTGGGCTTCGTTCAGCAGGGGGCCGACGTGGTGGCCTGGGTTTTCCGGGCTGCCCTGCCGCAGTTGCCCGATTTTTTCTTTCAACAGGGAAAGAACGTCCTCATGGCGGGATGCCGGGACGAACAGCCGCTTGACGGCGGCGCAGGTCTGGCCGGTGTTGGTGAAGCGTCCCCACAGGGCGTAGGAGGTGATGGCGTCCAGGTCATCGGCATTTTCCAGGATGATCATGGGATCACTGCCGCCGAGTTCCAGGCTGGCTTCAATACCGCGAGCTTGCAGAGCATTGCGGATGGCGTATCCTGTCCTGGCGCTGCCGGTGAAGATCATGTAATCGATGTCCGCATTCACCAGCGCTTTGCCGGTGGCGCCGTCGCCGGTGACCACACGGACAACCTCCGGGGGCAGTCCCTTGTTTTTCAGGGCCTGCTGAAAGAGGTGGCCGATTTTTTCGCCGGTGGCGGGGGTCAGTTCGCTGGGCTTGAGCACCGCCGTGTTCCCGCCCATCAGGCTGGCGGCGATTCCGCTGACCGGGATGGCGAAGGGATAGTTCCAGGGCGAGATGATGCCCACAACCCCGTAGGGGACCCGGCGCTCGTAACTGACCCGTCCCAGCAGGGTGAAACGGTCGGCGGGCAGGCGGCGGTCCGCCAGCGCCTTCGGTCCCTGCCGGGCGTAAAAATTCAGGACGTTGACGGCGGTCAGGATGTCTGACTCCAGGGATTCCTTCAGGGGCTTGCCGGTTTCCCGGCTGATGAGCCGGGCGATGTCGTCGGCGTTTTCCCGAATGAGCCGGGCGGTTTCCTTCAGGACGGCGGCCCGTTTGTGCGGCGGCACGTTTTGCCATTGGATAAACGCCTGTCGGGCCTGGTTTATGGCACTATCCACCGCCGGTTTTTTCGTGACGGGATAGCTGCCGAGCAACCGGCCACTGGCCGGATCGAACTTGTCGAATTGATCCGGCGTATTGCCATTGTTTCCAAAGGCCAGCCCAAGGGGCCGGTGTCCCTGAACCACCGGTGTGACGGTTTGAAGTCCCGATCCGCTGATCCGCATATCGTTTCCCCTTCAGCACGAGGATACCAGAATCAGGCTTCCAGCGCACCCGCGGGCAGGGATACGGAAGTTTCGGCTTCCAGCCAGTCTTTTTCGATGTCCTCCAGGCTGCGGCCCCTGGTCTCCGGTACCACGTAGAAGACGAATAGCCAGGCGGCGATGGAGATCAGGCCGTAGAGCCAGAAGGTGCTGGCGTGGCCCAGCCATTCGACCAGGCTCAGGAAGGTCATGCTCACCACGAAATTGGCGGACCATTCGACGACGGTGACGATGCTGATGGCCTGCGCCCGCACCGCCAGCGGGTAGATTTCCGAAATGATGAGCCAGAACACGGGGCCTAGGCTGATGGCGAAAGAGGCGACGTAGAGCATCAGGCTGCCGGTGGCGAACCAGCTGAGGAAGGTGCTGTCCAGCGGCGTCTGGAAGACCCAGCCGATCATGCCCATGCTGACGATCATCCCCGCGATGCCGATCATCAGCAGCGGGCGGCGGCCCATGCGATCCACGAGGAAGACGGAAAGAATCGTGGCCAGCACGTTGACGAGGCCCACCCCCGCCGTGCCCAGCACAGCCATTGAGGCGGAATTGAACCCGGCGGATTCGAGAATCATCGGCGCGTAATAGATGACCGTGTTGATGCCGGTGATCTGCTGGAAGATGGCCAGCCCCAGCCCGATGAACAGGGGCATCCGGAGGCGGCTGCCGAACAGGTTCCGCCAGCCCATGCGTTCGCGTTTTTGCGTCTCGAAGCTGTTTTGAATCTCTTCGAGTTCCAGCCTGACCGGCTGGTTGCCGCGCAGCCGGGTGAGGATGGCTTTCGCCTCCTCCAGCCGGTTCTGGCTGACCAGCCAGCGCGGACTTTCAGGCATCACCAGCATGCCGATCCACAGGATGAATGCCGGAACGAAGGACAGCCCCAGCATCCAGCGCCAGCCCCCGGCGATTTCCACCAGGGCGTAGTCCACGAGATAGGCTGCCAGGATGCCGACAGTGATGGCAAGCTGGAAGAGAAACACCAGTGCGCCCCGGATGCGATCCGGCGAGACTTCCGAGATATAGAGGGGGGCAATGCAAGAGGCCACCCCGATGGCCAGGCCCAGGAACACGCGGCCTGCGGCCAGGGTGACGGCGTCCGGCGCCAGTGCCGTGCCGATGCCGCCAATGGCGAAAATCACCGCGGCGGCGAGAATGGTTTTCCTCCGTCCGTATTTATTGCCCAGATAGCCTGCCGTGCAGGTGCCCAGGACGGCGCCCAGCAACACGGCGCTAACCACCACTTCCTGCATGAAGGGCGAAAGGTGGAACTGATCGCGGATGAGGAGGATGGCCCCGGAGATGACCCCGGTGTCGTAGCCAAAGAGCAGGCCGCTGAGCGCCGAGATGAGCGCGACCATGATCACGTAAACGGGGATGGCGGGAGCGCCTTGTTGAGGTTTTGAGGTGGATTCCATAAGTGTGTTCCTCTTTAGTTCCGTTCGCCGGTCAGGCGTCGGCTGTGGGCAAACGTATCAAACAGGGGGTTGTTTCCGGGTTGCAGAATACCGGAATAGACTGGTTCAGCCTGTCCGGCCTTTTCAGGGGTCGTTTTCTTTCCCATGATTTTTTCCAGCAGGCGGTTCAACACCAGGTTGTTGAGCAGCGGGGTGAGGATGGCCGTGGAAAGAATGGTGCCGATGAGCGAACTGAGCAGGACGGCGGCCTTCAGGCGCTGGTCTTTTGCCGTCAGCTTGTTCCAGTCGGCGCCCTTGATCCTGCTGATGACCTTGCGCGTAGCGTCTTTGCTGATAAGCCGGGGGCCCAGGTACTCCACCGCCGTGGTAAAGGTCAGGGTGTTGAACAGGCCGAACAGCTCGGTGCAGAACTCGCGCATGGCCGTGTAGCGCCGGGTATCTTCCGGCAATTGCCTGTTGGAGAGCGTAATAAGAGGGCGGCAGACCATGTTGGCGCCAATCACCCCCAGAACCACGTTCCGCGGCGTCAGCATTTTTCCCATCCCCACGAGCGAGATCATATTAACCTTATTTCCCCACTTGATGAAAAAGAACGACCGGTATGAATATCTCGGTAACCGGTCTTTTAATATAAAACCAATGGTATGCGGAAAACGCTGTTCTCACAATCTCAGGTATATTTTTTTCAAGAAAGATTCTGAGGTATTTATCCTGAAAACGTTTTGAGATTCCTTCTCAGTTCTTTACATTACTTATCATGCGTAAAAGGGACCGAAACCTTTTGCATACACGGTTTTCGTAAGTGCTTACGTAATTTTTGGGGGCCGATTTATCTGTTCAAATAAATTTTAAGTTTGACTTTGAATTTTGAATTTAATATCACATGGGTAGCAAATTGATCGGGTTCTAGTGTCTGATTCAATTTGGGGTATAAGGAACACAACAGGGACTGATTAGTGATGGGTGTATCATCGGGCGATAGGCTTGCCTTCGTACAGGGTTGCGCTGACCTGGGCCGTGTATGGAAAAAACCGGATACCGGTTTACGTCACCACGGGCTGAATGAAGCTCCGGGCGATCGTGTAACGTTTGGAAAAAGTGGCGAGCCGGCTGTCAAGCCGTCAACCCTATCTTCCATGCCAAAGGTACTGGCGCTGGTGCTTCCGCTGCTGGGTCTTCCGGGAATGGCACATGCGGATGCCTCAGACGCAGCGGCGCAGCAGCCGGTCAATCTCAACGCCAACCTGACGGTTCAGCCGGATTTGGACCCGCTAGCCGGTCTTCTTCCGAATACGGTCATCCAGAACGCCTGCCGCAATGACGTGGGAACCATTACACCCGCCGACAGCACGACGGAATCCAAGCTTCAGGCTTTAAGCCAGTTCGCTCAGCAGAACGTGCTGCTGGTCCAGACTTCCAGCGGAATTGGCAGTGCCTGGCTGTGTGGTGACATCAATAACGCCGCCAATGACGTGGTGATTACCAATGCCCACGTGGTGGGGAATGAGCAGACCGGAACGCTGGTGGATGTCAGCGGCAATGAATATGCCTACACGGTCATTGGCGTCAGCCCGCCGGAAGTGGATGATATTGCGGTCCTGCGGCTCGCTCCGAACGATTTGGCCCGGCTGCAGCAGAATGTGCAATCCCTGCCCATTGCCACGCCGGATCAGCTTCAGGTGGGCCAGTCGGTTGTTGCCGCAGGCAACCCTTTCGGGAACACCTTCACGGTGACCAGCGGGATTATTTCGGCCCTGAATCGCCAAGTCCCCAGCCATTATGGCGCGGTTCTTCAATCTGACGCTGCGGTGAACCCGGGTAATTCCGGCGGTACGCTTCTTCGCGGGATTGATCAGTCCAGGGGGCTTTTCGGCTGGCTTTTTAATTCGCCGAAGCCCTTTACTCCCACGGTTGCGGGAATGAATTCCATGATTTACAGTCCGTCGGGGGCTTTTGCCGGAATCACCTATGCGGTCATGCCGCAGGATCTCGGTCCGATTATTACCCTGATCAAGAACGGCGTAGACCCGTCGCGTGTTGTGATGGGCGTAACGGTGATTAACGGCTCGGAAATCCAGGACGGACTGGGCAGCCGGACTGCCCAGCTTCAGCAGCAATCTGCAGCGGCGCAGCAGCAGCTGAATTTCATCAACGGCATCATTCAGTCGCTGAATGACAATATCAACGACGGCAAGCCGCTTCCGCAACAGTTGCAGATGTTCATGCTGTTTAATCAACTGGAGCCGCCTCAGGCGCTGGACTTCTTCAACAAGGCCAAGGATCGGCTCACGAAAATGACCAATGATGTTCAGGCCATGTTGCAGCATACCCAGGATGCTCAGGGCTTCTTCAGCACCAACCCGCCGCAGCCCCAGGGTGTTTATGTTCTGGGTGTGGCTCCCGGCAGTCTGGCAGATGCAAGCGGTATCCAGCCTTACGATCAGATTACGGGTGTAAACGGCCAGCCGGTACAGAACATTCCCGGCTTCCAGGACAATCTGGCGGCCTATGACTTTCTCTACAAGCTGCTGATGAATGGCATGACCATCAATGTGGACCGCATTGTCAGCAGCAGCCAGACTCAGCACCTCAGTGTCCAGGTGCCGCCCCAGCTCAATCAGCCGGCGGCGTCGGGGAGTGATGCGACCCAGCAGGCGTCGCCACCCCAGAAAACATGCGGAGTTTTCACTTGCAATTAAAACGTTTTGAATGAAATAAGCATAATAATTAAGAAAGGGTCATTGTGATGTCATTGGATGTAGGTGGAGCAACAAGCAAGTTTCAGGTTACCCCCCGGTTTTCCGCCCGGCCTTGGGCAGTAAGCCCGTCCATTAAAATGGAACCGGCGGCAGATGAAGTCACCATTCGGTTTGCCGGCAAGAAACGTGATCTGAGTACGACTGCCATCAAGGGTGGGGCTATCACCGCTGTGGGTGCACCGGTTGCGATTTGGCTTTACCAGCCTGTGACCAATACGGTGAACTGGCTCTCCCAGTTGGGCGGTTTTGGTGCCGATGGCGCACCATTGGTGATTAATGCCCTGTCCACCATAGGTGTGGGTGGTGGTACCGCCCTGGTTGTGGGTGCTGGCGCCAAGGCTGTTCAGCACCGGCAGGCCATCTGGGAACGCTTTACGTCACTGTTCCGCCGGGATACCGTGAATGCGGAAGAAATCCGTCAGCAGGCAGTGAATGATTTCCTGAGCCAATTGGAGAAATCCGGAGTGGATCTCAGTGCCCTTAATGCGGCGGGTGAAGGAGCCGGCAAAGCGACCACAAGCAAAGGTCGTCGCAAAACCGCCCGCCAGCCCCAGGAGTCGGATGCCCAGCAGCAGGGCAAAGGCGCCCGTGTTGAAAAGGGTGGAGATGACACCCTGGTGATCGAGGAGTAGTTCTCCGGTTTCTATCATCAAAAGTGATTCGCCCCTTCAATTTTTTGAAGGGGCGAATTTTTTTGATTTTTGATTGTTTCTCAGGACGCGCTGCTTACCAGGCTGCGGTCCGGCCCTTTGCGCCGGGATTTTCCTGAGACGGGCGAATCGGCCTGGGTTCGGAGTTTTTCCGCCAGGGCCGAGAGAAAGTCCGGATCACGCAGCGCCTGATCCTTCATGAGGTTCCATACCCTTTCCTTGAAGGCGGGATCGCCATCGGACGAGAGTTTTGCAAGAAATCTGCGTTCCATGGTCCGGTACATCAGGTCTTCCTTGCTGGGCGCCCCGACCGGGTGTTCCTCCACCCACTGGCGGAAAACGGCCTTGGCCTTGGCGTCGATTTCTTCGGGGTAATCGATGTCATCATCGATCGGGATGGTCAGCTGTTTTTTCAGATGCTCCCTCAGCTCTTCAAGCTGCTCGGCATCCAGCGGGGTATTGTTTTTTGCTGCTTTCCTCAGCGTCCGGGGCAATTCGTCCAGTGCTTCCGCAACGGCTTCCTGGCGGGTATCGGCGTCATTGATACCCAGGGTTTTGTCAAACAGCCATTCCCCGGCTTCCAGCAGCGGATAGGCCCATGCCCATTCCACCACGCTGTAGCCGCCCAGCAGCCCCATTCGATCGGTCAGGAGTTTCATGGGGAGGGATTTTTCGTCGGCAATCGGAGTGGGTTCGATGATGTCTTCGTAAAAATCCTTCATGAACTGGCGGAATTCATGGTTGTCCTGCAGGCGATCCGCCATCTTGAGCGCCAGGAAGTAGTTGTAATTGTTGCCGTAGTGATAGTACCACCGGACGGCGTCCTTGGTCGCCTCCAGTTTGCTTTCACCGGAAAGGTTCTCGGCGATGAGATCCATGACGGTGGTGGCGGTCCAGACCTTGATCATTCCGCGACGGCGGATCATGTGGCGTACCATCTCCTGCCGTTCTTCCGGCGGCAGGGCGCGGACCTTGATGGCGAAGTTTCGGGCGATGGCCTGGCCGGTGTAGTTCAGGGTCATGTCCACGCCGCCGCTCAGGGTCACCATGTCCAGCCAGTCTGCCAGGAAACCGGTTGGGGCCCACATACCGAAACGCGGTTGCATGGCCGTGCGGCTGAAAGAATCGGCAGTTGGCCCGATAGCGGAGAACGGAGCCGACGGAGGTATCCCCGCAACCCGACAACCCGCTGTTGGATAACTGACGATTTTCATATGGATTAAGTATCCCAAGAACCCAAATCAGACGGATTTTAGCATGAATACACCATAAAAAACAGGAATAAATCCACCAGGTGAAAAATTTGTTACCGCAAGCTTTTATGGCCTGTTAACACATGTAAAATTATGGGGCTGATGACGGGGTTTGAATTGGTAATTTCCCAATGTTTCGTATATTCTTTCATGGGTTCTCACGCAAGGTGTGTGTTTGTAAATGGGGCCTAAAGCAATTAACCGGAAAAAACAATTGCCGGGGTAACGTCTTGTGAATGTTTCAGGTTTTCAGAGTGTTCCCTGTTTTGCCGCGAACAAGCCCGGTCAAAACGGGAATCAGGGTGCGCGGAAATCCACCCGGAAACCTAAGGCTGCCAACGTAGCCGACAGATCCGGCAAGGCGCCTAAAGCGCCTAAAGGCGGTAAAAATTCGCCTGCGCCGAAGGGTGGGGAAGTTACCAAGGTGTTTGGCGAGGCAGATGTCGAAATTATTCCTGCCGACGAACCTTTGGATTTGAAACCGGGGACGGCCCTGGTTCCCGTTGGGGAGATTATTACCCATGAAAGCCTTTTCAGGCAATGGCGGCGCCAGGCGGAGGAGAAACTCAAGGAGGGATCGGATTACGTCCAGAACCGGGGGCCTGCGGGTATGGCTCTGGATAGTACCCTGCTAACCCTCAAAACGACTGGCCGAGTGATTTACAAGGGAGTGAAGATTGCGGGCAACGGCATTATTGCCTTCATACCCACGGTGGTTCATACCAATGCCCACCTGGCCGCCATTATTTTTCTGCCGGAAAAGCTGACCCATGAACTTTATATTGCCAAACCCGAAGTCCGGTCTCCGGATCATCTTCCTACGAAACTTAAAAACGCACTGGCCGGATCGGCCCCGGCTCGCTGGTATCGGGAAAGCGAAACCGTGAAAAAACTTCAGGAATCGCGGGTGAGTGCGTTCCAGAAACGCCTTTCGGACTGGCTCTTCCGTAACCGGTTGGCTCTCAAATGGACTGAATGGGCAATTAAACCATTGGCTTCGCCGGCGACGGCGGTTCGGCAACTGGAAATTGAAAAGGGCGATATTGTCGGTGTATCGGAAAACGGCAAGGTCAAGATCGTGGCCAACAAGCCCAAAAGTTTCAACTTCATCCGACGCATGGCCGCCCGTCTTTGGGGAGAAGAATTGCCAAAAAATAAGCACCGGGACAAGCAAACTAAATTGCCGATAGAGGAATTAAGAAAAAAAGGCACGGTTTCCCTGAAAGAAATTGAACAGTGGCAGGAATGGACCAACGAAGCATCCCATGATCTTGATGAAAAAAAGGTGGAGTATCGTGGTAAGCTCCGTCGCGCCCGCATGAAGAAATGGCTGACCCGAATGCTGGCGGCTCCCGCGGCTGCCCTTGCTTTTAATATTGCCACGGTTGAAGGCATTCCCATTGCCTGGACGGAGTGGCGGGCGGGATACGAAACCCTGGGCAGCATCCGCGAAACCTATTATTATCTTGGCGGTATTCCCCACCTGCATCCCAAGGGCTTCCTGGTGCAGTCCAACGTGGAACACTGCGACTTCCAGATTGTCGATCCCTGGACCAAGCTCCGGTACTGGTGCCTTTCTGAAGGCAACGGCGTCATGGAGCTTCGCCGGCTGCCATACCTGCCTTTGATTGGCGCTGTCGAATGGCTCGATCTGCCACATGGCGCCGGGATGGCCACGGGGAACAGCCGGCCCGCCAATGACATTACCGAGGTACAGGCTGTTGTGCCAACCGGTAACCCATTTACTCTGAAGGTTGAGGAGTTCAGCAAGGAGATTCGCGCCATTCCCGTGGCCCGCATTCATCTCAAGCGTCCTGAGGATCTTGAGAACCCTGAGCATCGCCGAATAGTGGAAAGCTGGTACAGGCAACGCGAGGGCCAGCTTGTCCTGAATGAAACCGGCAGGCGGGCGATGGCCGGTTTCGCTACCTTGATCCTTGATCCCTATATTTCCCAGCGAAAAATCACCCAGCAAAAGCGGGATTAGCCGGGAAAGGTCGCCGGGTCAATCACTATGCTCTCTTTCGTCCAACTGGAAAAGCATGGTTTAGGTCCTCCGCCGGGCAATGTGATCGTTTCGGACTTTCATCGTGTGTCGCCTTCGACGCCCAGGCGGTGGGAATAGACGAGGTTTGCTCCCAGGTATCCCTGCCATCCTACCAGCGCTGTCAGCACCAGAAGATCCAGAACGTACAGGACAAACATGCCCCGCGTGATGAACGGCGACTGGAACAGGAAAAAAATTCCTGTCACGATGCTGATGAGTGTGATGGCGACCCCGTTGATATAGTGTTTTCGCAGGTGATCCTTAGCCTGGTCGGCGATATGGCTGAGCCGCTTCATGTCTATCCATCCGGTAATGGCGGTGGGAATGACAAGCAGTACCGCCAGAAGAAAACTCCAGTAACTGGCCAGCAGCATCAACGGATTTCCGAACAGCCAGAAGAGAATGACGAAAAACAGGCTGATGGGAAACAGACTGATGGGGAAGTGGACCAGAACCGGATGGGGCCGCTTGATAATTTCAGCAATCATTCCACTCATCTGAGAGGGCCTCCTGTTTTTCCATATCCCACTATCGAGGTTTTTTCCGGTGTGTTCAATCGGAAACGTGGTGGGTGGTTGCCCGGCCTTGCGTTATTGCCGGAAATAGTGGCGGTGCATCAGGATATTGATCAGAAGGGCGGCGGGAATGGCGAGCAGCACACCGCTGATGCCTGCGACGGCGCCGCCCGTCAGCAGCGCAAGGAAAACCCAGGCGGGGTGAAGGCCGGTGGTTTCTCCCAGCACCTTCGGGTAAATAACGTAGCTTTCCAGTTGCTGGACGACGAAGAACACCAGCAGGGTCCAGCCTGCCAGGGAAGGCTCGGTTCCCAGGGCGATCAGGGTTCCGACAATCGTTGCGAATATCGGGCCGATAATGGGGATGATATCCAGGAAAAACGCCAGCATTCCCAGAATAAAGGCGTATTGCAGCCCCACGATGCTCAGGCCGATCCAGGTCAGTATGCCGACAAAACTCATCACCAGCAACTGGCCCCGGACATAACCGCCCACCTGGATCGCCAGGCTGGGCAGCAGTTCACCGACTTCCGCCCGTTTGTCCGGGGGAAACAGTTTCAGGAAAACATCGTGAAAGTAATGGGTATCGGCCAGCAGGAAAAACGTCAGGGTCAGGATGATCAGGATATGGATCATGCCATTGAACAGCACCATCACGTAATCGAAAGTGGAGACCATCAGCCCAAGGGCTTTTTCGCCCAAGGCCCGAAGGTTTTCGGATATCATTCTGAAAAACGCATCGTCCCCTTCTACAAACGGCAGGCCCGATATCAGGCTGGAGAGCCTTTCCATACGGTAGGGGGCCGACTCCAGAAGATTCCGGCCCTGTTCCATGGCAATGTTGCCGATGAGGTAGGCAACGCCCGCAACGATGATCAGCAGGAGCAGGTAGAAGATCAGGATGCTCAGGCGGCGGGGCCATCTTTTGCTTTGAAGCCATTGTACCGGCGGATACAGGACCGATGCCAGGACGCAGGCGAGCAGGACGTCAACAATAATCGTCCGGGCCAGGAAGATGCTCCAGAGGGCAATACCCACAAGGGCCACAAGCAGAACAACATCCAGGTGGCGGACAAATCGCGGTTTTTCGTTAATACGCTCTGTCATGCCGGGGCGTTTCCCTGAGTCTGTTTTTCAATGTCCCATAAACATCGGGGGTCTTGAGGATCATATCATAGCCCTCAGGTTGCAGCCCCCAAACCGGCAGTCTTCCAGACAAATGGCGACCTGGCTTAATGACAGATGAACCAGGGATTGCGCAGATCCGGCTTGTTATAGACAAGGACCTTGCCGGTTTCGAGGGCGACCACCCGTTTTCCGCTTTCTTCGGCGATAATCTGGGGTGCCGCCGTGTCCCACTCCATGGTGGGGCCGAGCCGGGGGTAGACGTCCGCCTTGCCCTCCGCCACCAGGCAGAACTTCAGGGAACTGCCCGCCGGGACGTAATCCACCGTGTCGTAACGTTGCTCCTGTTCGGCAATGTAATTTTCCAGCGCTTTTGAGCGGTATGACCGGCTCCCCGCCAGGATCAGCCTGCCGCTGGATGGCGTGGGGCCGGTCCTCAGGAGGCGTTTCTCCTCGCCGGGTCCGAACACGAAGGCGCCTGCCCCTGCCATCGCATGGAACATCCGTCCCGTTACGGGAATGTAGACGACCCCCAGCACCGGGCGGCAGTTGTGAATCAGGGCAATGTTCACGGTGAATTCGCCGTTGCGCTTCACGAACTCGCGGGTACCGTCCAGGGGGTCCACCAGCCAGAAGGTTTCCCACAGTCGCCGGATCTCGAAGGGAACCTCGGCGGACTCTTCGGAAAGCACCGGAATTTCCGGGGTGGCGGCGCTCAGATGCTCGAATATGATGTCGTGCGCCCGTTTGTCCGCCTCGGTTACCGGGCTGTTGTCGGTCTTGGTGAAGACCTCAAAGTCATCGTTATAGACGTCAATGATGGCCAGCCCCGCGATCCGTGCGGCTTCCAGTGCGCTTTCAAGGGCGACGCCGGGAATCATGCTGTTGTCGGGATTGTCTTTCACGTCAGGATGTTCTGTTTTTCCAGGTACTGGATGATTTGGTCCACGCAGTCCCCAAGGCTGTTTTCGCCGGTTTCGACAACCACCTCCGGCTTGAGCGGCTCTTCGTAGGGAGAGCCGATGCCGGTAAGGTCCTGAATTTCGCCGGCACGCGCCTTTTTGTAGAGTCCCTTGACGTCGCGCTCCTCGCAGACTGCAAGAGGGCACTTGACGAATATCTCGACAAACTCCCCCGCCGCCATTCGTTGTCGGGCCTGGTCGCGATCCGCGCGGAACGGGGAAATCAACGTCACCAGCACGAGGGTTCCAGCGTCGACGAAGAGTTTCGCCACTTCGGCCACCCGGCGGATGTTTTCCGTGCGGTCCGCCTCGCTGAAGTCCAGATCGGCACACAGGCCGTGGCGCAGGTTGTCGCCGTCCAGCAGGTAGGTGTGGCAGCGGCGCTCATGCAGCTTTTTTTCAACGGCGTTTGCCAGGGTGGACTTGCCGCTGCCGCTGAGGCCGGTGAGCCATAAAATACAGGCCTTGTGACCGTTCAGGGATTCCCGGTCCTTCCGGGTGACCCTGTGCTGCTGCCAGACGATGTTGGAAGACATGGGGGACGCGTTCCGAATCTCCTGAAGAACAGCATCATCGTACCACAGAATGGGGATTTTTCCGTGATAAAAGAGGGAAAAAGCCTAAAGACAGAACAAGGCGACAGATAATGGTCTGAAAACCCTGATGAGGTCTGCTTTTGGATAAAAGGCAATCGGACGCCGGCTCCCGGTTTTATTTTCCGTGTGTGTCTGATGGCAGGGTAAAAATGGACATGAATCCCGTTTCCAGAGTGGAAAACCGTTATCCGTCTTTTGTCTCCGCGCCTTCTTTTGGTGGTATCTGGCGCCGGAAGAAGCCCCGAATTGAAGATCTCTTCGATCCGGACAAGACGATGGACCCTGCGCACCGCGAAAAGCTGGCCCGCAGGCTGGCGAAGCAGCACCGGGCCAACACCCGCTTTCGGCGTCTTGTTTATGTCATGTCCGTCCTTTCCATGCTTTCCACGGGCGGTGTGGCTTACCTGGGTTATCACGGGCTGAAGGACGGTCTCAGGGAGATGACCATGGGGCCGGTAAAATCCGCGTACGAGGAGAGATCACTGTCTCCGGCGCAGTTGTCTGGCCGACCGGGTCTTGAAGGAACGCTCTCCGAGCGTTACGAGACCATGAAACCCTGGTTCGAGCATGCAAGCCTGGTGTCCGAGTACGTCAAGCCTGCGGTGGTGGAGGTGGGGATTTACGCGGAAGGCGAGGGAGACCACGGCAGGCTTCAGGGAACCGGCTTTTTCGTGGACGATGAAGGCTACCTGCTGACCAATGCCCATGTGGTGGGGCAGCGGGACGAGGTTATGATTACCCTGCTCAACGGGAAGAAGGGACGGGGAGAGGTCGTGGGGATTGACGGCATCCGGGATCTGGCCATGATCCGGATCAACCCGGCGGATTTCGGCCTTGAGAAGGTGCCGGTCCTCAAAATCGCGGACAACGATGCCAGGGATGGAGATTGGGTCATGGCAATGGGTCATGGGCTGGGCAACACCTGGACGGGAACGATGGGTATCATCAGCAGCACCAACCGCTATCAGGGCGGGGGCACAATGATCCTGCAAACCGATGCCGCCATTAATTCCGGCAACTCAGGGGGGCCGCTGGTCGATATGAAGGGCGAGGTCGTGGGTGTGAATACCGGCGCGGCCCTTTTCTTTGAAAACACCGGGTTTTCCGTTTCGTCCCAGGAATTGAGGGAAATGATTCCGTTGCTGAAAGACGGTTTCAGGATGTTCCTCATCAGGTAGGCATCCCGGCAGCCGGGTAGGGTATGCCGGGGCGAAGCGCATCCGGATGGCTACTAGCAAGGTGGAGAGTATGAAAAACAGGCTGATCCGGGTAGGATGCCCGGTATTGCCGCACTGGATCTGATGAGGAGTGGTATGGTTCTGGGACTGGAAAACCTGGAGCGTCTGGAAAGGCTGGACAATCTGGATCAGCTTGACCAGATGGAGCAGCTTCAGCAGTTGGAGAGGCTGGAGCAACTGGAGAAACTTGAACAACTGGATAAGCTGAACCGGTTGGATTCGCTTGGGAAACTGGACAATCTGGACAGCCTGCAAAATCTGGAAAAACTGGATCAGCTGGGTTACTTGGCCCATCTTGAAAAGCTGGATGCCCTGGGGGAGCTGTCCCGGTTGAGACATCTCGATACGATGAGCTATCTGCGCTAATTGGACGAGTTGCATCCCATGGAAAAACATTTGCGTCATATGGAGCAGCTGGGTGCTTTGGAGCAAAGGCTGGAAGGACTGGAGAGGCTGGAGAGGCTCGAAGGCATGAGCGGACTCGAAAATCTGGGCCAGCTAAAACTACTGGATCGATTGGATGTGGATCAAATCAACCGGTTGATCGATCGTCTGGATCGGGCTTCCTCTATGGACGTGGAGGCCCGGCAGATCTTTTATCTGATCAGTGCGGTGGTGCCGGGCTTTGTTTTCAAGGAGGCGATTCGCATGAACCTTGCCGATCAGCAACGCCTGCCCAGCCCGGTGATGCTGATTATTTTCTATAATGTGACCAACTATCTGATGCTCTCCCTCTTTCTTTTTGGCACGGACGCTTTCCGGTATCTGCAGACGCATATTTTTGCAGGCTTGCTGGTCTGGTTCTTTATCCTGCTCATTTTGCCCGCAATTCTCGGCTACCTGACGGCCAAGGGGCTTTCGTCGCTCAAGCTCAAGGTTTAGCAGCACTTATCCAACTTGTCGCTTCAATGGGTTTGGCCAGCAAAGCCGGCAGATTCCCGATGATGATGTCCTGCGTCAAAATATTATGCCTATGGGATCAAAACCAATATTGCGGGCTTTAAGTATGAACTAATGTAAAATTTTCCTGCCATGCTGTCGGCAATCCGTATTTAAGCGTTTTTAAGAGATAGCTGTCAGGTCACAACACTCTGATACCTGGAGAATGACATCTATGATCTCCGTCCTGAACTTCTTGCAACAACAAGAAGATCGTTCTGCTGCGTTTTACAATCGTTTTATAACAAAGCTTTACCCTATTTCCATTTCCCGGCGCATTAGTCGAGATCAGGCGGACGAATTTTCGCGTCAAACAGGGGACCCCAAAAACTACCTTGGCTCCGGCTTTAATGGTGACGTTTTTCGGGTGCATCCCGGCAAGGAAGACTTTACCGAGGGAAGGCGCCTGGTTTTAAAGGTTCATCGGGGGAATGAGGCGCGGGCAAATAAAAATAAGTTCCAGGAGGTGGAAAAGCTTAAACTCCTGAATGAATTAATCCGGCATCATGGGCAAAAAGCATTCGGAGTCTCACAGATAGGGCTTGCTGCATTCAGCCAGCCCGGTGGAAACTCCTGCATCCTTACTACACTTGTGCCTGGGCACAACCCTGATCCCAATCTCAACCCATTCACAAAGTCGGCTTTACATGACCTGATTGAAAAAATCGCTATTCTCGATCAGGGAACCCCTGAATTAGGCCGGTTTATGCACTACGATCTCAGCAACAAAAATATCAATATTACCCATAAAAAAGCCGGAATCTTTGATTGGGAATATTTGAGTACCATACGGCTGGACCATAGCATGAAATCAGCTGAACAAGGTGTTAACCATTCACACTGTAATGTAAGCGACACCTTTGCCAGTATGCCGAGCAATATCCGAAACTTCGAGCTTCGCTCATTACACTATTATCTGTGCACCCAGTCCGAAAAAGATCCGAAGTCAGCCCGGGAATTTTTCAAGATGTACCTGCAAGAAAAGGCTAATTATCATCAGGCAATGGTAAAACACTATCAAAAAATCAAAATCCGGCCTCCTGAGGATTTAGAGGTTGACAGAAGTATTTACATGGCAAATATAAAAAAAATGATCGAGTCAGAAAGCTCCCATGCATTCCTCCTCAAAGGTACCAACGGAAAAACCCCGCTGGATATTCAAAAAGCTGAATTAATCAAGCTGGAGCTATGTTATTACACATGGATTACCAGCCCCCATTGTATGGATGGGGAATATAATGGAAAGCAGGTAGGGGAGACTTATGATCGTGGCAGACGCTTTTTTGGCGATCAGTTAGAGAAAGCTGTAAAGTCAAGAGATAGAGACAGGCAATGTTACTACAAGAACTGCCTTGAGGTATTGGATACTTTAGATCCCTTCCTGAATTCCGGCATCCCGGATAATCAGAAGCCTGCAAGAGAGACTGGGTTGACAGGTCCTGTCCAACCTGATTTGCTGAAACGCCTCTACTATAGGGATACCCCCTAATAAGGAAATGCCTCTTCTTATCCGGGAGTCAGTTTTGCTTTTTTCATGGTGTTGCAACTTCCAAAAGGCCTGTTCCGGGTCACTGTCCCTTATGATATGCAAGCCTAACCAGACCAAGGGCCTATAAAAAAGCCGGTACATTATGTACCGGCTTTTTCGTTTTAATGTGATGAAAGCTATTTTTTGAAAGGTGCTTTCACAACCACTTTGACGCCATCGATTGTTGTTTCGACAGCACTGGCAACCGTGTTGGCAGTAGTTTCGCTGATTTCGCCAGCAGCCTCAACAAGCCCGGTTGCAACCGCAGAGGCCGCATCCTCGGCTTTAACACCGACACTCTTGGCTGCTTCAATGGCACCTTCGACAGCGCTAACCGCAACCTTGGCAACATCACCACCTGTTTCGGCAGTGCCTTTGAGCAAACCACGTGCAGTGCTGCTTGCTGCCAGAATGACATCACCGCCAATTTCGCTGGCACCAATAATGCTGCCTTGTACGGCACTTTTTGCCGTTAACCCGATATCAGCGCCTACATTTCTCGTCCCGGCAATCAACCCTTGGGCGACACTAAAAACCGTATCTTGAAGAGAAAGTGAAATATCCTTGGTGGCAACAGTGGCACCATGCATTGTTTCCATTGCAACGGTCCCGATATCTTGACCGACAGTCTTGGTTCCGGCAATTGAAAGACGCACAACGTCAATCAGCGAGACAATACTCACAGCAGTAACTTGCGCGGTTCCCTGGATGACACCGATGACAGCACCCATCACGGTTTTGCCCAGCTCTTTACCAACATCATTTGCGGCTTCAATTGCGCCGATCAGGATATTAGCACTAGCTTTTGCAGTAGACTCACCTACTTCACCAACCGAACGGATCGCAGTTACCGTTGCATTTTTGGTTATGTCGATCGTTCCGGTAACCGTATCGCCAGTACCTTCAATCACACGCGCAACGGCGTTCTTTACTTCAGCCTTCTGCGTTTCAATTACTTGGGTTTCATTAGTCATAAGTCTTACCTCTCTCTTTAAGCCATTTTAGGGAGTGTATTAAGCGATTATCGCTTTTATTGCTGAAGGACCAGTTTAAATCGAACCACCTCAATATGCAAACCAATGCGATTTTTAGTGGATGTAGTAGTTGGAGTTCCTCACACTGTAAGCCTTATGAGCTGATGCGTTGGCGGAATATCGACTATGAGGAAATTCCAGCATTGCCCTTCCAGACGATGATACGATATCAGTTCTTTTCTCATGTGTCCAATGACATAGGCTAATCCAGAGTTGGGGCTATTGTTAAGAAAAGTTAACATTTCTCTGATTAAGGCAACACAACTCAGGAGGTCTCATAGGGTGATATGTCTTCGATTGGTCTTGCCCCCGATTTTCTATGGTTTTTTGGGTCAAACTTTACTTTAAAAAATAAAGAATTGGCGTATAAAGTAAACGAGCCGTTCGTCCCGATGATCGAAAACGAACGGCTGTTAAAAATGGTGGGCGATACTGTCCGCCATCGTTGCCGAAGCAAGGCGAGGCTTACGAGGGGGGAGTCGCCGGGCAACGTTCCCACAAAAATGGTGGGCGATACTGGATTCGAACCAGTGACCCCTTCCGTGTGAACCATGCTCCCATAGTCTGGCTTTCAGGTCAGCAAGAGGCTTAAAGGCAAGACAGTGAAAGGGTTTCCGATGATAGGAGACCCATCATGAAAAACCGGAAAACTGAGGAAAAAATAGAAAATTTTGACGAAAGTGTGGAGAAACTGAGGAGTATTACCTCCCCCTTTCTCACTGCCGGGCAAGTGGCCAAGATCCTTGGCAGGGATAAGAAAACCATCATCGAGTGGTGCCGAAGCGGCAGACTGACCGCCGTTGCCAAGCCCTATGGGACGAAAGAGACCTACCAAATAACGCCTAAGGCGGTGGAAATGTTCATGGGTAGTCTCAAACTCCTGGCCGAACTGGAACCGCCCATCAAGCCGATTGATGACTATACGCCTCATTTGGAAGCCTGGAAGAAGGCAATGGCTGCCGGGTTGATGTCCGGGAGGCAGTTCAGCCAGCACACCATCAACTGGTATACCCGTTATGCCTGCCTGTTTCTGGACAAGTACAAAACGATTTCTTCAAGAACTCTTCGGGCGGCGTTTCTGGAGCATCCAGACAAGCCGGACAAGCAGGTCGGCATCTACCGGGCGCTCATCTGCTTCTCCAAGTATCTGGTAATGGAGGAACTCATGAGCCAGTCTGCCTTGGATGCCTTGATGAAAAAAGAGATGCGTCCCGCACCTAACAAGCGGCCCAAACGGGTGTGCGTTTCCGAAGAAGGGTTGAAGGCTATGCTCAAGCACTGCAAAAACAAGAAGGACAAGGCGATTCTGATCCTCTTGGCCAACACCGGGATTCGGGCGGGCGAATGCGCCAACCTGAAGCTTTCGGACGTGGATCTGGAAAAACAACAGATAACCATCCGGCAAGCCAAGTGGGACAAGTCCCGGAGGCTCGGTATCAATCAGGAAGCCACGGACGCCTTGAAGGACTACCTAACCGTTCGCCCCAAAGTCAAGGATGATGGCTTCTTCCTCAACAAGTCCGGGCGAAATATCGAACGGCACGGTATCTTTCAACGCATTCAGAAGCTGGGGAAACGGGCTGGAGTCGACGCGTCACCCCATGCCTTGAGACGCCGCTTTGTGACCTACCACCTGAATCGGGGAGAAAACCCTAAAAAGGTTCAAAGGGCATGCGGCCATTCCACCATCCAGGTCACGATGATGTATGACCAGACTAGCGAACAGGATGTGGTGGAGTCGATGAAAAACTGGTGAATCGGCTCTTCATGGCTTCCGCCACCTCCTCTTCAGTAACCTGGCAATAATCGCGGGTGGTCTTAATGTCCGAATGACCGCAAGCAATCTGGAGATAGACCAGCGGAACGCCATTACTGACATTGATGGTCACGAACGCTCGACGCAGGGCATGGGGACTCACAGCAACCCCGGCTCTGCGTCCGAGTTTCTGGAGGCGTTTGAACAGACCACTGCGGTCAATGGGTTGCTTGACACCGTTGACCAGCAAGGGAGCATCGGAAGATGTCGGGCCTCGCCAAGTCAGGTAAGCGTTCAGGGCTGCCATGACCTCCTCACTGAGGCCAACCCGGCGAGCTTTCCCCCATTTTCCTTTGGGAAGATATGCTTTCTTTTCCTGCCAATCGATGTCCTTGAGAGTCAAGGAACAGGCTTCGGAAGCACGGAAGCCGGTAGAGACCAGAAAAAGGATGATGAACCGGTCCAAGGGGTTCTTGCAGACGTTCAGGAGCTTGAGGACATCCTCATATTTCACCGTCATTCGCTTGGGTGGGATATGCCGCTTGGGCCGGACGCGCTTGGCCTGTTCCAGGAAGCCCTTGTCCAGGGCGTGTTCCTCAATCAGGTACTTGGCAAAGCAGACGATGCCTCGATATAAGGAATCCCGCTTGGAGAACTGTCGGACCGGGATCCTGGCTAACTCGGTTTTCAGATTGTCGTAGGACACTTTGCCGTAACGGTTCAGGAAGTTGGTGGCATAAAACATATATGATTTTTGGGTATGGGGGCTGAACGGGCGTCCACCCATCAAGCCATTGGCCATCGCTCTCTGCCATCCTTCCAGGTAGTCCAAATGTCTTCGGAATAAGTGGTTTAAAGGGATCATATTTGTGCCCTCAGGTTATTAAAAAGCTTCTTCGCTCAACCCAGCAGTCCGGCCTATTGATTAAGACTTACAATAAAATACACTTTATCCAGCAAGCGCCAACTTCTACACATCAGATGAGTTTTTAAGGTTGTCTAACGGCAGAGCTTGAGCATCAGAAACAGTTACTATGCCGGTGTATAGGCATGCAAATGGCAAGCATTCTTGTTCTGGAAGCCCTTAATTTAAAAGCTTCTTCAGGTTTCATAGGCACTTAACTACCGGAGGAATAACAAAACCCACCGAGAGTTCAAGAATATGTCGCAGAACAAGGATGCTTGCTCCAAAAACCCAGATCTAGAAGTAATTGTCTAGATCTGGGTTTTTGGATTTTTTAGTCAATAAAAACTTACCCAAGGATATATTTTAAGGGATGGCTGTATTATTCTGGCTTGATTTAGCAGGCCTTTTAACCATCTTGAATATCTCGGTTACTATCAAGACGCTGGAGGCAAGCAGGAATGCCGTGAGCCCTTCCTGCAAGGTCACGGGTGAAACGCCCAATATGCCTTGCAGCAGGGGTGTGTGCAGGGCCAGCAGATGAATGCCAAGGGCCGCAATCACCCCAAAAACTAAAAAGGGATTGTTTTGAATTGGAATCCGGAATGCGGACTGATATTCTGAGCGGGCATTAAAGATATGGAAAATTTCCAGCAACACCAGCAAAAGCAAGGTCATATTCCGAGCGGATTCAACCTCCCAGCCGTTTGCCAATAACCAGAACCAGGCTCCAAAGCAGACCAGCCCCATTGTGCCACCTGAGACGATAATTTGGTTGAGCATGGGGGCATTAAAAACGCTTTCCGTTGGTTTTCGAGGCGGTTGTCGCATAACGACTGACTCTCCCGCTTCAAAAGCCAGCCCGACATTAAGAATCCCACTGGTGACCAGGTTGGCCCACAGGATTTGCACCGGTAAAAGCGGCAGGGGCAGATCAATTGAAATGGCCAGCATAAAAAGCGCTACTTCGGCAAAACCATTGGCAATCAAAAACCAGACCACCTTTCGGATATTGCCGTAAGCAAAGCGACCTTCCTCAACCCCCGCTTCAATCGTGGCGAAATTATCATCGGTGATGATAATGGAAGAGACTTCCTTGGTGATATCAGATCCGGAGCCCATCGCCAAACCAATATTGGCGTGCTTGAGTGCCGGGGCATCATTGACCCCGTCACCGGTTACCGCCACAAAGTGGCCCAAATCCATCAACGTCTTGACGATCTGTAATTTCTGAAGCGGTGTCACTCTGGCAAAGATTCGGGCGGTTTTAATGGTTTCGATACATTCCGGCGTTTCAAGCAAGCAGACCTGGTTGAGCTGCGTACCATTAATGAGATCTTCCTTTCGCTCCGCGATTTCCAAATCCCGCGCAATGGCCAGGGCCGTTGCCGGGTGATCCCCAGTGACCATGGCCACATGAATTCCCGCCTGGCGGCATTTGATAACGGCTTCTTTTACTTCGGGCCGCAAGGGGTCAATCATGCAGATCAACCCCAGCAAGACGAGCCCGCGAATATCGCTCTGGGTATAATGCCCTGGCTCTTTTTGGTCTTGAATGACTCCTTCGGCGATGGCAAGTACCCGGTATCCTTCTTCCGCCAGGGATTGCCCCAATTGTTCGATATGACGCCTGTCAATGGGGGTGTCTGCCTGAGCCGACCACATGGCCTGACAAAAAGGAAGAATGGTTTCCAAGGCCCCTTTAATGGCAACTTTTACGGTCTTGTTTTCACGATAGAAGGTTGCCGCATAGCGATGCTCGGATTCATAAGGGATTTCGCCGACTTTGTCTATGACTTTTCGGATTTCTTCGGGCTGAAGGCCCAATTTATAGACAAAGGCCAGAATGGCCACATCCACAGCATCCCCGTGATATTTCCAGGTTCCTTCCGGCACCTGGTATACCAGTTGGCCTTCATTACAAATGGCGCTTGCCTTGGCCAGCCGTTCCAGGGATTTGCGATCACCTTCGGTAATTCCCCCGCGCATCTCGGTTGTGACTTCCCCCTCGCCCAGGTACTTGCCTTCCGACACGCGGAAGCGATCCCCACTGGGCAAGGCAATCAGCTTGACGGTTTGCTGGTTGACGGTGAGTGTTCCCGTTTTATCGGTCACGATGTAGGTGCAACTTCCCAGGCCCTCAACCGCTGCCAATTGGCGGATAATAACTTTTCGATTCGCCATGCGTTTGGTTGCAATGGAAAGTGCAACCGTCATGGCAATGGGAAGGCCCTCAGGTATGGCGGAAACGGCCAGGGCTACGGCCAGAAAAAAGCTGTCCACGAGATTCATGCCCCGGAAAAAGGCAATTATTCCCAGAAAAGCCGTGGCACCGAGCACGGCAAGGCCAATCCGCCGGGTAAACGCTTCCATTCGGATCAAAAGCGGGGTCTTGGCGACGTCCGCCGTAACGAGCGATTCGGCAATTTTCCCGACCTCGGTTTGCAGGCCCGTGGCAATCACAATACCGGTTGCCCTGCCCGTGGTAATGAAAGATCCGGCAAAGACCATATTGGTGCGCTCGCTAATCGGCAAGTCCGGGTTCGGCAAGGGTTGGATGTGCTTTTCAACCGAAACCGACTCCCCGGTCAGCAGGGATTCATCGGAAGTCAGGTTACCTGCCTTGACCAGGCGAATGTCTGCCGGAACCCGGCTGCCTGATTCCAGCAGTACAATGTCTCCGGGAACCAGGGCTTCAAACGGGACTTTCTGCTCTAGGCCGTTTCGCCTGACATGCGTATAAGCCTGCAAGAGATTCTGAAGGGCCTGTGCGCTTTTTTCGGCTTTCCACTCCTGGGTAGTGCCGATAATCGTATTGATGGCTATAACTGCCACTATGAAAAGCGAATCCCTGGCCTCTCCTACCAAAATGGCAATCAAGGCGGCAATGATCAAAATGAAAATGAGGGGATTTTTAAACTGGTCCAGGATAACACCGGGCAAAGAGGGCGGCTTCCGGGTAGGCAGGGCATTTGAACCGTACACTTGTTGATGGGTGTTGATCTGCTCATCCGTCAGGCCGGTTTCCAGATTGGTCTGAAGCTTCTGGCAAGCTTCCTGAACAGATAAGGTATGCCAAGGGTAGGCCTCCAAGTCCGTTTGGGCGCTTGCCTGGTTGGGATGCGTGGCAAAACGCTTCAATGCCTTTCTTTTCAGAATTGATTTCAGCATTCCCCCATTCCTCCGGCTCAACTACTCACTGCATTTAGAACCAGAATATGCCTACCAAGCTCTTCTATAACACAGGTAGATTCTGCTATAGGACGTCTCATTATATACAAACAAAAGATTAACTCTACTCTTTAGCAGGCAGGATAAGCCTAACATCTTGATATAGTGGCTTTTTATGGGCTGAAAATGCCAATGTTATGTTGCTGTATGCCGGTCACCCCTGTTAGAGCGATGTAGAGCTTGTGTTACAATACTCTTTCCGTAGGAATAGACAATCCATAGGAAACAGAAAGCGTAGCGTGGGATGGAATAACTTTTTCAGGTCTTATTGGGTATCCGGGACAAATCTATGCCGGGTTTTTCAGGCCCTTGTATTTTCTCTGACTATTTTTGCAGCTATATTTTTCGCTCTTCACACTCCTATTCAAGCAAAGTTTTTATTACCAAAGAATTCCTTGCAGGATAAGAAGCCCTATCAAACGGTCTTAGCTCATAACCTTTATAATGTTCAGCCGTTTTACAGGACACCTCATAAAAGGTTCTTGCTAAAAAAACTGAATATAGGACTCATACCGACCTGGACAAACAGAACTCATCTATTATTTGGACCTCAGCTTTTTGTTAAGTCTGAATTAGTTTTAACTTCCGGCTATGATGCAAAAACTGATAAAATCCGTGATCCCCCTTATTTTCAGTCGTATGTATCTTACATGTTTTGAAGATTAAAGGAATTAAAGAGGATTTATCATGGATTTGGCAAATGTTTTTTCGCTGAACACCTTGGATGGAATTTTAACATTTACGGTTTACCATAATACACTTCTAAACTGGAGCATTGCAGGGGCTATCACCTTGATAGCTTACCTAGCCTTCACGGTTCTGACACACATAGTAGCAGGGCGACTCTATGCCATTTCTAGAATCACCAAAATAGAAACACTGAACTTTATTGGAAGCCTGGTGAAATCGGCCAATCCTCTGGCTTTATTGGCACTTTCAATGTTTATCGGTTCGCAAGTATTGGATTTGCCCAAAGGAGTTGAAAATCTGGTGCGCGCACTTCCGATCTTAGCCATCTTGGGACAAGTAGCTTTCTGGGGAAATAAATTAACAGATTTCCTTTTGAATTGTTATGTGGAAACCAAAGAGACAGAGGAAGACCGACTGGTATTAAAGACTATGCTTGGTCCCGTCAAATTTGTCATGCTGTTGGTCTTTTGGTCTGTTTTACTACTGATGGCCCTGGACAATTTAGGGATTGATGTAACCGCACTGGTTGCAGGCTTGGGAATTGGAGGTGTTGCCATTGCCCTGGCTGTTCAGAACATATTAAGTGATCTTTTTGCAGCTCTGTCTATTGTGATCGACAAGCCTTTTGTTGTCGGTGATTTCATTATCGTCGGTGATTTTCTCGGCACTGTAGAGCATATAGGGCTTAAAACCACACGTGTTGCAGGCTTGGGTGGAGAACGTTTGATTTTTTGTAATAGTGACCTCTTAACCAGCCGAATTCGAAATTATAAACATATGCGGGAACGCAGAGTGGTATTCCAATTTAAGGTTGTATACCAGACACCTTGTGAAAAATTGGAACGTATTCCAGGAATTATAAGAGAAATTATAGAAAAAATCGATCTGGCCCGTTTGGATCGCGCACATTTTAAAGGTTTTGGTGATTCGTCACTGGATTTCGAAGTGGTTTACCATGTGCTGAAGCCAGAATATGATGTATACATGGATGTCCAGCAAACCATTAATCTGAAACTAATAAAAGAATTTCAAAAACTGGATATTCATTTTGCCCACCCTATCCGGATGGTATATATGCCAGAGGGCGGACCTGTTACCAATGGAAAAAAATCTGCTGATATAACTTCAGGTAATTTAGAAGCCAAAGCCAGTTAACAAAACATATCCCTTGCCACTTCCAACAGCCGATTGCTCTGTCTTGAATATTGGCTGGAGTGAATCATGTTGGAAGTGGCTTGACCTTTGGTGTTATAATGCTTGCTTATTGTAGTGATATTGCATGGGGTTTTAAATCCTGACGTGGCTGGAAAGACGGCAGTACAGCTTGATTGGCTAACAGGGAAAGCTCCCGGACCTGCTATTCATGTATCATTTCTGATTCTTGTTGCAGCTTTCTTTTTTCTCCTTCAGCCATCGGCTCAGGCCACTCCCCAGTTCAATGTAAAGGCTTTAACCGTCCATAAGCTGGACGGTGCAATTCTTTTTTCCAGAAATTATCAAGAAGCCCAACAGTTCTACCGCACACCTCAAAAGAAAGGTGTTTCCACCGGCCTGGATGATCATCCGGCTTTTTCCTGGCATCACCGATCAGTGTTTGTGGTTCTACCTCAAGCTGTTCTGTGGGCTGAAACCGTCTTATCCGGCCAATCCGGACCGGAATACGACCGGATTCGCGATCCGCCTCACTCCTAATGCTTTGACGTAGCCCCCTGAAAGCAATACCGATCCTGCATCTAGCAGGTGGCTTTGTATCGCCCAGTTGATCCGCACGAAGATCCATTGGGCAGGGCTTGCTGCGTCTCAATTTGAGTGTTCTGCCTCTTCTCCCGTTGTGGGGGATGCAGAAGCAGCCTGTTACATGCATTGAGGAGTTTTTACAATGTCGATTCAAAATCCGGAAGAAAAAAAGGAATACCTGAGCCATCAGGTTCAGCTCTCTCAAAAGAAAGGGCCTATCGATGTCATTAAACATCGCTGGTTTTACCTGGGCTTTTCCCTGCTGATTTTATTGCCCGGCCTTTTCTTTATCATTCAATCCGTGATCATGTCCCCAAACCATTCTCCTGTAAGGCTTGGCATCGACTTTACAGGGGGAAGTATGCTGGAATACGGCTTTGAACAGGGGTTAAACCAGGAGGACTTGCCAGTCATCCGGCAAGTATTTGATGAGAAAGGTTATACAGGAAGCATAGTCCAGATCCAGTCCGCTCAAGAACGGCTGAATGAAGCCGCAACACAAACGGAAAGTATTTCAACCATTGTTTCGATTCGAACCAAGGAGCTCCAGGGAGAAGATGCCAGCATCCTCCAGAACACCTTGGCCGAACACTACGGGAACATTACCCTGTTACAAAAGAATTCGATCGGCCCGGCACTGGCTAAAGAGTTGTTGTTTAATGGGGCTATGGCTCTTACGCTGGCCTATATATTAATTGTGGGGTATCTCACCTTCCGGTTTCAATTCGATTACGCGGTCTGTGCCATTATCGCACTGGTATACGACACGCTGTTCGTCATTGGGGCCTTTTCACTGATGGGTCACTACTTTCATACGGAGATTGACAGCCTGTTTATCACGGGCTTGCTCACGGTGATAGGCTTCAGCGTGCATGACAGCATTGTTGTATTTGACCGCTTGCGGGAAAACAGCAAGGTGTTTTTCACCAAGAAGCTTCCGTTTGGGGAAATTGCCAACATGAGCGTCAACCAGACCCTGGCCAGAAGCATCAACACCTCTTTAACAACCATGCTGGTTCTTTTTGCCCTGTATTTCTGGGGTGGCGAGACAACCAAGGACTTTGTACTGTGCATGATTCTTGGGATTGGTATTGGTACTTACTCCAGCATCTTTGTGGCAAGCGCCATTCTGACCTGGTGGAGAGAGCGAAACAAGCCAGAACCGCTAGAAGCGCAGCCATCGTTGGCGTAATTGGGCGGTATTCGTTGAGCTTAAATTTTCAAGAAAGGATTTTTTCACATGTTTAATGCATTAAGCAGAACCCCCAAGGTGACCTTGCTGATTATCCTTGCCCTGATTGTGGCGTCCATCTTTGTCGTCTTTAAAAAAGAATCCAGGCTCGGACTGGACCTGAAGGGCGGAACCCGCTTAACGCTGGAGGCGGTTCCCACGGCTGATGTACCCGCGATTACACCCCAGGTGATGGATAGCCTGCATTTTGTGATCGAAAAGCGGGTGAATGGCCTGGGAATTGGGGAGGCTATCGTCCAACGTGCCGGTGACAAGCGGATGATTGTAGAGATTCCAGGGGTGACTGACCCGGAAGAAGCCAAGCGCATGCTGGGAAGAGTCGGCAAACTGGAATTTAAAAAACAAGTTGACGGGCAATGGATCAATACCGGCGTCTCTGGAAAGGATCTGGCAAGGGCGGAACTCTCTACGGATCCCGCAGGTGGTTGGGCCATCCAGTTTTCATTGAATAATGAAGGAGCTGACCGGTTTGGCCAGGTGACCAAGGAATTGGCACCGGGTCATCAGCCTCTGGGTATCTTCTTTGATGAGCAATTGGTTTCCGCGCCATCCGTCAACGAGCCTATTCTTGGGGGAAGTGGGCAGATTACTGGCAAATTCACAAAAGAGGAAGCCAAGGGGATGGTTGATACCCTGAATGCAGGGGCCTTGCCGGTTGACATCAAGGGCATTGAGGAAACAACCGTCGGCCCTTTGTACGGTCAGGCTTATCTCAAACAAAGCCTGCTGGCAGGAATCGCTGGCCTGGGACTTGTCCTGTTGTTTATGGTAGCGTACTATCGTAGTCAAGGCATGGTGGCCAGTCTGGCCCTTCTTGTCTATACGTTGCTGACCTATGCTGTTTTCCTGCTGGTTGGTGTAACCTTTACCCTGGCTGGAATTGCCGGTTTTATCCTCAGTATCGGGATGGCGGTGGATGCCAATATATTGATTTTCGAGCGGACCAAAGAGGAATTGAAAGCCGGGCGCTCATTCAAAAAAGCGGTTGAAGCCGGTTTTGACCGGGCATTCCCCTCTATCTTTGATAGCAATACTACCACTTTGATTACCTGTGCGTTATTATGGTGGCTGGGGACGGGTTCAGTCAAAGGTTTCGCACTGACCTTGGCAATTGGTGTTGCAGTCAGTATGTTTTCGGCTATTACCGTTACCCGAACATTGCTTTCTCTGGTTATGAGCCAAAACAAGCCAGTGCCTGCACGGGTTAGCATCCCCCAAGATACCATCAAGCAAGAAGTCGCGAACCTATAGTAGGAGGATTTTTGAAAAATGCCCTGGACCACTGAATCAATCCTGGTAATTGTTGCGATTCTGCTTTTGCTTGGCATCGTTGCCAGTATTGCTTCCACCCGCCTAGGCGTACCTGCCTTATTGTTGTTTCTTTTAGTAGGTATCATGGCGGGCTCGGAGGGTCCGGGAGGTATTCAATTTACTGACCCCTGGTTTGCACAATTTCTGGGTGTGCTTGCCTTGGTTTTCATTCTGTTTGATGGCGGTTTAAGTACGCGCTGGCAGAGCGTCAGGCCAACCATCTGGAAAGGTCTGACGCTATCCACTTTGGGTGTTTTGTTTACCGCCTTGCTGTTGGGGTGGTTTGCTTCCGCCGTGCTGGGATTCTCGTTCCTGCATGGGGCCTTGCTGGGGGCGATTGTTTCCTCAACCGATGCGGCAGCCGTTTTTGCCATCCTGCGCTCAAGAAGCGTTAGCTTAAAAGGGCAGTTGAAGCCGCTACTTGAACTTGAATCCGGCAGTAATGACCCGATGGCCGTTTTCTTGACGCTGGGATTCATACTGGTCTTGACCCAACCGAATGCATCAGTCTTTGACCTGATACCGATGTTCTTTCAGCAAATGCTGGTAGGCGGCATCCTGGGTTATGGACTCGGCAGGGCAATGGTTTACACGATCAACCGGATCAAACTGGAATATGATGGCTTATACCCGGTCTTATCCATTGGCCTGGTGATCCTGGCATACGGCTTAACGGTGACTCTGGGTGGCAACGGCTTCTTGGCCGTCTATATTGCCGCCATCGTCATGGGCAACAGTGAGTTCATTCACAAACGCAGCTTGATGCGATTCCATGAAGGTATCGCTTGGCTCATGCAGATAACCATGTTCTTGACCTTAGGCTTGCTGGTTTTCCCCTCCGAAGTGTATCAGATTATTCCCGTTGGTCTTTTAATATCGGCGTTTTTAATACTGATCGCAAGACCACTCAGTGTTTTTGCAACCCTGCACTTTTTCAAGGTTCCCTTCAAGGAAAAAGCCTTGATTTCCTGGGTGGGGCTTCGGGGCGCGGTGCCGATTATCCTGGCGACATTTCCGCTGCTGGCTGGAATCCCGCAGGCCGAATTGTTCTTTAATATCGTTTTCTTTGTTGTCATCACATCCGTTCTGCTCCAGGGAACACTCCTGCCACAAGTTGCCAAGTGGCTTAAGGTTGATGCGCCTTTTGTCAAACAAACGCCATCGCCTCTGGAGTTTATTCCAAGTGGGAAGTCAAAAAACGATATGTTTGAAATTCCGGTTCCCCAGGATTCTGCCATTATCGGCAAGCAAATTGTCGATCTGGGATTACCCAAAGGTGCGCTCGTGGTGATTATTAACCGGCAAGACGAACTTCTGGTGCCAAGGGGTGCCACCACGATTGAATCGGGCGACAACATGCTGGTTCTGGCGGATAAGAACGATATCAACGAAGTCCGTGATATCGTTAATGCTCGTCCGTCGGCATTGCCTGTTTAGGCGGAAGTGCATTATCGATATTCATCGTGAGTGAGGGCCTGGGCGTATTATTCAGTACCAGCACCTGTTGCTTGGCTTTCTTGAATACATCGGAACTGACACTCCCCATCAAAAGCTTCCCAAGAGCCGATTTTCCCTGGGCGCCAATAATGATCATTTGAATATTACGATCGTCAGCAAATTGGCATATAGCATCAGCAGGAAGGCCAGTCACCTGCTCTGTATAAACAGATGAAAACCCCTTTTTCAAAAACACTGATTTGGCTTTCTTTAAAAGTTCATCAACGATTTCCTGCCAGGACGTTCCCAGCCTTGGATCGATGACATGAAGCAAATACACGGTCGCATCCGGGTTCAGAAAGCCTGTCGCCCATTCCAGCGTCATCTCACATGATTTCGAATCGTCGATTGGCAATAGCACTTTCATCTATAATCCTTCCTTATTCATTTATATATGAGTAATGTTCCGTTGAAACGCTTTTCGCAACTGTCTTGAACGATGCATCCGATTCATGCGATTGCCTTGGAGTTCATAGATATATAGAGTTTTTGTTTGTGTTGATCCCCTGCTCCCGTCCCGCAAATTTTAACAAAAACAACAATCCACATCCAACGCGAGCGAGATGACTCATTCCAGACTCATATCAGTATCTTTATCTTCTCCCTGCATCCAAGCGAAGAGATCGCGAAGGATGGCACCAATCAGCCGGGACCAAGCCATGCTCTTATGCCGCCGTTATCATACTTGCGCTCTAACTTATGGGAGCTTCTCCGGCTCCTCCACCTCCAGGAAGCGGAGATCCTGAAAGGCGTGGACTTCCTTGTGGCAGTTGCTACATAAGAGATGACACCGGTGGGCCTCCTCAAGGACCTTTTCCCAGGGTATATCAGACAAGACGGCAGCATTAAGAGGAAGCTGCTTGTCTTCAGGCTTGCGGTGGTGGAAGACCATCACTTGCGGATGAAACGTCCGGTGGCAGCGCTCGCATTGGCCGCCTTTCTCGGCAACCAGCTTGGCCCGGAGCAAAAGCCTCCTGAAATTTCGGTCTTCAGTGTGTCTCCGACCAGGTTTGGCCGATCCGGTACTCACCGGTGATGGGGCATCGGAGGCCGAAGGCTTCCCCGGCCCGCTCGAAGCATTGGACCGCGATTTTTCCGATTTCATCAGCAAATTCCTCTTTGACTTGTAACTGAATCTCATCGTGGATATGCGCCACTTGCGCCCAGTCCCGACCCCACACGTAGCCCTGCTCGGTTAATGCCTCATACAGAAGTACCGTGGCTTGCTTGGCCACCAAGGCCCCCGCCGATTGCAGCAGGGTGTTGAGCGCCGCATGCTGGGAGCGCACATGCAGCAGGCGGCCATCCAGCCCCTTAAGCGTGCCCTTGCGGTTCACCTTGTCGGTAATGTCCTCTTTCAGGCGGCGCAAGGCTGGGGTTTTCTTGAGAAACTTGGTTCGCAGGCGATTGCCGATATCCGCGCCCTTGCCCAGGATGGCCCCGATTCGGGCATCCCCGGCCCCATACAGGAAGGCATAGATAAAGCGCTTGGCGACGATATTGCGCACCCAGTTGTGGTGCGGCAGGTCCTTGTTGTAGACCTTGCCCGCGGCCACCAGCCCCAGACTCTTGGCGTTGCGCCAGTGGATATCGCCCTCGATAATTTCCTTGGCGAACGTGCCCTTGTCATAGCGAGCCAGGTAATGCGCCAGGCAACGGAGCTCCAGCCCGCTGGCATCCACGCCCACCAGCTTGTATCCGGGCGGCACCGTAAACAGGCGTCGGCACTCCTCCCCATACGGCACGCCCTTGGCCGGTACTTGCGCCATATTGGGGTTCTTGTGCGTACACCGGCCCGTCACGGCCCCGTTGGTGACTACCTCTCCGTGAATCCAGCCGTTTTGCTGCTTCTTAAGCCAGGCTTGCGGCCCCTCGGCCAGTTGCGAAATGCGGTTTTGAATCATCAGGTATTCGGACAAGAGCCGCGCCTCCGGCCAGTCCAGCCCGTTCAAGACCTCCTCGTCAATCTTGGGCTTGCCGTCCTCGGTATACTCACGGGGCACCCAGTCGCGTTGAAGTTGTAGGCGGTGGGCAATCTGGTCCCGGCTGTTGGGATTGAAGGCCGTCCGCTTGATCTTCTGGGTCAGCTCACCCTTTCGGTAGCCGTACTTGGCATTATTGACCTTGGGGACAAAGGGAATATGCTCCTCCAAGGGCGGGAAGTGCTGTTGCAGTTCAGCCAACAGTTCGGATCGCCTTGTCCGGAGTTTGGCATACAGGCTTTCCGCCGACGATACGTCAAAACAAAAGCCGTGTTGCTCCTGCTTAAACAGAATCTGAGCAAAGTCATGCTCCAGAGCGATGGCCTGTTCGCTATAGCGCTTGGCGGTGAGCTTCTGCCAGAGCCGGTAGGTGAGGCGCACGTCCTGCTCGCAGTAGTGTTGCATCTCCTCGGTCCACTGTTCCCACGGCCCCCGGAAACTGCCTTTTTGCATATCCAGCCGGTGGCCCCATGCTTCCAGGGCGTGCTTGCCGATCATCTTGGTGGGAAAGTCCGGGCGCTTGTGCCGGTAGCCGAAATCCCGGTCCTTGAGGTCGGCGTAAATCAGGCGGCTCATCACCAGGGTGTCCCGAATCGTGCCCTTGGGCTGAAAATCGGGATAGAGCTTCCTAATCACCGGCAGGTCAAACTTGATGATGTTGTGGCCGACAATGAGCTCGGCGTCCTGCAATAAACGAAGGCCCGCTTCGATTTGAAACGGGCCGAAACTGTGGAGCGCCTGGGTGTCCATATCCAGCAGAACCAGGCAGTGGATCGTGGTAAACTCATCTATAAATCCGTCGGTCTCGATATCGAAAACATAACGCTTGCTACCCGATGCCTCAAAGTCCAAAGACTTGAGCATATCGGGAACTCCTTTAAATCAGAGGGTGAAATCTGGAATACATAACGCTAAAACACTATGAACCAAGTAAAGATCCAAAACTTAAAAGAAATACCATATCTCGACCCTGACGTTCTTGATGGACGAGATCTTTTGTTAATGCCTTTTTGGGATGGTGAAAAATGGCATCAGTGGTTTTCAACGGGTGATGGAGGGCTCATAAAGGGAGCTATCGTTGATGTCGTCCAATCCGATTATGTGGGTAAAAAGGCGGCCTCAGAATCAGATTTGTTAATCCCTTTTGTGGAGTTTATGTGGCAACGTGCGAGTTGGCCAAAGGTTACCCCCTTGATAGCCGCTATTTGTGATGATTTTCATCATCTTGCGACCAGTACCGCCAAGATTAGACATTTTTTTGATGCCAAAGACAGCATATCACCTGATTATGTCTCGTCTTTTGTTGAAACAGAGCTTGAATATATTCTGATACTTAGTCGAAGTATATTTGATCTATTACAGGAAGCCATTTCTACCATTTTGTATGAATATACACGGTTCACTGATCCGAGCACTGATATTCTTCGAAAAAAACACAGGTTGCCAGATTCATTTTCCAAAATGATTCTACATGGCAAGAACAGCAGCAAACCTCCCGGAACAATTAAAACAATTGATGAAATCCGTGGGAAATATGCGGTTACACCTCTTTTGGCTACAGAATACTTGAAGCAAGCTCCCTTCTTTGTTTCCCTTACAACTGCTCGAAATAAAATAATTCACGATGGAAACAGCCTACCCAAGGTGTATGTTACAGAAAAAGGATTTTGTATTTGTCCAAGAGAACAACCATTTGTAGAATTTAATATCTGGAATGATACTCACCGATATAATGAAAATTTAGTTTCTTTATTACCTTGGGTTGCCCATGTTCTTTTTCAGACAATAGGGGCTTGCAATGATATGATGGAAGCTTTTGCACGTGAGATTAAATTCCCAGATGAAATTGCACCTGGTTATAGGATCTTCATCCGGGATTATACCAATGAGGCACTTTTACAACTGCATGAAATCCATCAAGGGAAAAGCGCTTGGTGACACTTCCAACGGAAATTTAATAGGGAGTAACGGGTTTGAAAATATGGGGTAGTAAACGCTTGGTATGGTACAAGTAGGTTTGCATGTTGTGGAAGACTTTGACCCGGAACTGGTCTTGCGGGTGGCAGCCCAGCCCGTCGATGCGTCCGCTTAAAACATCCAAGGGGCTGTAAAGATTAAACCAGGCCGGGACGTTGGGGCGGGTGAAATCCGGCACCTTGAGAAAACGCTTCACCAGGGTTTGCAGCAACGGCGATCCCAGCGGGGAACCCAGTGTCACCAGGATGTGATTCCGGGCGTCTTGCGGGTGAATCTTCAGCGTCTCATAGGCCACGATACTCCCCAGGGAATAGCCCATCACAATGGCGTCGGGGTATTCCCGCAACACGCCGGACAGGCGCTTGAGGATCTTGGCGCGGACGCCGGGCACCACAAAATACATCAGGATGTCGTTTACATAGTCCTGAAGCGAACTGATGGCCTTGACCGCCGCCGGAACCGGAATAAACATCTTGGCGGCACGTACCAGCAACCGACTGAGCCATGTGTGCGCCATCAGGTCGTCATAGTGGAATTCAACGATGCGATCCGGCGCAACCCCCAGGATTTGATCCGCGTTCAACGCATCAGACCAGCCGGGATCGTTCTCGCCGATCCCGTGAATCAGGATGATTTTCATCAGACTTTCTCCTCAGTCGTATCTCAGGAGCGCCGTCCAGGTCTTGGGACCGACAATCCCGTCTACCATCAGGTTGTGATGGCCCTGGAAAGACTCCACCGCCCGGCGGGTTTGAGGGCCGAAGATGCCGTCCACGTCAATCCGGGAAAATCGGTTCAGCTTGGCTTGTAGGGTTTTCACCAGCGGGCCTTTTGCCCCCTGACGCAAGACCGAATACACCAGCGGGCGGTGTGATGCGACCTTATCAATCGCCTCCGGGGTATTTTGCACACGCGTCCGATTCCACTCGGATACGTCGAAGCACGGGCAATCCCGTCCCGGTGTTACATCCCGGTGACCCACCAGTTTCGCTTGCGGGAACTGGTCTTCCAGCTCTGAAACCAGCGTTTCCAGGGCTTCCCATTGCGCCGCCGTGAAGTTGTCCTCGGCGGTCCGTCCGTCCTCGGCCACGCCGCCCACCAGGCAGATGCCCACGCTCCGGTCATTGACGCCGTAGGCATGCGCCCCGATGTCATGCAATTCCCGGCCATACTCGATGACGCCATCGCGCCGGATGACGAAGTGATAGCCGATGCGGAACCAGCCCTTGGCCCGGTGCCAGCGGTCGATTTCCCTGGCCCCGATGTCCATTGAGGCCGGTGTGGCCGAACAGTGAATGACAATGAAGTCGGTGCGTCGTCGTGTCATGGCAATGTGTCCTTTTGTGATTGCGTACAAACAAGCCCTAAATAAGCCCCCGAATGGAGGTTAGAAATCCGAGTCATCCGGCTCGTCGTCCTCCGGGGTGTGGGTGCTGTCGTAACCGTCCTCCAGTCCGAAACCAAATTGGCTCGCCGTGGGGCCGGTGTATTCCACCAGATCCACAATTTGCACCGCCTTGAGGCGTAGCTTGACGCCCGCACCCACCAGGTCCGTGAAATAGGGCACGAGTTCAGCGCACACGCGCATCTTGGAGCCGGTGCCGATGCGAATATCCGAGGACACGGCTTGCCCCTTGGCGTCGAAAATGGCCAGCTTGATGTGAAAGGGCTCCGCGCCGTTACGGGGCTTAATCTTGGCCTTGGACTTGAAGTTAAATTGCACCAGACCCGTACTTTCACCCGCCTCGTTAACCACGGTTGAATAGGGAGGCTTGGCGGGCTGGATCTTGTCCGCCTTGGCCGGGTTCTCCGCAATCGCCTTTTCCAGCGAAGCCTTGAGCGTCTCGTCAATGGTCTCGATCAGCTCCTGAGCCTCGTTTTCTGACAAGATGAGCGTCACGCGGTATTCGCCATCCGGATCAAACCGAGTGTGAGGCCGCAGCAGGAAAGGATACCGGGCCACTCCCACGGGCGTTGTCACCTGTGGGTGCTTGGGCTTGGATTCTGCCTGGGTCATCGCGCCTTACCGGGTTCTCAGGTTCCACAAGCACGGTACGGCCAGCGCCTGAAACTCCGGATGCACTGCTTCTTCAAAAGGCAGCAGGATTTCATCCGGCAATTCCAGCCAATCTTTAATTACTGATGGGTTCATAAGGGCCTCCGTTTCGGGTTTTGTTCTTCCAGAGGGCAACTCATTAAATATATGAATTAGTTTCATAATATGAAGTTATCAGGCGAAGAAAAAGACACTTTGGCGCACCAAGGCCAGATCCAATGTGCCTTTGGGCGGTATGGGTGGGAGCTTTCGCGCATTCTTTTCCGATAGCAGCTCCAGCAGTTCCGTCCGGAAATTCTCCAACACGTCATCCTGATACATCCGCACGAAGACTTCCCGGATGCAGCAGGCCGACACCTCGGTATCCGCCGCCAGCGTGCCATAACTGTCATGCACCAGCGAAAAGGCCTCAATGCCGTATTCAGCGGCCAGGTTGACGTAAAGATGCAGGGCCGCCGCGTCCATCGAGTGCACAAAGTTGGGACTGATCCCACTGGCCTGCCGCCGCTTGTCGATGGTGTCCAGGTGCTCCTGAATAGTCAGGAAGACCTTGCGGATGATGTTCCCGGCCAGCTTGGTCTTGATCCGGCGGGAACGGACATCCCGGTAGATCTGTTGGACGGGAAAGCCGGAGGGCGTCGTCCAGTTGACCGGCAAGCCTTCCTTGGCTGCCAACGAGGCCGCCTTGTAGAGCCAGTCCATGACCTTGCGGGCCGCCACCACGACTTCACCGATACTCTCCCAGACGATGCCTGCCAGAAAGTCGGATGCCTCAAAGATGCGGTCCTGATCGCCCTGTTGGAAGGGATTGTCCCTGTCCCTCAGCATTTGCCGCAACTCGTCCTCGATATATTCCCGGCAGGCGTACCGGGTGCCACCGTAGGGCAGGATCATGACCGGGCGCTTGGTGATAGTCCGGGTAATACCCAGAGATAACCAGCCGCCAATGAAATCCCGCTTCTCATGGGCGGTTTCCCGCATGGCTGCCAGCTTTTTCATGGCCACATCCGCCACGCACTGGTAGATGTCCTGGGGCTGATCAGAAGGAACCAGGTTCACCGCCTTGCCGCCGTTTTCATCCCGGAGCATGGCGGAAAAGTGCTGCAAGCCGTTGCAACTGCCATCCAGCGAGACGGGCAAATGAGACACAAAGCCGTAACCTTCCCGAAGATATCCGGCCCACTCAAAGCAAAAGGCCAGGAACTGCCAGGGCTTATCCGCTTGGGTCCACTCAGTATGTGTATAGGGATCCTCGGCGATGGCCTGAATCGTATCTTGCATCCCTTTGATAAACTGAACCCGTTCTTCCAGGCTTACCTTGTCATAGCCGTAGACGTTGGCCCCGTGAACAGCCAGCCAGTCCGCCGCCGTCTCGTTGCCGATGGGTTTGCCTTCGGCAAACGTCAGAAGGGCCTTGGCCACATCCGGGCCTTGCGGGTTCAGGAAATGCGGGATAGCATAGACCCGCCCTCGGAAATCCAGGCAGTGAGGAAAATAGATCCGCGCCTCGTCCCGGAACTTGTTGGCCAGATAAATTACCTTACTCACCAACAAGCGCTTGGAGCGGTTGATCACGTTGGCGTCATAGATACCAGCGGTTTCCCGCTTCCAGTCCTTAAAGACAACCTGTTGTTCCGGGGGCATGTCCTGGGGCTTCAGATGGGACGGAAAGGGACACGGGCGGGGCTTGCGATCATCCCGTTGCGGGAGATCGCCGATTTCCAGATCCCGTTCCCAGATAGCTTCCAGCACATCCAGCACCGGTTGATTAACGCGCCATGCGGTTTTCTGGATCCGGTTAATGGCCCCGTAGACCAACGGCATCCCGCTATTCTGGAGTTCGTCCAGATATGCGCCGTTGTATGTTTTCACAAGCTTCAACCGGCCCGCCATCACGCCGATATACCCACCGTCAAAGGGCGTGGTCCAGCCCCTGGGTTCCACCACCATCGGCAGGAACATGGGAGCCAGCAGCTCGCAGCGGGTGTTCTCGATATCCAGCCATTCCAGCGTCTTGGGCGTGGCCGTCACGTAATACTGGGTCTTGTGCTTGCCCTTGTGGAGCATCACCGTTTCCACCAGGCCGGTGGCCAGGGTGAATAGATCAATCAACGTCTTGCCCAGTTGCACCTTGTCCGAGGTGCTCCAGGCGTTCCAGCCAAGGCCCGTCTTGCTCATGGCATGCACCAGGACGGTACGCTTATATTCATAGGAGGACTTGACCTTGATGCGGTTGAACACCGCGTTGTAATGATCTTCTTTCTCCCGGCTGTAGAAGCGGAAGCGGGCCTCGTCCTCGATCATCTGCCCGACTTGGTTCGCTGCCTGGGTCAGGCTCCGCCGCCGGGTGATGCTGTTGAGAATCGATTTTGCCGTGAGAAAGGCGATGACTTCCGGCTCCAGCAGCATCATGTATTTGTAAGCGATGGGCTTGGGACCTTTTTGGGTGTCCACGTCCCGGTAATAACTTTCAATGGCTTCGGCCATCGGATCGATGGAGCCTTTTAACAAGCGGAGCCCGGCCTTGGTGGCCGTCTCCAAATTGTTTTCCGCTGCCTTGGCAAGCTGGTTACGGTAGCGGGTGACCGACATCCCCAGCATTTCGTTTTCCAAGGCCTGTTGTTGATCGGTTTTGCCGGATACGGCAGTCTGTATCGTCATGGCGCGTACTCCCTGGGTTGGTGACATCACCGGGTGGACCGTTTTTCTTTCCCAGAGCGCAACCTATTTGCGAAGCGTTGAAGTTATTCAAATACTGAACTAACTTCATAATTTGATTTTCAAGGGACAAAAAAACGGGCAACGCCCCGGTAGGGAAGGTTTTCCGGTATTGGAAACCACCCCTGTCCAGGTAGTGCCCGTTTTTAAAGGGTTTTAAACGTTTTTTTTGCTAAAAATGCTTTACTGAAAGTGTTTCAATGCTTTTTAGCGGGTATTTTCCGCAAAGTATCTATGATTTCCGCCTTGAGCTCTTTCCCCTTGTGCGTCAAAAAGGCGTTCTTGAAGATCCGGCTTTCCGGGTCTTCCTGGGTATAGAGGAGCTCGTATCCCGGATAATATTCCTTGCCCGCGTAGCGTTCGGTGGCTAGGGCGCTCACTTGTCGATAGGTTTTCAGGGGGCTCCAGTCCATCTGTTCCCCCAGCTTGGTCAGGGGATAGTTTTCCTTGGTGCAAACCAGGAGGTACAAGATTGCCTGTTCCAGGGAGATTTTCGGGGACATTTCCTCCGCAAGCCTTTCCAGGACTTGGATCAGCTTCTGAATCTCCGGTTCAGGCATGGCAGCGTCTCTCCTCTTTTGAATCATAAAATGATGTTACATCAGGATTATAATACCCCGATTTCACCAAAGGTAAACGAGCCTGTCAGAACGGAAAGATCAGTGGGACCAGCAACATGCAGACAAGAAGAACGATGAACACAAGGGGCAGGCCGATCTTGAAAAAGTCCAGGAAGGTATAATTCCCCGGACCGACCACCAAGGCATTCACCGGCGAGGAAACCGGGGTCAGGAACGCCGCCGATGATGCCAGGGCGATGCTCATGGCAAAGGGATAGGGTGACAAACCCAATTCGCCTGCCACGGCTAGCGCAACCGGAGCCATCAGAACCGCCGTGGCCGTGTTGGAAATAAACAGCCCCAGCACGACGGTCAAGGCAAAAATCATGGCCAGCGCTACGTGTGGCCCGGATTCACCTACCACCTGTAGCAGACTGTTGGCGGCCAGATCGATTCCGCCGGTATTTTGCAGGGCCAGTGAAAAGGGCAGCATACCCACAATCAGAACCAGGCTTTGCCAGTGAATGGAACGGTAGGCGCTATTGAAATCCACACAGCCAAACAGGCCGAGCAGTAGACAAGTAATCAATGCGGCCTGAACATTCGGGATGATACCGCTGACCATCAACAGCACCATCAAAATAAGCGCACCGATGGCATAGGGCATCCGCGAGGGGGCCGGGATCACATCATCCAAGTCGGCTGGCAGGTTCAGAACAATCAGGTCATCCATGTTCCCCTGAAGCTTTCTGATGGCCCGCCAGGGGCCAATGACCAGCAACATATCCCCCGATTTGAGGGTTTTACCCAGAATAACGCCTTCCTGCGCCGTAAGCCCCTGCTTAATCCCAATTACCGTCAGATCGAATTCAGAGCGAAAACAGGCCTCAACCACAGTTTTACCGATCAACTTGGACGTCGGGGGAACGAGCAATTCCGCCATGCCGATTTCCTGGGAATAATCGGCAAAGTAGTTGCCGTTCAATGGCAGCTTCTGGAGCTTGAATTGCTGGCACAACGCCTTGATATCGGTGCTTGGCTCATGAATATCCAGAAAGAGCACATCCCCCGTGTATAACTGGGTTTGTGCCAGGGGACGCACAATTTCAACATGGAAATTCTTTTTCCGCTCAATTGCCACAATGTTAATGCCGGAAGTCGCCCGCAAATCCAGTTGCTCTAGTTTCTTTCCCTCAAACGGGGAACTGGGCTCAATGCGCAGCCGGTACTCGCGATCCATAAGCTTGTATTCGTCTATCCAGTGCTTCAGGCGGGGTCTTTTGGGCGTATCGTCCATGGCGGCATTTTTCGTCCCCAGCCAGCGGCGGGCAAAGAGCATGTACAAAACGGCCAGCACCACGATTGGAATGGCAAACGGTGTAAAGCTGAAAAATTGGAACCCGGCATGTCCCTGACGGAGCAATTCACTATGAATAATGAGGTTGGGCGGTGTGGCCACCAGGGTCATCATGCCACTCATCAGGCCCGCAATACTGAGGGGCATCATCAGCCGTCCCGCTGTAATCCCCGTGTTTCGGGCAATGCGCAAAACGATGGGAATAAAAATCGCCACCACGCCCGTTGAACTCATAAAAGAGCCGATGCCCGTCACTACCACCATCAGCAGGGCTAGTAACCGGGTTTCACTCTTTCCGGTCTGACGAACCAGGAAATCCCCCAATCGTTGCGCCACCCCCGTGCGCACCAACCCCTCACCAATCACGAAAAGCAGAGCAATCAGCACGATGTTGGGGTCGCTGAACCCGGCCAGCGCATCCGATACGCCAATCACCCCGGTCAACGGCAGCAGGGTCATCATCAGGAGCGCTACTGCATCCATCCGGGGACGATTGAGCGCAAACATGACAATGGTGATACCCAGCAATGCCAGAACCAGGGCCAGATCAAAGGTCATTCAAATGGAGACTCCATGTGTTGCGTTCAAGATTGCACCTGCTTTTTGTCTCTACCTTCCCGAAGGATTTTGGTCAGTTGTTCTTTGACTTCGATGCCTTTGGGTGTCAGGTAAGCGATTTTGCGCACCCGGTTTTGGGGATCTTCGCTTGTCTCCACCAGTCCAAACCCCTCATCATACCGATCCAGTTTGTAGAAGGCTTTGCTTAACGCCGCGATCTGTCGATGGACGATCAGGGTAGTGAGTGAAAGCTGCTTGGCGATTTGTGTCAGTGGAACCCGCTCATGATAGCAGACACAAAGGAAAACGCTTGCCATTTCAAGCGTCATCTTTGGGTATATAGTCCGCAAGGCGTCCATTACCTTGATTTGTCGTCCTATTTCCGGCTCAAGCATGAGGATCCTCTTTTGGGAGAATAGAGCATTTCAATTTTGAAACATTCTACCAGTAAAAGGGCAATTGTGCTGCCCCAAAATGTTCAAAATAAAGTGCCATTCCCTCAGGACAGGGAGCGGGAAGCCCACTCCCTGGGAGAGGGAACGGTTTAATACTCATCTGGTAGCAAAACCACGGTCTGGAATTGCGGGTCATAGTTTCCAGGGCTTTCATTGATAGCCCAGAATTTCAGGCTTGCCTTGAGATCGGTGTAGTCGATGGCCTGCCGGATCAAGACCTCCTCTCCTTCGGCCAGAGCGTCTCGGATTTCCTGCTTGATCGTGAAAAGCGCGGTTTTGTCCGGGTTGACTTCCACCGTTATGATTAGAAAGTAGTCAACACCCTTGCGCTTGGCTAGCGTTGGGACATAGGATGCTATGGTGTCCAGAACCCAAAAGCATTGGTTTCGTTCACAGAAGTTCATGACGCCGCTGGTTGCGATCCAGGTTTTGGCAAAAGGACTGAAACGGTAATACATATCGGCTTCATAAGTTACAGGCATGATGGTTACTCCTACTTGGTTATTGAACGGTCAGAAAGAGGGGATTCCCTCACGGCAGGGCGTCTCAAAACGCCCTGGGTGAAGGAATAGCCCCTACTTCACCTGAACCGGCATCACCAATGCCAGGTAATGCGGATCGTCTTGTCCGATTAGGGTGGCCGGATGGAGCGGTTCATTCATGGACAGTTGAACCGTATCGCTTTCAATCATCTTGAGGGCGTCCAGGATGTAGGCATAATTGAACGCGATTGACAGTGGCCCATCCTGACGGGATGCCCGGTAAGGCAAGGCGATCTCCGATTCTCCAAGATCCGGCGTGCTGGCCTTGAGGGTCAGCTTGCCGCCTTCAAAATCAAACCGGATGACTCGCGTTCTTGGGTTGGCAAAGGGCTTAAGCTGTTGAATCGCCTTTTCCAACACGCTTTTGTCCAACGCGATCCGGTTTTTGCATTGTTCCGGGATCGGGATCAGTTGATTGTAAAGCGGGTACTGTCCATCCAGGGTACGGATGATGAAATGAACCTTACCCATCCGTATGGAGGCCAGTTCAGGGGCAATTTCAAGCCGGATGGTTGTATCCTTGCAACCCTGCATGCTTTTGTGGAAGGCGGCAAGGTATTGGCCGGGAATCACCGCATTAAAGGGTTCATCCGATGTGATAGCCGGATCGGTATATTTTCCAAGCCGGGATCCATCGGTGGAGGCCATTTCCAGGCCGGTTTGATCCACTTTCAGATAGATTCCGGCCAGGATGTTTTGTGTTGAATCACCGACGCTATAAGCCATTTTCCTGATGGCCGATAGAAACCGTTGGGCATCAACCGTCAAGGCATGCTTGGCTTCCAGTTTTGGAATGGCCGGGTACTCATCCGCCGGTAAACCCTTCAACGTTGTTTTCAGAGAATCGGCGATCACCTTGAGATCGTTTCCTTCCTGGGAGAAGGAAACCCGATCCGTTTTGACGGTTTTAAGCAACTTGTCCAGTTGCACAATGCTGGCCGTGGTGTTGACGCCGGTAGGCATTTCAACAATCGTCCAGTAATCCAGATCGGTTGTAACCATTCGCCCGTTTAAGGCCACGTTGGCAAGAATGGGCGCAGCTCCCCGGTGATAAGCGCCGGTTTTTAAAATGCTGATGGCTTTTTTCAGTTCCTTGGTTTTCATGGTGTTACTCCTCTTGTTTTTACGGACATTGGAGGGTGTGATCCCTCCCTGCAATCCCTGAATCATAGGGACTGAAGGGAGGGAGCGGCTTAAGCCGCTTCCCCCACGTTTTCCGGCTTTTCTTGATCATCAGCCGCTTTGAGTATGAACTGATGCGCCTTGCTTGCTTCAGTGGCCGCCTTGAAAATGGCTTTCTTGTCGTTCTTGAGAACGCGCAACCATGAGGCAATGTAGGAATCGTGTTGTACCTTGCCCTCAAGCCCTAGATCGGCAAACAGAAAGGCGGATCCCATTTCCGCGATCAGTTCTTCAAAGGCGTAGGATTCATCCCCAAAGCGTCCGGAAAAATCACGCTCAAGCCGGGAATGATGGCCAGTCCAATGGGTCATTTCATGGAATAGGGTGCAATAATAATCCCCACTGGTTTTAAATCGTTCCTTGTTGGGCATGCTGATGTAATCCAAGGCGGGAACGTAACAAGCGCGGATCCCCCTTGCCTCAAAGCGTAGATCCACTTGGTTGGCTTGTACGATCCCTTCAATGCGTTGGATATCCTCCCATGCTTGTTCAGGCGTTTTAATCACCGGTTTGTCAATCTCGATCCCGTTGCACTGATCCACGTTGAACACGGAAAAATGACGGAGAAAAGGGATCCGCTTGACGTTGTTGGGATCGCCTTCCTTGGGATCGGAAACGTCCGTAAAGTTCCAGTAAACAACGGTAGTGGCCTTTTCGCCTTCCTTGACGTGGCCGCCCATTTCCCGCGCTTGTTTGTAGGTCAACCAGCCGTTGGAAGTATAGCCCTTTTCCTCTTTTGTCATCCAAAGGATCGGAACGTTGATCCCGCTATAGCAACGGTTCAACTTGGCATTATGGGGCAATCCGGCATGGCCACCATACCGCCCCTGATCCCAAGGACATTTCCAAGGGCTTACGCCTTGTTCCAGAGAGGTAATGATCTTATCGGTAATTTCCTGATAGAGATCGCGTTTTGGCTTGTGTTTTGTCATGGCGTGTCTCCTATTTGTTTTGTATTAACTATTTCAAATTTGAAATAAATAGGCCAAAAAAATAGCCGTGTTCTAATTTCAAATTTGAAATCATTATGAACCGACAAAAAATAATTTGTCAACCCTCATGAAAAAAATTTCAGCAAAGGGTGTTTTATCTTGCCTGTAAGGCGATTCCCCCGCATAGCGATCCAAGGCAAAAGAACCATGTTTTGTCATGTTGAGCCGTTACCCAAAAGGGGGATCCGCGTGTTGAACATCGGCGCTCAAGGTAGAATTCACCGATAAGAGGGATCCGGATGTATACGTCTCTGAACATCTCATATTTACTCCCTGATAGCTTAACAGACATACACTATCCCGTTTACACTTATTATTCCCGATTTTTATATGTTTTAAACACTGTAATGCAGTAGTGGTAATAGTTTCAGCCATACAAAGGCAAACAATAGATAAGGCAAAGGCGAATGAAATAAAAAATCAGGGTATGATAGGGCTATCTATAGCTTGGTTTCAGTCTGTCAGTGTGGAGAAAGTAAGGATTTTTTGATCCGCTATAGGCTTATTGAATCCTATATAGGCCTGATAGTAAAGGGTTTCAGGGATTAGACCTCATCCTTGTTAGGGATGGTGTGTTGTGGTTTCCCGGTGTTCATAGGGGCTATATGGGGGGCGGATCGCCTTTCATGGTACGATATACCCCTTCACAAATCTATGCCAAATATTTTCCGGATCATTTTCGCTGGATGTTGTCAGGTAAAGGTGGGTGCCGTGGCAGCGCTGTTTCCCATGCGCGGATTTCTGCTTTAGTTCAAGAGCATGTTCTTGAAAAGCTATCTTACATCTAAATTTAACTCTATATTTCATGCTTTAGCTCTTTCTCCCAGAGGGCAACCTATTTCCCCGGCGTTATTGGTTGCACTCTGGGAGGACAAACGATGCAAGAACACAATTTTCCACTGATTCCCAGACAGCTCTTGGACGAGCTGAACCATCGCTACCCGGAACGCTCCGCCGAGGCGGAGTGGTCGGATCGCGAAATCTGGTTGAAAGCCGGTGAGCGCCGCGTGGTTCGATTTCTCAATGAAATGTACCGGCGGCAGAGCGAGAACATTCTCGATAGCCCTGTGGGGCCAATCAGCCGGGACGGTGGACAATCCGTGAAGGTATGAGGTTTTGCCATGTGTCTTTCCAAGCCCAAGGTTCCGACGATTCAACCCGTCACCCAGCAAAGCGCCGCCGCCAAAACAGCCGCTGCGATTCCACCGCCACCTCCGCCGCCGGAACCGGCTCCGGAAGCACCCGTGCTCAACGATGAGCGCCGCAAGCAACAGGATGTGAGAAAGGCACGGAAATCCGGCACGCGGGCCTTGCGCATCGATCTGTCCATTCCCGGTTCAGCAAGCGGATTGAATATCCCCAACTAGGGCCGGAATGATGAAACCTGAATATGTCGGGACCGCCGAGTCCCGCTACAGTGAGTTGCAGACCAAGCGCAACATGTACCTGGAGCGGGCACGGGAAGTTTCCAAGCTGACCATTCCCAGCCTGATCCCGCCCGACGGTACGACCGATGCGATGCGCCTGGAAACACCGTACCAAGGCGTCGGGGCGCGGGGTGTGAATAATCTCGCCTCTAAATTGCTGCTGGCTTTGCTTCCGCCCAACAGTCCGTTCTTTCGTCTGAAGATTGACGACTTGACCCTGAGTCAGATTCAGAGCTCAGACCCCGCATTAAAAACGGAATTGGAATCCGGCCTTTCTCGCATTGAGCAAGCGGTGATGACCGAGATTGAAACGTCATCGGACCGGGTGGCCGTGTTCGAGATTCTCAAGCATTTATTGGTCGCCGGGAATGTCCTGATGGACATGTCCCGCGATGACGGGATGCGGGTGTTTCATCTGGATCGTTATGTCGTCCAGCGTGACCCGATGGGCAACGTGCTGGAAATCGTGATCCATGAAACCGTGGCTCCCGTGGCCTTGCCGGACAATATCCGCAAGCTGGTGAAAGAGCGCATGGACAGTGCGGACAAGACCGTCAATCTTTACACCTGGGTGAAGCGGAAAGATAAGCAGTGGACCGTCACCCAGGAAGTGAAGGGGCTGGAGATTCCCGAATCCAAGGGGACGTACCCGCTGGATCGTTCGCCCTTTGTCCCGCTTCGGGCCAATCGGATTGACGGGGAAGACTACGGGCGCGGGTATGTCGAGGAATACCTCGGTGATCTCAAATCGTTGGAAGGCTTGTCCCGCGCCATTGTGGAAGGCTCCGCTGCGGCGGCCAAAGTGTTGTTCCTGATTAATCCCAACGGGACCACCCGCGCCAAGACGTTGGCGGAATCCCCGAATGGGGCGATTCGGGAAGGCAACGCCGATGATGTCACCGTCCTGCAACTGCAAAAGTTCAATGATTTTCGAATCGCTTACGAGCAGATGGGGCGGATTGAGGAACGGCTGAGTTTCGCCTTTCTGCTGAATTCATCCATTCAACGAAACGCCGAACGGGTCACGGCGGAAGAAGTCCGGTTCATGGCCCGCGAGCTGGAAGACGCCCTGGGCGGCCTGTATTCGATTCTTGCCCAGGAGTTCCAGTTGCCGTATGTGCGGCGGAAGATTCACCAGATGGAGAAGTCGAAAAAGCTCCCGTCCCTGCCCAGGGACTCGGTTAAGCCGATGATTATCACTGGCCTGGAGGCGCTGGGGCGGGGGCACGACTTGAACAAGCTGGAGGTCTTCATCGCGGGCCTGGCCAGCACCCTGGGGCCGGAGATCCTGGCCCAGTATATGAACCTGGATGACTATATCGCCCGCCGGGCCACGGCCATCGGCATCGACACCCGTGGGCTTATCAAGACCAAGGAGGAAGTCCTTGCGGCGCAACAGGCCGCCCAACAGCAAGCCCTGCTCCATCAGTTCGGGCCGGAGGTGGTCCGGCAGGTGGGCGGAGCCGTCCAGAAAGGAGTATCCAATGCACCCCAACAGCCCCCAAGAGAATAAACCCGTCAGCATCGAGGAAAGCGTCATCACGCCCGATGATGCGGCGGTGCTGGAGCCGGAAAACGTGAAATCCATCCAACGCACCGTGGTGGCCGAGGCCAACGCCGTTCTGGCCTCCAACCGCAAGCGCGATCCCGTGGTCACCCTGCTGACCAACGGCATCCAGCGCATCGACTTCTAGACACTTCGTGTCGTTTTTTAGGGCTTTATCGCAATAATCAAAATTAGGAGAACCCGCCACTATGGAACGCATTGAAATCAAGAGCCAACCCACCGGACCGGACGCGCCGGTCGAGGTGATTCCGGATATCGAAACGGCCACGGCATCGTCCGAGGACAAGGCCACCCAGGAAACCGCAACGCAGGAAAACCAGGCTCAAGAGGCGCAAACGGAAGAGCGTCCGTCCTGGCTGCCGGAGAAATTCGAGTCACCGGAAGATCTGGCCAAGGCCTATAGCGAGCTGGAAAAGCAATTTACCCAACGTGCTCAAGCGGAAACGAAAAAGACGGAAGCCAAGAAAGCCGACACTCAACAGGCTGATGAGGCCCAAACCGATGACGATGCGGTCAACGAGATCGTGGAAAGCGCCGGGCTGAATATGTCTGATCTGACGACGGAATACGAGCAATCCGGCCAGCTCAGCGAGGACAGCTATGAAAAGCTGGCCGAGGCCGGGATCAGTCGGGAATACGTGGATGGCTATATCCGGGGACAGGAAGCTCTGGCCGTGCAATATCAGGGCGAGGTGTTCAACATCGCCGGAGGCCAGCAAGCCTACACTGAGATGATCCAGTGGGCCGCCCAAAACCTGAGCACCGATGAAATCAATGCGTTCAACACCAGCGTCAACAGCGGGAATCTCGAACAGGCCAAGCTGAGCGTTCAGGGCTTATTGGCCCGATACACCGAGGCCGAAGGCAACGAGCCCAAGCTGGTCAAAGGCGTTGCTACCGGTGATGCTGGTTCCGTCTTCCGTTCCACGGCGGAGCTGGTGGCCGCTATGAAAGACCCCAAGTACAAGAACGACCCGGCCTACCGCCAAGATGTCATCGACAAGCTGGGCAGATCAAGTATTTTTTAGTTCTGCAAGAGCAGCAAAATATCACAGCGGGTCTTTGCAGAAACGGCATGCCGAAGTTGAGGACTCAAGGAAATGATGGTCCCCGGTGTTAATGGCTGCTCTTTATCGTTTGCGCGAAAGGTACCCTCACCTTGAAGACAAACCAACACTGATTTTTTCGGTGTCCAATGGGCAGCCAAGGACTTTCCGGCCTGTATGGTAATATGCTTGGCTTCAAGTGTTTCATCCTCAAAAAGCCGTCGGGACATAATCTCTCGTTGCAGCTCGCTGGATAAATCCGCTTGATAGAGCTCACATGTCCGTTCAGGACGAGTAATCGATGGCGTGGGGGATTGAAGTGCCTGTTTACGCACTTCATCCATGCCCACAATCACCGCTTCTTTTTCATCATCTGACAAGGCCCGTTCGCAGGTGGGAAAAATCCCCGCATCCTCACGGCCAATATGATCCAGCATATCGCTAATAAACTGGTGCCCAATTTCCTGGAGTTGACTAATTTCTTCAGAAGTTTGTCTCTCGCTTGCCAACAGTTTTAATATTCCGTCACGCAAGGCGATTAACTCTTCATGCTCGGCTTCCATCAGTACCATCGGGTGATAAGGAGTCACTGCCGGGAAAAGCACTTTTTCCTCGCAGGCAAAGTGCGTATTCATCTCCGGCTCAATATCACCCATCACCGCTTTGACGGAATCCAAACTCTGGTTGGGCTGTAACCCCGCCAAAGCCTGATTCAGTTTTTCCAGCAGTGTTTCCATTTGCCGGTGTTCCTGAATCAGGCTGGCGCAGGCTTCTATTTTGCTTTGGGTTTCTGGCATCGTGATTGTTCCAGTGATTTTTACTAGCAGGCGTCCGGGGTTTCGGTTCCGCCGATGATACCCACTAGGAAGATGGAATCTTCTTCAGCAACCACACTGTGATCGGCATCCTTGGGGATTTCCAGGAACATGCCCGGCGTGGCGGTATAGGTTTGCTCATAGATGGGGAACTTGGCCTTGCCTTGCAGCAGGACAGCGAAGGCAGCCTTGTTAACGTGGTGCGTCGGCAGTTCATCGCCAGCCTTGATGCTCAGCTTGATGAAGTTCACTCCGGCAATACCCGCTACGCGATCCTTGGAAGGCTTTCCACTGGTAAAGGTCGGGTTATCAAGCAGGTTTGTCGTAACCAACTGATGCTGTGTTTGCGGCATTTTAACTCTCCTGTATCAACTAACAATGTTTTCAGCATACATCGTTCCTACCTGACTGTCTATTGTTCATTCGGCGATTACCCTTTTTAGGAATACATTAGGCAATCGGCTGACTCAAGCTTCAAAAGCCCCTCTGGGAGGGGCACCACACCACCCGCCACGAGAAGGCCCTGTGACTAACCCTCACGGGGCCTTTGTCTTGCTTGGCTCCCTGCGGGGAACAACCGGCGGAGAGGCGTTCGCCTCGTTACTTAGGGCTTTTGCGTAAAAGCTCTAAAACCTGGCACAGGTGATGTGGCCATTATCCCACCTAACAAAACGGAGATTTTGGCTATGTCAAACGCAACCCCATCACGCCTGGGGCAAATCAACCAGGCTGGCGCAACGGATGCGCTCTTTCTCAAGGTCTATGCAGGGGAGGTTCTAACCGCCTTTGAAGAGACCAACGTGATGATGGACAAGCACATCGTGCGGACCATCCCTCACGGCAAATCGGCCCAGTTTCCGGCGACGTGGAAAACCGACGCAGCCTACCACACGCCGGGGAACGAGCTGACCGGCTCGCAGAAAATCGTCCACGCCGAGCGGATCATCAACATCGATGACCTGCTGGTGTCGGATACCTTCATCGCCAACATCGATGAGGCGAAAAACCACTACGATGTCCGGTCAATCTACTCGTCTGAGCAGGGCCGGGCGCTGGCCCGGAAAGCCGACAAGCAGTTGCTGCAAATCGGAATTCTGGCGGCCCGCGCATCCTCCACCGTCACCGGCGGATTCGGCGGCACCCGATTGGTCAACCCCAACTTTGACGTGGACGCCGAAACGCTCATCTCCGGGATTTTCACCTCCGCACAAGCGATGGACGAAAAGGACATCCCGGAAGAGGACCGCTACTGCTTCCTCAAGCCCAAGCACTACTCCCTGCTGGCCCAGAACACCAAAATCTACAACAAGGACTGGGGCGGCATGGGCGTGTACGCCGAGGGGCACATCATCAAGGTGGCGGGCGTCACGCTGGTGAAAACCAACAACTTCCCCACCGCCAACGTGTCTTCGGAAGCGGGCACCAACAACACGTATCACGGGGATTTCTCCGACTCGATTGCGCTGGTGATGCACAAATCGGCCATCGGGACGGTGAAGTTGCTGGATCTGGCCGTGGAATAGGCGTATGACATCCGCCGTCAGGGCACCCTGATGGTCGCCAAATACGCCATCGGTCACGGCATCCTGCGCCCTGAGTGTGCCGTGGAACTCGCCAAAGCATAAGGAGGACTGACGATGACGATTGCATTGCTGTCGAACCAGACCTCCAACGGCTCTGGCGATCCGATATTGTTGAGTGCCAAGGTGGAGGGTAATTCCTTCAGCATCGCCGTTTTCGGCACCTTCGACAGTGGCACGGTCACTGTCGAAATCGCGTTGGACGGCGAAAACTACGCGCCCCTGGACACGTTCACGGCGGCGGGTTTCAAGACCTACACCGTGCATGTGGACAACGGGACGAAAATCCGGGCGACGCTGGCCGGAGCCACCGAGCCCGATATCACCGCGTTGATGAGCGGTGCCTTCATGGGCATCATGCGCACCGACGCTTAATTTGCTCCCTACTCTCTCTCCCTGATGGAGGCTGCCGGATCCCCGGCGGCCTCCTATTTTTTTGAATATTTTTGGATAAGCTTTTGAATAGGGTTGCCTGCGCCCAAATAGGCACCTATTGACGTTAAAATCATGAAAGTGCCAATAACAATTAAATAATCTATAGAATAATCCGGCATATCAGCCTCAGAATAATCTAATCCAGGATCAGAAAAAATAAATAAGAGTAACATAAAAGCTAAGAATAGAGGCATTGGTTGCGAAAACAATACCCAGAATTTCAATAGGAACTTCCTTGAATTCACCCCCATAATAAAGGCGCTTAGGGCAAAGTTCAAAAAATATGAAGCAATTAGAGCGACCAGAAAGAGTATGCCTCCAAGGCTCCCTTGTAAGTTGTCTCTTAGCAAAATGGATGCGTAGCCCACTGCAAAAGTAGCAGGCAAGAATAATCCGAAGGTATATCCGAAAATATATCGGGTTATCCTGACGAGAAACTTCAGGGATCGGTTTTCCGTAATCTCTGTAGCCATGGATCTTCTTCTGGCGTTACATTATATTTGTCCGTTCTTAAAACTTGATCCAGCATATCATGAAGCTTAGAGGGTTTTATATGCCCCTTCTTAAGCGCCTTCCCTATATTATACCCAACGGCACTTAATCTGTAATCCTCCGCAGAACCGCTTTCACTCAAGCTTCGGATAAAAGGTATCCGGCTGGAAGGAATACCATGTTGATCAAGCTCTTTTCTGATAATCGGCTCAACCACTTCATGGACAGTATTGCCAGCTTTGGCAATATCGGTTGGGTAGTAATACCCATAATTAACATATGACCAGAAATGGTACATCTGCATAGGGGAGTGGTCCTGGTACAAGGGGTGCATGCCCTTATCACCAAACTCAATCCGGGTGTTGCCTGGAATCCTGGGTGGAATCCCCGGAGCATAGCCCCATTTATTAATGTTTCCTATTAACACCTCATTCATCAGTCGGATGAAGACCTCTGGCTCGTTGTTAGACAACTTAGCTGCCCTTGACATTAGACAGGATATCGCATCTACATCATCAACAATTTGGCAGGGTTTATTCTCTTTCGTTCCTCCCTTAATCTGTTCTGCCATGTGCCTAAGTTCATTGGCTTTATCCTGAAACTCCGGGGTTTCAATCAAAGATGGAGGCATTTTCATGGGGGCTGCCTTCCAGCCCTGGAAACCGAAGTTTTGCCGGGCCTGGTACTCTCGATGCTGCTGTTCCCGCAAGGCACGGGTTTGCGCTTCATATTGCTCACGCTGGGCTTGGGCGGATTGAAGCTGGGCATTGATCGCCTGTTGTTGTTGCGCCTGCAAGGCCTGTTGCTGGCGCATGGCGTTGATTTCCGCCTGGGTAATGGGCCTGCTCGCATGAGAAAGATGATGCTGAACCTGAGTCCAATCTTCTTGAACCGGGCTGGAAGCGCCGCGTCCAAAATTCGGATCTAGTGCCCGTGCAAGCATCCCGCTGGATTGATTTTGATACCCACTACGCCAATCCGCCGAAGGTGTTTGTTGGACCGATGGCCGAGACTGGTGAGTTGGCGTGACATTCGATTGATTCAGCAAACTGCTCAACGGATTGCTGGGTGGCGTATAGCGAGGCGGCTCATATGCTTGACGAAGGCTTTCAACTTGTCGAAGGGCGTCCCGTCCCAGGGTGGACGGTTTGTATTGAGGAATTTCCCGCATTGGAATGGGCCGCACGGTGGGTATTGTCATGGGGCTATAACTGCTTTGCCGGGTGCCATAGTCCAAGTTATTCGTGTAATCAACTTGGTTGCCAGCGGAACGTCCCAGTTGGCTCATCGCCAAACCGGTGGCGACACCTTGCAGGATTTCCGGCGCGTGCTCGGCAACACGACCACCAACGTCTTTCAGAACGCCCCCGACTCCTCGCAGGATGCGCATGAAAGCGTTTTCATTGTAGACAACACCACCCTGAAGTGGTTCTTCGTAGTAGACATGGCCTTGTAACGGGCCTTGTGGGTAGCTCATACATTAAAGTCCTCCAGATTTCAAAACGTACATTTCGCCGTTTTTGAGAATCTGAGGACTTTTACATCCGAACGATCCAGACAGGATCGCCATTCAAGATCAGCTTACTTCAAATTGTATAGCACTTGTTTTTAAAATACAAGAGTTTGTTAAAAATTGTTCATGAGGATACCGTATGACCAACACACCGCCGCTTCTCACGGAGCTGGAAGCGGTGAACGTCATGCTTTCGGTCATCGGAGAATCACCGGTGAACACCCTGACCGGGGCTTCCACGGTGGATGTCATCCAGGCCAAGGCGATCTTAAATCAGGTCTCGCGGGAGGTTCAGTCCGTGGGCTGGCATTTCAACAGCGAGAAGAACTATCCGCTGGTGCCGGACATCAACGGGGAAATCAAGCTTGCCGCCAACATGGTCCGGGTGGATGCGGACCAGTTCCCCGAACTCGACGTGGTGCAACGGGGCTTACGACTCTACAGCCGCACGAATCACAGTTTTGAGTTTGACCGGACCATCCGGGCGGAGATTATCTTCTTACTTCCCTTTGAGGAACTTCCCCAGGCCGCCCGGCAGTTTATCGTCATTCGGGCTGCCCGAATTTTCCAGGATCGCATGGTCGGCTCTGAGACCCTGCATGGCTTTTCGGCGCTGGACGAGCAAAAAGCGCTGGCCGATCTCAAAGAGGCCGAGGGTGACACCGGCGATTACAGCATTTTTGGCCACTTCGACGCCTACCGGCCCTTGAACAGATGGTGACCCTATGCCACTTGTTTCCGGATCGATCCCGAACCTGATTAACGGGGTCTCGCAACAACCTGCACCCATTCGCCTGCCATCGCAATGCGAGGAACAGATCAACGGGTATTCCTCCGTGGTGGAAGGCTTGAAAAAGCGTCCGCCGCTGGAATTCGTGGCCAAGCTCAACGACCTGCAAGTCGGCAACGCCTTTATTCACACCATCAACCGGGACAGTCACGAGCGCTACGTCGTTATTATGACCGACGGTAATATTCAGGTGTTTGACCTGGATGGCGACGAAAAGGCCGTGGCGTTTACGGCAGGCACCGGCTATCTGGCCAACGCGAATCCTGCCACCGGCTTCCGAGCCATTACCGTGGCCGATTACACCTTCATCGTCAACCTGAACCAGGTCACCGAGATGGCCGCCGATCTGGTGCCGTCTCCCGGCAGCAAGGGGCTGGTCTTTGTGCGACAAGCCAGTGCCAGCAGTGACTACATGGTCTTCGTGGACGGCACCCAAGTGGCCAGCCATACTACCTCAACCAGCAACCTCAAGACCAACGTGATTGCCGCTGATCTAGAGACCCAGATGAACAGTAATTTAGGCGCGGGCTGGACCATCACACGGGTGGGATCGACCATCGAGATTGAAAAAGACGACGGCAGCGATTTTCATTTGCTCGTCGAAGATTCCCAGGGCGAAACGCTGATCAGGGGTATCAAGGGGAAAGTCCAGCGCTTTTCGGACTTGCCGGTGACGGCCCCGGATGGGCTGGTGATTGAAATTACCGGCGATCAAAGCTCCACATTCGATAATTATTTCGTCCAATTCGAGACCACGGACGAGAGCAGCACCTTTGGCCGGGGCGTCTGGGTGGAAACGGTCAAACCCGGCATTCCGTATAAATTCGATGAAACCACCCTGCCCCATGCGCTGATTCGCCAAGCTGACGGCTCGTTTACTTTTGAGACCATCGACTGGGGCGAGCGCATTGTGGGCGATGAGGACTCCGCACCGGATCCGTCCTTTGTGGGCAGCACCATTCAGGATATTTTTCTCTTCAAGAATCGCCTGGGATTTCTCTCGGATGAAAGCGTCATCTTTAGTCGGGCGGGTGAGTTCTTTGAATTCTTCGCCGAAACCGTCACCACGCTTCTGGATAGCGATCCGGTGGATGTAGGCGTTTCCAGCAACAAGGTTTCGATCCTCCGTCATGCCGTGGCGTTTGATGAGGACCTGCTGCTTTTCTCTGACCAGACGCAATTTATCTTGAAAGGCGGGGATATTCTCTCGGCGAGAACAGTTTCCATCACCCAAAAGACTGTCTTTGAAAACTCCCGCATTGCCAAGCCCGTGGGAGCTGGGAAGAATGTTTTCTTTGCAGTGAATAACGGCAACTTCACCCAGATCCGGGAATATTTTGTTTCCGATCAAAACCAGACCAACGATGCGGCAGACATCACGGCGCACGTGCCCAAGTACATCCCGAAAGATGTCACCAAGCTGGCTGTCACCACCAACGAGGATTTGCTCTGCACCATCAGCAACCATGCGCCGAATGAGATTTACGTCTACAAATATTACTGGCGCGGGGATGAGAAGCTGCAATCAGCCTGGAGCCGGTGGGTGTTTGACGAGGCATGCAGCGTTCTGAACATTGATTTCATTGAGTCCTCCCTGTATATCGTCACCCAGCGGACAGATGGCGTGTATCTCGAAATGATGAACGTGGCCCCCAAGCAGGTGGATCCCAATTCCGACTACCTCGCACATCTGGATCGCCGGGTGCGGGATGATTCACCGGGCGTGTCCGTGGATTACGATCCCAACACCGATGAAACCACCTGGACGCTCCCCTATGCCGTCTCCGGTGAAATGCAAGTGGTGACGCGGGACAGCACATCCGGCCTGAAAGAGGGCATGTTGATTCCACTGGTTGAGCAATCCGGCAATACCGTCAAAGCCCAGGGGCAGTACGACACGGAGCCCGTGTTCATTGGGCAACAATATGTCCTGCGGTATATGTTCTCTCATCAGTTCCTGAGGCAGAGCGCACCTAACGGCAGCCAATCGGCGGTGGTGTCCGGGCGCTTGCAAATGCGTACCTGGACGCTGGTATTCGAAGAGACCGGTTTCTTTGCCGTCTCGGTCACATCCAAGTTCCGGGAGCCATCACTCTACAAGTTCACTGGGACGATTCTTGGAGCTGGAAACAACACCATTGGCACGGTGCCGCTCGCTGATGGTCAATTTACGTTTCTCGTCCAGTCACGTAATGACCAGGTGGTGATTGAGGTCATCAACGACACCTTCCTCCCCTGCCACCTCCTCAGCGTCGAATGGGAAGCCCTATACTCCAGAAGAAGTCAGCGGGTGTAACCTTCAATATTATTGGGGAAAGAGTTTTGTTCCCTTTCTCATATCACTGGGACGGGTATTTGCTTTAGATGCAAAATAAGTTTCATATTTTGCAGAGTCCCATTGCCAAGCTTCAACAATTTCATATCGTTCGTTATAAAGAACCCAGATTAAATAATCCCATAAATACCTATTTTCTTTTTTATCTTTCTTGGCTAAAGATACAAGAGTAACTGGACTGCCAGGTCTTCCACTCGGACGATTTCCTTTTACTTGATATTTTTTGCCCTGATAAACAAAGTCTACCCCTCTAGTGACGGCTGTTTGGTTTTCCAAACATTTTGAATAGTCTGCCTCAGCGCAACCTAAAAGTTGCGCTGCATCATACTCCGATAATGCACTGGTAATAGCAGGCGCAATACCAAAACTTTTTTCCCATTCAAGAGCTATAGCGATTAATCTCTCCCGGATGCTTGTGTTGTCTGGCAATTCATAAATCCTTTGAAAATCTTATACAAAAGATTCTATCAGACACATACCTGCAAAGAAGTGCACATCCAACGCGGTTTTCTGCCTAATCTCCGCATGAAAGGACGAAAAGATATGCCCTATCTCAAGCCCGCCACACTGGCCGAGGCGATGGCCTTGGCCCAGGACTTGAGACCGGAAGACGAAGCGGAGATTCGGGCGATGAGCGGGCAGAAACCGGCTATTTCCCTCAAGCATGGCCTAATGTTCTCGGACCTTCCCACCAGCATCATGGATGAGGATGGCTCGATTCTCGGCATGTTTGGGGCCGTGCCCGCCGGGAAAAATCCGAGTATCGGGGTGGTCTGGATGCTCTGCTCGCCCAAGATTCTGAAATACCGACGGCGCTTTGCGAAAGAATCCCGGCAGTGGATTGAAGCCATGCACCAACGCTACGAGCTGCTCTGGAACGTGGTGGATGAGCGCAACACCGTGCATATCCGCTGGCTTGAGTGGTGCGGCTTTACGTTCATCCGCCGCTACCCGTTGTTGGGCGTGGAAAATAGACCGTTCCTTGAATTTGTGAGGGTGGCGTCCGCCACTTTAGATAGGGCTGATGCGTCAGAACTCAAGACAGGAGGCCAAACAACCGACGATGTGTGAACCGGCAACGATTTCAATGGCCCTGGGTGGACTGGCCATCGCTACCAGCGCCGCAACAGGTATCGTCTCCTACATCGGACAATCTCAGCAGGCCGAGGTTCAGGCGAACTACCAGGCCCAATTGGTGCAGGCCCGCAATCAGGAAATCCTTGAAAACGCCCGACTGGCGCAAGAAAGCTACCTGCAACAGGCCCACCAATTGAACCTCAGGCAACAACAGGAAGACGAACGGGCCTCACAAAGCATTCAACAAACCCGACAGGAAGCCGCACAAGCACGCGCCATCACACGGGTGGCCGCCGGGGAATCCGGGGTCACAGGCTTGTCGGTGGATAGCCTGCTTCGGGATTTCTACCGACAGGAAGATAGTTTCAACGAAAGTGTCCGCCGCAACCGGGATTTCTCACGGCTCCAGAACCAGGAAGACATGAAGGGGCTCCGTGCCCAGGCCCAAGGCCGCGTTGCCGCCGTCCAGCCCTATATGCCGGAACCCATTATTCGCCCCAACTTGCTGGGCTCCGCACTCCAGATTGTTACCGATATGTCCGTCCGTGGGGCGAATCTTTCCAATCAATATCGCCGCTACAAGGAAGGTTGGTAGGCCATGCCGCGCCGTATTCGGTTCCGGGGACAAGCTCGTCCCCAGGGAATCCAACCGGAAGCACTCCAGCCCCAAGCCCGGCCCGTGGATACCTACTACTGGCCACGGGAACAACCGGTGGCCCCGCCGCCGAGAACCAACAGCTTAATCCAATTGGCCGAATCCTTGAGCCAGGTCCAACCCGGCCTGGATCGCTACATCGCCCACCGTGGCAAGCAACTCAATGAGCGTCAACAAGCGGAAGCCGAGGCGATGGCTAGCGAGCTGGCCCTGCACAACCAATCGGATTGGAGCAGTGCTATTCAGGATTTACGCAAGCAAGCCAACGACCCCAATTTAATTCCGGTGGAGCGGGAGCAAGCCGCCCAACAGTTGCAGCTCTTCCAATCGTCTAATCCGTGGCTTCGAATTTATTTTGACAAGGCGCAACTGGCCCAAAAGGCGCTGGAATTTGATCAGACCATCCGCACCGAGTGGGCGGTGAATCCGGTACGGGATAGCGACAACCCGGCGGAATTCGATCAGTTCTTTCAAGACAGACTCACCCAGGCCTTTGATGGCATTCGGGGAAAATATCATCAGCGGGCCTTTGCCGAAGACTTTTTCCCACAAGCGCAAAAGACCCGGAAAGCTTTGCTCAATGAGCATATCAACTACCGACAGAAACAGGTGATTGAAGATGCCAAGAACGCCTTTAGCAGTCTCGCCACCACAAAGCTGGGTAACTTCCGGGAAGCGCTGGAGACAACTTTAGTGGATCGGGCCATGATGATTGGCGATATGACGGAACTGGACGGCAACCAGAAAATGGCCATGTTCCAAGAAGAGCGCAATACCCTGTATCAGCAATGGGCGGATGACTTATCAGACGAGGCCCGACGTGCCATCCAGATGACCGGCGGCAACGGCACCGAGATGAACCGTATTCTCGCTGATTCCATCATTGCGGTGGCTGCCGAAAGCAAGAATCCCAAGATTCTCGATTTGGCCCGCTATATTACCACGCGGGATAATGCCAAATTGAGCGACATTGCCGATATCAAGGCCAGACTCAATGATGCCCGGCGAGCGATTAACAACGAGCGCTTTACCGACATTCAACGGGAAGACGCCTTGGAAGCGCGAGACCGAAAAGAATTCTTGCGCAAAGCCCAGGTGGAAATTTTCGACACGCTGCATGGCGACCCGTGGCAGGATTTATCCGGCTACAAGCAGGATTTCCACGAACGTGAGATGGCCAATGAATTTCTGGAAATCCTGCAAGTCCAAAGAAAACTGCAAGAGCAGCGCCGCAACCCTATTCCCCAAGGCCGTTCCGGCACGGCGGAAATTGGGAACTATGTCTACGGCGGCGGGACGGATATTGGCAAGGTCAACCAAGCGTTTATCAACAACGAGATTACGGACGGTGAATACCGCCAATTCGGCCAAACGGTGAACATCAACCGGGAGCGGGAAATCCGCGATGCAGGTCTTTCACAGCTCAAGCGTGAGCTGACCGATACCGCCGTGAAAAACGCGATGGATCGCTACAAATTGAATCTGGCTAGCTTTGCCGCCAACCGGGCCGAGCGGGTGAAAAGCCGCAATATCGAGATTGAAACCGAGGTGCGTCGTTCCATTGATGCCTGGATCCGGGAGCAGGAAAAACAAGAGCACTCTCCTTCGCGGGATGAACTCAATGATTACATCTGGGGCACGCTGTTTCCACGTCTGGACAAACAATTTGGAACGACCCAGCAGAGTACAACTCAGCCGACTGGTTCTCTCAGCCCTGATCAGGCCCAGCGGATGATCGATGAAATCAACCGTTCCACCCTCACCCCGCAACGCAAGCAACAAGCCATTGATGCCATTAACCGGAGGATTCAACACTAATGCCGGATAACTTCAGTCCTGAACTCCAAGCGATTTTAGCGGAGGAAGGGATGATGGATGCACCGGCAATGCCACCGGAAGCACCGTCCACCGAGATTGAGATGACGGTGACGCCGGAACTGCAAGAGGAAGGTAAAGGCTTTGATTTCGGCAAAGCCGCGTTGGATGTCACTCTCGGTGTGCCGGAAGCGGTAGGCTTGGGCGCGGTGAATGCCGTGGGCGAAACCATTGAGGGTTTGTACGGGGCGGCAGACTGGGCCGTCAACAAGGTAGGCGGAGACCTGCCGGATAAAGAGTACACCCCGTATGAACCCCGAACCCAAACGGGGAAAGTTTTGGAGCCCATTGCCCGCTTTATTGGCGGTTTTATCGGGGCGGGTAAATTTCTCAATATGGCCGGGTGGGCGAAAAAGGGCAAGAAAGCCTGGGACATTACGCGGGCCGCTGTGCAAGGCGGCTTGGCGGATTTCTTTGTCTTTGATGCGCATGAGCAGCGCCTGTCCAATTTGATCCAGGAGCAACCGGCTCTCCGCAATCCGATTTCCGAATACCTTCAAGCCAAGCCGGAAGACAGTGAAGCAGAAGGGCGATTCAAGAACGTGGTGGAGGGCTTGGGCTTGGGTGTGGCCACCGAGGGGCTGATTACCGCCCTCAAACAGTTGAAGCACCTGCGGGCGCTTCGCAAGACCAAGGGCGATGCCGGGGCCGCCGAAGCCATTGCCAAGCAAAGCGATATCGTGGATGCCGAGTTGGACAAGTTGTTTCCCCGAAAAGTGGAAACCAAGGTTGAAGGGAAAATCCTGCCCAAGGCGGAATTTGACGAAGAGAAAGCCGTCGCCTATGCCCAAGAAGTCAACCGGGTGTTGGGTGAGGGCGGGGACCCCACCAAGATCAGCCTGCAACCTTACATTGATTCGGACGCCTTCCAAAGTGCGGACAAGGTGGAGGCACTGGTCGAGCGGATGGTCGAGGCCGTGCGCAAAAACGACCCGGTGATTTCCCACCCGCAAACGATTGAAGAGGCCGAAAAGCAGTTTAGCCAGACCATTGCTAATTTAGCCGATCTGAAAGATGTCTCGAAAGACAGTCTTACCCAGACGCTGTTAAAGGATGCCGAGACCATCCGGGAGGCGGGTATCCGGGGCGTGGTGGTTTCCAATGTGTTGGACGCCATTGCACGGGAAGCGGATCGGCTGGCCCCGCTGGTCAAGAATCTGGATGATGATGCGGCCAAGCAATTAATATCTTTACAGGAAGCCGCTTACCGCATTGTTCCGGCGGATGCTTTGGTGGGTAGCGAGCTGGGCCGAAGCCTGAATACCCGCAAAATCCGAAGCACGTTTGCCAAGGACGCCGCCGAACTGTTGCGTTCCGATATGGACCCGCTGGCCCTGGCCGATGCCATCCAGAACGCCAAGAATGCCTATGCCAAGAGCAAGACCCTGCAATTGGCGCTGGACACCATTACCCGCGTTCGGGTGAATGCGATGCTCTCCGGGCCGGTCACCCAAATGGTGAACATTACCTCCAACTTGATTAAGACCGGTCTGGCTCCCTCTGAATATATCCTGGGCGGGCTGGTGCAATCCACCAAGAACCTGGAGGCCGGGCAAGCGGCGATTCGGCAAGGCTTGGGCATTTACCGGGGCATGTGGGCGGCAATGTCGGATAGTTGGCGGATGGCGGGATCCGCGATTAAGAACCGACGAGGTGTGTTTCGTGGCGGGGAATATTCCCAACTGGATGTATTCGGTGATCTCAGCAAGGCCGAGAATGTCATCACCAACCCCGCCGATGCCTTGAAGTATTCCAGCCTGGACGACCTGCGGGTCTCCAGTCAACAGATTCAAGAAGCCTTGGAAGCAGGCGATTATGGAAAACTCACGTCCCTCGTGTGGAGCACGGGTCTGCGGACCTTGGGCGTGGTGGCGGATATTCCGACCACATTGCTCAATGGGGCGGATGAATTCTTTCTCAATCTCAATGGCCGGGGAATGCTGTATTCCCACCTGACTGAGCAGGGCCTAAAAAACGGCTTGCCGCCCGGAAGGAAGGAACTCTCCCAATTTATCGAAGAAGGCTTCCAGAAATATTTCAGCCAGAACGGCGCATTGCTGAAAGAAGACGAGATTGGCCAGAGTGCTTTTGCCTATGCCACGGATTCCAACTTCTCAACAGCCATGACCGAAGACACCATCTTCGGGCGTATTGGCCTTTTAATGAAACGCGGCTCTGAGGCTGGGGGCGGATTCGGCTTTGCCATGCAGAACATTACTCCTTTTATCCGCACGCCGGTGAATTTGATTGAGGATGTGTTTAACCACGTGCCGGGTGTGAACATGATTTTCAACCGGCAAATCCGGGAAGACTTGCAAGCCGGTGGATTGAGACAGGCCAAGCGCATTGGCGAGATGGTGACGGGTTCGATGTTTCTGGCAACAGCGGCGGGCTTGGTGTCCCAGGGGCATATTACCGGTTCCGGACCGACGAATCCGCAACTGAGAAACCAGCTCCGCAAGACTGGTTGGAAGCCGTATTCGTTGCGCATCCCGGATGAGGAATCACCGGGTGGATACCGGTATTTTGAGTTGCTTCGCTTTGATCCCTATTCGACCTATTTCACGCTGGTTGCCGATTTCCTGGAGGCCCAGCAAGCCGGTGCCCGTGGGGATGATCAGGAGTTTTACTCCAAGTTGGTGGGCAGTGTCACCAATAATTTATCGAGCAAGAAGTATCTCACCGGCTTGATTGACACGATGGATCTCATCGGCGGGATGGCTTACGGGGATATGGATTCGGTGGAGAAGTATATCAACGATCTGGCCGGAAGCTTTGTACCGTCGGCGCTCAAAACCGTGCGGGAAATCGAGGATCCGCTGGCGCGGGAGGCCCGGAGCATGGTGGATGCCATGCGCAACCGCACGCCGTTTCTATCAGAAGAAGTGCCTGTGCAGTATGATTTCCGGGGTAAGCCCGCTCTCACACCCATCCTGAGCCTGTATACCCGCTCCGATATGGACGCGGTGGATGTGGAAGTCTTGAAGCTCACCCAATTGGGTGGGCAGGTGGATGTTGTGTCCAGCCGGGATCGCCGTTTGTTGTCTGAGTTCAGAAACACCGACGGGCAAACCGCTTATGAACGCATGGGGGAGCTGATGGGTGAAGTCGGCTTGCTGCATTACCGGGAAGACATGGAAGGTAAGACGTTGACAGAGGCACTCAAGGAAGTCATCCAGTCCGACGAATACCAAAGCGCGTCTGACCCGTTTACTTCCCATGAGTTCCACGGCCAAGGCGGCAAAGTCATGATGCTGAGAAACGAGATTGCCCGCTACCGCGATGCCGCGATGGAGCGCCTCTTACTGGAAGGCTTCAAGAATGAAAACGGTGAAGGCTTGGCGCGGGTGCTGGAGGTCAAGAAGATGATTCCCAAGGTCCACACCCAGGATGATTTGCAACAATTCCTGCAAGGAGAGGCCTCCGGCGGTGAAGTCGATCCCGATACCTACGCGCCGATTTTCCAATTCGGACAATAGCGAATTCAGGTAAAATAGGGATAGTCCGCAAGCAGAACCATCCCTATGAATCTCCCCATTTGGTTAAAACTGATTATCGCGCTAATTGTCCTTATTATTTTCTTCGCGCTGTTGTGGCTATTTGTTATGGTATTTGAGCTTGGGGGCGGTGCGATGTATTCGATGAGGCCCTGGTTTGAGTTGCTCCAATGGATCACCGTCCTATCCGCCATTGCGGCGGCTATTGCCTTTGTATGGTTCAATCTTCGGTGGACGCTGATATTTTCCGGCCTCACCGTGTTTTTGTTTGGCGCGATGATGATTTATACGGAGCAAATTGATTTCCGCTTGAGAAAGCTTCAAGAGCAAAAATATCTTGAAACCATGTGGCCGCGCTGGCGCGATCACGCTGAAGCCATTTTTGAGTGTCCGGATGGTGGCATGATCCGGGTAGGGACAGCGGAAAAACATTATTACAATATGCCGGAGCCGTTGGAACGCTATGCGGGCGAGAAGGTGATTGTCCACAATCCGCCACCCGAAAGCGCCAATCGGGGAACTCAACTGGGATTTTTCCCGGCTGAGGCCGAGGATGCAAAACGCTGGGCGTTTGATCCGGAAAAAAGGCAGCCACATGAAGAAGAGGCGCTCCAAACCTGTAAAGATACGCAGGGACGAACAGTGATGGAATATTTAAGGATTTAATAACGGAGACAAAATATGGCCCTATCCTTCGTGCAGTACACGGGGGATGGGGCAACGGACACGTTCAACATCCCATTTCCGTATATCAGCCCGACGCATATCGAGGTCCGGATTGACGGCGTGCTGGACGAGGGAATTACCTTCCCCACGGGCTTTACGGTCAAAACCACCGCCGTGCCGCCGCCGGATGTGATTGTGGAAGTCCGCCGGATAACGCCTAATAGCTCCCTTTTGGTGGATTTCAACGATGGCTCGCTGCTCAGTGAAAACGATCTCAATCTCTTGGCGCTGCAAACCCTGTATGTCATGCAGGAAACCCTGGATGCCGGACAGGGCAAGATGGGCCTTAATACGGCCATCAACCACTGGGATGCCGATGGCAAGCGGATTACCAACGTGGCCGAAGGCACCGAGGCCAACGATGTCTTGATCCGTAACCAGGTCCCGCAACTTTCGGATATTCAGCAAGCCGCCCAAAATGCCGTTGCGGCCAAAGACGCCGCCGAGACCGCCGCCGCTTCCATTAACCTGCCGGAACTCAACGGCAAGGCGGATCAATTCTTGCGGGTGAAAAACGATGAGACCGGCTACGATCACCTGCCCCTGACGGATTTTGCCGTGGAAATCACCAAGAGCCATTTTGGCGATCCCAACGGCAACGTGCCGGGCGATTTTGTGGGGCAGCTTTGCTTTGATTCGGAAAGCCGTCTGATGTTTGTCTGTATCACCGCCGGGGATGCAGGTACCGCTGTTTGGGAAGCGGGGGTGTTCATTGCCAACAACCTCCCGCACTTGAGTTTTATTAGCCATGCGCCCAAGTATCTCGATTCGGTAAGCTTTTCCATTCAGGATCTTTTTGCCCGAAGCGGCAATGACGTGACCAACATCAAGATTAATTGGAACCAGACGGTGAATATCACCTGGACCGGCTTGAACGGGCGGGCACAAAGTGCCGCCCTGCCGGGGACGATTTCCGTGACCGGTGGATCCAATACCGTGACTGGAAGCGGAACAAGTTTCACCACGGACTTTCAAGTCGGGGATGTGATTTCCACGGACTGGCAGCGCCGCCGGATTACGGCCATTACCAACAACACCAGCTTGACCGTCGAATCCAACTTTGTGGCGAATCAATCTGGTGTCGAATATTTCCGGGGAGGTGAAGCGCCCAACACCTGGTATTACGTCTACGCCATCACAAATTTTGTCACGCCCGGCTATATCTTGAGCACGCGGGATGTGCTGGGCGCGGGCGATACGTTGGTGGACTTGCCGGAACATTACACCCAGTTTCGGCAATTGCCCTTTGCCATCCGAAGCGATTCGTCCATCAACATCGTGCCCTTTATTGTGGAAAACTGGCCGCACCGGCCTTTTATCCGCTGGAATCTGGGCTACAACAGCACGGATCAGGCCAGTGGCGAGGTGCGGATTGTCGATGCCGGAACCCAGACTTCTTTTACCGATGCGGATGCGAGCAAGGTATGCCCGACGATTTCCGATGACATTGTGTTGTGGGCCTATTTTGGTGCGGCGGATGCTTTAGTCTCCGTGCGAGAAAAGGGGGTTAGTCTTGAAGGCTTCCAGACGGGTGCACCCTTTTCCGGCTCCCGGCAAGGCATGGACTTGATTCCGGTGCGGGTGGATGGAAACCGGCAAGTTCAATACAAGGTATCCGCCTCCAACGTGAGCCTGTATGGGTACGGGTTTCGAGTCACCAAGGTCGTGTAAGGGGGATTGCTATGCAGAACGATGAAAACGCCCTGTTTGTGTTGGGGAGGCTGGAAGGCAAGGTTGATGCGATTCTGCTCAACCAGACCCAGATGGAAAAGCGCCTGAACGAGCAGGACCGTCGCCTCGGCGTAATGGAACAACACCGGGCTTGGCTCTTGGGAGCCTCTGCCGTGGTGGCTGGAATTTCGGCCAGCGTGGTGGGCTTTTTCAAAGGAGGTCAATGATGGCTAAAAAAGAAGAGAAGATGGATGCGCTCTATGAGTTGTTTCTGGAGGATCTGCTTGCCTTGGTGAAATCTGACAAGGTGAAGGCCAGCGACCGGGCGGTGATTCGCCAATTCCTACGGGACCACGATATGGCCACCAAGCGCCCCAAGCCCAGTACGCTGGAAGCATTGGTGGACAAGCTCCCGCATTTCGGGGACGAGGATGACCACTAAACCCAAAGACCCGTTACAGGACTTCCGGGTCTTTCTTTTTGTCGTCTGGAAGTTCCTGGGACTGCCGGAACCAACGCCCATCCAGTATGACATTGCCGATTGGCTGCAACGGATTTACAAGAAAAAAGGGCCGCGCCGGGCCATTATCGAGGCGTTCCGGGGTGTGGGGAAAAGCTGGATTACCGTGGCCTTTGTCTGTTGGGCGCTGTACTGCAATCCGCAACTCAAGATTCTCGTTGTCTCGGCCTCCAAGCTCCATGCCGATAACTTCACCACCTTTGCCATGCGCCTCATTATGGAGATGCCGGAGCTGGAGCATCTCAAACCAATGGGCGATCAGCGCAACTCCAAGGTGAGTTTTGACGTGGGGCCAGCCACGGCGGACTTGTCCCCCTCGGTAAAAAGTGTAGGGATTACCGGGCAGTTGACTGGCTCGCGGGCCGATCTGATTGTCGTGGATGACGTGGAGGTCCCCAACAATTCTGCCACCCAGATGATGCGGGAAAAGCTGGCCGAGGCGGTTAAGGAATTCGATGCGATTCTGAAACCCAACGGCATCGTGATTTACCTAGGCACGCCGCAAACCGAGATGTCGCTCTACAATGTCCTGCCGGAGCGGGGTTATTCCATGCGCATCTGGCCTGCTCGGTATCCGGGGAGTGATCTGGTCAAGTATTACGGGGACAAGCTTTCTCCCAAGATTTTGAAAGCCCTCGAAGCCGATTCCACCTTGGTGGATAGCCCCACCGACCCCAATCGCTTTTCCGAGTTTGACCTTCTGGAGCGGGAAAACTCCTACGGGCGTTCCGGCTTTCAGTTGCAGTTCATGCTGAATACAAGGTTGAGTGATTCGGATCGCTATCCGCTTAAGCTCAATGACTTGATTGTCCTGGATTGCAATACGGATGTGGCTCCGGAGAAAGTCATCTGGGCCAGTTCGCCGGAGTTGATTATCAATGAGCTTCCCAACGTGGGCTTGAGCGGGGACAAGTACCACCGGCCAATGGCGGTGCAAGGCCAGTGGATTCCCTATAGCGGTTCCGTGATGGCCATTGACCCGTCAGGCCGGGGGAGTTCCGAGACGGCGTATGCCGTGGTGAAGATTCTCAACGGCCAGTTGTTCTTGCTGGAATCCGGTGGCTTTCTGGGTGGCTACAGTGACGAGACCCTGGGCAAGCTGGCGGAAATTGCCAAGCGGCAACAGGTCAACCGGATTCTGATTGAGTCCAACTTTGGTGATGGGATGTTCATGCAACTCTTGAAACCCGTGATGGCCAAGACTTATCCGGTCACGATGGAGGAGGTCAAGCACAGCGTGCAAAAGGAAAAGCGGATTATCGACACGCTGGAGCCGGTTCTCAATCAGCACCGCCTGATTGTGGATCGAAAACTCATTGAGCAGGATTACCAGTCCACCCAGAATATGCCGCCTGAGCAGGCCTTACGCTATCAGCTCTTCTACCAGCTCACCCGAATTACCAAGGAGCGTGGAGCGCTGGCCGAGTATGACCGGCTGGATGTTTTGGCGATGGCTGTTGCCTACTGGGTGGAGCAGATGGCCCGCGATGTGGACATGGCCATTGCCGATGAGAAAGAGCGTCGCCTAACCGAAGCGTTGAGCGAGTTTACGAACCACGTCCTCGGCCACAAACCCAAGAGCGATACGTGGATGTAGATTTAGTTGAGCAGGGAAGTCATGTGCTGGGTCAATTGGGCCAAGGCGGTTTTCTGGTCTTTGTGCTGCTCCATCAACTCGTCGTAATAGTTAGCCAATTCTTGTATTTGGAACGGTGGGATATTGGAAATCGCTTCTCTGATAAGCGCTTTATCGCGTTTTAGGTTGGCACACAAGACCACAAAGGTCATTTTCACGATTTTCTCTGATGGCAGTTCGTGAGGGAAGAGTCCGTTCGTTTCCACGCAAAAAATACCCCAGGTTGTGCTATGGTTAAAGTTTTAGCCCGTAGCTACGCCATTCCTGGCTGTATCTCAATATTTTCATTGTCAATCTGACAACGGTTACAGGTTATCATAGGACATTTAGCACGTCAACCATGTCGAAACTAGGGGACTACCTAAAGGAGTTGAGAGGCACTCTATCATATGGCGACGTGCAGAAGGGGACGAGGATTTCCTCTGGCCTGATACACCGCTATGAACATGGTGACCGGGTACCAACCCCAGCTACGTTGAGAAAGCTGGCCGAGTTCTACGAGGTCAGTTATGCGGATTTGCGGCTAAAGTTCTATGAGGATATGTTTTCGGATGCCGAGGAACGGGAAATTGCCCGCCAGTTTTTTGCGGAAAGCAAGGAATAACTAAGCTCCTCTGTCTTCACTCTACAGATCACGTCCTCGGCCACACGCCCAAAAGCGATACGTGGATGGATGTTTAGAGCTTCACTCATCTGTTGTTTTCAAAAGTGTGGAGTCGTAAAAACGAAAAAAGCCCTATCGGCGGGGCTTTTCGTTTTAAAGTGTGGAATTTGGTTTGGGTTCTCACACTTTACTTTTTGTAGAAATGGTGGGCACAGTAGGACTTGAACCTACGACTTCCACCGTGTGAAGGTGGCACTCTACCGCTGAGTTATGCGCCCTTATTGGATTTTCGACCTTTTTTCATTCCTTTTATCATACTGTGGAAAAACTGTGGAGTCACCTCTAGATTTTTTTTAAAACTTCGGTCATGATGGGGAAGTCAGTGTTAGTTGAAACTCTTTCCTGACTTTGTTTTTGACCTTCTTTGACTTTCGCCGCATGGGCTAATGGCATCATACGTGTGAAGGAAGTGCGCTACCACTGCGCTAATCGCCCACGCATGTTGCTCGGACCGATATTATAGAGGGAAGGCGGTGCCGGGGCAACCATCTGTTGCCGTTCCCGGAGCAACCCTGGGGAAATGCCTGATTTAACCGGCTTTCAGCCCAAAAGTTCCGGCTTGTAAATAATCCTGTATTCGGGCAAATCGACCCTATCGATAGTTTTTATTCCTATAAGAATCAAAATTCCCGGAGAAGGTTTGCGGTAGAGAGAGGAGTTTAAAAGCTTATGTGCAACGGCGTTTCAGGAGCCGGCGGCGATTGAATCCGCGGGTTTCCAGATGCTCGGTATCCAGCCCTTCAGTCCCTCCCCCCTCCCCCTATGCGGGTGGCTTCATTCCCAAGGCGTTGTGGGTTGTCCAAAAGCCCTGAGGTCGGATCTAAGCGGGAATATCCAGGGTTTTGACTTCTTTCGACGCCTCGGTGCCGGAATTGCGCTTTCGGGTGACCGACCACCGGTCATAGGTTCTGGAAAACGGCTTTCCATGATCCAGCACGACCACCGGTGATGCGCCATGGGCGACCCCCAGGTGGCGATCTGTCAGGTTTCTGTGGTTGTTGTTGACCATGACGAAGGCGGGGAAGTCTTCCGGATCGGCCTCGTAGGAATAGCTTTCCAGGAGCTTCTCCTTCAGGCCGTCCGGGTCGCGGACCTGGTTGATGGAGGCCATCATCCTGCCGGTTTCCGGGTCATCGGGAAAGTCCTGCAGGCGCTGCTCCACGTCAAACACCCGGAACCTGCCCCCGGAAATATTTTCCGGCTTGTGGTACAAGTGGGCAAAGAACAGCGGGTTGAGGTCAAAGTGGGGATATTTGGGCGTCCATCGGTTGCCGTCCCGGTCTTCTATCAACGTAAACTTGGATGCCGCGCTGCCGTCATCCACGTGCTGCGTGGCAATAGTGACGTCATCCCGGCTGACTTCGGGCGGAAACACGGTTTCGTAACCGGCAGGCTTTTTCGTCAGCATTCCCGTGACCCGCAGAAACGTGTTCTCGAAAAACGCCTTCATGGCTTCCGGGTTGTCGAATACCTGGTCGGCGCCGGGCACGACGACAAAGCCCGGATCGTCAAGGGAGTCGCGCTTCAACTTGTCCATCACCCGCCGGACAAAGGTGTCCGTGGGTTGGCCGTTCAGAATATCCTCCGGACGGATTGCAAGCCGGAAATCGGGAAGCTTTTCCGAACGCCACCCGAAGTGCGGATGCGCAAAGGAATTAATGCCGGTGATGGGTTGGCCTGGTGTGGATTGCATGCGGTATTCCCTGCTCTGATTGCCGGATATCTTTTTTAAATCCCCTGAACGCTGGAAGTTGCGCGTTGAAGTAAACCGAATAAACAATTGCGACCGGTTGCGATATAATCAGCCCGTGCGGTATGAGTTGTCCTTTAGAAAGGATGTTGATATGAACACTCTGAAGAATAAAGCTATTGGCCTGATGCTGGCCATGAGTCTCGTGTTCGCTGCCGGATCGGCCATGGCGCAGGAATTCCCCCAGCCCGGACCGGAGCACAACTGGTTGCAGCAGATGGTGGGCGAGTGGGAAACGGAAATGCAGGCCTATATGGAGCCGGGCGAGCCTCCGGTTGTGTCCCAGGGCACCGAAACCATCCGTCCCCTCGGCGAATTCTGGACCATCTCCGATATTGAGGGCACGATGATGGACAAGCCCTTCCTCGGCAACCTGACCCTGGGTTACGACGCCAAAAAACAGAAATACGTCGGCACCTGGGTTGATTCCATGACCGGCCACCTGTGGCAGTATGACGGTACCGTGGATGAGTCCGGCAAGGTCCTGACCCTGGAAGCCGAAGGCACCTGCCCGATGCATCCCGGCAGAACCACCACGTTCCGGGATATCATCGAATTCCAGGATGAAAATACCAAGACCTGGACCTCCAAGATGCTCGATGAAAACGGTCAGTGGGTCACTGTGATGGTCGGCCAGTCCAAACGGAAGCAATAAATTCCGGCAAAAAGCCCCAAAGGCCCCGCGGATCTCTCGCGGGGCCTTTGACGTAAAAAAGCCTTTTAAGAAGAAATAAAACTTTGGTCTGTTATTGGATTTCCGCAGGATGCTTTGGGGTTGTTTCTTCAGGCCCTGGATCGTCTTCCTTGTTGTTCCGGCGTGAAAAGAGCGGGGTCAGATTGATGCGCGTGTTGAGGCTGGCCACATTGGTGAAGGGAACATAGTTGAGATCCACGCCGAAAGCCTTGTAGGAAACGCCCATGGTGACGAACGGCAGAACACTCACACCGGCCACGGTGGGTACCCCCTGTTTGTAGCCGTACATGGGGCCGACTTTATACCCGGCATCGACTTCCAGGTTTTCGCCGAAGGTTTTTTCCGCAACGGTTCGGGCAACCCCGGCGGCAACGGTCTGGTCCGCATGGCTGTTTCGAAAGGTCGCCAGAAATATCCCCTGGTACTGAAGGGCCAGCAGGCGGTTGTTTTCCTCGTATTCCTTGTCCGTCCCCATATGGGTTGTCCACATGCCGCCATACAGGGCATTCCGGGATTTCTTCCCTTTCAGGAAGGTGCGAAGCCGACTCCGTTTGTTCGCGGCGTCATCATACGAATCGGCCTCTTCCGCTTCGAGCAATTCAATAACCAGTGTCGGCTGGCTGTCGGGGCCTTCGGGATCTTCCGTGAAATGGATGGTGCCTTCCAGGATTTCAAGCGTCTCATTGGCATCCTCATGCTGGAGATCCTGGAAATGCACGGGTTCCAGGACCCAGGGAACGGTTTCGGCCATGGCTGCGGGAGCCGGGTTCAGTGCGGGTCCGAGGGTGATGAGGAATGCAATGGCAATGCAACGCACACGAAGCATGGGGCAACCTCCAGGTTAACAGACGGGCACAACGGCCCTGTTCAGGGCGGCTATATGAGCAGACGTCAACCCGACCAGGTTGTTCCCCAAAATCCGAGATTTTAGCGGCGGTTGTCCCTGCGGGCCTGGGAGCGGCGGTTGGCCGCCCGGACGTGGGAGCCGATCTTGACGCCCTTGATCGCCTGGCCTTTGCGCAGCTTGGTGTTGTCCTGGCCCTGTTTTTGAATGGCGATGGACTTGGAGGAGGATGTTTTCGGGGACTTCGGTTTGACCACCTTCTTGAGCGCAGCCTTCCGGGTTTTCTCCGCGGCCTTCCGGGCGGCCTTCTCCTCCTGGGCTTCCACGGCGGTCAGGCGCTTTTCAAAGCGGGCCAGCGTTTCCTCAAACAACTGGGCTTTTTTGAGGGTGCCCTGGTTGCCGGAGGCCGGTTTCCTGCCGCTGGGCTTTCGGCTTCCCTTGGCCTCAAGGTGCTGGCGCCGCCCCAGATCCTTGAACTTGTCCCGCACGTTTCGGGTGCGCTGGATGTGTTTTTTCAGTTCCGCCTTGCTCAGCTCCTTCACCTCCGGCGAGAAACTGGCATTGACCAGCCTGAACTCGGTTTCTGTGCATAACTCCCTGGCGGTTTTGCGTGTAACAGGCATTTATCTCCTCCCGAAGCACACTCTACAGACTTCCATTATATCAAACGGTGTGTTGGCACCATTCGCAGTTTTCCGGAGATTTTTTCAATCAGGAGGCAATTCATTCCTATTGATTGTTTTTATTTTATTAACATTATATGAGTTGAGTATTTGAGCTTTATCCCTTTAAAAGGGTTTTGTTGAGGAGAGTGAGCATGAGTGCAATACCCAATCTTGCATGGAATATTCCCATGGAGAAAATGCGTCCTTTGTCAGGCGCCGGATCGACCGATCCTTCCCAAAATGCCGTTTTGGCCGCGGAAGCCGGTTCCCCGGAAGTGATGCCGTTTTTGGAGGCCGCTACCGCTCTTGGAAATGTCAACCGGGTGATGAGCATCCAGTCGGACGCTATCCGGACCCGGCACCATCCGGGACCTCTTCCCGGCGAGACCGGTGGAAATGAGGAAAGCACCCGCACCCGCTCCCTCTTGGGGCCGGAGGCCCTTGCCATGCTCGAGGCCGCTCAGAATGATCCGGCTGTCCAAGCCGAAAGGGAAGCGATCCGAAACGAGGAACGTGCCATCGTTGACGAGGACTGGCTGACCCTGCGTGCCCTTTATAACGTCAAAAGCCGCAATGGAGATACGGAAGGACTGGATAAAATCTTCCAGGACTTCCAGCCGGAGCGGTCAAGACTGTCCGGCGAGGACCGGGAGCGCTATGATCAGGTTCTGGCCCAAATTATGCAGTCCCTTGATACCAAAGGTTTCGAGATTGACAAGGCGATTACTGATCGGCAATTGTTTGAACTCGATGGCACAGAACGTCCGATGGACCCGTCCATGAAGTTTATCATCGCTGCCAGTATTGCCGAAGCGTGGCATAATCAACCCGGCGTCGTCGATCAGATTGTCAGTGATCCCAGGTGGCGAGTCGTGGTGGGTACGCCCGAAGATCCCAGAAGTCATCGCTTCGGCGGGCTGGGAGGGAACGGCCAGATTGACCTGGCTGTCCGCTCCGCCCAGGCCGGACTTGCCAATCCTACGGATGGCTCCAATATCGTTGCGCATGAATTCAATCATGTTGCGGACCAGTTGGATGATCGCCGGTTTAATAATACACTCCCGGATCTGTCTCCTGACCAGCAACAGACTTTGGCCCGCGAGGTTCAGCGCTTTATGAACGATGAGCGGCTCCAGAATTTGGCCGTGCGGGAAGGTATTAGCAGTTACGCCTTTGAGCCGGAAATGATTCACATTACGGTGGTTATGGCTGAAACCTTTTTTGAACAACCGGAAAAGGTGGCGCGGGTATCGCCCCGGCTGTACAACCTGTTCAGGGAGTACTTCGGCAGAACGGATCTTCCGGAAATCCCCTTTTCCAATATTGATCAGGATGAGGCCGTTTCCATTTTCAATGGTGCCGAATCCTTTGAAGGGGCGGAAATCGAACGGCCGGTGTTGCCGCTTCCATTTGGTCAACCTGTCGAAACCACTACTGTAACGATTCCGCCTTCCGTGCAGGATGGAGAATTGAATTGGGATGAGCTGAAAAATTACCAGGAAAGCCTTGCCAGGTCTGCCGAAAGGGATAACCCGGAAGTCCAGGCGTTGCTGGATCGGATTTTGCATATTGAACGCAACTTCAGCCTCATTGCCTCGTTAACGGGTAATACGGACAGTATCAGCCTGGAAGACATCCAGAGATTTCAGGAGCTTGGCGGATTCAGCGCGGAAGGGTTTCAGCCCGCCAGACTCGTGGTCACTCCCGACAATTTTGGAAATGTGCTTCGAAGCGTTGTTCCCCAGCTTTAATGGCAAAATCAATTTTCCCTCACATTTTGCTGGCACACAGCAGAACTTCCAATTGAAGAATTGGAAATCCCAGGATAAGCCCTGGGATTTTTTTTACCTATTATTCCCGATAATCAGGTTTTTTTATTGTGGAGAACTTTATACAAAAGAAAGTTACCGCTAATACTTACGACGCTTCAAGGCCCGACATGGACTTCCATTCATCCGGTTGCGGCAATTCGGGGTATTTCCCCTGAGCCTTCAAAATCAGATCCGTAATTTCGCGGACGGCGCCCTGGCCGCCTCCGACACTGGCGACGTATTTGGCGATCTCGCGGACTTCGGGGACGGCATCGGCGGGGCAGCAGGGGAGGGCGGCGGCGAGCATGGGGCGCAGGTCAGGGAGGTCGTCGCCGATATAGGCGACCTCGTTCAGGGTGATGCCGAGTTCCTGCGTGATGCGCTGGAGGCACTCCAGCTTTTTCTTCTGACCCTGGCAGATGAAGCGGATTCCCAATTCACCACCCCGACGCTCGTTGATGGGAGAGGTGCGCGCGGTGATGATGGCCGTGTGGATGCCGGCCTTGTTCAGCAGGTCGATGCCCTGGCCGTCTTTCACGTTGAAGAATTTAATCTCGTCGCCGGTGGCCGTATAGATAATCCGTCCGTCGGTCAGTACGCCGTCCACGTCCATCGCCAGCAGCCTCACGTTGGCCGCCAGCGTCCGGATTTCTTCGGAAATCTCCTGCATGTTTCGCATTATGAAGCCTGTAAAGCCTGATCAGACCGTCCTATTTCAGCATAAACAGGGTTTGGGGGGCAAATTTTCCGGGGTAAAATGTTTTTATACATGTACAGGATCGTCTACAATCGCCATTGGGGAGTTTGCATGGATAACAATTTTTTGGACTGGTTGACTGCGGAAACGGAGAAGGCCTCCGAGGATCTCAGGGAGGCGGCGCACGCATCACCACAGTGGATTATGGCCTTTCACCGGCTGGAAGTGCTGGACGAATGCGCCCGGCAGTATCGCAGCAGCCAGGTTTCCGGGGAGCGCCGCAGGAAGGCCTAGCCCACGCCATTTACCTGACGAATGGATTCCCGTCGGAGTTTATCCCTGCGAAGGCGGGGGCGGGAATAACAGTGATTAACGCCCGGTTCCGAAGGTTTGACGCTCGCCAGCCATAATTAAGGAGCCGAACGGCTCTAAGTAATGCCCGTGTTCAGGATGTCGTGCATGTGGACGACGCCTTTGGCGCGGCCCGCTTCGTCCTGAACCACGAGGGCGGTGATTTTGTGGTCTTCCATAATGCGCAGGGCGCTGACGGCCAGCGCGTTGGGGTCGATGGCCTTGGGTTTGGCCGTCATCACCCGCTTCAAGGGAAGCTCACGGACATCGCCATGCTGGATGAGCGCCCGGCGGACGTCGCCGTCCGTGACGATGCCCTGGATCTGGCCGTCGGCGTTGGTCACCAGCGTAAAGCCCAGTTGCTTGGAGGTGATTTCGGTCAGGGCGTCCACGAACATGATGTCTTCGGACACCAGCGGGATACGATCCCCCGTCCGCATCACGTCGTCCACCTTTAACAGCAGGCGCTTGCCCAGGGTGCCGGCGGGGTGGAACAGGGCGAAGTCGTCCTGGGTGAAACCCTTGCGCTCCAGCAGGATGACGGCCAGCGTGTCGCCCATTACCAAAGTGGCCGTCGTACTGGCGGTGGGAGCCAGGCCCAGCGGGCAGGCCTCCTGCGGAACACTGATGTCCAGAACCGCGTCGCTGCGGCTGGCGAGCGTCGATTTCAGGTTGCCGGTCATGGCAATCAGCGGGAGGCCAAAGCGTTTGACGAGCGGCAGGATGCCTAGAATCTCCGGGGTTTCGCCGCTGTTGGAGATGGCAATCACTACGTCGCCCTTCATGATGGCGCCCAGATCACCGTGGGAGCCTTCCGCAGGATGGAGAAACAGGGCGGGGGTGCCGGTGCTGGACAAGGTGGCGGCGATTTTCTTGCCGATCAGCCCGGACTTGCCCATGCCGGTAACGATGACCCGGCCACTGGACGACTCGATGAGTTCGATGGCCCGGTTGAAGTCCCCGTTCAGGTTCCTCTTCAGGCCGTTAAGCGCCTCGATTTCAATATCGATGATTTCCGTCGCACGCGATGCCAGGGATGAGGGAATTTCAGTAGAACTGACCATGTGCCGATGCAACTCCTGGGTAGGGCCTTCACAGGCAATTCTAGCACAGACAAGGACCCCGGAAGTCCGGGGTCTTCAAGTCTGATTGCGATGGGAAACTAGCAGCACTCCGGTGCGGACTTTTCCTCAGGCTTGGGCGTGGCTTTCTTGATGACGTCAATCACTTCCACGTCAACCCATGGGTCGTTGAGGGCGGTGCTGAAAACGTGGCCCTTGATGGAAACGATGTCGCCGGATTCGAGTTCAAGCACATCGTCGCTCTTCTTGCGCGGGTAGATCAGCTTCAACTCGGCCAGGGGAATCTTGTGGTGCGTGACGTCGGGCCGCAAAAGCAGGAGGCTGACGTGTTCCTTGCTGTCACGGAAGGCTTTCTTGTAGTCCAGCCCCAAGCTGGAAAAGCTGCTGAAGGTCCCTTCGAGCTGGATGTCCTTGTCAAGGTAGTTGTCGGGAGCTTTCAGGAGGTCGATGGGCGTGACCCGGATATAAGACTTGTTTGCTGCTTCCGACTTGACGGCGACCTTCGGCTTGGCCTCGGCAATGATCGTCGGCTGTATCCGGTCCGTGGCAAACGCGAAACCGGAAACCGCCAACATCCCCGTAACCAGGGTGGCGGCCATCTGCCGCGCAGCCTTCTGCCTGGAAAAGAACTTCATGCCTTGCACCTTTCTCCAATGACCTTCTTGATGTTAATGCACTATTCTACACCAGAATGGCCCGGTCTTTCACGAACGTTCGTCTTCAGGGCCTGGCTGGCGTTTGCGGTGTCCCGTCGGGGAGCAGGATCTGCCCCTGGACCTCGGTCTGCACGCTGAGGGAATTGTTCAGGCTGTTGGCCAGTTCCGCCGCGGTGTTGGCATTGTAGAACTTGCCAAAGGTGGACAGGGCAATGCATTTCAGCTGACGGTTGGCGGCCATGTCGTGGATACCGAAGCCGACCACGTTCATCTTGATGTCCACCCCGTTGCGCACCATGTTGACAGCCACGTCGCAGGGGTTGGCGCCGCAGGTTTCAATGCCGTCGCTGACCAGGATGATGCTTTTCTTGCCCGGCAGGTTGGCGAAGTCTTCCCGGACGGATTTGATCAGGGTATGGCTGATGGGAGTCGCCCCGGTGGGCTTCACGCCGATCAGCTTGCTGGAAACCAGGTTGCGGTTGTTGGGGCCGATGGGAACGAGCAGGTCCGTGGCGCGGCAGGCGGTCAGACTGTTGGCGCTGTTGCCGTATACCCGCAGTCCCACGTTCACATGGGGCGGAACATTCTGGAGAACCTGGAGAATGGTCCGCTTGGCGACGGCCATCTTGGTTTCCTTGCCCTGGAGTGGTTCGGACATGGAGTAGGACGCATCCAGGATGATCAGGACATGCTCAGGCTCCACCCCCCCGGCATGCATGCCATGCCCCGCCGCGTTGCGCTGCACGCCTCCCTGCTGAACCGGTTGCGCCGGCGCCGGCTGGGCGGAGAACACGCCGATAAGCGTTCCTGCCAGGAGAAGCTGTAAGACTGCAATCAGAAATCGTTGCATGAACCCGTCCCGTATCGCGACCTCAACAATAACTCAGACGCGGGCGGTGACAAAAAGTTTCACCGCGGTCGGCAATGTACGATCTTTGAACAGGTCAACGAACTTTGCAACCTCCCCCGTGATTAGCAATCTGATTAATGATCGGGTTTCCGGTGGGCGGATGAGAGCGAATCGGGGTGGGGGAAAGGCTTCAGGTTGTTTTTTTGCCAAGGCTCCATTAGGATGGATCTGCTCGCGTCGAGCGGACGGATATCCCCTTCTGGAGGGAGAACCGGATGGGCAGGTCCCCCGGATTATGTTTCTGGCTGATTGTTTTCCTGATCGGCCTCTCCGGCGGAGGGGTGGTCTGGGCTGAATATGACAGGGATGACCTGAGCCTCTGGGCGCCCGTCACCCTGGAACTTCCCCTGACGGATAAAATCGGCACCAGCCTGCAACTGGAGGGACGCTGGAATAATAACGTCCGGGACCTCAGCGGTATCCGGATCGTGCCGGCAATCGAATATGCCCTCAACGAGCATGTCCTGCTCAATGCGACCTACGGCTGGTACCCGGATTTCGAGGACGGCGCGATGGAAAACGAGCACCGGTTCCAGCAGGAAATCGAGCTGAGACGGCAATGGCCCCGGATTTCCGTTGCCCTGGCCCAGCGGATTGAAGAGCGCATGATTGAGGACGTGGATGGACTGTCTCTGCGTACCCGTACCCAGCTGACCCTGCGGGTGCCGATTGGGGATGGCCCCTGGTACGCCGTTGCCGTTGAAGACCTTCGTTTCAATCTCAACAGCCCGGATAACGGCCCCGTGGCAGGCTTTGACCAGAACCGGATTTTTGCGGGACTGGGCCGGACGGTGGGGCGGACCACCGTGGAGGGGGGATACCAGTTGCGGTACGGCAATGTGCCGGGCACCGACGTTGACGAGATGGAGCACATCATTCTGGTGCGCCTCAACTACCGCCTGCGCTGAGAGAGCCTGCCAGGACCTTTTTTGGGGGTGGCCTTTTGGCCCTGTCCGCTTTTTGCTAGAATACGCTGGTAATCGATTGGGGAATAAGGGGGAACACGAATGACGGTTTTCGGAACGTACCTTCCGGCGGGAAGCGCAAGGGCATCCGTGTCGCCGCCGCAATTTTCCGGGAGAGGGAAAGACCCGGAATACGAGAAGCTGCCGCCCGCGGACAAGTTCCGTCTGCTGACCGCATGGTTGTATACGGACCTGAGCCAGCCCAAGCTTCCGCGCTATACCAGGGCTATCCGCCATGAGCGTTGGGCCAGTCTATACGAGCAAGCCCTGGACGAGGTGCTGGCCGACCTCAGTCCGGCGAAAACCCCGAATGCCCACCGGTTTTTTACCAGCCTGAAGGAGCCGGTGCAGGCCATGAAGCGCAAGCAGGGATCGGCGCGGCTTATCGATCCCTTTGACCGCCGTGCCGTTAAAAACCTGGAGAAGATCGAGGAGATTGGGCAGATCATCGCCCTGACCGACCCCAAAGTCCGGGCCGCCGCGCTGGAAGACGCCGTAACCCGGCTGTTCGTCAATCCCGGCCCCAAAACACCCTGGTACCTGAAGTAAGTGAAGCTGTACACGCTGGTCGGAGCAAACGGCAAACCGTGCCGGAGCCGGGAACCGGGCACACTGGGTGGCAACCGGCGGCTGAAAATATATGGGCGGCTGGACTGCCCCTCCGCCCTGCGCTGGCTGGCCAAAGGATGTTACGTTAAAAACCGGGTCTTCTTCCGGGATGAACGGACGGCGAAAGCTGCCGGATACCGGCCCTGCGGCGTCTGCCTGCCGGAAGACCATGCTGCCTGGAAGGCCCGAACGCCCGGCAAGACTCTCGCCTTCGCCTGAAGGCGCTGGCGGAAACGCAAAAACAACGGGCTGGCCAATTGATTATTTTTTAAATAAAATATTTGAATCAACGGAGGCATCAGCTCAGGGCGGAAGGAGGGGGAAGGAAACCGTGATTCCGGCATTGCTTTGGCCGTCGCCGCCGGCTTCGGGGCTTGGCCATGTACCGGGTATTTCAACCAGGACATCAGTTTCCCGGTTCCCGGCGGAGGATGTGTTTGAGCAGCGCTTTGCCGGGCGGAGGGAACCGGTTCGTTTCGGTATCGCCCAATTGTCCATCGGCAAGCCGGAACGGCTGCGGATGGTTTTTGAGCGCCTGGCTTACCTGCCCCCGGCCCCCAACGCCCTGATGGCGTTCCAGCAAATGGTTGTCACGATGAAGGCCATTGAGGACATTTACACGGCCAAGCCTTACGACCTGACCAACCGGTATCTCCAGACAGTGCGGATGTACATTCCCCTGCCTCCCGAAGAGGAATACCATGCCTTCCGGGATTTCCCCGGCGTTACCTACCTGCCGGGCAAGGGGCATCACATTATGATTGGCCGTAACGGTGCCATCGAGATTCAGACGAAAGACCCCAACGATGCCCGTGAGGTGGAGGATCGCCCCGATGCGGTGATTTTCAGCAAGCCCGGCGCCAACGGCCTGCACGTCTGGGACGATCCCATGAACAAACAGCCGTAACAGTTTCGCAACATTAGGCCGTTTCGTGGAACAAAAGGATGGGCAGACAGTCATAAGCTGAGACTCATGCAGAACAGCAAAACAAAGGAAGCCCTGATGAAAAAATCCCTGATGCTCCTTGCTCTGGGCATGGCATGGCTGATTTCTCCGGCCTCGTATGCCCAGGCGGATGCGGGCGGCGTCGGCAATTTTTCCCTCGACGCCACCCGTGCATTGAAAAACGTTGAAACCAATGCGCGGATGGATATCGAGCAGCCGAAAAAACTGATCGAAGACGGGAAAGCGCCGGAAGAGCCTTCGATTACCGTGGAAGACGGCGGTGTAAACCGGGGTGATCCGGCAAAGGCCCCCGTACAGAAATAGTCAGGCCGCCTGTTTCAGTTCCGCCGGGGCCTCGGCCTGGGGCAGCGTTCCCGCCTTTTCGTAGCAGAAGTATAACGCGCCGATAAAGAACGCCTCGGCAAGGACCTTCATGCTTTCCTCAAACAGCTTGAGCAGGTTGAATACCCGGTCGCTGGCCTTCGTGCCTTCGATGAACAGGGGGATGATGTCGTTCTGGTTCGTGATGATGTCGGCAGCCACCATGAGCATGGCGCAAAGCATCCCCAGCGAAAGGTAAAAAGCTGCCTTCCGAAACGGGAAGAGTTCCTGCCAGTAGTACACCAGGGCGATTACGCCGGGAATCAGATACAGCAGCACCAGCACATCATCCAGCCGGTCCGTTACGGCGTTTGCTTCGATGCTGAAGACAAAGTGAATGATGATATCCGCCAGTTCATGCAGCATCAGCATCTCATCCAGGGTCAGAAAGACAAACCCGGCGGCAATTAAAAGCCAGACGGAGGTGGGCCGGTCCAGGCGGCTGAACCAGGCTTTCCAGTGCATTCGGCTGCCTTCGGGGTCGCGCCGTTCAAACGTCTTCCAGGCGGTCAGGGCCACGGCCAGCAGGTGAAAGGCCGAAAGCCAGGTCATCGGGTAGCCTTCCTTGAAAAACTGGAGGTGGGTCACGGTTTCAAGATAAACCGCCGCCGACAGGACGGTCACGTCAAAGACCAGGAGCGTCACGAGCACCCTGGACGTTGTCCATTCGGCGTAAATGCGGTCCAATATCCGGCGCATGGGTGAAAAAGCCGAAATCACAGTTAAATCCCTGTTTCCGAATCCCGATAGTTGGCCTTGAAAAATCAGAGTCCTATTTTTACATAAAGAGTCAGAAATAGAAAATCCCGGACTTTCTCCACCCCGATTCATAAAAATCCGTTACGCTATTGAACTATGGACGGCGTTCGCAAGCTTCTGACCCAAAAGCCCCGGCAAACCGCCCTGACGGCAGGCGGGATTCTCCTGTTCGCCATGCTGTTTTTCGGGCTGATCCGCCCCATGCAGGCCGGAATCCTCTATGATGACGGTATCTACATCATGGGCGCCATCGCCATGGCCGCAGGAAAAGGCTACATGCTGCCCTGGGTTGAGGGTGGCCCCGTCGTCCACAAGTATCCGCCACTCTTTCCGGCGATCCTTTCCATTCCGGCCCTCCTGTTCCAGTCGCTTCCGGCCCGAATCACCGCCTTTCTCGTCCTGAACATGCTCTTTTCCCTCGCCGCCCTGAGCCTGGTCTTTCGACTCTACCGGAAGCATTACGGGCTTCCTCCGGCGCTTGCCGCCGGGTTACTGGTGATGGTGGCCACCAGCTTCCGGTTTCTGGAGCCGGCCACGTCGGTTATGACCGAGCCACTCTACCTGCTTCTGACCGCCGGGCTTTTCGCCATGTATCTCCGTTGCCCGGAAGCATCCGGCAACGATCCCGGAGGAAAAGGCATCTCCTGGCCTGTCATCCTGCTGGGTTTGCTTGCCTTCCATACCCGCACCCTGGGCATTCTGGCCCTGGGGGCGGTTGTGCTCCATCAGCTTTGGCTGGGACGGACCCGAACCGCAGCTCTTTATGGCGCCTGTTTTGCCGGTGGCGTTCTGCCGTGGCTGTTCTGGAGCAGCGGCCAGTCCGCTTCCCCGCTTCAGATGGGCGATTTTCTGGTTCGAACCTTTCAGGAAAACTACGTCCAGACCCTCAGGATGGATCTCCTGTATGAACATGATCTCCTGCCACTCTATGGCGAAGGCTTTGCCGAACTGGTTTCCGGCCTGTCCCTGACTATATTCCCCTGGCTGGAGGTCCTGAGGCTTCATGACAATCCGTTTTCCGAAAGTCTGATCGTCTTTTCCAGCCTCGCCCTCTCCGCCCTGCTGCTGGTCCGGCTGGCCCGCTGCCTCCTCCGCCGGGAGGTTTCCCTGATTGGCATCTACCTGGCCCTGTACCTGCTGGCTTTGCCTCTATGGAGTTTCCACGACCAGTACCCCCGGTTTCTTGCCGTTATCCTGCCCTTCCTGCTGCCCCAGTTCGTCCTGTCGGCCCGAACCTGGCTGGTGGATGAAAAACTGCGGCAGGCGGCATTGACGGGGTTCGTGGCGATGGGCATTGCCACCAACCTGCTCCATGTAGCCCCTCAAATCCAGCGCAATCCCCCTATCCTGGCCGACTATCATTTTGTTTTCGATACTATCGGGAAGCGCACGGAACCCGGCGACGTTGTCTGGACCGATAACACGATGGACAGCATGATGCTGGGTCTCTGGACCCGGCGTCCGGCGCTGGACTTTTTCGTTTTCCATCCCGGCCCCCTGTCGCCCCAGGTGCTTCCGGAGCAACTGGAGAATCTCTTCCGCCGCAAAGCGGAGGTCCTATACCAGATGCTCTCCCGGCACAGGGTCCGCTATGTCGTTATCAACCATGCCCTGCTGACCCGGAACCAAATGAATGCGGGGCGGGTGGTGCCCCGAAACGATCCGGCCACCCGGTTTCTGATGGAAACCCACGGCGCGGAATTCGAAAAGATCGCCGACTCTCCCAACGGCTTCATGACCGTTTATGTGACCCGGTTCTCCGGAGCCGGCGCGTCAATTCCGGAGTGATCCTGGTTTTTATATAGACAGAGAGAAACGTGAGGGACCCGGTATGCCAGAAGAATTCATGACGACCCCCGCCGACGAGGCGGCGACCCAAAACATCGGCGCGACACCGGCCCGGCTGGGCTTCGTGTTTCAAAGCAGGGCGTCAGCGGTGGACCCGAAGGAAAACTTCCTGAACTACCTGACCCAGATGAACATGACCCGAAGCTGGCTTCGGAGTCGTTCCACTCCCTAGTGATGGCCTTTTGCCTATAAGGCAGGCCCCTGCAGGGGCAAAGGCTCCGGCCTGTTCAAAAACGAAAAAGCCGCCCGTACTCCAGGAGTCGGACCGGTTGTCGATTTTTGGGTCGATAGTTATATTATCGGCAGGTTTTGAAAAACCTTTAGGGAAATTTCTGAAAAAAGGAAAAATTTTTCGAATTCACCCCGGTTGCCGTCGGGCGTCCTCGATATGGACCAGGACATCCGCCACATGGACGGAGGGGATGGCCTTGAGCTTGTCTTCCACGGCGTAGGCGATGCCGTGGCCTTCTCTTACGGTAATGTCCGGGTCCACCTGGATGTGCAGGTCGATGAACACGTTGTTCTTCATCCCGCGGCTGCGGATCTTATGGCAGCCGACGACTCCAGGCACCTCCATCACCAGCTTTTCCACGTCTTTCGGGTCCAGCACCACCTCGTCCACCAGGGCGCCCAGGTGGGTCATGATGATTCCGAACCCGGCCTTGAAGATGAAGGCCACGATGACCAGCGCCACCGCCATATCGACCCAGGGGAAGTTCAGCTGGATGGCCACCAGGGCCACCAGTACCGAGATGGAGTTGTATACGTCCGACATCGTGTGCTTCGAGTCGGCAATGAGCAGGTCGTTCTCCAGCTCCCGGCCTTTTTTTGCCTCGTAGCGGCTGACGAACAGGCTGATGAACAGGGAGACGACAATTACCCCATAGCTCACCCACGAGACGGTGGGCATGTGGGCTGCCGGATCGAGAAGCCGGGCAATGGCGCTTTGCAGCACGTTAAAACTGGCAAAGAACAGGAAAAACGAGATAATCATCGAGCCAAATGCCTCGAATTTCCGGTGGCCATAGGGATGATCCCGATCAGGGGGCTGCATGGCGAACTTCATGCTGACAATGCCGGCCACGTTGGCCGAGGCATCCAGCACGGAGTGGAAACCGTCGGCAATGAGGCTCAGGGTGCCCGTCAGGTATCCGACGGTGAGTTTTCCCCCGGCCACCAGCAGGTTCAGCCAGAGGGTGAGCCAGAAAACTCGCAGGACTTCGCGAAAGCGCGGTTCGGTCATTGTTCCGCCGGTTGGGACGACGGCAACACGGCGGCTTCCTGCCTGCGTTCCTCGGCTTCGGCCACGGCCCGATCCAGGGATTCCCGCAGCCGGGATTCGGAGAAGAGATCCCGCAGCGCGATTTCCTCTTTTTTCATGTGTTTGAAGTCGAATACGTACACTGCCGGGATGGCCGTCACCCCGAACAGTTGGGAGACCTGGAACACGTCGGGGTCATCGATGTCCAGCATCACCAGGGTCAGGCGATCCTTGAAGTGCGCTTCGTAAACGCCGTGAAGCACAGGCGTCACCTGCCGGCAGGCGGAGCAGGAGTCGGCATAGAACTCAATGAGCAGGGGGTGTTCCGAGGTGGCGAAAGCCTCCTCGATCTTCAGGCCGGGGTCGTAGGCCGAGGGCAGTTGGCCGGAGATCCACAGCTGGGTGGAAAAGGCCGATACAAAAACCAGTGCCAGAATGGAAACGACCAGGAAAAAACTCTTGCGGAACATCGGAGGGAGCCTCAATATGCCGGATATGCCGCGCCGCCGGCGACGCGGCTGTTCTGATTATAGCGTGCGGACAGGAACGCTTCAAAGGATTTGTGCCGCAGTTGGCCGGAAGGAATGGCAGCCCCGGAGAACTGCGCCTCCGGTTGTCCCTGCTGCCGGGCCAGCCGTTGTTTTGTCAGCCAGATGTTGAGGACCGTCGGCGATACGCCGAGCAGCACCAGCGAACTGACCAGGCTGGTTACGCTCTGGCGGACCCAGAGCTTGACGGCGTTGTCTTTCGCCGCTCCCTTCAGGCCCGAAGCTTCGATAAGCTCGCGGGTGATCCGGGATTTTCCCTGGTCCTGCATGACTTTGCGCACCTGTTGCGGAAACTTCGAGACGAAGGCCCGGCGGATGGCAAAGGGCAGGGCGAAGAACCAGACGAAGAAGTTGGCCGCCTTGAGCACCTGCTCCTTGCGCTCGTACTTGTCTCTCGATGCGTGAATCCAGCCGCCATAGGCGGGCAGCCCCCAGAACAGGGCGGCGTGGACGTCCCCGAACTCCCGGAACTTCCCGCCTGCTAGACGGATCTTGTCCAGTGCCCATGCGCCCAGTTTTCCAGGACTCTTCAGCGCCTCACCCAGCTTGCCGCCGGATGTCAGGGCAATTCCCCGCCGAATAGCCAGGCGAGAGCCAATCACCGATGAGACAGCCACACCTAACCCGATTCCCAGAGTGGAAAAGGCGGTTTTGAGATAACCGGCCTTGCGTTTTTCAAAGGCTTCCGGGTCCTTCGGACGGGATAAGTTCCCGGAGCCGATGACCTGGGCATAGTTGTCCGTCCCCGTCCGTACTGCCGTCAGGTAGTTCCGAAAAAACGGCATGGCCCACATCAAAGAGAACAGAACGCTGCACAAGGCCACGGACTTGCCCGTATGCTTCCACAGGACGGATACGGCGTCAGATCCCACCCCCCTGTACACCCGGTTTAAAAGCCGGTCCAGCAGAAATCCGCCGCCGAAAAATCCCACCGTGTTGCCGAACTCGTTGAAGGCCACGTCGGCCATTTCGTTGCCGCTGCGGACAATAGCCGTCTTGGGCACGTTGATGCCCAGGACCTCCTTGGTCATCACCTCGATGACGGGGTCCCGCTCAAGTCGTGTGAACGTATTGACGAGAGAGAAATTCATTGGAACAACCCGGCAAACCCCTCCAGATGCATGAAGAGTTTACCCCACGCTTTGAACTCGATGCAAAATAAATATAAAATAGGATATGTAACCAGGGGTGGGAAGCTATCTGACGACAGGATAAAGGCTCCTCCATGAAAAAAGTTGCTCTGCGGATAGGGAAACACTGGGCTTCAGCCCTTGCCCTGGCAATGGCCGTCCATCTGCTGACAGCCCCCCCGGCCCTGGCCGGCAATTTTGAACTGGGAATCAAGGCTTACCGGCAGGGGGATTATGATCTTGCCGTCCGATATTTGCGTCATGCCACCTACGAGGACCAGAACAACCCCAACGTCCACTATTACCTGGCGGATTCCCTGGTGAAGGCCAGCCGCTACGAGGAGGCCCAGATCGTTTACCAGCGCATCCTGTCGCTGGCGCCTTATTCCCAGGCCGCCCGGTTTTCCAGGGTCGGCCTCTCCCAGCTGCGGCTGCTTGAGGCGGAAAAGCACAAGCTTCGGGTGGAATCGGCCACCCGCTCGGTTAACGCCAAGCGTCCGGATAAAATTGACGGGCTGCGCACGGATGGCGACGATTACCTGGATGAAGTCACGGACAATGGGCGGCTGATCCGCTGGTCCGTCACCAAGCTGCCCCTGAAGCTCTATATCGAAAGGAGTCCGGTGGGCGTTCGAAACTTTCAGCCCAGCTTTATCAACAACATCCGCAAGGCAATGGATGTCTGGGTCAAGGCCCTGGACAACCGGATCACCTACGTCATGGTCGATTCGCCGGAAGAGGCCGATATCCGGGTCTACTGGGTCAACACGCTGGATACCCGCGGCCAGCATACGGAAACCGGCACCACCTTTCATGCCGGGATTACGGTCCCCGAAATCCGGGACGAACAACTGAAAAACATGGAAATCAAGATGGCGACCTTTGATATCGCCGGGAAGCCGCAGTCCCCCCAAAACATCCTGGCTGTGGCCATCCATGAGATGGGCCATGCCATGGGGCTTCTGGGACACAGCGAGGACATCAGGGATATTATGTACGCCCAAAACCAGCTGAGTTTTGAGCCTTCCACACGCGATTTGAACACGATCCGCCGTCTGTATGGCAATTTTGCCGATATCACCCATGCCCAGCCCAGCCAGGAAACGGGTTCGGATCGGGAGGAAGAACTGGCTGCCCGGCTGGACGAGCAGATCAAGAAGGAGGAAAAGCTCGCCTTCGGCAGCGGCTCCAACCTCAACTGGCTGAATTTAGGCACCACCTATTTCTCCAAGGGCAAGGATGTCGCAAGGCAGGCCAAAAAGCTTTCCGGCAAGGAAGCGGAATCCTTGAGAAGGGAAGCCCAGGAATGGTACGACAAAGGTGTTTCAGCCATCAACCGGGCTATCGAGCTGGAGCCGCAGGATGCGCTGGCGTACTACAACCGCTGCATTATCTACCAGGAGTACAACAACCTGGAGCCGGCCTTGCAGGACATCGAGGCTGCCCTGAAGTTTGACCGCAACAATGCCAAGTACTACCGGGAGAAAGCCTGGATTCTGGGCAAGCTCAAACGAAAAGCCGAGGCCCAGAACGCTCTTGACGCCTATCTCATCCGCGAACCTTATGCCGCCGGCTCCCCCGAAGTGGATCGTATCCGCAAGCTGATCAATCAGTCTTAACCTGTGTCATTTGTATGTTCCCGTGCAGGCGGAGCCATTCGGCTCTTTAATGATGGGATTGGGCATTAAATCTTCCGCTGCGCCGGGGCCGGGGGATTTTCAGTCCTCCTGGTTTCCTGATGAGGTTCTTGGAAGGAGGGTTCCTGCCTGCGCCGGAATGACAGGCTGGTTGGGCTGTTTTTGCCGGAATTTTCCCGCAGGCCAAGGCTCGCGGGGGCTGAATCATTAAAGAATGTAAAGAATTTATATCACTATGGCAATATTTTTTCTTGACGCTGATTTATACCAGTGAAATCAATCCTCAAACAACAAACAGATTTTGCAATCCTCATATTGCATACTGACTCTCTCTCATACTGCCTCTCTCTCTATCCGTATATCTCTTGCGTTTCCCCCTCAGCAAGAGATTTTTTTTTGCCTTGGGCAGTCGGCATGCCGGGGCTTTCGGTTCAAATATCCTGATCTCGTTCTTGCCGGGGCGCAGGCAGCTCTCCGGGATCATGCCGCCAAAGATGACCCCACGGAATCATCAGGGAGCTGTTCCAGACGGTGCCGTTGACCGCAATCACCAGGTTTTTTGGAAGGGCCTTGTCCTGGTTTTTCTTCCACCCGTGCGGGTCCCACGCTTCCGCTTGACCGCCACGATCACCGGCACCGCCGGGTGGGAGAACATCAATAATGGACTGTAATCGCAGCCTGGGCAACCCGCTTCCATATTGATAAAAATGGTGCGCCCGGAGAGATTCGAACTCCCGACCTCATGGTTCGTAGCCATGCACTCTATCCAACTGAGCTACGGGCGCACAGGGGATAACTATTGTAGGACAAGGACGCGGGAAGGCAACCCCTTTTCCTGATGCGATAGAATGGGGATACTGTGCCAGACTCGCCTTTCAATCCGGAATCCCCGATGGACCGCCAGGAATTTATCCGGCAGGGCCTGCGTTCCGGGCTGGCCAGACTGGCCGGTGAACTGGAGCGGTTCCTGCAACCGCTGGCGGAACGGACGTTTATCCGTCCGCCCGGCGCCCAGCCGGAGGCCCTGTTCAAGTCCCTCTGCACCCGCTGCGACGCCTGCACCGCCGCATGTCCCTACGAGGCCATCTCCGTCCACTACGGCTCCGGCGATTCCGAGGACGGCCTGCCCGTGCTGGCGAACCTGCGTGAGCATCCTTGCCTGCTGTGTGAAGATACGCCCTGCATCACCGCCTGCCCGACGGAAGCCCTGCTCCCGGTGGCGGACATCCGGGAGATTCGCATGGGCACCGCCGTGATCGACCGATTGGCCTGTACCGCCTACCAGGGGTCCGGCTGCCGGGTCTGTTATGATGTCTGCCCCATCAAGGACGAAGCCATCGAACTGGTGGAAGGCCTGCCCATCGTGGTGGACGATGCCTGCACCGGCTGCGGCATCTGCCAGCACCATTGTCCCGAGGAACCGGAAGCCATTGCGGTTTTAATGTAGTACCGAGAAATGATGGTTTATATTCTCAAGAACCACTTCAAGAAAGCATTCATAAGCCCCCGTCCTCGATTCAGTTCTTCCGGGGTAGGAGGGGGGTACCCGTCATATCCTGTATAAGTTCCTGATATTTCTTCGGAATCTGGGAGTGGTTCCTGATTAGATGCGCTTGGTGTCTCAAAGCCTATTAATGAACTTTTCCATTCCTCAATAGAAGCCATTTTTAAAAAAAGACAGCCAATTGTTACTGCAAGTAGAGCTGAGATAAAATGCGGGTCTAAAAAATCATGGGCTAGGTTAGGAACAGAGTTTCTCCACCTTGAAGTGAAATCATCCAGGGAAGTGAAATCATTTAAATAGGATGTCGTAGGATGAACTTCTCCACCGGCAATGTAATTGATACTGTTGGAAAGGCTTTTTATCTCTGTGCTAAATGATTGGAGAATGGTGGGTAGTTCGTATAATGCGGCCTCGGCTTCTTGAGGGAAAGTATGGATAGTAGCATCGAAGCCCTTTAAAAAGCCTCCTAAAAGGAAAAGTAGTCCCGCGATTCTTATTAAGATTGTGTTTTTTGAAAATGCGAGTTGGCAGACAACTAAAGCTAGAACTAAAAAAAGTAACATAGTTTACCCTAATCTAATGCGTCGAGGGCGCGGCGGATTTCCTGGATGTCCTGCCACATCAGCCACTTGGGGCTGCCTTTTTGCCGAGACTGGTTCCGTAGGAGATAGGAGGGATGGAAGATGGGCATGGCTTTCGCTCCGTGGTAAGGCGTATCGAACCACTGGCCCCGGACCTTGGTAATGCCGTTGGGGATTTTCAGAATACCCTTCATCGCCGTGGCGCCTGCCAGCAGGATCAGCCGGGGGCGGATGATGTCGATCTGGGCCTTGAGATAGGGAAAACAGGCTTCCATCTCGTGGTTCTCCGGCGCCCGGTTATTGGGCGGGCGGCACTTCACGATGTTGCAGATGTAGATGTCCTTCTCCCGGTCGATGTTCACCGAGGCGATAATCTGGTCCAGCAGTTGTCCGGCCCGTCCCACGAAAGGCAGGCCCGTTTCATCCTCCTGCTGGCCGGGACCCTCGCCGATGAGCATCAGCCTGGCATCCGGATTGCCGCGGGCAAATACGGAACGGGTTCTGCCCTGGTGCAGCGGGCATTTGATGCAGGCCGCCGCCTGCTTCGCAACCCTCGCCAGCTGCTCACGCTTTTCGGCGGATGTCGGGATGGGGGATTCCATCGTTTGCGTATCGGGGGGCAAGGCTCTTTCTTTCCATTGGATCAACTTCTTCGACGCCAATGGATTCTAGCATAAAGCTCCCATCAATCCCTTCGGTCCGGTCTGGAATGGAAACACTTTGTCATAAAATTTGCCTTATCGAACCGTTCCGCATGTCGAAACCGTTTGAGGGCTTTCATCCCCGATGTTTCCTCCGGCTCAGGATGTTGCTCCGGTTCGAGCGGGTAATGGATGTCACGCTCGTTTTGAGTCATCTTGACATACCTCGTCACTGTTTTGGTAGACGACTAAACAGTTCGCTTGCATACAGTATGAAATATAAAATATATCGTGTGCATCCACCGGTTGGCCGAGATCCAGGGGTGAATTTTGCCGAAATACGGCCAGAGATCGGCTAAAATAGAAAAAAGGAATGGTATTGGACGGATACGACAACGCATGCCTCAATCCGATAAAGAAAAGACGAAGACCCATATTCCTTCGCCCGATGACGAGCTTTCCCTGGGGGACCAGGTGGCGGAAGCCGGAAAAAACGCCCTGGCTGCCGTGTTCTCCTCGGCGGGCATCACGGTTGTTTTCGGTGTGCTGACGTTCATCCTGCTGTCCGCCGTCCTGAGCTTCGATTACCTGGCCGTGGAGCGCACGGTGGAAAAGGGGATCAGCAAGCGGGACTTCTTCGCCCCCCAGACCATCGAGGTGGTTGATGAGCATGAAACGGAATACCGGCGTTCCGAGGCCCAGCGCCGGGTGGATGCCACTCCCGTCTACAAACCGGTCGGGGAATACAACCAGAACATCCAGAACAGCCTGAACAAGCTGTTTACGGATCTTAACCGGATTCGAAAGGGTGAGCCGAAGAATCCGCCGCAATCCGGGCAGAAGCCCAAGCCGATGACCCTGGAGGAGAAGCAAGCGGCTTTCAACGATATGCCCCTGCTCTCAGACGCGCCCAAGGCCGGTGCCGTGTTCGACTACCTTATCCAGCGCAATATTTCCGACGAGGAATGGTACAAAATCAAGTCTTCCACGGAGTACACGGTTATCGACCGTATCCTGGAGCGGGGTCTGACCCGTGAGGAGTACATCGAGAAGCTGGATGCCATCACCAAGGAGTCCATGCCGGGAAATCTCTCGCCGAAGCAAGCCGAGGTCGTCCGGATTCTCTCGAATTCTGTTCTGGTACCCACCCGCCGGGTGGATGAGCAGAGGATGGATCAGCTTCGCAAGGAGGCTGCCGACAAGGTTGAGCCGGTTATCCGAACCTACCGCAAGGGGGAAAAGATTGTAGGCAAGGGCGAACTGGTAACGCCCATCGCTGAAAAGGCCCTGGAGAAAATCGGAAAGTCCGTCAAGGGCATTAACTGGCGTGCCTGCCTGGGTGTAGCCCTTCTCTCGGCGCTCTTCACGGTGACGGTCTGGAGTCATTTGTATCTCCATGACGACAGGCGGTTCTTCCGACCGTCGTTCGGCCTTCTGCTGTTTACGATGACCATTCTGACGGCGGCGGCGTTCATCCTGACCCTGCGGCTGACCACCCAGGGTGAAGCGGTTCCCCTCTCGTCCTACGTATTCCCGCTGGCGGCGTATGCCCTGACGATCTCCATCTTCACCCATCCCCGCCTGGGGGCGCTGGCCACGATAATGCTTTCCCTCCTGATGGCCCTGACCTTGAAACCCAGCTTTTCCATGATGTCCGTGCTGCTTTTGGGCAGTCTGATGGGGATTTTCATCCTCAACCGCAAGCTGAATTTCACGGATCGCGGCCAGTTGATGTGGGCCGGCGTCTATGTCAGCCTGATTCAGGTGGCGCTCATCCTCTCCATTTTCATGATCAACAGCGCAACCGCCGACTGGGGCGCCATGGTGGTGGATATCGGCTGGGGCGCCATGGGCGGCGTTTTTTCCGCCATTATCACCATTGGCATCATGCCCCTGCTGGAGTCCAGTTTCCGGCTGGTATCGCCCTATACCCTGCTGGAGCTTGCCAGTCATGACAAGCCTCTGTTGAAGCGCATGCAGCAGGAGGCGCCGGGAACCTTCTATCACAGCCTGATGGTGGCCAGCCTTTCCGAGGCCGCCGCCGAGGCCATCGGCGCCAACGCCCTGCTGACCCGTGTGGGCAGCCTTTATCACGATATCGGCAAGATGAAGCGGCCCCTCTTTTTCATCGAGAACCAGGCCCATTTCGGGGCGGAAAACCCCCATGACAAGCTGACACCGCGTCTCAGCAAAATGGTGATTACGGCCCACCCCCGCGATAGCCTGGAGATGGCCCGCCAGCATCATCTGCCTGAATCCCTCATGGACTTCATGACCGAGCATCACGGTACCCTGACCGCCGGATACTTTTACAACCAGGCTTGCATCCAGGAAGGCAAGGAGAATGTGAACAAGTCCCAGTTCCGGTATGCAGGCCCCAAGCCTCGGAGCCGGGAAACGGCCATTGTCATGATGGCCGACGCCTGCGAGTCCGCCGTTCGCGCTCTCAAAAGCCCGACGGTGGCCCAGATTGAGGAGCGTATCGACAAGATTGTCCAGGCCCGTATTGACGACGGCCAGTTTGACAACTGTCCTATCACCTTCAAGGACATCAACATCATCAAGGAAACTTTCGTGCGGGTCCTTCGCGGCATCCAGCACAACCGGATCGAGTACCAGCAGACGGTCATGAAAGAACTGGGCAAAAAACTGCCCGAACCGGGCATACCGAACCTCGGCGAACTGCAGCAGGCCAGCAAGCTGAAAGTGGTGGGCGGGTTTGAGGCCGGGGAGAACCTGCGCCCCGATCAGGCCCGAAAAGAAGACATGAAGGACGACTAGGCCGGATTCGCATGGTTGACGCTGAATCCTTCGAATCCTCCCTGCACTGCGCCGCCGATCACCTGGCGACCGTCGAGTCTCCCCCGCTGATCCTGGATGTTTACCGGGACAGGGAGCTGGCTGAGACCTTTGACTCCTCTATTGCCGATCGCATTCCTGCCCTCTGGGAAGCCTTTTTGGAGCGTATCCGGGAGGACGGCATCCCGGACATTCCAGGTCTGAACCCTGTCGGACAGTCCTGGGAGGTTGAGCTGACCTTTGTTTCTGATGACACCATGCGGCGGATTAACGGCCAGTATCGGGGCAAAGACGAGGTGACGGACGTTCTGAGCTTTACCCTGCTGGCGGACTCTCCCGTACGCGACCAGTTGGCGGTATTGCCCGTTGTTCAGCTGGGATCGGTTTTCATCTCTCCGGATTGGGCCAGGCGCCATACGGACGGGTCCGAGGCCGCCCTTGGGCATTACATGCTGGAGCGCCTGGTTCATGGCTGGCTTCATCTGCTGGGCCGTCATCACGATACAATAAAGGACTATGAGCAGGTGATTGCGATCCAGGCGGACGTCCTGAACCGTATCTGATGCCTGTTGCAGTGTCTCGTTGTCAGGGAGGATGGCCGGATGCCGTCCCAGGAAAAAATCCCGTCTGCCGATACGGTCCTGAAAAGCTTCGGGTTCGCCCTGGACGGCATGGGCTACGCCATCCGCACCCAGCGGAATTTTCGTATCCACCTGGTGATTACGTTTTTTGTGGTGGCCGCCGGGATCTTCTTCCGGGTTCACGCCATGGAATGGCTGGTTCTGGTGCTGGTCATTGGCCTGATGCTGGCTGCGGAACTGTTCAACACCGCCCTGGAAGCTTTGGCCGATCTGGCCGCCGACGGCCTGTACCATTCCCTGGCCCGTACGGCCAAGGATCTTGCCGCTGCCGCCTGTCTGGTGCTGGCTGTGATGGCCGTCATTATAGGCGCTATCGTCTTTCTGCCCTACCTGTTGTAGTTTCCCAAAAATAAAAGGACCCTTTTGAGGGGTCCTGCTGTCCAATATTCTCACTTGAGGACAGTGATAGGGGGGCTATGCGTATAGATTCAGTTTTGTTCCGGTTTCGCCCAGGAATCTGCTGATGGGGCCTTGGAGAGGTTGGCCCTCGGTCAGGGCGGCGTACCGGTTTTCCCCGAACATGACCTTGTGTGCTTTCGGGGGGTAGAAAGATGTCCCGAAGGACGGGAATTCTTTCTGGAAAAGGGCTTTGGGTAGGGTGTAGGGGTAGCTGATTTCCATTGCTGGAGATCCTTTGTTGTAGGGGGCTGTTGTAGGGAGAGGTGTAAAAGCTGTGTGTATTTATTACACTTACTGAGGTGTATTATTAACACTAACTCCGACCTGTCAAGATTTTGACTAAAATATGAAGAAATGTAACGAAGCTTTAATCCGCTTGTTAAGATTCCGGGTGTATACGCAATTTGTTTTTGCACTTTGTTTTGATTTTTCGGAAAACTATTTATAAGATGTGTGGGATCTCTCTACGGAGGACAAGACAGAAATGAAGGTATCGTTCGGCGCCACTCTCCAGAACGGACTATCGAGCCAGAAGGGTAAAGAGATTTATCAGGCATTGAGCAAGCTGTTCAACGAGGACCCGGCCATTTCCACGCTGGGGCGTGATGAGTATACGCCGGGACTCGAATTTACCTTGAGTAGTGAGGCCGGTCTGAAAGTTCGCGCATCGGGACTGAATCAGGAGATCCCTTTCAACGGGGATATTACTTCTGATCCCTCTGCCCTGGAAAAAGTGGCTCAGGCTATTTTCAACGTCCTTGCCGGCCGATCCGATCCGGAGTGGAGAGAACCCTTTGCCCAGGCTATGCATAAAGTGTTTAACACCACGTCCGCGGAGTCTCAGAAAGTGGGCAAGACCTGGAGTTCCCGAATAGACGGGTTCTATACCGCAAAGAAAGGCGGCAATCCTTAAAGGCCGGTAAAGTCAGGCCCCGATCCCTGCTCCGTGGGGCGGACACGAAGGTTTTCCTGCGGGCAGACGATCTCGCACGTCCGGCACTGGATGCAGTTTTCCAGCGACATGCCGTGCTTGCGGAGATCCTCGACAAGATCCACCCGGTGGACCTCCGCCGTGCAGTCGGCAACACACGGGGTGTCCTTGCCCAGACCGTCGTACTTTGAAACGCACTGGACGCAGACGGCGGCATCGAACTCGTCGATGTGGAGATTCCCTTCATGGTATGTGGGGTTGGCGTAGAAAACGGCGTCCGGGCGGGAATAGATCGTGTCCTTGTCGAACCCGCTTTCCACCTTGGGTTGGGGAGATTTGAAATCCGGGACGATGTGCTCGTAATCTTTTTTATAGGTCAGCGGCCCAATATCCGCCGTGCCCTCGACAAAGCCTTTCAGCCGCAGGGCGTCTTTCAGGGCCTGGACCGGGTTGTTTTTCAGGCCGACGTTCATCAGGCCCATCATCCAGGTGGAATTATCCACGCCATCCACGACGATGGGCAGGTAGCTCTTGAGCAGGCGGGGGTTTTCCTTCCAGGCATGGCGGAAATACCGGCCTTCCCAAAGTTCCTCGCCCACGTGGGTTTTCATCACCCGTTCCTTATATGGGGCCAGGGTTTCTTCTGAGAAGTCGCCTTTTGCCAGCGCCTCATGCAGCACTTCTGCCGCCTGCCAGCCGCATTCCATCGCCTTGTCGATGCCGGCCAGGGTGGCGATGTTCAGGACGCCCAGCGCGTCGCCCAGCAGCATGGCGCCGTTGACGGCGAATTTTTTCGGCAGGCTGTAATAGCCGCCCTCCGGCAGCACGGCGGCGCCATATTTCAGCAGCTTGCCGTCCTTGATCAGATCCTGAATCCACGGATGCTTTTTGTATTCCTGCAGGGTCTGCTGGGGGTTGATGTTGGGGTTTTCGCTGTCGAGCGAAATCACCAGCCCGATGGTGAGGCGGTTGTTGTCCATCCCGTAGACGAAGCCGCCGCCGAAGCTGCCGTCAAGCAGCGGAAACCCCATCGTATGCCAGACCTTGCCCTTGAGTGCTTGGCCCTTGTCCTCCGGCAGTTCCCAGACTTCCTTGACGCCCACGGACCAGCACTGGGGGTTGTCCCGCAGGTTGAATTCCGAGATGAGATCCCGCGAGACGAAGCCTTTGTCGCCAAAGCAGGTGACCCTGCCGTAGATGTTCTCCTCGTCCGGGTTGCCGGTGGCCTGTTCCACCACCTGGACGCCCGCGACCCTGCCGTCTTCAATGACGATCTTGTGGGCGGAGAAGCCGGGGAAGAAATCGATGTTGACGTTGTCAACCTGGCCCGCCTTCTCCTCCAGCCTGTCCGCCATCCATTTGACGACGTGGCTGAGGGTGAGGATGAGATACCCTTCTTTCTTCAGGCCGGGGGGCAGCAGGGCGCCGGGAACGTCCCATTTCTTTTTGTAGCCCAGAACGGAAAAGTAGCTCTCGTCACACACGGCCTCGATGGGGAAGCCGTTGGTTTGATAATCCGGGAAGAGCCGTTCAATAACATGGGGCTTCGAGACTGCGCCGCTGATGACGTGCTGGCCGAAATCGGGGGCCTTCTCCAGGAGAGCCATGCTGATTTCCCGGCCGCTTTCCTTTGCCAGATCGACCAGGTGATGGGCCAGGGCCAGGTTCGACGGGCTTCCGCCAATCAGGAGAACGTCGTATTCAATTCGATCGGACATGGCATTTCCCTCCCGCGGGGACCAGACACGTGTCCCCGGCTTTCAATTCGATTGTAGCCCAGGAATCCTGCCGCCGCTATTCTTCGCTGATGTGCGCGGTCAGCTCTTCCAGAACCTTCTTGGCGTCGCCATAGATCATCCGGGTGTTGTCCAGTTCGAACAGGATGTTCTTCACGCCCGCGAACCCGGCCCCAAGGCTCCGCTTGATGACAAACACCATGCGGGCGTTTTCAACGTTCAGCACCGGCATGCCGTAGAGCGGGCTGTTCTTGTCGTCCTTGGCGGCGGGGTTGACGACGTCGTTGGCACCGACGACCAGGGCGATGTCCGTGTTCTGGAATTCATTGTTGATGGCGTCCATCTCGTACAGCTCATCATAGGGAACGCTGCTTTCGGCCAGCAGGACGTTCATATGGCCGGGCATCCGGCCCGCCACCGGGTGGATGGCGTACTTGACGTTGACGCCGCGGGATTTGAGCTGGTCCGCCAGTTCTTTTACGGCATTCTGCCCCTGGGCGACGGCCAGGCCATAGCCGGGCACGATGATGACGCTCTGGGCGGCGGTGAAGTCCATGGCCGCCTCTTCGGGGTCGGCGCTCCGGACGTTCTTGTAACCCTCGTCCTTTCCACCGCCACCGGCTTCCTCGGCGCCGAAGCCTCCGAACATGACGTTGGCGAGGCTGCGGTTCATGGCCTTGCACATGATCTTCGTCAGGATCAGGCCGGACGCGCCGACCAGCGACCCGGAGACGATCAGGACGTTGGAGTTCAGGGCGAAACCGGTTGCGGCGGCGGCCAGACCCGAATAGCTGTTCAGCAGCGAGATGACGACCGGCATATCCGCGCCACCGATGGGGATGACCAGCAGGATGCCCAGCAGCAGGGTCAGTACGGTAATACCGATGGCCAGGTTGCTGGAAGCCGTGGGATCATCCACGATGCCGACCCACGCCACGGTCATGGCGATGATGGCCAGGATGAGCAGGGCCAGCACGGCATGGCGAGCGGGGAAGAGAATGGGCTTGCCAATATATCTGCCGAAGATGTCTGAGAGTTTGCCGTAGGCAATCAGGCTGCCGGAGAGGGTGACGCAACCGATGATGATGGAAAGCGCCAAGGTGATGGCGGTGGCCATTCCCTGTCCGCCTGCGTCAAAATTGATCTCCGCCAGGGTACCGGGTTCGTGGGCGGCGGCTACAAACATGGAAAGCGCCACCAGCGCTGACGCGCCGCCGCCGAAACCGTTGAAGATGGCGACAAGCTGGGGCATTGCGGTCATCTGGACCATCATGGCCATGGCGATGCCGATGAGCGAGCCGACGACGGCACCGGCGATGATGAGCGTGTAGTCGATCTGCCCCAGTTCAACGAGCTGGCTGACGATGGCGATGGCCATTGCCGAGGCGGCCAGCTGGTTGGCCGAGCGGGCCGTCTTGATTTTGCCCAGCCGTTTGATACCGAGGGCAAAGCAGATAATCGAGATCAGGTAACCGAGGTTGGCAATCAGTTGCGACGTTTCCATTGTTCTAAAAACCCTTTACAAACCCTGCTATGACTGAATTTTTCCGACCTATCTGCGGAACATTTTGAGCATGCGGTCCGTGACGAGGAAGCCGCCGATCACGTTGATCATGGCGAAGGTCACGGCGACAAAACCGATCCAGTTGGCAAACTGGACTTCGCTGTTGACGACGGCCAGCGCCCCCAGGATGGTGATGCCGGAAATGGCGTTGCTGCCCGACATCAGCGGCGTGTGCAGCGTCGGCGGAACCTTCGTGATCAGCTCGAAACCGAGAAATACGCTGAGAATGAATACGTACAGGCCGATTAACAGTTCACCGGTCATCGTTCTACTTACCTCCCACTTCTACGGTACTTTTCTGAGCGGGCAGGCCCAACTCTTCGCGGACTGACGGGTGACGGACCTCGCCGTCCCAGGTGACCATCGCCTTGTCCACGATTTCGTCCTCGAAGTTCCATTCGAACTTCTTCTCACGGTCCACGTTGTCGTAGATGGCGTTCTGGATGTTTTTGGAATAGATGTCGCTGGCGTTGATGGGCAGGGTAGCCGGCAGGTTCAGGATGCCCATGATTTTGACGCCATGCTTGACGACGGTTTTGCCCGCCTCGGTCAGCTCGCAGTTGCCGCCCTGTTCCGCGGCGAGATCCACGATGACGCTGCCGTCCTTCATTTCCTGAACCACGTCTTCCTTCACCAGCTTGGGGGCCGGTTTGCCGGGAACGAGGGCCGTGGTGATGATGACGTCGGCTTCCACCAGGTGCCTGCGGGTAACTTCCGCCTGCTTCTTCAGGAATTCCGGCGAGGCTTCGCGGGCGTAGCCGCCGGCGGTTTCCATGTTCTCTTCCGTCGGCACCTCGATAAACGTGGCGCCCAGAGACTGCACCTGTTCCTTGACGGCGGGGCGGATGTCAGAGACCTCCACCACGGCGCCCAGGCGTTTGGCGGTGGCAATGGCCTGCAAACCGGCGACACCGGCGCCCATGATCACGACCTTGGCCGGACGAATGGTGCCCGCGGCGGTCATCAGGAGGGGGAAGATCTTCGGCAATTCGGCGGCGGCCATCAGCACGGCCTTGTATCCCGCCAGGTTGCTCTGGCTGGAAAGGGCGTCCAGTTTCTGGGCGCGGGTGATCCGGGGCACCTGGTCCATGGCGTAGATGTTGACCTTGCGATCGGCCAGGGTTTTCACCAGATCCTTATTCTGGACAGGATAGAGGAAGCTGATGACCGTGCTGCCCGGCTTGAACTGCTGCGCCTGCTCGTCGGTCGGAACGTTCACCATCAGGATCAGGTCGGACTCGCCAAAGCCCTCCTGGGCACTGTCAATCAGGGTGGCCCCGGCCTCTTCGTAGGCCTTGTCGCTGAAGAAGGAACCGGCGCCCGCGCCTCGTTCCACCTTGACCTGGAAGCCGTCCTGGGCATATTTCTTGACGCTGGCCGGGTTTGCAGCCACGCGTGTCTCATGCTCTTTGATTTCCCTGGGGATGAATATTGAAACCATTGGCAACCTCTTCTAACTGTCTCGAATGATCTGAAGTGCGGTGTCGTTCCCGAATAAAATGGCGGTCAGAGGGGGATCAGGAGGGTCATTACAGAGTTATATATAATGAATCCCTCGGCAGGCTAAAGAGAATAGGGGGAGAATATCATAAAAATTTACAACATTCATATTTTTCTGGCCCGGTGTTTTCCGGTGGCGCTTTAATCAAAGGGCAGTCCTCGGTTAGAATGGGGAGGACATAACCGGATCTTTGTTTTGACGGAAGAGCGCATGGGCCTACAGGCATCCTTATTCAAGTATTTTTCACGTCCGGCGGGATTGGTCGCCGTGCTGTGGGTGGTGGTCCTTCTGGCAGGATGTGGCGGGGAACCGGACGGTGACCTGGCCCAAATCAAGCCGCCGCCGGATATTCCGCCGCCGCCTGAGCAGAAGGAGGAGATCCTGGAGGTGCAATCCCTGCCGGATAGTGACGTGACGGCCCGGCAGCGGGCGAATCTGCGCAGGGCTTTGCAGCATGCCGTGGAGCTGGATCTCGTGGATTCCACGGCATCTGTGGCCTCGCTGCGGCAGCCCATCACCCGTGGCGAACTGGCCTTCTGGCTGGCCGGGTTCCGGGACGTCCGCCCGGTGGAAAGCCCGCTGCCGACTTTCGAGGACGTTCCGCCGGATCATCCCTACTATATGGCAATTGAATCCGTGACGACGGCTCGGATGATGCGGGGCCGGATGCAGGCCGGAGAACTGCGGTTTTTCCCGGAGCAGACCGTAAGCCGTGAGGAGCTGGCCTCGATATATACCCGGTTGATTGGCAAGGCGGAAGAGGCGGAAAACAACGGTGCCATTGTCTACGACTCCATGCGTCCGCCCGCCGCGATGGGCGCCAGCCAGAACTTCGAGAACTTTGTCGACTATGACCAGATATCCCCGCGCAACCGGGGGCATGTGGCCATGGCCTACCGGGACGATGTTCTCTACGAGACCTTTGGTCTGACGCCGAAATCGCTGGTTACCCTCAAGGGATTTCATCCGACGGTCCCTGTGACCCGCCTGGAAGCCCTGCTGTTTCTTGAAACCTCTTTTGGCGGTGGCGACTGAGGCTGGCGGAGACGGCTTGTTCCTTCCGGTTCTCGTGATAAGATGGCAGTGAACCGTGACAGTCTTTTGCAGGATAGAAACGGAAAAAGGCAATGAGCGAAGAACAAAACGGAAAAAGCGCCGAAGAGGGCAAAGCGGCTGAGGAGAAACCGGCTGAAGAGGCTTCCGGGAAGAAGGCCGTTGCCGTTGCGGAAAAGCCCCCTGAGAAACCGGTGAACTCGGATATTTTCACGTCGTGCACCTCGCGGATTACCCGCCGGGCTTGGAACATCTTTCTGGAATACAACACCCAGGATCTGGAACCTTTCAAGAACCGTCCGGTCCGGGGTCGGCTGACGGCCAGCTCTGCCAAGGCGGCCCAGGAGTTCCATAAAATCCTTGTGGAAGAAGGCGGGGTCAGGGAGATTACGACCCACGACAACGTCCTGGAGTTTACCGCCCCCCTGGCGACCGTCCAGTTGGTGATCAAGCACCCTGATGCCCGCATGTTCGATGCGGTCAAGGGCGGCTAGCACCAGATCCGGCATTTTCGACGGATATTAAAAATTTAGACGCGGGATATAACACGGATATCCCGCGTTTTTCCATGGAAATTCCGGGATTTACGCTTGCCGTGAGAGGTTCCCGCTAATTTTCGGTGGTTAAGTGATGTAAAAATACGGGGATCGGGGCAATCGTAAAAATAATATTGTTTTTATTTTGATAGAGAGAAATGGAGAGAGTTCTGTGTGTGCTTGTGCCGTGAAAATGGCCCGTTTATCCACGTTGATTTTGGTTTGCGAGTGAGAGAAGAGAGTCAGAGAAGCCAGAGGAGCGGATTTTCCAATGAGCCCAGTGTCCATGAACAGTGTCAGTCAGAGCTTATATCAGCCGCCGGTTTCGGCCAGCAACAGCCTGGGTGCGCCAGGAGCCGCCGGAAGCAACTATAACCCCGGCCCCCCTCAGACGCCGGGCGGTGGCCAGCAACAGCAACTTGATATCCAGCTTTTACCCATGCTGATGCAGATGATGCAGTCCCTGCTTTCGCTGATACAGAACATGATAGGTGGTCAGCAACCCCAGCCCCAGCCTCAACCGGCTCCATATCCCGCTCCCCAGCCTCAACCCCAGCCTTTACCCTATCAGCAGCCCCAGCAGTTTGGTAACGCATTGGGCGCTCCTGCCGCAGCCATTGCGCCGCAACCCCAGTTCGTGCCGCAGCAGCAGTTTGCGCCCCAGCCGATCGCGGCCCAGCCGCAATTCGCGCCGCAACCCCAGTTCGTGCCGCAACAGCAGTTTGCGCCCCAGCCGATCGCGGCCCAGCCGCAATTCGCGCCGCAACCCCAGTTCGTGCCGCAGCAGCAGTTTACGCCCCAGCCGATCGCGGCCCAGCCGCAATTTGCGCCGCAACCCCAGTTCGTGCCGCAGCAGCAGTTTGCGCCCCAGCCGATCGCGGCCCAGCCGCAATTTGCGCCGCAACCCCAGTTCGTGCCGCAGCAGCAGTTTACGCCCCAGCCGCAATTCGCACCGCAGCAGCAGTTTGTTCCCCAGTTTGCGGCGCCCCAACAGCAGCCCCCGGTTTTCATCCCGCCGGGCGTCAGCCCGACCATGCCGGTCGCCAGCCCGTTTGGTCCGACCGCCCTGGGTAACGTCGTCCAGAATGGCTTGCCGAATACGGCCATCCAGCCTTTCTTTGCGCCGCAGCCGCCCCAGAACATCGACAGTTTCGGGATTACCGCGCAGGGCGGCATCAACCAGCTTCTGACCAATCCCTTCCAGCAGCAGGGGACGGCCCTCAGCCCTAACGGCGGTATCGCCAACTTCCTGAGCAACCCGTTTGAAACCCGCTCGTTCGCCACGACGGATTTCGGCGGCAGCAACGGGTTTATCAATAATGTTTTTGGTACGGCCGCCTTCACCAATAATGGCTTCGGGTCCTTCAACCATTTCCTGTCCGGTCCGTTCGGCATGGTCAGTGCCGGTATCAATCCGCAGGGTGGATTCAACCTGACCCGGATTGGTTAGAACCCTCAGATTTTTAAACTGCCTGCCGGCTTTTGCTCACTGGCGAAAGCCGGTTTCGCCTGGTGTTATAGGCGTTTTCGTGATGGGGGAAGGTCATCGGCATGGGGAGGCTGCGCAAATGTATTCCTCTTTTGGCCGGATTCCCTTAAAATGCGTTTAAACTCTCCGAACATTATCCGGAGTTAGAGTACGGAGTTAGCGTATAGAGAGTACAAAAGGTACTTGGGAAGAAGGAGAAACACCTTGAAAAAGAAAATTGCTGCTGCATTGATGGCTTTGGCCGTCATTGGTCAGCTTGGATTGACATCATTTGCCGAAGATAACCAGGGTCCCTGGACCAGTGACTATCCCGTAACGTGGGGAATCATGAGCTTTCCCTTCCGTGTGGTTACCGGGGTTCTCGGTCTGGGCGTCGGCGCCGTTGCCGGCGGGGTGAACGGCATCGTCGAAACGGAACAGAAATTTGCCGAAAACACCTTTGGCCAGGCCGAAGAGAATCCGTTCCTGGTTCCGGTCGGACTGGTTGGCACCGTGGTTGCGATTCCGGTCGGTTTCCTGGCCGGCGCTCCGCAAGGTGCCGTGAAAGGTGGCCAGGAAGGCTACACCTGGTGGGATCGCTTCTAGAAAACGATCTCCCTGTGTTAGGTTGGAAAGCCCGCCCGGACATGTTTTGGGCGGGCTTTTCAGTGGAATTATTAATTTCCTGCCGGACCTCTATCGAAATTCCGAATCATCCTCTATAATGCAGAAAAATGCCTATTGAACCCTCTAAACTCCCGGTCAGCCGGGGTTTTCATGGATTCAACAGCTTTATGCTTCCACAGGTTGTTGCCTGATCCGTGTTTACCTCATACCGAACGAAAATTCTGGAGATGATTCGTTGAAAACCGCAGTTTTTGCCTGTCTCCCGGAGGGTTCAGCCAATGCTGTCCGCAGGGAATAAACTATCGGCCCACATGGCCCTGATTTTCATCAGCGTGATCTTCGCCCTGTTCAACGTGGCTTCCAAACAGCTGATGAGCGAGGGCGTGGTGGACCAGTTCGAGCTGGTTTTTATCCGGCTGGTGCTGTCGGCCGTGGTGGTTGCGGTGATCGAGTTCGGTTTCCTGAGAACCCGTTTCGCCAGCCTGGAAGATCTGCTGAAGGTGCTGGGCCTGGGCATGGTGGGTGTGCTGTTCGTGCAGACCAGTTCCATCTTCGGATTGAAGTTCTCGACGGTGTTTCACTCCAGTCTCATCGTTTCCACCATCCCCATCATCACCATCATCCTGGGCATGCTGTTCTACCGGGAAGGCGTCCGCTGGCAGAAGATGGCGGGGATCGCCACGGCGTTCCTGGGGGTGGCCTACCTGCTGTTTGCCCAGACGGGCCACGGTGGGGCATCGGATCAAATCCTGCTGGGCGACTTCCTCCTCTTTCTCAATGCTGCCGGGTATTCCTGGTTCCTTATTGAGTCCCGCGGCCTGCTGACCCGCTATAACCCTTTCTCTGTCATGGCCTACTGGTACATGATCTCGGCAACCTGCTATGCCGCCCTGTTTTACGGGTCCGGTCTGATGGGATACCGGGATCTGCTGTCGGATTTGCGACTGGACTTCCTATTCGAGCTGAGCGCCTGGAACTGGATGCTGGTGGGCTTTATCGTCCTCTTCGGCAGCATTATGGCTTATACCCTCAGCAACTATGCCCTCTCGCGTACCACGCCGGATGTGGTGGCCATCTACGTGTTTGTCCAGCCGCTGATTGGCATCCTTTTCGGTGTGGTGTTCCTGAACGAAACCGTCACCTGGCAGATGGCAATGTCCGGCCTGGTGATCCTGACCGGGGTCATGATGACCACCACCGGTTTTGACACCCGCAGGCTGATGGTTCGGACGTTCTCACTGGGCGCCGCCCTGAAGTTCGGTAAGCGCAAGGCGGTCATCGGCATCGAAGCCGCTCCCGAACATACCGACTACCCGCTGGAGTTCCAGGCCGAGTACAGCCCGGTTGCCGCCGTTATTCCACATGAAGCGCCCGTCAAACGCCGCAGGCTAATCAATTTCCGCTAGGGCCAATCGACATATTCATGCCTCGACGGTGTTTCCAATAACCGGGCGGGGCAGGTCGAAAATGTCGCGTACCGGGCAATAGCTGGCGCCGGCCAGGCGGGCCACGGGCTTGAGTTTTTCAATGAGGATCTTGCCGTCGGCGTATATGTCCTCCCGGACGTGGAAGTAGACGATTTCACCGATGATCACCGTGCTGCTGCCGACACCGCCTTCGCCCACCTGAACGGAATCGTAGAGTTTGCATTCCATGTTGATGGGGGATTCCAGCACCCGCGGCGGGGTGACGATATTGCTTTGCGCGGGGGTGAAGCCGACGGCCTCGAACTCGCTGACGCCGCGCTCGTACTCGGCGGAGGTCTGGTTCATGGGGGCCACGATGTCCTCCGTCACCACGTTGACCACGAACTCGCCGGTTTCCTCGATGTTGAGCAGGGTGTCCTTCTTCTCGCCGTCCGAGGTGCGCCGGGTAGTGCAAAACAGAACGCTCGGCGGGTCCGACGCGACACCGTTGAAAAAGCTGAACGGGGCCAGGTTTGTAATGCCGTCCTTCGACCGGGTGGAGACAAAGGCGATGGGTCGCGGGACGACGCAGCCGATAAGCAGCTTGTACTTGTCCTTCATCGGCATTTCGGCGGGGTCGAGGTGAACGAAGTCAGGCATAAAAAACTCCTCAGGATTGAAACTTGGTTTTCTTAAAGTGCCACAAGTGGACGAAAGGGACATAGATCCCTATAAAATGAGCCGAACGGTTCCGGAGTCCCTTCATTCGGCACCCGAACGGGTGGGTTGCCAGCTCATGTAGTATTCCTTCCACTCGGCGTCATGCGCCTCCGGGGTCATCATCAGCGGGCGTCGGGCGTCGAGCATGACGGCCACCTCGTCGGTTTCGGTCTTGTTTTTGACGTTCTCGCGGGCCTTGGGATGCGGGCCGTGGTGGATGCCCTGCGGATGAAAGGTGATCATCCCCGCGTCGATGCCGTGGCGGCTGAAAAAGTCGCCGTCGTGGTAGAACAGCACTTCATCGTAATCGATGTTGCGGTGATAGAACGGCACCCGTTCGGCGTCGGGTTCTGATTCGAAGGGGCGAGGCACGAAGCTGCAGATGACGAAGTTCTCGCCCAGGAATGTCGTATGGACGCTGGGCGGCAGATGGGCGCGGTGGCTCATGACGGGGCGGATGTCGTGGATGCTGATCTTCCAGACGGTCAGATTGCCCTTCCAGCCGATGACGTCCATGGGGCTGAACGGGTAGTACACCGAGGTCATCTCGTTGAGCCGCTTGATTCGGACCTCCCACTCGCGACCCTCGGTCTCCACGGGTTCGGGTGCCGGGGTTTCAATAATGGCCGGGTCGTAGAGGGCATGCTGGCCCAACAGGCCGCGTTCCGGCTGGGTGATGAGGCCACGGGATTCGATGATGAGAAAAAAGTTCACGGCGGCCTTGGGAATGACCCGGTAGGTCGTCCCGCGGGGAATCACGATGTAGTCGCCCCGCTTGTAGGAGAGGGGGCCATAGTCCGTCTCGATCTTGCCCTGGCCCTCGTGGACGAAGTAAACCTCGTCGCCGTCGGCGTTGCGGAAGTAGAAATCCATCGGTGTGGTGGTGCGGGCGACGTGCAAGACCACATCTTCGTTGTAGAGGACGGATCGGCGGTCGTCCACCGGATTTTTGCCCTTCGTTCCCGCCGCCACCTTGTTGCAGTCAAAGGCGCGGGGTTTCAGGGGGCCTTCAATGCGAATCCAGTCCGTAGGACGGTGGGTGCGGTACAGGTGGCTGACCGGGCCGAAGAATCCCTCGCGCCCGTGTTCGTCCTCGAAGGTCCCGTTGGGAAGCCCGACATGGGCCTGGTGGGTGGTTTTCCCTTTGACGAAGTGGTACATCAATGCCTCTCCTTATTACCGCATTACTGCGCCGCCAGCGCTGTCTTTTCCTGTTCCGCCATGTCTTTCGTCAGAATCTTGTTGCGCAGGACGCCCAGTTTGTCGATTTCCAGTTCCACCACGTCGCCGGGCTGAATCCACCGATTCAGTTCCAGCCCGCAGCCGTTGCCCACGGTGCCGGAGCCCAGGATGTCGCCGGGGTAAATCGTCTCGTCCTGCGAGACGTGGGCGATCATCTGCTCGAAGGTCCAGTGGGAGGTCCCGGCGTTGCCGTCGGACCAGACCTCGCCGTTGATGCGGGCGACCATGCGCAGATCACGGGCATTTCCCACCTCGTCCGGCGTCACCAGCCAGGGGCCGAGGGCCGAGGCGAAATCTTTCCCCTTGGCGGGACCCAGTCTGCATTTCATCTCGCGGCCCTGGATGTCGCGGGCGCTGAAGTCGTTGAGGATGGCGTATCCGGCAATGTAATGTCCCGCCTGCTCTACCGGAATGTTTCGCCCCTGTTTTCCAATGATGCAGGCCAGTTCCAGTTCGTAATCCAGCTTCTGGGTATAGCTCGGCCAGATGACCGGATCGTCCGGGCCGATAATCGTGCGGTGGTTGCCCTTATAGTAGACCGGAATCTGGTACCATTCTTCGGGCATCGGCTCTTTCCTGCGCTCGAAGCCGGATTTCGTATGGATCTCGAAGGCCAGGAAGTCTCTCAGCGAATTGGGATTGGGCAGGGGCGCAGCCAGCCGGACCTCACTGAGCCGGAACACCAGCTTTTCGCCGTTGATGCCCTCGTTGCCGGAAAGTTCGTGGTGCTTGTAGAGTTCCTGGATCAGCCGGGCGGTTTCCATGGCCCGTTCGCCGTTCTCAAGAAACGTCCGCATGTCCGCAGGCAAAAGGGTGTCGGCGATACGCTTCGGCTGTGGATCGCCCTGTTCCGACAGGTGCCAGGTGTAGGCGGCGTTGAGATCGATCACCGCGTCTCCGGCCAAGGCGCCCAGCCGACGAAAACGGCCCAGGACCGTGTGGACTTCAAAAGTGACCAGTTTCATGACGCTCGCCCTTGCCTTCTCTCTACTGTCTTCGCATTATAGTGAATCAATGGCGATTTTAAAGAGCGGAGCCTTATGTCCCCTGTTATTTCACAGTTAACCCCTTTTTCTGGTACGATAATGGCTGATCAGCATTCGATTGGCTGCTTGAAACATTTCTTGAGACATTTTGGGGGAAGTTCCATTGATTCAGGCGCGCGCCGTGCCGATGCCATCCGTTTCCGTCGCGTTCAGCGGGAAGCGCAGCGATGCGCCCCGCAAGGGGGGGACGCCCGTGACGGACTTTGAGCGCGACATCGATACGGTGACCTTCACCCACCCGCCGAAGCACAAGACCACGGAAAATACCCGCGGGCTGATCCTCAAGCCCGCTCTGGAAGAGAACTGTAACGAGATGGGCCATGTGGAGGCGGGTCATCTGCTCAAGCTCATCGACGTAGCGGGCGTAATCCCGCCGTTTCGCCATGTGGACGGCAAAAACACCTTCGTCACCGCTTCGCTGGACCGGACCAACTTTATCAATCCCATCCGCACCTGGGAGTTTATCCAGATGGAGAGCCGGATTTCCAAAATCTGGAAGACCTCGCTGGAGACGGAGGTGAAGATCAGCGCCCTGGATTTCCGGCATGGCCGTATGACCAAGCATCCCGTGGCGACGGCGCACCTGGTTTACGTGGCGCTGGACAAGGACCGCAAAAAGGTGCCCATCGAACCCATCGCCCTGACCTCTATCGAGGACTACAAGCTGGCCCACGCGGCGGATCTGCGCAAGGCCAACCGGGTGAAAGAGGAAAAACAGGCACCCTTTATTCCCATCAGTGAGGAAGACGCTCCCTGCGTGGCCGAGATTATCCGCGAGATGACCCCGAAAGAGGCGAACATCCAGGGGAACGTCTTCGGGGGCGTTATTCTGGAAGCCATCGAGGAGGCCGGGCGCAAGGCGGCGAAGAAACAGGCCCTGGATTCCATCGTCACCGGCGTGCGAATCGACCGCATGAGTTTCCTCGCCCCCGGCTTCGTGGGTGAGACGGTCCGGGCGCGGGCCATCGTGACGAAAACCTGGAAAACCTCCATGGAGGTGCAGGTGGAGGTCGAGGCCGTCAACCCCAACGATCCGGAACATCCACGCAAAATCGCCGACAGCTATCTCGTCTATGTTCGATTGAACGACAAGACCGGCAAGCCTGCCGAGGTGCCGCCGTGGGTTCCCAAGACCGAGGACCAGAAGAAGCGGGCGGAGGCCGCCGATCTGCGCCGGGACATCCGCAAGCAGGAAGAGGAAGAGAGTACGCTGCCTGTCCGCCTTTCGAGCGGCGAACGGTTTATGCTATTCTGGCAGGACATGAACAACCGCCTGCGGAAAAGCTGGGCTGCCTTAACCGGCAACTGACAGGCGAACGGCAGAAAGAAGGATTTCCCGTGACTACGGCCTCTGACGTGCGGGTAACCATTAACATCGACAAGCTGGTGAACGGCGGAGACGGCATGGGCCGTCTGGAGTCCGGCGAGGTGGTCTTTGTGCCGCGCTCGGCCCCCGGCGATAAGGTGCAGGCGGAAATCGTCCGGGAAAAACCCAAGCGGGCCGAAATCCGGCAGATTCTCAATCCTTCAGGTGACCGGGTGGAACAGGCCCCGCCCTGCGGCGGCTGCGACTGGAACCACCTGAAACTCTCTGCCCAGCGCGAATGGAAACAGCGCATCGTGGCCGAGACCCTCAGCCGGGTCGGCAAGCTGCATGATGTGGAGGTCTCTCCGACCCTGGGCGTGCCGGAAAGCGCGGCGCGGCCCTACCGCAACAAGGTCCGCTGGGCCGTGGGCGAAAAAGACGGCGGCGTTGTTCTGGGCTATTACAAGCCGGGCACCCATGAGGTGCTGGTCCTCAACCCCTGTGACGCCATGCCCGAAGTTTTCCAGCGGCTGGCGGACTGGCTTCAGCGGCATCTGCCTGTGGAGACGGGTATTGTCAACATCCAGGCCCGCGTAAACCATAAGGATCAGGTCCTGCTCACGTTTTTTGGCGATGAGTTGAATATCGAGAAACTGTCCGAACTGGTGACGCCCATGCTCAAGGCGTTTCCGGTGCTCATCGGTATCGATGCCTTCTCCGGCGATGACCAGCACCTGCTGTTCGGGCAGAATTACCTGATTTATGAGCTGGGTGGCAAGACCTTCCGGGTGTCTTCTCGCAGTTTCTTCCAGGTGAATTCCCAGGCGGCGGCGGAGATGATCCACTGGCTGGGCGAGGTGCTGCCTGAGAAGACCCAAACCCTGCTCGATCTCTACGCCGGGGTGGGTACCTTCGCCATCTGCTTCGCCGACCGGGCCGACAAGGCTATCGCGGTGGAGGAGTCGCTGGTGGCGGTAACCGACTCCCATATCAATTTTGAGGAAAACGGCTGCGCCAACGTCGCCATGAAACTGGGGGACGCCCGCGACGTTCTACGGGAATACGACGAGGACGTGAACGTCGCCGTGCTGGACCCGCCACGGGCCGGTTGCCACCCGGACGTGCTGGCGTGGGTCAACGCGCATGTAAAAGAGCAGGTGATCTACGTCAGCTGCGATCCGGCAACCCTGGCACGGGATTTGAGGATTCTGAGCGACGCGGGCTGGGAAATCCAGGGCGTCCAGCCGCTGGACATGTTCCCGGACACCCATCATGTGGAAACCCTCGTCAACCTGATCCGGGCCTGATCCGAACGCGATTGCGAGGGTTTCACGAGTTAGAAAAGACGAGTGCTTGCGCACTCTGAATCCGGGGTTATTCCGGCTTGTAGGCCGGGTTCTCCAGGACCATGGCAATACCCTGGCCGCCGCCGATGCAGGCGGAAACCACGGCATAGCGCTTGTTGTCATCCCGCAGCCGGTTGGCGGCGTGGGTGATGATACGGCTTCCGGTGGCTGCCAGCGGGTGGCCGATGGAGATGCCGCCGCCGTCCACGTTGAGCTTGGCCATCAGGGCGTCGAATTTATTCTGCTCTTCAACGCTGAAGGCGGCTTTCTTCTCTTCCGGCGAGGCGTCGGCGCCCTTGACGAGGGCTTTGGCCACGGCCAGCACCTGACCGGCGAAAGCTTCGTTGACCTCAACGTAGTCCATATCGTCCAGGGTGAGGTTGGCGGCGTCCAGCGCGGCGGGAATGGCGGTTGCCGGACCGAAGCCCATGATGCCGGGATCGCAGCCCGTCACGGCCACGGATTTCAGCTTGGCCAGAATGGGCAGGTTCTTCTCGGCGGCGTAAACGCCGGATGAGATGGCGACCGCCGCAGCGCCGTCCACGATGCCGCTGGCATTGGCGGCGGTATGAACGGCATCCTGACGGTTCTCATTGAGAACGTCCAGCTTGCCCAGCTTGGCGCGGGCGCCTTTCGGATCTTTTCCGGCGGGGCGGGGCAGGCCGTCCTTATCCACGGCTTCCAGTTTCTTGGAAATCCGGCCCTCTTTAATATAGCCCTGTTTCACCGGTACGATTTCATCCTTGAACCGCCCTTCCTGCATGGCCCTGAAGTAGCGCTGGTGGGATTCGAAGGCGTAATCGTCCACATCCTGCCGGCTGATGCCCCAGCGGCGGGACAGTTCGTCGGCGGTGGCGATCATGATGTCGGCGTTGGGGTCCGTCAGGCCGTCGTTCAGGGGGCCTTTGCCGTAATCCAGGTTGACTTTGTGCTGGGTCAGCTTCAGCTTGACCGCGAGAATCTGGGCCTTGAGCTTCATCCGGTCCATAAAGCCCATCTGGCCGCCCTTTTTCTCCAGGGTGCGGTTGAGGCCTTTTAAATACTCTTCGATGAGCATCCGATCGGTGTCCATCACGGGGGTGCGGGACATGCTCTCCACGCCGCCGGTGATGATGACGGCGTCCTCGCCGCCGTTGGACACCTGTTCCGCCGCCTGTCGGGCAATGTCGAAACCGGTGCCGCAGAGGCGGTCGCCCTTGTGGGCGATGGAGGTGTTCATCGGGATGCCCAGCGAGGCCGCGATGACCCGCGGCATGAAACTCTGGTTCGGCTTGTTGGCGATGATGTTGCCGACGATCACCTGCTTGACGTTCATGGTTTCCGGGTTAACGCCGGCTTTTTCCATGGCGCCCTTCATGGCGATTCGCAGCAGGTCCGTGGCGGAGACGTCCTTCAGGTCGCCTCCGACCCTGCCGAAGGGTGTCCGGGCGCCGCCGACGACAACCACATCCTCGAACGTCTCGGAAATCCCGTTGGGCAGGTTCTTAATCCGGGTTCCCCCCTCAAAACGCGGAATAATCCGCTTCTCGAAGCGCGGTGTTCCCTCAAAGGTCAATGGCTTTGCCTGAGCGGCAATCGGCTGAATCCGTGTCACGGTTACTTCCCCCACAACTATTATTTGAATCGTAGCCAAACGCTATCCGTTGGATGCGAAAATGGTATCCAAAAAGTTTTAAACTTTCAAGGAACAATTATAAGATCCCACCTACCCGCCCATAGAGGTATGCGGGGACTTCGCCCCCACGTCCTCTTTTTCGCTTGAAGCCTCCCCGTCGGGAGGCTTCAAGCGGTTGTTCTTCAGAGTAACATTGTCATTCCTGCGAAGGCAGGAATCCATTGCCGGGAGTTGTCAGCCATACCCTGCTGCGACGAAGAAAGGTCCGAATGGATTCCTGCCTTCGCAGGAATGACAATGGGGTGGAATGGCAGGATGTTTTGGCGGTATGCTTACCCCGGGATGCGCATGGCGATGCGCTTCATGGAGTCGAGGGTCAGGGGCATGGGGGCGTTTTCGTCGATGGACTGGCGCAGGAGCTTGTCGATCTCGTGCTTGAGGTTGATGGCCAGATCAATCTTCGGGTTGGAGCCTCGGACGTAGGCGCCGATGTTGATGAGATCCTCCGCCTTGCGGTAGGCGGCCATCAGGTCCCGGATTTTTCCGGCGTGGGCCTGGTGTTCCGGATCGGCGATCTGCACCATCAGCCGGCTGATCGAACCCAGGATGTCCACCGCCGGAAAATGATTCTGTTCCGCCAGTTCCCGGCTCAGGATGATATGGCCGTCCAGCAGGCCCCGGACCATGTCCGCCACCGGCTCGTTGAAATCGTCGGCCTCCACGAGGACGGTGTACAGGCCGGTGATGGACCCATTCTCGGAGGTCCCGGTTCGCTCCAGCAGCTTGGGCATGAACGCGAACACGCTGGGGGTATAGCCCCGGCTGGTGGGCGGCTCGCCCACGGCCAGGCCGACTTCCCGCAAGGCCATCGCCACGCGGGTGAGCGAGTCCATCATCAGCAGCACGTTCTTGCCGCTCTTGCGGAAGTACTCGGCAATCGTCGTAGCGACAAGGGCCGCCTTGATCTTGGTCAGTGCGGGCTGTTCCGAGGTGGCGACCACGACCACGGAACGCCTGAGTCCTTCACGGCCCAGGCTGTTGTCGATGAAGTCGCGGACCTCGCGGCCCCTTTCTCCGATGAGAGCGATGACGCTCATGTCCGCTTCCGTGTTACGGGCGATCATGCCCAGGGTCGTACTTTTACCGACGCCGGAACCGGAGAAAATCCCGACACGCTGGCCCTTGCCCACGGTGGTGAACCCGTCCATGGCCCGGATACCCAGAGTGATCTGCTCGTCAATCTCCTTCCTCTTCAGGGGGTGGGGGGCATGGGCGTTCAGGTGGAATTTCATGTCGTTGGACAGCTCGAACCGGTCGTCGATGGGTTCTCCCAGACCGTTGAGGATGCGCCCCACCAGTTCCGGTCCCACGTTGATCTTGTAGGCGTCGCCGGTGTTGACCACCCGGCAGCCGGGAGCCAGGTGCTCCATCTCGCCCAGCGGCATCAGCAGGACCCGATCGTCGCGGAAGCCGACCACTTCCGTCCGGATAAACGGCTCGTGCGGATTGCCCGTGTATATCTCGCAGAGATCCCCCATTTTGGCCTTGGGGCCGCTGGATTCAATAATCAGGCCGATGACCTGCTCCACAACACCGAACTCATGGCAGGTCTGGATTTTGTCCAGCCGGTGCAGAACGGGTTCCAGGGCGGGGTCCGGAGACGGCATCACAAATCCTCCGGTTCATCGTCTCCGTCCGTCAGGGACTGGATCTCGTCCAGAAAATCCGGCTCGCCGGGTTGGGAACTGTCAGAGAGAGGAGCGTCGGGCGGGTTTTCCGAAGGGTCATTGTCCTGTGCCGGTTCCTCGGCAGCAGCCTGGTTCTCCAAGGGATGCGGCGGCAAATCGCCGATTCCGGCGTTGATCTCTTCCGGCGTCACTTCCGGTAGTTCCAGATGTTTTTCCAGCGGGGCCAGCAGTTCCTCGGCCTGCTTCTGCGGAGTCAGGATGAAGTTGCCCTCTTCGGACAGCACGTAGATTTCATGCAGATCCAGCATGGGATCGGCTTCCAGGTCGAATCGGTTGAGGCTTTCCAGTGCCGAGGCGGTTTCCCGGCTGTACTCTTTCAGGAACCGCAGGGTGTCCACGCTGACCACGACCTTGATGCGGCCTGTCAGATTCAGGGCATCCGCCGCCGCCTCAATCATGGCGAGAATGCTTTCGGGGGATTCATGCAGTTCCCGGTGCAAAACTTTCTGCGTGATGTAAGCCACCAGATCGGCGGCGTTGTGCCGGAAGTTTTTCAGGACCCGGTGCTGGGCCTCGTAAGCGCCTTCCAATAGGGTCCGGGCGCTTTCCAGCAGCAGGACCGTTTCCTCCTGCGCCTGCTGCCTGCCGTCTTCATATCCCTTTTTATAGCCCGCAGCTTCACCGTCTTGATATCCCTGGTTGAGAACGGCTTCATGCTTGTTTTCGGCCTCCTGGATAATGGCTTCGGCCTTTTGTTTCGCCATCCCCACAAGCTCGGCGGCTTCCTCGCCGGCGCGGGCCAGAAGCTGCTGGCATTCGCGGTCCGCCTGCTTCAGCCGGTCCTTTTTCAGACGATCCAGGGTGCGCTCGATATGCTCATTACGGTCATGGGCGCCGGAGATTTCCAGCGCCTCGCCAATTTTCACGTTTTTGAAACGGTTACTCAATCAGCTCATCCTCTTCGGTTCCGCGGGAAACCTGGATCTCGCCGGCGGATTCGAGGGCACGGATGACGCCGACGATATAGGTCTGTTTTTCCTGAACGTCGCGGGCGCGGACCGGACCCATGTATTCCATGTCGTCCGCCAGCATGGCAGCGGCGCGTTCGGACATGTTACGCAGGATCTTTTCTTTCATGGCTTCGTTGGAACCCTTGAGGGACAGGGCCAGGTCTTTCGTCTCGACCTCGCGAAGAATCCGCTGGACCGACCGGTCGTCGAGCTGGACGATATCCTCGAACACGAACATCAGTTCGCGCACCTGCTCGGCCACTTCGGGGTCCTTCATCTCCAGGCTGTCGAGGATGGCTTTCTCCGTGGTGCGGTCGGTGCGGTTCAGGATTTCGGCCAGGGATTCCACGCCGCCGGCCATGCTGAAGTCCGCCGTGACGACGGATGAGAACTTGCTTTCGAGAATCCGTTCGACCTCGCGCAGGACTTCCGGGTTGGTCCGATCCATCTCGGCGATGCGGGTAGCGACTTCGCCCTGCATCTCCGGCGGCAGGCCGCCCAGGATGGCGGCGGACCGGTCCGGCTTCAGGTAAGCCAGCACCAATGCCACCAGCTGCGGGTTTTCATGCTGGAAGGAGGTGGCCAGTTGCGCGGGATCGGCGTTGTTGAAAAAGTCGAACGGGTTGGTCTGGAGGGTGGCGACCAGGCGTTCGAGGATCTTGTCCGCCTGGGTCGGGCCGTAGGCTTCTTCCAGAACCGTCCGGGCATAGGAGACGCCGCCGGAGGCGAGGTAGCCGCTGGCCTGGAAGAGAGCATAGAACTCCTCGAGGATCTGGTTGAGGAGTTCCGGGGAAATCTTGCTGAGTGAGGCGATTTCCAGGGCGAGGTGTTCCACCTCCTGCTCGTCGCCGATGTTCTTCATGACCTCGGAGGCCACCTTCGGTCCCATTGCGATGAGCAGGGCGGCGACCTTCTGCGAGTTGGTCATGCTTTGTATGGTCAGACTGTTTGCCATGGGGATACCCGCTTAACTCCGTCTCTCTTTCCTTATTATATCGCTTTATATATCTTTCATGTAGGCCACCAGGAGCCGGGCGGCTTCGCTGGGGTCCTGTTCGATGGCGCTGTGGATGGATTCGCGCATGTGCTCCATTTCGGGGTCCAGCTTGGCTTCCAGGGCCGGGAGGCTTTCGGCTTCAAGCAACTGGTCCGGCTCTTCGAAGTATTCGTAGCCCTCCTCTTCCTCCACCAGTTCGCCTTCCACCGGCTGACGAATCAGGTTGTAGAAGATGACGGAGGCGACGATGACCATCAGGCCCACGGTGATAATCGTGGCCAGTTGCAGCCAGAAGGCTTGCTCCTGGGCATGCCGGGCGGCTTCGGCCAGGGCGTCGCCTTCGCTGTTCAGTTTTTCGCTGAACTGGAAACCTTTGATGTCGATGGAGTCGCCACGGGCCAGATCCACCCCGGCGGCGTTGGCCACCAGGTTTTCGATCTCTTCCGTTTCCTGGGCGGTCAGAACCTTGTTGAGCACCACGGCCACGGTCATGCGTTCCACCGCGCCGGGGGCGTAGACAACGGTCTTGTTTTCCTTGGAGATTTCATAGTTGGTGGTCTGTTTGCCCATTTTGTAGTTGCTGTCGGCCTGTTCCGCATCCTCGGCGCCGTAGGTGGGGGCGTTGGCCTCCACGCCGGTGGCGCCGCCGGGGCCTTTTTTCCGATCGCCGGAATATTCCTCGGTCTGGGTCTGGGTACTGACCGCAACGCCGGTCGGGTTATCGGATGTGCCGCCGGAGGGAATGACCCGGTTGATCTCGGTCTGGGACTGGTCGAAGTTCAAAATGGCGCTGACGGATACCACCACGTTCTCTTTTCCAACCACCGGGGCGAGGACGCGCATGACCTTCTTGGCCGTGGTTTCCTCAAACGTGGTGCGGCGGATATCCGCATTGGAAATCAGGCTGCCGACGCTGCCCGGCCCTTCCAGCGAGTTGCCGGCGTTGTCGGAGATGGCTACGTTTTCCGGCTTCAGGCCCGGCACGGAATGGCCCACCAGGTTCTTGATGGTCTTCACCTGTTCCTCGCGCAGGCGAAAGCCCGGCTCCACCGTCAGCATGACGGAGGCGGTTGGCGGGTCGCTCTGTTCGATGAACAGGTTGCGTTCCGGCTGGGAGACGATGACCTGGGCCTTCTTGATGCCGCGGATGGACTGGAGGGCGGCGACAATTTCCTGGGTGTTGAGCTTCTTGATCCATTCTTTCTGGACATCGCCGGAGACAACCGGCGGAATGCTGGTCAGGTTGATGTTGCCCTCGCCGCTTAGCTGGCCTGCGGTATCGAGGATCAAACCGTTTTTCTGGTCACGCGGAACCATGATGGTGGTGCCCCCATCGGCGAGGCGGAAGGCGCGTTTTTCCTCTTTCAGCTGGGCGACGATGGCGGCGGCGTCGGCGACGCTGAGGTTGGAGTACAGAACGTCGTAGTCGTCCTGCGCCCGCTGGAAAAGAAAGGCGGTCGAGAGCATCAGGGCAATGATCATCGTGCCCACGATGATCTTCTGGTTGAAGCTCAGGGCGTTCCACCGGCCCAGGAATCCCTGCATCAAGACTTTGAGCTTATCCATCATTCACGCGTTTCCCTCTGTATTCACCACCACGTTGTCACCACGATAAACACGTTTCCAAAAATCAAATCTGCATCCGGCTGACTTCCTGGTATGCGGAAACCAGCCGGTTTCTCACCTGCACCGCCAGTTGCAGGGCCATGTCGGCTTTCTCCACGGCGGTAATCACGTTGTGAAGTTCGATCTCGCCGCCGGAGGCGTAGGTCTGCACGGCCTGGTTGGCATTGTTCTGGAGGCCGTTGATCTTCTCCATCTGCTCTTTCAGCAGCCCGCCGAAGCTGTCCATCGCCTCACCGACGCTGCCATCCTTTGCCCTGTCGGTCAGATTCTTCCGGATCTGGCTCAGCGAAAGCGTCGTATCCAGGCTGTTATCGATGAAGTTCTCCACAATAAACTCTCCCTGCTAATTCCCGTTTACATCTCCAGTGCGGACTGGTTCATGCTCTTGACGGACTGGAAGGCCGTCACGTTGGCCTCGTAGGCTCTCGTGGCGGAAATCATGTCCACCATTTCCGTTACCACGTTGATGTTGGGCATTTCCACGTAGCCCTCGCCGTTGGCGTCCGGGTGGGACGGGTCGTAGACCAGTCGCATCGGGGTGTCCGTGTCTTCCTGGATCTGCGTGACCTCCACGCCGGCGCCTGCCATGTAGTTGTTGGCGCTGATGCCGAGCTTGAAGATGGGTTTGCCGTCCGGCCCCATGCTGATGCCGCCGGAACCAGGCTGCATGGAAACGCTGCCCGCGAAATTGCCTCGGCTGCCAAGCTCCTGGGCGGCCTGATCCATTAGCGGCGCAAAAACCACGTTGCGGCGGCGATAGGCGCCCATCGAGCCGTCCGCCTTGCGGGTTGTGTTCACGTTGGCCAGGTTGCTGGAAATTACGTCCAGACGCAGGCGTTGCGCCGTCAGGGCCGAGGCTGTAATGTCAAAAACATCCATTTATCCCTAGCCTCCACTGTTCTGGATAACGCCCTTGATGCTGCGAAGCATCCGTCCCTGGATGTTGTTGAGGGCGACGTAATACTGGGTGTTTTTAGCCAGGCTCACCATCTCGGATTCCACATCCACCGAGTTGCGGTCGTTGCGGTTCAGCGTGCCTTCGGCTTCGGTCATCATCGGCTCCACGTCATCGATGGTGTTGATGACCGGGTTGGGGGCAATGTGTTTGGCCTGGCGGCTGACTTTCAGGGGCAGCGCTTCGTCGTTGTCTGCCTGCTGCACCGGGTTGTTGCGGTAATGCTTGTCAATGGCCTTGCTGAGCTGTCCCTCGAAGGAGACGCTCTTCTTGCGGTAGCCCGGCGTATCCACATTGGCCAGGTTGCTGGCAATGGCCGTATGACGCGTCGAATATCCATCGAGCGCTTTCCGGACCACCTCATTCGTGAAAGACGACACCAAATCCATTTTGACGAATCCACATCATTGTTCTCTCTTTTCCACTGTAAAGGTTGTTTTGGGGCTTTTCCTCATTCAAAGGGTGGAATTTGTCTTCAGGATAAAGGGCTTGCGAGACGTGGCTTTCAGCAATCCGCACCCTCAGCCGTTTTCTTAAACTCAACCGAACGAAGGAGCATGAAAACACCCGCTCCTCCGGATAACCGAGTTCGAAGAAGCGGGCGGTGACTTTTCAGATAATCAGGTTTTTGCGTATTATCTATAAATCGTGGGATCGGGTCGGGGGCGGTTCGGGATGATCGTTACCTCCCGTACCGGTCGAGGCTTTTGCCGGGGGCGCCTTTTTCTCGGCGAAATCCGGATCTTCGGCCTTCACGGGTTTGACCGCCGGTTTTTCCTCAACGGTCCGGCCCAGGAAGGACGGCAGTTCTACCCCGGCCATTTCCGCCACGTCCTGTAGCGGGGGCAGGCTCTTGATGAGGCTGGAAACGAAGTTGGCGGTGGACGATCCCTTGCCGTTGCCGTTTCCGTTGGTGCCGCTGTCCCACACGGTGATCTTGTCGATTTTCAGGTTCTTGATGGCTTCCACCTGGGTGGTCACGATGTCCTCGATCTTCTCGATCATCAGCAGGGTGGCCGCCGCCTTGGCATCGCCGTTGCAACTGAGAACCAGCGACGAGTAACCCTGCGCCTTGCTTTCGAGAACCTGGCGAATCCCCTGGGCCTCGGCCTCGTATTTCATCAGGATGGCATCGGCCTCGCCCTTGGCTTCGCGGCGTTTCTTCTCGGCGATGGCGGCGGCGGCGATCTCGATCTTCTCTTTCTCAATCTCCTGCTTGACGACCTCGGCGGCCCTCAGGCGTTCGCTTTCCGCCTTGTACTGCGCCTTCTGGATTTCCGCCTCGGCCTCGCGCTTGGCGACTTCACCCAGGCGCTGGGCTTCCGCCTGCTTCACGGCGAGTTTTGCTTCGGAATCCGCGATTTCCGCGCGGGAAAGGTTCTCGCCCTTCACGGCCTCGGCTTCCTGGTGCTGGACGAAAATACGGCGGTTGGCTTCCGCCTGCTTCTTGCCCTTTTCGGCTTCGGCGTGGTTGACGGCAACCTTGATGTCCTTGTCTCTCAGGGCTGTGGTTTCACCGATAATGGCTTCGCTTTCCTGTTGCTGGACGTAGACGCGCTGGTCGGCCTCGGCCTGTTTCTTTCCTTTTTCGGCTTCGGCGATGTTGCGGGCAACGACGATCTCGCGCTCGCGGACGGCTTCGGATTCCCCGATGGCGCCGAGCTTGTCCTGTTCCGCCACATCGACCTTGGCCTGGTTGACGGCTTCCGAAGCGGCCTTTTTGCCGATACTGTCGATGTAGGCTGACTCGTCCGTGATGTCGGTAATGTTCACGTTGATGAGGTACAGGCCAATCTTGTTGAGTTCAGGCTCCACATTCTTGCGGATGGAGGTCAGGAAGCTCTCGCGGTCCTGGTTGATCTGCTCGATGGTCAGCGAGGCGACCGTCAGACGCAGCTGACCGAAGATGATCTCCTTCGCCATCTCCTCGATAGCCATCCGGTCCAGGCCCAGGAGGCGTTCCGCCGCATTGGTCATCGTGGCGGGCTGGGTGCTGATCCCCACCGTGAATGTCGAGGGGACGTTAATTCTAATATTCTGTAGGGAGAGGGCATTCTTCAGCGGAATGGCGATGGTCATCGGCGTCAGGCTCAGGTACTCGTAGTCCTGGATCAGGGGCCAGACCATGCGGCCACCGCCGTGGATGCAGTCCGCGGATCGTCCGCCGCCGACCTTACCGTAAATGACCAGGATCTGGTCCGAAGGGCAGCGCTTGAAGCGCGATGCCAGAAACACCACCGTGATAAACGCAATCAGGGCGATGGCAATAATAACGAGAATGAAGAGTCCTGCACCTGCCATGGTTCTTGTTTCCTTTCTGCTCGTTGACTTTAAATCTGTTAGCTGGCTTCCGCCTCGTTCGAGGAGCCGGACAGTTTTTCCACGATAAGGACCCCGGCCTCGATGCCGACGACTTTAATGCGGTCGTCCGTGGGGATTTCCTCGTTGTTGGCGGAGACGGCGTCGAATTCGCGCTGGGATTCCTGCACGGTGACAATGACCTTCCCGGTTCCCCCGGCGGGAATCGTGAGATAAACCCGTCCTTGCTGGCCGATGGCGTTTTCCACCTTCATTGTGCCACTGGATTGCATTCTGCTGAAAAAGGCGAACAGGGCGCTGACCAGGGCCAGGCCACCCAAACCGGAGAGCGTGGCCCAGACCATGCTCCATATATTGTCGGTCATGCCTTCCTTCAGCAGGACAAAGCCCACCAGGCCGAACATCAGGAAAAAGGCGGCGATGCCCTGAACGGACAGCACCTTGTACCCGGCATCGAAATCGCTGACGGACATATCCCCGCCGTGCAGGTCGATATGGCCGTCTCCCAGGCCCAGCATCATGCCGACGACCTGAAGAACGAACCCAAGACCCCCAAGGAGGGCGCAGACGAGGTAGACCTGCTCCAGGAAGGAAATCCTGAAGAAGTATTCAAACAGTAAACCGGTAACAAGTTCTTCCATAATAGACCGACCTGTCTTCCTTATAGTGCCTGTTTTTTCAAGCGTATCTGGATTGTAATCAGCCGCTCTGCCGGACCGAATCCCCTGGCCGGATGAGTCGCCGGAAAACGTATATACCCGATGCCGTTTCTCCTGCATCTGGTGTGTTTGTAATCCGTGCGGGAAGAATTAAGATAGAACCTGTACGGTCAGTATGGAGGGGCAGCCATGTCCATGACCCCGGCGGATACCCAGTCGAGACAGGATTTTCTCAGGTTGATCGAGGACGCCTTCGAGCGTTCGAACACGGAGTTTGCCAGGGCCTACTACCTGTTCGCCACGGCCAGGCTCAGCGAAACCTACAATTCCGGTGAGATCTACGCCCGCTATCCGCAGCTGACCGACGAGAAAACTTTCCACGAGATCAAGGCGCTCTATGACCAGAACCCGGACGATGAGCAAATCACGCGCCTGTTCACCTCGGTGTTGGATTTTTATATCGGCAACCGGCTCAGTGCGGAGTCGGACGAGATCCTGAACCTGAAAAACACCCTCAAGGTGGATACCCGTGGCCTGGACATCCGGAAGGAGGACGGCATGGAGATTGCCGAACTGCTTTACGAGGATGTCTCCGAATGGCTGAAGAAAATCGAAAGCAAGCCGGTCCGGCAGGAACTCTACGACCGCATGGCGAAAGCCTATACGGACAACCTGGCGCCGAAGGTCATTGGCATGTTCCATGCGAAAAACACCCTGCTGGCGGAATTGGGATACCCGGACATCATCGGCTTCTACAGCCGGACGAGCGGCCATGATTTGCCCAGGCTGGGCGATCAGGGCAAGGCGCTTGTTGAAGGCACGGATCATCTTTACGGCCCGCGTATTGCCGAATGGTACAAAAAGCGCACCGGGGCGGATTTTTCCGAGGCGACCCGTGCGGACATCTCTTATGTCTTCCATGGCAAATCGCCGGAGATGGCGGCGATCGATGGGAATTTCCCGGAATCGAACCTGGTTCCGCTGGCGATGAGGACCTTTGACGGTCTGGGTCTGGATTTCTCCCGAGTTGCCCGTATCGTGGATTTCAAGAGCCGCGAGGAATACGACCGCGAGGTTGTTGAGCGGGGGCCGAATGTCGACGGCTTTCCTGAAGGGGCGGTGCTGCTGGATATCGCCAAGCGGGAAGGCAAGCGCTCGCGGGCCTTTGTCTATCCCAGTCTCGTGGCGCGGGAGATTTATCTCTCCGTCAAGCCGGAGGGCGGGCTGGACGACTATTCCGCCTTTTTCCACGAGTCCGGCCATGCCCTGCACTTTGCATACGAAAGCCCGGGTCTCGGCTATGCCATGGCGCTGATGGGCAACAACACCGTGACGGAAACCTATGCCTACACGTTCCAGAATCTTTTCCTGAATCGCCATTGGCTGCGGCACATGGCGGGCCTCAGCGCCGAGGAGGCCCTGAATGTGGTTCGCCGTGGCGCCCTCAATGATCTCTACATGCTGCGGCGATACAGCAGCAAGATGCGGTTCGAACTGGCGCTCTACGAGGGTGATGCGTCAAAAGGCATTTCGCTGGAAGGCAAGGACAAGGTCTATGCCGATCTGCTGACCCGCGGGACGGGTTTCCGGTATGACGCCGAAGGCTGGAGCCGCGACGTGGATGCCGGTTTCTACGTGGCGGACTATTTTACTGCCTGGACCCTGGAGGCCATGCTGCGCGAGTACCTCTGCAAGCACTTCGGCAGTTCGGATGTGCAGGGTGAGGACTGGTACGCCAATCCCAAAGCCGGAGAGTTTCTGCGCACCCTATGGAAAGAAGGCAATCTCAGCCAGAAGGATCTGGCCAGCCGCCTGGGGTCGAACGATCCCAACGATATCGATCCGCTGTTGCGTTTGATGGCCTACAACCTGGGCGACTGAAAGATCGTTCAGGAATCTTTACGCAAGAACGTCGCCGGTTGGGTCTTGATTATGACAGGACCGGCGGACTGGATAAGGCCATTGGTCATCGGAATGTCATCAACATGATCGTAAATTGAAGCAATGTTCTCCTTGACCACACCATTGCCATTGAGACTTTCGCAGCCGCCCCTGTTTGCGGGGAGCAAGGTTCTGAAGAAGAAGCGGGCTGAAAAGGCGTTGAAACATCTGCCGGATTTTAACGGCGATGAGCCGTTTGCCGCCGTTGATATCGGCGGCAACGGCGCGAAGATGCTGCTGGTCCGCAAGGATAAAAACGGAAAAATCAAGATCCACTCCGTCCGCTACGATGTGGAAAACGGTCGCAGTATTGGCCGGTCCGGGCGCATTGACGAGGCGGCGCAAAAGATCCTGAAAAAGGCTGTCAGCGGTCTGAAGCGCTTTCTTGCCAGGTACAAGGTGAAGCAGGAAAATATTAATGCGGCGGCGACGGCGGGCCTGCGCTCCGCAAGCAACAGTGACGGCATGCTGGCCATGATTCGCAAAATGGGTGTTCCCCTGCGGCTGATTGACGGCATGGAGGAGTCGAAGCTGATCTATTCCGCCGTGCTGAAGGGTGAGGATGTTGCGCCGGACGAGGACGTGATTGTTCTGGAAATCGGCGGCGGCAGCACCGAGCTGGTCTTCGGCACCGGTCCGGACAGTGCGGGCGTGGACGAGAAGCTGACCCGCATCCTGGAATTGGGTTCTGGCAGGCTGGGGCTGCGCGATCCGTTCGATCCGGCAGCCGTGAAGGATATTGCTGACAAGGTTGCCGAGGCTTTTGACCCGCCGGGCGTCATCACGCCGGAGATGGTGGAGGCCGCCGCGGGCCGCCGGATGTTCATCAAGCCCCGGAACCTGGAAGACCTCAATCTGCTGTTCAAGGAGGATACGGGCAAGAAAATCTTCAAAAAGCCCATTACCCTGGAACTGATCGAGGATTATCTTTCAAAAGGCGGTCTGGCGCGGATTGAGGAGGAGGTGGCCGATGACCTGGATGCGCTGGAGGAAAGCAAGCTGGTGACAAAGCTGGTGATCATCCGTGAAGTGATGAAGCGTCTGGATCTGGAGGCAATCCACCTCGGCTACTGCGGCGGCATGAAGTTCGCCCTGCTGGAGGAACACCTGAAGAAGCCGTCGGCTGCCGACGACAAGTAAACGCTTGTGATAAAGTAATGGATGTCTTGTTGAGAGAGCCGGACGCATTGGGATGACTACCGCGACGGGGACGGAAGCGTTTTCCCGCTATTGCCGCAAACTGTACGAGCGCGGGCTGGTTCATGCCTGTGCGGGAAACGTCAGCGAGAAAACTGCCGACGGTATTCTGATCACACCGAAGGGCTGGTGTCTGGGAGATGTTCATCCGGAAGACGCTGTTCTGTTGTGGCCTGACGGGTCCTACTCCGCGGAGGAAGGCCGCCAACCGTCGTCCGAGTGGCGGATTCACCTGAAAATTTTTGAAGCCCGCGCCGGTATCGGCGCCGTCTGCCATGCCCATCCGCCCAAGGCCACCGCCCTGACCCTGGCCGGTGTGGCGCTGGATGAGGACCTGTTCGCCGAGGTCATCCTGACCCTGGGCCGGGTGCCGCTGATCCCGTTTATCCTGCCCGGCTCTGACGAACTTGCCGAACGGCTGAAAGCGGAATTCCAGGAGCATCACGGCGTGCTGCTCTCGAATCATGGGGTCTTTACCGTGGGGCGTACCCTGAAAGAGGCCTATTTTAGGATGGAACTGATTGAGTCGTTGGCGGAAACCCTGATAGCGGCCCGTCAGTTGGGACGGGTCAATCCCCTGACCCCTGAACAGGTGGCTGCAATCAGGAATTAGGGAAAGACAGCGGGGAAAAACTGTTGATCACCGAGATGACACCCGGACTGAATATCCAGAAGCTGGTCCTGCTGATGACTGTGGCGGCCATCGTGGCCGTGGTGGTCAAGCACATCCGCCTGCCCTACACCATTGCGCTGGTCATCGTGGGGCTGCTCCTCAGTTTTTTCCATATGCTGGAACCGGTGGAGCTGACCGAGGGGCTGGTTCTGTTCATCTTCCTGCCGCCCCTGCTGTTTGAGGCGGCATGGAACCTGGATGTCCGCCACCTGCGTCCCTCGATGGGCATTATCTTTCTCATGGCCACCCTGGGCGTTACCGTCGCCATCGGTGTTATCGGCGGGCTGCTGCACTGGGTGCTGGGTTTTCCGCCGCTGATCGCCCTGCTTTTCGGGGCCATCATGGCCCCCACGGACCCGGTCAGCGTCGTGGCCATCATGAAGCGCATGAAGCTGGACCACCGGCTGTCCTCGCTGATCGAGGGCGAGAGCCTCTGCAATGACGGAACGGCGGTCGTCTTCTTCAAGCTGATTCTTGCCATGGTCCTGCTGGCCGCCACAACCGGTATCGAGTCCCCGGATGCCTACATCATCGGGGGGCTGGCCCAGTTCATTCTTGTTGTCGGCGGGGGCGTGCTGATCGGTGGCGGCGTCGGGCTGTTCTTCTCGGTGATCACCAGCAAGTTCGACGATCACCTGCTGGAGCTGACCTTTACCACCATCGTGGCTTACGGGTCGTTCCTGCTGGCGGAAGCCGTCATGGCGCCGGGCGAGATTCCGGGGCTGCATCTTTCGGGCGTCATTGCCACCGTGACCTCCGGACTGGTGATGGGCAACTATGGCCGTCAGCACGGCATGTCCGCCTCCACGAAAATCGTGGTCAGCAGCTTCTGGGAGTATGCCGCCTTCTTCGTGAATTCCCTGATCTTCCTGTTGATCGGTCTTGAAATCGGCATCTTTCAGCTTTACGATGCTTCGTTTCAGATTTTTGTCGCCGTAGTGGCCGTTCTGGCGGGTCGGGCGGCCTCTGTATACCTTCTGGCCATGCTGGGAAATATCGGCTTCCGATGGGCGCTTCCTTTCAGCTGGCAGCATGTGCTGGTCTGGGGCGGACTTCGCGGAGCGCTGTCCATGGCGCTCGTGCTGAGCCTGCCCAGAAACGCACTGGACCCGGCAACCCGTGAAATGCTTATCCTGATGGTCTTTGGTGTGGTGCTCTTCAGTCTGTTGGCCCAGGGCTTGACCATGCCCTGGCTGCTGAAACTGCTGGGACTGGGGGCCAGGCTTCCCGATGAGCTGAAGGACTACCACCGCCTCAAGGCCGGCATGATTACGGCAAGGGAGGCCCTGAGCCGCCTGGAGGGCTGGGTGGAGGGCGGCAAGATTGCGCCGGTCACCGCCACGAAAGTCCGGCAGGAACTGGAGGAGGAGGTCCGCAAAATCGAGAGCGACCTGGAGGCCCTTCACCTTTCAAACGACCTGCTGCTGGCTGAGGATGCCGCTGAAACCCGATCCCGTCTGCTGTCCCTGCGAAAAGCCCTGGTCAATGATCTCGTCCTGCAAGGAGCGCTTTCCGAGGAAATCGGCAACGAGTTGCGGGCCGGTTACGATGAGCAGTTGGAGGCGCTTGCCGGCCTGGAGGTTGAGGAGCTTCGTCAGGAAGAAGAGGTTTCGCAGTAGAGATTGGGCAACTCGGTCTTCGTGGCCGGATCAAAGGCGGCGTGCTTCAGATATTTTTCGATATAGCCGCCGCCCAGCAGTTCGACGTTGTGTATGTCGTAGAAGGCGCAGATCTGTCCCGCTGTAACAGCGGCAACAGGTTCGTCCAGTTCGACGATCAGCTCGTCGGCTGAGGCGCCGGACATCACCAAGGCCGGTTTTGGCGGCGTATTGTAGCGGATTTTGGCCATGATCCGCATCGGAAATGCATCCGGTCGGGCCATTTCGGGGCGCAGCCAGTTGGTAGATAGCACCCGGAACCGGGTGGTTTCGAGATGCTCCTTGTCTCCCACGTAGACCGTATTGGTTTTCGGGTCCACCTTGATGACGTAGATAGGCCGCCCGGCGGCGACTTTCACGCCCTTGCGCTGGCCCACGGTAAAGCCGAAGCACCCTTCATGCTCACCAAGAATTTTTCCGGTGTCGAAATCCACGATAGGACCCGGCTTGGGGCCAAAGACATTCTTCATATAGTTGGCATGGCCGTCGAGGACGAAGCAGATGTCCTGGCTTTCTTTCCCGTCGGCTTCGGGAATCCCCGCCTCGCGGGCAATCTCCACCACCTGGGGCTTGGTCATGTGGCCCAGCGGAAACAGGGCGGTTTCAAAATCTTTCGGATAGACGCGGGCCATCATGTAGGTCTGGTCTTTGCGTTCGTCCACGGATCGAAACACCCGAAGGCCGTCGCGCCGGTCAATCTGGGCGTAGTGGCCGGTGGCCACGTAGTCGGCGCCGAGTTCATTACGGGCGTATTCCGCCAGCTTCTCCCACTTCACGTAACGGTTGCATTCCACGCAGGGATTGGGGGTCAGCCCGGCCTCGTAGGAGTTGTTATAGTAGTCCATCACGTAGTGGGAGAACTCGGCCCGCAGGTCTACCGTGTCATAGGGGACGCCCAGCATCTCGCACACCCGCCCGGCATTCACCAGGGCGTCGTTGCAGCACTTGCCGGGGCCGTTGAGGGTCCATGCGGTGAAGCCGACAATCTCATGCCCGGCACGGGCCAACAGCAGCGCGGTCACGCTGCTGTCCACCCCGCCGCTCATGGCGACGGCAATGCGTTTTTTCTCTTTGGGCAAGGTGTTTTCGAGCATGGTCCTGCAATTTTCCCATATAGGCTTGAAAAAAGCGACCTGAGACCCCTCAGATCGCTTTCCATAAGATAGAACGCCTCAGCCCATAGCTAAAGGGCCGAACGGCTCTCAGGCGATGTCGATGTCGGCCTGTTCGTTCATCTTGCTGTTCCAGATGCCGTAGCCGAAGTAGAAGCACATGCCCAGCAGGAACCAGCCAATGGTGACGACCCAGGTGGTGGCGGGAAGCTTGCTCATTACATAGGCGCATCCCAACAGGCCGAGAATCGGGAAGGTCAGGCCGAAGGGCACCTTGAAAGGCCGCTTGCGCTCCGGATCGGTGTAGCGCAGGATCATCACGCCGAGGCAGACGACCATGAACGCGCCCAGCGTCCCGATATTGCACATTTCGGCCAGCAGGGTGATGGGCAGCAGGCCGGAGCCGAGCGCCACGAAGATGCCGACGAGGATGGTGCAGACGTGGGGCGTCTGGAATTTCGGGTGGATTTTGGACAGCGCCGCGGGCAGCAGGCCGTCGCGGGAGATGGCGTAGAAGATCCGCGTCCCCGCCATCTGGAGCACCAGCAGCACGGAGGTCAGCCCGGCGATGGCGCCGATGCTGATGAGGAACGAACCCCAATCGTAACCCATCTGGTACATGGCGTGGACCACGGCGGCTTCCTTGTTGATCTGGTCCAGCGGCACGATGCCGGTGATGGCAGCCGTAACCAGGATGTAGAGGAAGGTGCAGATGGCCAGTGAGCCGATGATGCCGATGGGCAGGTCGCGTGAAGGTTCTTTCGTTTCCTCGGCGGCGGCGGAAACGGCGTCAAAGCCGATGTAGGCGAAGAAGATCAGTGAGGCGCCGGTGAAGATGCCGTCAAAGCCGTTGGGTGCAAACTTGTTCCACCAGGGGGCGGAGCCGTCGCCGAACCAGTTGAAGGTCAGGGTATCCATATGGCCGCCAAACAGGAAGATACCCGCCAGCGCGATGAACAGCAGAATGACGCCGGTTTTCATGAAGACCATGACGGCGGCGGTTTTGGCGCTTTCGGAAACCCCCAGCACCAGCAGCCATGTGATGGCCATAATGGCCAGGAAGGCGGGCAGGTTGAAGGCGCTCTGGATCAGCAGGATTTCGGTGCTGCTCGTAAACGGTATCGTGAAGGGTATCGCCTGGATCAGGATGCTCTGGTTGGCGGCCTCCATGGAGTGAACCGTATCAATGGTGTTACTGGTCAGGAAGGCGGGGAGATGAATGCCGAAGGTTCCGTAGAGGAACTCCTTGATGGTGCCGGTCCAGCCTACGGCCACGGCCATGTTGCCGACGGCATATTCAAGCACCAGCGCCCAGCCAATGATCCAGGCGACAAACTCGCCCATGGTCGAGAAGGCATAGGTGTATGCGGAGCCGGAGATGGGAACCATCGAGGCGAATTCCGAATAGCACAGGGCGCAGAACGAGCAGATGACCCCGGTAATGATGAAGGAAATGGTCAAGGCGGGTCCGGCGGCCAGGTGGGTTGGAGAACCCGCCGCGGCGGCGCCGGTGAGGACGAAGATGCCTGCGCCGATCATGGCGCCGACGCCGAAGATGACCAGGTCGAAGGCCGAGAGGGTCTTCTTCAGCTGATGCTCCTGATTCTGGCTTTCCTCGATGATGTTGTCCAGGTTCTTGGTACGAAAGAGTCTGGATAAAAGGGAGGCTTTTTTCACCCCTGCGATTCCTGACATGTCGCTAACCCCTATTGCTCCTGCTGAAACTAGAATTCTAACTTTGTATCACAAACATTCAGGTAGATTAACTGTGCTGAACCGGGCGATGTGCATTTACCCCCTGCAATGTAACGATCTTTTTACGAATCGTTAACGAAATCGTCTTTTCAAACGATTACAAGTATAGAAGTTGTGGGAAAAAATAGTAGAGAACACGACTATCTGCAGATTAAACAGCGGGGACAGGTTCTCAAATGTCCATCTCTTTTGGCGGACTCCAGTCGGGACTCCCGGTTGACGAGATTATCCAGCAGTTGCTGGCGATTGAGCGGCGTCCCATTACGCTTCTTGAAGAGCGCGTAAAAAGCCTCAAGCTTAATGATGCGCAGTTCAAGAACGTACAAAGCCGTGCGGACACGCTGCTGACCACCCTGAAGCAGCTGACGGCCCAGTCTGTCCTGGACCAGAACCTTTTCAAGGCGAAAACGGCGGTGTCGTCGGATGAGAGCATTGCCACCGCCACGGCCAGCGAGAAGGCGTCGGCGCAAACGCTGACCCTGGAGGTTGTTACTCTGGCCACATCCACCAAAGCTCAGAGCCAGAGCGGTGTGGGGCAGTTGATTACCGGGGCCAGCCCTATTTCGGACATTGCCGAAAACAAGGTCACTAGCGGGAATTTTACCGTTTTTGTGGACGGGGTGGCCAATACGATTACCGTGGACAACACCCAGGATGTGGAAAGCGTTCTGAGCCAGATCCGGGGATTGGCGGGCATCAACGACGCCCAGGTCGTCAACGGCAGAATCCAGCTTGATTTTGGCGCGGGGACGACAGTCAACCTGGGGGCGAACGGCGATGATACGAACTTTCTGGATCTCACCTACCTGAAGACCGGCACCAATACCGGCACCAGTATTTCCAGTTCAAACGACATCATCGCCCTCAACCGCAACATTGCGGTGAGCGACGCCAATGCCAATTTTGCCACGGCTATTACGGACGGGACGTTTACCATTGGGAAAGCCACGTTCGATACGACGGGCAAGACCCTGAACCAGATCATCAGCGAAATCAACAATACACCGGAAGCCGGCGTTACCGCATCGTTCAACGTGGGGGCCAACCGGTTGGAACTGACGGCGACCACCACGGGCAGCGCCCTGATCACCCTGGAGGACGGGACCAGCAATTTTCTGACAGCAACGGGCCTGATCGTGGGCGGGGACACCACGGTTTCCCAGACGGCGGGGACCAATGCCGAGTTCGTCCTCAACGGGGCAACCCTCTACAGCGCTTCCAATACGGTTTCCGAAGGCATTACGGGCATTACCGGGGTGACCCTGGAACTCAAGAAACAGGCACCCGGCACCACCGTGGAGATCACCATTGCCCAGGACTCCGCCAAGCTGAAGGAGAAGGTCAAGGAATTCGTTACCAACTATAATGCCCTGGTGACGTTCATTGACGAGCAGATCAACCCTGAAAGCACAACGGCGGCTCTGAAGGGAGAAACGGGCCTGCGCCGGTTCCGTAATTCCCTGAGGACAACGGCGGGCGAACTGGTTGCCGGCCTGACCAAGTTCCCGAACCTGGCAATGGTCGGGATTTCCACCGGACCTGTGACGGATTCGGCCACGAAATCCAGTCCGAAACTGCAGTTTGACGAAGCCAAGTTTGATGCGGCGCTGGCGGGAGATGCCAGCGAGGTTCAGGAACTGATGATCGGGGTTGACGGCATTATTACCCGGCTGCAGACCCTGACCGGCAATGCCCTCCATGATGACCCGGACAGCAACCTGGACGGCCTGTTCCATGGCCATGCCAATACGATTGCGAAACGCATTGAGGACGTGAACCGGCAGATTTCCAGGATGGAAGATCGGCTGCTCCAGCGAGAGGACTTTTTGCGCAAGCAGTTCACCGTGATGGAAAACCTGATTGCCCAGGCCCAGAGCCAGGGGAATGCCCTGAACGGCCTGATGGCGCAGTTGACGGCAAACAACAGCTGATAGTCGGCTCATCCGTCGAGAGGATTTTTGGGGATTTTCCTGAAGACAGACGCCTTTGGAGACGATACCCCTCCTGAAGCTACGGACAGGAGGTTCGTTCGATGCTCCCTTTCGGTTGGAAAAGAAATCGTCCGGAACCGGTAGCCCTTCATGGCAATCATGCCGGAAAGGTTCTACCGGACGGGGTTCAGCTGGTCGCCCGCGAGGATATTTTCTCGAATCGCGGAGCACAGGCGGTTCTGCTGCTGCGTGCCGGCATGGTGGTGGAGGAGGATCTGCTGCCCAAGCTGATTCGTCACGGCGCCGGACCGGACCAGTTCGTTCTCAAGGAGACGGGAACGCCCAAATATTCCCAGGAAGGCGTTTTCCGGCAAGAGTTCATGGAAAGCGTCCCTGACCTCGAAACGCCGGTTGCCGGAGAGGAAGTGGCGGAATTGCCTGCCTCCCGGATCAACCCCATGACGGACCCGGCTCAGATCCGCTCCTGTGAGCAAAGCCGCAATCGGATCATTATTGCCGAATCCGACGAGCGCTCACTGAAACGCCTGATGGACACCCTGTTTGCCAGCGGGGTCCGTCTGGCGGATATGCATACCGTGCGTCTCCCGGATCAGCTGGAGTGGGCGATGAACAAGTATCGGCCCGCCATTCTCTTCCTGGATGAGTCCATGCATCCGGTGACCAGTGTCTTTCCGCGTCTGCAGGCCATCCGTGAGAAATTCGGCACGGAGCAGATTGCGTTGACCGTGAATATTTTGCCGGATGACGAAGACCACCGCGAGGCCCTGCTTGAAAAGGCGGAACGCCTGGGAATCGAACTGATTTTCAAGCCGGTCAACCGCTTTGCCCTGGTGTCCATCCTGAAGCCCTATAAGGCGAGACTGGCGATTCAGCGCTCCATGAGTTCCAACCGGAACGCGGACTTGTCCTGATACGGCCCCAGGAAGTACCATAAAGGCTGTAGCAACCAATTGGAAAAAGGCCTGGCGTGAGCAAATTTTCTTCCGGAGCCTATGAGGTTGTCCTGAAGCGTATTCGGGACATTCCATCCTTGCCGGAAGTGGTGAACCGCATCGTCGAGGTCATGGCCAAGCCCAATACGCCGGCCTCCGAGATTGCCCGCCTGATCTCCTACGATCCCGGCCTGACCTCCAAGGTTCTTCGGATGGTCAATTCCGCCGCCTACGGGTTTCAGCGGCAGATCAGCTCCGTGCAGCACGGGATCATGATCCTCGGCTTCAACCAGGTGCGGGGCCTTGTTCTCAGCGCCAGCATCTTCAAGCTGTTCGAAGGGAAGGACATTGTTCAGGGGTTGGACCATAAGGAGTTCTGGCAGCACTCCATGGCCACGGCCATTGTGGCTCGAACCGTCGCCAACCGGCTGAGACTGCGCGACGTGGATGACGCCTTCAGTGCGGGAATGCTTCATGACATCGGCAAGATGGTTCTGGATGTCTACTTCAAGGAGAATTACCGGGAGGTTTTGGAAGCAGCCTATCTGAACCGGCGCCCGTATCACGGTCGGGGATTCCTGGCCGTTGAACGCCACGTGCTGGATTCGGACCACACGGAAATCGGCGCTTTTCTGGCCAACAAATGGAAGCTGCCCGTCACGATTACCGAGGTGATCCGGTTTCACCACAACCCGGCGGAGGCGGATGAGAGCTGCCGGACTCTGGTCTATCTGGTCGCACTGGCCAACGAGTTGGCTTTTGTCCATTTCTGCCATCATGGAATCTATCAGGAGACGCACTTCAGCGCCGATGTCCTGGAATACTTCAACCTGGATGCGGACAGGGTGGTGGAACTGCAGCACCTGATCCGCGAGGAACTGGACGGCATCGAGGAGTTGCTGTCCTCCCTGTCGAGTCTGGCCTGACAAAATGTAAATTCATTCGCCGTCCGTTCAAGATTGATGGGCAAGCGTCGAAAACATTTCTATGAGGATATTCCGGATGATTCGACGCGGATGCCTGATTGCGGGAATACTGGCGTTGCTGCTGGCCGTACAGACGGTCTGGGCGGCTGACCATTACAGCCAGGGAAAATCGTCCTACCAGGCGGGCCGGTATTCTTATGCCATCAAGCATTTCCAGTCCGCCATCTCTCAGAACCCGGACGATTCCAGAAGCCGGTTCTACCTGGGGCTGGCCTACGCCCGTATGAAAGAGTACGCGGCGGCAAAAGCCCAGTTCCAGAAAGTGCTGGAAATCGAGAACATGAAAAAGCTGCAGGGTGTTTATGCGGACCAGTCGCTGATCAGCAAGGCCGAGAAGAATATCGCCGTGATGACGAAGGCAGAGATTTCCGCCACCGGCAATACCGGCAAGGCGGCGGCTATTGTCAACACCCATGCGGGCCGGACGGATAACTATCTCACCCATGCCATTCCCAATGGCCGGGTGATCCACTGGGACACGGCCAAAATGCCATTGAAGGTCTATATCCGGCCAGGGCATGGTGTTCCTGGCTGGCAGCCCTCCATGAACAATGCCGTCATGCAGGCGGCAGGTGAATGGCACCGGGCCAGTGGCGGTAAAATCCGCTTTCAACAGATTAACTATGAGAATGAAGCAGATATCGTCGTCAACTGGCGCAGGAACTTTTCCCACCAACGGGTGGGGGTTAACGCGTTTCGTAGTACCGGCACCAGCATTATCCAGTCGGACGTGCATATCGCCACCCATGATCCGTCGGGACGACCCATGAACTATCAGGAAATCCAGGGCACCGCCCTTCACGAGTTCGGCCACGCCCTGGGCATTCAGGGGCACAGCCCGAACACCGGCGATATCATGTTTTTCTCCCAGAATCCGACCCAGGGAACGGCCCTGACCATGCGGGACAAAAGAACCATCCAGCTTCTGTACCAGCAGGAGGCGGATATTACCAACCGAAGCCAGGTTTCCATGAGCCGGAACAAGGAGCTTTACGATTTGCTGAGCCGGGCAAGCAAGCTGGTCAGCACCAATCCGTCCCAGGCCCTGCAGTTGCTTGGCCAGGCCGAGCGGATTGACCGTTCCAACCCGGATCTCCAGAATCTACTGGGGGTGGCCAACTACAACATGGGGGTTCAGCATCTGAATGACGGTATTACAGCCGGGCGTGGCAACAACCTGTCCCTGGCAAAACAGCACTTTCACCAGGCCGTCCGGTATTTCGAGCTGGCCTCCCGGTCGCCCCAGCCTCCTTCCGGCACGCAGCAGAACCTGGCGGCTGCCCGTCAGAACCTGTCCATTGTTTCCCAGTAGGCTTTTGAAGGTGAGGGATCTCCTCCGGATGGATGTTTTTGTTTTTCTAAACGGGCAACCATTGCTATAATTGGTTTACCGTGTGCAGTACATGGGTATTTTGAGAGCGCAATCAAATCATGCCGACTTCCAAACGCAGGCCTGCCAAAACCAAAGGCAAACATACGGACTCCGACAGTATCGAGGTGGTGGACAACGATCTTGACGAGGTGGGTGGCGGCGGTGCCGGTTTCCCGCTGGGTCCTTCGGAAGAGTTTGACGACCGCAGCGATGCCGAGGATCGGGTCGATGTGGATATCGAGGAGGAGTCCGAGGACGTTGCCACCGGCCCGACGGGTTCGGCGGACGATTCTGTCAAGATTTACCTTCAGCAGATTGGCAAGGTGAAGCTGCTGACCGGCGAGGAGGAGCGGGATCTCGCCCGCCGCATCGCCGAGGGCGACGAGGAGGCCAAGGCCCAGCTGGTGCAGGCGAACCTGCGCCTCGTGGTGAGCATCGCCAAGAAGTACATTGGCCGGGGGCTGTCGTTTCTGGATCTCATTCAGGAGGGGAACCTGGGCTTGATTCGGGCGGCGGAAAAGTTTGATTACAAGCGCGGTTTCAAGTTTTCAACCTATGCAACCTGGTGGATTCAGCAGTCCATCACGCGCGGCATCGCGGACAAGTCCCGGACCATCCGCCTGCCGGTCCACATGATTGAAACCATCGGCAAACTCAAGAAGGTGACCCGCGAACTGACCACCGAACTGGGCCGTGCGCCTACCAAGGAGGAACTGGCCCAGCGGATGGACATCTCTCTGGCCAAGCTGCGCCTGGCCCTGAAGGCCACCCAGTCTACCATCAGCCTGGAAACGCCGCTCTACACCAAGGACGAAACCTCCAAGATCGGAGACTTCCTGGTGGATGACAGTTCTGAATCGCCAGATACCCGTGTTTCCCAGGAGAGCCTGACCCAGGAGATCGAGAAAGTATTGCAGACCCTGCGTCCGCGTGAAAAAGACGTACTGGAACTGCGCTTTGGTCTGAAGGACGGCAACAAGCGCACCCTGGAGGAAATCGGCCAGCTCTTCGGTGTGTCCCGCGAGCGGGTCCGGCAGATTGAAACCCGCGCCCTCAACAAGCTGCGCAAGATGTGCCGGAACAACCGGACCATCAAAAGTCTGAAAAACTACCTGAGCCAGTAGCCATGCGTCTGATTCTCCTGACTCTTGCGCTTGTGTGTGGGGTTGGCCTGATGGCCTGTGTCGGTACGCCTCCGCCGGCAACGGGTGAAGGCCCGGTCTTGAATGAAGGCGTCACATGGCCACCGGTGGTGGGCGAGGCTTACCCGGATCTCCGGCTGCTGGATCGAAACGGGGATGTGGTGTCGCTCTCGGACTTTCGAGGGAAGATCCTGCTGATTGAACCCATCGGAATGACCTGCCCTGCCTGCCAGGCGTTTGCCGGTGCCCACCGGAAGGGCGGCTTCGGCGGGGTGAGTCCGCAGGGTGGGCTGGAATCCATCGAGGCGTATTTTCCGCAGTATACGGGCGGGGTTTCTCTGAGCGATGATCGTATCGTGTATGTTCAGCTGCTGCTTTACAATATGAGAATGGGTGCGCCCTCGGTTGAGGATGTGAGGGCATGGACGGAGCATTTTGCCGCCGACTCTTCCAATACTTATGTTCTGGCGGGTTCGAAAGATCTGTTGGGAACGGGTTCCTATAATATGATTCCCGGCTTTCAACTGGTGGATAAGAAATTTATTTTGCGCTCGGACAGCACCGGACATCACCCGAAACACAATTTATACACGGAATTGCTGCCCATGGTGCCGGACGTTTTGAGGGAATAAATTTTTTCAAATCGTAAAAGTTATTCGCTATGGTTTTTTTAAAACGTCTGCTATAGTGATTCTTGGAAACGGACATAACTTGCACAGGACTGTATTGAATGGGTGCTCAGGGCCGTTTCTGACCGATAAATAACCTATTGGTTCATTTTTTGAGAGCCTGGAAAACCCCCGGTAGTTCTACCGGGGGTTTTCCGTTGCCGGATTTTCGTCGGAAGGAGCCTTTTATGCCTGAAGAAACCATTTCAACCGAACACCCTCTTGAACTTGACGACAGCCAGCAGGTGGAGTTGCTGGCGTCGGTCAAAAACGATTTCGAGAACTGGAAATCCGCCCGGCGGCCATTGGAGGAAAAATGGCGCGAATGCTGGGAGGCCTATCTTTGCGACGTGCGCAAATTATACGCCCAGCCGGACGAGATGACGGTGGATCGCAGCCGCATTGTCCGGCCCGTATTATACGAAGCCGTCGAAGCAATCCAGGCGAACCTGCTGAATGCCATGTTTCCTTCGGATGAGCGGTTTTTCAGCGTGGCCGGAAAGACCGAGGCGGATCATCGTCATGCCAATGTCATCCAGGAATTCCTGAGAAACAAACTGGAGGAACTGGGGTTTTCCGAAAAATTCGGAACGTTCCTGAAGCAGGCGATTGTCACGGGAAACACCGTGGCCGCCGTTCCGTGGCGGCGAGAAGCCCGCAGGCGGCGGGTTGACCAGCCGGTAAACCTTTTCGGCGTTACCGTCCGCACGGAGAAAGCGACCGTCGAGGAGATCCTCTATAACGGTCCCGACTTCGAGGTGCTGGATATTTTCGACTTCCTGGTCGATCCCGACGAACCGGATTTCGAGAAGGCCAAGGTGATTCGCCGGGTGGAGCGTGGCCTTCACCAGTTGCGGCAGAACCCGGTTTATTCCAATCTCGAAGGACTCAACAGCCACACGGCGGTGGAGAATGACAGCAACAAGCTGGCCCGTCGAAGCTCCTTCGGCATCGAGGAAGGCGCCCTGACGTTATCGAGCAGCCGAAAGCATAAAGTTGCGTTGCTGGAAGCCTGGGGAGATTTCCGCATCGGGGATCGCGTCTATGAAAATTACGTTTGCGTGGTTGCCAATGGCGAGCGGGTGATCCGTTTCGAGCCGAATCCCTATGATCACGGGATGAAGCCCTTCGTTTTCACCACGTTCATTCCGATACCGAACGAGACGTATGGTATCGGCGCCATCGAAAAATCGCTGGGACTTCAGCATGCCATCAATACCCTGACCAACCAGAAGCTGGACGTTATCAACATTTCCATCAACAATCCGTTTACCTACCTCGTCAATGACGATGTGTTCGATCCGGATACGGTGGTCACCCGGCCGGGGGCGCTGATTCCCGTGAAAAGCCATGAGACGCTGCGTCCGATCCAGTACCTCAACAACTTCACGGTGGCTTTCAACGAGATTGCGGATCTCAAGGCGGAAATCCAGGAGGCCACCGGGGCGCTGAAATTCTTCACCGGCGGCAGCAATCCCGACGATCACCGCCGCACGGCGACGGAGATCAGCGCGTTGATCAGCGGCGGCAGCCAGAAATTCAGCAACTTCATCTCCCACCTGGAGAATACCTCGCTGGAGCCGTTTCTTGTGATGGCCTTCGAAAACGCCAAACAGTTCCTGCGTGAACCGGAGATGCTTCGAGTTGCCCGGAAGGATGGATCCCTGGAATTTATCAGGATTCTGCCGGAGATTATCCGGCGTACCCGGTGCAGTTTCCGAATTGATGGCTCACAGGGTGCCATTGCCCGCGGGCAGGAGCTGGAGGCGATGGTCAGTTTCGTCCGGCTGGTCCGGGAGATTCCCGAACTGGCTGCCCAGGTGGACCTGTTGCCGGTTCTGCGGAAAATCTACCGTCGCCTGGGCTTCAAGGACGAAGATCAGATTTTTGTTGATGTGCAGCAATTTGACAGAGACCAACAGGGAGGCGCCTATGGAGTCCAGTCCTAAAATCTTGTCCCTGCAGGAGCGGGCGGCCATGTTTACCAACCTCGTGAAGGAACCCGGCTGGGGATTGCTGGAGCAGTCGTTCCGACCGGAAATCCGGTGCCGGATTTCGGACCAGGATGATCGTGAGGCGTTTCTTTACGAGGCCATCCGGTCGCAGGTGATCCAGGAAATCTTTGCGACTCCCCACCTGGTGATTCGCCAGGCGGAGCGTGAAAACGGACGCTACCGGACATAACAGGAAGCAACAGGAAGGAGAACCGTTTTGGACAACGAATCTTTGAAAAAGGAGCTGGAGGCGACCCGCCAGGAACTGGCGGCCCTCAAGGAGATGATCGCCTCGCAAAATCCGGCGGAACCGGAGGAAATCCCGCTGGAGGCGCTGTCCCCGGAAGAGGCGCTCCAGGTGTTCAGCGCCAATCCGGTGGCGTTTATCCAGGGTGTGGTGAATACGTCCGCCACAAAACACCTGGCGGATCTGAAAGACGAAGCGGAGCTGAACGGTGCGCTTCGGGCCATTCGGCGTGAAAAGCCGGAATTTTCCCGCTTCGAACCCTTCATTCTTCATGAGGTTGCCGAGCTGATCAGAAACGATCCGGACGGTGTGATCGACCCCTGGCAGGATCTGCTGGAGAAGGGGTTCGAGCAGTTCAAAAAGAAATTCCGGGAAACGCTGGAGAAAAATCCGGAGGCTTTGGAGCAGAAAGCTTCCGGCATACCGGCGGAGGCCGCTTTCGTGGAGGGCGGTGCCAGCCGTGCGATGCCCCAGGAGCCGCCCAGCTTCAGCCGGCAGCAGATTGCGGGCATGTCCGCCGCCGAGTTTCTGGCCAACGAAAAGGCCATCAACGAGGCGCTCAAACTCAACCGTATTCGATAGCGACTAGCTAAAGGAGGAACTCAGAACATGGCAGTGACCAACTTCATTCCCGAAATCTGGAGCAAGAAACTGCTCAAGATTTTTGACGCCAACGCCGTGATGGCCAACCTCGTCAACCGCGATTTCGAGGGCGAGATTGCCAGTGCGGGCGACGTGGTGAAGGTTCGCACGTTTGGTGATGTGGACATCAACGACTACACCCGTGACATGCAAATCAACTTCCAGACCCTCACGGACCCGATGCAGGAGATGACCATCGACCAGCAGAAATACTTTGCGTTCAAGGTGGACGATCTCGACAAGGCCCAGTCGGATACCGACATCCTGGAAGGCTATGCCGGTCGTGCGGCCATTGCGATCCGCAACGTGGTGGATACCCGTCTGCTGGGTCACTATGCGGATGCCGCCGCAGGCAACGTGCTGGGTACGGATGTTTCGCCCATCACGCTGACGGCCACCAACATCTACGGCTATATTGCCGATCTCGGCGAACTGCTGGACAAGGCCAACATTCCCGCCGAGGGCCGCAACCTTGTCATTACGCCCAAGTTCAAGACGATGCTGTTGAAGTCCGACGAATTCACCCGCGCCACCAGCCTGGGCGATAATGTTGTCCAGAACGGCTATATTGGCAACGTGGCCGGCTTTGCCGTCCATGTTTCCACCAACCTGCCGGCAGTGTCCGGTGTGGTGAACCTGATGGCGTTCACCCGCGACTTCATCTCCTACGCCAGCCAGGTCAGCAAGATCGAGAACGTGCGGCCCTACAACATGTTCGCCGATGCCGTGAAGGGGTTGTATCTCTATGGTTCCAAGGTGTTCCATCCCACGGCGGGCGCGGTGCTGAAGGCCGCCGAGTAAGCGCATTTTTTCAAGGGGAACCTGTTTCCTTTCCATCTCCACTCACTCCTCTCGCCCTTACCGTTGCGGGCAGGCACCGGCCTTCGGTGTCTGCCCGCTTTCTTTTTCAGCATTTGCCCATTTCCGTATTCAATCATGGGGATCGAAAAATCATGGCCGAACAAAAGCAAGATACGGCGAAGCGTGCCGGACCGCGCCGCCGCCGGAGCAGAAAACCCAAATCCCTGGAGGACGCCTACGGTGAAACCGCCGTGTGGGACTGCCTGAACTGCAAGTCCGGCGCCAGCCACCGGATCAACGGCGTTCTGGCCCAGATCCTAAAGCATTATCCCGAAGATTACGAATTGACCTTTGTGTCGCCGGAAGGAGCATAATCCATGTCTACGTTGCTCGAACTGGTCAACGAAACCTTGAGAAAGGCGGGCCAGCGCGAAGTCGCTACCCTGGCCGCCGCCGAAACGCCGGTGATCCAGGCGGTGGATTTTCTGAATCAGGTGTATTTCGAAATGCTCCAGATTCTCAAGGTCAACCGGCTGGAGCGCACCGCGACCCTCGACACCCAGGACGGCACCGCCGCTTACAGCCTTGCGGCGGATGCCGACATCAACACGCTGATTGGCGATTCCGTCATCGAAACCGATTCCGGCCTGCGCCTGAAAGAGGTGGATTATACGTATCCGCTTCAGAAGGGACTGACGGCCACCGGACGCCCGGACAGTTTTTACCGGCAGGGGGACAGCCTGCATCTTCATCCGGTGCCGGACGCCGTCTACACCCTTCAGTACGCCTATCTCGTAAAACCCTCCCGGCTTGCGAACGATGCGGATATCACCGCCCTGCCGGAGGAATGGGAGCATGTCCTGGTTCAGGGAACGCTGGCGCTGCTGGAGAAGTTTCTCGGCGAATCGGGATTTTCCGAGTCCTACCTGCTGTACCGGGAAGGCTTGGCCCGCCTGAAATCGCGGGCGCCGATGAAGCCCGCCTGGCGGATGAAGGGATTCTACCGCGGCAGCGGCAATTAATGCACGGGGAGGCACGATATGACCATTAAAACCCATCGGTATTTCGAGAATACCGGCGGCCTGAACCTGCGCTTCAACGAGATGATCATCGAGAAGAACGAGGCCGAGGAGATCATGAATCTCCATGCCACCTCCAGCGGCAGCTGGACGACGGACAACATCGGCTATCTCGATCTCAACGCCACGCCGCTTGCCGGAGGCCAGCCGGTGACCTCGCTCTACCATTTCCGCACACTGGCGGGAATCTCCCATCTGATGGCCGTGGCCGGATCGCAGTTGTTCTCGGTGGAAACCAGCGATGGCGCCGCGACGGAAATCACCGGAGATCTGACCGCCGGAAAGGCCATGCAGTTTGTGACGTTCCAGGGCCTGCTGATTGGCTGCAATGGATCGGACCCGCCGAAAAAATGGGACGGTTCCGGTTCGCCCGACAACCTGGCCGGGTGGCCCGCGGTGATTCCCGGCGTGACGCCGGGCAATCCGTCGGTTTCCGCCATTTTCGCCAACCGGCTGGTTTTTGCCGGTGACCCGGACAACCCGTCGCTTCTCTATATTTCTGCCCTGGAAGACCCGGAGAATTTTACGCCCGATACCGGCGCCGCTTCGGCGGGGGCGATCCAGGTCACGCCGGGGGACGGCCAGAAGATTACCGCCTTGCGGACCCTGTATCTTCCGCTGGAAAGCGCGGAGATTCTGGTCATCTTCAAGGAGCGATCGACCTATATCCTGGCCGGCCATGATGCGGACACGTTCATTCTCCAGAAGGTGTCCGACGAATTCGGCGCTGTCAGCCACCGCAGCGTGGTGCGCGTCGGCAACGAACTGATGTTTCTCTCGCGGGAGGGCGTTACCAGCCTGACCACGGCGACGGTGCAGGGGAATATTACGGCCAGTTTCATGTCCAGCCGGATTCAGCCCCAGGTCAACAATTTGAACGCCGGGAAATTGTCCGACAGTTTCGCTGTCCATCTGCGCAACCGGCAGGAGGTCTGGTGGGCGGTGCCGGATGGCGGCTCCACCCGAAACCAGCGGATTCTGGTTCTGAACTACGGCCAAGGCAATGTCTGGAGCCGTCGCTCAGGCATCATTGCCCGCTGTGGCGAGGTGTTTGACGGCAACCTCTACACGGGTAACTACGCGGGGGTTGTTTCCCGTCAGCTCAAGGGCAGCAGTTACAACGGCCAGCCCATCGACTGGAAGTACCGGACACCGTTTTACGATTTGGGCTCGCCACGGACCCGCAAACGGATTCGCGACGTGGAGGTCTATCTCAAGCAGATTTCCGAGATTGACGTCACCGTGAAAACCGCCTGGGATGTCCGGCGCGGGTCGAAGTCCCAGGAAAGCCGGACGCTGACCGTGGTTCCCGATATTTCCAGTTCCGTCTATGGCGAAGCCGTATTCGGCGAGGACGAGTATGGCCTCTCCGGACTGTCCATTCTGCGGTTCATTCCGGACGGCTCCGGCAAGTTTTTTCAGTTGGAATTCAGCGGCAGTGCCGCGGACAAACCGGTGGAAATCCAGGGCTGGACCATCTCAGCAATTTATGGAGGACAACGCTAGTCATGGCTCAAATTTCCAGACTCCGGGATCAGGAAATCTCCAACGGCAACCTGATCAACGCGGATGACATCGATGCCGAACTCAACCAGCTCGTCAACGAATCCAACAGCCAGGACTCCCGGCTGACCATTGTTGAAAGCGGCAACATCAGCCTGGACGGGGTGAAGACCTTTCTCAAGGCGCCGAAACTCGGCAAAATGGTTGAAGCAACCCTGGGCAGCGGGATTCTTGCCGAATCCGTCCGCCTCACCGGTGGCAGCCTGGTTCTCAGGGCCAGAGTCGCCGTATCATCCGTCAACACTTCCACGGATGAACTGACCACCGCCGTGGCCCATGGCCTTTCCACGGGGCAGGCGGTGCTGGTCTCCACGGACAATACCCTGCCTCCGCCGCTGGTCCAGGGAACGGTTTACTATGCCCGTGTGGTCGATGCCACCACCGTTACCCTGCATCCCACCGAAGCGGACGCCACCGGCAACACCAACCGGATCGACATTACCGGGACGGGAACCGGGTCGCATGCCATCGAATCCGATGCGCCCTCGCCCTCAAACGGCCAGGTCTGGTACAATCCGGCGGAGGATCACTTCAAGGCCCGTCGCAACGGCGCCACCAAAAAGCTGCTGCTCGAAGGCGACGTGACGGCCATGCCCAAAGGCTATCTCTGTGGCCCTCCCCCGGCGTATGTTTCCGCGTCGTCGGTGAAGATTCCCGCCGGGTTCACCTGTCGGGATGGGGACGATTCCGTCGTCATCGCCTTTGCCTCCGATGCCACCGCCGATATTACCGCCAGCGGGGCCAATGGCCTGGACACGGGTTCAGAGGCATCCGGCACCTGGTATTACCTCTGGGCCATCGCCGACAGTACCGGCGCCAACAACCCGGCGGCCCTGCTGTCGGCATCTTCCACGACGCCCACCATGCCGTCGGGTTACGATAAAAAGCGCCTGCTGCCCGTGGCCATTCGCAACAATGGCTCCAGTGACTTCATTCCTTTTGTTGTTACGGCGGGATGGCCGTCGCTGATGCCCTTTGTCCAGTTTCGGGATGCGGAACACACGTCGGCCTATAACGTGCTGTCCTCCGGGGCGGCTTCCTCGTTCACGGCGGTTTCGCTGGCGGCGCTCGTCCCGCCGGTGTCGCGCAACGCCTCCCTCAACTTCCGGACCAATGCCGTCGGCGGGGGCGATATTTATGTCCGGCCCACCGGCAGCGGCCTGACCACCGGTATTATGGTCGCCAAGGGCGCATCCACCCATAACCAGAATAACATTGTCCAGTTCATCCACACCGATGCCAGCCAGTCCATCGACTACCGGGCAACGGATTCGGCAGCGGTGAATATCCACGTGCTGGGCTTTACGGTTACGGAGGTGAATTAATCATGTCGATTCCTTTTCGTTACGTCCGCCGCAAGGACAACCCGGCAAAATACCTGATGGCCGGTTTTTCCGATTTTACCGGCCAGTTCGACACAGCCGAATTCGAGATGGTGGAGGGTGAACTGCCACCCGATGCCGAGCGCGAAGTGCCCGCAGACCTGAGGACCGACCTGCGGAGCCTTTTTACAGGTTCCGCCGTGGCGGTCCGGGCCGAATTCTATCCCCACCAGGCGGCCATTGAGTCTGCCCTGACGCTTGGGGATCAGGACGGGGCCATTGCATTCCTGCAGTCCCTCACCGGTCTTTCCGCCGACGCGGATGCCTTGCGGCAGGATCTGCTGACGCGGCTGCAACAGTAATCCCGAAAGGACAAATATCATGGAAATTTTACGGGATATTCTGCAACGGCCTGAATTGTTCCTGGGGCCGTTCGGGGGGCTGCTGCTCAGCCTGCTGTTCTGTTTCCTGTTTCTGCGCCGCTTTGAGAAAACCCTGGAGCACCTGTTCCGGGTGTTCGAGACGGAACTGGAAATCTGCCATCACCGCTACGATTTCATGCTGACCGAACTGATGAAGCTGAAAGACAGGAAGGCATCCCATGACCGTGACTGACCCCCGCGCCCTCAAACTGACCGCCGATTTTACCCTCGGCGAGTTTCTGCGACCGGACGACTCTGTGCCGCCGCCGTGGGTTCTCGACAATCTTTACCGGCTGGCCAACCGGTTGCAGGTGATCCGGGATCTCGTCCGGCGTCCCATTCGCATCACCTCCGGCTACCGGACACAGGAACACAATCAGGCCGTGGGCGGCGCCAAAAACAGCCTGCACCTGTCCGGCATGGCGGCGGATATCGTTGTTCCCGGCCTCTCGGCGCGGGATGTGCAGCTGATCCTCGTCAACTGGTCCGGAGGGCTGGGGCTTTACAAAACCCATACCCACATCGATATCCGTCCCTACCGCGCCCGCTGGGGCCTTTAGTCATGAACCGGGACGCCCGTTTCCGGAATGTCCCGCTTCTTCCCAACCGACCTATGGAGAAAATCGCCATGAAAGAAAGGATCATTCACCTGCTGGCCCGGCTGAGCCTGGGCAAGCAACTGGCGGCGGCCCTGATGATACTTCGGCTGATTGTCGAAGCGCTTCGGGAAAAAGACACCGCCAACATCGCCCGCCTGGTCTACCGGAAACTGCCCGCCTCGTGGCGGCATCCGGAAGGCCCGGCCACGGAGGCGGAGTTCCTGGAGATGATCGCCAGCGGCGAGCAGTTCCTCAAATCCGTCCGCAATCTCGTGGTTCACTGAAATCACGCCGTAAAGTCTTTTTTCAACCGACAACCGTGACTCACACGCCACACTTCCCCGCCCCGTTCCTTCTGGAGCGGGGCGTTTTTCTTTTGGGACCGTTCTTGTGGTAAATTGCGGAGCATGTTTGAACAGACGGAACAACAACCTCTCTTTGATTGTCACTTCAGCCTTGAGGAGGCCGTCAGGCTGCTTCCGGAGGTGAAGGATGCCTTGCGTCAGGCCCATGCGGAACTGGATCGGCTGAAGGACGAGATCATCCTCTACAAGCGCATCCATATGGCCAAGAAAGAGCGTCCGATGGGCACCAACGGTGATGAGCTGGCGGTGCTCAAGGAAAAATGGGCCGCCTACGAGCAGGTCTTTAATACCTGGGTCGAGTGGTTTCTGGAGCGCAATATCCTGCTGCGCGATATGGAGAAGGGTCTTATCGATTTCCCCTACCGGACACGGGACGGCGAGGAGTTCCTGCTCTGCTGGCACCTGGGCGAGGATGGCATCATGCACTTCCACAGCCCCTTCGAAGGCTTCCAGGGCCGCAAGCCGATCACTTTTCTTCCGGACTAGTTTCCGGAGCAGCCGGGGTGGGCTTTTTCCACAGGACGTTGTCCAGGCTCCAGGGGCCGGGGGGCGTCAGCATCAGGTAGACCCCGGCGAGGAGGAGGAAGAAGTCTTCCACCAGTTTTTTGGGGGTCAGGGGTTCGGACTGGCCGCCGATGAAACAGCCACAATCCTCCAGGCTGTCGCCGCGAAGCAGCACGGCGGAGATGGCGATGATGAAGCTGAGCATCATCAGGTTGATCAGCCCGGCGGAAAAGCGGGTGAACAGGCCGAGGATCAGGTAGACGGCGGCCATGATTTCCACCCAGGGTAACATCTGGGCGTAGATTTTGGCCAGGGTGACGGGCAGGATGTTATAGGCATAGACCGCCTGGAGAAAATCGTTGAAGTGTTGCAGCTTGCCAATGCCGCTCCAGAAGAAAAGAACACCCAGACCCAGCCGCAGGGCGGGCTGGAGGTACCGGTGAACTTTCGGGGGGATTTTTGGCATTTTTCTTGAAGATTGGCGGACGGGCATTATGGTGTTGTTATACAATGGGGGGTATGAGCAACGGAACGAACACCCCTCCCAACAACGGCATGATGACCCGGACGGTTGTCATCGGCGTGACGGTTTTCCTGTTCGCCGCCATCGGCGGGTTTGCCATCTATAATACCTTCAAATCCCCGGCGGAGAAAGAGCCGGTGGTAATGGCCTGCGAGCCGTACGGCGATCAGTCCGAGAGCCTGTATCCCCGCCTGGCCCTGCCGGTGGGATCGAAGGCGCCGGATTTCACCCTGAAGAGCCTGGAAGGCGAAACCGTGACCCTTCGGGACGCGCTGAAGGAAAAGCCGGTTCTGGTGGAGCTTTTTGCCGTCTGGTGTTCGCACTGCCAGGAGACGGCGCCCATTCTCAAGGAAGTGCAGAAAGAATTCGGCGATCAGATTGCCATCCTGGCCATTGACGCGGGCGGCGAGCGCGAGGGTGGCATGACCCGCGCCGAGTATCTTCAGGTGTTCCAGCCGGAATACGTCATGCTGGATGCGGCCACCGGCCAGACGGATACCGGCAGCGAATACTGCCTGACCAGCTTTCCCACGCTCTACCTGGTCAATCAGCGCCAGGTGGTCAAGTGGCGCTCTCTGGGTTCCCTCGACGAGGAGAAGCTTGCGGAGTTGAAAGCCGCCATCCGCGCACTCTGACCCAGGGGCAAAGGGGTTTTTTCGATTGCGGTCATCTTTTGGTTATCCTTTGCTACAATAATGGATGACACGGTTGATGATGGAAGAGGTGGCGTCATGACACGCAGGCAAAAACAGGCGGCTCGCCGTCGTGCGGGCAATGTCCGGGGGATCGTCTGGCTGGGGATGATACTGGTTGGCATCCTGATGCTGGTTTTTCCCGGCTGGCTGACGCCGCTGAACGTGGCTTCGGCGCAGAACGCCGATTCTTTCAAGCCGGGGGAAAATTCCGTCTTCCTGCTGCAGATTGACGACGAGATTATTTCGCCCATCACCGCCGAGTACATCCGCAAGGGCATCGAAGACGCCGCCGAGCAGGGCGCCGCTGCCGTGGTGATCCAGTTGGATACGCCGGGCGGTCTGCTCAGTTCCACCCACACCATTGTCAAGTCCATTCTCAATTCCCCTGTGCCGGTGATTGTCTATGTTTCTCCTGCGGGGGGACGGGCGGGGTCAGCGGGGGTGTTCATCACCCTGGCCGGCCACGTGGCGGCGATGCATCCCAATTCCCACATCGGCGCGGCGCATCCGGTGGATGCCGGCGGAAAATGGCCCCCTTCCAGTGATCCGCCGGTGGGCGATGATGGGAAAAAGACAGATGCCGGTGACGTGATGGATGTCATGTCCGAGAAGATTCTCAACGATACCGTGGCCGCTATCCGCGTGCTGGCCCGCAGCCGGGATCGCAACGAGGACTGGGCGGTCCGGGCGGTGACCGAGAGCGTTTCCATTACCGCGGACGAGGCGCTGGAAAACAACGTTGTCGACGTGCTGGCCCCCAGCGTGACCACGCTGCTGGAACAGGCTGACGGCCGCCGGGTGGATGTGCTGGGCAAGACGATGACGGTTTCCGTAGCCAACCCGCAGATCGTTGCGTATGAATTTTCCGCCCGGCAGCAGATCCTCAGTGCGCTGGCCCATCCGATGCTGTCCTACTTCCTGTTGATGATCGGTTTTTACGGGATTATCTTTGAGGTGACCCATCCCGGCTTCGGGTTCTCCGGCATTGTGGGGGTGATCTGCCTGATTCTTGCCCTGTTGGGAATGCAGGCCATGTCCATCAACTTTGCCGGTCTGGGGCTGATCGTCATCGGCATGGTGATGTTCGTCGTCGAGATTTTTACGCCGACGTTCGGGGTGTTGTTCGCCGGGGGACTGGCGTGCCTGATTTTCGGCACCCTGATGCTGTACCAGACGGATGAGCCGTATCTTGCGCAGGTCATTCCCTATGCCATCATTACGGCGGTGGTTGTTGGGGCACTGACCGGGCTTCTGGTCTGGAAAACCCTGCGGACGCTCCGAAAGAAATCCGTGGGGCCGTTGGACAAGCTGATCGGCCAGGTAGGGCGGGTGACCCTCGCCATCGATCCGGGCAAGCGCGGAAAGGTCCGCGTGTTCGGCGAAATCTGGGATGCCACCGCCAACGTGCGGATTGAAAAAGACATGGAGGTTCGGGTAGAGTCGCTGGAGGAATCGCTGCGTCTGCTCAGCGTGGTTCCCGTGCCGACCCATTCCGAGGCGAGCCATCCCGAAAAAAGTTCAAGTTGACTGACACATTGAGAGGAGTCTGAGATGTTCGAATTTATCGCCGGATCGTTTTTTGTCGTCCTTGTGATGATTGGCATTCCGCTGGTCATCTTCTTTATCAACTGGCTGCGGATTCTGAGCGAATACGAGCGGGGCGTGGTGTTCCGCTGGGGGCGCCTGCTGCCGCATCCCAAGGGTCCCGGCTTCGTCGTCCTCTGGCTCAACCCCATCATGGACCGCATGGTCAAAGTCGATCTCAGGACAGTGACGTTGGACGTGCCGCCCCAGGACGTCATTACCCGCGACAACGTGTCGATTAAAGTCAATGCGGTTGTCTACTACCGGGTCATTGATCCGGTGAAATGCGTCATGGAAATTGAGGACTACCACTACGCCACGTCCCAGATGGCCCAGACGACGCTGCGCAGCATCGTGGGCCAGGCGGACTTGGACGATCTGCTGAGCAACCGCGAGCGCATCAGTAACGAGATCCAGGGGATTCTCGACGACCAGACCGACCCGTGGGGTATTAAAGTGACGAACGTGGAAGTAAAACACGTGGATCTGCCCTCGGACATGCAGCGGGCGATGGCGCGGCAGGCGGAAGCCGAGCGGGAGCGCCGGGCGAAGGTGATCAGCGCCGAGGGCGAATTCCAGGCCGCCGCCAAGCTGGTGGACGCCGCCAAGATGATGGGCGAGCACCCGATGGCGTTGCAGATGCGCTATCTGCAAACCGCCGTTGAAATCGGCTCCGACAACAATACCACCATCTTCTTCCCCCTCCCCATCGACTTCATGGAGTCGTTTACCAAGAAGAACCGCTAATTAGCCTGTCATTCACACGGCCTTTTCTGTCATTCCCGCGAAAGCGGGAATCCATTCCTCCGTCTGCCGGAACAGCTCTTGATAAAGCGTGTTTCCGGCGGCCTGGGCGAGTGGATTTTCGTCTGCACGGGAATGACAGGTTTGGGCGGATTATCATAAATAGATGATAATTTACCAGTATTTTTATCACGAATTTGTGATAACTTGAGCGGTCCTCAGGCTGGATGCCGGTCTAGTCGAAGAAATTGGCGGGGAGGCGCTCCTTCTGGCAGTCGGTGGCGGCTTTCTGGATGATGGCGATATCCTCCTGGTTGGCCTCTCGGCCTTCCACGGTGGCCTTGTCGGCGGCCAGCGCCCGTTCGTAGGGGAGGGATTCCTCCAGTTTTTCCGTCACGCATTCGCAGATGATCTGCGAGGCTTCCTTGGCCCTTGTGATCTGGGCGGGGCTGACCTGGTTGCGGATGCCCTCGGCGTCAAGCTGGGCCTCAACGGTCATCATGGCGTGCATCACGCAGCCGTCGGTGTAGTTGTCGGGGTATTTGTTTCCCGATTTCCCGCTTCCGGCCTGGCTGATCTCCTTGCCGGACTCCCCAGACTCCGCCGCCGGTTCCGTTTTCCCGCCAAAACCGCACCCCGCCATCACCGAAACCGCCAGCAAACCCGCCACCCAAACCCCATAATCTTTCGCCACTGATCCGCTCCTTGCATACTGAATTGAGCTATTATCTCACATATTCAACTCGGTACTGAAAATAACACCATCTTCTTTTCGTCCCGGCTACTTGGCAAAATCTGTGGGCAGGCTCAACTCGCATTCTGTTCTGGTGTGTTTCACAATGGCAATATCCTCCGGGTCAGCCTTCCTTCTCGAGTACCTAATTGCCATCTCTGCCGCTACGGCACGCTCGTGCGGCAGGCGTTCCTCCAATTTTTCTACTATACAATCGCAAACGATCTCTGCCGCTGTTTTGGCCCTCTCTATCCGAGCGTCGCGGTTTGAGACGAAGGCCAGATTCCTTTTAGAAAGTTTAGTCGAGTAGTCTGCGCACTCCTTGGCATAAATGTCTGGGTATTCGTATTTAACCTCTAACTGGTTTACCAATCCACATCCCATTGTTAGTGAAATCGCCAGCAACGCCGTCCCCGCCACCCCGTAATCTTTCGTCACCGATCCGCTCCTCACTCACTGAATGGTGATATTATCTCATAGATCAGAAACAAGACCTCTTAGGGGGAGAAAATTAGCTATGAGTAGCTTGCCATTACTTTCGGAAACACAGCTTGAAGGAATCGCTCGAATATTAGGGGAATATGGTACTGGAGATCGGATTACTCGCGTATTTGGAAGTCTAGGAATAATCGATACCTCGGGTGAAAGCACAAAATGGCGTCGTATCAATGCTACGTTTTCAAAGTACCAAAAGCAAGAAGGGAGTCCTAGTAGACTCATAGATTTCATCCGGAATTTTCTTGAGCCTGCTGCCTTCGTAAAAAGTCCTGAAAACTTCGAGTCTGTCAGGCAAGAATTAAATTCAATTCTGATTTTTGTAGGTCTTGAATACGGTGCAGACGGGAAATTCAGGCGTACTGTTGCTGCGGAAACGATTGAAGAAGCCCATCGCCGATTAGAAGCATTAAATAAACGATTTCGAGATAGACGCCTTCATCCTCAAGTACAAAGGTATTGTAAGACGGAATTACTTCAAGAGAACTACTTCCATGCCGTTTTTGAAGCTACAAAAGGTTTAGCTCAGCGTATCCGTGAAATGTCTGGTATTGATGGCGATGGGGCTACACTTGTCGAAAAAGTCTTTTCATTACAAAGGCCTGTTCTTGCGATGAATACGCTTAAAACAGAAACGGAATGTTCAGAGCATAAAGGATTCGCAATGCTTTTAAAGGGGTGTTTTGCTGCTGTTCGCAACCCTCTTGCCCATCAACCGAAAATTTTATGGGAAGGGGAAGACGACGCGGCAGACTATCTTTCGTTAATCTCACTCTTACACAAAAAACTTGATGACTGCGTTGTTACTGGCTTAGGAAGTGTAGAGGACAAAGTTCCCTTTTAAAATCACCGCACATTCAGAATAATATTCGCCGGGCGGGAGTAGATTTCTTGGAGGGTTGCCAAATCCCGGGGGGAGGGGTTTTTGGGTTTGTCGTTCGGCAACTCGGCGTGGAGGAGATCGGCGGGGTTGTCGCTGAGGCCTTTCAGGCCCAGGGCGTGGCCGAATTCGCGGGCGGCCATGTTGCGCATTAAAATCTGCGCCTGTTCTTCGGGCAGGTCTTTCACCGGGTTCAGCCCCAGCACGATAATACTCTCATCCACGAGGGTCTGGATCTTGCGCATCTGCTTGTACTGCAGGCCGGCGGCCACGGCCTGCGGCGCGAGGCCGAAGTAGCCGGGGGCGAACATGCTGGCCATCCCCAGGGCGCTGGCCACCTTGCCGGTGCTCCGGCTGGGCATCTCGAAATCCTTGATGGGATTATGGGCCGAGGCGTCCGGGTCATCAAAGCGGTAGTCGTAGGCGTCATCCCAGCGAATCTGCACGTCGGCGGCCAGGGGATTCTCCACGATGGTGTAGGAAACGAGGCTGTTGGTGGCGTTCTTCCAGGCATTAAGGCCCTCCACCACCGCCTCGCGGTAAGCCTCTTTATAGCCGGGCAGGTTCTTGGGCGATTCGATGCTGACCTTCAGCGGGAAGCGCCCCCACCGGGCCACCCGGCCCCCGGTATACTTGAATATCTGCTCGATGTAGGTGTCGCGGGCATTCTGGAATCCGGCCTGGATGAGATTCGGCATGCTGTGGGCATAGGTCTGACCGGCGCCCAGCAGCTCCGTGAAGATCTTGTCCGCCCGCTCGTTGAGCGCCCCTTCCTGCTTCTTGCCGTAGGTGTTGGTCTCGGCGGCTTCCAGCCGGGCGATAAGGGTCGTCCCTTCGGCGGGTTCCAAGCCCAGGGCTTTCTCCACGGCGGCGATCTTGTCCTGGATGGACCAGTCGCCCACGGGTCCGCGCATACCTTCTCCGCCGCCGCCCCCAATGGCGTTGGCGGCGGAGTTGCCGTATTCCATCCTGCCCGCCGCAATCTGCTTCGCCCGGTTCTGGATGGCGGGGGAACTGTCCTCGGCCAGCGCCTTGTCGATCCAGACCTGCCGCTGGTCCTTGTCGTCCGTATATTGGCTGGCAACGCCGAGATAGATGTTGGCCAGCGATGACCGAATGGCCTGGGCGTTGGGATCGAGGGCCTTGGCCTTCTCCAGGACCTCCGCCGCGCCGGTGTAGTTGTCGTTGCCGGCCAGGTTCCGGGCCTCGCCCAGGTGAATGGACGCCAGCGAGCGTTTGTAGACGCCCTCCTTCGGGTTCAGCTCAATGGCCTTCTCCGTCAGGCTGACGAGGGTGGCGTAGTCCGTGGAGCCTGCCTGCCGAAGGTCCATCGCCCGGTAGTAATAATTTGCCGCCTTGGCCTCGCGGGCGGGCTGGTCTTCGGGCACCAGTCCAATGGACTTGTCGAAGAGGCTTTCGGCTTCGTCGTACTGCTTGTTGTTCTGCAACTCCACGCCCCGGTTGTAGTAAAGGACGGCGAGATTCCGTTTGAGCTGCGTTTCGCCGGGGGCCATCTTCACCGCCTTCTCGTACAGGGCGATGGCGGCGTCGTAATTCTCGCTGTTGGCGTGGGCGTTGGCCTCGTTGACGATGGCCTGCAGGGCCTGCATGTCCTGCGCGGACGCCGGGGCCGCCAGCAGGCATCCGGTCACCAGGGCAAGCGTCAGGGGCCGGGAAAGGCGGGCGGCGAAAGCTTTCAGGCGTGGGTGGTTCATCGGCTTGCTCCTGCTATAATAGGGCCATTCGTCAAGGTTACACGAGTATTATGAAGGACACCCGGCTCATCATGTCTGCTGAAAAGTCTATATTACAGATTGAGAGTTATCAACCGCAGGCCATCGAGAAGAAATGGCAGAAGCAGTGGGAGGAGAGCGGCCAGTACCGAACGGATACGTCGGACACGTCGCGCAGGAAGTATTACGCCCTCTCCATGTTCCCCTATCCGTCCGGGCGTCTGCATATGGGCCACGTGCGCAACTACACCATCACGGACGTCATCGCCCGCCTGCGCAAGATGCAGGGCTACAACGTGCTGCACCCCATGGGCTGGGACAGCTTCGGCCTGCCCGCGGAAAACGCCGCCATCCAGAACAACATTCCCCCCGCCCAGTGGACCTACAGCAACATCGCGTACATGACCGACCAGCTTAAAGCCCTGGGGCTGATGTACGACTGGGACCGGCAAGTCTACACCTGCCGCCGGGACTACTACCAATGGACCCAGTGGATGTTCCTCTACCTTTACAACCGGGGCCTGGCCTACAAGAAGGAGGCCCCCGTCAACTGGTGCGAGGAGTGCGCCACGGTGCTGGCCAACGAGCAGGTCATCGACGGCGAGTGCTGGCGCCACGGCACACCGGTGATGAAAAAGAACCTGAACCAGTGGTTCTTCCGTATCACCGACTACGCCGAACGCCTGCTGGAAAATCTCGAGCAACTCAAGGGCTGGCCCGATAAAGTGACCCTGATGCAGAAGAACTGGATCAACAAGTCCGTCGGGGCCGAGCTGGTGTTCACCGCCGAAAGCGGCGAGAAGATCCCCGTCTTTACCACCCGCCCGGACACCGTCTTCGGCGTGACGGCCATGGTGCTGGCGCCGGAGCATCCGCTGGTGGACCAACTGACCGCCCCGGAGAAAAAGGCGGAGGTCGAAGCCTACCGCGAGGCCGCCCGCAACAAGTCCGAGATCGAGCGCACCACCACCGAGCGTGAAAAAACCGGCGTTGCCTTGGGTACGTTCTGCCTCAACCCGTTTAACAACGAGAAAGTCCCCGTCTGGATCGCCGACTACGCCCTCGTCGAATACGGCACCGGCGCGGTTATGATGGTGCCCGCCCATGACGAACGGGACTTTGCCTTCGCCAAAAAATTTGATCTGCCTGTCATCCGGGTCATCGAGCGCCGCGGTGCGGTGGGGGTTCCGCTGAAGGAAGCCTACACCGAGCCTGGAGTGATGGTGAACTCTGGCGACTTTACGGGCCTGGACAGCGAGGACGCCAAGGAGAAAATGACCCGCTTCGCCGAGGAAAACGGCTTCGGCAAGCGCCGCATCCAGTACCGGCTGCGCGACTGGCTCATCTCCCGTCAGCGATACTGGGGCGCCCCGATTCCCGTGATCTACTGCGACAAGTGCGGCGAGGTACCGGTGCCCGAAGACCAGTTGCCCGTTGAATTGCCGGAAGACGTGGATTTCTCCGTGAAAGGCCGCTCGCCGCTGGAAAGCTCACCCACGTTCGTGAAGGCGCCCTGCCCCAAGTGTGGCACCGAAGGCCGACGCGAGACGGACACGATGGACACCTTCGTCTGCAGTTCCTGGTACTACTTACGATTCATCGACCCGCAGAATACGGAAAAGCCCTTCGAGCCGGGTCTCGTCAAGTACTGGATGCCCGTCGATCAGTACGTCGGGGGTGTGGAGCATGCCATTCTGCACCTGATGTATTCGCGGTTCTTCATGATGGCCCTGCACGACGGCGACTGGACGGATCACGACGAGCCGTTTGCCAACCTGCTGACCCAGGGCATGGTGCTCAAGGACGGCGCCAAGATGAGCAAATCCAAGGGCAACGTCGTGGACCCCGACGACATCCTGGCCGAGTACGGCGCGGACACGGCGCGGTTTTTCATCCTCAGCGATTCGCCTCCGCAGGCGGATTTCGACTGGAAGGACACCGCCGTGGAGGGCTGCTTCAAATTCCTGCTGCGGGTCTGGCGGACCATTGTGGAACACAAGGACGCCATCCGCTTCGACCTGCCCTTGCCGATTTACGATACTCTGGCGGGTCCCGAGCGTGAACTGTATCAGCTCACCAACAAGACGATTCATGGCGTCACCAAGGACATCGAAAGCGAATTCCAGTTCAACACGGTGATCAGCAAGATCCGCGAGTTCGTGAACTTCCTGGGCAAATACGAGCCGGGCCGCGAGCCGAACGCCGTCTTCAGCCACGCCGTGGTCAACCTGCTGAAGCTGCTGGCCCCGATTACCCCCCATCTATCCGAAGAACTCTGGCAGCGCCTGGGCGGCGAAGGCTCCGTGCATGAGCAGCCCTGGCCCGAATTTGACAGCAACGCCCTGACCTCGGACGTCATTGAGGTGGTGGTGCAGGTCAACGGGAAAGTGCGTGACAAATTGCAGGTGGCCCCGGATCTCCCCAATGCCGAAGTGGAGCAACTGGCCCGCCAGAGCGAAAAGGCGCAGGCTCACATGGACGGCAAGCAGGTGGTCAAGGTCATCACTGTTCCCAACAAGCTGGTCAACTTCGTGGTGAAATGATGACCCCAAAACCCGGCCACATTCCGGTTTTGGTCCGGGAGGTTCTCGACTATCTTGAGCCTGCACCGGGAAAAATCTACGTGGACGCCACCCTGGGTGGCGGCGGGCATGCGCGGGAGATTCTGCAGCGTATTCAGCCGGGCGGATTGCTGATCGGCTTCGATCAGGATTCGGCGATTCTTGAGCAGACGAAAAGGGATTTGGCTGAGTTTGGAGACAGCGTTAAATTCGTCAATGATAACTTTTCCACACTTCGGCAGCATCTGAATGAAGTAGGCGTTGAAAAAATCACCGGTGGGTTGCTGGCGGACCTGGGGGTGTCGTCGTTCCAGCTGGATCAGGCGGAGCGGGGGTTCAGTTTCTCCAAAGAGGCTCCGCTGGATATGCGCATGGGCGGGGAGGGCCTGACGGCAGCGGACGTGGTGAACGGCTATGCGGAGAACGAGCTGGTCCGGGTTTTTTCCGAGTATGGCGAGGAACGGTTTTCAAAGACCATTGCCCGGAAAATTGTCGAACGACGGAAAACACAGCTGTTCGAAGCTACGACGGATCTGGCGGATCTCATCAAAGGCGTGTATGCGGGGATCAAGGGGCCGAAGGACAAGTTTCGTATCCATCCGGCCACGCGGGTGTTCCAGGCGTTGCGTATCGAGGTGAACGACGAGCTGGGCCATCTTGAGCGCCTGCTGGAACAGTTGCCGGATTGCCTTGCGCCGGGGGCCCGGGCCGTGATCATCAGTTTTCATTCGCTGGAAGATCGCATCGTCAAGCGGGCCTTTCGGGACTGTTCGCGTCATTCCGGCGAACCGGGGGGTGAGCCGGTGATGAAGGTCCTGACGTCCAAACCGGTCATGGCAGCGGAAGAAGAGATTGCCCGGAATCCCCGAAGCCGAAGCGCCCGGCTTCGGACAGTGGAGCGGTTATAGTTCCGGGAGCAGTTGTAAATGTTTCCAAGAAAAATGGCGAAAGGCCATGACGCGCTTCCGCCGGGTTGGGAAGAAGTGTGGGTGTATGTTGTTGGTGAGTTGAATCTAGTTTTTGAAGAATGCGGCGGCACGATTCCGAATGGAATCCGTGGCCGTTCTCAGTCGCTGGAGCCAGCCGGGCGAATGCCCGCTGAACTGCTGTTTCCATTCGCCGGCCTTGCTGATTCCCGCCTGGATTTTTTCCACTCGGGCGCTCATCCTGGCAACCTTGGCCTCCTTGTCAACGAGTCCGCCGGTCATGGAGGTGTGTCCCCAGAGTTTGTTCAGTGCCTGCAATTCGGCTTCCATGGCTTGGATTTTGGCGGCATCCACCATCGGCGCCTTTTTCATGGCCTCAATGCCGGAAACCAGTTCATTCAGGCGTCTTTCGATGGTCACGTTGCGGACGCGGGCAATCACGTCAGGCGCAATTTCCAGATCCTTGCCGAATTTCAGCAGGGCGTCCCGTTCGGCGAACCTGGACCCGGCGATCCGTGCTTCCATCTCGGCGCCGTCGGCGATGTAGCTGCGCACGTCGCCGGGAACAATAGGCGCCTGGACCTGGCTGTTTGCCTTGGCGGTATTGACCATGCGCGTCAGGGCCTGCCGGGCGGCGTCAAGCTTTTCTCCGCTGAGGGCCGGTACGTCATCCGCCAGCTTGAGTTCGCCCAGAAGCATGCTGCGAAACATTTCGGCGCCTTCCGGCGTTTTCAGATCCTGCCGGAATGGAATGACCCCGAACATCCGTCCGTTGGCATGGCCCTCCAGCGGGATGCTGTTGAGCAGTTCCTGGGCCTGGCTGCGGGGCAGGTGGCGGATGGCTTCGAATTGTTTTGCATGGGTCAGCTCATGGGCAATGACGTTTTCCGGGTTGAATCTTTTCAGGATTAAATTGCCCAGAAAATTCCTGATGGGCCGGGGGAGCTTGTCCACCAGGTGAGCCTTATCCTGGGGCAACTGGTTGCGGATGAGATCCAGCGGATCTCTGAAGGCCCAGAACTTGTGTTCGCCGGGTTTGTACATACCCGCCGCGCTGACCCGCTGCCCGCCGGTCAGATCGTCCAGCGACGAAACGATTTTCGGCATGTTCTCATCGGAGATGTTCAACTGTTTCTGAACTTTGGCAATGATACCCTCGGTGTCCACCTTGGCAGGCTCTTTGAACATTCCTGCGAAGTTCAGCGCTTTGCCCTTCACTGCCGGGAAGAACGCGGACGGCCTGAGCTGATGGGCTATTGCGCTGCGGCCCGCTTTCGTGGTGAACAGGGTTATCAACTCTTTTCCGGCGGAGGCCAGCGATCCGCTGCGTGCTTTTGCTCCGGCGGCAATGCTGTTTTCCAGGGCGGCAGTGCGTGCGGCGGCAGTTGTGGCCGAATTTACCGCCGAGGCGGCTTTGGCTTCGGCCACGATTCCCGCGGCGGATCGGGCGCCCAGGGCGGATGTCGCCACGGCGAACACGCCCTCGCCAATATCGCCAAACGCTCGTTCGGCATCGTCATACCGGCCATTTCTGAGGTGGGATGCTACGTGCGACGCTCCCTTCCCGATCTGGTAGGCACCGTAAGCCAGGCCACCCATAACCATGATGGGCAGCAGGATGGGCGCCGCGGAAACGGCCAGTGCGGCGGCGGCCAGGGTTCCGATGGTCAGCAGCGGATGCTTGATCATGGCCTTGATGGGCCGGACGACGGCGCCTTTCACGAATTCCTTGGCGGCGGTGAAAATACTGAATTTGCCGTCATTACTGCTGTTTCTTTTCTCGCTTCTCGCGGTGAACCGGTCCGGCTGCTGTTGCGGGATCTGAAAATCAAAAGGATCAAAGCCCTGTGGGCGCCGGATGCCGTTGGACTGCGCGTAACGGTAAATCTCCGGACCGTGGACGTCCGGACCTGCGATATGTCTCATCTCCATGTCTCTCCTTGTTTTGCTCCGGGAGGAGAAACAAGCGGAAGCGGCATGGCAAAGCCTGCCGCATGGCCTTCTCTTCCTGCGTCTCTTCCCAGGTGACTTTGCTTGTCTGCTCAGACTCTTTCTCTTGTCTTCCTTCTCTTGCTTTAGATCTTCTCTTTCAGCGCGTTTTCAAATCAGCAGACATTGCCAGCATCTGTGCTGTCCTGTATCGTTGAACATCTCCTTATATATGTGCGTGAACACTCAGACAATCTTGCCTCTTCATCCTTTGTAAGGATAGGCATCCCAAGACAAAACCCGCCTGTAACGGCTTGTTCCCTTGATATGCGTAAGGCTCTCAGACGATGTGTAAGCATAAAAACATGCTTTTCACATTTTGTGCTAGGAATAATTACTCACTCAGCAAATCATGGATGAACCAGTCGAAGACGGGGCGGGCAGGGTCGTCGGGGTTGAGGAGATCGGCGACATTATTGGAGGAGGTTCGGGTGGTGCCGAGCATCCAGTTCTGGTGATCCATGCCCGCAAACAGCCGGGCCTGGTCCGTATTCTTCAGGCCCTTGATCGCCTGCCAGAGAATTTTCTGCCGGATCTCCGCCGTCTCTCCGTTGGTGAAGCGTCCCAGCCACAGGCTGCTGCTGATGGGGGTGACCCCGTCGTTATAGATCATCAGCGGGTAACCCACGGTTTCTCCGTTGGCCAGCGGCATGCCGGAGATCCGCCCCCCGGCCAGGTCAAATAATCTTGCCCGCGAAAACAGTCCGACGGATTTTTCCCTGGGCAGGTCGAGGGGACAGTCCAGCTGTTCCAGCAGGTAGCTCTGCGCCTCGGTCTCCACATCGAAAAAACTGCCGTAGGTGATGAACCGGGCGGTGTTGAACAGCGGACGATCCGTGCCGCGGCACCGGAAATCCGGGTTGCCGTTCTTCCGCGTGTCCAGCCCCAGGTCCACGTTGTCCCAGCAGTAGTCGGCCATGAAGTTGGGAAACTTGTTCTCCACCACGCCATAAGTAAGGCCCAGCGTGTAGCGCAGCGGATCAAGGACGGAGTTGTTTTTCGTCTGGGCTTTCATCCAGTACCGGTTGGCCAGCGGCGTGCCATGGAAGGGGGTTCCCACGGTGATGATCCGGTCCGTCGCCTGGCGGATATCGGGATCTTCATAGGCGCGGCGAAAGACGATGCCTCCCTGGCTCAGGGCGATAACCCGGAAGGGATGCTCGCCGTTTCGGGCCAGGAATTTCTTCAGGCTATCGCGCAGGATGCCGGCGGACTTGTCCAGGGGATCAGCCGGGTTGAAATGAAAGAGGTAGACCTTGAACCGTTTTTTGAATTCCGGGTTCTGTTCGGCGTATTTGAGAAAACGGCCCCAGTTGAAATACTCGCCCTTTTCCGGGCCGATGCCGTGGATCAGGATGAGGGGCATGCGATCGTCCGGCTCAATGCCGTGATAGGGAACGATGTGCTCGATGCCGGGCAGGGAGGCGGGCAGTTTTTCGCCCGCCAGGATGCCGGAAGTCATTGCACCCGAAAACAACAGCGCTGTCAGAAAGACGGCCGGGATGAGCCTGCGGAGTCGGGAAAGTCGGCGTATCAGCTGGTTAGGTCGTGCATGTACCATTCGAAGACGGTTTTGGGAGGTTCCTGGGGATTGAGCAGATCATGGAGGCGGGCTTCGCTGCTACGGTTCCGCCCGTCCATCCAGTTGGCATGATCCATGGAATGGAAGAGCCGGGCCTTGTGTTTGCCTTTCAGGCTGCGCAGGGCGGCCCAGTCGCGATCACCGGTGTCCGGAAGCATGGTGAACCGGCTGGTGTAACGTCCCAGCCACAGGCTGCTGCTGATGGGGCTGATGCCATCATTGTAGAGCAGCAGGGGGGTAATCATGCCCAGGGGCTGTGCGGAATTTTCGATATTGGCGGCCCCGCCCGCGATAGCGGTCGCGTCCGTGTTTTCGTCGGATGTGCCGGGAATGGGCAGCATCTGCCGGGCCTTCAGGGCCAGTTTCATGTTGACTTCGGCAATCCGCGTGAGGGCGTTCTGGACCAGGTCAAAAACCAGGTGCTTGTTAAAGAAGTTGCGAAGCTTTCGATCTTCGTCCGGGGCGGACTGCCGGATCTCCAGTTCCCGGAATAGCTGCTCATGCTGCCTGTTGTTAACGCCGAAATAGCTGCCGTAAGCAATGAAATTATGATGGGATTCCAGGGCGTACTGCTTTTGGGGCTGGCTGCCAGTGTCGTCCAGCTCCTGCCAGTGGAAGTCCTCCCGGAAAGAGGGGTGTTTCATTTCCACAATGGCGTAAGAAAGCTTGTGGGTCAGGGTCATCAGCGAAATCCGCTTGTCCTTGAGCTGGCTGCTGAGCCAGTCCTCGTTGGCCAGGGGGGAGCCATGAAACGGCGAGGCGACGGTGACCACCTTGTCCGTGTGCCTGAAGATGATGGGGTCCTGCATGGCGTTGCGGTAGACAAGACCGCCTTCGCTGAAGGCCAGCACCCGGAATTTCGGATAGTTGTTTTCCGCCAGGAAAGTACGCAGGGTGTCGCGGATCGCGGTGCTGATCTCCGGAACGCTACGGCTGGTGTCGTATTCAAACAGATAGACCCGGAACCGTTCGCGGAATTCCGGATGCTGTTCGGCGTATTCCAGGAAGTTGTCCCATTTGAAGCTGGCGCTTTCACGTCCGCCGATTCCGTGGATCAGGATCAGGGGAGTTCGGCTGTCTATCTTGCTCTCAGCCTCATCGGCAAGGGTTTCGTACTGGTATGCATGGAGCCTGGCCGTCTGGGAAAGGGCGATCACGCTGGTCAGCTGGGCGGATACCTCACTGACTCCCATCAGAAGAATTGCGCCTGCAAGGCAACAGGAAACCGCTGTTTTTTTCAAACCCTTGAAACTCAAGCCCATAAATTCTTTCAAACCGATAAACCTTTCAAAAATTCCGGGTAAAGCCCACCCACAATCCACTTATACTATATTGTACGAATTTCTGAGAAATCTCAACATATAAATGGGGGATATCCGGCATATGTATTCGTGGATTGCATTTTTCGCATCCTTTTTATGGAAGAATGCCCCATAAACCTCTGGCTGGAAAGAACCTCCTCTGAAAGTCTCCAATGATTATTATGCCACAATCCGGAATTTTTAACGCGCAGGGTGACGGTACGGTACGGGGCGGTGTATACGGGGTGAGCATTTTCCGGCTCGGTGAAAGCTTTGTTAATTGCGGATTAAGGTCATGTGAATTTTTGAGAAAAACAGTTTGACTCCCGGAGGGAGAAGGGTAAGATAATTCCGTTTTTGTTATCGAGCCATTTGAGAAGCTGATGTCCCTCCCAAAAGTTGCCTACTTTTCAATGGAAATGGCCATTGATCAGTCCCTCTACACCTATGCCGGCGGTCTTGGCTACCTGGCGGGCAGCCATATGTATTCCGCCGGCCAGCTGAACCTCCCTCTCATCGGTGTCACCATCCTCTGGACCAACGGTTACGGCACCCAGGTCATCAACGATCATGACGAGGCGGAAATCACCTACGGCAAGCGTCCCTACCCTTTCATGAAAAACACCGGCGTCACGGTGGTCGTCGAGATTTTTGGCGAACCGGTCCGGGTCAAGGCCTTTCTGCTGCCGCCGGAACAGTTCGGAACCGTTCCCGTATACTACCTGACCACGGATATCGAGCAGAACAAGCCGGAACACCGCAAGATCACCCAGGTGCTCTACGATGCGGACCAGAAAACCCGCATTGCCCAGGAAATCGTCCTGGGCATCGGCGGCTTGCGGGTGCTTCGCGCCTGTGCCGAGCATGTCAACGTGGTTCACATGAACGAAGGCCACGCCCTGCCCGCGGCCTTTGAGCTGCTTGATGAGTTCAAGGGCGACCTGCAACAGGTCCGGGACCGGGTGGTCTTCACCACCCACACCCCCGTGGCGGCGGGTAACGAAACCCACCCAGCCTCCCTGCTGGCCGAGGCCGGGTTTTTTGCCAAGACACCGCTGGATCGGGCGATCCAGCTGGGCGGCGAGGACTTCTGCCTGACGGTGGCAGCCCTGCGGATGAGCCGCATGGCCAATGGCGTTTCCCAGTTGCACGGCCAGGTGGCCAACAACATGTGGAACTGGGTCCATGACCGCTGCCCGATCATTGCCATCACCAACGCCGTCAACCTGAAAGTTTGGCAGGACCCCCGCATCCGCCAGGCGAAAACCGGGAAGGACCTGCTCACACTCAAGAAGACCATGAAGAAGGAGTTGTTTGCCTACGTTAAAGAGCAGACGGGCAAACAGTACGACCCGGACGTTCTCACCATCGTCTGGGCGCGGCGGTTTACGGAGTACAAGCGGGCCTGGCTGATTTTCAACGACATGGACCGGCTGAACCACCTGCTGGAGAACAACAAGATCCAGCTCCTGTTCTCCGGAAAGTTCCATCCGCTGGACAAGGCCGGTCACCAGATGTTCAACACCATCATCAAGTATTCCAAAAAGCTGCCCAACGTGGCCATTTTGCCCAACTACGAGATTGAACTCAGCGGCATGCTCAAGCGCGGAGCGGATGTCTGGCTCAACACGCCCTTGCGTCCGATGGAGGCATCAGGCACTTCCGGCATGTCCGGCAACATGAACGCCGCCCTGCATTTCTCCATCATGGACGGCTGGGCGGTGGAGGGCACCTACCACAAGATCAACGGCTGGATCATCAACGAGCAGGAAGCCGACGAGTACCTGCCCATCGACGACCGCCACCGGCAGGATTACGAATCCATGATGTGGCTGCTGGAGAACGAGATTATCCCCACCTACTACGATCACCCCGACAAGTGGGCGGAACTGATGCGCCAGGCCATCCAGACCTCCGAGTCCTATTTCAACTCGGACCGTATGGTGATTGAGTATTTTTGCAGGTTATATAAGCCTGTCTCCATCTAGGCTTTGATCCCCTCACCCCTGCCCTCTCCCTCTGGGAAAGGGAGAAAATGGCATGGCCTGCAAGAGGAACTCCCTCTTACAGGTGCAAAGGAGAAGCGGCTCAGGCAAAAAAAAGAGCGGTTATTATAACCGCTCAAGCAACAGGGTATCGTTTGGTGCAAATGTGCCCGGAGGCACACGCTTGGAGTAAGTTTCATCGCACCCGGCGCAGGAGCAGCCGCTGGGGCTGGGCCTTGTCCACCCCAAGGCGGCTGGCGGCGCCGTGGCCGTCGTAGGTGTCGTCCGCCTCGGTGCCATTGATGGTGCTGAGGTTCAGGGCGAACTCCACGAAACGGCGTTTCGGGAACTCCGCGTAATGGCTGCCGAGATAGGCCACCGGCTTGCCGGCCCGGACCTCGGAAAACTGTTTTTTCAGGGGCACTTCAGCCAGTTTTTTGTCCGGATCGTTCGCGTTGACTACCTCGAAGACGGCGCCTTCCCCGATGAGCCGACGGTGATCATCGGCGCTCAGGGTCAGGTTGGTCTTCACGTTCTCGCAGGTGTTGTCCTGAACCCCATAGAACTCCGCGGAAAAGCCGGGGGCAATGAGTGAGATGTCCTGGGTATCTGCGAAGGCCGTGGTTCTCACAGTCAAACCCCGGCTTTTTGTCAGGTCGGCGAAGGCTTCCGGTTGAACGCCCCCGGCGATGGCACCCGCCACCGGGGCGAAAAGATCCCGCCCGTGGTAGATGCCGGGGATTTCGTAATCCGGCCTTCCCAGGCGGCGGCGTTCATATTCCTGCACCTTGTTGATGTCGATCTGATACAGCCTGAAGTCCTCGCCGGGTTTCTGCCCCTGGCGCTGGAGGTTCTCCACGTACAGGGCCAGCGAGCCGTTGTTGGGACCGACGAACACATGGTCCTTCGTCACGAGGATGGTCCGGTCATGGTCGCCGTTCCTGCCGTTGCCCACGCCGGGGTCCGTCACGTGGAAGACCACCTTGCGGCCTGCCAGCGTGTCGCCGAACTCGTTGAGCTGGAGCGCGGCGAAGCTGGTGTTTCCGCCGGGGACGTCCGTAACCGAATGGAGTTTCAGGACGCCGGAGGCTTTGAACTCCTCGGCCAGCGGGTCCGTAATGTCCGGGTTGAATGGGAAGCCGGGGATTTCTTTTTGCCTCAGCCGGTTGATCTGGGCGAATTTCAGGGATTGCCAGAAGGCGGCTTCCGCACGGGCGTTGGAGGACTGGTCATTGAAGTCCGTGATGGCGACCACGTGATCGTACACCCCGTCATAGGGCAGGTTGAAGCCGAAATGAATCTTTGGGGCGGCCATCCGTTGGGACTTCAGCGATTGAGCGAGCAAATCCGCCGGAATCACGGCGGTTTTTCCTGATACTTCCCCCTCTCCCATTTTGCCCATGCGGACCGCAGGGTTTTGGCCAAAGCGGGCCTGGCCGGTTTGGCCGGTATATAATATCGGCTTTTGGGCGGGGAGTTGAACGTGGGCTGTCATGGGAGGGGTTCCTTTCGTTGTTGGGGGATGAACGCACAGAAAAAACCGCCGATCGTCTTGCGGGATCGGCGGCTGTTAAAGTCTTGCTCTGAAAAACTACTGCATCAGCAAACCAGGCCGATCCGGACGGCGGCAAATCATACACATCATCATGCAGATTGCTGTGCGGCTGGCGGCTGGATTGAGGGCAGTAATCGTCATTGTGTCTTTTTGTCTTTTGCTTGGCCGGTATTTATACCGGTGAGTATCAAATATGTGGACAGTGATTTAAACGGATAGTGATTAAAATGTCAAGCAAAAAAATAATTGCCGGTTTTTCTTCTTTTTGCTTGAAAGGGGGAATCCCTCCGGGATAGAATCGGGCAGACGGCGGCACAGTCCGGTTTATTGTGCGGACGGGCTTCTGCCCCCCGGCGGCTTCAACAAACTTCACCCGCCGGACGCCCAGGGTAGAGTATAATAGGGTTCATTCCAACGTTTTTGAACGATTCCGGATGATCAAGTTTCTCAACGTCACCAAGAAATACGGCAATGTGACCGCCCTGCGCGATGTCAGCTTTGAAATCGACATCGGCGAGTTTGTCTTTTTCGTGGGACAGTCCGGGGCGGGCAAGTCCACCATCATGAAGCTGATTTACCGCGAAGAAGTGGTAACCAACGGCATGGTCCTCGTGGGCCGGGTGGATGTCTCCAAGCTGAAGCCCAACCAGGTGCCCAAGCTGCGCCGTCGCATGGGGATTGTCTTCCAGGATTTTAAGCTGTTGCCCGGCCAGACGGCGTTTGACAACGTGGCTTACGTGTTGCGTGCGCTGGGCGTGGGGCCGACGGAAATCCGAAAGCGGGTGCTGGGCGCCCTGAAGGTGGTGGGGCTGATCGACAAGGTTGACGCCCGGCCCGAAGAGCTTTCCGGTGGGGAGCAGCAGCGGGTGGGTATTGCCCGCGCCATCGTCAACGGACCCTCTTTGGTTATTGCGGACGAGCCGACCGGAAACCTGGACCCGGACACCTCCCTGGAGATCATGCAGCTGCTGGAGCAAATCAACCAGCGGGGGACGACCATTCTGGTCTGCACCCACAACCAGCAGATCGTCAATCACATGAGAAAGCGGGTCATCACCCTGAACGAAGGGGAACTGATCCGTGACGTGATCAGCGGGGCGTATCGCTGATGAGCAGTCTGGTCATGGATTCCATCACAACGGAGCTTCGCATTGCGGGGCGGGTCATCCAGGAAACCATCGGCGGCATCAAGCGCAGCGGCTGGATGAACCTGATCATCGTCATCACCATGGCTGCCATCCTGAGTATTTTTGGCACGCTTTCCGCCTTCATCATCGAGACCCAGCTATTCTTCCAGCATATCGGCTCCGGCTTCGAGATTTCCGTTTATCTCAAGAATGAGGCGAAAATCGAGGAGGTGGCCCAGAGCATCCGGGGGCTGGATAACGTTCGCCGTATCGAACTGGTGCCCAAGGGCAAGGCATGGGAGGACATGAAGAAGACCTTCCAGGTGCCTGAAATTGACAACCCCCTGCCGGACGCCATCCACGTCAAGATGGATGATCAGCAGTACATGGAGGGGGCGGTTCAGCAACTCAAGCAGATGGACGGCGTTGAGGAGGTCAGTTATGCCCGCGACTTCCTGAAGAAACTGGAGGACTTCTCCCGTGCGGTTTCCGGGGTGGGGTTGGCCGTGTCACTGTTTCTCGGTGTGCTGACCATGTTTGTCATCAGCAACACGATCCACCTGCTTATTGAGGCGCGTGCCCGCGAAATCGAGATTCTCAGGATGATGGGGGTTGGTAATTGGTATATTCGCCTGCCGTTTCTTATACAGGGGGCCGTTTACGGCCTGACCGGGGCCATTATCGCTTACATCCCCCTTTCCATTGCCGTGTATTACATCAACGCCTTTCTGGAGTCCTTCCGTTTCTCCACCAGCGGATACAGCCTGAGTTTCGTGATGACGGTGCTCGTTCTGATGGGGGTGCTGGTAGGCGCGGGTGGGGCGTTCAACTCCGTCCGGAAATATCTCCATATCTGATTCTGAACCGGAAGGGACCGTGGTGTTCAAACTGATAAGCGGCTATTGGCGCCGGAAGTGGGATCGGGATTCGGAAACCCGCCAGGCCCTGGGCTGGCGAAACATCCTGAAAGCCTTCCTTTTTTTGCGGCCATCCCTGTTTTACGGGGCTTATGTCCGCCTCGATGAGTCCGAGAAACCGTATGCGTCCCTGAATATCAAAGTCTTCTGGCTGTTGTGGATCTGCCTGATCGTGCTTCTTGTCTTCGCGGGCAACCTGATGTTCCACTGGAGCCAGGAGCCTATGGAGCGCCTGATGGAGCGGTCGGCGGAACTGGGACCGTTCTGGCAGACCATTGTTATTGGCCTGACGCTGGCGGTTGTTGCGGTGATTTACCTGCCCATGATGCTTCCGGCTTTTTTCCTGATGATGTTCCTCTGGATGTCCCTCAGGCAAGGGGTCATGAAGTGGCTCTCCATCCTGCTGCGCGGGCCGGTTCCCATGCGGGATTGCGGGGTCCTGTCGTTTTTTTCCGGCTTGCCGCTGGTGGGCGTCCTTTTTATTCCCTTTCTTGATCCGCCGGGGGGCCGGGCGTTGCTGCTGGTCCTGGAAGTCTGGAGTCTTTTCCTGCTGATTTCCGGGGTGGGCGCCTGGATTGCCAGCCGGTGGAAACGCCTGGGCCTGTTCTTTTTTATGGCGGTCTTCGATACCCTGGTGGTCTACGGTATTTCCAAAATTCTCTGGTGGGGGGCAAACCTTTCGAATTAGGGTTTTTTATGTTAAAAATCTCCTGAACATTTGGTGGGGTTTTTCAACTTAAACTTGGGACAGGAAGGGGAAATACGATGCGTATACCGAATTCAGGGACGGTTGCCTTTGGCGGGATCACACTGACCGCCGCTGCGGAAAACGTACAGGACAAGCTGACCATCGCCGATCGTCACCGTCTGGAGATCCGGCCTGCTCCCGGCGGTCTGGCGCTGGCTACGGACGATCCCGCGCTGAAGGATCAACTGGCGAAAGTCTACGCGTCTCTCCAGATTCACCGGGTGGATGGCCACAGCAAGCTGCAGATTCGCAATACCGCCGTCACCGTGGAGAACCTCGGTGAAAACGGTTCCATCCAGGCCCGAAAGGGGGCGGAAGTCACCATTTCCGCCGGAGAGCTGGCTTCCGGCAACCTGAGCGCCGACAAGCAGTCGAAGATTAAATTCGCCCCCCTGGATACCCGCAGGTCCAGTGGAATCCCCAGCCACGTGACCCTCAACGAGGCTGAGGAAAACCCCTTCCTGGCCCAGGTCTACCAGTTCAACCGGGTGGCGGATCAGCTGAACCTTCCCCGCAGTGTGCGTGACGTGCTTTCCACTCCCTACCGGGAACTGACGGTGCAGTTGCCGGTGCGCATGGACAATGGCGAGACCAAAGTCTTCTGGGGTTACCGGGTTCAGCACAACGGGGCACTCGGTCCCTACAAGGGCGGCATCCGCTATGCGCCCGACGTGGATCTCGATGAGGTTCGCTCCCTGGCTTCCGCCATGACCTGGAAGAACGCCCTGGCAGGCCTGAACTACGGCGGCGCCAAGGGCGGGATTCTCTGCGATCCCACCAAGCTCTCGCAGCGCGAACTCGAACGCCTGACCCGCGCCTACACCCGCCAGATTTCCAAGATCATCGGTCCGGATCGTGACGTTCCCGCCCCGGACATGGGAACCAACGAGCAGGTCATGGCCTGGATCATGGACGAGTATGGCCGTCTGTTCGGCCACAATCCCGGTGTGGTGACCGGCAAACCGGTGGAGCTGTATGGCTCCGTGGGCCGGACGGAAGCCACCGGGTTGGGGGCTTTCTACGTCCTGCGTGAAGTCCTGCAGGATCAAGGCCGGGAGCTGAAGGACGTCAGCGTGGCCGTTCAGGGCTTTGGCAACGTGGGCTACCACTTTGCGAAGTTTGCCCACGAGGCGGGAGCCAGGGTCAAGGCCATCAGCACCATTGACGGCGCCCTCTACGCAGAGAACGGGCTGGATATCGCCGATGTGAAAGCCTATCTCGACCAGGGCGGCGATATCAAAAAATATGATAAAAATGGCGCCCGACCCATCAGCAACGCCGAGCTGCTGGCCCTGGATGTGGATGTCCTGACTCCTGCCGCGGCGGGCGAGGTGATCACGGGCAAGAACGCCGACAAGGTCCGGGCCAAAATTATTCTCGAATGCGCCAACCATCCCTCCACCCCCAAGGCCGACCCGATTCTTGAGAAAAAGGGTGTCCTGGTGGTGCCGGACATCCTGGTGAACGCCGGGGGCGTCATCGTCTCCTACTTCGAGTGGGAGCAGAACAAGTCCGGCGCCCGCTGGGACGTGGACGAGGTGAACGGCAGGCTGGAGAAATACATGACGAAGAACTACCGCAAGGTCAAAGATGCGGCGGACGCGTCCGGCACCTCGCTGCGTGATTCCGCATGGCGCCTGGGTGTGGAGAACGTCATGAAGGCGAGTCAGCGCCGAGGCTACATCTAGGGAGTGTCCCCGCATAAAACCCTTTCCGGCTAGCTTTTTGGCTGAATGGTGTTGCCGGTATCTTTCTGTTACACTGTTTCCTGCCCTTGGGGATTGAAGTTGACAGAAGGATTTCCGGACTATGGAACGGCTTGCAGACAGGACTGTCGCGCAAAAAGAACACCAGATGCCGTTCGGAACGGCAATTCTTCCGGGTGGTGAGGTGTGCTTCCGGCTGTGGGCGCCACAGGCCAGGGTTGTCGATGTCTGCCTTTATGATGCGGACGGTGGTGAAAGAATCCTGACCATGAACGCTACCCATGACGGCTGGTTCACACTGACTACGGACCAGGCCCATCCCGGAATACGGTATCACTTCCGTATCGACGGTGATCTCCGGGTGCCGGACCCGGCGTCGCGCTATCAACCGGAGGATGTTCACGATCCCAGCGAACTGGTCGATCCGCGCCTTTACCGCTGGCGGCAGGAGTGGCCGGGCCGCCCCTGGGAGGAGGCGGTTTTCTACGAGCTGCACGTCGGAACGTTTACCCCGGAAGGGACGTTTCGGGCGGTTATTGACAGGCTGGACTACCTGAAGGATATGGGTGTTACGGCCATTGAGCTGATGCCCGTAGCGGACTTTCCCGGCCCCTGGAACTGGGGATATGACGGCGTTCTGCAATTCGCCCCGGACAGCCGGTACGGGCGGCCCGACGATCTCAAGGATCTCGTGCAGGCCGCCCATGAGAAGGGCATGATGATGTTTCTCGACGTGGTGTACAACCACTTCGGCCCGGAAGGCAACTACCTGCACGTTTACGCGAAATCCTTCTTCAACGAGGCTCATCAGACCCCCTGGGGCGCGGCCATCAACTTCGACGCCGAGGGCAGCCGTTGGGTCCGCAAGTTCTTCATCCACAACGTCCTCTACTGGCTGGAGGAATATGACTTCGACGGCCTGCGGATGGATGCCATCCACGCCATTGCCGACGATTCGGAGCGCCACTTCGTGCAGGAACTTTCCGAGGCGGTCCGGCGTCATTTCGAGAACAGCCGCCGCCGTTATCTGGTCCTGGAAAACGATGATAACCAGGCCCATTTGCTCGACGGTGATGCCGTGGCGGCCCAGTGGAACGACGACTTTCACCATGCCGTCCACGTGCTGCTTACCGGTGAGTCCCGCGGCTACTACAGCGACTATGCCGAGGCGGATGATATGCTGCTGCGGCATTTTGCCATTCGGGCCGAGCAGGGGCCGCTGCATTTCCTGGGCCGGACCCTGACCGAGGGCTTTGCCTACCAGGGCGAGCCGTCCGCCTACCGCAACGGAACGCTTCGTGGCGAGCCGAGCAAGGCCCTGCCACTCACCGCTTTCGTGAATTTTATCCAGAACCACGATCAGACCGGCAACCGGGCTTTTGGCGAACGTCTCAGCGTGCTGGCAAAGCTGCCGCTCCTTCGCCTGGCGGCGGCGGTGTACCTCCTGGCTCCGTCGATCCCCATGATCTTCATGGGCGAAGAATTTGGTTGCGAGCAACCGTTCCTGTTCTTCTGCGATCTCGGTCCGGAACTGGCACCGAGTATCCGGGAAGGCCGCCGCAATGAATTTTCCCGCTTCCCGGAATTTTCCGACCCGGAGAAAAGGGAACGGATTCCCGATCCGGGCAGCGCGGAAACCTTTGAACGCAGCCGTCTGGACTGGTCCGTCCTGGAAAAGCCGGATAAACAGGAATGGCTCCGGTTCTACCGGGAACTGGTCACCCTGCGACACCGCGAGATTGTGCCACGGCTCTCCGGAATCCGCGGCGGTGAGGCCGTCTTTGATGCGCTGGCCGCACGTGCCCTTCAAGCTTGCTGGACTCTGGGCGACGGTTCCCGCCTGATCCTGGTGGCCAACTTCTCGGATCGGGCGGTGGCATGCGAAAAGCCCCAGGGAAGACTGCTTTACGAATCGGCGGATGATGTTCACCGCAATGTCCAACAGGGAAGCCTGGATGCGGAAAGTGTCCTGTGGCTCCTGGATCAGGGAGGTGAGGCCGCGTGACCGTGGAAAATCCCCTGAAAGCCCTGGCCGAAAAAACCGGTATTGCTCCGGAGTGGAAAGACATCTGGGGAAAGACCCACCCGGTTCCCGATGAAAGCCTCAAAACCCTGCTGGCTGCCATGGGGTATGTCGAGGAGTCCGATGATGGCTGGTGGAATGCGGCCCGGCGCTTTGACGAAGCTTCTGCGAGTCGTCTGTTGCCGCCGGTTTGCGTGATCCGGCAGAAGGCACAGCCTTTCAGGATTAGGCTGAACGTTCCCGAAGAATGGCATGATGCCCGGCTGGCCTGGACCCTTCGACGGGAGTCCGGGCAGGAGACCCACGGGGAAATCAACCTGGCTGAATTGGAAAACACCGGGGTGGTTCAGGTCGGCGATCGGCATATTCACCGGTTTGAGTGGAGCCTGCCGGCGGAAGTCCCGATCGGCTATCACGAACTGCATGTGGGACAGACGGGACAGGGGCATCGAACCTCGATGCGCCTGGTGGTGGCGCCGGAGCGCTGCTATCTGCCCTCGGCAATCGAGAGGGGCCACCGGATCTGGGGGCCGTCCCTTCAGCTCTACGCGCTGCGAAGCCATCGGAACTGGGGGATCGGTGATTTCACGGATCTGGCCAACATGGTGGACTGGAGCGCCGATTTGGGGGGCGGTATTATCGGGGTCAGCCCGCTGCATTACCTCTTTCCGGAAAATCCGGCCCACTCCAGCCCGTATTCACCGTCTTCACGGTATTTCCTGAATGTTCTGTTTCTCGACGTGGAGGCGGTGCCTGATTTTCACGAGTCGGAGAAAGCCCGGACCCTTGTGCTTTCGCCGGATTTCCAGGCCCGGCTGGGGACGCTCCGCCAGGATGCCCTGGTGGACTACCCGGCGGTGATGGCGATGAAATGGCCGGTGCTGGAGATGCTTTACCAGGCTTTCCGCCAGAATCACCTGGTCCAACAGACGGATCGGGCGCGGGATTTTTACGGTTTTCTTCAATATGGCGGCGATCAGTTGCAGAAGCTGGCGCTTTTCCAGGCGCTACAGGAACGGTTCCAGAAGGAAGACCCGCTGATGTGGGGTTGGCCTGCGTGGCCTGAAGCTTACCAGGACCCCGGCAGCGATGCTGTTCGGGAGTTTGCCGAGGCCAACGAGGAGCGGGTTCAGTTTTATCTTTATCTCCAGTGGGAGGCGGATCGCCAGTTGTCCCTGGCAGGGCGGCGGGCCTATGAGCGCCGCCTGCCGGTGGGCCTGTTTATGGATGTTGCGGTGGGTGTGGACCGGGCCGGGGCGGAAGTCTGGGCCAACCGATCCCTTTACGTCACCGATGTCAGCGTAGGGTCGCCGCCGGACGACTTCAGCCCGCAGGGTCAGAACTGGGGCCTGCCCGCCGTGAATCCCCGGCGGCTATACGAGGATGGCTACCGGATGTTTTCCGGGCTTTTGGCCCGCAACATGCGCCATGCCGGGGCGATTCGGCTGGATCACATCATGCGCCTGATGCGCCTGTTCTGGATTCCCAACGACGCCCTGCCCGAAAGCGGAACTTATGTCCATTACCGCCTGCATGATCTCATGGGGGTTCTGGCCCTGGAAAGCCATCGTAACCGCTGCATGGTGGTGGGCGAGGACCTGGGAACCGTTCCGGATGCTGTTCGCAATGCCATGAAGGATTGGGGCATCTTTTCGTCGCGGGTATTTTTCTTTGAAAAGAACGATGAGGGCGAATATCAGCCGCCACAGGCGTATCCCGCCGATGCGGCCGTGGCCGTCTCCACCCATGATCTGCCGACCCTCAGCGGATTCTGGCAAAGCCAGGATATCAACCTGCGGACCGAGCTGGATCTGTATCCCGATCCGGCCTTGCAGAAAGAGCAGATTCGGACCCGGCTGATGGAGCGGATGGGCATTCTCAGCGCTCTGGAACGCGAAGGAATAGACTACGAAGGCAAATCCACGGACCCGGCTGCTTTCCCGTACATCACACCGGATCTTTGCGGAGCCGTTCACCGTTACCTGGCCCGCACACCCTCGCGTCTCCTGCTGGTGCGCCTGGAAGACGCGCTGGACCAACTGGAGCCGGTGAACGTTCCGGGGACCACCTCCGAGTATCCCAACTGGCGCCGGCGGCTTCCGGTGGCTATTGAGGATCTCGTCCATGACGATCGGCTTCTGCAACTGGCCGGAATCCTGCGGGAGGAACGCAAGCCCGTCTATGAGGAGGAGCCTCGCGAGGAGGAAATTCCCAGGCGTCTTGGCGCGGATGTTCCGCGGGCAACCTACCGGTTCCAGTTCAACAAGGATTTTACCTTCCGGCAGGCCGAGGGGCTGGTAGACTATCTTGACCGCCTCGGCGTCAGCCATTGCTATGCCTCCCCCCTGCTGGCGTCGCGTTCGGGCAGCACCCACGGCTATGACATTATCAACCACAAGCTTCTCGATCCGGAAATCGGCACCCGCGAGGCGTTTGATAGCTTTTCGGATCGTCTGAGGGAGCGGAAAATGGGTCTGCTGGTGGACATCGTGCCCAACCACATGGGCGTTGGCTCGGATAATCCCTGGTGGATGGATGTTCTGGAGAATGGTCCCGCTTCGGCCTATTCCGACTATTTCGATATCGACTGGCTTTCCATCAAAAAAGAACTTCAGGGCAAGGTCCTTCTTCCCGTCCTGGGGGATCATTATGGCCGTATTCTTGAGAATGACGAGCTTCACCTGCATTTCGACGCCAAGCTGGGTCTGCTGACCCTGCGCTATTACGATCATGTCTTCCCCATCAACCCGCGCTCCTACCCCATGGTTCTGGGGCACCGGCTGGAGGTGCTGGAGGCCCGCCTGGGCAACACGGCTCCGGCGTTTTACGAATACCAGAGCATCATGACCGCCTTCGAGCGGCTTCCGGTTCATACGGAGGACAGCCTGGATCTTCAGGAGGAGCGTATCCGTGAGAAGGCCATTGCCCGGAACCGTCTGAGCACCCTCTGCATGAACGTGCCGGACGTGGCGGAGTTCATCGGCGAAAACCTGAGGGATTTCGGTTGCGAGCCGGGCGATCCCACCAACGCCCACCGGCTCCACCGGCTGCTGGAGGCCCAGGCTTACCGGCTGGCATACTGGCGCGTGGCGATGGACGAGATCAACTACCGCCGGTTCTTTGACATCAACGATCTCGCCGGACTCAGGATGGAAGATCCCCGCGTCTTTGCCGATACCCACGAAATGATCCTCGACTTTATCGAGAATGGTCAGGTGACCGGTCTTCGGATCGATCACCCGGACGGGCTGTTCGATCCGACGGACTACTTCCGGCGGCTTCAGGAGGAAACCCGTGTACGGCTGGGGCTGGAAACCATCGAACCGCTGGAAGACCTGAAGGTGGAGGATGAGCTGCCCCTTTACATTCTGGTGGAAAAAATCCTGGCTCCTTTCGAGCGCCTGCCGGACGCCTGGATGGTGCATGGCACCACCGGCTATGATTTCGCCAACGAGGTCGGCGGTCTCTTTGTGGACCAGGAAAACGAGCGCTCCATGAACCGGATCTACCAGCGCTTCGCCAACCGTCCGGCCTCGCGGCAGGATTTCGAGGACCTCGTCTACCAGTGCAAGCTGCTGACCATGGAAACCTCCCTGGCCAGCGAACTCAGCGTTCTTGCCTACCAGCTCAATCGTATTTCCGAGACGGATCTCAGCGCCCGCGACTACACCCTGCACAACCTGCGAAGCGCCCTGATGGAGGTGGTCGCCAGCTTTCCCGTCTACCGGACGTATATTTCACAGGACGGCGTGAGCCGCAAGGACTGCGAATACATCGACTGGGCCATCTCTGCCGCCAAGAAGCGCAGCAAGGCCATCGACACCTCCATCTTCGACTTTATCCGCAAGGTGCTGCTGCAGGAACTGGAGGAGGGTCGTCCGGAGGATACCCTGCGTTTCACCATGCGGTTCCAGCAGTATACCGGACCGGTGATGGCGAAAAGCCTGGAGGACACCGCCTTTTATCGCTACAACCGGCTGGTCTCCCTCAACGAGGTTGGCGGCGAGCCGGGTCATTTCGGCACGTCCGTTTCCGCTTTCCACTACCAGAACACGGAACGCCGGAAAAACGCGCCGGATACCATGCTTTGCACGTCCACCCACGACACCAAGCGTTCCGAGGACGTGCGCAGCCGCATCAGCGTTCTGTCCGAAATCCCCGATGTCTGGCAACAGCAGGTCAGCCGCTGGAGCCGCCTGAACCGCTCCAAGGTCACCGAGCTGGACGGCCTGCGGGCACCAACGAAAAACGACGAGTACCTCTTCTATCAGATTCTGGTCGGGGTCTGGCCGCTGGAACCGGCTGACCCGGCGAATCATCCCGACGTTCTCAAGGAAATGGCGGACCGGGTGGAGGCCTACATGCTGAAGGCCTGCCGCGAGGGCAAGGAGCATACCAGCTGGCTGAATCCCAACACGGACTATGAGGAGGCTGTCAGCCGCTTTGTGCAGGAGGCCCTGTGCGCCTCCACCACCAATCCCTTCCTTGAGGAGTTTCAGGATTTCCACCAGGATGTGGCCATGCCGGGGATGCTCAACTCTCTCAGCCAGACGCTGCTGAAGCTGACCTCGCCGGGCATGCCGGACATCTACCAGGGGAACGAGGTCTGGAACTTCAGCCTGGTTGATCCCGACAACCGACGTCCGGTGGACTACGACCGCCTGAACGAAATGGCCCGCCGTCTGGAACCTCTGCTGGCGGACAGCCCCTGGGAGGAAAAGCGTAACGGCATCGAGGAACTGGTTTCCACCATGCGCGGCGGCGACATCAAGATGTACGTGACCATGAAGACGTTGCAATACCGCCGGCGCTGTCCGGAGCTGTTTGCCGACGGCGACTATATTCCTCTCGAAGTCCAGGGCGAACAGGCAGCCCACGTTGTTGCCTTCGCCCGGCGGCTGGAGGATCAGGCAGTCATCACCGTTGCGCCCCGGCTTGTGTACTGGCTGACGACCCGTGAATCCCCTTTTCCGGCGGACGTCAGGGCCTGGGAAGGCACGGAGATCATTCTCCCCGAAGAGATCAAGACCGGTCCCATCACCAACATGATGACCGGCGAGGTCCTTCATCTTCAGGGCGATCGGATTCGTGTTGGCCAGATTCTCGGCAGCTTCCCCGTCGCGTTGCTGTCCGTCGAAAGCCATTCGGCTCTCTAGATTTGCGTTATGCGTGAAGCCCTTGGGCGCAGGGCGTTGAAACGGTCATCCCCGCACACCTTCGTGGGAATGATGATGCAATTCTACCGGTTTCCCCGGTGGGTCTTGGGGTAGAAGTTCTGCAGCAGCACCTGGCTCAGGCGGCGCATGGCTTCGTTAAGCTGGTAAAGTTCGGCCCGGCTGTCCACGACGATATCCGCGTGTTTTTTCGTCGGCTCCACGTTTTGGTCATGGCGGCGCATGGAGTTGTCGTGCAGGGCCTTGCCGCTTTCCTTCGTCAGCCCGCGTGAGGCTGCCCGCTTCCACCAGCGTTCCGACTGGGTTTTGCGATCCACGCCGACGTATAGGCTCATTTCCATGAGATCCCGGATGCCTTCGTCCGCCAGGGCGAATAGCCCCTCCACGAGGAAGAATGGCGTCGGCACCTTCAGGCTGGCCCGGTTCTGGCGGGTGGAATCATGCATGTCATAGTCCGGCGTACGCACGGCCTTGCCCTCTTTCAGGTGTTTCAGGTGACGGCGGGCGACGGCCATGGTGAGGGCGCGGGGCGTGTCCACATTGGTGTTATGGAAAAAGGCCGTGTCTCCCATCGCCTTGCGACGTTTCTCGAAATCTTTATAGTAGTGATCCAGCGAAAGATGGTTTACCAGGGGGCCATGAACCTTCTTTTTCCACCCGGTAGTGGCATGCCCCTGTTTCGGGAAGCCTTTCTCCGTCAGGTACTCGCAAACGGTGGTCTTGCCGGAGGCTGTGCCCCCCGCCACGGCAATCATGAAGGGCCGGGGAATGTCCGAATCGGCCTGTTCCACCGTTTCGAGAAAGATTCGGGCTTTTCTCACGAGTGTGTCCAGATCGAACTTCTCGAAGACGGGAATCCGGTGTTCCCGCCGGTCCCAGGAGGCCAGGTCCTTTAATCCCGTCTCGTAGGCTTTCAGCGTCTCGTCAATGCGTTGCCGGTCTTCGACGGAAAGCGCCTTCTTCTGTCGGGCGCCGAATAGCGGCGCAACCTGGACATTCTGGCCGTAATAAACGACCGGGTGGAGCAATACCCCCATCGTGACTTTTTCCCCTTCACGACAACTTTGAAATTGTTCTTATGATTTTACGAAATGCGTGAGGGTGGGTCAATAACAGGGGGTTCGGCGTTCCTCCTTGAAACCCTGCCCAGGGGACGTTCCCTCCCCTGGACCCCTCCCTGGAGTTTTTTTGCCCTCGCTCGCAGCTACCGCTGCTCGCTCGGCTTAACCCTTCATCCAGCGAAGACAGGAATCCATTAAGCGTTTATGGGCAGGCTGGGGCGGTGGAAGAAGCGGTTGAGGTCTTCGGTGCGGATGGTATGGGCGATAGGGCGGCCATGGGGGCAGGTCCAGGGCAGCTTGCATTCCAGCCAGCGTTCGATGACCGTGGTCATCTCGGCGTTGTCCAGCGTGTCTCCGGCACGAACGGCGCTATGGCAGGCCATCGTTGCGATCATGAGATCGAGATCCAGCTTCATCTCGCCGGTTTCTTCCAGCTGGGCGATGAGATTCTCGAACAGGATCTCCGGCTTCTGTTTTTCAAGATAAATCAGCGGCACGCCGGTCAGGGTCGCCTCGCCGCTGTTCAGTTCGAATGTGAATCCGGTTTTATCAAAGAGTTCCCGGTTCGTTTCAAGCAAATCGGCCTGGGTGGGGGTCACATGGATGGGTTTGGAGGTGATGAGCTTCTGGATGTCCGGCTCGTTCGCCATCGTGTTGCGGGTCAGGGCCTCGAAGAACGTCCGTTCGCTGGCGATGTGCTGGTCCACCACCATCAGCCCCTGCGGGGTTTCCAGCAGGATATAGGTATAGAACAACTGCCCGATGACCTTGAACTTTTTTTGAGGCAGGGCCTCGGAGACTTCGATCGTTTCACCGTTCTCTATGGGCTGGTAGAAGTTCAGCGCCGCCTGGGTATGGATGGGGGAATCCGGCATGTTGGCCGCAGGCCGGTAATTGCCGGCGGAGAAACCGCCGCCGGTTCTTGGAGCAGCCGGGGCGCTGCCACCGGAGTATCCCCCTCCCGCATATCCTGAAGGGGCAAAACCGGCTGGCCCTTGGGTCGGCCAAGGGGAGGTGTCCGGTTCGGGCACGTGGTAGACCCGGTGGCCGTGGGTTTCCAGCGTCAGCAGGATGGCGTTCTTGATGAAGCTGAAGATGGTGTTGGCCTGGGCGTAACGAACCTCTTTCTTTGTCGGATGCACGTTCACGTCCACCTCGCTGCCCGGCAGGGTGAGAAACAGCACGGCGAAGGGGTGCTTGCCGTGGGGAACCAGCGATTCGTAGGCAGCCTCGATGGCCTTGTTCAGAACGGTATCCTTGACGCTTCGCCCGTTGACAAACGTCACCAGCCATTTGCGAGAACTTTTGAGCATGTCCGGAGTGGAGATGTAGCCGCTGACGGCGAACCCCTTGTCCGTGTCCCGCGTGTCCACGGGCAAAAAATGCCGGATCTGGTCCCTGAGCCTGAAAACCTCTTCCAACGAGGTTTTGGGGTCGCCGTTGCCGGAGGTCTGCACGGCGTCCCTATCCTGCAACGTCAGGGAGAACCGGATGCCGGGGTGGGAGAGGGCCAGGTGCTGGACGGTCTCTTCGATGTAGCCCAGTTCCGTGGCGGGCCTTTTCAGGAATTTCAGCCGGGCGGGGGTGTTGTAGAAGAGATCCTCGATCTCAATCACGGTCCCCGGCGCACAGCCCGCCTCGGTGATGGTGGGGTTGCCCTCCTCGTCGGGGATCACCCGGCAGCCGATGTCGGCGTCCGCCGTGCGGGTGAGGCAGGTGACCCGGCTGATGGCGGCGATGCTGGCCAGCGCCTCGCCCCGGAAACCCAGGGTGTGAATCTCGTGGAGGTCCGTATTGTCGTCGATCTTGCTGGTGGCGTGGTTGAGAAAGGCCAGTTGGGCGTCGTCGCGGGTCATGCCGCTGCCGTTGTCCGCCACCCTCAGGTTGCGTCCGCCCGCCGTGGCGGTGATGTCGATGCGGGTGGCCCCGGCGTCGATGGCGTTTTCCACCAGTTCCTTCACCACCGAGGCGGGCCGTTCCACCACCTCTCCCGCCGCGATGCGGTTGATGACCTGCGGCGGCAGGATACGAATCCGGTTATGCTGCTCTCTTCCCAAATCGCTGACTCTCTCTTCCTTTTGATATGGCCCCATGCTAGCCCACATCGCCCTGCCGGACAACGCATTATCAAGAACCGTGAATCCGTTTTTCACCAGTCCGTTGCGGAATGCGATCGGGAACTTTCGGGGGAACCTCACGTCTCTGATCTTTAGATGAAACAATGAAAACGGTTGTTTCTTCTTTCTTCACGTACCACGATTCGCTGGCAGGTCTCTTCTTCCCCCCTCACAAGACCTGCCTTTTGTTTTCTTCTTCCGGGCGGAAATACGCAAGATTGACCGATGGGTTAATTGATTCGGAACTTTGCTTTTCTTAACATTGCTTCGAAATCGAGATTCTCTCGGCTCGCAGGAAAGAAAGGAATTCCGGGAAATATGCCCGGTTTTGGATAGAGGAAAACAACATGGCAGGAATGGTTACCCCGGTTGGGGTTATGCCTGCGCCGCAGGTAAAAACCACCGGCAGCGTCCGGCGCGGACGCCCGCCCAAGGTCAGCATCAGTGAGACCCTGCAAGGGTTCCTTGGTGACACGGTCGCCCGGAAGATCCACTGGGGCCGCCAGCAGAACCGGGTGGGCGATCTCCTCGTCGAGGACACCTTTACCGCCAGCCGCGACGGTATTAACCTGGAACTGAAGGCCAACCGTCCGGTGGCGGACGGGGACGGCATTCCCTCGCGCCTGGTCAACTGGGTGGCACGCCTCAGTACCAAGGGCAAAAAGGATAGAGTGCTGGATGGCCCGTCCATGATCCTTCCCCAGAATGTTTCCGAGGCGGGCAATTTTGGCGAGATGACTTTGCCCAAGCTTTTTCGGGCTGCCTATGATGCGGTGGCGGTCGCCGTCAGCGGGCATGTGCCCGTTATCCGGCAACTGACCGACAAGCTGCGGAGCCGGGAAATCGAGGCCAACTACAGTTTTATTCGCCCGTCCCTGGCCAACCCGGCCTTCGGTTCCGCCAGCATCTTGCAGGTGGGAGACGGCGCCACCCGCGTGGAAATTGCTCGATTCGGTGGCTCCCGGCAGATTACCCTGCGAGAGGACGGTGAAACCACCAAGCTGAACCGCCCCGCCCTGGAAAATCCGGAGCTGTTCGGCGCCCTGAACGCCCTGGTGGAGGAAGCCAACCTGCAACGCACAGGCAAACCGGGCTTCGGACTCGACAAGTTTTAAAGTTTATACCCTGATCCCCTTAGAGAATATTCTTTTACTGAGAATACTCTACCGGCGCCCCGAAACGGGCGCCTTTCTATTGCCGGAGTTTTCTCAGCTGTTCGTAGAGCCTGATCTCCTCGTCCGAGGGGTTCTCCGGGATGGCGGCACGCAGACGCACCAACAGGTCGCCGTTGCCCTCTTTTCCCGGCAGCCCCTGACCCTTGAGGCGCATCAGCTTGCCTGGCTGGGTGCCTGCCGGAATCTTGAGCATGCCGGAGCCGGTGAGGGTTGGAATACGGATTTCACCGCCGAGGACCAGATCGCAAACCGGGATGCCGGCCTCGTGGACCAGGTTCCTGCCGTCCACCTCAAATTGCGGATGCCGCTGATACCGGACTTGCAGCATCAAATCGCCTCTGCGCCCGCCAGCGCCTTGGTTGCCCTTGCCGGCAAGGCGGATCTTGGAGCCGGGGTTCACCCCTTTCGGGATTTTGACCGTGACCGCCTCGCCGTCGATGCGCAGTTTTTTCTCCGTGCCGGTGGCCACTTCCTCCAGTGTCAGCTCAATGGGGTGCTCGATATTGAGGTTTTGAACCGGTGCCTGCTGGGCATACGCCTGGGCGTAGGGATCGAAACCGCCATAACCTGCGCTGCCGCCGGTCTGGTATGCGGTGGTTCTGGGATCGATGCCCATCTGGCCGAAGAGCATCTCGAAAAAGTCCGAGAACCGGGCTTCGCCGAACATGCTGTTGAGGTCTTGAAAACTGACGTTGTGATACTGCCCGCCGCCGCCGAAACCGTCGAACCCCGGCGGCGGTTCGAAGCTGGAGCCGTGGCGCCAGTTGGCTCCCAGGTTGTCGTACAGCTTGCGCTTGTCCGGATCGCCGAGGACCTCGTAGGCTTCGTTGATCTCCTTGAACTTCTCCTCGTTGGAGGGGTCCACGTCCGGGTGGTATTTCCGGGCAAGCTTGCGGTAGGCGGACTTGATTTCCTTGTCCGTAGCCTTGCGGTCCACCCCAAGAATGCCGTAATAATCCTTGTACTTGACGCTCATGTGCGACGGATTTTCTCTCCTTCAGGCTTCGATACAATTATAAGGGCCTCATTTTTTGATTAGTACCGGTTTAAGGATGAATTAATGTTTCTCTCGCTGTCAGAGGTCTGCGCCGTCTGGAAAAGTGAAGACGACCTGGTCATGGCCGGTTCCGGCATGCTGGGCGGAGAGCTGGCCGTGGATTTTGCCTGGCTTGGGGGGCGTGAGATCGGCATGAGCGATCTCCAGGGCCTCTGCGGATTCTTGGCCGGTCTTGAACCTCAGCCGGGAGGGAAACCGCTGCTGCTGCTTTCGGAAACCCCTGGATTTCGTCCGGACCCGGCGTACGAAGCTGCCGGCATGATCCTCGATGCGGGCCGATACCGCCGGCTCCAGCAGGAATTCCGGGACCGGGGCGGCAGGCTGGTGGCGGTGGCGCATCGCATTGTGGTCGGAGGCACGTTCATGGTGCATGGCCTGGCTGCCCCCCACCGTCTGGTGACACAGGGCAGCGTGATTTATGGGGCATTGCCGCCGTCGGCGACGCAGACGGTCCTGGGCGAGGACGTCGCGGTCGCACCTCCCGGCGGACAATCTCTGCAACAGGCCATCTCCCTGGGGTTGTTTACAGAGGCTGTTCCGCTGGACGGGCTGGTCAACCGTCTGAAATCCCTCCTCTTCCCCGCCCCCCACGGGTAGGGAGCTTATGGCAAACCGGCGGCCTTGTCACTGTTTTTCGCTTTGGCTTACAATGTCAGCGCTAGCGAAGAACGTTTGCTGAGAGTTTGGCTTTTTTGCAGGAGGATTTCCGTTTATGACCCCTTGGCACAATAAGATTTCGGTCCTGATACTGATTGTTGCACTATTCGCGGGATCGACGGGGGTCATCGGATCGGCGGAGGCCGCCGGATTCAAGTGGTATAACCCGGTTACCTGGATGGAGGGCGACGACGACAGGGAAACTGTCCGCAAGCGCGAGGAGGCCCGCCGGAAGGCTGAACAGAAACGGAAGAAGGAAGAAGAGCGGATCAGGGCGCAGGAAGAGAAAGCGGCCCGGAAAAAAGCCGAAAAGGAACGCAAAAAAGCCGAGAAGGAAGGAGAGCGCGAGAAGAAAAAAGCGCTCGACAAAGCCACCGCCAAGGGCGATCAGCTGGGCGTCCTCATCCAGACCCAGCGAGGCAACATTACCATCGCCCTCTTCGAGGACGAGGCCCCGGTGACGGTGCGGAATTTCAAGCGGCTGGTGGAAAACAAGTTCTATGACAACCCCAATATGATTTTCCACCGGGTGGTCCCCGGTTTCGTGGTGCAGACCGGCGATCCGACAGGTACGGGTTATGGCGGCTCCAAGGACACCATTCCCCTGGAGGTGGACAACAAGCTCTCCCATGACGGCAAAGGCGTGGTGGCGATGGCCCGTGGCGCCCGTCCCGACAGTGCAACCAGCCAGTTCTACATTACCCTGACCCCCCAGAAACAACTGGACGGCAAGTATGCCATCTTCGGCCAGGTCGTCAGCGGCCTGGACGTGCTGGAAAGGATTCAGAAGGGCGACAAGGTGTATGGGGTCAAGCTGATTGACGTGTCCGGCGTGGTGAGGGACAATACCGCTTCCGACGAGCCGGGCATGTTCAAAAAGTTTTTTTCCCACCCCTTCTGACGGGATACCGCCATTGCATATGAACCGTTCACCCCTGTTGCCGATTTTTCTCTGGCTGGCCGTCGTGCCGGTCCTGCTGCTGATGCCGGGCTGTGCGGAGAAGAAGGCGTCGCGCTTTTATGAAGATCCGGACCCCATCCGGGCGCCCTCCGCCACGCCACCGGTGCAGTCCGCCATTGACGCCCCGGATGCCCAACCCTTCCGGGTGGTGGACGGCAAAACCGGGTTGGAGGGAGAGGAACCCGAAACCGCCGCGTCCGGGCCGGATGATAAACCTGACGGGGATGCCGCCGGTGAAACGGACACGACGGACGAGGAAGCAACCGGATCGGCCAGGGAGGGAAGTTCGGGGGATTCGTCCGGCGCCGGCGAGAAACCCGCAGAGAAACCAAAGAAACCGGCGGGCCGCCTGAAGCCGATTACCCAGCCGGAGCCGGTCTCCTTGCCCGAAGGTTCCGGCGCACCTTCTGCGGAAATTGCGCCTAAACGGGCGCTGCCGAAGAATTCAACCGTTGTGACGCCGGGTGAGGAAACGCCCACCAGCCAGCCGGGCCGTCTGCCGGTCAAGCAGAACCTGGATGGCAGCCAGCCAAAACCCTCCGGCCAGGCGAAGCCGAAGACGATTCAGCCCGCACAGGAGCCGCAGCAGGTTCCCGCCAAAAAACAGCCGGAAAGAATCATTGCCCCCGTGGACCTGGCGCCCATGAACCCGCCCCTCAGTCCGTCAAACGACGATTTGCCGCCGCCGCCGAAGGAGCCTGGTCAGGCCGGATAGGGCTTATGCATGCGGCAGGTTGCTCTGGGTCGTCTGGAGGGAGAAGACCGGGAGGCTGTCGGGGTCGGTCAGGTCCTTCTCGATCTTGAGGATGCCGCTGTGCTCGATCTTGCTGAAGCGGACGAAGGGGTTCAGGGTTTCCAGGTTCGTCTCGTCGAATTCGAAGTGCTTGAAGAGGTATATGACCGGCTTCCAACTGCCCGTGTTGAAATAGTAGGCGTTCTGTCCCAGTGACATGACCGAGGGGCCATGGGTGTGACCGAAGGCGATGAACCGGTGGCCCCGGTATTTGTGGAGCTTCTGTGCCCGGCTGTACTGGAACCGGTTGGAGTGGGTGCGACGGTAGACGATCCCGATGATGAAAGTGACGATGGGCAGTGTCCCCGGCAGGTGGATGAACCGGTGGAGCAGCGCCGACATGAACTTGCGGGGCAGGTTCAGCTTGTCGATAAGAGGGCGGGTGGCGCTGGCGTCGAAGATCTCCGCCGTAACGGAAAGGATGATGGAATCGATGGTTTCGCCCTTGCCCCGATTTTCCGGGTGGTTGCGGTACTGGTCGGCAGTGGTGTGAATCCAGAGGGGGACGAGGGTCAGCGGGCGCAGGTATTCGATGTCGTGCAATTGCTGGCGCATGACCTCGATGATTTCCGCCGAATAGCCGTTATCGATGAGCTTGTTGATGACCCGCTCCCGAAACCGGTTGATGAGCAGGATGTTGATGTAGTCTCCCAGGCAGAACCGGTTGCGGGTGTCCGTGGCGTTGAAGGGGTCGAACCGGTGGCCGTGTTCCACGTACAGACCCAGTTCGGGGGATTCCAGCGAGTTCATGAAAAGAAACTGGTTCTGGCTCTTTTTATCCGGCCCCAGCCGCGTCAGAATCAGGTTCTTGGCTGATGGGAACAGGTTCAGCAGGCCGTCATGATTCCCGATAATGTAGAAGATCTGGACGTTGTTGAACGCCAGCAGTTCGGTGATTTCCTCGAATACGCTGGCGTTGTTGGTGATAATACGGTTAAGGGTTTCCAGCAGGACCGTTTCCACCTGGCGGCTGTCCTCGTGCCAGGGCAGGATGTTGCCGAACCAGGAGCCGGTGATGTCGAGGATATCCCCGTTGAGAATGAGCATGAGCTGCTCGGACTCGTCGTCATGGTTCTCCCGGATCTGTGTGAGGAACTTGCGGAAGTGCTGATGGCGGGGGTTTTCGGTAAAACCGTCCGTATCAAAGGGATGATCGTTCAGGTGAACGTCACTGACGACATATGCCTTCAGTTTCCGGATCTTCCGGGCCTTTTCGACCGATTGTTCCGCCTTTTCGGCGGGAAAAAGATTGTCCATCAGTTCATTTTGGTTTTTAAATATATAAAGACATTGTATTTCAGCCGGGACACTGCCCACTTCCATTGTAGCGCCTGTTTCGATCCCTTCATCCCCTTGGCCTGTGATTTTATCCGCCCGGTGGAAAGCCGGGGGAATTTTAAAGATGACGATTATGTGACGAAACAGGCCGAAGACGGCTGTTGTCAGCCATAAAACCGGGGATGACAGCCGGGTATTCGATGGGGCAAGGGAGAGAGCCTATGTGGTGTTTTTTTTCAAGAGCCGGTTTTCCAGGATGGGGATGAACGGGAATGATAGCTATGCTTGCGATTGATCGACAAACAACGTTACTAAATATATGTTCACCTACTATATCAAGCGTAGCAGTGGGGGGCTAAGATACTAACATCAACTGAAGGGTTGGTGCTTCGAGAGACCCCTCTCCCACAATCCGCAAGGTGCCTGGTGATGGGACTCTTGGGAAAGTCTCCCTCTCAGCGGTCTTCGGGCCGATGATGAAAGGCTTTTTTGCAGAGGATCTTGATGTCCGAAGCATCATTACAGAGCTTTTGTTCTGAAATGTGTGCTCCAGTGGAAACATCGAGGCTTTCCCCAGACAAGACCGGCAGCAATGCCGGAGGCGCGAGGGGCAAGTGAACCTCCGAAGCGGCTCGCAGCCGTCCTCGGGCGGGGGCGCGGCCAGAAATCCGGTGTGATTCCGGAACAGGGGCATCCTGAAAAACGGATGCGCTCGTTCCTCCAGGTTACAGTCCTGGCCCCGGCCCTTCAGTTGATTTTTTATTTCTTCAGCCGTTCGGCTGCCTATGGAAGGGACTCTGTCCCTTCGGCGAAAAAGGCTCTTTCCGAAAAATCTATCAACTTCGCGTTAATGCTCTTTTTCGCCTACCCCGGCTGGTTTTTGCCGAGGATCTGACAAGAGAAGTGAGGGGAATAGAGTCATCATCCGCCGCAGCGGGTGCCGGAGTCTTTTCCGCCGCCGCTTTTGCAGATGCCGGCGGAGTTGCCGTGGGTGATATCGGACGTCCCGGCCACGCTTTGCCGGAATTCCTCCGGAGAGAGTTCCCCATGATCAACCCAATGGACCCGGTTCTCCAGGCGATCCCCCAGATGCCAGACCTCCGTGACCATCGTATCCACAAATTCTGCGACCGCCGGGTTTTCAAGGGCGCCCCCGGCTTTCGCCTCCTCATGCAGATCCAGGAAGGCCCGCATTTCCGGGCCGGGCAGGTGGTTGCCCTGTCCATCGTCGATGGAGTTGCCGACCAGTCCGGCCAAATGAGCGGCGCCCCAGTAGGTCTTTCCGTTGACCGTGAAAGTTTCATCCCTCAGGAGTGACGTGCTGCCGGTTTTGACGATCTGCTCCACAGACTCTTCCAATATTGCCTCGATACCAGCAATCTTGTGACCCTGGTTGGCCAGTTTTTCCAGCCGTCCGGCCTGGTCGCGGTCAATCTCGCCGGCCTCTTCCAGTTGCCGGATCAATGACTGGAGCGATGACATCATCCGGCTCGTGGTGCCATTGGCGCCCGCTGTTTCGATGGAAGCGCCGATATTCTGCGGATAATCCGCGATGGTGATGGTGCGCCCGTTACCCAGATGAAGCGTGACGTTTTCTCCATCGTGGGCGATATTCCCGGTTGCGTTGGCGGAAGCTGCCGTTCCCGGTTCCGTGTGGGCTGCGAAAACGGCGGGGGGAGTCCCTCCGAAAATCCGGTCCAGCAGATCCGGCAGCGTGTCGCCGACCTGTATGGACAGCACGGAAAGCACCGGAATGGCTACGATGGCCACCAGAAATGAGGCCAGCCCATACTCCGAAAGACTCTGGCCGCCTGATGATCCGGAAATAATGGTATGCCTCGTTTTCAAATGCGCAGGCCCCCTTTTCCATCGCTCTTTAACGGATTCGGCAAAAAACACGCGGAATTGAGCATTATTTCATTGTTAAGGCATGCTTCATTAAGGGATGTTCATTAAGCCCCGCCGCTGTCATGATGGGGCAACCCCAGGCCGCCGGAAGCTTCCGGGGCGAGCGGGGTTTCGTTACTAAATATATGTTCATCTACGATGTACGCCGTAGAAACGGACCGCTATGATGTGTACATCAACTGAAGGGTTGGTGTTTCGAGTTCATCCCCTCCCATAATCCGTAAGGTGACTGGTGATGGTGAACCTGGGGAGGTCTCCCTCCTGTGGCTTTCGGGCTTCGGTGACAGTCTCTCTCCCAGAGGAATGGTGTGAAGCGTCATTCAAGGGCTTCGGCCTGCGGATGCATGCTCCAGTGGATACATCAGGCTTTTCGAGGCGAACCCGGCGGCGACGTCGGGGGCTGCAACGGGCAAGTTTTCCTCCGAAACAGCAGCGGCATCCCCTTGGGGATGGTGTTGTCCAGAAATCCGGTGAAATTCCGGAGCAGGCCGTACCCGGACCGCGCACTCCGGTGCAAGGAAACGGTACTTCAGCCGCCTCCAGGTATATAGCCCTGGCCCCGCCTCTTCAGTTGATACTTTTTTTTCTTCTCATTCCACACACACACTTTCACTTTAAAGCGCCCTTCCGGGCGCTTTTCGCATGTGCCCCGCCTCTAATTTCCCGTGCATTAGACTGTTGCCTTTGTGCCTGTGTTTCTGATGGATGGGTTTTCCGGTCATGAACAGTGCTTGCCGGAATCCTTGCCTTTTCCTGTATGGCAGATGCCACGGGAATCATGATGGGTCAGATCGGAAATCATGGCCTGCCGCAGAGAATCCGGGGGAATGGCTCCCTCATGAATCCTGTCGAGGTGGACTTCGACCTCGCCCGCAAGCTTCAGCACATCTTCCGCCAGATACGTGACGATAGAGCGGGTTTCAGGGTTGTTGAGCGCCCCGCTGCTGACGGCCTCCCTGAAAAGCGTCTTGAACTGGTTCAGGTGATTGATATCGGGTTCGGTCAGGGGCGCGTTGAAGGGATCGTTCAGAAACGGACCGGATTTTAGCCCCGTCTGGTAACCGATCCGGTTGCCCAGATCTTCGATGGTGTAGGTCCGGCCATTGTAGATGACCATGCTCGTGCCGAAATCGGCAGGGGCACCCCGGTAGGCGTCGGTGGCCTGTTCCAGGACGGCCTCTATCCCGGCAATGGTATGGCCCTGATTGGCCAGCTTCTTCAGGGCAAAGGCCTGTTCAAAGCTGATCTCTCCATCGTCGAGAAGCTGATCGGCGATGGAGATGAGGCTGTTCATCAGCATCCGGGTCGTTCCATTGGCCCCGGAGGTTTCGATGGCTTTGCCCAGATCCAGGTAATTCAGATTTCCGGCAGCCGTACCCGGTTCTTCACCGGACAGGGCAGCCGTCTGAAGGGCAGGGGTTGGGACAGGAACATCGATGCCCGCCGAATTTCCCAGAGGCTGCACCTCCAGGGTGGAACCGCTGATTCCGGCATTCATGGTGTGGGCCATCAGTCCCTGGAACCGTTCCGGCAAACCGGTCACCACGGTGATGATGACACCGGCCAGGAAAAAGACGGCCAGGGGAGTGGCATATTCAATCAGGCTGTTTCCGGATGCTTGGGTACGCATGGGTGAATACTCCTGAATCGATATTTACGAGCAATTGACCCCTGAATCCTCTCCGCCGCCGGTGTGGCAGATACCCGCCGAGTTGAGATCGGTGCTTCGGGAATAGACTTCATTCGTGAGATTGTCCAGCGCGGTATTGTCGTTCACGCTGGAATATACCGTATCCACCTGCTCGGACAAGATGACGATCTGTTTGGAAAAACCGGTCACGATGCTGTTAATCATGGGGTTATCCAGCATGCCCGCATTTTTTACTTCGTTGTACAGGCGGACGAATTCACCGGTTTCTCCCCTGGGGTAGGCCCTCTCTTCCACACCGTTGCGCATGACGATTTTCTCCGTGAAAAAGGGGTCGTTGGCCATGCCGGGTTCCCAGTTGTGATAGGCCAGGTGGGTTTTCATCAGTTCCCGCGGGGTGTAATGCTGTCCATTGTATTCGATCAGGGTGCTTCTGTAGTCTGCCCCGCTGGTGGCAGCGGCGGCGGCGTCTTCAACCAGTTTTTCAAGCGCCGCCATGCGGTGCCCCTGGTTGGCCAGCTCAATCAACATCCGGGTTTCGGCGTCGGAAATTTCGCCATGTTCATGCAGTTGCCGCACGATTTCCTCGAAACCGGCCGCCAGTTCGGTTGTGGTCCCGTTGGCTCCGGATGTTTCGATGCTCCTGAGAAGATCGCCCGGATGGTTCTCAATGGTCAGGATGCTGCCATCGCTTAGCCTGATGTGAATGTTGCCCGCGGCCCGGTTGTTGGCAAGGCCGTGCGCAAGCGGGGATACCTGGAGGGAGGTACCCTGAACCTCTCCGCCCATGGTGTCGGCCAGATATTCTTGGAGCCGCTGGGGGAGATCGCTGAGGGTTGCAACAATCGCAGCCCCCATAAAAAAGATAACCAGGGGCAGGCTGTACTCAACCAGGCTGTTGCCCCTTATTCCATGTCGTCTGTTTTGTCTCCCGGTTGAAACCAAATCGGTCCCTTCCCGATAAATACCGTTTGATGATCCTTCCTCTTTCTAGAAAAGTATCGGATATACAAATGACATCTTGATTTCTAACACTCAATGTTAACATTGCGAAATATTTTCAGCCCCCGGCGGTGGCGTATCGGGTGACGTTTGCCTGTTTTTCCGGTAAAATCCGGCTATAAACTGTTTCCGCCAACTGGGACAATTCCGCTGATGAACCTCTCCGCCCCCTCCGATGAAGCCTACCGGCAGGCCGGTGTCGATCTGCGCCAGGCGGGTGCCGTGGTGGAGATTGCCCGGCGGGCGGCAGCCCGCACTTCAAGCCGTGCAAAGATTGGCGGCATCGGCGGATTCAGCGGAGCCTTCGAGCTTCCGGCGGATATTCGTCAGCCGGTCCTGCTGTCGGCCTGTGACGGCGTCGGCACCAAGCTGAAACTGGCCATCGACAGTGGCATTCACGATACCGTGGGTATCGATCTCGTGGCCATGAACGTCAACGACATCCTGGCCACCGGCGGGGAGCCGCTGGTGTTTCTGGACTACGTGGCCACCGGCAAGATCCGCCCGGAAATTTTCCAGGCCATCCTCGACGGCATTGCCGAAGGCTGCCGGCAGGCGGGTTGTGCCCTGACCGGCGGCGAAACGGCGGAAATGCCCGGATTCTATCCCGGCGGTGAGTACGATCTGGCCGGGTTCTGCGTGGGTGTGGCCGAGAAAGAGAATTTATACCCCCGAACGGAGGACATCCGCGAGGGCGACGTGCTCATCGGGCTGGCCAGCTCCGGCTTCCACAGCAACGGGTACAGTCTGGTCCGCAAGATTATCGCCGATCAGAAACTGGATCTCGGTGAACACCTGGAAGGAACGGATAAGACCCTTCTACAGGCGGTTCTGGAGCCGACAAGAATCTATGTCAGACCCGTTTTGGACTTGTTGAAGGCCCATCCGACGGCTGTCCGGGCCATGGCACACATTACCGGCGGCGGATTCCAGGAGAATATTCCCCGAATGCTTCCGGAGGACTTTTCTGTGGCGGTGGAGGCTTCCGCATGGCAGTGGCCGCCGCTATTCAGGCATTTTCAGCAGGCGGCGGGGCTGGATGACGCCACCATGCTGAACACCTTCAACTGCGGGATCGGCTTCGTGCTGCTGGTGGACCCGGCTTTGGCGCAAACCGTGACCGCTCATCTCGCCGATCGCGAGCCAACCTGGAACCCGGTGAAGCTGGGCGAGGTCCGCCACACTCCCGGAAATCGGGAGGTCATCCTGCAATGACCGATCGCACGATCAGCCTGGGCATTCTGCTTTCGGGCCGGGGCAGCAACTTCCGGGCCATTCACGAAGCCGTTGAAACGGGTCGCCTTGCCGGGGCGGAGATTGCCGTGGTTATTTCCAACCGGCCTTCGGCGCCCGGCATTCTCTTTGCCGAGGAGCAGGGGCTTGAAACGGCGGTGATCCAGCCCAAAAGCTTTCCGCACCGCGAGGCCTGCGACCAGGCCATTCTGGACATGCTGAAAGACCATCGGGTCGATTTGCTGGTGCTGGCCGGGTATAATCGCATCCTCACGCCCGTCCTGCTGAAGGCCTTTCCGGAGCGGATTCTGAACATCCACCCCAGCCTGCTGCCCGCATACGGCGGCAAGGGCATGGTCGGACTGAAGGTCCATGAGGCCGTTGTCGCGGCGGGAGAAAAAGCCTCCGGCTGCACCGTCCACCTGGTGACGGAGGACGTGGACGCAGGCCCCATCCTGGGCCGTTGCGAAGTTCCGGTGGATTCCGAAGACACGCCGGAATCCCTGGCGGAGAAAGTTCTTGCCCAGGAACACCGGCTTTATCCCCAGGTCATTGGAAAAATCGTCCGGCAGATGCTCGCCGGTGAGGCAATCGGTAACACAGAGGCGATAATGTTGTCATGACAATCACGATGAAACAATCCATGGCGGTTCTGAAGGTGACGGGATGGCTGTTCATCCTGGTTGTGCTGTTCATGTTCTCCGGATGCTCGCAGGACGTGGTTTACCAGCGCTCGGTCTCGGAACTGAACCAGAAGGCCCGGCAGTTGATGCTGCAGGGAGATACCCAGGGGGCCGTCAGCCGCCTGGAATCCGCCCGCGACCTGATGCCCGGCGAACCGTCCATCGTCTACAACCTGGCTATCGCCTACAAGGAGAACGGCCAACTGGATCAATCCATCGTGACCTTCGAACAGTTCCTCGAACAGAACCCTTCGGACGTGCTTCAGAACAATGCCTTGCAGTCCCTGGCCGTGGTGATGGAGGAAAAAGCCGACAAGCTGCTGGCTGAGGCCTGGAAACAGAAAGATGAGGGCGGTAACAAAGAACCGGAAAAGGTCCAACGCCTTTCCGAAGAGGGCCTCGATTACTACGAGCGGGCTATAGGCGTTTACCAGAAGCTGCTTCAGGAAAAGGATCTCGAAGCCGCCAGCCGCGAGGAAATCCGGCTCCACATCGCAAACCTGGAGGAAAGCATGAAGAAGGTCCGCGAGGGCAGGCTTGAGGAACTGCGCTTCTTCTAGGCAGACGGAAACAGGAGCGAAGATGAAGGATCAGCTGAAACAGGCAATCGGAAAACTCTCCCAGGGCAGCGTCCTGGTGGTGGGTGATTTGGCCATTGACGAGATGATGTACGGCACGACGGCGCGGATGTCGCGCGAGGCGCCGGTGCTGATCCTGCGCCATGAGAATACGGACATCATCCTGGGGGCCGCCGGGAACGCCGTTCATAACATCGCCCGTCTGGGGGCCAGACGGGCTTCCATTATTGCCGTGACGGGAAAAGACTATCACTGCGGCCTGTTGCTGGATGCCATGCAACGTGACGGCGTGGATACCGCCGGGCTGGTGCAGGATGAAAGCCGCCCGACGACCACGAAAACCCGGATTTCCGGTATTGCCAGCCATTCCGTGACCCAGCAGATTGTCCGCATCGACCGCGAATCCCTGGAACCCCTCAGCCCCACCGTTGAAAACCAGGTGCTGGATCGGATCACCGCGATGGCGCCGGAATTCGACGCCATTCTGCTCTCCGACTACGGCCTGGGCATGGTGACCGATGCCATCATCGACTGCTGCAAGTCCCTGGCGGAAAAGCATCATCTGATTCTGGCCGCCGACTCCCACCGGGATCTGGCCCTGTTCGGGGGAGCGACCATCCTGACCCCCAACCAGCCGGAGGCCGAGAACAACGTCGGCTACGATCTGACCACCCACGAGGCGTTGATGCGCGGCGGGCGGGATCTGCTGGCAAAGACTTCGGCGGCTCACGTGTTGATTACGCGGGGGGCCGAGGGCATGGTCCTGTTCAGCCGGGACAATACCTACGCCGAAATTCCGGTTTTTAACCGCAGCGAGGTGTTTGACGTGACCGGCGCGGGGGATACGGTAGTTGGCACCCTGACACTGGCGCTGGCCACCGGCACGGATATCCTGACGGCCTCTGTGCTGGGGAACCTGGCGGCCAGCATTGTGGTGAAACGCTTCGGCGCCTCTACCACCACCCCGGACGAACTGCTGGCGGCGATGGACAAGGTGGATGACCGGTTGCTTTCCGGCATCGAACGCCGTTCCGCCGCCGTGACCGGCTGATGTTTTTCCGGGTAAGATAGTAGTCAGACTGGAGATAGAGAAGAGGACCGCAATCCCATGAAACTCCTGGACACATCCGGCAAACTGTTTGGCCGGTTCAATATCATCGACGTGTCGATGCTGGCGTTTCTCCTGCTGGTGGCCGCCGGTATCGTTGCCGTTCAGTCCGGCTGGCACCAGACCTCCGGCGAGCAGATCCAGGGAGAGACGGACATTCAGTACACGGTAGCCCTGCGCGACGTGAAGGTGATGAACCCGGAGTCCCTCTTCACGCCGGGCAGAAAAGTTTCCATGACCATCCGCAATCAGCCCCGCGGCGAGGTGGAGGTGCTGGAGGCCGTCTACGCGCCCAAGAAGGCGATTGTCCCTGCGGGAGGTTCCTACAACGTGATTGACGATCCGAAGGACCCCCATATCTATGATTTTCGGGTGACGCTAAAGGACCACGCGCTGGTGGGCCGCGAGGGCTACGTTACCAACGGGGTGAAGGTGAAAATCGGGATGCACATGGTGGTGGAGGGTTTCGATTTCCAGATTCCCGGTCACATTGCCGATGTGCGTGCCCTCGGTCAGGAATAGATGACGGTCTTTCGCGCGGCGCTCGAAGGTTCGGTGATCCTGGGGCCTGTTCTCCGGTTTTCCACCCTGGGCGCGGACAATATCTGCCAGTGGTGGCGCGAGTCCCTGCCGGGCCGGGCGCTTCTTTCCCTGCTGGAGAAATACCGTTTCGGCGCCGATGTGCCGCCGGTGACCCCGGCGTTTGACGCCCTGTTTCACCCGATGCTGCTGTTGGCGGGGGTAATCGGCCTGCTCCTGATGACGGCTGTGCTGGATACGGGGGTGATCGGGCTGATGACCTGGGCGCTGCTGGCTTTCGTTGGGCTGGCCGCCGTGGCCCGGCGAAAATGGCCCTTCATCCGCTTCACGGTGCTGGATGGGGTGGTGCTGCTCTTTTTCCTTTCGGCGGCGGTGTCGGCGGCGTTCTCCTCCTTTCCGAAGGAGAGTCTTATCGGTCTGGCCAAGATGGCAACGTTTTTTGCGGGCTACCTGGTCTTTCGGGCGCTTGCCGAGCGGCGGGGATTCGTCATGGCCGTTCTCTGGACGCTGGCCCTGATTGGCCTGTACGAATCGGCGGTGTCCTTTGATCAGTATATCAACCGGCTCCAGCCGCTGGCGACCTGGCAGGACCCTAGCATCAACCCGGAACTCCAGCTCACCCGCGTCTGGGGCACGGTGAAACCCCTGAATCCCAACCTGCTGGCGGGGTATCTTATCCCATGCTTCGCTGCCGCCACGGGCTTGATGTTTTATCATCTCTCGAAACTGGCCGAGGCATGGAGGCGAAACAGCTTTCTGGCTTGCGTGGCCGCCGTATCCGCCGGATCAATCCTGGTGACGCTGGTCCTGACCGGTTCCCGTGGCGTATTTCTGGCTATTCCGGCCATGTTCCTGGTGATTTTTCTCTTTAGCGGCCATCTTATCTTTCACCAGATGGAGTTGAAACGGCATGCCCTGCTCAAGTGGCTCTGGATCGGGGTTCTTGTTCTGGGAGTCACCGGGGCGGCCTTTGGGGTGGGCACTTCCGAGAAACTTCAGCACCGGGTGGCTTCTATGTTTGCCATGCGCGAGGACAGCAGCATCTCCTACCGGCTTAACGTCTACGGCAGCGCCTCCCGGATGTTCGCCGACAACTGGGTGGTGGGTATCGGCCCCGGCAACGAGACCTTCAAGCAGGTCTATGGCCTCTACATGGTTCCCGGCTTCAACGCCCTGGCCGCCTACAGCGTTCCGCTGGAGGTCGCCGTGGAGCAGGGAATCATCGGACTGGCCCTTTTCCTGCTGATGATCGCGGTCATCAAGATGCGGGCCTTCTGGTACGTTGACGCGCCATGCGCATTGCAGGGTAAAATAATAGTCGGCCTGCTGTTTACGGGCATTTCCGGCTCGCTGGTTTACGGCCTGTTCGACACCATCTGGTACCGGCCCCCGGTGAACCTGCAGTTCTGGCTGCTGGTGGCGGTGTTCTCCGCCATGACCGAGCGGTCGCTTCTGCCCGGCGCTGATGAAAAATTCGAGGAAACCGGAAAGGAGGCCGGTGTTGTCGCAGCCTGATCCGTCCGAAATCCATAAAATCGCCCTGCTGAACTTCGGCGGCATCGGTGACGAGATTCTGTTCTCCCCTGTTATTCAGGAGGTGCGCAAGCATCTTCCCAAGGCCCACCTGACCCTCATTCTGGAAGACCGCAGCGCCGCCGTAAAGGAGCTGCTGCCGCCGCTGGACGCCACGGTGGAGCTGGACGTGCAGGGTCTTTCCCGTTTCAGGCTGTTTTTCAAACTGGCCATGCTCTTGCGGGGCAAGTATTTCGACGCCGTGATCGCTTCGGGCAGCTCGCCTTTTATCCCCATGATGCTGTTTCTCAGCGGTATCCGTACCCGCATCGGGTTTGAGACCGGCAGAACCAGCCGGATGTTCCTGACCCGCGAAGCGCCGCTGGATCTCCAGGGCTACGCGGGCGACATGTATTTTTCGCTGGCGAAAACCTTCCTCTCTTACCTGTTGGGCGATGGTTACCAGCCGCCGGGGCAGGGCCTGCCGATCCTTCAGTTTCCCTCGGAGGAGGATCGGCAGTGGGCGAAGGAGATGATGCCCGACACGGGGCGTCGCAAGCTGTTGATTCATCCGGGGGTCAGCCGGGTCAGTGTGCAGAAGGGCATAGTCAAAAGCTGGTCGCCGGAACACTGGGCCGAGCTTGTCCGCAGCCTGTCCGGGGATCACGATGTCTACCTGGCCGGTGGACCGGATGACGAGGAGGCGATCCGGGCGATTGAGGCATCCCTGTCCCCCCGGCCCGAACGTTTTGTGAACCTGTATGGTGAAACCCGGAAACTACGGCACCTGGCGGCGCTCATTGAGCGTTCCGACCTGATGGTTTCCGTGGATTCCGCCCCCATGCATGTGGCGATCGGCCTGAACCGTCCCGTGGTCGCCCTGTTCGGACCAACCAGCCCGAAGCGGCTGATGCCCCCCAACCAGCGATTTGCCCCGGTCCGGGCGCCGGAACCCAAGCCGGGAGAGCGCTATCTGGCCGTGGCAGTGGATGCGGTCCGTCGGGCCGTGGACGGGGTGTTGGCGGCCATCGCCTGAAGGGTGAATTGCTTTGGCCGTTTTTTTCTGCTTACATGGGGCTGGTTCGAATTGTTGAGGATTTCTGCCTGAAGGGGTTCGTATAAATGCTTCAAGCAATCAGGTTTGGTGAAATCGGCTTCCGGGAAGTGGCCCGGAACCCTGAGACCGGTAATTTCAAACTGGGTATCAGTTTGTACGGGGATCATGCCCGGCCTGGAAATCCCAAATACCTGGCCGGCGGCCCGGACTCCCCCGATCTCGGCGAGGAGTTCGATCTCTACGTGGACCAGACCGGCGTGGTCGGGCATAACATTCACCAGCCGGAGACGGAGGCCGACCCGGTTCCCGCGTCCGGCCTGATTCGCCTGACCCGCGAGATGCTGGGGGACGGTCTTTTCGAACAATACCGCGAAGTACCCGTGGTGAGGCAGGCATTGGCCCACCTGGCCCGCCTGCTGCCGGAGGACGATCCGCGCACGGACACTATCCAGCGGACCGCGGCGTTTATGAAACTGGATGAAATGGCCTAGAATTTTGGAGGATCAAGTTTATGGGATTGCAAGGACTGCGTTTCGGAATCAACATCACCAACATCCAGGCCGCCGAAGGCGAAACCCGGATGGACGTACAGTTGGAAAAGCCGGAAAGCCATCTTTCGCCTATAGGCATCAAGCGTTACCCGACTAATTCCACGGAACCCGGCGTTCCCGAAATCGCCTCGAAGGTTGTGGATCTTGGCGATCGTTTCACCCTGACGGCGAAAGAAGGCAAGGTCGTGGGGCTGAACCCGGACGGTGAGGAACTGGAGCTTCCTCGCGAGATTGTCGCCCCCCTGCTGGCCGCCACCCTGAAGGACACCAAGCTCTGGACCGCCCCCGCCGAGGTCCTGAGCAACGCCGTCCGCCAGTTCATCGAGGCGATTGGCGGTGACAGCCGACTGGCACAGGCCCTTTCCGATCGCCTCAAGTAACGCTGGAATCAGGACGGTTCTGAACGGCGGCCTACTGGGGTCTGGACGTTTCGTTGAGCTGGTTGGCCGGGTCGTCCTTGGGATTCTTCGGATTCTCGGTTTTGCCTGGACCTGTCGGCTCGGAGGGCAGCTTGGTTTTGGGCGGCTGGGGTCGGGCGCCCGGCTTGGAAGGCTGCATGTATTTGACGCCGACCTGGGGTTCCTTCGGAGTGTTTACCATGTCATCCTCCACGTTTCCGGCAAAAGCCGCCTGACCGGCCTGGAGAATCAGAAGGCCCGTAATAAGGCCTGCAATGACTGGATTCATCAAAATCTCTCCCCTGCTAGACGATGTCTCCATTGTAGGGAGAAATGCCGGTTTTGTATACCGAGGATGATTTACGGATGAACTACGCCTCGGCGGCAACGGTTTCCTGAAGCTCTGTTCGGGACCCCTCTTCCTTATAAAGCGGCACGGTGAAGCGGACCTGGAATCGATCTTCTGCATAGGCCAGCCCGATACGTCCGCCCATCGCTTCCACCAGCCCTCGGGTGATGAACAGGCCCAGCCCGGTGCCGCGGGTGGTGCGGGTGGTGCTTTCGTCCAGCCGCTTGAACTTCTCGAAAAGGCTCTCCACGTCTTCCTGCGAGATGGGATCGCTCTCGTTGATGACGGTAATCTCCACGTGACCCTCATGCTCGTCGGAGAACCGGACGACGGTTTCGATGGGCGTATTTTCCCGCGAATACTTGACGGCGTTGTCCAATAGGTTCAGCAGGATCTGCTCCAGCCGGTCCTGGTCGGCCAGGACGTTGAGGGCCTCCGTGTTTTCCGGCAGCTGGACGAAGATTTCCCGGTCTTCTTTCTGCTGGATGAAATGGACACTGCGATCGATGAGGTCCGGCAGGTTGACCTGATCGAGAAAAACGCGCAGGTTGTCGCTTTCCAGTTCGGGGATGGCGAGCAGGTCGTCCACCAGGCGGCCCAGCCGGTCCGCCTGCTGCTTGATGGTTTTCAGGCTTTTGATGCGGGTTTCCCGGTCCAGGGTCTGATCATAGCGGATCAGGCGCGAGGAGTAGCCCTTGATGCTGGTGAGCGGTGTGCGCAGTTCGTGGCTCACCGTGTCGATGAGGTTGGATTTCATCTCGTCCAGCTTGGCCAGTTTCTGGTTGACGGTCTTCAGTTCGTCGGTCAGTTGCTGGCTCTCCTGCCAGGCGTCGCCGATCTTGCGGCCCATCCGGTTGAACTCGCCGGTGATGTAGACGATCTCATAGGGCGTGAACCAGTTGGTGATAAGGCGTATTCGCCGGGAGTAGCGGCCTTCCGCCATCGCCTTCATCCCCTTGATGAGCTGCCGGAAGTTCCGGTGAATGCCCAGGATGTAGAACAGGGTGAAGACGATGACGATGACCAGGCAGGCCAGAATCAGCATCAGCGTCTGGTCGCGGGCGCGTTTGACGTACTTCTGGCGGACCTCGTAGGGCGATTCGATGATAATGCCCCAGTTGAGGTCCGGTATCTTGACGAAAACCTTCTGCAGGGGGTTATCCACGTCCGGCTCGTCGTCATCGTCGCCCAGGGTTTTCTGGGGGGTGGCGAATTCGCGGGTGACCCCCGGTTTCAGCTTCGAGAAGAAGGCGAAGTCTTCCGGGTTGATATGCTGGCGGGTTTCCACCGCCTGGTTGGGACCGGCAATCACCAGGCCGTTGTTGTCGATGATGAAGAATCCGTCGTAGAGATCCCGGTTTTTCGAGTGGATCAGCTCCTGAAGATAGGCGAACTCCTTCTGCATGACCAGGAAGGAGATGTTTTCGAAACTGGTGTCCCGGCGTTTTACCGGGACGATGGCCCGCAGGTAGTAGGTTGTCTCGCGCGGATCGCCGGTGCTGGAAAACACCAGTTGGAAGGCCTCCCGGTCCTCCTGGGTGATTTTCTCAAGGTTCAGCCTTTCGGGCAGGCGGCGTTCCGGGCTGACCCTGGAAAAATTCCGGTAGGAGCGCCCAAGGGCTTCTCCCTCGCCGTTGTAAAGGCCAATCGCCTCGAAGGAGTCTTCCAGACTGAAGACCTGGCGGGCGGCCTCCCCGATGTTTTTCGTGTCCGCGTATTCGTCCAGCACGATGGTTCCCAGCAGGTTCACCTGCTCCTTCTGCCAGGAGAACTGGGTCATCAGGTCGCTGTAGATTGCCTCGGAGGTGTGCTCCGTAAAGCGGATCAGCTCCTTTTTCAGGGCTTTCTGGTTGATGCTGTATATGATGAAGCTGACGCCGAGCAGGGGAATGAAGACCACGGCGATGAAGTAGATGATGATCTGCTGGTATAGCCGAAGCTTGGGCAGTTTGAGGTTTTTGCTGTTATCCATCGCCGGTGGTGGGTCCTCCGGTTGTCCGGCTGTCCGCCCGCGGGATCAGGCGACGGGCACTTCCGCCGGTGTGGCGTTGAGGCGATAGCCGACATTCGTAATGGTTTCAAGGTAGAGGGGCCGCTTGGGGTCCTCTTCGATCTTCTGGCGGAGTCCGCCGATGTGGACCCGCAGCATCCGCACGTCCTCATCCGGCTCGTATCCCCACACTTCCTGCAGGATGGTGGCCAGCGGCACCGGTTCGCCCACGTGCTGCATCAGGCAGTACAGGATCTCGAACTCCGTCGGGGTCAGCTTGATGAGCCGTCCCTTGAGAACCACTTCCAGCGAGGCCGGAACAAGCTTGATGTCGCCCGCGGAGAGGTTCTCCTCCTTCTTGGTCTCGCTCTGGCTTTTCGTCAGGGCACCGGTGCGGCGGAAGAGGGCACGCATCCGCACCATCAGTTCCTGGAACTCGAAGGGCTTGACAAGGTAGTCGTCCGACCCGGCGTTGAAGCCGCGGACCTTGTCGGCCAGAGTGCCCTTGGCGGTCAGCATGATGACCGGGACGTCGGCGCAGGTGCGGCTGCTTCGGATTTTCTTGCAGACCTCGTAGCCGTCAATCTTGGGCATCATGACGTCCAGGATGATGAGATCGTAGCGCTTGGACTCGGCCTTGCGGATGCCGCTGGCGCCGTCGTTGGCGCAGTCCACGTTGAAGCGCATCAGTTCGAGATCGACCTTGAGCAGGTCCGTAATTTCAGGATCGTCGTCAACGACAAGAATATCAACCATGGGGGAGGTCTTCCTATGGGGTCTGTCCGGCAGTATGCTTACCCTTCTGTTTTACTACAAAAACAGAACCGCTTCAGGGATTGTCCTGCCGAAGATGATCCCGAAGCTGACTTTATTTTATACTGCTTCCTACCGTCGAAGTTTTACGATTTGTGACTGCCCATGCCCGCCAGAAACCTGCTCGCCGTTCGCGGCGCCACCACCCTCGCCGAGGATGATGCCCACCTCTACCGCCAGGAATTGGCCGCCCTGGTGCGTGAGTTGCTGGAGCGCAATCATATTCGGGAGCAGGACCTGCTCAACATCTTTTTCACGGTCACCCCGGACCTCCGGTCGGACAATCCGGCCCGAATCGTCCGGGAGCATTTCAGCTTCGACCGGGTGCCCATGATGTGCGCCCTGGAGCCGGAGGTCATTGATATGCAGCCCCGCTGTGTCCGGATTTTGCTCCAGTTTTTCGGCGACATGCCCGCCGAGCGGGTCTGTCCCGTATACCTCAACGATGCCCGTCACCTGCGCCCCGATCTGGGTTAGCTCTCTTGTATTTGCATGGAGGAAACGACAATGCGTGTGAACATGCCGGCGATTCCTGTGCGGTTTGGGGATGACAATGTGGCGGGCGGCAGGGCAGAGAAGCCCAGGGTTCCCGTTCATAGCCTGATTGCGCAACAGAAGGACCGATCGGACTTTTGGATGGGATATGGGCTTCGGCGGATTTTAGAGGATGTGGAGAACCGGCATGGCGTCCGGCTGCTTTCCACTTTCATCATCACCGCCCAGGGCGATGATCCGGCTGAAAAACGCAAGGCCGTTGATGCCTTGGAGCGTTCCTTTTCCCACTGTCCCCAAAGCATTGATTTAATCGGGTAATCGTCGTCATCGATTCGTCCGTTTCTTTTGCCGCTCCCATTTTTCCGGGTGGGTCGGCTGTGGTGGCCCTGTCGTATTTTCTAGCACAAAAATTCACAAAACCGGTTTTATATAAATAAGTTTTTGAATTTCGTACGAAATATGCATACGCCGGCAGACGCGACTGGCGAGGGGGTTAGAACAAGTTCAATGGGGACGTACTCACCACAAGGCATGTCGTATAACGCGGGAGGCCCCAGAGGCTACCCGGGTTCCTACAATGTCCGGAACTATACGGTTCCGGGGCCGGTGGACGTCATGGTGCCCAACACGCGGGGAGGCATGCCCCCCGGCGGGATGCCGCCCGTTATGGTAAGGCCGGGCCAGTCCTACGGGACGCAGGGGATTCCCCAGTCGGTCCTGCAACCCAGGCCCCAGGTGGCCGGGGTGAATTACGCCCAGACGACGCCGATGGGATCGTCCGGCGTGTTTCCGAGTATCGCTGAAATCCCGCCGCCGCATCTCGTGGCGCCGTACCTGTTCAGCCAGCAGCGGCAGGCATCGCCCTACCCGGTGAACAATGCGCAGTACAACTACTACCAGACGCCGTGGGGCTACCCGCAGTATCCGCAATACCGGTATCCGTACCAGTATCCGCAGCAGCCGCAGAATCCGGCGGCGAATCCGCTGAACCGGCCCGAACAGCCGCCACAGCAACAGCCGCAGCCCCAGCCGGAGCCGCCGAAACAGCAGACGCCGCCTCCGGCCAACCTGAACCTGGCACGGCTGGATAACGCCACGGTGAACCTGCTCAATGAACGGCTGAACAACTCCAACTCCATGGTCCGCAGTGATGCGGCGATGGAGTTTTACAAGATTTTAGAGGCCAACCCGGACCTGTCGCATCCGGAGTCGCCCTACCGGCCAATCGTGGAAGCCTTTATGACGAAGATCCTGAAGGACCCCAACCCGGTGGTTCGCCAGCCTGCCTTGCTGGCCTTCGAGATGAACTATTTTTACAGTCCGTCACCGGCTATTATCGGCAAGCTGGAAGATCTGGCGAAGGGCAGCGGCCTGCATCACCTGGAGCCCCAGATTGTCAAGGGCATCCTGGCGAGCATCAACGCGGGCAAGATGGAGCCGCCCGGTCCGTATACCGGCGGGGCGCTCGAAACAGCTGTAGCCGACGCCAACCAGCAGTTCGATCAGCAGGGAACCGGGCAGCGGCAGGATACCCAGGAGTCCATGCCGGGACAGAATCTGGCGGCGGCTTCTCTCGGACAAAATGGACAGAGGCAGGACTATTCGCCTCAAAATCAGAATGCCAGGGCGCCGGGGTATCCGGGACCGTATCCGCAGTATGCCCAGCGGCAGAATATGCCGGGACAGAATTTCAACCGGGTCAGCCCGCAGGCGCAGGGCCGTCCGCCCTATATGCCGTATCCGGGACCCGGTCAGCAGCAGGGCGGTGGCAACGTCGGCAGCCGGCTGAACATGGTTAGTCCATCGCAGCAATGGGTTTGAAGACAAGGGGTAAGACGCTATGAGTATCGGAATCGGAGCGAAAATTGCAGGGGCGGCGGCAACCGCCATCGGCGCCTGGATGATGTCGGGCCGGATGGACCGTTCGACTCTTTGGGAAACCAAGGCCGATTCTTTCGAAACGAACTTTGAATATGACATGATGAAGTATGAGCACGGCAACTTCAGCGGCACCGGCATGGACGGCATGGCCGCCAAATTCAAGCGGCTGATGTATCATGGTCCGTTCGGCATCTTCAATGCCGCCCGGCGCTGGACCGCCAATGGTATAGGCTTTGTCAAGGATGTGCTGCTGACCCCGGCGACGGCGTTGGCGGTAGGCGGTCTCTACGTGGCCGGCCTCAAGCCGCATAACTGGATCGCGAAAGCGGGACAGGTGGTCTGGAAGTCGAAGATCCTTCAGAATCTTGGAGGCGCCGTGATGACGGGCCTGCGTGCCCTTGGAAAACGCAAGCTCGTTTTCAGAATGCTCTCGGCTATTGGCAAAATGGGCGTGCCCGGTATTATTGTGGCCGGCGCCCTGGCCCTGCTGGGCTTCCAGTTTGCGCGGGTGGTCAACGGCGACGAACAGCGCTCGCTGTTCCGTGGTGAGATGTCCTATAACGGTCGCTCCGGTTTTTAGTTGAGACGGGAAGAAACGCCGCTTTCGCCGGGATGGTCGTGTCCATGCCGGATTCTGAAGGTTTTACGCCCAATCCCATAACGAAAGGGCCGAACGGCCCCCCTCGTCCGATTTGTGTATTGTGGGGGGAATGGCGTGTGTTTTTGGGATATGTCCTCTACAATAAGGTAAGGATATCAATCGGATAACCGGGCGATGTCATGCGGGTTTAGGAAAGGATGACGGACCGTTCATGAACTGGACGCTTCAAAAGAAGGTTGCTCTCGGTTTCCTGGGTGTTCTGGCCGTTCTGTTCCTGATCCAGTATGCGACGTATCGCGGCATGATGGATTTCATCGACAGCGCCCGGAATGTCGAGCATACCCAGCAGGTACTGGAAAAGATCAACGCCCTTCGGGTCAGCCTGAAGGACGCTGAAAGCGACCAGCGCGGTTTTATCATCACCGGACAACCGGATTACCTGAACCGGTTTTACGAGGCTCAACGCAATATCCGGGAGGAATATCAGGAGCTGAGGCTGCTGGTGGGGGACAATCCCCAGCAGATCAAACTGTTGGATCAACTGTTTCCCGTTATCCGAAAACGGATCGAGTTGCTGGATCGGGCCATTACCCTGCGGCAGAATCAGGGTCTGCCAGCAGCCCTGAAGTTCATCGGAACCGGTCAGAGCAAGGCCGCAATGGATGAGGCCTATGCGCTTTTTGAAGAGTTGAAGGCGGATGAACGGCGGCAGCTTCATCTGCGCAACGCCATGGTTGACGCCAAGGCCCAGCAGACCTTCATGCTCTTTATCGCCGGGGCTTTCCTGGTGATTTTCATTTTCCTGGTTTTGCAAAGCATTGTGCGCCGGGAAATTGGCGAGCGTCAGAAAAAGGAGGAGGAACTGCGCAAGAGTGAAGAACGCTATCAACTGGCGGCCCTGGGTACCAATGACGGCCTGTGGGACTGGGAGGTGGACAGTGACCGGATCTATCTTTCCCCCCGATGGAAATCCATCCTGGGCTATCTTGACGACGAGATGAAGAATTACACCTACGAGTGGTTTTCACGCATTCATCCCGATGACGTGGACGCTGTGACCCGCAAGCTGGATGCCATTAAGGCGGGCGATGAGATTATCCTGGAGGCTGAATACCGGCTCAAACACAAGGATGGCAGCTATCGTTGGGTGCTGAACCGGGGGATCGCCGCCGTGAACGATGATGGAACCGCCAGCCGGATTGCCGGGTCCCTTTCGGATATCACGTTCCGCAAGCTGGAAGAACAGAAACTTTTCTATAAGGCGACCCATGACACCCTGACCGGCCTCTATAACCGTGAACAGCTCATGTCCCAGCTGACCCAGGCCATGTCCGCCGCCAAGCGGCATAAATTTCCCCTCAGCCTGACCATTGCCGACCTGGACAAGTTCAAGCAGATTAACGATACCTACGGCCACCTGCTGGGCGACAAGGTGTTGCTGACCTTTTCGAAGATCATCCGGGAGGGGACCCGCACCGAGGACCTGGCCGCCCGGTTCGGCGGCGACGAATTCTGCCTGGTGTTTCCCCACACCCCGGCGGAGAAGGTGAAAACCCTGCTGGATCGCATCCGGCGTAAGCTTGAGGATACGGTTTTCGAAACGGCCAGCGGCGAAACCTGTAGCCTGACGGCAACGTTCGGGGTCTGCCAGCTGACCCCCGACATTCTCACGCCGACGGAGTTTTTTGAAAAGGCGGACCAGGCACTGTACATGGGCAAGCGAGAGCGCAACACGGTCTGGATCTACGACGAGATGTTCCTGAAAGACGTTCACCCCGAAGAAATCAAGCAGCACCAGACGCAGCGCCGCGAAGCCCGCGACGACTGAGACCCGTTCAGGGACCCGTCCGGGTCTTTAGTTATAAACTGGGGCAATCGACTACAGCACTGGCCGTCAATGCTTCCATAATCAGGGGACTAGCTGGCGTAGCCTTTGCGCTTGAGTTCGGCCTTGATCTTGTCCAGGCCGGACTGGACGATGCGCGAAATCCGTGAGGGGGAGATATTGAACTGCTCGCCGATTTCACGCATCTTCTTGTTCTTGTAAAACCGGGCCTCGATGATCTGGCGTTCGCGCTCCGGCAGCTTGGCGATGGCCTCACGGACGACTTTCGCCATCTCCTTCAGCTCGGTGCGCTCTTCGGGGGTGTAGGAGTCGTCCTTGATCTCGTGGGGGTTCTCCGCCTCCAGCATGCTGTCCACGGACAGGATGGTTTCGTAGATGGCCTCGCGGACCTGGGTCTTTTCGGCCTCGAATCCCTCGCCGGCGCTTTCGCCGCTCTCTTCGGACGCTTCCTCCGTCGGCTCCACGCTTACGGTTTTCAGGGAATACCACTTGTACCGGTAGCGCAACTCGTTGCGGATCGCCCATTTGATGGCCGTGGAAAGGTACGTGACGTTGTATTCCGTGTCCGGATTGTTCGTCAGCAGCACGTGAATGGCAATCGCACCGATGTTCACCAGTTCACTGTAGTCAATCAGGTGGTTCGGAAGGCGACTGTATTCGACCCGTGCGACCGTCTCGATGAGATCCACGTAATCGTTGACGGTTTTCTGGGGCTTTTTATCAGATGATGACGATGATTGTGCCGACATAAAACTTGCTAATCGTGACTGTAACGTCTGTTAATGTATAAATTCTAACTGAATGTCCCAAATATAACCATCTCTCTTTTTGATCGACAGTCCAATCAAACCAGCAAGTCGTTCAAAAATGCCCCATTCGGTTGACCCAGGACGAAATGGCGCAGGTCAGCCAGGGTTTTCATCGCAGCCGATTTTTGCTCGATCCGTTTTGTCCGCTCCGGGAGCGGCATCCGGCGTTCGGGTTTTTTGCGATCAAAATCCATGAAATCCATGTGGTTCTCCCTGTTTCTTTCCCAGGACCTGCTATTCATACTGGAATAAAAACAATTTTCCGGCGGAAATTTCTGTTTTCAGGGGGATCTGTTACCAAGTTTTACATACATAGTATATATAAAAGATATTTTCTCAGGATCTTTTCGGAGCCGCCAATGCCGGGCGGATTGTAAATTCCGGCGGGGTGCGCTGGTTTGATCCGCCCGTTGTGATTATAATGGGGCAGTTGCAGCCAACAGGGAGTATGGAGACTGTCATGTTCGACATCCAGAAAATGATGAAGCAGGCCCAGAAGATGCAGGAAAAGATGCAGGAAATGGACCAGGAGCTTCAGGGGATTGAGGTTCAGGGTTCCGCCGGGGGCGATGCCGTTGTCATCACCTGCACGGGCAAGCTGGAATTCCGCGCCGTGAAAATCAGGCCGGACGCCCTGGGGGATGCCGAGATGCTGGAAGACCTGGTGCTGACCGCCCTGAAGGACGCCAGCCAAAAGGTCAACGAGCTGCGCGAGCGGAAGATCGGCGAGATCACCGGCGGCATGAACATCCCCGGCCTCAAACTCCCTTTTTAGCATGAGCAGCCGATATTCGAGTCAACAACCTCCCATTCCGGACACTGATAGCCGTAAATGGGGTGTAAGCCAGAACATACGAACATCGGCGAGCCGGAAACCGTTTTTTGATATGGATTCCCGCTCCCCGTCTTCACGGGGACAAGCTTCGCGGGAGTGACAGACCTTGTTACCTGACGGATGATTTTGTCACATGAGCACCTATACCCTGCCCTTGGCACGGCTGATCGAGGAATTCCAGAAGCTGCCCGGTATCGGACCCAAGTCCGCCCAGCGGCTGGCCTTTCACATGCTCAAGCAGAGCCTTCAGGATGTCCGTAACTTCTCCGAGGCCCTGCTGGACGCCAAGAACCGGATCAGCGAATGCTCGGTCTGCCATAACCTCTCCAGCCAGTCTCCCTGCGAACTTTGCACCAACACGAACCGTGACCCCAGGGTGATCGGCGTGGTGGCCGATCCCCAGGACCTCTTTGCCCTGGAGCGCACCAACGAGTTCCGGGGCCAGTATCACGTCCTGCATGGCCTGATTTCCCCCATGGAAGGCATTGGCCCGGAGGACTTGCGCATCCGTGAGCTTGTTGGCCGCCTGACCACCACTGCTGATGGCCGGAACGAGGTGGAGGAGGTCATCCTGGCCCTGCCCCCGTCCATTGAGGGGGATACCACGAGCCTGTATCTCTCCCGGCTGATCAAGCCGCTGGGAGTCCGCCTGACCCGCATCGCCTTTGGCCTTCCCGTCGGCGGCGATCTTGAATACGCCGACAACATGACCATCGCCCGCGCCCTCGAAGGCCGGAGGGAACTGTAGAAACCCTCACCCCAGCCCTCTCCCAGAGGGAGAGGGAGCGGACTGGCCTGTTTCCGGTTCCGAACTTTTACCCCCTCTCCCCCTGGGGTGAGGGTTCTGAATTTTTATCCCCTCTCCCCCTTGGGAGAGGGTAGGGTGAGGGAAAAGGGGGCTGTGGGGGCGTAGCCCCCACGTTCCTCTAAGGGTGGCGGGTGGGATACAGAAAACCCTCCGAAAGGCTCGGAGGGCTGTAAATCCACAAAGGCGTTAAAATAACCACCTGCAAGTTCACGTACTTTAAAGAACAAAGAAAGAATAGGTTATTTATATCGTACTGAAATGCGGGCGGATTGAGGACCATCAGGCGGATGAAATCCGGCGGGATTTCCCGACCGTTTGGAGGAGTTTGGGTTGGGCCGCGAGGACACAAAAACGGCCATTTGTGTTTTTATGCATATAACGGGACAACGTTCACGGCAGGGGACAGATGGCGCAACAGCAGCCAAATTTTAATCAGCAGCAGTATCCGGGAGCCTATCGCGGCGGACCGGCATGGGGAATGCCGCCCCAGCGAGGCTATGGCTATGGCTACGGCTACGGTTATCCGGCATCGGCGGGTATGGACCCGCGGATGATGGCGCCGGGCGCCGGCACGGACCCCAAACAGCTACAGGCCGTCCTGAACGCCTTGCAGAATCCCGACGCCGGGGATCAGGTCCAGATCAAGAACCCCTTCGAGGACAATCCGTTTTTCCCGAAGCCCCAGCATATGGCCTATGGAGCGGGGGCGGGCATCGGAATCGCGGCGGTGCTGGAGAAGCTCTTCCAGAGCAAGGGCGCCGGGCGCGAGTACGACCTTATCCTCCGGGCGGCGAAAAGGTTCGACAGCCTGCCCGGCATCCGGCATGCGAGCCAGTTTATGGAAGACAAGATCGTCAACAAGATTCTGGCCCGCAGCAACGGCCTGAGCCGGAAGCAGCGCTGGTATTACCAGCACCTGATGAACCGTCTGCCCCCCCAGGCGGCGGAGCGCTACGTGGTGAAGGATATCGTCAACACCCTGCGCGGCCATGTGGACGATGACCTGCTGAAAAAACTGACGAACGAGAGGCTGCTCAAAGGGGCTGAACCGGCAAAAGCCGTTCTTCAGACCCTGGAAGGCGGCGAGAAGTTTCTCATCGGCAAGAACCTGGCCAAGCTGCCGAAGAACATTCCGGCGGAAGCCCTGAAAGAATTGCAGGCCGCCACGACCTTCAAGGAGGCCCACCGGGTCATCAGCCGGCATGGCCTGAAAAAAGAGGCCGCCGAGTTCCTGAAGGCCGTTGACAAGACGACGGCCAAGCGGCTGTTCGGTCTGCGATCCCGCCTGAAGGGGGAGATCAGCCTGCATTTCGAGCCGTACAAAATGCAGCATGGCCTCTCCAAAACGCTAAGACAGAAGAACGTGGGACCGATTGGCCGGGCCATCGTCACGGTAAGCAACACGGTCCGCCGGATTTTCTCCGGCAGCACCCTGATGATGGGTAGAAAAGTGGCTGAGCCTGCGGCGGAGAAAAGTTTCCTGCGGAGCATTCCTATTATTGGCCCGGCCATGATGGGGGCGCTGATTGTTGGTCAGTCCTTCACCCAGGCCTCCAAGGCGGAAAAGGGCGAGAAACTTTCCTCCTTCATGCACGATTTCATCGGTTTCGGCATCGGCAACTTCGTCGGCTGGGAAATTGGCCGCCAGATCCTCAAGAAAAGCCAGGTGTTTACGAGACTCTTCACCAAGCTGGGCCTGGGCAAGCTGGCCACCAAGACCCTGTTCCGTGTTCCGGTGCTAGGCTTCGGCGTAACCATCACCGGCTTCCTTGTGGAAATGACGGCCATCTTCGGCTTCGGCGGCGTTTTCCAGAAGGTGGGCGAGTGGTTCTCCCACAAAATCTTCGGCAAGCCCACCCACATTACGAAGGAGGAGTTGGAGAAAAAAGGCATCCAACAGGCGATGGCGCCGCAGGAAGGCCAGCCGCTGCGCCGCTCCAGCCGTTTCAGCGATCTGGACATGAACCTGGATCACAAGGACTACCGGGCATTGAAGGCCCAGCAGCAGGCACCCACCCGTGCGGAGCCTCTGCCCACGCCGGAGTTCACCGTGTCGCCGGAAGAGATTATGAAAAGCCCGGCTGCGGCGGAATTTTCCGAGTTCGAACGGTCCCTTGGCCTTTAGCAGCCTGAAGTTTCCCCTCCCCGCCATTTCCCTGGATTCTTTCTGAATTCCGGTGTCCTCTTTGTGGTATCCTTATGCTTTATTAAACAGGGGATGCTTGATTAACAGAGGGGCGCTGTATGATCGGAACGCCGGGAAGTCTCCGCATGCCGACTGTTCGACAGGCGGTTGCGGTGGGGGGAGTTCAGCGAAGGCCGGTTTCTCCGGCCCTGGTGTTCGGCATCGGAGAGGGTCCCGACGAAGGCGGAAAGCCCCAAAAATCTCCCGTAAGCTGGCTGGATCGGGTGGGTCGGTACTACGAGAAGCTCGGCGTTGGCGGGAAAGTTCTCTTCTTTCTGACGGTTCCCGGAGCTTCCGTGGTGATCCTTTTTATGGAGCGCAAGCGGCTGATGGCCCTGATCAAATCCTGGAAAAGCTAGACTGAAGAAAGGGTCGTGCCTGACGCCACATCGTTTTGAAGGTGAACGTCTCAGCCCATAACAAACGGGCGGAACGGCCCCTAGAAAATATTGCGCGGTGTGCGTTTCGGGCTGGTCTCCGGCGTGGCCGGCTTTTCGGCGGGCGCCGGGCCAATGTTGTAGATCTTGTTGCGCTGTTCGAAGAAGTTGTCGAAGACCTCCTTCGATACCCGGTCTACCTGCCCGATGTTGGCGGGCCGGATCACCTTCAGGATTTCCTGCATGTCTGCCTTGTGGGCTGTTCTGGCGCCGGAGCCGACTTTTTCCGCGAAAGCCGGGCCGCCTGCAAGGGCCAGAGCCAGTGTAAGAACCGCAATCATTTTGCCTGTCGTTTTCATGGTGACCTCCCCAGTGAGGCGGGTTCTGATGAACCTGTTACCGAATTACCGAGTTAAAACCCTGAAAATGGAAAAAAGTGTCTTTCCCCAAGGGTTATATGCCAATGACCAAACTTTTTTAAACAATCGGTATATCTTTACGCTACTACAAAATTTCGGATCGCTCAACATTCCGATGGCCGGTCTGTGCCCGAATCGGTCGGGTCCTTGCTATAATAGAGGCATAACGAGACATTCGATACGAAGAGAGGCCGCATGGCAACAAGAATTCTGATTGTGGAAGACCACCAGATGACCCTGGTCGGTCTCAAAATGTTGATGGAACGTGATGAGAACATTGAGGTGGTGGGGGAAGCCGTCACCGGGGCCGAGGCCGTCCGCCAGGTGAATGCGACCGGCCCGGACGTAGTGCTGATGGATATCGGGCTGCCGGAAATGGATGGCATCGAGGCCACCCAGAAGATCAAGGGCGAGCATCCCGCCGTCCGGGTCATCATGCTCACGTCCAAGGACAATGAGCAGGACGTTTTCGCGGCGCTGGCCGCCGGGGCCGACGCCTACTGCATGAAAGGCATCTCTCCCGAATCCCTTTCCTCGGCCATCAGCGCCGTAAAGGACGGAGCCTCATGGCTGGACCCTGCCGTGGCCCGGATGGTCCTGGGTCGCTTTGCGGGCCAGCCTGTTGTTTCAGGCAACGGTAATGCCGCCGAGGCGGGCCTGACGGACCCACCGGAAGACTGTCCCCTGACCGCACGGGAGATGGAGGTTCTCAGGCTGATCGTGGACGGTTGTTCCAACCCGGAGATTGCCGAACGGCTGGTGATTACAAAGGCCACCGCCAAGGCCCACGTTCACAGCATCCTCCAGAAGCTTTGCGTCGATGACCGCACCCAGGCAGCCGTCCTGGCGATGCGCCAGGGGTATGTCTAGGGTCACGAAGAGAAAATGTTTCTCCTTTACGGATGTATATCCGGGGATTGTCACGTTTGTTTATAAGGTGGCAATAATCCTTGTGTTTGGTGTCCATGCACATTAGAATCGGTTAGGATCAGGTGGATCAGGCTGAAGGTCTGAAAAGGTGTGCCCAGGAGACAAGCCGTGAGTGTTCTCAAGGAATCGCAGCATCACAGACGGAGAAAGTCGGACAAGCCCGAACTGGAGTTGGTCCTGGATAATCTTTCCCGTCAGTTGTGTTCGCCGGAGGAGCTTTCCGTTCATCTGTCACGCCAGGAGATGATCGCCCGTAAGGGGATGAATCGGGTCAAGCTGTTTCCCGTGTGGCGTCGCCACCGCTGGCAGGCCCAGAAGATTGCCAGGCTCCAGGAGGTGTTTCCCTTTCTGAAACGCCTGCCTCTCAAAGTCTCCGTCTTTCTCAGCGACCTCGTCTACAGTTGAAGACACGGGGAATCAGGTTTCCCTCAGTCCGTTTCCTTTAGCCAGCGGGCGGCTTCCACGGCGTGGTAGGTGATGATGATATTTGCCCCGGCCCGCTTGATACCGGTCAGGCATTCCAGGGTCACGGCCCTTTCATCGATCCAGCCGTTGCGGGCCGCGGCCTTGATCATGCTGTATTCGCCGGAAACGCTGTAGGCGGCCACCGGCACGTTCACGATCTCGCGCACCTGCTGGATGATGTCGAGGTAGGCGAGGGCCGGTTTGACCATCACGATGTCCGCGCCCTCCACGAGATCCAGGGCCACCTCGTCAATGGCCTGGCGTCCGTTGCGGGGGTCCATCTGGTAGGAATTGCGGTCCCCGAAGGCGGGTGCTGAGTCGGCGGCGTCACGAAACGGTGAATAGAAGCTGCTGGCGTATTTGGCGGAATAGGCCATGATGGGCACGTCGTCGAGTCCGGCGTCATCCAGGGATTCCCGGATGAACAGCACCCGGCCATCCATCATGTCCGACGGGGCCACCATGTCCGCCCCGGCCTCCGCCTGCGAGACAGCGGTGCGGGCAATCAGTTCCGCCGACGGATCGTTGAGGACCTTGCCTTCCATTACGATGCCGCAATGGCCGTGGGTCATGTACTCGCAGAGGCAGGTGTCCGTGATGACCAGCAGATCGTTGCCGAAGTTTTTCTTGATGCGCCGTACGGCTCTCTGGATGACGCCGTGATCATCCCAAGCGGCGGTGCCTTCGGGGTCCTTCTCATCTGGGACGCCAAACAGCAGGACGGAGCGTATACCCGCCTCCATCGCCTGACCAATCTCGATGAGGGCGTTGTCGATGGAGAACTGGTGGATGCCCGGCATCGATTCCACCGGAATGCGGGCGTTGGTCTGATCGCAGATAAAGATGGGGTAAACCAGATCCGTGATACGGAGGTGGGTTTCGGCCACGAGATCCCGCAACAGCGGGGATTTGCGCAGGCGGCGCAGGCGGATTGCGGGATATGTCATGCGGCAACTCTTTCGGGAACTTTCGAGACCGCCGGATAAACCGGCACCCGCCTAGAATATCCGAACTTCCCGATGGTTTCAATGACCCGGCTTACACGGAACAGAGGATGAAAAACGATGCCCCGGCAGGTTAGAATAAACTGGCGGACCGGTTCGCAAAGAATTGTGAAAACCGGTATACAACACCACCGACACATATTTTAAAAGTTTCCCAAAAAGGGTGTTTTTTTAATGAAAATTGGGTATACTGGAGATAAGGAGTTTTGTATTCTTCAAGAGTCCTTTTTCAGAATCCTTCCGAAAAATTCTTCTCATTCAGGGATGTATTCTTCGGTGTTCCTGGTAACTGACGTCTTTTCGGGTTGTCGGTGTTTGGAGAGACGCCAGAACGATTGAACCAGCATACTCATAGATCGATCAATACTTGGTATAGAGTCAGTTAGAGCGAATCGATCGGGTTTCCGGTTGCTTGCGCGAGTGTGTGAATCCGCATAACGATAGATAGAAAGGTCCTTGCATTGTTCAAAGCCTGGTCAGAATACACGGCGTCCTTTGTTCCAACGATCACGAAGATGGAATTGCCGCTGGTGGAAAAAGTGATGGTAGCTGCTGTTGTGCTGTTCATGCTGACCTGTACGGTTCATGCCTATATCGGGCATGATGTGGGTGATGTCGAGCGTCTTCGCCTGGCAAAACTCCAGGGTCAGCAGGGACTGGTGGCGACCGGGACTCCTGCCGAGTCACGTTGATTCTTTTTTCGGGGTCTTCAAGCTTCGGGTGATCCGTTAAAATAGAGGGCATGTCTGCTGCCGAGCGCATGATGTCGATCGTCAACCGGCTGGCGTTTGCCTGTCGGCAGTCTCTCCGGTGGCGCAGGGGGGCTTATGATGAGCCGTCCGAATCCAAGGACGGCCTGTTTGCGGATCGCGGCGATCCCTCGCACTGGGAGACGCTGGAGGCGGGGCTGGTGGATCGCTACGATCTGTCGGCTTTTCGGCTGTCATCAAGCCGTTTGCGCTATCTGGAAACCTTGACCTACCTGCATTTTCTCGACGTTATGCTGGAGGGAACCTGTTTGCCGGCGCCGCCCGGTGTGCCGTTGCGCTGGCTGGACGCGGGCGCCAAGAACTGGGCCTACGTGGAAGCCATTGCCGCCGTCTGCCGCCGCCAGGCGATGCCCTATGAGCTTGTGGGGGTTGAGCTGGACGGATACCGGGTCTACCGGGATTTCCATAGCCGCCGGGATTATGCGGAGACGTTCATCCGAAACCTGCCGGAGGCGCAGTATGTTGTGGGGGATGTGATGACCTGTAAAGGCCCCTGTGACGTCATCTCATCGTTTCTCCCGTTTGTCTTCCGGGGTCCGGCCCTGGCCTGGGGACTGCCTGCCGACTATTTCCGCCCTTTGGACTATCTGCGGCACCTGGTTTCCATCCTGGCCCCCGGCGGTCTGCTGCTCATACTCAACCAGGGGGCGGAGGAATCCCGCGAGCAGGAGCGGCTGCTCGCGCGGGTACCGGGCATTGCTTATGAATCTCTGGGCGAGATGCCGCCGTCCTTTCTGGAATATCGTTATCCCCGCTATGCCTGGCGCATCAGGAAGGAGGACGGGTGAAGATTGCCTTTGCCTCCACCAATCCCGGCAAGCTGCGGGAAATCAGGGCCGGGCTGGAAGTCTCCGGCCTGCCGCTGTCTCTCGTTCTGCCCGATAATTATCCGGATGTGGATGAGACGGGCCGGACCTTTTTTGAGAATGCCCTGATCAAGGCTCGCGCCTGTCCGGCGGTTCCCGGTTGCCGGTACGTGCTGGCCGAGGATTCCGGTTTCGAGATTCCGGCGCTTGCCGGTCGGTATGGGCTGAATCCATTTCCCGGTGTGCGATCCCATCGGTGGATGACCGGGGAGATTCGCCGGGAACTGCTGGGAATCGGCGCCACTTTTGAAGAGCGGCCGCTGGACTATGACCAGATTAATGCCGGTATTCTGCGCCTGATGGAAAACCTTTCGGACCGCCGCGCCCGTTACGTCGGAACCCTGGTGCTGCTGGAGACGGACGGCAATGTGGCCTTCGAAGCCACCGGCACCGTGGATCTTCAGGTGGTTGACACTCATCCTCGTGGCGACCAGGGTTTTGGCTACGACCCGGTCGTTTCGCCCGCCGCCGCGGAGATCGCCCGATACCCGGAACTGGCGGGCCGGACCATGGCCGAACTGACCCCGGAGCAGAAAAACCGGATCAGTCACCGGGGCAAGGCGCTGGAGCGGCTTGCCGTCTTCCTGGAGACGATGGTGAATAAAAAAGATTACTGAAAGCGGGTTCCGGGCATGACGTCGAAGGAAAACTCGTTGACCCGGTAGCGGGCTGGCCCGAAATTCCGATCAATGGCGGTTCCACCGCCCATGGGAATATTCTGGGTAACGGTCAGCTCGTGGAGAATAACCCGTTTGATGGGCTGACCCGCAGCCGGGGTCCAGCCTTCAAAGCATGAGGGCGAGGTGTTGCCGCCGCAGGTGACAAGAAGCTGGATATTGGGCGAGGGACTGGTGCTCATCACCATACCGTTGCGTGTTGCAACGCCACCGTTAATAACCCATGTGACAGGTGTATCCACGCCGGTGTTCGGGTCGAACGTGGTAAAGGTCACGGTTGTTCCGCCTCCGCCAACGGTCACGTTGCGGGCCATCAGGAGGTCCATGCGCATGCGGTCGATGATGTTGAGGGCAATGTTGTGCTCATACTCGTGAACCCGGTAGGACATCTGGGTATCGATCCCCGATGTGAGCATCGAGGCGACGGCCACGGAGATAATGCCGAACAGGGCCATCGAGATGGCTACTTCCAGAAGCGTTAAACCTTTGCTTGCCCGTCGTAATGGTTTTTTCATCGGGATTCAGCTCCCTTCGATTTTTGCGATTCCTGATCCATTCTCCACGTCAGTTCTTGTAGATGGTGCCGTTTGCCGAGATGGTATAGTTTGAAAATCCGCTGAGGCTTATCAGGACGACATCGCCGTTGGTGCCCACCTGGTATCGGGCGCCCCGGCCCGTGTTGTTGATGTTGAGGTTGTAGACGGCGCCGCCGCCGGAGGTGACGAGAGCGCGGTCCGGCACGTTGACGCGGACGGCGTTGGCGACAGCATTGCCAGGCAGGGCGGTGGGATTGACATCCATCCGGGCGGAAGCCTGGGAAACCACGGCCTGGATGGAAGCTTGAGCTGCATCCACCAGCGAAGCGTCGGCGGCCTCAAGAACATCGCTGTAGGTAAACGCTGCAAACGTTGCCAGAACAGCGACGATCATGATGGCGACCGCCATTTCAATCAGTGTAAAGCCTTTGGAAGCTCTCATATCCTTTCTTTTCGCCTTTTTACTAACCTCTGCACTCATTATGCCTTCATGTATCCATGTCGGCAAAATGCCGGAAAACTTTATCCTGGTGTCTTGTTTCCATTAAACCGCTTCAAAAAACTTTACGCAATCAGACATTTACCCGCAGATTGCTTTTAAAAATTTAATAGCCCTTAATATTCGACAGGTTTGGTCGATAAAAATTACAATAAACTGGAACAAACCGGAGTGTTGGACGGAAGACATGACCCCCAAACCCTCAAAAGGCAACCGGTGGTATGACAGCCACCCGCAGATCTCCAAGGCGCTGGACATTCTCGAAGAGATGCCGCATCAGTACCGGCAGGTGATTTCCCGCGCCATTATTTACTACACGGAGGAAAACAAGCTTCTGGGCACCCCTGAGGAGCTTAAAAGTCTTGGCCATGAGAAGGTCCTGGGCCTGATACAGTCCAAGGCGCGGCGTCGCTGGTATGACCAGGACCCCACGATGCACCGGGCAATCAACAATGTTCTGCTGATGACCGGCGATGAACGGAGCAAGCTTTCGTATCGTCTGACCGTTGCGCTGGAATCCATCGAATCCTACACCACCCAGTGCAATGAGGAGGATCGCCTGATTGACACGGGCGAGATTGAACAGATTGTCAGCGACATTTTCAGCCGGAACATCAATGACCTGCTGGACATTACCGGAAAGCCCCGCCGAGGCCCTCAACAGGAAGGCGATTCCGATTCGGATGCCGACTCCAAGGTTGTGGATGAGGACGATACGGGCATGAGGCTGTCGGCGATGGCGGAAGATTCCGAGAACGGTTGAGGCGTTTCGGTGTATACTGAAATACACTGACGTTAACTTATGTGAAGGAGCGGAACAAGCCGTACGGGCCTATCCAAACCGGCCTTTGAGCGGGGAGGGGACATTTTGAAAATCAGGCTGAAACCCTTTTAAGTTCAGGCTTTCAAAAAAGATGAATTCTAAAACCCTTTTGGGGTGGTTATTTTCGGGTTTATCTTGGTTAAAAGTCAATATTCAGCATTCTTTTTCTTTTGAAAGAATGCAATAATATTGGGAAACCGCATTTCAAAGGTCACAATCAGTGTATAAACGTTTGGCAAAGAGATTTCTGGGTATGGCAAGGTCCATAAAGCCTGATCAGGCTGTAGTCTGGGGTTTGCCAACGCTGCTTATCCCGACGGGCCGTTACCTCTTCGCTGATCCGAAAGAGAGACGCGCGGAACTGCTGGTTCGCGACGCCTCCACCTATGCGATCGGGGCCTCCCTTTTCTTTCTTGTCAGTGGTATCACGAACCAATTGTTGAAGGGAAAGCACTATACGGCATCTGTTATTGCAGGAACCCTTGCGAGTATTGCCTTTTGTGTTTTTGGCGCCACGCGGATGTCTCAGTTCTTGACCCAGAAAAGGAATGGTCAGGCTGTCCAGGAGAAAATCGCTCCCCCGTCTTCGTCCGCCGGTTATCTGGATGTGGTTTCTCCCGCCTACGCCGGGAAGCCACCGACCCGCTATGCTTCTCGCCAGCCCTATACGGCCATGAACCCGGCATTTGAAAGCAGACAGGTTTTAAGACGTGCAGAAACCTACTCCATCTTCTCAGGCTCCTCTTAGTTACCTGAAGGCGATCCCCCACCTGTTCTGGATTCCCGGCCTTCTGGTGGCTCTGCTGCTATTTTTCGGGGCGACCGATCCCGACGCTCTGGGCGAGCTCACCCAGGGAATCAACCGGTTCATCTACCAGCATTTTGGCGGTTTCTACCTGTGGTTTGCCCTGGGGACGCTGTGTCTGTTCGTGCTGATCGCCCTGTCGCCGATGGGCAATGTCCGTCTGGGCGGCCCCGACGCCCGGCCGGAACACTCGGTGTTTTCGTGGATCGCCATGCTGTTCTGCTGCGGGATGGGTATCGGCTTTATGATGTGGGGGGCAGCGGAGCCGTTGTATCACTATATGAATCCGCCGATTGACGGCCTTTCCACTCCTCTGGACAAAGAGAGCGCGGCGTTCTATTTCACTTTTCTCCACTGGGGGCTGCAACCCTGGGCGATTTATGGGATGACGGCGCTGGTCATCGGCTTCTTCGGGTTCAACCAGTGCAAGGGATTCTGCTTCAGCGCCTTCATGGCGAAGGACGAGGCGTTCGGGGTCCACAGTCTTCGTCGGCGTATCGTCATGGAGATCATCGATCTCGTTACGATTATCGCCATCATCTTTGGCATTGCGGCCACCATGGCCAGCGGGGTGCTGGTCATCGAGGGCGGCATGCAGTCCCTCTTCGGGATTAAACCGGGCGTCTGGACCCATCTGGGAATCATCGGCGTCCTGTCCGCCGTCTATCTCGTTTCCGCCGCACGCGGGCTGAACAAGGGCATCAAGATCCTCAGCAACGTCAGCGTGGTGATGAGCATCCTGCTGCTGGCCTCGGTCATTTGGTTCGGACCGCAGCTCAAGATGATGCGGACCCTGTTTGACAGCGTTCCCGGTTATCTTTCCCAGCTGCCCCAGCTCAGCCTGGGGTTGGAGGACTTTCGCCGGGAAAACTGGATCAACGAATGGACCATCAAGTACTGGAGCTGGTGGATCGCCTGGGCTCCCTTTGTCGGCCTCTTTGTGGCCATTATTTCGCGCGGGCGCACCATTCGGGAGATGTTGCTGGCGGTGATGATCGTTCCCTCCATCTTCAGTTTCATCTGGTTCACCGCCTTCGGAGAGGCGGCCATCTCCATGCAGCAGACCGGGGGGTTTGTCGGGGATTCCTTCCAATGGGAGAACGTGACCCTGCTGTTGTACCAGATGTTCGAGCATTACACCCACTCGCCGATCCTGTCCTGGCTCAGCCTGGTTCTTATCGCCATCTTCATCTGCAATTCAGCCGACTCCGCCAGTTACATCATGACCTGTTTTACCCACCGCCGCCTGCAGGAACAGGTTCAAACCAGGCTTCAGCTCTCATGGGGTGTCCTGTTTGCCATCCTGACCGCTGTATTGCTCATGCTGGGCGGTTCCGGCGGTGACAGCAAGACCCTCTACCTGCTGCAACAGGTTACCCAGATTACGGCGCTTCCCTTCACCCTCCTTCTGGTTGTCGTCTTCGTGGCGATGATCCGCGGCCTGATCCGTTACTGGTACCAGGAACGGGATCGCAGGGATGAGGTGGACCCCGAACCCCTTCCGCAGCGCCCTGAAGCGGAGAAGCGCCGGGTCCCCTGAATCTGAAGATAACCTTTAGGGCGCAATTTTTTGCTGAAAACTGTTTTTATTCTATTGGAGGACTGATCTGTCTCAACTTCGGTAACTTGGGGAAAACAGCACTGATTTTGCCGTGCAATGGGGATTGCCGGTAAGGCCAGGGAGACGGAAAAGTCTTTCAGTCACAAGTTTTGGGGTTCATATCTCAACTCGCTTAGGGGAAATATCACAGGGGGAAAGTAGTCATCATGGCTGCTAAACACGGAGATCTGGAAAAATATCTGGGGGCCAAGTACGCGCAGCAACTCGCGGAAAATCCGGGTACGCGCGACGCATACGAAGATGCCCGCGAGGTGCTTTACGGCAGCATGGATGTCATGTCCATGTTCAACAAGGTTCAGCTGGCCATGCGCCAGATGAACACCGGCCGCACCGCCACCCGGTAACCTGCGGTTGGCGGGGAGGGTGCTGGAGGCCGTAAGGTCTGTGTCAGCCTGTGCATGAAAAAGCCTTCAAAAGCTCATGGCATTGCCATGGGCTTTTGCTTTTTGTTTTTTATTTGAATCCCCGAAATATTACAAATTGTTGCGTTTCATGATTGTGTTTATAAATGTTCAAGAAACCCTCGTCATCAAACCGTCTTGAAGCTGTGCTAGCCTTTCAGGCATAGGGTCGGACAGGCAGACCCGCCGAAAAAACCTTTTACAGGAAACATTAAACCCGTTATAATTTTGCAATCAACTATAGGAAGCATTAGAATCTTCCGCCAGTTTTTATGTTGGGATACGCACATTTGACTGATACGAAGCTGACCGTAATGTTGGGAGGAGAGCACCGGAACATTATCTAGCCTCATGGCCTCGCTGGGGGGATTTCATGGGGGGACATGTCAGGGGGAAAAACCGAATGTTGAAAGTCTATCCCGGAATGTTGTCCGGGCGAGATCAATCTGTTGGGGAAGAAGCCAGGGTGAAGCCACCGGTCCTGAAGCCGGTTCCCTTCGCCGGTGCCTCGAATCGGGATTCGGCGGGCGACACGTTCGTCCGCCGGGATTCGGTGACGGCTTCCACGGTGCCCGTGTACCCCAACCGGGACGAGGTTCATTTCGGTCATGCGACTCCCCTCTTCGGTGCCGCCAGAACGAAAAAGAAGGACGATGACGAAATCACCGTCCGTTTCAAGATTCGCAAGGGCGACTGGGAACGGTGGAAAGCCGCTGCCAGCAACCTGGATATGACGCCCGCGGAATACGCCCTCTTCTATATGCCCCATCTCAAAGCCCCGCGGCCTAAAAAGAAAATTCTTGACGGCGCCGAGGTCAAGGTTATCGGCATGGATAATGGCCAGAAGCGTGTGACGAAGGTGCGTCCGCTGCTGGGGCCGGAACAGATTTTCAACGAGTGGCTCGCCCAGATCGAGAAGGCGCAGAAATACGTTCAGGTCGCCATGTACGACTTCGACAACATCACCGTCGAAGGCGGACGGACCGTGGACGGCGCCGATGTGACGCCGGGCTGGAAGCAGCAGCAGCAAATCCTGCCGTTGCTTATTGAGAAAGCCCGCAAGGGGATTCCGGTCCAAATCATCCTGGACAGCAGTGTCGAATATAAGTACGACGAATACCGGATTCCGGAAATTCCCCGGCCCATCAACAACGCGGGCATGGTGGAATACCTGCGCGACCTGAAGGAGAAGGAAAACCTGCCCATCGAGGTGGTGACCTACCCGCGCAGGCTGGCGAACATCTACCACGTCAAAATGCTTGCGGTGGACGGCGAACGGGCCATCGTGGGCGGCATGAACCTGAGCAACCACTCCGCCGCCAACTGGGATGCCTGTGTGGCCATCGAGGGACCGGAAGTCGCCAACATCCAGAAGGACACCTTCTATCCCGACTGGATTATCTCCAAACACTATGCGGACAAATCCGTGCCGCTGGAAGAGATCAGAAAGTCGCTGCCTGAAATCCAGCCCCTTTCAGATCCGGCCATCCAGGTGCTCAACACCAAGCCGCGTGAATACGCCCAGATCGGCTACAGCGGCGAGGAAAGCATCGGCGATTTCGTCAAGGCGAAACTCAAGAGCGACGATCTCAGGAAATTCACGTCGGAGCAGTTCATCTGGACCCATAAAGAACTGCGCAACGATCTCATCAAGGCCCATCAGGAAGGCCGCGTGAAGGTCCGTATGCTGCACTCCAGCGGCGTGGTGGACCAGTTCCCCTACAGCCGGAACCCCATCTACGAGATTATCAAGGCGGGGGTGCCGGTGCGCTTCTACAATGAGAACGAATCGACCCAGGAAAAGCTCCATGCCAAGTGGACCGTCTTCAACGACGACGAGGTGCTTATCGGTTCCGCCAACATGAGCGCCGCCGGTCTGGAAACCAATGTGGACACCGGCAAGCGGCCCGACTACGAGAGCGTGGACGAACCGCAGGTCTACAAGCGCGGCAACCGCGACATGGCCATCGTGATCAAGTCGCCGGCGCTGGCCAAGGTCTTCCAGCATCAGTTTGACTACGACTGGAAATACAGTCCGCTGACCCACCCGCCGGGCTATGGCCAGTTCGAGAAGGCAAAGAACCACTCGATCTACCGCACGCTGGAGGAACGGGTGAAGGAAGCCCTGAAAGCGGCCAAGGGAGGCTCCAAGGAATGATGTGGCAGACCTATCCGATGAAATTTTCCCGGACGGTGGCCTTCTCCGGCCAGCCGCCCGCGAAACCGGCTGAGCAGATCGAAGCCGGGAGTGGGCCGGTTTCAATTCGCTCCGCTGACACGCTGCCGGTTCCGGGCAATGTTCTGCCGCTGCACACGCCGGACGGCCTGATCCCCATCCGCTTCGGCGCCCGATCCAAGGGAATCGGCGAGGAGGACGAGGCCGAGGAGCTGATTAAAGTTGCCGGTACGAGCAAAAAAGATCCCAAGGCGATTGACTATCACCGGTACAACCGCAAGAACACCATTGCCCCGCTGGGCACCTATCATGCCCTGGTGAAGCCGGGAGCGCAGGAGTACCATCGCCAGAACGGCGAGATCCTGGAGAAGCACATCAAGGGAACCGGCGAGTATTACCATATTCCCTGGATCAAGCACCAGCGCAAGCTGGGTGAGATTCCCTACGTGGTTTTCGATACGGAGACCACCGGCATCCGCAAGTACGATCGCATCATCCAGATTGCCCTGTCCAAGGTGGACAAGAACCACGAGGTGCGACATCTGGCGGATTACAACACGCTGGTTCATCCCGGCTATAACAAGGACGGGGAAATCTTCCCCATCCACCCGCGTGCGCAGGAAACCCACGGCATTACCCCGGAAATGCTCAGCGCCGAGGGGATTCCCCAGATGATGGACATCCTGAAGGAGCTGCGTAACGAAATTATCGGGGAGACGGCCCTGGCGGTCGCCTACAACGCCAAGTTCGACGTGGGCATGATGAATGAAACCGTCGAGCGCTGGAACAAGTCCAAGAACCGGAATACGGCGCTGCTGCGTCCGCTGGAGACGGCGCTGGTTCTCGACCCCTATATCCTTTATCAGCGGCTGCACCCATTCAATGCCGCCAGCCGGAAGCTGACCAACCACTTTGAAATTCTCATGGGCACTTCGCTGGAGAACGCCCACGACGCCCAGGCCGATGTGGATGCCACCGTGGACGTGCTGAAATACTGCTTCAAGTATCTTGAAAAGCGCCAGATTCCTTTGGAATGGGCGAAATTCGTCGAATCCCAGATGCCGAAAAACCGCAAGTGGGAAGACGAGGAGAAACGGGCCTACATCGCCGAGGTGGTTCGCAACAACCGCCAGCTTTTTGAAGAGCGGATGCCGGTGAAAGAGGTGGAACCGTTGAAGATCGTGGACATCCTTCGCTTTCAGCATGGTTCGCCGGTGTTTCATGACGAAAATCCGGGCCTGCCCAAGCTCGATATTTCCCTGGGCCTCTTCGGCTGGGATGGTTCCAGGGAATGGGACGGCACCGACGTGCTGGACCGCGGGATCGTGGAGCAGATCCGCACGGAGCGGGATCAGGAAAACCGCAAGTACCTGACCCACAAGTTTCGCGACGATATTTCCTCCGCCGCCCTCAACGAGATGGCTACCGCGATTCGCAAGATCAGAAAGCCCAATAGCAGCAAGCCTGACAGTTACAAGCGGGAGGCGGAAATCCGCAAGGAACTGATGCAGGGCGTGGGCGATATGCTGGTGACGAAGTTCTTTGCCAAGGAGCTGCCCAATAAGAATTCCGATGAGGCTACCGCCTCCTACGATAAAGACATGGAAGCCCTCAAGGGTGAGATTGAGCAACAATTGCGGGCCTATCTCGATCAGTCCGTTCGCCAGACCAGTCGGGATGCCAACCTGGGACGGCTCTATAACCACTTCATGCCCCGCCTGGTGGATGACGTGGCCCGCCACGTCGAGGCCATCCAGAAGGAACTGGGCCAGCGCTACTTCTATACGAAAGTCGAAATCGACCCCAACAAGCCGCTCATCGATCCGATGATTACCCGGCAACTGGCCATGGAGAAATCCACGGGGAAGCGGGGCCGTAAAGTGGCCAGCAGCAGCAACCGGCGCCAGGCCCAGATCATCACCACCCCCAAGGGAGATGCCATTGACAGTGGCCTCATCATCAAGGGCGAATGGCTGGATCGCATCTTCGACGGCGGCAAGACGTGGGAGATCCGGGGGCGCAACACCAACAAGCGTGGTCCCATTGCCCTTATCCAGAGCGGCACCGGCCATGTCTTCGGCACGGCGGAACTGGTGGACGTCGTTGGCCCGCTCTCAAAAGAGGAAATGCTGGCCAACGTGGACAAGCACCAGATTCCGGCGGAAGAGATCGAAGCCGGCATGCCCTATCAGAAGACTTACGCCTACGTCCTGAAAAACCCCAAACGCTTCGAGACACCCACCCCCTATGACCACAACCTGGGGGCGGTGACGTGGGTCAAACTTCCCGTAGACACCAAAGCATTGCCTTCCAAGCCCAAAATCGAAATGAAACCGGGTACCAGGATCGACATGAAAGGTTGATGTCCGGCGGACAGAAAAATCTGCCGCCTTCCAATTTTTCCATGGGGATCAGGCAATTCGGGTTCTTGACGGACTTTTTATAGGCTGATCATATCGTTGACAGCCAGGAGTCCTCCAATGATGCCCCCCTCATCTATTGCCGGGTTGAATCGTTTGCAGCTTCCCGTATCCGGTATACGCCATGACAACGTCAACTTTGGAGGAAACGGATACCGGAAGCCCTGGAAATGGGGGATTTTTGGCGGGCTGATGGTGTTGATGGCTTCCGGGACTGCGGGTGTCTACCAGGCCGCCGATGAGCAACTGGAAAAATGCGGCTCCTACGCTTGGCGCTGTCCCCAGATGGAGGACTCGGCGGTTCCTGAGTTTGTTCGGGAATTGGGTGCGACCATGATTCAGTCCTGGCGCCGGGGTGATACCATCGAAAGGAGCCTGCTGGGCTTGATGGGGTTGCTGTTTGCAGCGTTTCCCGTTGGCGGGGCATACGCCCTGGGGCATTATGTCCAGCAGAAGCGTGAACTGAAAGATTTCATGGAGCGTTTCAACAAGGCCGAAAATCGTGGAGGCGAGGCGCTCAACCAATTGGCACGAAAAGGGCTGCGGGACGAGAACCCGATGATCCGAAGCGCCGTTCTGACGCGTGTCCACAACCTGCCCATGACGAACAGGGAGAAAACGGCCTGCTATCTTCTGGCCCTTCGAGACGGAAACGACAATGTGTATCAAATGGCTCGAAAAGCCGTGAAGGAATTCGTGAAAATGGAGGAGCGGGGCCGGGAGAAGGAAATAATCGGCCTGCTGGAGCGTTTGCGTGCCGAGTCGCCGGGATTTTATGAAACGCAGACGACCATCTGGCAGACTATGAAGGTGGGCAACAGCACCATCTCATATCCCCAGACCATCACCACAACCCACCGCCATGAGTATTCCCCTGCCTACGAGGAAACCGAAAAAGATCTGCTGAAGATGATTTCCTCCGAATGGCAAAGGTTGAAGCACCAGAAGTAACCGGGCGGATTCCACCGGCAATTCAGAATGCCCCGCCGCCATACGTGCCCTTATGCGGTTGAGAGAACACAGTTTGTCATTTCCATTTCAGACAAAGGCTGCTTGTGGTATTTCTATGTCCAATTCCTCAGAAACCGCAGGCAACACAATGCCCATTACGGATGACTCGAAGGAAAAGGTGAAGAACCGCATCGCCAAGGCGATGGGGCACCTGAACGCCGTTCACCGGATGGTGGACGAGAAGCGTTACTGCATTGACGTGCTGCACCAGCTCAAGGCCGTCCAGTCCGCCCTGGACAAAGTGTCCGAGGAAATTCTGCGCCAGCATCTGGAAACCTGCGTGGTGGACGCCATCGAGAACCAGGACGGCCAGCGGGTCATCGACGAGCTGATGGAAGTCTTCCGCCGGGCGCCCAACCTGGATATCGAAGGCATTGCCCCCTTCCAGGAGAAAACGCCCGCCACCTCCGCCACCAACGGCTCCAAAGACTGCTGCCATTAATTCCGCCGCATCCCCCCAGGGGGGTTGGGGGATATCCCTACCGGGGGGTCAGCTTACGGAAAGACGTTCAGGCAGGTATCCTCTTTCTGTCAGTCATCAGAAAACGGAGTGACCCATGCCATGCGTTTCCCTCTGTATTCTTCACGAAGGCTTGCCGCAAGCCTTGCCCTATGCTGCGTTGTTGTCGGCCATTGCGGGGCCGTCGGTCCTGCTGAGGCTGCAGCAGGGCTGGACCACCCTTCAGCGCCGGTTCAGCCGGTTACCCTTGACTTTCCCGAAAACGCCGGCGGGCTTTCCCTCGAAGAAAGACTGATTGAAGAGGTTCTGAGCCGGGAAGAAGACTTCGAAGCCCCCCTTGTCGCCCATCATGGCGGAGAAGGGGCCGGCGGCCTGAGCAGCCTGAGCGCCATGGCGTCGTCGGCCTCGACGACCACCACCCTTAAGGGAGGGGTTGCCACCTCGGCGGTTTCCTCCAGCCTGTGGGGCAACATGCTCCTGAACATGGCCTACCAGATGGACCCGGAGATCCGCAAGATCGCCTCGCGCATCGGCGCCGTCAACAACCTGACCCTGCTCTCCATCGCCGGGGTTTCCGGGCTGGGACTGGCCCAGAGCGTATACAGCTACCGGCAGATTGAACCGCCCCTGACCGTCAACGTCACGGAAGCCCATCATCACGGCGGCCACGATCACGTTCACATGCCGCCGGACAGCAAGGTCCCCTCGACGCTGGGCATGATCGGCAGCGGCGTCACCCTGGCCACGCTGGGAGTCAACGCCGTTATGAACAAGCGCTACAGCCGCAAGCTGAGAAACAGGCAACTGCTCATCAAGGAGCAGGTGGAGGGCATCCTGGCCCAATTACGGGAGAACGGCCCCACCGAAGGACTCCGGCAGGATCTCGCCGCCCTCGTCGGCCCCCTGGCCGCGGATGAATTTCTCGTCCTGTGGCAGGTCACCCATCCATAGGCGAAGTTCTGGTATTCAACACCTCAGAAAGCCCAAAAGGGTTCCGAATCTCTCGGAACCTTTTGTTTTTACGATTTGTCCGCTGTGCTCACTGTCTTGTTTGCGATGAGATGTTGTGACTAAAACCTGTTATTGCTCTTTGCTCTCTGCTTTTGCATTTCAATTTGCGGATGCTCGCTTATGATTTGCTCTCGTCTCTTTCCATGAACACGCTTTTTATAATTTGTATATGCATAAAAACAATCATTTGATATCCTGTGCTATTTTATAAAGTTTTATTACGCAATCGATTTCAGGTATGTTTTCGATTCGCTGGCGTAAGCGCGGTATAATGGGCGGGTTGAAGTCTTGACGGGCGTGGCGAATGTACCAGCAAGGGAATCTATTCGATTCGGTCCCCCCGGCATCCGACCCGGAGCCGGAGAAAAAAACCGCCAAAACCGCTGCGGCAGAGCCGAAGGTCTACACGGTCGGCGAATTGACCCGGATACTCAAGCGGGTCATCTCGAAAGATCCGGTGCTTGGCGACAGAATCGTGCTTCGGGGCGAGGTGTCCAACCTGAAGCAGTCATCGCGCGGCCACGTCTACTTCAGTCTGAAAGACGACGAGGCGAGCATCAACGGGGTCATCTGGGCCAGTACCGTGGCCCGGCTCTCGTTTGAGCTTGAGGATGGCCTGGAGGTCTTCGTCACCGGAAGTCTTGATATCTACGCCCCCAACGGGACCTATTCCATCGTCACCAAAAAAATCGAACCCGTGGGAATGGGCGCCCTGCAACTGGCCTATCTCCAGATTAAAGAGAAACTGGAAAAAGAGGGCCTCTTCGACCCGGCCCATAAGAAGCCCATTCCGGAATTTCCCCGGCGCATCGGCATCGTGACCTCCCGAACCGGCGCGGTGATCCACGACATGCTGCGGGTTATCAAGCGCAAGAACCCGATGGTGAACGTGCTGCTAGCCCCGGTGGCCGTCCAGGGACCCGGCGCGGCGCTGGAAATTGCCTCGGCCATCGAGGCCCTCAACAGCCCGGATCTCAACCTCGATCTGCTCATTGTGGGCCGGGGCGGCGGATCGTTTGAGGATCTGTTCTGCTTCAGTGAGGAACCGGTGGTTCGGGCGGTGTTCAATTCCCAAGTTCCCATCATTACCGGCATTGGCCATGAACCGGATTATGCCCTGGCCGATGCCGCGGCGGATGTTTCCTGTTCCACCCCAACCGCCGCCGCCGAACGGGCCGTTCCCGACTACCGGCAGCTTGTCATGGAGTTCTACCGCCAGCGGGAGAACCTTCTGGAGCAGATGGCCGGCACGATCCTGCTGCATGAGCAGGCCATCGACCAGCGGGCCACCCGGATGATCGAGCTGTTCAGCCACACCCTGCACGAAGCGAACCACAAACTGGTCAGCCTTCGCGAACGCCTGCTGGGCGAGGGCGAGAAAACCATCCAGCGCTTCGAGCAGCACCTGGCTAAGGCCGCGTCCGAACTGGATGCATACAACCCCCTGACCACTCTCGCGCGAGGCTATGCCCTGGCCTCCGGTCCGGACGGCAAAATGTTGCGCTCAATCAAACAGGTCAAACCGCAGGACAAAATTCGAATCATGGTCTCGGACGGCGAAATTGACGCCGAGGTCCGGGATATTCAACCGAAAACTTATGGAAGCAAGGAAGACGATCATGGCAAAAACCGCAAGTAATGGCGGGGTGAAGCCGGAATTCACCCAATGCGCTAAGGCGCTGGATAATATTCTGGACCGGTTTCGCACTGGGAATCTCACACTGGAGGAGTCATTGGCCCTCTTCGAGGAGGGCGTCGGACACCTGAAGACCTGCCAGGCCACCCTGAGTGAAGCCCGTGGCAAGGTGGAAGTGCTGGTGGATTCCCTGCGCAAGGAGGGCGAGGCGGTCAGCGAACTGATTGAGGAAATGGAGGAATACGCCTTCGAAGACGAGGAAGAGGAAGAGGAATAACCGGCACAAGTCAGGTTCCGGGGCAGGAGATTATTGTTATGACGCAAGCACGTTACATATTGGTGCTGGATCACGGCACCACCGGCCTGAAAGCTGTCCTGATGGACCGCGACGGACGCATTGTCAGCCGGGGCTACACCCAGTTTGAGCAGATCTATCCCCGGCCCGGCTGGGTGGAACACGACGCCGGGACGCTCTGGGACATCTCCCTGCCCACGGCGGAGGCCGCCCTGAACCAGGCTCAGGCCGGTTGGAGCGATGTCGTCGCCATCGGCATCACCAACCAGCGGGAAACCGTGGTGATGTGGGACGCCGAAACCGGCGAGCCGCTGCATAACGCCATCGTGTGGCAATGCCGCCGGACGACGGACCGTTGCGAGATCCTGAAAAAGCAGGGCATGGAAACGACGATTCACGAGAAAACCGGTCTGGTGACGGACCCCTATTTCTCCGGAACAAAAATCGAGTGGCTGTTGGAGAACGTTCCGGCGATCCGGGAAACCGCCCGGTCGGGCAGGCTGCGCTTCGGCACGGTGGATGCATGGATCATCTGGAAGCTCAGCGGCGGCAAAACCCATGTCACGGACACGTCCAACGCGTCGAGAACCCTGCTGTTCAACATCCATGAGAAACGCTGGGACCCGGAACTGCTGGAACTCTTCGGCGTTCCGGAAGAGATTCTGCCTGAAGTCAAAAACTCCAACGTGACTTACGGCGAGACGACCCCGGCCCTTACCGGCGGGCGGGCGATTCCCATTGCCGGAGACGTCGGCGACCAGCAGGCGGCCCTCTACGGCCAGAAATGCTGGACGCCCGGAACCGCCAAAAGCACCTACGGCACTGGCGCCTTCATCGTCATGAACACCGGGGACAATGCCGTCACGTCCGATCAGGGGCTGCTGACGACCATCGCCTGCGACGCGCCGGGGAACCCGTGCTACGCGCTGGAAGGGGCGATTTTTATCGCCGGAGGCAGCATCGAATGGCTCATCAGGAGCATGGGGCTGGTTTCCACCGCGCAGGAGGCAAATACCCTGGCCACGTCCGTCGAGACCACGGACGGGGTGTATCTTGTCCCGGCCTTTGTGGGGCTGGCGGCACCCTACTGGGATTCGGACGCCCGCGGCATGATCTACGGCCTGACCCAGGGCAGCGGCAAGGCCCATATCGTCCGGGCCGCCTACGAAGCCATGGCCTACCAGACCCGTGAGGTCATTGACGCCATGCAGCAGGAGGCCGGGCTGAACCTGCAGGCGCTGCGGGTGGACGGCGGCGTGACCAAAAGCCGCTTCCTGGTGAATTTCCTGGCGGATGTCCTGGGCATTCCGGTCATTCGCATCGACGACTCGGACCTCACCGCCAAGGGCGCCGGTTATCTGGCCGGGCTGGCCGTGGGGTTCTGGGAGTCACCGGACGTCATCCGGAGCCTGGATGAACCGACGGAAACCTTCGAACCGCAGATGACGGATTCCTGCCGCAACAGCCTGTACGAGGGCTGGCTTGAGGCGGTCAGCCATGTTTTAACCCGCCCCCGTCCGGCGGTTTGTTCCTTGGACCGGGCGTAACCCCGCGCAAATCGCCGCCTCGGAATGCCGTATGCAAAAAATTAAAGACAGGGCGGTCCGGTTTGGGTACACTAGAGTCAATAGACTTGTCGGTATGCCATGTCATCGGCATCCGGCGCAAGGACCACTATGCATCAGGCCGGACCCCTCCCAAATTGAACTCCCCGCTTCAGGCGGTACAATATAGCTCGAATCCGGCATCCCGAAAGTATCAAGACAACGGAGAACCGTATCCATGTCCAACTCCACCCATACGGCACCTGTTGACATTCCCTCGAACATCTACCGCCCGAACAATCCCTACGAGGCGGCCATCATCGAGCATCGGCGCCTGACCGCCCCGGATTCGCCCAACGAAGTCTGTCACATCGTGCTGGATATCGCCCCCAGCGATCTGCGGTATCTTGACGGCCAGAGTATCGGCGTGCTGCCTCCCGGTGAGGACGCCAACGGACGTCCGCACAAACTGCGTCTGTATTCCATCGCCTCGCCCCATTACGGTGACGACGGCGAAGGCAAGAGCGTCAGCATCTGCGTCAAACGCGCCCTGAATCCTCCCCATCCGCCGGGGGTCTGTTCCTCCTACCTGTGCGACAGCAAGGTCGGCGACCGGATCAAAATCACCGGACCGGTGGGCAAATCCTTCCTGCTGCCGTCGGTGGAAAACGCAAACCTTATCATGATTGCCACCGGTACGGGTATCGCCCCTTTCAGAGCCTTCCTGAAGACGCGCTACGAGAAGCGGTCGAACGAAACCGGCCAGAACTGGCTCTTCTTCGGCGCCCAGACCCGAAAGGATTTCCTCTACGAAGAGGAATACGACGCCTACAGCGACAAGGGCAACTTCAACCTCATCACGGCATTCAGCCGCGAGGAGCAGAACGCCGAGGGCGGACGGATGTACGTCCAGCACCGCCTGCAGGAATACGCCGAAACCATCTTCAACCTGCTCCAGGACAAGAAGACCTACATCTTCATGTGCGGTCTGCGCGGCATGGAGCCGGGGGTGATGGAAGGCCTGCGCAAGGCCGCCGAATCCCAGGGCATCGACTTCGACGAGTTCTTCGCGATGCTCAAGGAAGAGAAGCGCTGGCACGTCGAGGTCTACTAGGGCCGCCGTCCCCGCCGAAAAAACCTTCAAGCCGTCCAGTTATCACGGGCGGCTTGTTTCATGGAAGCTTTTTCCGCCTCCTTCACCAACTGCAGGACAATCTCACCCGCCGGCAAAACCTCTCCAATTTTCCCGGCGCTCTCACCCATATACAGCGGAAAATTTTCCACGTCCGTCAGCAGTTCGAAATCATCAACAATCGGGGGCATCTCATCGTATAGGTACAAAGGTTCTTCACGGTAACGGCCAATGACCAGGCCTTCGTCCGGGCGGCTTCCCGCTTCAGGTTCACCGGCCGCAATCCAGTCCGACACCCGACGAGTTCGTCTTACCCGATGCCATGCGTTAGGCCAGCCACCGTCAAACACGAGAGTTCGAACGGTATCTCCCGGTTGCGTATCCAACACCGCCTGCTTGTAAGCCGGATGAAAACCCGCCTCGACGCTGGCCAGAAAGCGGGTACCGAACCAACCTCCGGCTGCTCCTACCTGCAAGGCGCGGCCCAAATCCCGGCCGTTTGCCAGACCGCCTGCCGCAAGCAGAGGAATGTCTCCGGCAACGGCTGCCAGGTCATCAAGCAGCGCAAACAGGGGCTTCTCCCCCCAGACGTGTCCTCCGGCCTCAATCCCTTGGGCTACCAGAATGTCTGCTTCCACATCCATCGCACGAAGGGCTTCATCCGAAGAACCGACGGTGAAGGCAACATAGGCACCGGCCTGATGAATCCGTCCAATCAGGTCCCTGAATTTATCGGGATGACGGTGCCAAAAAAGGGAAACCAGCCTTGCCCCGCCCTGTAGCGAAAGCTCCAGCCGTTCCATCAGGTCTCTGCGGGACAGTACCTGCTCATCCAGGCAAAGATTCACGCCAAACGGCCTCGCCGTGAGTTCCCGGACATCCTTCAGGCAATCCCGGACAGATGCGGGGCTGCGCCAGGAGAAAGCAAACATCCCCAGTCCGCCCGCATTGGAAACCGCTGCAACGAGGGCCGGAACAGTTCCGGTGCCGATAGGCGCCTGGACCACGGGATATTCGATTTCCAGAAGATTACTGAAGGACGTTCGCATATATTTTATTATCCGGCAAATACCAGCCAAACCGGATGAATTCTCCTGAAGACGGCTTTGTGGTATCGTGGGGCTGAACACAGGAGCATCCAGATGCTGGCGATTATTCTTGCGGGCGGCCAAGGCACCCGGCTGAAACCCTATACCCTCGTCTTTCCCAAGGCGCTGGTCCCCCTGGGGGACATGCCGGTGCTTGAACTGGTGTTGCGCCAGCTGAAAGCCCACGGCTTCAATGAGATCATTCTCTCCGTCGGCCATCTTTCCCATCTGATTGAAACTTTTTTCGGGAATGGCGAGAAACTGGGGATCAACATCACCTACGCCCGCGAGGACAAGCCCCTCAGCACGGCAGGCCCCATCCGCGCCATCGACAACCTGCCCGAAGACTTTCTCGTGATGAACGCCGATATCGTCTCGGACATCAACTTCCGCGACCTCTACGAGACCCACAAGCGGCTTGGCGGGCTGGCCACCATCGCCACCTACCGGCGCACCTCGAAAATCGACTTCGGCATTATCGAATTTGACGCCGACAACCGCATCAACGGATTCACCGAAAAACCCATTCTCGAACACTCGGTCAGCATGGGTGTGTATATGTTCAACCGCAACGTGCGCCAGTTCATCCCGGAGAACCAGTCCTTCGGCTTTGACGAATTGATGCGGGCGCTGGTCCGGGAGAAGCAGCCCGCCCATGCCTACCCGTTCAACGGTTACTGGCTGGATATTGGCCGGGTGGACGACTACGAAAAAGCCGTCAACGACTTTGAGATCATCAAGACCGACCTCCTGCCGGACGTTTCCGCGACAACGCCGCTTGAGGGATAAGCCATGCCCAATGTTCTTGTTACCGGATGCAACGGATACATTGGCCGGCACCTCATCGAAAAACTGGTGAAGGACGGCCAGGACGACGTGTTCGGCTTGGACGTGAACACGGTTCGCGCCAACGGCTGGCGGCCTTTCCAGGGCGACCTGCTGCATCCGGACCTGCCCAAGCTGCTCAGCGAGGTCCAGCCGGACATCATCTACCACGCGGCGGCGGCCCCAAAAACCGCGCCGCTGGCGGATCAGCTGCGAATCAACGTTATCGGCACGGAGCATCTGCTCAGGGCATTGCTGGAAACCCATCTCGATGCGAAAGTCGTCGTCCTGGGGTCCGCCGCCGAATACGGCCTGCAGCCCAGACCCGTGGACGAGGAGGCCCCCGTCATGCCGGAAGGCGAGTATGGCATCGCCAAGGCCGCCCAGACCCAAATTGCGCAGGTCTACGCCCGCCGCTTCAACATGCCGGTGGTCGTCGGACGGGTGTTCAACGTGTATGGCGAAACCCCCGGCACCCTGGCCGTGGCCGCCATGGCCTCGCAGATCGCCCGCAAGGAGCAGGAGGAAGCCAGGGGCAACAACATCGTCAGCAGCAAGATCAAGGTTTACAACCTGCTGGGCCGCCGGGACTTCATCCACATCAACGACGTTGTCCGTGCCCTGCTGGCCCTTGCCGTACACGGACGCCCCGGCGAAATCTACAACATCGCCTCCGGCGAGGCGGTTTCGTTGCGGCAGGTGCTCGACACCCTGATTGAACTGAGCTATCTTGACGCCGCGAAAGCCGCCGCCTGTATCGTCACTCACGGCGATCAAACGGATGATCTCAGCGAGGCCCGCATCGCCAGGATCATCAATGAAACCGGCTGGAAACCGGGGATTCCGCTGGAAAACGGTCTGAAACGCGAACTGGCCTACTGGCGCGAGCAGGCCACTGTTCTCACCGCATAGGAGACTTTCTTCGTGAACGATTTGACAGGACAAACGGTACTCGTCACCGGCGCCGGCGGCTTTATCGGCAGCCATCTGGTCGAAGCCCTCGTGCAACGCGGCGTCCGGGTGCGGGCCATGCTCAAGTACAATTCGCGCAACGACTGGGGCAATATCGAAAGCCTGCCCAAGACCGTCCAGGATGCCATCGAAGTGCTGCCCGGCGACATTGCGGACCCCTTCTTCGTCCGCGAGGCGGTGAAGGGCTGCGAAACGGTCTTCCACCTGGCTGCTCTGACCGGGATTCCGTATTCCTATATTGCTCCTCAGCATTACGTCAGCGTCAACATCAACGGCACCCTCAACGTGCTGGAGGCCTGTCGCGGCGAAGGGGTGAAGAAGCTGGTTCATACTTCCACCAGCGAAACGTACGGGACGGCCCAGTACACCCCCATCGACGAGCAGCATCCGCTGCAAGGCCAGTCGCCCTATTCCGCCAGCAAGATCGGCGCCGATAAAATCGCCGAAAGCTATCACCGATCCTTCGATCTGCCCGTCACCACCCTCCGGCCCTTCAATACTTTCGGCCCCCGGCAATCGGCCAGGGCGGTGATTCCCACCATCATCACCCAGGCCCTGAAGGTGAAGGCCGGTGAAAGCGGCGAGATCCGCCTCGGCTCGCTGGACCCGCTGCGCGACTTCACCTACGTGAAGGACACCGCCGAAGGCTTCATTCGCATGGCCGAATGCGACAACAATCTGGGCGAAACGGTGAACATCGGCTCCGGCAAGGCCGTAAGCATTGGCGAAACCCTGGAGATCATCCTTGAGATTCTGGATCTTCAAGGCACCCCGGTCATCACCGAAGACCAGCGCGTCCGCCCGGAAAAGAGCGAGGTGCAGGTCCTGCTGTGCAATTTTGAGAAGGCCCGAACGCTCCTCAACTGGCAGCCGGCCTACAGCTTCCGCGACGGTCTGGCGGAAACGGTGGAATACCTGGGTCTGGCACTGGACCGTTACAAAACCGAAATCTACAACGTCTGATAAAAGGGGGAAACAATGATGCAAGTGGCTTATCCGGTTCTTACAAGCCCAGGTTTCAGGGGAACTTCGACACGAAAAGGCATCCGGCGGCCCGACGTACTGCCGGCTGAAGATGTTTCCACGCTGCCCCACGGCAGCGACAAGCGAATCAGCTACATGGCGGCGGTTTCGGGTGTCTGGTTCTTCGATGTGCTTACCTGTCTCAAGACTGGCCAGTTCCGCGAAGCCTCGGACAGGATGAACGAACTGGAGGAGGCCATCCAACGGGGCAGCCTGCGCTCCCTGCTGATCCGAAACGCCCGGAACATTCTCTACAGGCTGCCGCTGGAAACCCGGACGCCGGATCGGATTTTTGACGCCGACGCCGCCGAGGTCGCCCTGGGCATCCTCCGCAAGGCCATCAAGGACCCGCGGGAACTTCCGGCAGGCTGGGGCCGCCAGGCGCTGAAAGCCCTGAAAGAACTTCCCGGCGCCAATCCCCTGCTGGTCAAACTTGCAAATAAGGCGTCCCGCTCCGAATAACGTTTCTCGTCTTAAATTTTTCTAAACCCTGGCACAAAATCCGTAGGCTGTGGCTTTTATGCAGTAGAGAGTGTCAGGTAGAGAAACACAGGTCTGAGGGTATGGTAATGAGCAGGATGGACGCGGGCCGCGGCATGCCAATGCAGGCGCAGGGCGGCCATAACACTGACGCTGGCTACGGGCAGCGCAGGCCAAAAGGGCTGGGTGATCCTCAAAAACCCGGCGACCAGCGGGACGCCGGGGACAAAATCATGGAACAGCGGGCGAAAAAAGCTGCCAGGAAGGTTTTGAAGGACCGCACCGCCAGTCCGTTGGCGGAAGTTCCCCGGATGCCCGGCGAAACGAAGGAGCAGATGCTTCCCCGCAAGGCGTTGGGCAAGCAGATCATCAACGAGATTTTGCAGAACCAGGCCTTGGAGGAACGGGTCAAGCTGATCATGAACCAAAGCAGCTCCGGCAGCGGGCTGGACCTGCAGGGGTAATTAAAACACCCGGATGTTCGGGGTGCGCATGGCGGCTCTAATCTTGTCGCCGTTCAGCGACAGTTCGGCTTTCACGACCGAGTGGTTGACGAGGACGGCGAGGTAGTCGGCGCCGGCTACGGCGTCGTAGAGGGTCTGGCCTTTATACTCTTCCAGCAGCGGATCGAAGGTCACCACGTCGTAGCCGCGTTCTTTCAGCAAATGCACGATGCGGATGGCGGGGCTTTCGCGCTTGTCGGCCACGTCCGGCTTGTAGGTCAGGCCCACGCAGCAGATGCGGGGGTTGTCCAGGCCCTTGAGATCATCGACGATCTTCTGCATGCAGTAGTGGGGCATGCGGTCGTTGACCCGGCGCGACGTGCTGATGAGTTCCGTCTTCCAGGGAGAAACTTCGACGAAGAACCAGGGGTCCACGGCGATGCAGTGGCCGCCCACGCCGATGCCGGGCGTCAGCAGGTTGACCCGCGGGTGCTGGTTGATGATGGGCTGGATGGCCTTGAGATCGATGCCGTGTTCGTCGGCAATCATCGACAGTTCGTTGGCCAGCGCGATGTTTACGTCGCGGTAGGTGTTCTCCGCCAGCTTGCAGAATTCGGCGCTCCTGTCGTCGGTGGTATAGATTTCGCCCTCGATGACCTGTTCGAGAATGCTTTTGGCCAGGGCCGCCGCCTCAGGGGTGGTTCCGCCCAGCACCCGGTGGTTGTGGACCAGCTCCTCGATGGTGTTGCCGGGCAGGATGCGCTCCGGGCAGAAGCAGAGGTGAATGTCCTTGCCGACCTTCAGCCCGGACTTTTCAAGAATCGGCTTCACCACGTTCCCCGTGGTTCCCGGCGGCACCGTGGATTCGAGAATGACGAGGCTGCCCTCTTCCAGCACGGGGACCAGTGCCTCGGTCGCCGCCTTCACGGCGCGCAGGTCGCAGCTGCGGGTTTCCGGGTGGACGGGAGTGGGCACGGTGATGAGAAACACGTCGGCGGGCGCGGGTTTCAGGTCCACGCTGAAGCGGTCGGTGTCCCGCACGGCGTCCGCCCAGGGGGCCAGTTCGGGGTAGTGGTCGCCAATCCGGTTTTCCCGGATCATTGAGACTACGGATTCCTGGATGTCCACGCCGTGGACGGTAAAACCGTGACGGGCGAACAGCAGGGCCGTGGGCAGACCCACGTAGCCCATGCCCATCACGCAGATGCGCCGGTAATTCTGTTTATCCGGTACGGCCAGCGCCGCCGGACGGTTCTCGCTTTTGCTTTCGGACGAAGAGGGTTTCATTCCAGAATTATATCCCTGTTGGGGTTGTTTCATACCACCTTAACCAAAACCAGGAGGTTCGGCCAGTTGTCTTGCTCCCCGCCCCCTCCCCCTCCCCAGGGAGAGGAGTATGTTTTTTGCCCTCGCTCGCGGCTGGCGCCGCTTGCTCGGACGGTTATTTCCCGCCGCGTCCTCCAGACACGGAAGTCTTTGCAGCCGGATATCTATTTCCACCATTCCGTTTCCTGTCCTTCCTCTCCCCCTTTGTCTTTCCTCTCCCTTCCTGCCATTCCTCTCCCTTCCTGTCATTCCTCTCCCTTCCTGTCATTCCTCTCCCTTCCTGTCATTCCTCTCCCTTCCTGTCATTCCTGCGAAGGCAGGAATCCATTTCCCGGATTCCAGGAAAGATAAATGAGGACTTCTCTGCCATTCCTCTGAATGGATTCCTGCCTTCGCAGGAATGACAGGGAAACCCTAAAACAACAGGGAAACCATGAGGCAACAGGAGAACCAAAACGACAGGAGAGCCTCAAATCCCCACGGGGACGCGGAACTGGTGGGGGACTTCGGTAAGATCGTTGTAGAGGGCGATGAGGCGGTTGCTGGTGGCTTTCCAGTTGAAGCGGGATTTCACGGCGTCCTGGCCCTGACGGCCCAGGGTCTTGCGCAGGTTGGGGTCATCGTACAGGATGCGGATCTTCTCGGCCAGATCGTGGGCGTTGCCGCTGTCAAAGACCAGCCCGCCGCCGGATTCCCCGATATAGCGTTTCAGGGGAACGCAGTCGCTAACCACCACGGGTCGGGCAAACAGGTTATAGAGGTAGACCTTGTTGGGGAAGGTGGTGTCGGTGTGTTCCGTAGAAAGGTGCGGACACAGGCAGATGTCGCTGGCCTCGATGTAGGTGACAAAGTCCGTCTCGTCCAGCCAGCCGGTGAATTCGATCCGGTCCTCAAGCCCATAGTGTTCGATGAGCTTCTTCAGGCTTTCGAGATAATCCTCGCGGTAGCCACCGGCGGCAATGAACCGCAACTCAGGGATCTCGTCCTTTAGTTCGGCCATGGCCTCAATGACCGTATGAATGCCCCGGTGCCGGTTGTTGATATGGCCCACGTAGGTCATCACGAAGTGGGGCTTGTACTTGCGGACGGTTTCGGTGTCCACCTCGGCGGTCTCAAACTTCTCCACGTCCACCGTGTTGGGCAGCACGATGACTTTCTGGGGCCGGACACCGTTTAATACCAGGCGGTCACGGGATTCCTCGATCACGGTGATCACCCGGTCCGCCTCGAAAGTGCAGAATTTCTCGATGCGCTCCCACTTTTCGCGGGCGCGGCGGCCTTTCTCGGCGTTCTCCCGGCCTTTCAGCATTTCCATCAGGGCGGGATAGTTCTCGTGGAGATCGGCCACCAGCGGCAGTTCGTACTTTTCCGCGATGGCCAGGCCCGTGCTGGCCAGGCGCAGATCGTGGATGTGCAGCACGTCAATGTCGTAACGGTAGACGAAGCGGTGGATCAGCGTATGCCAGACCGTATCGATGTTCCACAGGAAACGGTTGATGGCCTTGAACAGCCCCCTGTAGGGGAACCGTGTGCGCACGTTGATGAAGGGCAGCAGAAAGGTCACCTCCTCCGGGTTCACCCGGTGGACGAATATGCCCCGGTACAGCTCCTCCGGCTCCTGCCCTTCCTGGATCTCGCAGAGCAGATGAACCTCATAGCCGGCCTCAACAAGGGCTACGGCTTCGCGTTCCACCCGCGCATCGGGCGGAAAGCGCTGGTCCAGCACCATTCCAATCTTGATCTTCCGTTCGGTCATCGACCCTCATCGTCAATTCAATGTATCGTAACAAGCAAGCAGGGCAGTGATTTGAGCCTCTATGGTAAACCGTTCCCGGACCTCACGTCCAGCATTTTTCCGAAGCGCCGAAAGTTTGCCCGGATCGGCCATGACATCCCGAAGACAGGCAGCCAGGGCGTCCGTGTCCCTGGGCGGAAACAGCAGCCCCGTGCGGCCATCGTCGATAATTTCCGGGATACCGCCCGAATCGGCGGCAATGCAGGGCACCCCCGCCATCATGGCCTCAATGACCACTCGTCCGAAGGGTTCGTTGAGCGAGGGCACAACCAGCACGTTGATATCCCGGTACACGGCAGGCAGATCGTCCCGATAGCCCAGAAAACGAACCTGATCTTTCAGCCCGTCCCGCTCGATCCTGTCCATCACCCGCTTCTCAAAGGGCTTGTCCACGAACCGACCGGCCACCAGCACTTCGGGCCGATTTGCCCCCAGGCTGGAGATGGCCTCCAGCAGGTCATGAAAACGCTTTCCCTCGGACAGGCGGCCAACGTAACCGATGCGAAACGGGCCATCGTTCCTGCCGTTGGCCTCGGTTTCCGGCACGGATTCCAGCGCGTTATGAATGACCCGGTATTTTTCCAGGTTGTCGCCATACCTGCCGAACTGCCGCCGGACGGCTTCGGAGATGCAGATTACCCGATCCGAGAGACAGTCGATGGCGTTCCGGGTCAGTACCCGGCCCAGGATGGGGTTTAGCTTGGGATTCTCCTCCATGAACAGTTCGCGGACGTGCCAGACGTGGGGCACTCCGGCCATTTTTGCCGCCAGCGCCCCCTCCAGCGAAACCGTCGAGTTGCTGTGGATGATGTCGATCCGGTGCCTGCGGACCAGATCCGCCAGCTGCCCGGCCCGTGGAAGCGCCGACGCCAGCAGGCCCGCCATGTCTCCGCCCCGTTGCAGGGGAGTGCGGGGATCATGTTTGATCCACTGGAGCCGCCGGTGGGAGAGGATTTCCACGTCGTCCATCTCCCGGATTCGGTCGTTGAGCGGGCCGGGACGGGCCACGCTCACCAGGGGGGTCACCCGTTCGCGGGGCAGATGGCGGACCATCAGCAGCAGGCTCTGCTGGGACCCGAACAGGTCCCCGTCATGGCAGACGAAGAGAATGCGGCGCGGCGCGGGGGATGTCATGGAAAAGTCTCCATCGGTTTCCTGCGGGCTATTATAGCGGACATTCGTGCTAAAGTATTGCCATTGCCCCTATGAAAGTGACGCCCGTGAATTCCGACCCGAAACCGGTATTGCAGAAACCCCTGGTGACATTCCTGGTTCCCTGCTACAACTACGGGAACTACCTGCGATCCTGCATTGATTCCATTGCCTCCCAGACCTACCGGCATATTGAAATCCTGATCCTTGACGACGCCTCCACCGACAACACCCCGGAAATTGCACGAAAACTGACCGAAAGTGACGATCGCATCCGGTATCGCCGCAATGAGCAGAACATCGGGCATCTCGCCAACTACAACCGCGGTATCGAGGAAGCCAGGGGAGAGCTGATCTGGCTGATTTCCGCCGACGACTGCCTGGCCGTCAGCGACGTCCTGGCCGACTTCGTGCGGGTCTTCGAGACCCGTCCCAACCTGGGCTATGCCTTCTGCCGGGTGCAGGTGATCGATGAGAACAGCCAGCCCCGCCAGCAGTTCGTGCCGCGCCAGGGCTACGCCGGGCTGCCTGATGAACCGGTCTTCTTCGGGGGGCATCCGTTTTTCAGGCGTCTGATCAAGGCCAACTTCGTCCCCGCTCCGTCCACCATCGCCCGAAAGGCCTGTTATGAAGAGTACGGCCTCTTCCACCCGGCACTGACCCACAGCGGCGACTGGTACAACTGGCTCCTGTTCTCGCTAGGGTACGACGTGTATTACGACCCCTCGCCCAGGGTGTTCTACCGCAAGCACTCGGCCAACATGCACCGGACCTACGAAAAACCCGCCCACGCCGTGGAAAACTCCCTGCTCTGCTACCGGGAGGTGCAGAAAAAACTGCTTGAGCACAAGGCGCCCCAAAGCTTGCGCTGGCTCACCCGGCTGGCCGTCGCCCGATTCAAGCGCCAGCACAACCTCCCCCTCAGCCCCGCGGAAAAACTCACCCGCCTTTCCGGCAAGCTGGTCAGCCCGCTGATTCGATAATCAAATAGGGAGTTTCGAAGAGTGGTCGGGGTTTATTCGGTAAGTACCCGGTCAACTAGGGCCAATCGACATTTAAGATAAATCAATCCGTGTCATTCCCCCCATTCCCGATCAATGGATTCCGTTGGAATTTATCCCTGCGAAGGCAGGGACGGGAATGACAGCAGAAAGCATGTTTCAGGTTTAAATGTCGATTCAACCTAGGCCTGTTGGCAGAAGTGGCCGGGGGCTTCGGAGAGGTAGGTGAGACCTTCTTGCTTGAACCATTCCTGGAGTTCTCTCTGCGCCCAGGCTTTGTTATCTTCCGTAGAAGGCATGACGCCATCCTTTGGGACATCCCCACGCCAGTCGGAACGGCCAACGATGCTCCAGAGACGCTCCGCCTCCAGGGCATGAACGTTGAGCTTCCACATCGCGTCCTTGATCTCGTCCTGGTTACCCGTGGGCAGAATTTGGGACAACCGGCGTTCGAAGGCTTTTGCAATGAATGTATGGATTCGGGCCACCTCGTAAAGATCCGGATAGCTGCGGGCAGCGGCCCCTTTGAGATCTTCCACCAGGTTGACGATGGCCTGCTGCGGATTGCCTTCCTCCATCAGCTTGAGGGCATCAGAATTACCGAAAGCCGGGGCGGGGGGTTTGTGCGCAGCCGTCCGGGACGCAAACATCGGGGACTGAACTGCGGATATTGCGGGAACCATATATCCTCCTTGAACACCCTGTTCCTTAAACGATTACACTGTTACCTGGTAAACACGGGACATGAAAACAAATTGCCTGTACAGGAGAGTCTGTCAACAACCGATGGGCAGGTGGGTGTCGGGGAGCTGGTGGCGTTTCCAGGCGGACTCCACCTCGGTGATCCGGTGCTGGAAGATTTTGGTGTGCCAGGCGTCAATGGATTGGGCCAGGGCATCGATGATCTCATCTGCAAGAAGCCGCTCGAAGTGATGGGGCGGGAGGAGTTCCTCCAGGCTGATCGGCTGGATGCCGTCGCGATCCAGCTCATGGTCTCGCTGTCTTACGTTGATGCCTACACCGGTGATGAGCGCCCGGACTTTGCCCTGCTGGATCAGGGTTTCGGTGAGGATGCCGCCGAGTTTTCTGCCGTCAATGTAAAGATCATTGACGGGTTTCAGCCGGACGTCCAGGTTGGTGGTGTTCTTGAGGGTTTCCGCGCAGGCCACGCCCGCCGCCAGGGTGAACAGGGTGGTGGCCGGAATCTCATTATCCACACCTGGATGAATGACCGACAGATAGATCCCCGCGCCTTCCGGCGAGGACCAGCGTCGCCCCTGGGTACCCTTGCCCGCCGTCTGGCAGCGGGCGCTCAGACAGGTCAACCCCGTGATTTCTCCCGCCAGAAACCGCCGCTTGGCCTCTTCGTTGGTGGAATCGATGGTGTCGAGATGGATGGTTCGCATGGGTTTTAGTTTGCCCTCACCCCGGCCCTCTCCCACAGGGAGAGGGAGATTCCAAAGGCTCTGTTAAGGCTTGACGGGTTTCCAGGCGAAGCCTCGGATGGCATTGCGGGCGGCTTGGACGTAGTGGCTCATGATGTCGTGGCGGTCGTCAAACTCGGTGATGTTGACGGAGGAGAGGTCGTCGCCGTTGGCCAGGGCGTCTTTGATATCCTGGTGGAACCGGGGAAGGGGTTCCGGGGTGAAGACGAACGGCACCACCATCTTGGCCAACTGACTGAACACCATGGAATTCTTGTCGGTAAACTGCTGGGTCGGGACACCTGGGGGATTGGGGGTGTGGATCATGATGAAGGCATCCTGATCCTGGGAGTTTCCGGCAATGCGGAAAGACAGATTTTCCGTCACCGCGAGGCTAATGACGTCATTCCTCTGCTGGGGCGAGAGGTGCCGGGTGTGGATGGTGAAGTTTCCCTCGAATCTGGGTGATACCGCTTTGGTGATCATTGCGAACTGTCATCCCCTACGTTGTCGCTGTGGAACTGCGCAACCGCGCAAGCGCCTTCAGTCTTTTGAGTTGTTTCCCCGGCAGCTCCCGCTTCAGGTGGTTTTCGAGCCTGATTGAGGCGTCTGCCAGTTTGTCCAGGTCAACCCCGGTGTGAATTCCCATTCGATTGAGCATATATACGAGGTCTTCGGTTGCCAGGTTCCCGGATGCTCCCGGTGCGTAGGGACATCCGCCCAACCCCCCGGCCGACGAATCAAACGTGCTTACTCCCAATTCGAGGCCGGCATACACATTGGCAAGTGCAGTTCCAAATGTATCATGAAAATGCAATGCAATCTTCCCTTCAGATAATTTATCAAGAATGAAACCCACAGTTTGATAAACATCTTTCGGAGAGGCTGCCCCAATGGTATCACCCAAAGAAACTTCATCAACCCCCATGTTCAAGAGTTGTTCGGTCACGTTGCAAACCGGTTCGGGCCGTATATCGCCCTCATAGGGGCATACAAAGCATGTGGAAACGTACCCGCGCACGCTGATCCCGGCTTTGAGGGCTTCTTCTACGACAGGTTTAAAAGTGGACAGCGACTCGGCAACAGTCATGTTGATGTTGCGTTGTGTAAAGGAATCGGAGGCGGCGGTAAATACGGCGATACGCCGGATTCCCGATTCGATGGCCCGCTCCAGACCCTTCATGTTGGGAACCAGCGCCGACCACGTGACATCCGGCGCATCCGGCAGCTGCCGCACGACGTCCAGGGCATCCGCCAGCTGGGGTATGGCTTTGGGGTGGACGAACGAGGTGACTTCGATGTGCTTCAGACCGGAGGCGGCGAGATCACCGATGAACTTCAGCTTCACGTCGGTGGGAATCTCTTCCGGCTCGTTCTGAAGCCCGTCCCGCGGTCCCACTTCCACGATTTTCACGGTCCTGGGCAGGGTGTTCATGCTTTGTCACCCGCCTCAAGCTTGACCAGGACGGTGCCCATCTCCACCATGTCTCCGGGTTTGCAGGCGATAGCCTTGACGGTGCCCGCCGCCGGGGCGGTGAGGGTCATTTCCATCTTCATGGATTCCATCACCACCAGGGTCTGGTCCGAAACGACGGCGTCGCCTTCGGCAACCTTGATCTGAAGGACTTTCCCCGGCATGGGCGCCTTGATGTCGCCCAAAGCCGCCGCTGTTCCGCCGCCGCCCCGTCCGCGACGCCCGCCGGTTTCGACGGGTTCCAGGGTGTAGACGCACCCACCGACCCAGACCTGGAGCTGTTTCTCCCCGCCGGCGGTTTTCAGCCAGCAATAGTAATAAGGCAGCAGCCTGCCGTCATGCTCCAGAATTCCTTCGCCCGCCTCCTGGGAGATAATCCGGCTCTCGAACGATCGATCGTCATAGTCGATGACCAGCCGATCCCCTTCCAGCCGGAGCTGGATCTCGGTGGCCTCGGTCTTGCCGGGGAGTTTAAGGGCAATTTTATCCATCAGAAGGCCCTCCACTTGCCCGCCGTCAGCCAGGGGCTGGTGCCGTCATAGACGACCACGCCGGAAACCGCTGAAACAGCCTGACTGTTTCCCTTGCCGTTTCGGGAAGCCAGCGCCGCCACGGCCAGGGCTTCGGGCGGGATCTCCTGCATGTCCGTCCGGATGGGGTTTTCCTCAAGAAAATGGGTATGAATGTCTCCGGAGGCAAAAACCGGGTGTCCCAGTACGGCGTTGAGAAACTGGATGTTGGTGGTGACGCCGAGAATGGCGTAGTGATCCAACGCCCACCGGGCCTTTTCAATGGCCTGCTGCCGGGTTTCCCCCCAGACAACCAGTTTGGCCAGCATGGGGTCGTAATGGATGCTCACGGCGGAGCCGGTATCCACGCCGGTATCTACCCGGATGCCGGGGCCTTCCGGCGGATGACAATGATGCAGCTTGCCGGTGGAGGGCAGGAAATTTCTCGCCGGGTCCTCGGCATACACCCGGCACTCGATGGCGTGGCCTTCCTGGGTCAGATCTTCCTGCCTGAAGGGCAGCGGCTCGCCCTGGGCAACCAAAAGCTGGGCGCGGACGAGATCCCGGTGGGTGACCATCTCCGTAACGGGGTGTTCCACCTGAAGTCGGGTGTTGACTTCCAGGAAATAAAAGCTGCCGTCGGGCGCCAGGATAAATTCCACGGTGCCGGCGTTGGTGTAACCGATGGCCTGGGCGGCCTTGACGGCGGCCTTGCCCATCTTCGCCCGCAGTTCCGGCGTCAGGGCCGGGGAGGGGCTTTCCTCGACAATCTTCTGGTGACGGCGCTGGATGGAGCATTCGCGCTCGAAGAGATGCACCACGTTGCCGTGCTCGTCCCCGAAAATCTGAAATTCGACATGGCGGGGCCTGACGATGTATTTTTCGAGAAAAATCCTCGCATCGCCGAAGGCGCTCTGGGCTTCACGGGCGGCAGCTTCGAGGGCAGCCTCCAGCTCTTCCGGCTTCTTCACCAGCCGCATGCCCTTGCCACCGCCCCCGGCGGCGGCCTTCACCAGAACCGGGTAGCCGATTCGGTCCGCTTCCCTGCGGATCACATCCGGCTCGATGCCTGCCCCGGACCAGCCGGGGACGACGGGGACCCCCGCCTTTTCCATGGTCGTCTTGGCGATGATCTTGTCGCCCATGTCCCGGATGACATCCGGCTTCGGGCCGATGAAGACGATGCCCGCCTTGTCGCAGAGCCGGGCAAAATCAGCGTTTTCGGAGAGGAAGCCGTAGCCGGGATGCACGGCGTCCACGCCGTGTTCCTTGCAGATTTCAATCAGCCGCTCTTTTTGCAGGTAGGTTTCGGCGGCGGTTTCGCCGGGCAGCCGGACGGCCTCGTCCGCCTTGCGCACATGCAGGGCGCCGGCGTCGGGGTCGGAGTAGACGGCGACCACGGTGATGCCCATCTCCTGCAAGGTCTGCGTAATACGGACCGCGATTTCCCCCCGGTTGGCAATAAGAACCTTCTTGATGGTTTTGGTTTTGATGGGCTTACCCGGCATGGGAGGCGGTCTCCGATTCAGGCATGATCCAATTAGGCTTGCGTTTCTCAAGAAAAGCCCGGATGCCCTCCTGCCCCTCGTCGGACACCCGGCGCTCAGCGATGAGGTTGCAGGTGACGTCTTCCGCCGGTTCCCAGATGGCGTCCATGACCTGGAAAATCATCCGTTTGCAGACGGAGACGGCTTCCGGCGCGTTGTTGACGATGTTCTTCAAGGCGGTGTCCACCCAGTCGTCCATTTCCTGCTCAGTGGCCACTACGTCGCTGACCAGACCGATGCGGTGGGCTTCTGCGGCGTCAAACCGTTCGGCGGTGAGGAAATAGCGTCCCGCATGGGCGCTGCCAATCTTCTCCAGCACGAAGGGGGAAATAACGGCGGGCAGCAGGCCCAGTTTCACTTCCGTCAGGGCAAAAAGGCAGGAATCCAGCGAGACGGCGAGATCGCAGGCGGCGATGAGTCCGACCCCGCCGCCGAAGGCATGACCGTGAACCCGGGCAATGGTGGGTTTCGGGCATGTCCGGATGGTCCGCAGCATCCGGGCCAGCCCGCGGGCATCCTCCACGTTCTCCGTATAGTTGTAGTCGATCATCTTCTTCATCCAGTTGAGATCGGCCCCGGCGCAGAAGGATTTGCCTTCCGCCCGCATGACGATGACGCGCACCGCAGGGTTTTCGCCCAACGACTTGAACGTCGCGTCCAGCTCGTTGATGAAGACCTCGTTGAATGCGTTGTGCAGGTCCGGGCGATCCAGAGTGACCGTGGCCACGGACCCCTCAACGCTACAGCGCACGAATTCTGTCATGGATACCTCTCCGATCTGACGCCTGTCTCTCTGGTGAAGGCCAGTATAGCGAGTCCAAAACGGTTTTTCAATGTAACGATGCGCATCGGTTGAAGCGTCGTTGTGTTTCCGCTATGGTGCTGCCGTTGAAGCCGAAAGGGGTATTGCCAAGGGGAAAACCATGCGCGTTCCGCATTTCCAGGGAACCACGTATTATCTGCCGGATGAGACGCCGGACCTCGTGTTCCGCAGGGAACTCGAAAAATTCTGCAAGGGCCGGAAAATTGCCTTCTGGCGGGTTTCCTACAGAAGCCGGGGACGGGATCAGGACGCCTACATCGTCTCCCACACGGACCGGCGCAATAAGGAATACCGGGACTTTGGCGCAAAGTTTGACGTCACGGCCATTCAGGAGCCGGGACGCTACTGGCGGTTCCGGGAGCTGGCGCAGGTGCGGGAATTCCTGGAGCGCACCGTCTTCTTTCGGGACTGGCGCTTTGCCGGGCTGAAGGAATTTTATCGCTCGGAAAAGGCGGGCGCCTTCGACGAGTGGGACCCCGCCGAATGGCGCCGCAACACGATTTTTGACAGCGACAGGACATCAGGGAGGACGCCATGAACCCCATCCGTTTTACAGGTACAACGTATTATCTGCCCCAGAGGCATACCAACCGGCAGGCATTTTTGCAGGATCTGGAGCGGGCGTCCCTCGGGCGCAAGGTGACCCTGCGGCATTTCGTCTATGAGAAAGGCGAGAACCAGCGCGACGTGTTCGCCCTCTCCCATGCCGGAATCCACGACAGCGAGTACCTGGCCCTGGGTAACCGGTTTGACATGGTGCCCATCCAGGAAACCGGCCGGGAATACCACGACAGGGAAGAGACGCCGCAGGTCCGGTCCTTCGTGGACAACATCCTGCCCGAAGGCTGGCGGTTCAGCGATATGCAGAAATTCATCAGCCGCGACAGCCTGAAAACCTTCCATCTCAAAACATTGGTGACTGAAGAATAGCGTTTGTCCCAATGGGCTGCTACTTCTTCTTGCCGCCCTTGCCATTACCATTACCATTACCATTGCCGGGGCCGGTGCTTCCACCTTCTTCGGTACCGCCTCCGTCTTCGGTACCACCGGTACCGCCGCCGCCTTCCTCAGCCTGGGCAACCTGTCCGGGAGACACGCCTTCCTGGGTTCCATATTGATCAGACAGCCGGGCGTATGCTTCGCGCTCCTGTCCCAGTTTGCCGGCGAGATCGTTCAGCAGGCTCTCGGTTCCCCCTTGCAGCCTCAGGAAAACGTCGGCATTCTGGATGAAGAGTTTCGCCATCCGGTTGTTGGTCGTGCGAATGTCCCCCTCCCTGTTCCGGGACGAGGTTTTTCCGGTTTCGGTTTTTGTTTTTTCCCCGGCTGCCGTAGTGTTCTTCGAACCGCTTGTCCCGTAGGACGCCGAGGTTAGCGAATCGCCTACATTCATGTGTATTTAGCCCACATCATTTTGGTATCAGCCTGCTGTATTTCTTATCGTCAAGATCCTGCGCATGATTAGGGTATGTAATGCATTGTAAACCCTTTTATATCAAGGAATAGTACGAAAGTACTATTCCGAAATTATTTCCAGAAGCGGGCAAGCCCGCTTTCTGTATATTTATATACTTTTAGGTGATCGCAATTTTCATGGGGCCGGGGTGTTGTTTGGGGAGAAGTGTTGATTGGGTGGGTGAAATTGATGATGCAAGTTTCCCGAATATCCGCCGCGCGTTTTGCGGGTACCGTGATTTTCGATACGAGCAGGTTGCAGGATGCCGATAACCGGCTGTTCTGCGAACGGGCGGCGGATCTGCTGACGCCCTCGGACAGCTATATCGCCTTCTATTCCCATGCGGGGGATCACCGGATGATTCGCAGCTTCGCCGATATGCAGGCGGTCTGGTATGATCCGGGTTACCGCGGCGGTGCCACGCCGGAATCGCCGGAAACCATGCCTGCCGCCGTTGTGGTGAGCAACGAGTATGACGACAACGACAAGGAACTGGAATACCTGGGCCGGATGTTTGATGTATCTTTCATCAAGGATGACAAGCCAACGGGAACCCTGTTCCCGGTCTTTGAAACCCTGAAGGAGGACGTCTTCCTCCGGCAGCAGATTCATGACGCCCCTCTGGGGCCTAGAAAGACTTACCACTACTTAAGGGACACCGTACGGGACATCTTCTCGCAGGTGGAGCCACGCTATGACACCGAGCCGATAAACTGGCAGGATCGTCTCTACTGGCTTAGCAATGCGATGCGATTCCTGAACAATGCCGTCTTCGGCGAAACCGACGAGATGTTCTTCAACCCGGCTTCGCCCCATGCCGTACCTGAAGCCTTCAACAAGCGGGTTCTCAATTAAAGATCTCTGGATGGGGCAAACAGGCCCTCTATCCAGTGTTGTTTGCATCGCAAATCAGGTTGTGGGCTTTTGAGATCGCCAGGGATGACTTGAGACAATGCTTGATGGCGAGATGGAAAAATTGTGGAAGGCCCCTGGAACAACTGTGTAGAGTATGGATAAATCATCGACACAATATGTAGCTGGCTGGTTTCCAATCCAGCCGGTTCGGTCTAAAATAGGGGGATGGGGCGAAAAGGGCCTATAGCTCAATGGTTAGAGCTGCGGACTCATAATCCGTAGGTTGCAGGTTCGAATCCTGCTGGGCCCACCACCCCGCTTTTCACTTTACAGGTACGCCTTGAACACCTGGGACATCAGTTTTACCACGTCGAAGGTGCTGATGACGCCCATCATGTTGCCTTGGGCATCCACCACAAACAGGCGGTGGATGTGCTTGTAGGTCATCTTCTCGATAGCGGCCTCGATGGTCTCGTTCTCGCGGATGGTAATGGGCGGATGCGGGCACATGAAATCCCCCACCTTCAGGCTCGCCAGCTCGTGATGAGTGCGGATACCCTCCACCAGTTTGTGGCTGACGAGATCCGTCTTGGTAAGGACCCCCACGAACTCCCCGGCGTCGTTTCTCACCGGCACGCCGCTGATGCGTGACTCCTCGATGAGATCAAACACCTTGTCCAGCGTGTCATCAATATGCACAGACACCACGTTGCGGGACATGATTTCAGAAACGAGCTTCACGGATTGATACCCTCCAATGCCTCAACCCTGACATTCTCCTATAAACACGCCAAAATGTTAATGGCTCATACCGTTCTGTCTATTTGCCCCAGCAGATCCAGGGGCTTTTTCTCGGAGACGACCCGCTCGATGCCCAGGCGGACCGTGCGGTAGGTGGAAGCGGTGTGGGGAAAGAGGATGCCCGTGATGCCCTTCAGGAAAGACGGCTCCGTACCCATCGCCATTTTCATGCCTTCGTAGCGCTGCTGGCCCAGGAGCATGGCGAGAAAGAGCTGGGTGGGCTTGAAGTTCGCCAGTTGCAGGGTGGAGTAAAGCTGCGGCGCCAGCAGGGCGAAGCCTTTTTCCATCGCGTTGCGCAGCATGCTTTTCGGTTTTTCCGTCTTCTGGGCCTGTTCGGCCTTGCGCCGCTCCAGTTCTTCCACGCCGAACGCCTGGACGGTGTTGAGAATCCGGTTAGGGACCGTACCGGGGGTGGTAAAGCTGGAGAGCGAGGGGACGCTGCTGCTGATGTTATTCAAGCTGCTTAGCATGGGGGGAATGCCCTTCTGGATGGATATCTGTCCATATTAACACCAGGGCGGGCCGTTTGTTGATAGGAAGGGATTCCCAACTTTCCTGGGTATTTTTTCCCAGATGACGGCGGCGCTTTCTTCCGGTTTTCCTATTGCGGCCTCCCCCTTTTGGGCGGGGAGCCATCCCCCGGCTCAGTAATGGGATGGCGTGGGCGGCTGTGGTTCTGTATGGGTGAGCAGAGAAGAGAGAAAGGGGAACGCGTATGAAAGCAGTTGTATGGCACGGTGTGGGTGATATCCGCATTGACGACGTGCCGGAGCCGAGGATCGAGCAGCCGACGGATGCCATTGTCCGCCTGACCGCCAGCGCGATTTGCGGCACGGACCTGCACATGGTCCGTGGAACGATGCCGGGCATGCGGTCGGGGATGATCCTGGGCCACGAGGGAGTGGGCATCGTGGAAAAACTCGGCCCCGACGTGCGCAATTTCAAGACCGGCGACCGGGTGGTCATTCCCAGCACCATTGCGTGCGGCTATTGTGTCTACTGCCGCGACGGCTACTATGCCCAGTGCGACAACACCAACCGGGTGGCGTCAGGCACCGCCTTCTACGGCGGTCCGCAGGATGCGGGCGGTTACGGCGGCCTGCAGGCGGAGAAGGCGAAAATCCCCTGGGCCAACGTCAACCTGATCAGGCTGCCGGACGAAATCACCGACGAGCAGGCCATCTTGCTGTCAGATATTTTCCCCACCGGCTACTTCGGGGCCGATCTGGCGGATATCAAGCCGGGCCATACGGTCGCCGTCTTCGGCTGCGGCCCGGTCGGCCAGTTCACCATCCTTAGCGCCATGCTGATGGGAGCCGGACGGGTTCTGGCCGTGGATAACGTGTCGGGCCGCCTGGATATGGCCCGGAACCAGGGTGCAGAGGTCATCAATTTTGACGAGGAGGACCCGGTGGAAACCATCCGGCGCCTTACTGGCGGCATTGGCGTGGACCGGGCCATCGACGCCGTGGGCGTGGATGCCAACTGTCCCCACCGGGGGCCGGCGGCCCGGCGCTCGGAGGCGCAGGGCGAGTCGTTCCGGGAGGAAGTGAAACGGGTGGCTCCCGAACAGCACCCCGACAACGGCAACTGGCATCCCGGCGACGCGCCCTCGCAGGTGCTGCGCTGGGCGGTGGACGCCTTGGCCAAGGCAGGCACACTGGTCATTACCGGTGTCTACCCGGAGAATCACGAGTTCTTCCCCATCGGCAAGGCGATGAGCCGGAACCTGACCCTTCGGATGGGTAACTGTAACCACAAGAAGTATATTCCGCTGCTGATTGAGCTGGTTCAGAGCGGCATGGTGGACCCCCTGGAGGTCCTGACGAAGGAACGCCCGCTTGCCGATGCCCTGGCGGCCTACAAGTCCTTTGACAAGCGCGAGTCCGGCTGGGTCAAGGTTGCGCTTCAGCCGGCAGGCATTTCCTGACGGGGAAAACTGAAAAACGCAGGAACGGCTGCGGGTCCGGGCAGGACCCGTGGCTTCCTGTTTCCCGCCATAACTTTGCGGTATGATGGTTCCGGGAAACAGGCAAACAGGGGGGATATATCGTGAAACCAACATTTCCGGCAGCGCCGGTTTTTTCGGGATCGTCCTTTATGGCGTTTCCCCCATCCGGCGCCCCGGCATCCCACTATCCGGTGGATACGGTACATTTTTCGGGCAGGAAGGCGGCCATGCACCTGATTGATGACATTTCTCACCGGAATCCGGACGGCACATTCAACGCCGTGATTGAGATTCCCGCTGGAACCGTGGACAAGTGGGAAACCCGCAAGACCTCCGGCGCCCTCTACCGCCCGAAGAAGGACGGCCAGTTCCGCCGGGTGGACTACCTGCCCTACCCCGGCAACTACGGATTCATTCCCCGGACCCTCTCGGACAAGGCTTTGGGCGGCGACGGCGATCCCGTGGACGTGATCGTGATTTCTCCGAAAGTTGCCCGCGGCTCCGTCCAGAAAGTCCGGGTTATCGGCGCCCTCCGCCTGCTTGACGAGGGTGAGCAGGACGACAAGCTGATCGCCGTTCCCCTCACCGGTCCGTTCAGAAATATCCGGGATCTGGCCGGACTGAAACAGACCTTCCCCGGCGTGCTGAGCATCCTGGAGGCCTGGTTCTCCAACTACGACGGCCCCGGCGTGACGAAGATCCGTTCCATCGCCGATCGCGCCGACGCCGAACGAATCATCGCCGAGGGCCACCAAAGTTGGCAGGCTTGCCCGTCGTAATTTAACCGGCAACCAGCCGTGTCATTCCAGCGCACCTCGTGGGAACAGTACGGCTGGCGGTGGGTTTCGAATCGGCTTGTTTGCGGCTTGAGCGGATCAGGCCGTCTTTTCCAGGCAGGTGCCGGTCATGCGGTTGATGACGGCTTCGGTGTAGGCGCTGGTGCTTAGGGCCTTCGTTCCGGGGATGTGGCGGGCGAGGTCGCCGGTCATTTCGTGGTTTTGCAGGGCCTCGTTGATGCCCTTGACGATGCGGTCCGCCGCTTCGCCCCAGCCCATCCAGTTGAGCATCATAATCATCGTGAGAAACATGGCCGTGGGGTTAGCCTTGTTCTGCCCGGCGATATCCGGGGCGCTGCCGTGGGTGGATTCGAACAGGGCGTGGGTGTCGCCCACGTTCGCCCCCGGCGCTACGCCCAGCCCGCCCACGGTGGCGGCGAAGGCGTCGGAGAGATAGTCGCCGTTGAGGTTCATGGTGACAACGACGTGGTGGCTCTTCGGGTTCAGGATGACATCCTGGAGCATGGCGTCGGCGATGCGGTTCTGGAGAACAAATTGACCCTTGGGAACCTTGCCGTAGTCCCAGCCGTACTTTTCGCCGAACTCGTCCTGCGTGATCACCTTGCCGGGATACTCCCTCAGGGCCAGGTCTTCGGCCCAGTTCCAGAAGGCGCCCTCGGTGAACTTCTGGATGTTGCCCTTGTGGACGACGGTGACCGACGGACGCCCGGTTTCCAGGGCGTAGTCGAATGCCTTGCGCAGAATTCGCTTCGATCCCGTCTCGCTGATGGGCTTGATGCCGATGCCGGAGTCGGGCCGGATCTGCCGGTCGCCTTGTCCAATCAGTCTCAGGATGAAGTTCAGCGCAGTGATAAGCAAACGGGTCAGAGGGTTGCCACTTTCGAACTCGATGCCCTTGTACACGTCCTCGGTGTTCTCGCGGAAGATCACCACGTCCGTGTTATCGGCCTTCATTGGCGTTACGACTCCCGGCAGGTTTTTCACCGGGCGGATGCAGGCGTAGAGGTCGAAGAGATTGCGCAACTGGACGTTCACGCTGCGGAATCCCTTGCCGGTTGGGGTGTTCAGGGGGCCTTTCACCACCATGTGGTGTTCGTTGATGGTATCGACGGTTTTCTGTGGAATCAGGCTGCCTTCTTTCTCAAGCGCCTGTTCGCCCGCCAGCAGGGGAATCCATTCGATGGAGCGCTTGCCGTGGTAGGCATCCTGAACGGCAGTATCCACCAGCCGCCGGGCGTGGTTCATGATCTCCGGCCCGATGCCGTCGCCCTCGATGTAAGGCACCCGAACCCGGTCCGGTATTTTGTGTCGGCCATTTGGGCCAAGGGCGATCTTCTGATGCCCTTTGTCCTGAGATGTTTCCTGGCCGAAACGCGGCGTAAAAAAGCCCTGACGGCTGTCCCAACCCGTTCTCATGTGACGATCCCCCTTCGCCTCAAATTGCTTTTAGAACGTTAACCGTGATTCTATCACAGACCGGAAATTCCGTGACTTTAAGCGTCGTCCGTGTTAAAAATCTTATCTGTAAAAAATCATTTCATACGTGCTCAGGGGAACAGGGGGAACAATTCATGGCGTTGCAGATCAGGCCCGCAGGCGTGGAGCGCCGGCCACAGGCCGTCTTTGAAAACCCGCCCGTCTTCGGGTCGAAGCGGGTTGAGGGGGCAACCGGCACAGACATGTTTGAACCCCGGTTTTCCGGCAAACAGAAGTGGCCTCATCGCCTGAAGCCCTTCCTATACGGCGCCCTGGGCGCGATGGCCCTGGCGATTCCCCTGAAGGAGACGGGCAGCTTTTCGCAGAACCGGTTCAATGCCTCGGTGGTTTCTTCGGCGCAGGCGACGGAAGCTCCCCAACGAAAGGAACTCACCGGCGAGACGAAGGTTTTCTACGATCTGCTGGGTCAGTACATTGAGGATCGTCGCACCGGACGGCTGGATTCGGCGGCGCTGGGCCAGGTTCTGCAACGGCTGGACAGTCTGGACGTGAAAAAACTGGAATCTGCGGACCAGGCGTACCGGATGATGTTCATGAACGATGCCCGCTGGCAGTTGCACCGGCAGGGCCGGTACAACCGTTTTACCCAACTGGGCGTGGATTTCAACCCGACGCAAAAACTCAGCGACTTCGAGATCATGCTCCACCGGCATGATTTTCCGGCGCCTTCAGAGCAGTTAAGGCGGGGCGGCGTGGGGCGCGAGGACTACGAGGCGGCCCTGAACTATCTGGGTTACGTGGACCTGACGACGGACCAGCTCATTCAATTCGCCCGCGGCGAGTATGATCGGCTCGAAACCCGGATGAACGAACTGGCAAAACAGGCGGACCCTGGCGCGAAGGATTGGCGCGAGGTTTACGACCGGCTCCGGCAGGATCACCCGGAGGCCGGCCAGGTGCTGGACGAGTACCGGAAAGTCGCGGCGCTGGCAAAGCAGTTCCTGGAGGAGCGCCAGTTGATGTCCCTGCCGGAGAACGATCCCCTGCGCATCGAGGAGACGCCGATCTTCTGGCGCAGCCAGATTCCCTTTGCCGCTTATTCGTCGTTCTACAAGGCGTTCTGGGTAACTATCGCCATGGACAACGATCCGGCCAAACTGGAGAAAGCCCTGCGGGATCACTGCTATGCCTGCATGGCCCCCATCGTGGTCCATGAGGCCTATCCCGGCCATCACATCCAGGGCATGCACCAGGATAACATCCGCGATACCCACGATTCCAACGATCCCCGGACCTCGGCCCGGCGCTTTTTAGAAAGGCGGGTGGACTGGAATACCAGTTACTACAAGGAAGGTTGGGGCGTTTATGCGGAGAAGCTGATGGCCGAGGAGGGATTCTACGAAGGCGATCCGGGCCGGGAGATGGTGGCCATGCGGGCGTTGCTCTGGCGGGCGGCGCGGGCCATGCTGGACCCGATGATCCATACCGGGCAAATCAGCTACGAGGATGCCGTGGATTTTATGGCCAACGCGGTGGTGATGGACCGGGACCGGGCCGAGTCGGAGATCAACCGCTACTACTCCCGCCCCACCGAGGTTGCCAGCTATTACCTCGGCATGAAACAGATCGAGCAGCTTCGCGATGCGCTAAAGGCCCAGGGAAAAGAATTCGACGCCAAAGCCTTTCATGACCGGCTCATGAGCGATATCCTGCCCGTACCGGTGCTGGCCAGGCTGCTGTTCGACATCGATCTCAAGCCGCTGGATCAGGCGGATCAGTAGGCATAGTGGTGCGGCGGCTCGATGCCCTCGTTCTGCAGGAACTGATGGTAGAGCCGGTGCTGGCGGTGCAGGGGGCTGTAGTGGTCATGCTTGGGCATGAAGAATGTCTTGACCCGTTTGAAGCCCTGGTAGTCTGTTCCGGCGGTGCCGGTGAGAAATCCTGAAATTCCGTAGAGCACATTGATGAAGGCTTCCACCGAATGAACCCCGGCGATGTAGAGGGCCGTGGGCCAGTCGTCGAGGTGCAGGATGGCGTCCCACCAGTGGATGCCCCGATCGCCGATCTTGCCTTCCATCCAGCCGTGGGCGTGGCTGTGGTTGCTGAACAGGCCGTTGACCTTGTGGCCGCTGGGCAGGTTCAGGGTGTGGGTGAGGAATTCGTTCAGCTTGTTGGAGGCGATGGCCCCGCCGATGACCCCGGCGAACAGGCCTCCGACGATGCCGACACGCTCGCTTTTGATGCTGAAGCGATCACGGGCGATACTCGTCAGGGCATGGGCATCGCCTGCCGCCAATTTCAGGTCGTCCCGGATCTGGCGGCTGTAGAATTCGCGGAATGCGGTGCGCAGTTCGGCGTCCTTGCCCTCGCTGAACAGTTTGCCTAGGCGGGGCAGAAGGTCTTCATTGACCTCTTTGATGAAACTTTTGGCGGATTTTTCCGCCAGCCGATCCCCGAATTCCTCGCCGATGTACCGCTGCATCCCTTCGATGAAAGTATCCGTCTCCTTTTGGCCGGTTTTCAGTTTGGGCAAGCCCTTCAGCAGGGAATCCAGACCTTTCGTGTGGCTGTGCGCGTGGCTGATCAGGTGGGACAGCTCTTTCGGGTTCTTGCGAGCCATCAGCAGGTAGGTTTCCATCGCTTCGCTGGCGGCGCCGGGGACGGTCTGCAGGTGGCCAATCTCTTTTTCGCCCAGTTTGCCCAGCAGGGTTTTGGTTTTGTCGGCCAGTTTCTGCGTCAGGGCACTGCCCTCGCCGCCCAGAATCTTCTGGGCCGCTTTTTTTCCCAGGATGCCGAAGGCCAGGATGGAGAGGGTGCAGAATGTGATGTTGCCGATGTATTGGAACAGCCCCTCTTTCAGTTTGACCGGGGCGGTTTTTCCGATGTTCTCGCCATTCACGGTGTCGCCCAGGATGCCGCCCAGCGCCCCGCCCAGGATGCCCCCCGCGGCCAGCGTCTGCAGCCGGGTTGCGCCTTCCACCCCATGGTCGCACTTCGGTGACTTGAACAGGGACGTGACCCGTGCAACGGCTTTGCTGCCCTCATTTGCATGGTTGTGGGCATGGCCGCCCTTGCCTTTCAGGAAGGGGACGAGTTCCTTGAGCTTCTTTCCGGCGGATTCCATGAATTTTTCGAACGGGGTGACGGCGCCGTGGTGGTGATTGTGGGCGATGCCGGGCAGGTGCAGGTGGGAGGGTTTGAACATGCGCCTGAGCAGTATGCCGGCCCCGGCCAGCCCGGCCAGGATGCCGCCGAGAACGAGGATATCCCGGATAAACACCTTGCGCTTCATCTCGCCGTTGGGCGCCTGTTTCAGATCGTAGGCCAGCTGGGCCACGCTGAGTCCCGCCGCCACGGCAGGCGCCGCCACACGGCGGATGGGCTGGGCGCCACGGACCACCTCGCCTGCGTCGAGGCGGGCAAAGAGATGATTGATTTGCGGTCGGACCTGATCCAACATCTTGAAGTGGAAGCCTTTACGAAACTTGTCCCACATGAATGGTTGAATAAACACGCAGCCGTTTTTGCGATTGCCTGACCATTTTACATAATGCAATATAATTGCAATAGTTATTTGTAATGATTGATCCTCATCCCGAACAGTCGATGCCCCTTGACCGGCGCGAAAAGTATTTTCTGGCGGGGATTCTGGCGCTGACCCTGCTGCTGGCCGGGCTGATGCTGAACCCGTATCTTACCGTGGTCAACCATGACAGCGCCATCTACAGCCTGCTGGGGATGGCCCTTGCCCAGGGACAGGGGTATCTGCTCTTTTCAGAGCCGGTGGCGCAGCCCTATTTTACGTTTCCACCCCTGTTGCCGCTGATTTTCGCCGCCATCGTCAAAACCACCGGCATCACCGACCGGACCACCCTCCAATGGATCTTCAAGGGCCTGATTCACCTGCTGTTCATCGCCTCCATTCCCCTTTTTTATCTCTGGCTCCGGCAGCACTTCAGCCGGGGGCATGCGATGGTGCTGGCGACGCTGCTGGCGGTGAACCCCATCGTGTACAAGTACCTTGGCGACGTGCTGGCCGATGTGCCCTACTGGACCCTGAGCATGGCAGCCCTGTTCGGTTTCTGGCGCTGGGAGGTTCGGGATCGCCTGAATGATCCCAAATCCCGATGGCTTCTCGCGGTGTCGCTGGCGTTTGTTGTCCTCTCCATCCTCATGCGCCAGATCGGCATCGCCCTGGTGGGTGGAGTGCTGCTCTATTTCCTGTTGAAACGCCGCTGGAAGATCCTCCTGGTTTCTGCCGCCATCCTGGTGCCCGCCCTGCTCATCTGGCCCGGCTACGAACATCATTACCGCTCCACCCACGAGGTGCATCAGGACACCCTCAACCAGGCGGACCTGGATAAAGTTCTGGCGAAATCGCCGGTCAAGCTGGAGTTTATCAAGCATTTTCTTGTCCAGGACCCAATATCCCAGGATCGTGCGGCTGTGGTGTCCGGTCCCGGCCAGTATGCGAAGATTATCCTGACGCGGGTGCGGGGCTATGCGGAAATTGCCACGGACGCGTTCCTGCCGCCGCTGGAGATCCGAACCGGGCCGACTGGCGAATACAACCTGCGTTATGCTCTGACCCCGTTTCTGGCGGTGTTGTTTCTCGTTGGCGGCTGGACGATCTTCCGGGTTTTTCCCCTCATGGGCTGCTATCTCCTGTTCTATTTCGGAATCCTGGCCGTTTATCCCTACATCACCCCCCGTTTCATGCTGCCGGTGTTTCCGTTTGTGCTGATGGCGGTGTACCAGGGGTTGCTGACGACGCTGGCGTTTGTGCGGAAAAAATGGCCTGTCCCCCATACCACCTGGGCTACCCGGACCCTTCTTGCGGTTTTTATTGGCGTGACCCTCATCGGCGGACATCTGCCGGAAACCATCCGCTGGGTGGGGGCGGGCCTGAAGCTGAAACTGGCGGATGCCGGTCCCTCAAGACGCGAACATAACCGGGCCTATTACGAGACGCTGCTCTGGATCGGGGAGAATACCCCTGAGGACAGCCTGCTGATTACCCGAAAGCCCCCGGTCGCGTATTATTACAGCGGACGAAAAGCAACGGCGTTTCCCTTTACTGCGGATGTTGACCGGCTGATGGCATACGTGGACGAGAAGGCCGAACGTTACGGCGACCTCTACCCCACCCTCTACCTGGTGGAGGACACGGCCTTCAGTGAGTCGAAGCGGTTCCTTCCGCCGTTGACACGGGACCGGGAGACCCGGTTCGAGCCGGTCTACCGGCATCCGGAAACCGGTGCCACGGTCTGGAAACTACAACGTCGAAGGGCTGCATACTAGCAGGCGATGGTTCCTGATATAGTCCTCTACAGCCTGGGGGATGACGTAGCGTACGCTGCGGGAATTCCGAATCCATTCCCGGACCATGGTGGAGGAGATGCCGATCTCCGGCATGTCAATCCGGACGGTGGCGAGGGGAATCTGCCTGCCGTCGGTTTCCAGGATGGAGATATCCGGCTGGCCGGGCCGGGGGGCTTGCAGAAAGCAGACCTGCGAGGCGATGGCTTCAGGGCGGTGCCAGCGCGAAAGTCCCGCCAGCGCGTCCGAACCGATAATAAAGGGAATGCAGACCTCCCCCAGCCTGTATTTCTTGCGGACGAGATCCAGCGTATCCACGGTATAGGAAGGGCCGTCCCGTTCAAATTCCAGCGGGTCCACGACGAAGGCGTCATTGTCCGCGATGGCGAGTTCCACCATCCTCAGGCGGTGGGTGGCGTCCAGCATATCCGGGTCGTTCCCTTTCAGGGGCGGCCTGCCTGCCGGAATGAACACGATTTTTTCCAGCCCGAACAGATCGAGCACCGACTGGGCAATCATCAGGTGGCCGGTGTGGATGGGGTTGAACGTTCCGAAATAGAAAGCGAGGGGAACGTTGCCGCATTCGGGGGGGAGTAATGAGGGAATCATAGGCCCGCCCTGGGAAAAATGCTACGGTTTGCGGGGTGAAGGACCCGAAGTTTCGCCGGAAGCGGAGGGGTCATAGCTCATTTCTTCCAGGTATCCCTGGGATTTCAACCAGGCCCGGCGTTCGGCTTCCGCCTTTTCCTGATCCTTCAGCCGGTCGTCATACTCCTTCAGGGTGCAGACGTCCTGAAGCTCGACGACATAAAACTTCCGGTCATCGTCAAACCGGGTTTCGGCGCCAATCAGGTGAAGAATCGTGCCGATCTCCATGGAGACGATCTTCTGCTGCAGTTCCGGGACCGCCGTAAAACACATGGCGGAATTCTGACCGTCCGAAACCTGGAAATACTCCAGATGCTTTCGGTAGGTGCTGATATTTTCAACAACGAGAGGCCATTCTTCGGGAACGGGCAGCCTGTTCTGAACGATGGATAAATCCGGTTTTTCTGCCAGTTGGGAAATAACGAGGTTGTAGAGTGTAAAATCCAATGGTTTTGTCCACAGAATGTACTATTTCTTCGGATTTAATAAAGAATTTACCTTAACCGACGATAAGTGACAAGGGGTCAAGCTTCATGCAAGGCCCTTTCTCACTAAATCAAAACGGGTTTACTACCATGAGCTTTGACGGCGTACCACGCCCTTCACAGCTACAGCCTTACGGGGACCCCCTGAGTCCCTACATCGGCGCTCATGAAGCCGCCGATGAGGCCCGTCGCAAGCACCAGATTGAAAAAAACCAGGAATCCTACAAAAAGGACCGGGTTCACAAGGAGTTGGAGCAGTACCATGATGACGAGGACGAAAACGAGGAGGGGCTGACCCCGGAAGAGCATGAGCAGATCATGATTTTCGCCCGGCTGCGGGGCATCATGAATTTTTCGCTGGAAAGCGGGGTCCTGTATAAATTCCACGTCAACGAAGAAACCGGGCTGGTGGATCTCATCGACGATCGGGATGGTTCCGTGGTGCTGACCCTCACTCCGGAAGAGCTGCTGCAGGTTTCGGAGCGGATGCAGCGTTACGCCGGGGTGATTACGGACCGCAAGGCCTGAGAATCCGGGATCTGTACGAACCGGTTTTTATCTTCCCCCATTGCGCTTGATTGCTATAATAGGGGCCATGACCAAGATTTGCATTTTCAACGATCCCACGGTCCCGGAGGCGGATTTCATCGAACAGACCCTCAGGGGGTTTTATCCCGTGGTCCGGGTGGATTCCTGGGCGACTCTGGACCAGCAGCTGAAGTCGCAGGAATCGACAGTCGTCATCTTTACCGCCCCCCCGGAGAAGCTGAACGCCCAGATGGCCCAGATCAAGGCCATGCTTCCGGTGGCAGCGTGCATCTGCGTGAATACCCAGGAGGAGGCCCAGAAGATCCCCGGCTTCCAGTTTGATGCGGATTTCCTCCTGACGCCGCTGACCCGTTTCGAGGTGCTCAGCCGGGTGGCTACCGCCGCCCGCCAGACGGAGATGTTGACGAACATCGAGACCTCCGCCCAATTGGATGAGGTGACCCAGCTTTACAACCGCCGCTACTTCATTAACCGGCTCAACGAGGAGATATCCCTCTCCCGGCGTCACATGTCACCCCTTGCGGTGATGGTCTTCGGGGTCAACTTCTTTCAGATGTATCTCGACAGCTACGGTTACGGTTATGTCAACGAACTGATCCGCCACATTGCCCTGGTTGTTCAGAATCATAAGCGGCAGGAGGATATCATTGCCCGCATCGGCGATGACGAGATCGGCCTGCTGCTGCCCCATAGTACGCCCAAGGGTGCGAGACCCCTGGCGGATCGTATTATCCGGACCATTCAGGAAACGCCCCACCAGTGCGGCAATATCGAAGAGGAAATTACCGTTCATGCCGGGGTGGCCGGATATCCTTCCGACGATGCGGCGGATAAGGACGAGGCCGATGCCGATGCCCTGATCCGCTATGCCCGCCATGCTTTGCACAACGCCCGCTGCTCTATAGATAGAAGCGTCCAGGTTTTCAGTGAAATAAAACCGGTTTTGTAGCCTTTGGCTTTGTCTCCACGCCCCTCTTTACGCATCTCCCATCCATTCCAGAGGATTTGGCCGATCCGGAGCTGCGGGATCAATTCGGTTTCATGATGGGGTTTTTCATGGCATGATGCGTGCGGCTATTGCGTAAGGTGTCTGATTAATCCCATGAAAACCGGCTTCTCCCCTGTTCCCTTCGGAGCCTCTGTGCCCGTTCCGGCTGCTTTGGCCGGAGGGAATTCACCCGTTCGCTTTGGCGCCAGGGCAATTGCCCTTCAGACGCCCGTTGTTGACAGCGTGGATCTCAACAGCGATAAATACCGGGATGCCGGCATCCTGCCGCCGGAATCGCCCATTCTGCTGGTGCCCGGTCTGTTTGCTCCCACCCGGAGCATCAACGGAGCGCGAGTGTATTTCCGGGATTTCGGCCATCCGCTGGTCAAGTCCATGAAGGTGCCGTTCATCGCGTCGGGGCAGGATCTCGAAAAGGCCGCCTGGTGGCTGTCGGACATGGTGGACGATATCCGTATCCGCATTGCCCGTCTCAAGCTGGCCGAATTCCGGGAGGCCATTGCCGTCGAGCCTTCCGGTGAGAACTACCGGCCTGAGCAGATGGACCTGATCCGCCGGTATTTCCGCCTGGAGGACTCCCCCGCCGGCTGGCAGCTGGCCGGGGCCATGTTCGACATAGCGCAGGATTTTGAAGACCGGCTGCCGAAACTGAAAACGCCGTATCTCGTTGATGGCCCGAAGACCCTCTCCGAGGCGCGGGACTATGTCCTGAAGGATGGGGGTTCCGTTCTGAAACTGGCGAAAAACACGCTGAAAGCAACCAAAACCCTGACGATGGGCTTTTATTCCTGGATTGGAGGCGTGGAAATTTCCGATCCGTTAACGTTTTTACAGCATCTCTACAAGCCGAAACCGCCCCAAATCAAGCTGTCCAACCTGATGGCCGGATACCGGAAGCAACTGATGGCCCTGCCGCTGGAAGGGTATGACAACGCCGCCAGGGAAAAGATTGTCAACCGCCTGCTTGATGGCCTGGCGCCGCGGGTTATCCTGATGGGGCATAGCATGGGTGGAATGACGGCAACCAAAACCCTTCAGCTGCCATTGGACCCGGACCACGCCGATGGGCAGTCCGCCGGAGGGGATGTGGGCATGGTGGTGGCTATGGGATCACCCCTTAACGGCGTGGAGGAACCCCCAAAAGCCTTGGGCTTCCTGAATAGAAAGGTGGCCGGATCGCCTGCCGTTGACTGGCTGAAGTATCTCATTGGCGATTATTTTCCGGGCCTTGTCCAGGTGTTGAGGGGGAGCGGGGTGGTTCAGAAAGTTCAGACCCTGGGTATCCCGGACGACACCACCGTTATTTCCATCAGTACTCCGGATGACAGTCTGGTGAGCACGGAAGGGACCCGGCTACCCGAAGATCGGCATAACATGCACAACCTGGACGTTTCCACCAAGTCTGCCGGCCTGGGCAAGGCCCTCTTCCCGCAAGGCGGGGGGTTCTGGCAGCCCTTTGACTACCTGGCAGAACTGGCGGGCGACGTTTCCGAGGAGTGGCGCGGTCTTCTCCAGCACTGCCTGCATATAGGGCACTCCGAGGAGCACTGGTCCGAACGGGGCGAAGTGACCCTGCAGATTCTCTCCGAGCTGGGCCGCCCCGACCTTTTGGGGAACATCCTGCATCCGGCCAACTATGAGCGCCTCCGTGAACACACGCTGGATCTGCTGATCCGGCGCACCCGCGATATTCCGGAACGGCGCGAACGCTACCAGCCCCTGATTCCCATGCTTGAAGCAATGACGAAGGACGCCCTGCCTTTTGCCGACAGCGTGGATAAAAAAGCGGGCATATTGCTTAAAATCCTCAAAGCCGGGGAATAGGATAAAATAAGGGAAAGGACCTGTTTCTAAAGGTTTTGGCCCCTTTTGTCGATAATGATCAAAAGCGTAATTTCAGGCGAACGTTTAATAGGTAGTAGCTCGTGATGGAACTGGTGTATCAAAACCGGCTGGTTCACTTTCTCGGCAGCGATGAGGCCGAGACGAACGGACAGCGCTGGTTCACGTTTATCTTTCGTGACAGCGCGGGTGAGAAATTTACCCTGGAACTGCCCCAGGACAGGGTGCCCAATACCTGGTTCGGGTGCAATGCGGCGGCAATTGAGAGAGCCTTGCAGGAAATTCTGGACTGTCACGCAACACCGGTTTAGGGGTGTTTTTCATACCGAAGAACCTGCACGCTGCTGAATTCGTCGTAGTCCGTGCCGGTAAAGCGCGGGTCCAGCCAGGCCCGCAGGCGCTCTTTCAGCGTGCCGGGACGCACATGGGTAAAGACCATCCAGAGCCGGTCCCGGTCCTCAACCGTTTGCAGCCGCGTTTCCAGGGCGTTCTGCTCCCACCGGGCGCCGGGGTTTTTCCGGCTGATGCCGAGCATGGGTGTCTGGGGAGGCAGGTAGAATGCCAGGCCCGCCGCATGAACGGCGGAATGGCTGATGATCACGGTGCTGTTTTCCGTGAGCGCTTCGCGGATCATCCTCCCGGCGCCACGGTAGTCTTCCTTTTTCAGGAATTTTTTGCCCGACAGCACCTCGGTGCTGTTGAAGCCCATCAGCAGGGCCAGGGCGATTCCCAGTATTGCCGAGAGCCTGACGGGACGAATCACGATGATTGCATAGGCCAACAGCAGATACAGGGCGGGTGATGACAGGATGAGGTAGCGTTCGGAGAGAATCCGGTGGGTCTGGCTCACGACGTCCACCGCAATCAGTCCGCCGATGACGCAGAGCAGCCAGAGTCCGCAGAGAACGAGGACAGTGTCCGGCGTTTTGTTCCGGCGCCATTCCCGGATGCCGAAAACCAGGCCGGGAACAATGACGGCTGTGGCCACGATTTTGGCCGGGGTGCCCTTGGGGCTGATCATGGCCAGCAGGTTGCTCCAGGTCCGCTCGATGAGGCTGACGGGGTCCCAGAGGCCCTTGAGATTGCCGTGGCCGATGGTTTCGAGAAACGCCTTCTGCTCCAGGAACATGGGCACCCAGAGCAGGCCCGCCAGGGCGATCAGGGCAAAAATGCCCGCCAGCCGGAAGAGAAAGTCCCTTGTCCGGTTCTGCCAGAACATGAACAGGGCATGAAAGGCCAGGATAAAGGCGTAAAAATAATGGCAATAAACCCCCACGATGCTGGCGGCCAGAAACGCGAACCAGAGGGAGGCGGGTGTCCTGCCCTCGGCGGACTCCTTGCGGCAGATGCGTACCGCCAGCCAGGTGGAGAGCAGCACGATAAAGACAAGCAGGGCGTAGACCCTGGCGTTCTGGCTCCAGACGATCTGAAAACCGGAAAGGGTGACAACGGAGGCATTAAGCAGTCCCAGCCGGTTGTTCTTCAGTTCCCGTCCCAGCAGGAAGGCCAGGGGAATGGCCAGAATGCCGAAAATGAGTGAGATAATGCGAACGTTGAAGGGGTCGGGGTTGGGCGCATCCGGGTTGACGGACAGCCAGCCGCGCACCAGGGTGGTGTAGAGGGGCATCTGCACGTTGTGCTGCAGGCCCTGCACGAACTTCTCCCATGGCTGCATGCCGATGGCCAGTTGCTGGTAGTAGGCGGCGGGAACGGGGTGCGGCGGGTCCAGATCGAAGTTGTCCGGCAGGAGTGTGGCCTCGAACAGGGGGTTGCCGGTAGCCAGCGACAGGGTGAAAACCTCGTCCTGCCACAGGCTGCGCTCGTGCCAGCCGGTCAGCCGCAGGGTGGCGCCCAGCAGGATCAGGACAGCCAGCAGGATCCAGGTATTTCTGTGCATTTGGCGGGTGTCGAACATGGTTTGGGTTCCGTCCCCATTCTATCGGATCCGGGCGCAATGCAGTCAATCCGCCGTGAAATCCCCTGCGAATTTGCCCCCGGGGGGAACCCTGTCTTGTCATATCGTCTATGGCAATGGTTGCCCTTTTACTTGGCGGGTATTTTCAGTAATATAGGGAAAATAACGGAGTTGAGAACAGGACGGCAATGATATTCAGACTTCCCCTTAAAGCCCTGACGGCCCTTCCGCTGCTGCTGGCAATGCTTCTGGCATGGGTTCTTCCGGCCGCCTCGGCCTACACCTTCAAGCTGGACGCCGCCGGATACCACCCCGAGGCCACCAAGACAGCCATCGTGGAGGACGTGACCGCCGGGACGGATGTCCAGTTTGAGGTCTTTGACCCGGATGCGCCGGGACTTATCCCCTATACCAAGGGCCGGGTGGTCCTGAAAGTCGAGAAAATCCGGAAATATGTGGATCCCAAAATGGCGGGACCGGGCGCCGAGCGCTGGATCCTGGACTTCTCCGAGATCCGGGAGCCGGGCGATTACATCCTGCGGATCAAGGGCCAGCAGGAAGGTGTTCTCTTCACGGTTTCCGAGTTCCTCTATTGGGATACCCTCATCCCCACCGTGCGCTCGTTCTACCTTCAACGCAGCGGCCAGGAGATTGACGACCGGCGGACGGGGCTGTTCAAGGCCCTCTCCCACGCCGAGGACGGGCTGATCATCACCGAGGACGGCGAGGTGTACCGCAAGGACGTTACCGGCGGCTGGTACAATTCCGGCAATTACGACAAGCAGACGACGCCGACGGCGGTCTCCGTGGCGGAAATGCTGGCCCTGTACGAAGCCAACCCCAAGACCATGAACTTCATGAAGCTGGAATACCCCCTGACCGAGCCGGGGCTGGGCGATCTGCCGGACTACCTGCATGAAATCCGCTACGGCCTGGACTGGCTGCTGGCCATGCAGCGCAACGATGGCGCCTTCTACCGCAAGGTCGCCGGGCGTTCCTACCCGGGCCTGGTCCGGCCGGAAGAGGACTACCAGCAGCGCTTTATCTACGGCATTACCACCCAGGACACCGCGGCGGCCACCGCCGCGCTGGCGATGGCTTCGCGCAACTACCAGAAGAAGGACGTCGGCTACGCCGTCAAGACCCTGCTGGCGGCGCAGCGCGGCTGGCGCTTCCTGGAGAGTCATCCCGAACAGATCATGGACGTCTCCGTGGATGACGATTCCGGCTCGCCCGAGTACCTGAATCCCGGCGCCGAAAAGGCTTACCGGTTCTGGGCGGCCTCGGAGCTTTATCTCGCCACCGGCAAGCCGGAGTACCACCAGTATGTTCTGGACAACTACAAGGACCTGGTGGTGGAACCGTTCTCCTGGCGAAATCCAGCGATGATGGGCATGATGAACTACATCCTCTACGCACCGGAAGACGAGCCCAAGGTGTCGCGGTACTTCCGCGCCCAGATCGTCCGGGCAGCGGATATGCTGCTGGATCGGATCGATGAGAACTCCTATAACATCAGCCTGAAGCAGTTCACCGAGGGCTCCAACCACCAGTTGCTGGAGCACCAGGCCATCCTGCTGAACGCCTACCGCCTGACCCGCAAGGACAAGTACCGCCGGGCGGCCACCGAGAGCGTGCGCTATTTCTTCGGCCTGAACCCCCTGGGCAAGACCTTCGTGACCGGCCTGGGCGAGAATTCGGTGAAAAATCCGTCCCACCGCCTGGTCCGGGTGACCCACAAGGTGATTCCCGGCCTGCTGGTTGCCGGTCCGAACCACTTCGCCAAGGACGGCAAGACCCCGGCGGGTCTGCATGCCCTGAGCTATATCGATGACCCGAAAGCGGCGGACGTGAACAAGACGGAGATCATGTACAACGCCAGCCTGGTCTATGTTCTGGGAATGTTAAACGCTGTGTACAATAATTCGCAATAATATTGCGGGGTTGAAACAGTGTAAAACGTCTGTTACGTGGTAACGCTTCGGCTTTACCGCAAGGCCTCCGGGATGGGACAATAAACGGCAGGGAAATAGCGGGCGGTTCTCGTGCCTGCTTGATAGAGAGAAATCGGGAAGAGAAAGAGAACACGCCGTCATGAGCCCTTTGGATGCGCCGGAGACGACTGAAACCGGTGATAGCATGGAGACCGGTCAGGATACCGCGCCGGTCATTCGTCCCTACGCCCCGCTGAACGTCCACACCCACTACAGCCTGCTGGAGGGGGCGACAAAGATCCCCGATCTCATCGCCATTGCGAAGGAAAACAACATGCCGGCGGTGGGTATTACGGACAGCGGCGTGATGTACGGCGTGGTGGAATTCTACAACGCCGCCAAAAGCGCGGGTATCAAGCCGATTATTGGTTGCGAGCTGTTTGTGGTGGACGGCGACATCACCGACCGCAGCAGCCGCAAGTCCTGGCATCACCTGCCCCTGCTCTGCAAGGACATCACCGGCTACCAGAACCTTGTGAAGCTGGTGAGCATCGGCCAGACGGAAGGCTTCTACTACAAGCCGCGCGTCAACTGGGAGCTGATCAAACAGCATCGCGAGGGCCTGATTGCCCTGAGCGGCGACATGGCCGGTCCCGTCGCCCGGCCCATCCTGCGTGGCAATCCGGAGGACGCCCGCGACAACGCCCGGATGCTCAAGGAGATTTTCGGCGAGGACTTTTACATCGAGCTTCAGAATCACGATAAAGAGGGTGAGTACCGGCTGAGCCTGGAGTCCGTGAAAATCGCCGAAGAGCTGGGCATTGAGCTGGTCATCACCAATAACAGCCGCTTCTCGCGTCCAGGCGATCACGAGGTCCACAATATCCTGCTGTGCATGCAGGAGGGCAAGACCATCCAGGACTCCAACCGGACGGACTATTACGGGCCGGAATACTACATCAAGAACGGCAATGCCATGCTGGAGCGCTTTGGCCACCTGGACCCGGCCATGGTGGAGACTGCGCTGGACAACACCCTGAAGATCGCTGACAAGTGCAATCTCGAATTGCAGCAGGGGGTTTCCATCCTGCCGGAGTACCCGCTGCCCGAAGGGACCACCGCCGAGGACGAACTGCGCCGGGTGGTCTATGACCATGCGGAACGGAAATACGGCGGCATTACCGATGAAGTGAAGGATCGCCTGGAGTATGAGCTGGGCATCATCAACCAGATGGGCTTCCCGGCCTACTTTCTCATCACCTGGGAGTTCATTCATTGGGCGCGTCAACGGGATATTCCCGTGGGGCCGGGCCGGGGGTCCGCCGCGGGAAGCCTCGTCGCCTACGTGCTGGGCATTACCAATCTGGACCCGCTGGAGCACAATCTCCTGTTCGAACGCTTCCTGAACCCGGAACGGGTGACCATGCCCGATATCGACATCGACTTCTGCATCGAGCGCCGGGAGGAAGTCATCCAGCACGTGCGCGAACTCTACGGTGAGGAGAAGGTCTGCCAGATCGCAACTTTCGGGACGCTGGCCGCCCGTGCTGCGCTGAAAGCCGTCGCCCGGGTCATGGACATCCCCTTTGCCGAAAGCGATCGGCTGGCCAAAATGATTCCCGGCACCCCCGGCACCAAGCTCAAGGATGCCCTGGCCAAGGATATGGAACTGGGTAAAGAATACGAGGCCAAGGAGGAGGTCCGCGAACTCGTCGATCTGGCGCTCAAGATCGAGGGGACCGCCTGCAACGTGGGTACCCACGCGGCGGGGGTCGTCATCTCGAAAGATCCGCTGGTGGACATCGTGCCCATCCAGAAATCGAAAGACGGCCAGGTTATCAGCCAGTACACCATGGGCGACCTCGAAAAGCTGGGCCTGCTGAAGATGGACTTCCTGGGCCTGCGAAACCTCACCATCATCAACAACACCGTGCGCATGGTGGCCGAAACCCGCGGTGTGACCCTCGACATGGACAAGCTGCCGCTGGATGACCCGAAGGTCTACGAAATACTCACCGCCGGGGACACCGACGGCGTGTTCCAGCTGGAATCCAGCGGGATGAAGGCCCTGGAGCGCGACCTCAAACCCAGCACCTTCGAGGACATCAACGCCCTTGTCGCCCTGTTCCGCCCCGGTCCGCTCAACTCCGGCATGGCAAAGTCCTTCGTGGACCGCAAGCACGGGCGCGAACAGATTGTCTACGATCACCCCGACCTTGAGCCCATCCTGAAGAGCACTTACGGCACCGTTGTCTATCAGGAACAGATCATGCAGATCGCCCAGACCCTTGCCGGCTACTCCCTCGGACGCGCCGATTTGCTCCGCCGGGCGATGGGGAAAAAGAAGGCCGAGGTCATGGCCAAGGAGCGCGACGGGTTCGTCGAGGGCTGCGTGGCCAACGGCGTCTCCGAAGCGCTGGCCAACAGCCTCTTCGACATGATGAGCGAGTTCGCGGCCTACTGTTTCAACCGGTCCCACTCCGCCGCCTATGCTTTTGTCGCCTACCAGACCGCCTATCTCAAGGCCCACTATCCGGTCGAATATCTCTCCGCCCTGCTGTCCAGCGTCAGCAGCGATCTGGACAAGATCCAGCACTATATCCTCACCGCCCGCAGCATGGGCATTAAAATCCTGCCGCCGGACATCACCCGTTCCGGGTCCGACTTCACCCCGGACGGCGACGCCATTCGCTTTGGCATGGCCTCCATCAAGAACGTGGGTCAGGGCGTGGTGGACGAAATCGTCCGGGTTCGTGAGGAGAAGCCGTTCGAGTCTCTTGAGGACTTTTTGAAGCGGGTTGATCCCAAGGTGCTGAACCGCAAGACGATGGAGGCGCTGATCCTCAGTGGCGCCATGTCCGGGTTTGGCGTTACCCGGCGGCAGTTGTTCGACAACGTGGAGAACCTCATCCAGTATGGCAACCGCCAGCAGGAGCAGCGCATCACCGGCCAGGTCAGCCTGTTCGATGCTCTCGGCGACAACGCCCCTGCTGTCAGCGGCCTGATGCTCATTGGCGAGGACGTGGAGTATCCCGACGAGGAAATCCAGCGTTATGAAAAAGAACTCCTCGGCTTCTACGTCTCCAGCCACCCGCTTGACAGCCTGGTGGAAAAGCTCCCCCTGATGGTGACCCATAACATCCTGGAACTGAAAGAGCTTGGCGACGAGACGAGCGTTTTGATCGGCGGCCTGCTGTCGAAAGTCCAGCGACGGATGACCCGCAAGGGCCACCCGATGCTCATCGCCAACATCGAGGACATCTCCGGCACCGTGGAGATCGTCGCCTTCAACAGTGTGCTGGAGAAAATGGGCGAACTGCTGGAGGACGGCGCCAGGGTCCTGATCCGCGGCAAGCTCTCCTTCCGGGGCGACGACAGCGGCAGCTACAGCGTCATTGTTGACGAGGTGCAGCCCGTCAACGACATCCGGCCCCTCACCCTTCGGTTCGAATCCGCGCCCACCTACCAGGGGGTGCATCAGCTGGGCAAGATTCTCAACGGCAACAAGGGCAACCACCCGGTCATCATTGAGTTCGGCGACGGCACCCGTGTGAAGACGGGCGTCAACTTCTGGGTGGGCGACGAGCGCGACCGCGTGGAGGAGATGCTTAAATCCTGCTTTGGCGAACAGGTGCGAATCGCCTGATGCTGCCGCCGGAGATCATGGAGCTGGCCTTTCGCTCCGGGGATGAATACGCCTGGAAGCGCGACGACATTGCCGAGGTGGTGGCCGCCATGACGGAAGCCCAGCTGGCCATCATGGGCGGCGAGGTCTGGGGGGTGATGGATGTGGGCATCCTCTCCATGCTCAAGCTGAAGGACGGTCGTACGGCGGTGTTTTCCTGGGATACCGGCATGAAGCACGAGCAGGAAAGCTGGGAGGATTTTGTCGATCGCTGCTGCGTGGAAACCCTCACCGCCATCCGGGATCTCAACGTGGAGCAGGAAGTCATCGACGAACACGCCGGTTCCATCTACTACAGCCTCACCTGGTTTGACCAGTCCGACTACGAAAGCCTCTTCGAAGACGAGGATGACGATGACGAAGAGGATGACGATTAATCCCCGCTTGCGTGGACATGCTTTTTTGTATACCTTGAGTCCAAACGGGAGTCTACGGATAGATTGTTTTATGGAAAGGGGATAAGTGAGATGGACAGTATTCATTTTCGTGCGGCGGGAGGGTGGCCCATTGCCGCCGCCAGCCAGCCTCAGAAAGCTTCCGCCGTCCGGTTTGGTCATGGCGATCACGGGGTTGATCCCACGGGGGTCAACGCCAGTGCCGTGGCGACGGTGGAAAAAATGCCCGACGCCGTGCTGATGTCGGCAGGAATCAGCATTCATGGCAAGGATCAGAAAGCCGTGCAGACGGAACTGAACCAGAGAAGCACGGCCCTCAAGAAGGCGCTGCAGGCCCTGGATCTGCCGGGTCAGGAGATCAAGAGCGTCCGGTTCTCCGTCCAGCCCCACTGGGTCCATCCCCAGCGCGGTGAGTCCAAACAGGACGGTTGGGACGGCGTGGCCAGCTACCAGGTCAAGGCCGTGGACGCCGTGACCGAGAACCTGCCGGGTTATGCCGCAAAGCTGATTAACACCGCCACCGACGCCGGGGCCAACCAAGTCGGCAGCCCGTCCTTCGCTCTGTCAGATCCCAAGAAGGCCGCCCGCGAGGCCATCGATCTGGCCATTGCCGAAGCCAAGGCCGATGCCGAAGCCGCCGCCCGCGCCGCCGGGGTGAAAGTCGGCAAGATCGAGTATGTGAACGTACAATCCGCAGGCGGTCACTACGGTGGCGGCATGCGGGCGATGGCCATGTCCGCCATGCCGGAATCCGCCGGAGGCGGTGTTGATGCCGAGGTGTTCGAGCTGGTGCCGATCCCGGTCAATTCGCCCACCGTGTCCATTCGCTACGCCATCGACAATAAGACGGGTTCCAGAACCAAAAAATCCTGAAGCGTGTGTCAGGGAAGCATGCAGACGGGAGAGGGGTTGCCCTCTCCCGTCGGTTTTTAGAAACAAAAACGCCCCGTCCCAGGCAGGAAGGAGGCGAAGGAAAGAGCATTTGCTGAGTAGTTGAGGAAGACAGCCTATGGTTTTTGGGTTGTTGGTGTTTGGAGTCAGAAAATCTTGTTCTTTGTATTATTAATATATATTTATATATGTCTTGTTGCTATCGTCCGTTTGGTTGAAATTGGCTGAAACCTCCTTGACCATGGGATCAATCATGGGTTAGACCCCCGCCCACCCGCCCCTTAGAGGAACGTGGGGGCTTCCGCCCCCACAGTCCCCGTTTATGAGGATATGGCACCCCGTCCATAAGAGAGAGCAGGCGATACCTGCCGGGACATGGGGCTTTGCCCCGATTGTCCCCTGCTTGGTCGGATATGAAACAAGATGCCCGAACGAGCGGCCTTTTGGCCGCGAGTGAGGGCAGAAAAATACCCAGGGAGGGGTCCAGGGGAGGTCTGCTCCGTTGGCGACGAAGGAGCCTTACGGAAGCGGATGACCTTTGGTTAGAACGTCCCCTGGGCAGGATTTGCAGGAGCTACGCCCCGGCCCTGCCTGAAAAACCCTATTCGAACATCTGGCTGACGGATTCGTCGTCGTGGATGCGGCGGATGGCCTCGCCGAGGATGGGGGCGACGGAGAGCTGGACGATTTTATCGCAGTCCTCGCCCTCTTCGCACAGGGGAATCGAGTTGCTGACGATGACCTCGGTGAAGGCGGAATCCTTCAGGCGCTCCACGGCGGGGCCGGAGAACACGGCGTGCGCCGCGCAGGCGTAGACGCTCCGGGCGCCGCTGTTGATCAAAAGATCGGCGCCGGCGCAAATGGTGCCGGCGGTGTCGATCATGTCATCAATAAGGATGGCGTTGCGGTCCTTGACGTCACCGATGATGTGGTAGACCTGGGCTTTGTTGTGCTCGCTGCGGCGTTTGTCGATGATGGCGATGGGGCAGTTGAGCTTTTTGGCATAGACGCGGGCACGCTCCACGCCGCCGGCGTCTGGCGAGACGATGACGAGATCGTCGAGTTTCTTGGAATTCAGGTAGTTGAGCATCACCGGGGTGGCATACAGGTGATCCGTCAGGATGTTGAAGAAGCCCTGGAGCTGACCGGTGTGGAGGTCCATGGCAACGACCCGGTGGGCGCCCGCCGTGGTGATGAGATCGGCCACCAGTTTGGCGGAGATGGCTTCGCGGCCCACGGTTTTTCGGTCCTGCCGGGCGTAACCGTAGTAGGGGATGACGGCGGTGATGGTGTTGGCGCTGGAACGCTTGAGGGCGTCGAGGATAATCAGCAACTCCATCAGATTTTCATTGACCGGCTTGCAGGTGGGCTGGATGACGAAAACGTCATGGCCCCGGACGCTTTCCTTGATTCGGACGTAAGTTTCCCCGTCGGCGAAGTTTTTCACTTCCAGTTGACTGAGGGTGGTGCCGAGGTAGTGGGCTATTTCTCCGGCGAGCTGGGGATTCGCCCTCCCCGTGAAAATCTTGACCTTGCTGGTGTCATGGTGTTTCCGTTCGCCTTCCAACTCGGGTAACCTCATTTCTATGGCCGCCACGGGGTGGTCCTCCTGTTATGCTGTACGGTTCGCCTTAGATAAAAGTCTGGGGAGACAATGAAATTGACAGTTCGTATTTATACCGTAGCAGAAAAAGGTCCGAACTACAGGCAACAACCCGAAAAATCCCCCGTTTTGTAACCGGTTTGTAAACTGAACCGTTTTCAGCACTTGAGTTGCCGGATCTTGTATAAACTTTCCTTTTCTTGTTGAATGATTCTGGTTGACGTTGAATGTTGAAGGGGAATTTCTGATGGGAATGGAGATCAAGGGGTATCAGTCGGTCAACGCCGTTTTGGCCCGCACGAATATGGCGCAACCTGTGTTTTCCGGTCAGAAAGCTGAGCAGGGCGGCAGAAAGCGCCCGGATATCACCCTGACGGGATTGCTGGGCGGCTTCGGCAAGCAGATTCTCAAGGGGAATTTCGGTGTTATCGCTGCGTTTCTGAGCTATCAAAAAGACCTGGCCGCGATGAAAACCGTCCTGAAAAAAGTGGATTTTCGGGTTGAACCCGGCGGTGCGACCCCCACCCCTTCCAATGTTGAACTGAACAACGCCTCCATGCAAGAGTTCGCCGGGGCACTGCGTGGCGGGGCGGAAGGTCTGCTCGGACTCTTCGCCGCCCAGGGTATGAATTCCAACCAGGTCAGCTTCAAGGAAGGTTTTTTGCAGACCCTGAAAAACTTCGGCACCCCGGTGGCGGACGGCGAAACCGAGCGGCGTTACTTCCTGCAGCCTGGGAACGGCCCCGAAGTTCCCTTGTATGCCAAAGCTCTTGACGAACTGGAAGCCCGCTGCAAAGCGCAGGGGATCACCCCGGTGCGCGGTACCCTGGAAGAAGCCTTTGCCGAGATGCGCAAGGCTGCCATGCCTTCGGGCAAGCTGGCCGACGCCGTTGCTATCATGAAAGACGTCGAATCCCGGTTCTAGATCAACCGCTCCACGTGGGACTGGCCTTCGTTGGTCAGGGCATATTCGCTCATCTCGGCGGTTCCGGTCATATCCGGCACCATCGACAGCAGTCCTTTTGACATGGCGGTTTCCAGCACACTGTGATTCACCGGGGCCAGGCCGGACTGCACCATCAGCGAGTTGACCCGCTTGAGGGAGAACTTGTCCAGGGCCTCGAAGTAGGTCAGGTAATAGGCGGAGAGCATCAGGTAGTCTTCATGGGTGTTGACATTCCCCCGGTTGCACAGGTCCGTGAGGGAATTGATCACCGCATCCCGGTGTGCGCCGCCGTGGCCGTTGTCCTCCCCGGCGGGGCCGAAGAAATCGTCGTCCCCGGCCTCGTCCGTTAAAGCCTCGCCGGTATCACCTTCCAGGTCTTCCATCAGGGAATCCATGACCTTTTCAAAGTCGTCCAGGTCATTCTCAACCGGCTGGGACGGCGGAGGCGGCGCAGGCTGCTGCTGCAAGGGCAACGCGGGCTGGACGGCCTCCCGGATCGGAGCCTCCTGGGGCTGAACCGCGTGGGGTTGCGGATTTTCCACAGGCTGGGGCTGGGGAACCGGTGGTGGCGGCTGGACAAACTGATCGACCGAGTTTTGAACAGGGTTTTGAACAGGCGGCGGAGCCGGTTGCGGCGGGGGTTGAACCGGTTGGGGCTGCAGGTTTTCTACAGGCTGGGGCGGGTTTTCTACAGGAGGTGGGGCCGGTTGCTGATACTGGACCGGTTGTGGCTGGGGCGCGGGTTGGGGTACTGGCTGCTGGGTTGGCAGGTTCACATTGCTCAGATCGTTCGGGTGGGCCGGAGCTGCCTGGGGGGTAGGAGGCGGCGGTGAAGGCGGTGCCTGCTGCGGTTCAGAAGATGGTTCCGGCGTGGGCGGGCTGGGCGGAAAATAGGGCGTGGGCACGTAGCTGTCGTCCAGCAGGATGCGGAACCATTTGTCCATCTGCTTGGAGATGAAATAGAGATCGTCGGACGACAGTTCGATGAGCAGGTCGCCCTTGTGAATCACGATTTCATAGGTGTGTTGTCCGTCCATAAGTGCTCTTTTTCCGCTAACTGACGGTTGAATGGGTTCTACTGGCGGGGTTCTTCCTGCTGGGTGACCAGCATGTTGCGCCAGTTGTCCATCTGGGTCTCGATGAACTTGGCGTCGTCGCTCTTGAGTTCCAGTTCCAGGTCGCCTTTTTTCAATTTAAAGACGTATTCGCTCACGGTGCCGATACCCTCTATCTATCGTAAATACGGAATAGTACACCCTATTATACGCAAAGCGGGGGCAGATGAGCAAACATGACCCGTCCGCCCCGGCGGGCCATGAATCACGGGTTCCGGAAAAAGTCCCGCAGCAGCTGTCCGCATTCGCCCTCCAGAATGCCGCCGGTGACTTCCACCTGGGGGGCATCGGCAAACAGGTTGTAACGTGAGCCGCAGGCGCCCATCACCGGGTCCCAGGCCCCGAAAACCACCCGTCCCACGCGGGACTGGATGATGGCCGAGGCGCACATGGGGCAGGGTTCGAGCGTAACCACAAGAAGGGTGCCGTTGAGCCGCCAGGAGTCTAGTTTTTCCGCCGCCTGCTGCAACGCCAGCATCTCCGCATGCCCCACCGGGTTGTTGTCGGCCTCGCGCCGGTTGCAGGCGCGGGCAATAATATTGCCGTCCTCCACTCCTCCCTTAATTAACAGGGCGCCCACGGGAACATCCGTCGGCAAAGCCTGCCGGGCGGTTTCCAGGCAGGTGCGCATCAGGTTGTTGAGGGTGTTCTCATCCATACGGAGGATTTTTCCTGTGAAGCCTCCTGGGGGAGGAAGCGCAATTGTTGCGTTCCATCTTAAAATGATTATGATGAAAACCAAAGGGGGCCAAGGCCCGCGGGAGTTCAGAGAATCAGAGGGATAAGCGGTCTATGGTGGATAGAATGAAATTTGTAACGTCCGTGCGCGGCGGCGAGGTTTATGATGATACGCTGGCTTATGACGCGGAGTTGCGTCCCGGCAAGAGCATTTTTTCCCGCCTGACGGATTCCCTGATGGATTTGATTTTTGAGGAGGCGGAGGATCGTCCCATCGGGATGAGCCAGTTGTCTCGAAAGACTTATACACCGGCAGATCCGGATCAGCCTGGGGTGTTTTTCAAGAATTCGCCCACGTTCAGCGACTACCGGTTTCTGCGTCCCGCATTGAGTCCTGTGGAAGGAGGAGAGTACCGTGGCCGAACCGGGCGATATTAACAGGGATGGTAAAATCGACAACCAGGATCTGGAGTTGTTGCGAGCCATGGTGCGCAATACCCCCCTCTTTGAGAACCTCTCGGACGAGGAGAAGGTGTTGCTGGACGTGAACCGGGACGGCGAGGTGAATTATGACGACGTGATCCGCCTGATTGAAATGATCAAGTCCAAGGTGGACCAGGATCATTCCGAGCAGGGCGAGACGCTGCGCCGGTCCATTTCCTCCCTGCGGAACAAACTGCGCTCGGCTCCCTAGGCAGAATCGGCATTTAATTCGGGTGAGAAGCGTCCTGTCATTCCGGACGCCGAAAGCCGAGCTGTACGGTTTTTAACGCTTCGCGAGGAACGAGCGTTAGCGATGAAGATCCATTGACCGGAAAAACCGGAAGGGATTTCGTTGGAATTTATCCCTGCGAAGGTAGGGACGGAATGACGGCAAATATTTCAGGTTTAAATGTCGATTCAACTTAAGGCGGCAGGCATTGGGCGTAAAGCCCGTGGAACAAGGCGTCAATATGGTCATTTCCGCGAAGTTGGGAATCCTCTATTCCCATACTCCCATTTATTCCTGTGTTGCTTTTTGTAAACACCCCGCCCCGGATATTGAAGTTTTGTCTACCGGTTGACGACTCAATTCTTCAGAAAAGGAAGTTGGTAACCGGTGGAGAAGAGCATGATGCCGAGGGGTGATTCACAGTTTTCTCAAGGACATATCCAGGTTGAATACGCGCTGATCCTGGCGCTGGTCGTGTTGTTGAGCATTCCGGCCATCGGGTTTCTGGGCGACGTTCTGAGTCGGGCCTATGCCGAGAACGAGCCGACCTCTCAGGCGGGCGAGCTTTTCGCCCTGCTGGATGCTTCGGTGCCGGGCCGGGCGGGTGGTGTCGGGGCTGCCAAACCCAATGGCACGGTTTCCTTCGGAGAAACCCAGGTGCAGTTTGCGACGGATGAAAACGGCAGACTGGATATCGGGTTTCCTGAAGGCTCGTCCGCTGCCACGGAATCCACCAGCCGGGAGGGGGTGGTCAGCCGCCTGGCGGCCAATGAATTCGGCGCTTTGGCGGACGCCGTGGCCAACTCCGGCAATGCGGGCGAAGGAGTTGTTGACAAGCTCCGCCGACTGCAGGAACTCGCCGGAACCATTGCCGCCTACGAGGACGCCATCTATGCCAACACCGGCGAGGTGGATGGCGAGTTCGCCGACGACGAGTCCACCATCTCCAACCCGACGTTCATGGCCAGTGCCCAGGCCATGCTGGCGATGGTGAACAATGTGGCGGAATTCAACGATCTGCATGCCATGCTGACGGACATGCTGCAAAACTCCGGCGATGCGGAGCTGCTGGCCGAGGTTGAGAAAAATGGTGGCGTGGTGAGCCATGCCGCGTTTGCCAATTACATTGCTCCGGCCCAGGAGAAATACGCCTCCCTGCTGCACCTGTCCGACGCCTTCGGGACACCGCAGGAAAACTGGGCGCTGGCCAGCCAGCCGGTGGGGAGTTCTCCGGCGGGGTAGCTTCAGAATAAGCCGTCAGGCTTTTCTCCTCTGTTCGAGGAGGTTTGGGATTGGGTGTGGCTGTTTTCCGGTTCGTTCTCTCAGACGAACAGATACTTGCGCCACTGGTTGTAATGCTTGATGGACCGATGATGCTGCTTGGAAAGCTCGAAGTACATGAAGTGGTAGGGTGCCGTGGGTTTTGTCCGGAGGGTCATTCCCGCCTCCTTCGGTGTTCGGCTTCCCTTGGTCACGTTACATCGCAGGCAGGCCACCGCCACGTTGTCCCACTTGTCCTTGCCTCCCCGCGAGCGGGGGATGATGTGGTCAATGGTCAGATCCGACTTCCTGCCGCAGTACTGGCACTGGTAATTGTCCCGGTGCATCACGTTGCGACGGGTCATGGGGATGTCCTTGTGGGGAATCTTGACGTAATAGAGCAGCCGGATGACCAGAGGCAGGTCATGGCCGCCTCCGATTTTCTTGCTGTCTACTTCCAGCGCAACCGCTTTGCCTTTCACAATCAGGATCAGTGCCCTTTTCCATGAGCAAATGTTCAACGGTTCGTAGGATGAATTCAAAAGCAAGACCTTACGCAATTCCTGAAGCCCTCACTTCTCGTAAAACTACGCCTATCCTCAGTTTATCCGATGTTAAACAAATTGTCTATTACATGAGCCTGTTGAAAACCGCATGACAGGCGTATGTCAGGCGTTGTATAAGCTATATTTCATATCGGCATTCGGTATAATGAACTTTAATTCTAGCTTTGGAACGATTGGAGAAGCTATCGCCCGGATGTCTGCCATTTCTCACGAACCTGTCCCGAAAAGTGACCGCCTGCTGCTGACGATCTTCACGCTGCTGGGGGCGGGCCTGGTTCTGGCGGCCTTTCTGTTTTCATGGCTGGCCTCCCAGCCGTTCGTCCCTGAGATGATCCGGCAGGTTTCCTCTTATGGAATACTGCCCCCGGCCTGCATGTTCAAACATCTGACCGCGCTGCCGTGTCCCTCCTGCGGCATGACCCGTGCCATGATCCTGATAGCCCGCGGGGATCTGCTGGAGGCCTTCCGGTACAACATTCTCAGCGTGCCGTTGTTTGCGGCGGCATTGGCTTTTGTGGGGGCCGCCGCCGTCCGGCCTTCCCTGTCGCTGGCCGCTCTCAAATCCATCGGGACCGTTCGCGGCTTTGTGATCGTCATTGCCCTGCTGCTGGCCGCCTGGCTGATCAAGCTGGCAGGCCCCCCCGCTTACTGGTAGCCCGGAGACAACAGGAGAACGCCATGCAAGAAGATCATCGGACACCCGAACCCCTTGAATCCCCGGACAAACCCCAAAAACCGGCGGGAGCCGATTTCGTGCTGTCGCGCCGGATGGCTGCGGCCATCCTGGCCATCCTGCTGGGCTGGCTGGGTGTCCACAAGTTTTACCTGCACGAGATCGCCCTGGGCCTGCTTTACGCCGCCATCTCGCTTGTCTCCTGCTTTACCCTGACGATGGTTGTTGCCGCCGTCGGCATCATCGAGGGCATTCTGTACCTGACGATGACCGAGGAGGAGTTCGAGCGGCGCTATCCCATCCGGTAGAGCGCCAGCCCGGACGTTTTCCACCCGGCAACGCCCCAAAGCCCCAAGACGGGTCCCGAACGGGACCCCGAACGGGACCTTGACGCTGGCGGGCCTTTTCAATAGAGTAGCTTGATATTGCCGGTTGATCGGGTAGAATATCTACTCTCTCAGGCAAGATTGTTCTTGCGATACGCATTGTACGGCATTGCAGACTTTTTGAATTTAAGGAACGAAACGCCATGGCGACCGATCTGATCAGAGAAATCGAACAGGAATACCTCAAGGACGAGATTCCCGAACTCGAACCCGGCGACACCGTGAAGGTCATGGTCCGGATTATCGAGGGCAAGCGGGAACGTTTGCAGGGTTTCGAGGGTGTGGTCATCCGCACGGCGGGTTCCGGCACCAGTGCCACGGTGACCGTCCGCCGCGTCTTCCAGGGCGTTGGCGTGGAGCGGGTCTTCCTGCTGCACTCGCCCAAGGTGGAGAGCATCAAGGTGCTGCGCCGTGGCGACGTCCGCCGCGCCCGCCTGTACTACATGCGCGGACGCGCCGGCAAGGCCGCCCGCATCCGCGAGAAAATCGGCGCCACGGTGACCACTCGGAAGAAAGAGGCGTTGCCTGAGAAGCCCGTTGCCGAGACGGCCCCTGAAGAGGAAAAGCCCGTTCCCCAGCCCGCCGCCGAAGTGCCGCAGGAACAGGAACAGGTCCAGGAGCCGGTGGTCGAAACCCCGGTTGCTGAAACCGCTGAAGCCCCTCAGGCTGCTGAACCCACGGAACAGGCTCCCGAAGAATCGCCTGAGGAATCGAAAGAATAGGCATCAGCAGGGAAAAACACTTATCCGGATTCAATCCCACGGGCGAAGAGACTGTCTCTTCGCCCGATTGGTTTCCCACCCCAGGAGATCGGCATGACAATCATCCAGTGGTACCCCGGCCATATCGCGAAAGTCGAGCGGCAGCTTGCCGAGCTGCTGAAGCTGGTGGACGTGGTGATTGAAGTGATCGATGCCCGCCTGCCGGTTTCCACGATCAACCCCCGGCTGCGAAAGCGCTATACGCATAAGCCGGTGCTGCTGCTGCTGAACAAGGCGGATCTGGCCGATCCGGCGCAGAACAGACGCTGGCGGGAGGGCCTCCGGCGTGAGGCCAATGCCGTCATGCTCTACGAGTCTCTCCAGGGCAAACAGCGCAAGCAGCTTCTTGATGTCCTGCTGCGCCTCGGCGAGGAGAAGATGAAGGCGCTGGAAGCCCAGGGGCGCAAGCGTCGGCCCATCCGGGTGCTGGTGGTGGGGATGCCCAATGTGGGCAAGTCCACTATTATCAACAGCATCGTGGGCCGCAAGAAGGCGAAGACCGGCCACAAGGCGGGCGTCACCCGCCAGACCCAGTGGGTGCGGATTCATCCGGCCATTGAGTTGATGGACACCCCCGGCGTCATTCCGCCCCGCCTCGACTCCGAGGAGAGCGGCAGCCTGCTGGCCTCGGTCAGTTCCGTGGGCGAGGCGGCCTACGAGGAGGAGCCGGTGGCCGGGTTTCTGATGGCGCACATCGAGGCGCTGTATCCCAACGTCATCCGGGAGTATTACAAATTGTCACCGGATCAGCCTCTCGCCCTTGAGTCCGTCGCCGAAAACAGGCATTATGTGATCACCGGTGGCGAGCCGGATCGTCTGCGGGCCGCGCGAACGGTTCTCAGCGAGTTTCGTCAGGGACGACTGGGGAGGCTGACCCTCGAACATGCCCCCGATCAGGACGCTGAAAAAGACGGCGACGAAAAAGCGGAGCAAGCTGGGCCATCTGCTGGCCTTTGACCGGGAGATCCGCGACGGGCTGGATGGCGATCCCCTGATCATCGGCATCGATGAAGTGGGGCGCGGCAGTTGCATTGGTCCCGTCACGGCGGCGGCGGTGACGCTGGTCCGTGACCTGACCGCCAGCCAGAAAAAGGCCCTGAAAGATCTCGACGATTCCAAGATGCTGATCCCCCGGCAGCGGGCGGATCTGTGTGCCGCTATCCAGAAATACTGTGTCTGGGGCGTGGGGGAAGCCTCGAAAGAAGAAGTGGAGTACCATAACGTCTACTATGCGGCGCTGCTGGCCGGGTATCGGGCCTATGCCCAGCTATTGGAGAAACTGGACCCCGGACAGCGCGAGAATGTGCTGATTGTCCTGGACGGGAAGGCCGTGATCCCGGATCTGCCCCGCGAGAAGCAGCGGGCCGTCATCAAGGCGGACGGCAAGTCCTTCAGCGTGGCGGCGGCTTCCGTGGTGGCCAAGCATATCCGCGACAGCTACGTCATCGAGCTTGCCAAAAACTACCCCGGTTACGGCTGGGAGACCAACATGGGCTACGGCACCCTCTGTCATCGCCAGGCGTTGGAAAAACTCGGCCCCACCCCCCACCACCGCGCCCACTTCAAAGCCGTCCAGGACGCCCAGCTGAGCCTGCTGAACTGAGTGCCCTCTTTTGGAGAGGGCTTCCCGCTTTCGTGGGAATGATGTTCCGATGGGAGGAAATTTAGTTCTCTGCCGAACGGGCCGCGCCGGGCGACGTCGGTGGCAGGGGGATGATGTCGCGGCGGGCTTGGGGGTTGCTGGGCTGCTGGGGAACGGGAATCACCTGGGGGCGGTGCTGGGGATACTGCCGGGGAAAGGATTGGTCCGGCGGGGGCTGCTGCGTGTGCTGAGGTTGTTGCTGAGGATAAGGGTATTGCGGAGCCGGTGGCCCGTAACCGGGGGGCGTGGCGGGGCCGATCAGGGGTTCGGCGCCGGTGGGGGAGCGTTCCGGGTCGGTGATGTCGATGATCAACCGTCCGTCTTCGGTCAGGTTCGGATCGCCGAAGGGATCGATGTTGGGATCGGCTTCCAAAAGACCATCGGCGGTGGGCATCATGCCGCCCTCTCTCATGGCCAGCGGATTGCCGGCCTCGAAGCTGCTCAGGTAGTCGATGTTGTAGCTGGTGAAATCCTCCTCCGCAATCGGGTGGGCATGGGCCAGGTCAAAGCTTGAGACGGCCTTTCGGGCCATATAAGGGCGCATGTAGGCGGCCCACATCACGGCAGGCAGCCCGCCACCGGTGGTGCCGACGATGCTGTTGTCGTCGTTGCCGACCCAGACGCCGGTAACCACCTCAGGGGTGAAGCCGACGAACCAGCCGTCGCGGGGGCCGTCACTGGTGCCCGTCTTGCCCGCCACCGGGCGGCCAATGTTGGCGGCCATGCCGGTGCCCCGCTGCACCACGCCCATCAGCATGGCGACCATCGTGTCGGTGGTTTCCCGGTCCAGCACGTTGCGTTGCATCGGGTAGTGTTCGTATACGATCTTGCCGTTGCGATCCTCGATTTTCTCGATGACGTAAGGCTCCACCCGGATGCCCCGGTTGGCCAGCACGCCGATGGACGAGGTGATGTCCAGCAAGGTCACGCCGGAGCTGCCCAGGGTGAGCGACAGGTTGTCCTCCAGCCGGGAATTCAGACCCATCCGCTGGGCCATCTGGATGACCCGGCTTGGACTCAGTTCGTACATGACCTTGACGGCAATGACGTTATTGGAGGTGACCAGCGCCCGCAGCATGGTCATGTAGCCGTGGTGCGACTTGTCATAGTTGGATGGCTGCCATTCGCCCGCCTGGATGGGTTCGTCCAGGTAGACCCGGTTGGGGGTGTAGCCCTGTTCCACGGCGGCGGTGTAGGTGAAGACCTTGAACAGCGACCCCGGATTGCGTACGGCGGAGGTTACCCGGTCGAACTGGCTTTCGGCATAGTTGGTGCCGCCCACGTAGGCCAGCACCGCGCCGGTCCGGGCGTCGATGGAGACGAGGGCCGCCTGCTGGTTCCGGCCCTTGCGCCCGTGCAGCGCGGACTGGTTTTTCACCGCCTGGGTGGCAAACCCTTGGGCATGGGGGTCCAGGGTGGTGTGGATTTTCAGGCCCGACTGCCAGAAACTCTGTTCGTCCAGGCCAAACAGATCCTGAACCTGGGCCATCACGTACTGGTTGAAGTAGGGCGCCCGGTTGGCAGTGGAAATATCCCGCCCGTAGGGATTCAGGCGGAAGCCTTTTTCGGTCAGGGCGGCCAGCTCCTGATCCGAGAGTTTGCCAACTTCTTTCAGGTTGCCCAGAACCTCGTTTCGGCGCTTTTTCGCGGCTTCGGGATTCAGAAAGGGGTTGTATCCCGACGGCGCCTGGGGCATCCCGGCCAGGGTTGCGGCCTCGTCCACCGTCAGTTCCGAGGGTTTCTTGTTGAAGTAGATTTCGCAGGCGGCGTGGATGCCGTAGGCACCTTCGCCGAAATAGATATTGTTGACGTAGAGTTCGAGGATTTCCTCCTTGGAAAGCTCCTGCTCCAGCTTCAGAGCGAGGAATGCCTCCTGCACCTTGCGTTTCATCGAACGCTCATGGGAGAGAAAGATGTTACGGGCCAGCTGCTGGGTCAGGGTGCTGCCGCCCTCCATCAGCTTCATGTGCCGGATATCCACGAGAATGGCCCGCACGATGGCGATGGGGTCGATGCCGAAGTGGCTGTAGAAGCGTCTGTCTTCAGTGGCCAGCAGGGCGTTTACGAAATGGGGGGAGATTTCGTTCAGCGTGACATTCTTGTGGTGAAACTTGCCGTAGGAGAGGATGGGTGTTCCGTCGCGGCCAAAAACCTGGGTCCACTTGGTGGGGTTGACGCCTTCCGCCACCACCTTGTCCACGCCGGGCAGATCCCGCACCGCCCAATAGATGTACCCGCCGCCCACGATGACGGCCATGATGACAAGGGTCCAGAAGATCCGGGCCAAGAGGGGTTATCCTTCCGTTGGGATTGACGGGACGGTTTTCATCTTAGTGGATTTTACAGTATAGGCGCCGGTGGGGGTAAACTCAAGTGTCCGCCTGTCCATAAATCTTTACCTGCCGGGCTTTCAGGCGGCTTTTTCACTCCGGACGGACAATCACCAGGGGCACCCGGCGGGAGGTGAGAAACTCGCGGACACGGGCATCCAGGCGAATAGGTTCGTTCTTTTTCTCCTGTCGGTAATAAACGCCCTTGATCAGCGGGCGGATGGCCAGTGTCTCGTTGAAGGGGTAGCCGTTGCCCAGGTGGTAATCCCGTAACTGGTGGCCGATGTCGTCCAGCCCGAAGGGCAGGCGCTCGATGAAATTGTGGGGCCAGAGGGATTCATACGCTTCCAGCCACGATTTGAAACCGCCGTAGCTGGCCACGTGCTCGTAATAGTCTGCCTGGGCCAGCCGCCGCTCCCGGAGGTTTTCCAGCGCCTGGTGATCCGTCTGGCCGCTGACGATCTTGAGGAACGGGTTTTCCAGATCTTTCAATATTTCTGGGCCATAGTGAAGCTTTCGGATGTCCGACACCAGGATATTTTCCGGTAGCAGATCCACGATAATGCCGGTTTTCGGGTCTTCGGGCCGAAAGAATCCGCTGCGCCGGTAGTAAAACTTGTGAATCGGCTCGTCATGATCCCCCCAGCCGATATCGAGGGGCTGGCCGGGTTGAGGAAAGGGTGTGGTGACCCAGTGGTGTGGGCTGCTGGCCGGAATCTTAACGGCAGGGATGCCGCCCTCGCGGCTGAAGCCTGTTGTCACCGCCGGGTCCGAGAGCCGCTTGAGCAGGGCGTCCAGTGTCTGGCTTTCCACTAGCGGCTGGTCCGCCCGAAATGCCCGGTGAATGATTTGATCTACGTCGGATTGGGGCAGGAAGACGGCATGAGCCTGGTGATCCCGGACCTTCTCCTCCACGAGGCCGGCGTACCAGCCGAGCCGATGCTGGACATCCTGGTCAAACAGACGGTCTTCCGCCTTGACGCCCCGGATGTCCCCTTCGGACAGCGCCCGCAGCATCTTCAGCATGGAGAGTGAGCGCAGCCGGACGGCGGCGGTCTGGAGAATCTCTTCCGGTGGCCTGCCCTTGTTGGTGATGATCATGCTTCCGAAAAGCTGGTGGTATTCGATGAGTACGGCAATCCGCTCCGTATCCCGCGCGTCGTAGCCCAGCGATGGCAGGATCTCCCGGACGGTGCTGGCGCTTTTGTAGGGGTGGTGGCGGTCGGGGCGAAGGTGCTCTCTCAAGTGGGCCTGCCCCGTGTCCTTGCTGATGTCATGGAGCAGGGCCGCCATCGTCACCAGGCGCTTTTCTTTCGGTGAAAGCTGCCGATAATACGGCGAGGTGCGGGTGCGCTCAACGACGCGCAGGGTATGCTCATCGAGCGTAAAGTCATGAAAGCCGTGCTGGGTGTTTTCCGGGCCGGTGAGCCGCTTCCATTCGGGGAGCGCCTGCGCCAGCCGCCCCGTATCGCTCATTTTCCGAAGTACTGCGTTGTCCTCGCTGAGGAGCGCCGCCTCCAGTTCCGCGACGAGATCCGGCGCCACGGCGGGCCGGAGGCTGGCAATGGGATGGGTGATGAGAATAAAGGGCATAATCTGTGCTCGAATATCCGCGATGATTTTTTTCGAACGGGAGGGCACCAGTTCGTAGGGCTGCCAGTGAATTTCCCGCAGGTCCGCCCGGAGCCGTTCCTTGAGCAGCCGTCCGGCCTCCGGCGGAATACCCCTGTTATTCACTATTTTGCCAAAGATTCCGCGTAAATGCACATTCAGCGCGTCCTGCCGGTTGCCGGCGATGAGGTTCCCCTCCAGTCCGCTGTATGCCAGCCCGCCGGGCCGCAGGGCGACGAAATAGATATCGGCAAGGGCCTCGAGGGCGTTTTGCATCGCGTACCCGTTGGCGGGCTGCTGGACGGTTTTATGCAGCGCATTGAGCAGGCGCTTTCGATCCCCGGTGTTCAGGTTCAGGAACAGTTGGACGAAAGGCGTATAGTGCCGTCGTCGGAGCTTATTATTGGCGAGATTGTGATAATCCGGCGAGGAAAGGACTTTGAGCCAGGCGTCCAGCCCCTTGAGATCCCGGCTGCCGGTGATGGTGTCAAACGTTCGGACAATCGTCGCCTGATTCTCCGGCAGGGTCGTCTCGCTGAATATCTCGCCGTAGTGCCGATTGCCGATTTCCGCCGTATCCGGCTTGCCAGGGGTTGCCGAGAATCTCGGCATACCCAGGGCTTTCAGCCCCAATGGCCGAACGGCTCCCCGAAATTCAGCTGGTGGAATAAGCGGCATGAAACAACCCCAAACCGGTTCCCCTCATGGATCTGAGATCTGACGCGCAGACCGGTTCTATTCTATTTCAAACAAACGCCTTGTGCTATTTCAGCCAGTCAACGGCGGTCTTGACGATGGTTTCCCAGTCGATGCCGTACTCTTTGAACAGCGGGCCGGAGGTGCCGCTCTGGCCAAACCGGTCCTGGGTGCCCAGCCGCTTGACGGGGGTGGGGTGGTGTTCCGAAAGTTCCTCGCAGACGGCACCGCCGAGTCCGGCGAAAATCTGGTGGCTTTCCACCGTGATGACCTTTCCGGTCTTTTTTGCGCTGGCAACCAGGGTTTGCGTATCGAAAGGCTTGATGAAGGCGCAGTTCAGGACTTCGGCGCTGATGCCGTGATCCTTCTCCAGCCGTTCTGCGGCCAGCAGGGCATGATAGACCGTCTCGCCGGTGCCGACCAGCGTGATGTCCTTCCCTTCGCGCATCACCTCCATTTTACCGGGCCGGAACGTGTAGTTCTCATCGTGGATGACCGGGCAGTTGGGCCGAACGAGGCGGACGTAGACCGGCCCCTTGTGGTCCCGGATGGCCCAGCGGACCATGTGGTCGGTTTCCACGGCATCGGAGGGAACAACCACCGTCATCTTCGGGATGACCCGCATCAGGGCGATGTCCTCGATGGACTGGTGGCTGGCGCCGTCCTCACCCAGGCTCAGACCGCTGTGGGTGGGCATGATCTTGACGTTAAGGTCGCTGTAGCAGACCGTATTGCGGATGGCCTCCCACGCCTTGCCGCTGGCGAACAGGGCGAAGGTGCTGATGACCGGGATCTTGCCCGTGGTGGCCAGCCCGGCGGCGGTATTCACCAGATCCATCTCCGCGATGCCCTGGTTGAAGAAGCGTTCGGGGAATTTCTTGGCGAACATCTGGGTCTGTGTGGAGCAGGACAGGTCGGCGTCCAGCACCACAAGGTTCGGGACCGTTTCGCCGAGTTCGGCCAGCGTTTCGCCGAACTGGACGCGGAGGGCTTTCTTTTGCGGGTTCTGCAGATCGATGGTCATGAGGCCAGAGTCTCCTGATTAGTGGTTTCTTGGGTTTCTTCAACAATATCGGGCGAGTGCTTACGTGACATCTGGTATTGTCCGAGTGCAGAACTCAGACAACCGAGGGCGCCGCCGAGAAGAAAAATTCTGAAATCAAGAAGAGTCCAGAACAGTAGATAACATAGCCCAAACACGATAGTTTCGAAAGCGCTGAGGCGCAGGGCATACCAACGGCTTTGTTCCAAGCGTCCTCTAATTCCGATGCCTTGGATGGATGTATTGAAAATAAACCAGTTGCTTAGGTGCCTGACATGAATCTGAACCTGGAGAAGAATCCATGCACCTGAAAAAAACTCAAAAGCCTCTGCGGCTATCCAAACATATGGTGCGGAAGAATTCTCGGCAAATGATTTCAGATAGGCAAGAGCGCCTAGATAAATGATGAGTGTGCCAAGGGCTACCTGAAATTTTGGAGAAAAAAGGAGGTTTTGGCGTTCATCAACCTCTTTTTGCCAGTAAGGGGTGAGTTCATAACCGCCATGAACTTTATAATGTTTGTCTGCGCCCTGATCCAGCAGTTTTGCGCAATGGATGGTCAGCCAGGCATCGCTGACATAGAGCAGGCAGCAGAGCGTGATCACCGCCCAAGGATAGGCGTAAAAGGAGAATTCAAACATCGGCGGGCTGTTTTTCCTCGGTGGGGGCGGACAGGTCCGGCTTGTCCTCCTGGCGGTTGGAGGTAAGCCAGAGATGAACGGCGCGGTAGTAGTAATACGCCGCCGCCCCGCCGAAAATCAGTTCTCGGCTGACACTGAATGCCAGCAGGTAAAGAATGGCAAAGATGAAGTGCTCCATCGACATCTCGCGGTAGACGTACCACCATGAGAGTTTCAGGTTGCCCTCAATGCCCTTGCCCGCGCGGGCCAGGCTGAAGAAGAACAGGAACCGGATGCTGCGCAGGCATTCGGTGATCATCAGCAGCAGGTGGCCGCCGAAGACGAACCGGAAAAACTCCGCCGGCAGCAGGAAATAGACCAGCAGGTAGATCACGCAGGCCAGCAATACCGTCAGCAGGCGTTTTTTGCTGAAGAGTCGCCACTGCGGGGCCTCTTCAGGCAGGGTGACGGACAGGCGCGGGTTGTTTGCCAGCAGCCGGCTGTGTTCGATGCCGATGGCATACTCCATCATGGCGAGAACGGCAAATACCGGCAGCGCCCACCAGATTTTGGTGAAGATGATATCCATGCCGGGTCCTCCCTACAGCGGCGAAATACCGCTATCCGAACGTCTTGTAGTGCGCTTCCAGCTCGGCCAGGGCTTCTTTGTACTGCTCCTCGTTGGGGGCCTTGCCATGCCAGCTGGCCTGGTTTTCCATAAACGAAACGCCTTTGCCCTTGGTGGTCCGGCAGATGATGGCGGTGGGACGATCCGTCTGATTCGCCAGCGCTTCGGCCTGGTCCAGGGCGCCCAGAAGCTGGGCGTAGTCATGGCCGTCGGATACGCTGATCACGTTCCACCCGAAGGCCTCGAACTTGGGTTCCATCTCGCCCAGGGCCTTGACCCGCTCCGTGTCGCCGTCGATCTGAAGATGGTTGCGATCCACGATGGCGGTGAGACGGTTGGCCTTGTGGTGGGCGGCGCTCATCACGGCCTCCCACACGTTGCCCTCCTGGCATTCACCATCCCCCAGCAGGGCGAACACGCGGGCATCGCTGTTGTCCAGCCGCAGCCCCAGCGCCATGCCGGTGGCTGCGGAAAGGCCCTGTCCAAGCGAACCGGTGGAAACGTCCACGCCCTTCACGTATTTGGAAGCCGGGTGACCCTGGAGGTTGGAATGGATCTTGCGCAGGGTGTTGAGTTCTTCCCACGGAATGTAGCCCGTCTCCATCAGTACGGCGTAGAGTGCCGGGGCGCCGTGGCCTTTGGACATCACGAAGCGGTCCCGATCGGCCCAGTCCGGGTTTTTCGGATCGTGGCGCATGTGGGCGCACCAGACGGCCAGCAAGATCTCCAGGCAGGAAAACGACGTGCCGGGGTGGCCGCTCTGGGCTTCATAAATCATGTTCAGGATGTCGATCCGCAGTTTCGCGGCGATCTTCTCAAGTTCCCGGACGGAGGGGCGGGGTCTTCCAGGAAACCGGGTCTGGGTTTGCAAGGACGGTGTGGGCATTTCGAGACTCATTGTTCTACCTGCTAAACAATTAAGTGAACGTTTGGCGCCGGGGCCAATGTCTAAAGACCCGGACGGGTCCCGGACAATAATACTTTTACTACAAAAAGAGGTAAAGTTCTGTAAGTTCGCCGGATGCGCCACGGCTCGGAGGTGATCCGCCACAGCCACTCCAGGTTGGTGCGCAGGAAAAAGTCCGGGGCGCGTCGTTTCAGGCCGCTCCAAACGTCCAGGCTGCCGCCGATTCCCGCGAAAACGGTGCCCTGAAACAGCGAGGCGTACTGTCGAATCCATTTTTCCTGACGGGGGACCCCCAGCGCGATAAAAACCAGCCGGGGCGACGCGGAGGCGCAGGCTTCGGCGATGGCCCGCTCTTCGTCCGGCTGAAAATAACCGTCGCGGGAGAAGGCGATGTTCAGGCCGGGGAATCGTCGGCAAAGGTTTTGCAGCGCCTGGTCCAGGATCTCCGTTTTCGCGCCGATAAAGGCCACAGGCCAGTTGTTTTCCGCCGCTTCCTTCAGCAGTACCTCCGACAGCTCGATGCCGGGCAGACGGGTGACGTTGTGCCCCTGGCGCCGAAGTGCCCAGACGACCCCCGCCCCGTCCGGAATCACCAATCCGGCGGATTTCAGGATGGCCGACAGCTCCGGGTCCTGTTCCGCCTGCATGATCATTTCGGGATTCAGGGTGACGACGTGAAGATTCTCTCCGGTGTCAACGGCGCTCCTTACCCGCTCGACGGCCTGAGTTGGAGAGAACGGGTGGACGGGGTATTCGAACAATCGGGTCTGCACGGTGCCGGTGTTTTCCTGCCTGTAACCCGTCCATTATAGCGCTCTTGAACCATGCGATTTTTGTCGTAATCTAATGTCAGAGTTGAAGGGGAAGTTGATATGACACCTGTGGGACTCCATTCGAAACCGCCCGCCTTTGCCGGTACGCCGCCAACGGTGCGCTCCAGGCTGTTTTTCGGTCAGGATCAGCTTGAAGACCAGGTTGTAAAAACCGCAACGGAACAGGAGCAGGCGAAAGAGCCGGAAGGTCTCAGCCGCTGGCAACAGATGCGGGCAATGGGACGGTTCTTCGGCTATGCTTTCCTGCGGGCCGCAGCGTTGACGCCCGCCATGCAAAAGGCCTGCGAGAACCGGATCGTCTTTCCCAACTGGCTGGGTAGCCGCACGGTGGACCAAATTCAGAATCCCATGCTGCGTGGAAAAGTCGAGGAGGTTTTCTTTGAAACCTCCGATGGCCTGAGGCTAAACGGCTGGTTTGTGCCGCCGGAGCCGGGTAAACCGGCCATTCTCTACTCCTCCGGCAACGGCGGACAGATTATCTCTGACGATTTTCTCCAGATGTTCACCGATCGCGGGCTGGGTGTCATGGCATACGATTACCGGGGCTACGGCAAGAGCCAGGGCTTCCCGATCGAGGAAGGGCTTTACCGGGATGTCGAAGCGGCCAGCGATTATCTTGAAAAGCGCGGCGTCCCCGTTGAAGACCAGATTCCGTGGGGTTATTCGCTGGGCGGGGCGATAGCGGCGGACATCGCCGCGAAGCGGCCTGTCCGGGGCCTAGTCCTGCAATCCACCTTCCCCAGTGCCCGGGCTATCGTGGAGCGGATGAAATCCGGTAAGGGTTTTATCCCGAAAATTGTCCCTGGAGCCGATCGCATCCATATAAAACTCGATACCGAGGGCAAACTGCCGCGTGTCACCGCACCGGTTCTGATTATTGCGGGCGGCAAGGACCATAACGAAGCGTGGATGAACCGGATGGTCGGCGTTGCTGGAGATACGCCGTTCGTTCAGACGGAGATCATTCCCGATCAGGGGCACTGGATCGATGCAAAGAATCTTGAGGCGGTGTTTGACGCATTTCTTGCCCGGCTTGCTTGAATAAAGCCTGTGTTTGGGATTGCATGCAGGTGGAAGGATTACAGTTGAATATTGGGGAAAATAAATGGGCATTGGGATGATCGAAGGGGCGCCTGCGGCGGTTCGCACGGGACAAATAACGTTTTCAGGAAAAAAAGACGCGGTAAAACCCTGGAAGCTCAGTGATATCAGCGACATGAGCGGAACGGACCTCAGCGGGGCGGCGGATAACAGCATTGCCCAGGAGGTGAATGCCAAAAAATACGGGCCGAAAAGCTGGCGAAAGTTCAAGTCCACGGTGCGGCTGATGTCCTACGCCATGATGCACCGGTTGACGGACAATGCAGAAAAGCGGGAATGGTACGAGAGCCGTCTGATCTTCCAGAACCGGCTGGGGAGCCGCAAAATTTCAGATATCGCCGACCCCGGACTGCGTGAAAAAGTGCGGGAAGTCGTTTTTCCCGCCACGGACGGCCTGAAGATTCATGGCTGGTTCGTGAAGCCGGAAGGGGACAGGCCGGTGGTCGTCTATTCTTCCGGAAAGGCCGGGCAGATGATTCAGGACAGCATGCTGGATCTGCTGGTCAGCCGGGGATTCGGCGTTCTGGCCTACGATTACCGGGGCTACGGCAAAAGCGAAGGCATTCCCTCCGAGAAGGGCGTTTACCGGGATCTCGAAGGCGCCGTGAACTTCGTGAAACAGCAGGGCTATCCCCGCCTGATGCTCTGGGGGTATTCACTGGGCGCGGGCGTTGCGGCGGAAATAGCTGCCCGGCGTCCTTTCGAGGCGGTCATTCTCCAGTCCGGCTTTACCTCGCTTGCGGAAGTGACCCGCAACATGGGCATCCGCTCCCTGTTCGTGCCGAAGCCGGAGAACCTGCAAAGCAAGTTCGACACGGAATCCAAGATCCACCGCATTACCTCGCCGCTGCTGATGATCCACGGCGGGCGTGATGGTTTCAAGGCCGAACGGGTGCGTGAGATGTTCGAGAAAGCCGAAGGTGCGCCGATGAAACAGTTCCACAAACTGGAAGACGCCGGACACTGGATCGAGCCGGAGGCAATGGCCCCCGCCCTGGATGGTTTTCTCGCCGCATTGCCTGCCAGGCAATCGGATCAGGTTTATCCTTTGGCTTAGCTATATGGCAATGCCGCTGCGGGGAGGGGTTACCCCTCCTCTTCGGCCTCCAGCCCGGCTTCCTCGACAATGCTTAAAGCCTCCAGATATTCCCAGAAGCTGGGAAGGGGCATGACGGACTGGTCACCGGTGGCGAGATCCTTGAGGGTCACCTTGTTCTGGGTGATCTCTTCCTCGCCCAGAATCACGGCGTACTTGGCCTTGCGCTTGTCCGCCACGGCGAACTGCTTGCCGAAAGCCTTGCCGGAGAGATCCACCTCCACGATCTTGCCCAGTTGCCGGATCACATCGGCCACCTGCATGGCGGCGGAGGGATGGTCGTTGATAATGTAGTACTCAACAGGCGTTTCGACTTTCATGTCCAGAAGCGAGACAAGCCGCTCCATACCCAATGCCCAGCCCGTGGCCGGGGTGGGCGGACCGCCCAGGTCCTCGACCAGCCGGTCGTAGCGGCCACCGCCGCACACGGCATTCTGTGCGCCCAGGTTCGTGGAGGTGATTTCAAAGACCGTGTTGGTGTAATAGTCCAGCCCGCGGACCAGGCGGTAATTGCGCTCCCACGGGATGCCCAGCTCGTCGAGGATGTCGATGAGATCCAGGAAGTGGTTCTGGCTGGCCTCGCTGGTCCATTCCTGGGCCAGAAACCCGGAGACCGCATCGCCGTCATAGATGGCCTTGCATTCGGGCACCTTGCAGTCGAGCATGCGAAAGGGGTTGGACTCATAGCGGCGGTTGCAGGTTTCGCACAGCTTGGAGAGGCTCGGCTCGATGAAGGCCCGGAAGTTCTGGCGGAAGACCTCGCGGGATTCCGGGTCGCCGATGTTGTTGATTTCCAGGGACAGGTTGGGCAGTTCCAGCTGCTCGAAGAGCTTCATGGCGAGATAAATACTCTCGGCGTCGGCGGCGGGGGAATCCAGCCCGAAAATCTCCAGGCCCATCTGGTGGAACTGTCGGCGGCGGCCTGCCTGGGGGCGCTCATAGCGGAACATGGGTCCCTTGTAAAAGAGTTTCACGGGTTTGGGCCAGCGGCTCATGCCGTTCTCGATGAAAGCCCGAACCACGCCCGCCGTACCTTCCGGGCGCATGGTGTAGCGGTGTTCGCCCTTTTCGAAGCTGTACATCTCTTTGTTGACGATATCCGTTTCCGTGCCGACGCCGCGCTCGAACAGCTCCGTATCTTCGAGGACCGGCGTGCGGACCTCGTGATAGCCCGCCTGGGTGAACAGCTCCCAGGCCATGATCTCGATCTGCTGCCAGAGCAGCACGTCTTCCGGCAGGATGTCGTCCATGCCGCGCAGCCGCTTGATCTGGTTTATTACGCGTGGGCGTTGGGTTTTTTCCATGATGTTCAGAATCCGCGTCTAGACCGTAACGCCCGCCTCTTCCAGGGCTTCCTGCTGTATGGCCAGCAACTGGCGGATGCCGTCGTGGGCCGTATCCAGCATGTGGTTCAGCTCATCCTTGCTGAACGGCGTCCCCTCGGAGGTGGCCTGGAACTCAATGAGCTTGTCGTCGCCGTTCATCACGATGTTGGCGTCCACGCAGGCGGCAAAATCCTCCTCGTAGTTCAGATCGAGAAAGACGTCACCCTCGATGAGGCCTACGCTGACAGCGGCCACCGGCGAGATAACGGGCAGCTCCTTGAGTTTTTCCTCTTCCCGGAGTTTGTGCAGGGCGTCCATGATGGCGACGAAACCGCCGGTAATGGCAGCCACACGGGTTCCGCCGTCGGCCTGGATGACGTCGGCATCCACGGTAATGGTCCGTTGGCCCAGATTCTGGAGATCCAGCGAAGCCCGCAGGCACCGGCCAATCAGACGTTGGATTTCCGACGTTCGGCCCGACACCCGGTTGCGCTCGCGCTGGGTGCGCGAATGGGTTGAGCCGGGGAGGAGGGAATATTCGGCGGTCAGCCAGCCCTCGTTGTCGTTGGGGGTCTGGAAGACGTGGCGGGGCACCCGCTCTTCCACCGAGGCCGTCACCAGCACCTGGGTGTTGCCGTAGCTGATGAACACGGAGCCTGCCGCGTAACGGGTATACTTGCGGATGATTTTAATGGGCCTCAGTTCGTCGGGCTTCCTGCCGTCCGGTCTTTCGAACATTGAATTTTCCTTCCTGATCGCGGGCTGACTGCCGGGACTCCTATCCTAACAGAAAACCGGATGCCCGTTTTATCCCGCCGCGCATCACGCAATGTAAATCCTGAAAGAGGCCCGGCGCGGAAGACAGTCCCCCCTCCAGGCCATTTTGTAACAAATTCAGAGGCTTTGAGCAATCAGGGTCTTTAAAATGTTTTTATTATGTTAGGAAGTCATACGATTGCTTCCGTTATTGCTGAAGGGTACAACAACCCTCTTCGAGAGAAATATTTGAGCAGAGGAAATATATCGAGAAAGGAGGAGTGACATCAGCGCTGGAGATTGTCAGTAATACAGGAGGAGAAATATTCGATTAGAGAAGAAAGAAGAACGATTGTAGTTGTGTTGAAAAAAGAGAGAGAGAAGAAGGAGGATAACCAGAGAATAGAGAGTTAATCGTTTCGGAAAACTTTGATTAACGCGGAAGGTGCCAGTATCGATTAATTCGGGCACCTTTTCGCCTGTTTCGGGGATAATGGGGGAACAGGGCCAGCTTTGCGGACTTGCCACGGCGGGTACTTGGTGTTTAAATAGGATTCCTGATTTTCATGTGAGATCAGCTCGCTTCTTTTAACCATAAGGCTTTGAATCATGGCAGTTTGCGAAATTTGCGGCAAGAAACGGAACAAGTCCAACAAGGTCAGCTTCTCGAACAAGCATCATCGCTATTTCCAGGAGCCGAACCTCCAGTCTTGCAAGGTCGTGCTGCCCAACGGCACCCACAAGACCATCCGGGTCTGCACCGGCTGCATCCGCAAGAACAAAATCCGTCGCGCCGGTTAGCCTGAAGCCCGATGAGATTTCTGACCGCCGGTGAGTCGCATGGCCCCGGACTCACCGTTATCGTGGACGGTTTCCCCGCCGGTGTTCCTCTCAAACCGGAGGATGTGAACACGCATCTTGCCCGGCGCCAGGTCGGTTATGGCCGCGGGGGCCGGATGAAGATCGAGAAGGACCAGGCCCGCTTCATGTCCGGCGTCCGGTTCGAGAAAACTACCGGGGCGCCCATTACGCTGTTCATCGAGAACCGGGACTGGGCCAACTGGACGGAGATCCTTTCCGCCGAGGGTGAACGCACCGACGCCGCCCGTGAAAAAAGCTTCATGCGCCCGCGTCCCGGCCATGCGGATCTGGCCGGGTTCTACAAATATGGGCTGGATGATCTGCGTGATGCCCTGGAACGTGCCAGCGCCCGCGAAACCGCCGCCCGCGTCGCGGCAGGGTCCGTGGCCCGAAAGCTGCTGGAGGCGCTGGGCGTTGAGATCGTCAGCCACGTGACAAAACTGGGCGGCATCGCCGTCCCGCCATCGGAGTATCCCCCAACCCTCGCCGCCCTGCGCCAGCGGGTGGAAAGCAACGACCTGCGCTGCGGCGGCTCGGACGAGACACTGGCCCGAATCCGGGAGCGGATTACGGATGCCATCAAAGAGGGCGTCACCCTGGGCGGCGAGGTCGAAGTCATCGTGACCCATCTGCCGCCGGGACTGGGTTCATACGTCCAGTGGGATCGCAAGCTGGACGGCCTGCTGGCCCAGGCCGTCATGAGCATCCAGGCGGTAAAGGCCGTCTCCATCGGCGCCGGGGAAACCGGCAGCGAGGTGACGGGCTATGAGTTTCACGATGAGTTCGCCGTGGGCAAACAGAACGGCGACGTGGCCCTGACCCGTCCCACGAACCGGGCCGGGGGGCTGGAAGGCGGCGTGACCAACGGGATGCCACTGGTCATCAAAGCGGTGATGAAGCCCATCTCCACCATGAGAAAAGCCTTGAAGAGCGTGAATCTGGAATCCGGCGAAGAAGAGGCCGCCCACTTCGAGCGCTCCGACGTGACTGCCGTCCCTGCCTGCGGCGTTGTTGCCGAGGCCATGGTCGCCTTTATCCTGGCCGACGCCCTCGTCCAGAAGTTCGGAGAAGATAATTTCGACGACATCCAGGCCGCCCTCGCCCACTATCGGGCCAGGCTGAAGCCCATCCCGACCGAAAGCCTGTAGAAACGCCCGGAAAAAGGGGCGGGATGAGGGCTTCCATGCTGAGGGTCAGAACGCCCCTGAGCCGGACCCGGCAGACGAGCGGCTGTTGCATTTTGTAAAAATCCGGTTACGTTCTCAAGGAATGGGGCTTTTGGGCCGATATGTCCTTCAGAGAAGTATTCCGGAAGCATCATCGAGGACAGACGAGAGGAGATCCGATGGTCTCAAGCAATTTCCTCAGCAGCATATCGAGCCATTACAAGTATCTCCAGAACCTGAAGGCCGCCCAGGCCAGCGGGCAGCCCTTCGATTACCGCTCCGGCACGGTGGGTCAGGCAATGCCCGTGCAGAGCGGTCCCACCGTCGCACCCTTCAGCCCGGAGTACTTGCAGGGGTATGTCTCCCAGTTCGTGCCGAACTTCGGCGCCGCCGGCAGCCCGGACACGGGCCAGCCCTATATGATCAACCCGGTATTCTTCCAATTCTTTAGCCAGATGCTGTTTCTCCAGTTCATGGGGGCCATGCAGCAGCAACAACAGGGCCAGGACGGAAGCCTTAGCTGGGACCAGGAACTCCCTTCACGCCGCGGACGAGCCGGTGCCAGGGGCTTCCAGTTCGGACGCGATCCCTACCTGCGGGGCAATAACGCGCTGGACAAGATCCTGGATCGGCAGAACGTTTCGCCGGGAGAAACCGACGAGGACGGAGACGGGTACAACTTCTCCGACACGGACATCCAGGAAATTAAAGACGGCCTGACCGCCGGGGAATACACCCAGAAAGATCTGGGCATCGCCATCATCGCCAAGATGAAGCGTATTACCGGTACCGCCGTGGACGAATACGCCGGGCTGATCGAAAAGCTGGTCGGCGACGGCACGCTGGACGCAAGGGTCCTGTTCAACCCCTACCTGCGTGACATGAACCCGAACCGGCAGGCGATGGTGTCGCAGGCGCTGGGTCGGGCCGGTGTCCTGAACAACGGCGATCCCAACAGCGCCTTCAACGGCTACATCCTCTCCAACCTGGGCAACGCCGACAAGCCGGATCTCCAGAACTTCCTCCGGGACCTCCTCTGGCAGTACCACCAGAACGTGGACGACTGGGGATCAGAGGATGGCAAGGCCACCCTGGGCCTTTTCCGGCTGGCCGGATTCAAGGTGAACGATGACGGAACGCCGGTGGAAGGCGCCGAACAGCCCTTTGAACTCAAAGCCCATCTGTAACCCGCCCGATTCTACAGTCTTGAACCGGATTTGATTTCAAATCCGGTTCCGGGGATAATCAGGGCCGGGTTATCCCAATGGGAGTGTTTTTATGCGGGAAACGGGATTTTTATCATTGGCCCAGACCGGCAACACGCCGTCTTTTGGCCGAAAAATAACGGCGGAGGAGCTGGATCAGATCCGCCCGCTGGTCCGGCAGGTTCCCCGGCTGGGAGATTCGGTTGCCGACAGCCTGGAAACCCGGTTCTGCTCCGTCATGGATTCCCCGGCCAGCAAGCTGGGGATGTTCTTCAGATTCCCTCTGCTGGCGGTTGAGGCCATCATCGACCACAGGCGGACCAACCGGGCCGTCAAAACCTATCGGAATGAGGGCGGAAAGGAGCCGGTGGTATCGCTTCAGTGGGTCCGCTTTCCCACAAATCGCTCGGATACGCTGGAACTGTCCAACCCATGCAAGGGTGAGACTTGTCCTGTCACGAAAGACGGCAAACCCGCCACAGGCCGGGCCACGCTGGGCAAGGACATGATCAGCTGGACTATCCACGAAGCCCAGGACAATGAGAATGACTGAGACCATATCTGCTACTCGATGGGCACGGCACCCTTGGATTTACCATTCCACCAATTGAAGTGGGGTTTCGACTCAGGATGTCCTTCGATGTTATTGTGTGGTGGGTCCAGTCGGATGCCATGTTTTCCATCGCCACGCTGGGGGGACCCCCATTTGCCGTTTTCATGCCATTCCAGGCCTCTACCCCTGGGTCTAGGCATCCCTGCTCTTTCGCTGGCTTCCTTGTAGGCTTTCTTGACCTTCGTAAAATTCCTATCCGGGCTGCCTGGCCTGTTAAGGTATTGTCGCCATGAAACCCCCGCCTGTTCCGCAAGCTCCTTGATTTCTTCCGGAACGTCCCTGGGATCTGAGTATTGGCCGATTTCATCCTTGAGCATGTCCACCGCAGCCTTCCTTTCGTCCTCGGCAACTTTCGGGCGACCGGATTGGGAGCGGGGCTGCTCCTCCCCGCCTTCCGCCTCCCGCAGCGTATTGTGGCGCTCAGCCAATTTCTCACCGAGTTTTGAAGCCCCCCACAATGAACCTAAGACACCCGTTCCGACAAAAAAGGCTTTTCCCGCCTCCAATAATGCCCACCCGGCTGGAATTGCCACAACTGCCGCCACTTTAGGCTGCTCGGCCACATTGGCAGCAATATAAGGCCCCTGCCGGTTCATCCCTTGTAAGTCCTGATTCAATGAACCCAACTCCGGCGGCTGATATTGAACGGATGTTCCATGACCTACCGATGGCCTGACCGGCTGAATAAACGTCATTATCTTTATTAACCCCTAACCCTGCCGCTTTTCCGTACTCAACTCCCGGAAAAACAGTTTTCCTATCCTTGTATATGTATAAAAACAAGTTTAAAAAATTTTTTGCGGCGCTAAAAACGCCCTACGTCAGGGATACTCTGGATATACCCTGCCCCGTCCGCTAGGTCCAGCCGCCCGTCGTGGCCTGGACTTTTTCCACGATCTTCGGCTGGGGGATGGTCAGGATCTTGCCGTTTTCCATGATCTTCTTGCCGGCCACGTAGACTTCGCGGATGGCCATCGGCTGCATGGCGTAAACCAGGTTTTTGTCGGCGTTCTGGCGGGGTTGCATGGAGAGATCGTTAAGATCGATCACCACGAAGTCAGCCTCGTAGCCGGTTCCCAGGTTGCCCACCGGGCGGTTCAGGTTGACGCCGCCGTTGACGGTGCCCATCATGAAGACCTGCTCGGCGGTGATTACGGTGGAATCACAGAATTTGACCTTCTGTAGCAGGCTGGTCATCCGCATCTCCTCGATGATGCTGGCCCGGTTATTGCTGCATCCGCCATCGGTGCCGAGCGAGATGCTGATCCCGGCATCGACCATCTCTTTAATCCGGGTGATGCCATCGCCAAGAAACATGTTGCTGGACGGGTTGTAGGAGAGGGCAGCGCCCCGTTGGGCCATCAGGCCGATTTCCTCGTCATCCAGCCAGACACAGTGGATCATCACCAGCCGGTCATTGAGAATCCCCTCGCGATCGAGATACTTCACCGGCGGAAGCCCCTGCTTTTCCTCCATCATCTGGCGCTCGTACTGGCCTTCGGCCACGTGCATGTGGAACACGGTGGTTTTCTCCTCCGCCAGATCCCGCCCGGCACGGATCATCTCGATGCTGGCCGCATGCAGGCTGTGGGGGGCGGGAATTACATCCACCATGGAATCGGCGGTGAACTCGTCCATCAGGGCGCGGGTGTTGTTTACCGCCTGGTCCACCGTCTCGCGGAAACGTTCGGGGGCGCCGTCCCAGTCGTACATGGTCCGGGCCAGGGTAATGCGCATGCCCAGGTCTTTGGCCGCCCGGATGATGGCGCGGGCGTTTTTGTTGTCCTGATCGTTGATGTAGAAGAAGTCGCAAACGGTTGTAACACCCTGAAGCAGCATTTCGGAGAACGCAAACAGGGCGCCGTTATAGATATCCTCCTCGGTCAGAAGCTCGGAGTACTTGTAGAGGGCTTTGTCGCGCCACTCGAAAAAACTCCGGTCATCCTGGAAACCCTTGAGGAGGGACTGGAACGAATGGTTGTGAGTATTCACGAGGCCGGGAACGATCATGCAGTCCTTGAAGACCGTGGTTTCCTGCAGATCCTGGCTATCCAGTTCCGAAAGCGGTCCCAGCTTCACGATCCGTCCGTTGTCATCCACCTGGATATAGTGATCCGGCATCACTTCCGGTTCACCGGTGGCTCCCCGCGCATAAATTAAATCAGCCGTGTAAAAGCTCATGCAAAGACCCCGAAACTGACGCCCTTCCACTTTATCCAACGGGAACCCAGGCCGCAAGTTCCCCACCTTTCTTGAACGGCTCTCGTCTTTCTGGTTTAGTCGTGAAAAGGAATCCAGCCAATCGACAGGGAGTGATGACCATGCAAATCCGGTTCTCCGGGCCGGCAGGCCCCCATGCCCGTCCCGGAACGACAAAACCGCCGGGCGTTTCCCCGAATATTCCAGACCGGGTGACATTCTCCGGGAAAGGGCAGCAACAGGCGCTCACGGCGGACGAGCTGCTTGAAAACGGAAAAAACCTGGCTCTGGGCCGTCATGGGGTCCGGAAAGATCCGGGCCTGGCGAAAAAATACTTCGAGGCCGCCTGTATCTACCCCAACCAGAAGGCCCTGGACGTGGCCCGGTTTTATCTGGACGAATTCAAGCCGTCCAGCCTGTCGATGGCCGTGGTTTTTCTGGAAAAGGCCGTGGACCAGCCCACGTTCAACCAGCAGACCCGATTCGAGGTGGCTGATATCTACATCCAGCGCAAAATGAACGACCGGGCCGCGGTGGTGCTGAAGCGTATCGCCGAGGACGACCCCGCTTTCGCCTTTGACGCGGGGCGAATCTTCGCGGAAAAGCTGGGCGATCCTGAAAACGCCGTGCGCTGCCTTGAGATCGCCGCCAAAAAGAGCCCGGCAGACGTGTTTCGCGTTTACCAGGCGCTGCAAACCGGTCTTGGCAGCCTCCAGCCCGATCCGGCCCTCGCCGCCGAGCTGGCCCGGCGCCATCCGAAACTGGATTACTGACCCTGTAATCTATACCGGTTTATGGGTCAGCTTTTTCCAGATGAAGTAGACGGGCAGGCCGACGAGGGTCAGGCCGACCCCGGCCACGCTGGTGAACTTGATCGGGACGAGCATCTCCGTTCCGAAAACGTTCCAGGTTTCCGGCTGGAAGAGCATGTACCATGCCAGCAGCGAGGCGCCCGCAATGTAGAGAATGGGAATGGCATAGTCGAAGGGCGTCTTCATGTTCACCTCGTCGGGAATCCGTCGGGCCAGCTTCAGCAGCCCCGCCATGGTCACGATGTAGAATACCAGCGACGTGAAGACGATATAGCCCAGAAGCTGGATATAGGTGCCTGAAAGGGCCAGCAGGATCGCCCAGAGGCACTGCGCCCACAGGGAGAAGTTGGGGCTTTTGGTCTTCGGGTTCACCTCGCCGAATTTGTGGAAGAGCAGGCGGTCCTTCGCCATGGAGTAGAACACCCGCGCCCCGGCCAGCAGCAGGCCGTTGAGGCAGCCAAAGGTGGACACCAGGATAATCAGCGCAATCACCGTGGACCCGGTGTCGCCGAAGAGGGTGCTCATCATCACGGCGGCAACCTTGTCATCGGGAACCGTCTTGATGGCTTCCATCGACAGCACGTTGATGTAGGCCAGGTTGGCCAGCAGGTAGAGAATCACCACCGTCAGGGTGCCGTAGATCAACGCCTTGGGCAGCACCTTGTGGGGGTTTTTCACCTCGCCGCCGATGAACGTGACGTAATTCCAGGCATCCGAGGAGAACAGCGGCCCCACGGAGGCAATGGCGATCATGGCGAGAAAACCCATCTCCGCGCCGGTCGATCCCGCCGGGGCTGCCAGGCTCCAGTTCAGCTCCGCCCCGCCGCCCCAGAGATTCTGACCGAAGGCGAGGCCCACGATGATGAGAATCAGCAGCGCCAGGACTTTCATGCTGGTGAAGACGTTCTGAAGAAAGGCACCATACTTGATGCCCAACGAGTTGTATACCGTCAGAACAACGAGACAGCCGATGGCCAGGAGTTTTTCAGAGGTCATGGCGATGTCGCCGAGCAGGGGGAACAGGGGGTCCGTGTTGATCATCGGAACCAGGACGCCTACATAGCGGGCAAAAGCTACCGAGACCGCCGCCAGAAAGCCGGTCTGGACGACCAGGAAAAACACCCAGCCGTAGAGGAACGCCGGAATCCGGCCCCAGGCCTCGCGCAGAAAGACGTACTGCCCCCCGGCTTCAGGGAGGTGGGCGGCCAGTTTGCCGTAGGAGGCGGCACCCAGGAGGGTCATGATACCGGTGAAAATCCAGAGGGCCACCAGCAGCCCGGCGGTATCCACGTACCGGGCGGCATCCGGGGTAACGAGAAAGATCCCGGAGCCGATCATCGACCCGGCCACAATGGCCGCCGCCGAAAACAATCCCAGCGTCCGATGAAGTTCACCGTCCTCGTATGGCGGCTGGGTCGCAATATTGGTGCTCATGAAATCCCCTCTTCAGGAAAACATAATCAGAACTTTGCGTCATCCCCGCGAAAGCGGGAATCCATAGCCGGTGGCTTGAGATGGATTCCCGCTTTCGCGGGAATGACGGAAGCAGCATTGGCGTCAAGGATAAATCCTACTCCCACCCTAGCCTTCCTCGAGTTTCAGGGCCGGCTCTTCGGGCACCACCTCGGTGGAACCGTTTTTAACCAGGTGTTGGTAGTGCTTCCACACGTAAAGCACGCCAAGAACGATGAGAATGCCGACAATAAGATAGTCGAACTTATGCCAGTAATGCCGGAAGACCTCCAGGTTCTCGCCCAGAACCACGCCTACGTAGGCCAGTCCGTAACACCACACCAGCGATCCCACGAAGGTGAAGATGGTGAACGGCCAGAAGTTGGCTTTCAGCACCCCGGCGGGCAGGGAGATGAACGTACGCACCACGGGAAGCATCCGGCAGATGAAGAAGGCCCAGTCACCGTACCTGCGGGTCCAGTCTTCCGCCTGTTTCAGGTCGTATTCGGTCACCAGCATCCACTTGCCGTATTTCTTGAGGAAGGGGCGTCCGCCGTAATACCCCAACCAGTATGAGGGTAGCGATCCCAGCACGCAGCCGAAGGCCCCGGCGAAAGCGACCAGGTGCAGATCCATCTTGCCCTGTTGTACCATATAGCCTGCATAGGGCATAATCAGCTCGCTGGGCAGGGGGATGTTGCAGGATTCGATGGCCATCAGCAGGACAACGCCCGCGTAGCCGAGCAAATCGATGGTGCCGTGGACAAACTCCAGCAGGATCAGGAGAACCTGCTCGACGAAATGAACGATAAAATCCATGATAGCGCTTTCCTGCCTTCCAGTATGGGGGACCGTTCCCTATTCTAGCCCAGACAGGAGAGCGGGTGGGCGCTTGTTTACGAAAATTTGCCTAAGACGGACCCAGACCGGCCTTCATCAACAGGAAGCCGTACATCAGCAGGCCGGAAAGCAGGAAGGTTACGGGCAGCGTCAGCACCCAGGCCCAGACGATGTTGCCCACGATCCCCCACTTCACGGCGGAAAACCGCTTGGTGGCCCCCACGCCCATAATGGAGGAGGAGATGACGTGGGTGGTGCTCAGGGGAATCCCGACACGGGAAGCCGCCATGATGATGACGGAAGCCGTGGTTTCCGCGGCAAACCCGTGGATGGGCTGCAGCTTGATCATCTTGCTGCCCAGGGTTCGGATGATCCGCCAGCCGCCGCTGAGGGTCCCCAGGCCCATCGCCACCGCACAGGAGAGGATAACCCACAGGGGCACCTTGAACTCGGTGTCCGGGTAAAACGTGACCAGGGCCAGGGCGATAATCCCCATCGACTTCTGGGCGTCGTTATGGCCGTGGCTCAAGGCCATGATCCCCGCCGAAACGATCTGCAGCTTGCCGAAAACGCTGTTGATCCGGTAGACCGTCAGCTTGAAGACCAGCCAGCTGAGGAGGGTCATCAGCGTGAAGCCGATCAGGATGCCGAAAATGGGTGAGAGAACCATCGGATAGACCACCTTCCGGAGAACCTCCTCCCAGTGGACCAGCTCCCAGCCATTGATCGCCAGCGTGGAAAATGTGGTAGCCCCGACAAGAGAGCCGATCAGGGCGTGGGATGAGCTGGTGGGAAGGCCCAGGTACCAGGTGATCAGGTTCCAGATGATGGCCCCGATAAGCGCGAACAGCACAATGTCCATCGACACGGCCTCCGCATCGACAAGTCCCTTGCCGATGGTGGCCGCGACTTCGGTGCCGAGCAGGGCGCCCAGAAAGTTGAGGATGGCGCCGTAGATGACAGCCACCTTGGGCGAGAGCACCTTGGTGGAAACGACTGTCGCAATGGCGTTGGCGGCATCATGAAAACCGTTGATATAGTCAAAAATCAGCGCCAGTGCGACAATCAGGCAGAGAAAAAAGAACCCTTCAGCCATGAATCAGCGCTCCCTGGCCGCGAAGGCGGCATCAGGCGCAAGCGCCGGCAACGGGCTGCTGGTTTGTTCAGGATTCATAAAAGCGCGTTCAGACAATCAACTGTGTTTCAGGACGATGCGAAGGGCCAGGTTGGCGCAGTCGCGGTAGAAATCGGTGATATCTTCGAGCATCTCGTACACATCCTTGCGCAGGATGAGTTCGCGGGTGTCGCTGATGCTCCAGAACAGTTCGGCGATGAGATGACCGAGCAGGGCGTCGCCCTTGTCCTCGAGTTCGTGCAGGTGGCCGGAGGCCTCATGCATTTCACGGAGCTTCTGCCCATTGTTCAGGATGCGGATAACCTTCTCCAGATGCTCGCTCTGGCGGCTGATGATTTCCGACATCCGGGGAAAATCGTTGTTGAAGGGTCGCAGCTTGTGGGTGATGAGCCGGTCCTGGACTTTCTCGATGAGCTTGGGAATGTTGTAGAGCACATCGGCAAAGGCCTGGATGTCCTCACGATCGAACGGCGTGATAAACGTCCGGCAGACTTCCTCGGTGAGGTTCTCATAGAGTTTTTTCGCCTCGGACTTGGCCTGGGAAATCTTCTGGCCGGACTTCACGATTTCCTGCTCGTTTTCGGAGGTGACGATGATGTGCAGGAGCCGGGCGCTCTCGTTGGCATACTGGGAAAGATCTTCGATCAGGTGATAGAACTTCTCTTCGCGTGGGAGGATGTTGAGGAGTTTCATGGGCGGGGAACCTATATTGTATTGCGGCAGAGGGTTTGTTTATATATTTAAAATGAACAATCCATAATAACGGTAGAATCAAGGACCGGAGAGATCAATGGCTTAGTTACAGAATTTCACGCTTCATTACAGGGTTTTACATGCCGGATTTCCGGCCTGTTTCTGGCATACCACATCTTTTTGACGATTGGATGACAGACTGGGCCGATCTTCAGGTCCCATCAGGTTTGCGATATCTCATTCAGCGGAAGAACCGGCATACTCCGGCTCAATCCGCTCGACCATGTCCTCCTGCCAGCCGATGGAACGGCGAAGCACGGCATGCCCGATGTAGAGCAGAGGTGTGATCAGGACCACAATCAGGAACTTCCAGGTGTAATTGCCCGCAGCCAGTTGCCACAGGGCGGAGGCGGGCAGATCGTCCCAGAACGCCACGAAGGTCACGATGAGGGAATCGAACATCTGGGAGATCACCGTGGACCCCTGCGCCCGCAACCAGAGGTAGCGGTGCTTCGTCCATGTCCGGAAAATATGAAACACCTGGATATCGAGCAGTTGCCCCACAAGATAAGCTGTCAGCGACGCCACGAACATCCCCGTGTACATGCCGGAGAAGTGGAGGTACTCCGCCTGTTTGAAGGGTGATTGCGGGTCCACGGGCAGTTTTTCGCCCACGGCAAGAAAAACAAAAACCAGAATGGACATGGCAAAGCCCACCATCGTGACAAAGCGGGCCGCCTGCTTTCCGTAGAACTCGTTGAGCAGGTCGGTGAGGATGAACGTCACCGGAAACGGGATAATCCCCGCCGACAGCAGGACAACACTGCCCAGCGGGGTATCGAAGGGCAGGGTGAACGAGAAGAGATAGGACCCAATCAGGTTGGCCACGACGAGGCAGGTGAGAAACACCCCGGTCATCCAGAGAAAAACCAGTTGGGACCGCCCCATCATGGGCGGAACAAGCCATGCCAGCAATTTCGCCATAGCTTTTATTCTATCCGATGGAACGCCCGTTAATGACAAATCCGGGCAAAACCTTTTAAAATAAATCCATTCCGCCAAGGGAGGTTTTCGCCATCAACGTCCGTTTCGGCGTCAGGAAAGTGGGTCTGACCGGGGGCATCGCCAGCGGCAAATCGCTGGTGGCGAAATATCTCAAGGATGACCTGAAGGTTCCCGTCATCGACGCCGACGACGTGACCCATGACCTGTACCGGCACGACCCGGAACTGAAAGCCAACATCCGCCGCGAGTTCGGTGAGGACGTCTTCACCTCCTCCGGCGAGGTGGACCGGGACAAGCTGGGGCAGATTGTCTTTAACGATCCACCGCGCCTCAAGCTGCTTTCGAGTTGGATTCACCCCAAAGTCCGCCAGAAAATCGCCGGGTTCTTCAGGGAACATGCCAACGAAAAGCTGGCGGTTGCCGTCATTCCAATTCTGTACGAATCGGGCCTGGAAAAGAACTACGACGAGGTCTGGGTGGTTAAGGCCACGCGAGAACAGCAACTGGAGCGCCTCATGACCCGTCCCAACATGACCCGCGAGAAGGCCGAAGCCCGCCTCAACAGCCAGATGCCCCTGGAAGAAAAACTCAAGCGTGCCGACGTCGTCATCGACAACACCGGCTCCGTCGAGCATACCCAGGGCCAAGTCAAACGCCTCGTGCTAAGCGCCTGAAAAAATTTTCCATCGAATAAACGATACGGTGATGGCCCGCGATCCTCTTAAATGGGAGAAGAGAAATCGTTAGGGAGTATTTCCCGGTTTCCGGGTCAAGGAGATGTGAAAGCCGTTCGCATGGAGCGGTTGGAGTTGGCTGACAATGGAAGAAACGCCTTTCAGCAACAGGACTATAGACTGGGGACGGATGTTTGCCCTGCTTCGCCGTCACCTGCCCGTTCTGCTTGCATCCGCCGCGGTGTTCCTGGTTGCAGGGGCGCTGCTCGGTTTGCTGCTGTACCCGGATCGCTACCGTTCCGAGGCAACCGTCCTTCTGGACCCTCTGCCCGCTCGGAAAGCCGCTGTTTCCGGCAGTGATCTGTTCCGAAACCAGGAAGCCCTGCTGAAAAGCCGGAAGATGGCGACCAAAGTCCTGAAATCGCTGAAGAAAGGCGCCCTGGAGCATCCCGTGGAAAGCGTGGACGGCCTGCTGGCCATGCTGAACGTGGAGCGGGTGCCGGATACGGATTTCATGCGGGTGGCCGTCACCGGCCCCACCCCCAAAGACGCCAGGAATCTTGCCACGGCGTATCTCAGGATCTACCGGCAGGAATCGCGCAATATCAGCACGGCGCCCCTGGCGCAGGAACTGGACCGGCTGGAGAAGCAGGCGGCGGAAACCCGCACGGCGCTGGCCGATCTCAACGGCAAGATTCTCGCCTACCAGGAAAAGCACAACGTCGTGGATCTGCACACCCACGGGCGGGTGCTTGTCGAAAAGCTTGAGGACATTAACAGCCGCTACCAGGAAGCCGCCGCCGCCGCCAGCGAACGGCTGGCCGAGGTCAAGCGGATTCAAAGCCAGTTGAAGATGGATACCGCCACGGCGATCCAGTCCGTCGCCAGCGGCCAGAGCCGCCAGATTGCCGGCCTTCAGGACGAACTGCTCGACGCCCGCCGGTCCTACGATGTGATGGCCCTGACCTACGCCCCCACCAACCCGGACATGGTCGTGCTGGAGAAGAAGATTGAAGTGCTGGAGCGGCAGATTACCGACCAGCAGATCCAGGCCATCGGCTATACGCCGGAAACCCGGCAGACCGTCATGATCCAGGACCCGGTCCGTTCGGACCTCGTTCGCCGCCTGGCCCTGGGAGACGCCGAATATCATGCCCTGAAACGCCGGATGGATACGCTGGCCGAGCAGGAAAACCGTCTGCAGGCCCAGTTGTCAACATTGCCGGATCACCAGTTGACCTATGCCCGGATGATCCTGGAGAAGAAGAATCTCGAAGAGCGCCTGACCCGGCTGGAATCCAAGCTGGATGCCGTGCATATCCGGGAAGCCGGCCTGGGCAGCGTGGTACAGTTGATTGACGAACCGGGCGCCGGGGTTCCCATGTTCCCGTCCGCCTATCACGTCATGATTCTGGCCGGGTTGCTGGGGCTGGCCCTGTCCGCAGCAGGTGTCGTCGGCTACTATGGTTTCGTGGAACAGAATCTGGGCAACGCGCAGGCCCGCCCGGACTTCGTGGAAAACACCCTCGAAGCTCCGTTGTTGAGCGTCATTCCCTGGGTCGGTGAAAAGACCTGGCACCGGCTGCGCGAGCAGAACATCCTGGAAATGATCGCCACGCCGCCGCATGAACCGACGATTACGGCTTACCAGACCCTCGCCCTCGGCCTGAAGGTCAACGGGTCGGATCATGGGCGCCGCTCCCTTGTCATTGCCTCGTGTCGACGGGCGGCGGAACAGCCGGTCATCATGGCCAACCTCGCCTACTGCCTTGCCCAGAGCGGCGACCGGGTGGTCCTGGTGGATACGTGCCTGAGAAATCCCCGGCTGCACGGCGTCTTCGGCCATATGTTACAGTACGACACCGGGATCACCGAAATCATCAACAGCCTTTCCGAGGTGCTGTACAAGAAACCGGACGCCTCCCCGGCGGAACTGTATCCCGTCGTCCAGTCCGGCCTCATCGCCACGGATCTGCACACCAACATCTGTTACGTTAACGCGGGCGTGGCCATGGACGCTCCCTTCGGGTTCCTGAACTCCAGGGGGTTCATGGCTCTGGCCGGCACCCTGCGCCATTATTTTGACTGGGTATTGTTCGACGCGCCCCCCATGCTCAACGGGCCGGATACGTCGGTTATCCTGAAAGCTGCCGATGGGCTGGTGCTGCTGGTGGAATACGACGCCTCGGAGTCCCACATCCGGCAGGTGCGCCAGCGCATCCTGCAGGTTCATGGCAACACCATCGGCACGGTGATGAGAGAAAACCTGACCTGACGTTCCATGTCAGGCCCTAAAATTTGCACATCGGGAGTCTTTGGCTCCCCCGGCGGATTCCATGCACAACCGCCGATTTTTTTTGCCTGTTTTCACTCCGGATGGGTGTCCGTGCGGCTCCCGGCGACGCCAATGGCCCCGCCCACGCCCTGGGGGAGAATAGGTTAAAAACGGTGGAATGGCCTGTGTCTGCGGTCTTCGGAGGTAAATTTATATTAAGAAACGGGACCCAATATTAAACATCGGCCCCGAATTCCCGATAACCGAAGAAGAGATGAAGGATAACAGAGAGTCAGAAGACCGTGTACAAATTTTTCAATCGCAGAAGGGAGCGCGGCCAGAACCTTGTTGAACTGGCGCTGACCCTGCCGTTTCTGATTGTCGTCCTGTTCGCCATCGTTGAAATGGGCCGGGCATGGCAGACATACCAGGGGGCCAAGATGGCAGCCATCGACGGCGCCTACACGGCTTCCGTCTTTCATGACGAAACCCTGGGCGAGAACCAGATCCAGGCCCGCCTGGAAGCCGCCAACATTCCGTACGACAACTTCAATATCCAGCCGGTCCAGAACCAGGGCGGGAATAACATTACGGTGGGCTACAAGGCGCAGGTCCGTGTCCGCTACGTTCCCCTGTTCGGCGGCATGTCCGTTCCCACCTTGGGAGCGCCCATCGTTCTGATCCCCAATGAATTCCCCATCGAATACAACGAGGTTTACTACAGCTCCATCTATTAGCGGGGCATGGAAAAGCATCTATCCTTCACCTGGCAGGCCACAGCAATAACCGCTGTGGCTTTTGCCTTTGCAGGAGTCCGGAGACCCTCATCCCGGCCCTCTTCCAGAGGAAGAGGGAGGATTATTTCTTCATCGATTCGTGATCGACGAACATGCCCTCGTCCTCGCGCATGTTGGCGCAGTTGGCAAAGATTTTGAGTTGGACGTCAATGACCTCGATGTTTTTCTCGCGGGCAATTTTCTCGGCCAGCGCGATAATCTCCGGGCTTTCGAACTCGGCGGTCTTGCCGCAGTCCACGCAGATGATGTGGTGGTGCGGGCTGCCGGGATCGCGGATCAGCTCGTAATGCTTGTGGTCTTCGGAGAAGTCCAGTTCGCGCAGCACCCCCATGGATACCAGCAGCTTGAGGGTCCGGTAGGACGTGGCCAGGCTGATGTCCGACTGCTCTTCCTCTTTCAGGATCTGGAAAAGCTCCTCGGCGCTGAGATGCTCGCCTTCGGGCAGGTTGTAAAACACGTCCAGAATTTTTTCGCGCTGGGGGGTCAGACGGAAACCCTTGGCCCGAAGCTCCTGAATCAGGCGCTCCCGTAGATTGACCGGTATAATATCTGCTTCCGCCATCGCTTTTACTTCATTTTCACCGACGCGTATGCTATGAATATACCATAGACAGACAAAACAACAGACTGCGACACGAGGTTCCCGAAATGCAAATTCCCGTTTACCCGCTTTTGATTCCCAGCCTGGGTCCGCTGGAGATTGGCATTCTTTTCGTCATCGTGCTGATCCTGTTCGGCCCCGGCAAGCTGCCCGAAGTGTTCCGGGCACTGGGCGACGGGGTGAAGCAGTTCAAGAAAGCCTCGAAGGATGTCTCCGACGAGCTGGCCACCGCCACGAAAGGCGAAGAGGAAAGCAAGTCCCAGTCCGGCTAAGCAGCCTCCTCAAAAAAATTATCTTCCGAACAGGCGTCCCAGGATGCCTGTTCGTTTATTCGTCACCGGATGATCCAGGATGTTCACCAGGATATCCGGGTCCTCGAAACGAACGGTCAACCGGTTTTCCTCCAGCGCTCTCAGAATAACGGGAAAAATCTCCCGGAACAGGGCAACGGAAGTTTTGCCGGCATGGAGACCCAGCCGGTAGCGTTGCAAGCTGTTTTCAGAAATGGCCTCCGGTTTGAGATCAGTCTGGAAAACATCGATCAGGCCGGATTGCAGTTCTTGGTAATCCCGTGGTGGCTGTTCGGAAAGGGCCAGGACCTTTCCACTCCGGGTCAGGAGCAGTTGATCCAGCGTCACGCGGGCGTGATCGTCATACTCCTTTCTCCGGTCGGACATCAGAGTCATAGTGGGAGGCTTATCTTCCTGTCCGGAACGGATACTCAGGATTCCAAAGTGTAGAGGGGGCATGGGAAACATTTTTAAGCCTATAGACAGATGAGGAATTGCGTGGATTCTACTAGACAATAAAATGGGGAGGCGGAACCGAATTGCCGGGTGTGGCGTCATGTTTTTTGTCATCGGGCTAAAATAGTGGATAGTTTCGGTTCACGAGCTTCTTTTTATTAATGACCCTTTCCAGACAGCAGACACTAAAAGCACTTGCAGGCATCCTGATTGCGGTTGGCCTTTTCTTGTTCGTGGTTCGGGGTATTGAACTGCTGCTTCCGCACGTCATCGACCTCCAGGAAATCAAACAGGGGGTGGAGGATGTGGTGTCCACCCAGGTCTTTGCCGAGGACGGCTGGCGGCTGACCCTTGAGGACATCCATGTGAAACTGACGTGGGCTGGTCCCAAGGCCGTCTTCTCCAATGGCCTGCTGATGACTCCCCAGGCGGAAGAGGCGGTCCGGATCGACGAGATTGGCGCCACGGTCCGCTGGTGGCCCCTGATCATTGGCCGGACCCCGGAGTTGGACAAGCTTGAAATTGATACCGTGAAGGCCGCCTTCGCGGACAACCCCCGGCTTGAGATTGTCCAGGACCCGGACGAACCCCGGCGTATTGAAACCAACGACACCACCATCGTGCTGCGAGACTTTACGGTGGAGGCGGGCGACTGGGTGGACGAACTCAACGCCCTCCATGCCGAGGGTGAAATCATCAAAATCCGGCATTTCGACTCGAACCGCCCGCTGGATATTACTTTCCGCGGCGCAGTCAGCATCTGGAATCCCGCCGAACCGGACAACCGACAGGAAATCAGCGAGCTGGACCTGCGCACGGAAGTGGCCCAGTCCGTCATCAGCGCCGAAGAGGACGTGCCCATCACGCTGTCAAGCATCAGCCGCCTGAGTATCGACGTCAAGGAACTGGATCTCGGCCCGCTCTCCTGGATTGTCCGCCGCTACGGCGGCGACCTGGTGGCCACCGGCGTGATCGATTCCCTGAATTTCGATTACCGGCGCCCCATCGACACTCGGCCTGATCGTCCCCATGATCGCCCCATGGATGAGCGCCTGCGCTTTCTTGCCGAAACCACCCACCCCACCCGGATCAACTCTGGAGGCTACCATTTCGAGCTTGATCCGGGGTATATCCGCCTTAACCAGGAACTTCGGGATCGGCAAATTCTCCGGAAGCTGGATCTGGTGGTGGATTCCGAACCCTACCGGGTCAGGCTGAACGGTAAAGCCAGCCTGGGAGGCCGGCTGGAACTGGACGAGCTTCTGGCCGGGGATCCCGTGGACATGGACGCCTTGCAGGAAGGCGCCACGGTGGACTTGAAGGTGAAAACCACCATGCTGCCCATGGAATTCCTGGACTTCATCCCCGATACCACCCCGATCGGACGGCTGTTTGCCCAGGCCAGCGGCGGCGTGCGCATGGATCTGACCGCCAGGGGGGAACTGCCGGAACCCCGCCTTCTGGGCCAGATGGAATTCGAGGACCTCTCATTTACCCATATGCGATGGGATTCCGACCGGCAGGATCTGGTCACCGGTGGAATCACCGATGTCTACGGCACCATAAAATTCAGGAACAAGCGCGTGATCCTGGACGACATCCAGGGGAGGCTCAATGACACCCTCTTCCGGCTGAACCTGACCTATAACCGGACACAAAAGACCCTTTCCAACGGGCGTTTTGTCAGCGAACGGATCGATTTGAACGATTTGAAGCTGACCCTCCTGCATTTTGCGGACATCCTGGACGTTGCGACGCCGGAGCCGGTCAAGCAACTGGCCTACGAAGGCAGCGCCCAGGCGGATCTTCGCTTTGGCGGACACCTGGAAAACCCGTCTATCCGGGGGTTCACCACCCTGAACGATGTGGCCCTGTACGCCCTGCATGAGGCCCAGAGACGGCTCGTCAGGGGTGTCAACGGACGCATCAACTTCACGGGGCGTACCGCCGACATTCCGGGCCTCGCCTTCCAGATCGACAGCCAGCCCCTGCGGCTGTCGGGACAGTATTTCATCGATCGCGAAATCATGAACCTGACGGTGGGCGGCAGTAACCTCCAGGCCGGTCCCCTGATCGAAAACCTGATGCGCCTGGCCCGGACCCTGGAGGCGGGGGTCAGCCCGGAAATGGTCCGAACCCTGGATCGGGCGCTCATTACAGGAGTCGTTGACGTTACGCTTCAGATAACCGGAAGGCCGGATAACCCCGACATCAACGGAAACATCCAGTTGCAGCGTGTTGATATCGCCTCCCGCGAGACCGGACAGGCCCTGGTGGAAAACCTGAGAGGGCCGGTCCGGTTCAACGGCCAGAGCACCGATCTCCAAAACCTGGCTTTCCTGCTGAACCGGCAACCGTTATCCCTGACCGGCACCTATCAACGGGACACCCGGCAGTTGGACACCCGGATCACGGGGGAGAACCTGGAAGCCGGGCCGGTCATTGAAGGGCTGGTGGCCCTGGCGGATACGTTCGAGGTGGACATCCCGTCCGAATTGCGCGAACAACTGGATCGTTTCGAGATCACCGGGCTGGCCGACGCCAGCATCTCTGTGCAGGGCGTCTCGGACAACCCGGACATCACCGGCACCGTCAATTTGGGAGAAGTTGCCGCCCTGGACCGGCGGCATAACCTGAACATTTCCAATATTAGCGGCAGGGTGATCCTGGAACCGGCCCGGCTGGTGCTTGAAAACATCCGGGCTTTCCTGGGCACCAGCCTGTTTCTGGTGGAAGGGGTCGTCAACAAGGGTCCCCAGGGGGAGTACCAGGATTACCGGGTCCATCTGACCGGCGAAAACGTGGACCTGGATCGGTTCCGCCAGGAGGTTCTCGCCCATATGACGGATTTTGAGGCACTGACGGAGCAAGTCAGCCGTTTGTCCGGTGTTGCCAGCCTCGATGTCATGATCACCGGAGTCCTGGAACCGGAGGCCGAGCCTCGCCTTGCCGGACAGATCGCTGTCCGAAGCCTGGGAATATACCTGGAAACCCTGCAAAGCGAAGCCTACCTCGAAAACATCCTGATTTCCTTCACCGAGCAGGGCAGGCTGGTGCTGCCCCGGACACGCGGCCACGCCGGTCCCATCGAGTTCATCGTGGAAGGCGAAGCCTCCGGCCTGCTGGGCGTGGAGCCGATTTTCGACTTTACCCTGGAAACCGCAGCCATTCCGGTGGCATCCCTGAGAACCAACCCGGAATTTTTCCGCAACCTCGTGGGGTTCCCCTATCCCCTTCCTTCCCAGGCGTCGGGGATGATTTATTTTCGCGGCTCCCATTCCAGTGAAGAGACTTACGGAGTTTTGACGTTTGCCAATGCGCTGCTTGCCTGGGAGGACGGCCCCGCCGTCCGGGAACTCAACGGCGACGTGAGAATCTCAGCCGGCGAAAGTCAGGTCAACCTGGCCACGGAGACGCTGGATTTCAAAACCGGCGACTACCTCGTGAAAAACGATTTTTCCATTGCCCTGGAGCAGGCGGACAGCCTGAATGATCCCTTCAATGCCTTGCTTTGGCTTGATTCCAGACTCTACAATGTGCTGAATCTGACCGAGAACCCCCTCTTTCGGGTTTGCGCCAACGCCCTGATGCAGGACCAGACGCTGGCGGTCAAGGATTCCTATCTCTATCTGCTCGATGGCGGCGAGATCGAGCTTTCCGGCATCGTCAAAAATCCCCTGAGCATGGATAACCTTTCCTACCATGTCCGTCTCTTTACCCCGGAAACCCTGGATCTTACCGCCTTCAGCCAGCATCTGTCCGATCCGTCCCAGGCCGGCGGCAAGGCCGATATTGATCTGACCATCGCAAGCCGCCGGCAAACGCCCTTCCAGGCTGTCAGTATGCAGGAGGACCCGTTTGAGCTGCCCAGGCCCATCACAGCCGTAACCGGGAAGGTCATATTGGACGAGGTGAGGCTTGCGCTTCTGAGGGTGCAGGAACTGACCGGCGAAATCACCCTGGAAGGCAACTATGGCGCCTTTGACATCGAGCGCTTCAACATTCCCGGCGTGGATTTGGCCCTGTCGGGCGATATCGCGAGCCTGACCCGGTTCCCCCTTCCCCTGGAGAATATGGCCATCCGGGGCGACCTGTTCGTTGTCCCCGCCTGGAACCTCTACCTGGAAGAGATCGGGCAGGGTCTCATCGTGAACAACTTTATCTTGCCCGTCTTCGGTCCGCCGCCGGAGGATGCGCCCGCCGTTCCCGTCACGTTTCGGGGGACGGAACTGGATATCGGCGAGGTCATTTATCACAACATCATCATTTCAGACGTCACGGGCCTGATGGATCTGCTACCCTCCGGCTATATGCAGCTTCGCGAAGTCGAGGCCACCGCCGCCGAAGGCACTCTCAGTGCTGATATTGCCGTCTTTCCCAGGCAGAACGGCTATATCAATGCCCGCATCGAGGCCGATGGCGTAAAGGCCAACGCCCTGGCCGTCGCCTTGCTGAACGCCCCCAACCAGATTTTCGGGGATCTCAGCGGTATCATCCAATTTACCACCGAGGGTCAGACCGAGGAGGAGGCCATTGAAAATGCCAACGGCACCGTCACGTTCAGCGTTACCAATGGCCGGCTGCCCGCCATCGCCAAGGTGGAAACCCTGCTGGTTGCCGCCAACATCCTCCGGGGAGGCGTGCTGGGACTGAACCTGAACAACA